>NZ_JBDFMF010000008.1:0-140512 GCF_047238085.1 Peribacillus phoenicis | reverse complement strand
TCATAGGTGAAGCTGCTGTTTCCGCGGGAATTGTCTCTGCACCTATGGTTATAGTCGTTGCGATTACAGGCGTCGCCTCTTTTACGATTCCACGGTATCCGGCAGCAATCGCGATGCGTATGCTTCGTTTTCCAATGATTCTGCTTGCCGGGACACTAGGGATGCTTGGAATTATGCTTGGGACCATCACAATAATTATCCACTTATGTACGCTTCATTCCTTTGGTGTACCGTATCTTAGACCAGTAGCTCCGTTAAAAAGTAGTGAGTTAGAGGATGTGCTTACACGTTCCCCATGGTGGAAGCTGAATCCAAGAACTCAATCAACAGGGGAATACAATAAATATCGACAATCCAATGGGCAGATGCCTGATCCGACTAGTAGGGGTAAAGAGTAGCAAATCTTTTATGTATTGAGGTGATACGGAATGATTGAAAAAGGAAGGATTAGCGCTTTGCAGATGGCCATCACGATCTATCCGACGATTATGGCAACGGCTATTCTCTTAGTGCCGGCCATTACGGGTAAATTCGCAAAACAAGACATGTGGTTATCGCCAATTTGGGCCTCTTTCGCGGGTTTTCTTTCTGTCTATATTGCACAACAATTGAATAGGCGCTATCCGGGGCAAACAGTCATCCAATATAGCGAGAGAATTTTAGGATGGATTCCAGGAAAAATTATCGGGTTTGTTTTCCTATTCTTTTATTTACATACAAATGGAATCGTATTAAGGGAGTACGGGGAATTTGTCGTTGGGAATTTTATGACAAAAACCCCAATGGTCGTTGTAATTGGAAGCATGGTACTAGTCTGTTCCTTTTCCATACACGGCGGACTTAAAGTAATAGCGAGAAGTGCAGAATTTCTTGTTCCGGTGGTTATTATATTGCTTCTAGTCATCGTTATATTACTTATCCCGGATTTAGAACCTAAGAATTTATATCCTGTCATGGAGAAAGGAATTATGCCTTCTCTGATGGGAGCTGTTGTTCCATCAAGTTGGTTTACCGAATTCTTTCTCATCTCTTTCTTACTCCCATTTTTAGATAAAAAAGAAAAAGGATTGAAATGGGGCATGATCTCGGTGTTTGCTGTGATGCTTACTATGGTGGTAACCAATTTGTTTTCTCTTTTTTTATTTGGCAACATTACAGCTACTTTTACTTATCCAGTCATGAGTGCTGCCCGGTATATAAACCTAGCCGATTTTCTCCAACACCTTGACTCTATAGTGATGGCGATTTAGGTCTCTGGTACGTTTATCAAAATTTCAGTCTTCTATTATGCCATTGTAATTGGTACTGCTCAATGGTTAAATTTATCTGATTACCGGCCAATCGTTTTTCCGCTTGGTTTCCTATTAGTTCTAGTCAGCATTTGGTCGGCCCCGAATTTACAGGAACTCACTCATTCATTGAGCACTACTTGGCCTTTTTATGCCATATTCATTCAAACGATTATACCAATTGTATTGTTGTTACTTGCTGTTCTGTGTAAAAAAACTTCTAAAAAGCCCAACTAATCAGCTGTGTGCCTGAAAGGGGAAAATGATGAATACTATTTCTTTAACGAAAGCAGTAAAACTAATGCTCACTTTTTCAATTTGTTCATCTACCCTCTTGCTTGCAGGCTGCTGGGATCGAGTAGAAATCAATAACATAGGAATTGTTTTGGCAGCAGGACTTGATAAAACAGCTGAGGATAAGATAGTGCTTTCTGTACAAATAGCTATTCCTGAAGCGATGGGAGGAGGACAAATGGGGGGTGGTCAAGGTGGAGGAGGTAAAACGATGATCGTTGAAAAAGCAACGGGTACTACAATTTTCGATGCCATGTCACTTCTTCAGGAAAAATTTTCCCGCCGTATTTTCTGGGGACATAACCAGGTAATCATCATAGGCGAAAAACTAGCTAAAGAAGGGATTCAGAAGCACATTGATTTTTTCGCACGTTCCCCAGATCCACCAATTAGGGCATATACATTTGTCACTGACGGTAAAGCCATAGATGTTTTGAAAGATAATCCTGATTTAGAGAAAAGTTCAGCAGAGTTTGCAAGAGACCTAGCAAACTTAAAAGTGGGAATGAGTGTAACCGTGAAAGACTTGTTGCAGATGTTAAGTAGCGAGGCGGGAGCGGCGGCACTTCCTTTGATAGAGGTAGGTCAGATAGGTGGTTTAAGTGTGAACGGGACGGCAGTTTTTAAAAAAGATAAAATGGTAGGGGTAATCGACGATAAAGTAACAAGGGGATTATTATGGGTAAGAAATGAAATCGAATTATCCGCCGTAACCGTTAAGCCAAAAGGTGCTAAAGACCATATTTCATTCAATCTCCTTCGTTCCCGTACGAAGCTAATTCCTAAAATTGAGAACGGAAACTGGAAAATGACGGTTAAAATTGTGACGGAAGATGATGTAGTGGATAACGAAACAAAATTAAATCTTATGAATCCAAGGATTGTGAAAAAGCTTGAAAGGCAATTAGAACAAGAAATTGAACAACGAATTCGAATAATGCTTGAACAACTTCAAAATGAGATGGAAACAGACATTTTGGGTTTTGCAGAGGCGTTTCACCGTCAATATCCAGATCAGTGGTCAAATGTAAAGGATCATTGGGGCGAGAAATTTCCAGAAATAGAGGTTGAAATCAAAAGTAAAGCTTATATAAGGAGACCAGGAATGTCTACTTCACCGCAAGGAGTACCGGAAAAAGAGGTGATAGGAAATTGAGGTGGGCATTTGTGTTCGGTATAACCGTAGTTGCTATTCTCATGACGCTATATGAATGGCAAAAAATGAATAAGAATCAGAAGAAGGAAAAAAGGGCCTTTGTGACATTGACCATGGCAGGATGGCTGCTAGCCGTCCTTCTCGTTTTCTTTCCGGATATGCCAGGACCTACTCACTTGATGGATATGATTTTTAAGCCCTTAGGCAAGCTTTTGGAAAAGTAATGTTAAAAGGGAGAAATAAATTTTGTTTGAAAGAGAGAATGGAAGCATATAAATGGACTACAAAAGTACCTGACTATCCAGAAATTCGAATGCTTGCTGTTGACAAGGACTGGAGAGGGAAGGGAATAGGGAGATCTTATAATGTAATCGAGCATCTGGAATGATATGCTCTCTTAAAAAGTGATTTATTTATATTGTTGGGGTTGAAATCTCGCTTCTTCAAAATTTATGGAACTTAATTCATCAGCATTTATTAGAATCAAACAAGCAATGCTACTTTGAGCAAAAATTTCCACCTGATCTCCAAACTAATGTAGTAATGTTGCTTCCAATTCTTTATCGCATCTAATGATTCCTAAAATATTTGTTTTTGAAAGCATATTCGCCCAGTTCAACAAGAGAATTGGATTGATTGACTGTCCGTCTTGGCTTTCTGCCGGCTGGTAGGTTAGTCGGCCTAAAGTTGTTTTACGATTCAGAGGCAAAGGGAAAAATAATAAAAAAGGAGCCAAAGCTCCTATCCATGATTTCGGGAGACACTAAGTGAGCTAAAGGGTGATAAGGATTCCACGTCCAGCTTAAGCTTCTACTATTCCATAAACCCTTCCACTAACTCATAACACCTCTCTTCTGTCACTCGTGCTTGTGTACTGACATATTCTAATGATGCCATCGTTCCACCTTCAAATTTCAAGGAATTCTCTTTTGCGACTTCATCTCGGTAGGTTAACCATTTACGTTGTTCTTCTCTTAAACTCTCGAATTTACTAGTGGACAGTTGGTTCTCAAGCGCCCCATAGATTTCATTTAATGCAGTATCCCACCTTTTGAAGGTTTCCCCCTTAGCCTGGGTCATTTCGACTTGTGTTCCAGTTTCTAATGCTTTATCAAATTCCGTTAAACCTTTTTGGATATTATTAAGTTTTTTCAAATATTTTTCCCTTTCACCTGCTGCTTTGTCGCTTTCCACTTTTACCGGCTCTGCTTTTTCTTTGTCCGTATTCGTGACTTCTTCCTTACCTGCAGTCACTTCACTATTCACAATTTCTGCATTGTCGATTGATTTTTTTTCTGTATCCACATCTTCTGCCTTTTCACTTATAGCGATGTTATTTTTCGGTATTTCTTCTATATTCACAGCTTCTTCCTTCTCACTTGCATTCGTACCGCTTTCCGCTGCTACTTCTTTTTTTGAGTTCATATCTTCTTTTTTATCCGTATCTTCTTCTCTGCCCAAATCTTCTTCTTTGCCCGTAGCTTTTTCTTTGTCCGTATCTTTTTCTTTATTTGCGGCCAATTCACTTTCCGCCTGATTGATATATTGTTCTGCTTCAACTTTTATTCCTTTTGCTAGTGTATCTCCTTTTAGAAGGTTCTTTGCTTTCGTTACAGCAACTTTCCAATCAGTACCGTCAATGGCTTCTTTCACTTGATTTAAAGCTTTGATATTTTCATACAGTGTTCTTGCCTCTTTATCTTCCGGCTTTTCCTCTAATGCTAATTCGAGAGACTTTAACGCTTTTTCATATTCCCCGTTTTCTATCTCTGAAGTTGCGTCTTTCATCGCGTTCGCATAGGCGCTAGTGCCACATCCCGCTAATAACAGAAAGATGGCGAACATTAATACTGCTAATTTCTTCATATATATTCCTCCCCATGTCTTTCCTTTTAGACCAATTCCTTTTCCATCCCATTCAATGGTAAGCGGACCATGACCGTCGTTCCCCTCCCATACTCACTTTGCACTTCTATCGTTCCCCCATGCTTCATCACAATATTTCGGGTAATGGCTAATCCAAGCCCTGTCCCCACTGATTTTTCATCCACTTTGTAAAAGGAATCCAATATATAATTTAATTTATCCTGCTGGACCCCAATGCCTTGATCTAGGATCTTCAGGACCACCATATCTCCCTGTAAGTATTGAAATATTTGAATGTCACTCCCACTTTTAGAAAACTTGATGGCGTTATCCAATAGATTGATTAACACTTGTCTGATCTTGTCGCCGTCCGCATTGATTAAAACAGGCATACACTCTAGCTTGATCTGTACGTTTTTCTCGGAAGCCTTTTTCTGGAGCTGGAATGAAACTTCCTTAATGAGCGTATCGAATTCCACCACGGTTCGAACAAATGTGACGCGGTTTGACTCATACCTGGAGAAGTCCAATAGGTCTTCGACTAGATTCATTAGGCGTTCCGATTCACTGTTAATCATCTGCAAGCCAAATTCTGTTTCTTCTTTCGACAAGCCATCCGGTAACCGCATTGTCTCGGCCCATCCCTTTATCCCCGTCAAAGGCGTACGAAGCTCATGGGAAATCGAAGAGATGAAATCATTTTTCATTCGTTCCGTTTTCACAATTTCTTCCGCCATATAATTCAGAGTTCTGGCCATTTCCCCAATTTCATAAGGGAAATCTTCTTTGATCCTTTGTTCGAAATGACCCTTTGACATTTCTTCTGTAACATGAATAATTTCATTGACCGGTTTTACAATGGAATCAGTCAGGTGAAGGCTAATAAGAAAGACAATGAGTGCAACACCTAAGCTAATCAATAATCCGTATTCAAGCAGACTTGTAATGACCTCCTGGACCAACGTCAACGAAGAGACATAACGGAGGATTCCCACGATTTGTCCATCTAAGATCAAAGGTGTGTAGACGGCCAAAACACTCTGTCCTAGTTCCTCTTTCTTGTAGATGGTTTTATATGAAAAGACATCAGGATCTAATTTGTAGCTTTGTTCTTCGTAGTAGCCTGTGGACGATTGTATAAGTTCACCATCCACATTTAATAGCTGCAATTCCGCTCCGTCATATTGATAGTTTTTAATCACCAGGTCGCTGTAATCCTCAAGACTCCCATAATGGAGTTCATTTCCCTTTTCCCAAAAAGGATCAACGGCTTTGACATGGTTTTGAAACGTATTGGCTATTCCTTGGTAATAGTATTTTGTCAACGCGACCCCAAACACCGCCATGACTAAGCTTAATGTCAAGATGATGATGATTGTGAAATAAAGGATGACTTTACGTTTCATGGTCTAACTCTTCCATAGATATCCATGTCCCCACTCTGTACATAAATAGAGAGGGGAAGAGGGATTGGACTCAATTTTCTGACGAATGCGTCGAATATTGACGTCGACTACTTTTAAATCGCCTACATAATTTTCTCCCCATACTTCATCTAACAACTCGTCCCTAGTATAGACCCGGTTCGGGTGAAACATTAAAAAATGGAGGATTGAGTATTCAGTTGGGGTGAGTTTGATCTCTTTTCCTGAGCAGACAAAGTTTTTGTTTCTTGAATCTAACTGAAACGGACCGGATACAAGCTGTTCAGTGTTTTCCAATGAAACTTGGTCGTTTAGGTTGATTCTCCGCAAGAGCGAGAACATTCTGGCTTCCAACTCCACCATACTGAAGGGCTTGAACAAGTAGTCATCGGCTCCTAACACTAGTCCCTCCACCTTGTCCTTCTCTTGCGTTCTTGCTGTCAGCATAATGATGCCCACCGTCTGATTTACCTTCCGGATCTCTTGACAGACTTCAAACCCGTCCATCCCCGGAAGCATGAGATCAAGTAAGACGATATCGAATGCTTCGCTTTGGAAGTACGCCAATGCCTCTTCTCCGGTTTCCGCTTCCCTGACATCATATCCTCTCTTTTTCAAATTCAAGCAGACAAAGCTGCGTATGGATAGCTCATCTTCAACAACAAGGATTCTATTCATTTTCTCCCTCCTTAAAACTCATTTTCTAGCAAATGGAACTGGTCAAAAGGAAAAGATTCCATTTCCTTACTATCCGTATAAAAAGTGGTATTCTTGGTTTCCTTCAAAACTATTTTTGAGGAATTTATGGATTCTTTATTGGCCCATTTCACCTCAAACACTAGCTGGTGGTTCGAAACCGATAATAATTGAATGCCATTCTTGATTTTTTTCACGGTAACTTTCCCATACCAGGCAGGAGGAATCTCTATGTAAAACCTACGTACGCGGTCGGTCAATCGTTCCTCAATCTTTTTTGAAGCTCCATCTATCGCATAAGTGGAGTAAAATTCGATAAAGGGGATGTCCCCGAAGGCAGCATCTTCCCAACCTTTTGGGATATACATCCCTCCCACTTCCGTTATTCCGTCTTGATTGATATCTTTGCTATACAGCATGTAATCTTTATAGGATTCATTCCCAACTGTCACGAATTCTCCATCATGATAGGCTACGATTTCCGTTAGCATGGAATGAACGCCAATTGTACTATCGATAAATAAAGCCCTTTTCCCATCTCTTAATTTCCCACTGACGATCTTCTCATGAAAGGCAAACGCATCTAGGCTTACGGCTGAGCGAGGCTTTAATGTTCCTTTTTCATAGTCCAGGAACTCTGCATTGAACCATTCTCTTCTTTCCCCAACGATAAGCAGGACATCCTTTTTTTCATCTCCATCGTAGTCGGCAATGTCTATTGCGTCGTAACTTCGATTGATGACGTTCTTTAATTCTGTCCTGTCCCATTGATAAATGAAGAGCTGCTTCTCCGTTTCGAATTCAGAGATTCCTAACCCAATGACCACTTCCTTTACTCCATCTTTATCCAGATCTTGAAGCCCAAAATAATCGAGCGTGTGATAGTCCGTTTCTATATTTGTAATCTCCGACCACTTCTCACCCTTTTCCTGGAGAACCAGTAAATGCACTTGTTTGCTTCCCTTTAAACTTTTGTATAGAATACATGCTTCTTGCTTTCCATCATTGTTGATATCTTCCAGATAAATGGACTGTTTCCTCACGCCTTGTTTTGGTGTCATAAACTCTGTACTGGATGGTAAAAGTTGATTTAATGTATTATTTAATGCAATTTGTTGCACATCTTGTGGATGAGGGGATTCAATTAACTCATTGGGAGATTTTCCAATGTCACAACCCGATAATAAAATTCCAACTGCAATATACATGCCTAACTTCCCTTTCCCTCTGTAATCCACGTATTACACTCCTATCTTCTAACCCCATGATTTTAAACAGAACTTTCGTTTGAACCACCTCATTATATAAATCCTTCTCTATGAAAGAGTTACAAAAAAGTTACAATATGAATTTATCAAACTTTGTAAGAAAAGATCACTTAAGTATTACTCTAGTGACCTTTATTGTCACCAGACGAGGTTTAGGAGATTTTTTTGTTAAGCTATCAGTCCTAAAGTTTACCACAACGCTAGCATACTATTAAAGAAGCCACGGAAAATTGAAGCTTTAGTCAACCATTTTTCCACTTCGTATTCTGTAACTTTTTTGTAACTACTTTACTAGTACCCCCTGTATATAATGGCGAAGTAGATAAGGAGCATCATCAAACAATAGTAGGAAAATAAAAAAAAGCAGGTGGAGAAATGTGCGGATTTGTAGGATGTTTATATAATGAGTCTAATACTCAGAATAAATTAAAAGAAGAAAAAATAGTGGAAATGAATGAAACCATCATGCATAGAGGCCCCGATGATGAAGGCTATTACTTCAATGAATATGTGAACTTTGGTTTTAGAAGATTAAGTATAATAGATGTTCCTAATGGCAGTCAGCCTCTTTCTTATGAAAATGATAGATATTGGATTGTATTTAATGGAGAAATATATAATTATGTCGAACTTAAAGCAGAATTGATTGACTGCGGACACACCTTCAACACGGATACCGATACCGAAGTGATCCTTGCACTTTATAGCCGAATAAAAGAGGAAACGGCTGGAAAATTACGCGGCATGTTTTCCTTTGTCATCTGGGACAAGCAAGAAGAGAGACTGTATGGGGCAAGGGATCAGTTTGGCATTAAGCCCTTCTTTTATAGTGAACAAAAGGATATAACTTATTTCGCTTCTGAAAAGAAATCATTATTAAAGGCTCTTGAAGACGACGAGTTGGATATTATTTCCTTGCAGCAGTTTCTAAGTTTTCAATACGTACCGGAGCCGAATACACTTACCAAGTCGATAAAAAAACTATCCCCTGGTCATTATTTCACGCAAAAGCCTGGAGAAAAGATGAAGATCCTCCCTTATTGGCAGCCTAAATTCCAGCCATCTCACCTGGAAGATTCCAAGCTGATAGAAGGAATTCAGGATGCATTAATCGAATCTGTAAATGTTCACATGAGAAGTGACGTACCTATTGGGGCCTTCCTTTCTGGAGGAATTGATTCGTCCTTTATCGTTTCTCTAGCTAAAGAATTGAATCCAAAGATTAAAACCTTTTCAGTTGGCTTTGAAAATAAAGGATACAGTGAAATTGATGTTGCCAAAGAAACCGCACATGTGCTGGATGTAGAAAATATATCCTATCTAATCAGTCCAGAAGAATTTAAAAAGGAGTTACCTAGAATCATTTGGCATATGGATGATCCACTAGCGGATCCTGCTGCCGTTCCTTTGTATTTCCTGTCCAGGGAAGCAAGAAAGCATGTGAAGGTCGCTCTTTCCGGAGAAGGAGCAGACGAATTATTTGGGGGATATAATATATATAGGGAACCCCAGTCATTACAGCCATTTTCCTATATACCGTCTCCCTTAAAAGCGCTATTAAAGGTTCTTGCTAATGGAATCCCTGATGGGGTCAGAGGTAAAAGCTTTATTGAGAGGGGCACCACACCCCTTCAAAAACGGTATATCGGCAATGCTAATATTTTTAATGAAAAAGAAAAGGAACTTTTATTGGTTCATTATCTATCTCAAGCAGGAAACGAAAAAGTAACGAATCTTCTATACTCAGATTCCATACTCTATGATGATGTCACAAAAATGCAATACATTGATGTTCAAACCTGGCTGAAGGGAGACATCTTATTAAAAGCAGATAAAATGTCGATGGCTAATTCGTTAGAAGTAAGAGTGCCTTTCCTGGACAAACATGTTTTTAATGTTGCCTCTAAACTAACCAGCCGACAAAAAATAAGAAATGGTCAAACTAAGTTCCTTCTACGGGAAGCAGCAAAGGGGATCGTTCCAAGACACGTATGGAATAGAAAGAAACTCGGTTTTCCAGTGCCTATTCGACACTGGCTGAGAAATGAGCTTTATGACTGGGCTATTCAGTTAATCCACGAGAGCCAAACAGATTACCTATTTAACAAGGAAAAAGTCCTTACATTACTTGCTGATCATGTTATGGAAAAGAGAGATAACAGTCGAAAGCTATGGTCCATCTTCACATTCATGATTTGGCATCAAATTTATGTAGAGAAAATATATCAGTTTGATAACTATATAGAATGCAAAGAAAAACGGACCCTTATGACAACTTAAAAGGAACGAGCTTCATTCTTACTAGAATTTTGCTAATTTTTAAACAAAACAAGGAATCAACCATGCTATCGATAGGAGAATTGCTGGTTCCTTGTTAGCCTACCTGAAACCTACTTATTCAAGGGCCAAAATATAGTCCGTCTAAAAGATGTGGGTTTATTAGACATACTTATCCAAAAACGGTCAAAATCGCACGGTAAAAGAAACTGATTTAAAGTAAAACCCTGCTCCTAATATAACTATGCATATTTCCCAATGTTTTTAATGGTGCAATCATCATTGCAGGCTTTTCTATGACAGCCTCACTTTTTTCAGTTACCATTTTACTTGTGACATTAGCTAAAGACGAGGATGCGATATGCTTCTCACCAAAACCACCACAACTTAAATGGAAGTTGTGGTGGTTTTGGTTAATCCCGGAATAAGTTCATAGAAAATTTATAAATAAATAAAAACAATTAGAGCTTATTTTCACTGGGGATTAGTAGGTTCTGAGTAAATTCAACAATCTCCTCTAGCTAATATTTGATAATAGGTCTTTCGAAAGAATCATAAGTGGTGCCTTCAAATGAAAGGCAAGGGTATGTTCCATGAAGGTTATGTGTATGGAGAAACGAAAGTCCTAACAGATGTAAATCAACTTGATTTTGAGACTACTGGAAAGACCGAAATTAGTAGAGGATGGAAGGATCTCTTTAATATTCCAATGAGCGATGAAAAAGAGTCGAAGATTGACGACACACAAGCCCTTCCAAGGCTCCAAAAAGATGAAAACGTAGAAGGGAGATGAAAGAAGGCGTTACAAGCCCTCCTAAACCTTATACAGAGGGACAACTCATTCCAATGATGAAAACATGCGGAAAAACCGTTGAGAATGAAGAAGAAATTTAAATTCTAAAAAAGATAGAGGGTCTTGATACAGAAGCAACCCGAAGTGGCATCATTGGCAGTCATTTAAAAACAGGAAAGCAAACTTATCCTTTGGTCGTTGATATTCAATTTTAAACAGGAGAATTTGCGAATAGAAATATAAACTTTGCTCCATATCTGAAACCGAGAGCTATGGTATTAATGCATTGATTTTGTGCAAAAATGCTTCACTTACTATTAATTTTTCTTCCACTAAACTGCCCCGATAGTTCAATAAGAAAAAGCTGCCTTAAAGAAAGCTCCTATCTTCAGCTAACGCACCCGTTAGTTCATTAAGACTTTTCGTAGAGTTGACACAAACTGTGACGTTAGATAATCCCTGAAATTACGTATTGTTTTTACTTTTAGTTACGAAACGAATAATGATAATGAATATAAATATCGTTACACCGAGCAAAAAAATCGGAAAGAACGCTGTATTGATGAAATGTCTATATATCCATGTATCATACATTAAATTCACCTCAGTTTTTATAAAAGTCCATACTTTATAAAGAGAAAACTACCTGCGACATAAAAGAGAAATACAAATATGTAAATTAAAAAAACTATTATCAGGATAGGGAGTCGTTTTATATTTTTCATCATTTTAATATTTTGGCTCTTACAATTGATGGTTATTCAAGAAACGAACTAATAGCTGACAGTACGAATAAACCAGGACACAAAAAAGTAACTATCCCGGCCAAAGATAGTTACTGATCCGAAAGGAAATATAAAATGTTCTAATTAAAGTATATGTTAGCAAAGGACAGGAGGTTCCGATAATTTAATGTCTATTCCAATAAACCATGACACAAAAAAAGCAACTATTCTAGGATAAAAAATAGTTGCTACTCTCCGAAAAGATAAAAGGATAAACCACATTATAAGTATATGTTGGCGAAGGACAGGTGGTTCCGATTAATAATTTTATGCCCCAATCCGAATACACTGTGCTTGTAGAACTATCCTGCCCCTGCTACATAAGAAAAAGCGATCCTTCTTATTGAAGAAACGCCACCTTTTAGCTGAACAAAGTTACGTTTTATAATTCAGCTTAATTTTTGCCCAACGAAAACCCATTAAACAACTTTCCACCATATGGTTCCAAGACCTTATTAACTAATTGCACAACTTTATTTTTGTCTTATATAAAACATCAAAGGCTTCAACAAAATGCTCAGCGAATTTCTGGTCATATTGTTTTAATGAACGTACTATCCATTTAGAAGTACCAATCCATTGAAGGTTTGTTCTTAAATAAAATTCGCTAACAAGTTCAGCTAATGTGTTAGCAATAAATATTTCTTCATCTCTATTTGTACAGCCTATTAAATCGTCTAGTGCATCAGTTATAAAATAACGCTTTGTTTTAATGGTTTCATCTGACCATTTCATTGGACCCTGCTCTAATACTCCTTTTGCCTCTTTTTTTATGGATTCCATTATTCTGTCATCTTTTAAAATAATTCCTTCTGAAACCATTCTGGGCATAGAAGGTCTTGCTCTTTCGTAATCACTTTCAAAAAAATGCTAATACGAGGTTAGATTATTTACAAAAACCTCTATAGCCCAACTAAAGGCAATTAATGACTCTCTGTAAGGTGAACTAAGGTTTTTATCAAAAACAACAATATCAAGGTCCGATGTTTCTGTTGCTTCACCTCGAACGACACTCCCAGCTAATAGAGCTCCTTGGCAATTTGGAAAATGCTTAAAGATAAACTATTGTGCTGCTTCAATTGGGGTTAACCTCTTAAAATCCTCCATTATCTTCACCTCTGAAGACGAATTTTCAGATACTATTTATTCATTTCGATTTTAAGACGAAGATACCTCTAAAGAGATGATCCTTCATCAATCGTTAGTTCATTACTGTTTTTTCCATAACCCACCTGAACAAGGAATAAAGCCACAAGTTTCATAAAAGATTTTATGTTTGGGATCATACGTTAAGGTAACAATTTCTAAACCATACCGTCCAGACTCTCTTAATAATTCTCTTACTAACTCCACACCAATTCCCATTTTTTGATAATCAGGATGAACAATAATGTCTTCCATATAACCATGTTCTAATCCCGTGCCTGCAACATAACCAAATGCTATAAGTTTATTATTTTCGTTTCTTACTCCAGCCCAAAAGTTACATCGTTTAAATAAGGTTGGAAAATCTTTGTCTCGTCTTCCCCATCCAACAAGTTCTCTTAATTCAGGTATTTCATGATTCAATATTGGCATGTTTATTATGACTTTATAATTCATAGTTCCCCTTTTCCTCATCTAAATTAGAATTCAAGGTACTAAATTCTATAGGATGAAGTCTAATTCCTTGTTGAACTAAACTGCCCCTTTAGTTGCATAACAAAAAGGTTGCTTCAGCAACCTCCCTTATTGAAGTAAGTAAAGTACCTGTTAGTTCAAGAATTATAAGCTCTTTTTATCGTGCCTTTGATGGCTTTTTTGCCATAATGAACGATAAAATTGCAAAACAAATTAAAAAGACAGAGAGAATCCCATAAGCCGCCCCTTCAAACCCCCTTATGTTTACGTAACCAATGTAAAATAGAATAATAGCAGCTATAACTGTTAAGACTCCTGGTACAATTCGCACAAATAGGGGAAGGTTTATTTTTTTAAACCACCACGTAACTAACAATATAATTACTCCAATCACAATAGCTACAAGAAATGGTACAAAAATCATTATTTGCCTCACCACCTTTTTATTGAATTAATGAAGTTTAATAAATGCTCTTTTAATCATTACTTTATATGTCTATTTAACTTTAGCATAACCACTGATAAATTGGGTGATGTTTCCATTTTATTGTTGGACAATCCTGCCCCGTTAGTGCCATAAGAAAAAGGCTGCCTCAGCAACCCCTGTTATTGAGCTAAAGCACCCGTTAGTTTAAGTACAGTCCTTCACAATCTGCTTCTTTTATCAACCCAAAAACATTGCAAAAATTAGTAAAACCTATTTCTATTTATTGCTTAATTTAGTTTATTAGATATGTTTTCCATAATATCAACGCTCATTGAACCACTATAATTATTCTGAACAAGTCCTTTACTGTCAATAAAAA
This sequence comes from Peribacillus phoenicis, assembly GCF_047238085.1. Classification (NCBI taxonomy): domain Bacteria; kingdom Bacillati; phylum Bacillota; class Bacilli; order Caryophanales; family Bacillaceae; genus Peribacillus; species Peribacillus phoenicis. Next base: position 126,238 of record NZ_JBDFMF010000008.1, on the reverse strand, counting down.
AGGTAGTAGGAATATTAAATACTGGATAAAGTTCATTTACCTTATTCTTTGAGTCAAGAAGAATTGGGAATGTAATATGATTTTTTTTGACAAAACCTTTGACATCTGAATAAGTATCGATATTGACTGCCAAAATCACAACATCTTTACCCTGTTTTTTGTGAAATTTTTCGATTTCTGGCATTTCAACCTTGCAAGGTTTACACCAGGTTGCCCAAAAGTTCAGTATTACCTTTTTCCCTTTAAACTCAGAAAGTGTTACTGTTTCTCCAGATAGTGTCTTTAATTCAAAATCAGGGGCGATGGAACCCATTTTAAAACTCCTAAAATTGGCTGTTTCTTGACTCGTATTTTCGGGTTCTATCTTGTTTTCCATTGCTTTGACAATCGCTACTGTAAATAAAGTAATTAACAGAACTGCTGCAATCACTTTTTTCATCGTTAAGAACCCTCCTAATGGAATTAACGTTTAATTCAATTAAAACCCTGTAAAGCCTCTAAATATGTTATTTGTTAGAAATGAAGTAATAATAGTCATCCAATCAAAAAATAGAACAAAGCCCATAATAATTGTTAAATATCCACCAAATTGGACTATACTTCGATTGTATTTTTTGATCCACGCCGACCTGCCAATAAAGAATGACATAATAAAGAACGGAATAGAAAACCCAAGTATATAAGCAGTCATATATAATAAGCCCTGACCAGTATATAAACCAAGGGACATAACAGCACCTAATATTGGTCCTATGCAAGGAGTCCAGCCAGCTGCATATCCTAGTCCGATTAAAACAGATCCTAAATAACCTGATGGACGATTTTTAAATGATATTTTCTTATCAACCATCAAGAATTTTAGTTTTAAAAAACCTACAATAATCAAACCGAAAAATATTATTAAAATTGCAGCTAATTGCCTAATTAAGTCACTATACTGATAAAAAAGGCTATAAAGATAGGTTGTCGATAACCCTAAAACCACAAAAATAATAGAAAAACCAACCAAAAAGAATAAGGTATGTAGCATTGCTTTTTGATTAAATTTCTTTTTTTCATCTTTTAAGTCAGTAACTGAAACACCAGTAATATACGATAAAAATGCAGGATATAAGGGCAGACAACACGGTGATATAAAGGATAAAACTCCTGCACCAAAAGCAATAAAAACATTCAAGGAACTCATTTTTTTCTCCTAATCCTTTTTATCCTTATTTTAACACTTATGGTTAAATAACGTTATTCATTTAATGATGTCGTGTTAAACTAACCTGCCCCTTTAGTTTAAGTACATTTTTTCACAATCTCAATAGTGTAGAGCCTTTTTAGACACAATCCAATCACCTACAAAATAGAGGTCATAATGTCCATATGACTTGTACCGGAATGCTTATCGTTGTAAATACGCATTATCCTGATGCTCCCCCTATATAAGGTAATGAAGGTAGGTTGCTACTTATATCTAACTGATACAGCTGATACAGATAAGCTATTGATATGTATAGAGGTCCTTGGTGGTGCTCAGAGGTACAGTGATGGTGAATCATATGTTCTATCATTATGCTTCAATGAGTGAACCAGCAGTGACTGTGAGGTGCAGTCTGTTGTGTATCCCTACCAATGATAGATGATATGTCTAATGCGTTATGTCGTTATGCTTATGATGGTTGATGTATCATGCTATGAGTAAGCAAGGAGCATGACGTTATGATGATAGGTAGTTCAATCGATGATGGATACAACATAGAGAGCACAAGAAGAGAAGCATATCAAGCAGGTCAAGGTAAACAATGTTTACCCTCCATTGATAGAAGATTCAGTTACAAATCCGCAGGGATCCAAATGAGTTCGAGGAAAGACTTAAAGGTACGCCCTACCACTTTCATAAAAAATCACTTTTTTACCTATAATAACGTGTGAAGTGTCGTTCACACTACAGGACCCAAAACGCGGCTTGACCGTGAACTTTAAAAATCTAATCTTTACATTTTCAAAGGAAAAAACATATAAAAATATGTTATATTATGGAACAACAAAGAAGGAGGAATTGTTCAATGAAATACCATTATAATTTTATAATTGATGGAAAGCTCATCGAAGTTGAGGAAAGAAATTATGAACGTGCTGAGCAGCGTGCTAAAGAAATTCTGGCAGAAATGAATCAAATAAAAACCAAAAAATAAAAGTCTAATCGAGACTAAAAATCTTGGTTAGACTTTTATTTTTGCTTTTTTTAATTTCCCCCTGCTTCTATGGAGAATTTCACGAGTTTTTCTTTCATTTACAGGATTTTGTTCAATGATGAGTATACATCAGGGGTCACTGTTGCTACCTTAAAATTAGGTAATCATTATTCTGTTGGTGATTATGGGTTGAAAATCAGATATTGTGATGTAGGAGGAACAAAAGGTACTGTTTGGACAAGTGTAGATGCTTCATGTGAAGTTTCTGATTCAAAAGCTGAAAAAGTAGGTTATGATATGAATGCTGTAGGAACTTATAAATAAATGGTAAACTTAATAATGGCTATATAGTTCTTACTAGTTATCTCCAACTTACTTCTTTAAAGAAAACTAGTAAAGTTGCTCGTGTTTATCAAAGATACACATATAGAGATTAAATTTTTTTATGGGGTTGAATTAAAATGAATGTATCGTCTTCTTATTTTATATTTGGTTTAATAAACATGATTTTAATGATTGGAGCTATACCAGCTATCATATACGCTTTATATTTATTACGAAAAATTTCAAAAAAATAAAGTAAAAAAGGAAGAGGGACTTTTGTAGTTCCTCTTCCTTTTTTGTGCCTTTGTTTCTTCAGCAAATTACATTAAGAAAAATTTCAAAACATTTCCTATTATTGTAATTTTATTTCCGTAATCCCCCAACAAACAAGGTGTTAAAGGTACTTCGTAAAACGTATCAATGACGGTAAATTGAGAGCTCGTGTCGATGCTAATGATGCAGGTGTTACAGCATCTGCTATTACTAGTTGGTTCACTACTGTATATAACAAAGTAATATCTATGGGCTACCTTCGGGTAGATCTCTTTTTATTTGTCTTAATGAACTAATGCACCCGTTAGTTCATTAAGAAAATCAACAACATCCTTTAACAGAGGCATTCTTATAAAAGATTTTTACAGGTCCTTGGATTCTTCTTCTGCCAGAATCTCTCTCTTTTTCGTCACGGACCATAGTGTCTGTCCGATCACCATCGTAATCGCAAACATCACCGCGTAAAAACTACGTTGGTCTTCGTAGTAGTGCAGGTAATGGCCTTGCAAGGAATTCACCAGGCTTAACACCAATTCTCCTAGAAAATAATACACCAGGAACGAACCCAATACCTTGCATGCTGAGAACATGATTTTTCCCATTATGTCATCCCCCTTACGTTGGAATAAAAAGAACTCTTTGCCATTTTCACTATATTCCCTATAATACCTTTTATTAGAAAAAAAGAAGGGAGCTCTCCTTGTTCTTGAAAACTAACGAAAAATAATGTGATAGAGAATAAAATTACGATTTTATAATAGGAGGTGTCCAAGTTAATTCTATATCTGTGAAATAATCAACCGTGAGTATAATAAAATAGTAATTGTCTAAGATAGCCATTTTTATCATATCGCAAACGGGTCTTCTTCAACTAACCTGCCCCGAAAAGATGACAGGGTATCTTGTTGGAACCTAGGCAGTCCATGGCCGGGGGAATTCATTTTCCTTTTTTAAAGGAATCGAAATCATATTAAAGAAACTAATTTTAGATCTAGAACATTTGAAAGACATTAGCTAAAACTGAACAGGGATTTATGGTGTGAAGGTATTAAGTAATTCTGTTCGAAATATCGGAGGGAATTCACACCAGAATGTAGAATAGGTGAATTAAGAGTGATATCAGTGTGAAGGGAATGTGAATCATGAAAATTAAGGAAATATTGGACGACCTATTGATAACAGGAAATACCATAGCCAAGATTGCAAAAGAGAAAGTTCGTATTGGTGAGAAGAAGTTAAAAGAAGCTTTACACAATGCTGGATACGAGTATCGAAACTCTGGTCAAAAGGGCTGGTACTATATAGGTGAAGGGGAAGAACCTCTTTATACATCAGTGTTTGAGTTCATCAAATCAAATAATAGTCACCCTAAGGTGAAACAGATTACACCTATACGTGCATTCAACGTGAATCAAAGTTCACACGACACGAAAAAGGGTTCACATCCTATTCCCCTCAATGTGAATAGCGCACGAACTCAAGATAAAAGTTCGATTCACACGGAATTCACACCAGAAGAAAGAGCGATTCTTAGAGATTTAATAAGAGGATATGTTCTTAACGACCAGCAAGATAGTCATAACGATGACTTGTATCAAAGGGTAGTGACTTTAGAAAAAGGCAAAAAGGTACGGAAGACGATTGTCATAAATGAGGAGGTTGGTGCTTTGCTGGATAGCTTCGCAGACCAACAGAAATTCAATAAATCCGATCTTATTGAAATTGCTATCCTCGATTTGGTTAAAAAGTACAAATAAAAGCCCTTCTCCAATACATGCTGCTACTTTCTTAGAATACTTGGGGCATCGATGGTTTTCTTTTTCTTTATTCTACCTGATTTCAATAGAATTAGAAAAAGACAGCCGGGGATGGCTGCCTTTTCGGGTGAGGGAGGGAAGTAAAGATAGGTAAAGAAATTACTCGTGAGGTTCTAAAAAAGAACGGAAAAGGACCATATAACCAGAGAATAATAAAAGAAGAACTATTGAAAATCAAGTTTCTTTTTTATGTTTTTCGTATATTTATGTTATAATGTGGAATATATAAAAAAGACGAGATGCACTAACATCTCGCCTTAGTAACCAATCCAAAGTGGGTCGGTTGCTCCTAAATTTTGCGCTTTTTAGAAGGCCGCCCGTGCTTTTTGGACAGAGAACGGGTGGTTTTCTTTTGGACTTTTTTAGCAGGAAGCAAGCTAAATAAATAAACAACTGTCGAATTGGCAACTGTTTTAGCCACTTCCACTAGTACGTCTTTTAGAATATCCATTGCGGTCACCTCCCTTCACTCTTAGATATAAGAGATAGGGTTAGGGCAACCTCCCACCCGGCCAGTTACATACGGTAATTATACCATATTTATGTAGAAACGAGGCGGATGTTTGCTAAAACTTACATAATAATGGTTCATATACACACACATACTAATTCAATTACCAAGTCTCTAATAATATGAAATGTAGGTGTAAATGTAATAGGAAAACTCAAACAAACTTTTTTTAATGTCCAGTTAATTGACCAATGAACTCAACATCATCAACCTTCCATCCTTGCTCTTTCACAAAAATGAGCGAAGTTTTAACGATAACCGTGTCGGTTGCAGCCACATTGTTAAATTCCGTAGTGAGTTTAAATTCATTAAAAAATTCAGCTTCCGTTTTAGAGGTCTGATATTCAAATGGCTTCAGGCCCACCATGGACGACTTCACCGATTCTTCCGAATCTGGAAGTTCTGTTCCGGAAGGATGGGTCGCTTTGAATCCTTGATCGGTCATGAATGGTTCAACTTTTTTATACCGTTCGGCAGTAGTTTGATAGGTGAAAAAACTCTCCAGAAACTGGCGGTTCACCTTTAAAGCATCCGTGTTTTGGATGGAGGATAGGGACTGAATCTGCTCTTCATAGTTCCCCTGGTTGGCTCTGACTTCCTGTAGCTGTGAACGCAAACTGAAAACGTACATAATAATCAAAGCAGCAATGATGAATACTATCATTAAAAGCAAGGAATTTTTCTTTTGGGTTGGCTCCATGCCCTGCACCTCCATTTCTAGATCCGTCTAAAACCTAGGAAGGGATATAAGTTTTTCCATTCTTCAACGGACGAATAAGAAGTTCCACCACTGCTATTGGCATTGATAAATTGACCATTCCCCACATACATGCCAACGTGCGAAGCCCCTGGCTTATAGGTGGAGAAAAAAACGAAGTCACCCGGCTTTATATGTTCCTCTGAAACCGGCTTTGTTTTGTTGTACTGCGATTGAGCTGTCCCGTACATATCCACGCCGACCTGTGCAAAAGCATATTCCAACAGCCCACTGCAGTCAAACCCTCCTGCTGCTGGTGTCCTGCCTCCCCATACATAGGGTCTGCCGAGGTACTGTTTCATGATGTTATGAACTTCCTCTACATCAAAAGATTGCGAACCGTCCCCCATGACAACCACGCTTCCATTTCCAACCTTGTAATATTGCATGACATGGTCCACATAATTCACATCACCGTAACGGCCCCACCCTTCCCTAGCAGCCATCCTATGACTAAACTGGGTGGCTACTTCCTTGGAATAGCCTCCACGCTCCAATGCGTATCGGATAAATCCATCTCCAAAGTTGTAACTTTGCAAAGCTAGGTTTACATCACCTTTGGCTTGCTTCATCACTTCTGCAAAATTTTTCACGCCTACCTGAATGGAATACTCCGGGTCGGTAATGGCACCGGGTGGGAGCCCGATTGATTCGGAAGATTGCATCACATCCAATTCACGTCCACCTGATTCCTGTTGAATCATGGCTAGGATAATATTTACATATTCGCCAACTCCATTTTGTTCCGCATATTTCCGGATTAACGGCTCGTATCGCATGACTTCAGAAGACACCTGCGCTGTTCCCCCTTCCCCTTCAGACATACCTGATTCAAGCTGGTTCTCACCGCCCAAGCTGATTGAAGTGAACAAGGCAAATCCGAAGAGCGATGTAAGGAGGAGAAGGATGCCTGCAATGATCCAAGATAAAGGGTTTTTGAGAATGGCAATGGTTCCTGCGGCCTTTGCACCTTTCTTTAAAACGCCTTGCATAGGAACTCCTTTCTAAAAAGAGATTCTGACAAAACAATGAGTGTGTATGTTCACAAACATACCAGTCATGATAACTACTCACTTCTCTCAAATTTTCATTTTCGATCCTTTTTGGTCTCCTTGGCTTTGGGTTTCCTGCCCTCCGAACGTTTGACGGATACGGAAGGTGATAATTTAGCTTTTCTAGCATCAATCTTCTTTTGGATTTCCCATTGCGTTAGGTGTTTGACTGGTTCTCTTGAAGCTGCTGCTTCTTGTTTGCTTTCCATTTTTGTGGCTGGATTACGATGCGGAGAAGTTTGCTTTACAGGCTCATGTAATCCCTCTGTCCGTTGACTGGAAAGCTTAGGTTGTTCTGCCTTTCTAGTTGAATTGGGCGGGTTCGCACCCGGCTTCCTGGCTCCCGAAACTGTACGTTCAGAACTTCGTGAAGGGTGTCCACTAACTGGTCTCTATGCCTGTTGCCCCTTCACCCTTTTCACTTTTATAATCCTTTAAATCCACAATGGCTGCTCCTGCATTTCGTGAAGCTGATCGGTTGGCCATTCCTGTATTCAAACCCCTTGTTGTATGGATTGACCCTTTTCCGATTGCTTGTTGCCCTAGATTTCTCCCTACACCTGGTTTTTGAGGTGTATTCTCGCCAACCACTTTTCGGTGTTCTGACCTTCCACTGTTTACTATGGGTGGATGCGTAAAGGTCTTTCGGCCTGTACCTTCTTTTTTCGACTGATATTCTTCTAGACGCTTTTTATTTTGATGGCTTCTATAAGCTTTGGCGACCATTCTTTTGGCTCCCTTGAATCCTGTTTCACCAGCATCCCCCATCTTATCAAGTGTATTGGTTGTTGCTCTCTCGACAACTTGCTGACCTTGAATCATACCACCAGAAGCAACCTCAAAGATTTCGGAACGGTATTTGAACCACCCCCAAATGGTCATGCAGATAAGAAAGACAACAAAGACATACCCTTCTACACCATTCGTCACTTTTACTGATTCGTAAAGCAAGGTGACAAGTCCAGTAATGACGGCAATCAACAGGACTAATCCTGCTTTCAAAAGTAATACGCCCACAAGCTTCTTCCCGTGATTTAAGGCAGTTTCACTATAAGAAGGGATGACGGAAAGAACTAATGGAATGGCTGTGAAAATGACTAAAGCCAGGAACCATACCTGAAGCAAAAACTTAAAGATCCCTAATAACAAGATTGGAATGCTGAGTGCAATGGTGGAGAGAATTGTGACAATCAAGTATCCGAACCGTTCACCACTAAAACTGGCAGACATTTGTTTGTTATCAAAGTTGGAAACCTCATCACTGACAATAATCTTTCTTTGCTCTTTGCCTTCTTCAGTATGAGGCTTGATTTCCAAAAGTTTATTTACCCGGTTTGGATCCTCGTTTATTACATCAGATACTTTCGTTGAACCATAATTCAAGAGTAAATATGGACGCTTCACCATTAAGTTAAATAGTTGATTTTCCAACACCGCAGCTCCTTCTTTGGAATCATAGGCAGCGTTGCTGTCAAACTCATCAGAACTGACCAAAACGTTTGCAGAGCTTGCAATCCCTTCGAGCTCCGCCCCCCGATCATTCAGCCATTTAATGTTTCCCGTTGCATCTGAATAAAACCAAAAAGTAATAACCATGATAGACATGGCACCAAGGATTGATTTCACCGCATGGCCGACTTGTTGATTGACAAGGTAACGCCAGGCAGCTGTTCCCCCAACTAAAATGACAAACAAGGATAAAAACGTTCCAGACATGATCTCATAGATTCGTTTGCTCATAATTCCAGCTTCATCCACAATGCTGCTAATTAAATCAAAGGACATCAGCTGGTTAACTGAATATAAAGTAAAACTGGCAATCGTTTTATTAAATCCCCACATTCCTTGATTAATGGCATGTAACGCATTATCGCCAGCTTCCGTAATACCGTCACCGATATCTGCTTCCATCTGATAATGATAGAGAGGATATTCCTTACTTTCCAAAGTCACACGGCCCACTGTTTCCTCTTTTTTCGGAACAGTAGGGGCCGCATCTTCTGCATTGGACGACGTTGGCAGGAGAAGAACCAACAGCACTAAACAAAAGCCTAAGCCTTGTTTAAGGGTTTGCATCCAATCCCTCCTTATTTGCAGTTAATGCACGCTTCCCGGTCAAGCTTCTCTGATATATCTTCACGGACGATATCCAAACTTTCGCTGGTATCAACTTTCCATTCATCACCTTTTTTACGAAGGACAATATTATCCTCTACTGAATTTTCACCATTCGGATTTTTAAAATCGGTAAAAACATAATATCGTTCTAAATCTTCATCGAAATAGATTTCATAGCGAATATCTTCATACTTTATTCCGGACTCTTTTTGTTTTGTAGTTTTATGAATTTCATAAGAGCCTTCCTCATAAAGCAACTCTTGTTCACGATTATAATCCCGATCAAAATTTGCTTTTTCCCACTCGTAAGCTAGTTTCGAAATATCTTCAGAAGTTGCTGCGCTTTGATTACAACCGGTTAAAAGTGACATCAAAGCAATAAAAGAGATGAATATTCTTTTCACATGAACGCCTCCTCGGTCTCTGCTCTACCACGATCACTTTCTTTTGTATTGAAGGCGCTGATCCACTCATCAAACAAGACATCCGTCTGAATCTTGGCCGTTCGCCCGTACATATCCTCTATGATGCATTGGCCTTCCGAAAGGTTTTTCAGCATATCCCGGTTGGCCTTGTTATCTTCCATCCCAAGGAATTCAATGATGTTTCCAGCTTCCTCGGTTGTTTTCGCTTTAAAAGCAAACTTCGTGCCTATATTTTCTTTGATTTGCGGCTTGTTGTATTCATACGTGGACTGTGTGACGATATAAACGGCAGAACGTAAGGAACGTCCTGTACGGAGTAATTCATTGATTAGGCGATCCCCTGCACCCGTATTCATGAGCATCCATGCTTCCTCAAACACCGTCATCTTGACGACCGAATCATCGCGCGCGAATTTCGTTGCGAACTTGGCCAGTGGCTGCATGAGGGCAACGGCAATGTGTTCATCCCTCGTGGCCGCCCTTTCGCCTTCGTCCGGCAGGTTTAAGTTTTGAATCTGCAGGATATTCACTTGTTCATCAAGGCTGATTCCGACAACATCCCCTTCAGAAAACATCAGTTTTGCAACCCCGTTTGTTCCAATCTCATAAAGTAGATCTCCCACATTTTTAATGTCTTGATCATCGGCTGCCTGCAAATAACGTACGACTTTCAGAAGGCCAGGCTTCTCTTCCTGTTGAAGGACATGACGAACCCCTTTATAAATGGCCGTTTTTACATTCCTTTCATTCGATTGAAGCTCCGATAAGTATTCAAGCACGCTAACGGCTGCATCCTGCGCCTCCTCCCCTTCAAGGAAAGTAAGTGGATCAAGCTTTCCAGCATCCTTCTTCTCGCTTGATAGAGTGATATAGTTGAAACTCTCAATTAATTCTTGAAAGAAGGGGGCGGTACGCTTCATTTCAGGCGTAAGGGCTTGCTTGAACTTCTTTTCCACCTCGTCCTTCGGGTCTGTCATCAGGACCTTCGCTCCGAAAAAGACGGCATTTAATAAGATATCTTTTAGTAGATATGATTTCCCCATCCCTGTCGGTCCCGAGATGGTCACATGCGGAGAGGAATACTTGGATCCCTTTAAGCCTAGGTGGGCTAGGAACGGATGGTAAAAGACGAGAGAGGGAGAGCTTTCCATGCTTTCCCCATCATGCGATAAATTCTTGCCGAGATAGAACCCTACGGTATTTCCGATTTTTCGTGTAAGGGAGAAAAGGGATTCGGCAAAAGATTCAGGCGTGAGGATCTGCTCCCAATCCCCTGCTATAATCTTGGCTGCTGGTAACGATTGATGGAATAAAAGGAGTTGGTCGGCAAGTGGCTGCACCAGTTCAATTTGCTGATCCTTAAAATCTGATTTGAGCCTTCTGGCTCGTTTTCGGACTTCTTCTTTTGTTGGACCATATACAACAAAGTGGATGTGCGTTCTAAGAAGTGGTTTTCCTTGGTTTTTAATTTCATTTTCCAGTTCATGCAGGAGTTCACGTCCCGTATTGATTAAACTGTCATCATCCTCATTCGCTTCGATCAATTGAGCGTCCTGATCGCGAAATCTCTTTTTTATGGTATTGGTTTGGTTCTCATTCTCTTTTTTCCTTTTGTAAATGGTCCGCATATTGACTTCTACTGGGAAATGATAGGACTGAAAAAAGTAAGCCCACTCCTTATGGCTTAGATCAACAGGAAATTCTGAAACAGGAAGGAAAGCACACCATGATTCATCATCCAGTTGACTGATATGGAGATACCCGGCTTTCCCTGGATCGAGAATGCCTTCCGTAAGGCTGTAGACACTTCCGTCACCGTCAGGCTGTTTCTGGCCCCTTACGAACTGATGACGGATGATATAACGTAATTCCTTCTCTTTCACCCTGAAGGCCCCTAGATAATGATTCAAGGTCGTAAAGGCATCTTCCTCGGATTCCTCGAACATACTGGCTGTAAGGTCGTCCACCTCATGCCCTCCAAAACCGGCAAGCTTTTGCAAATAACGGTTCATGCTCTTAAAGGATGAAGTAAACGTGCGGATGATACTTTCATCCAGCTCCCTTTTCTTTAACTTCACGCCTACAAAAAATTTGTATTCAACGACATTTCTAGCTTCTTCACGCAAGATTTCTTTTGCCCGTTCCGCATAGTATTTTCCTGTTTCTGCATATTTTCCTTCATATTGTTGTTGCAGGCTTTCCATACGCTTATCAATATCCACAGGTATCGGCACGATTTTATAGTCAATTTCCTCAAAGGCAGCCATTTGCCAAGCGAGCCTTTGAAGTCGGTTCACCAGATGATTTTCCGCTTCCTGCTCATTCACGCCTACTGTATTCTCATGTACCCGATAATAAGACCAAGCCTCCATCTCATGCGTATAGATCACATTGTCTTTATAAGAATGAATCGGAAATTGGATCACGGGATCACCCCCTTATTGGAATCGCTCGTATGACTGTGCTTTCTTCATCTGTGGTTGGTAAACGGGTTTATGGCTGCTGTAACTAAATCGTTTAGTATACAAATATCGGAAGTACCCAATAAAGAAACGATCAAGTCGTTTACCATCCAATTTGCTTCGACAGATTGCGCCTGCGATCATCCAAGGCAACACGGCATAAAAAGCCAGCTGCAACGTCGTTGGAAGGACTCGGTTGATGCTCCCTCTGAAAAGAAAGAAGACACTGAAAAGCACGAGGGCAACCATGATTTGCCTAATCTCAATCCCTTTGGAAAAGACGAGGGATTTTTCATTTTTTCCAATTTTCCAAATTTTTAAGGGATATTTAAAGAATTTCCGGTAGCTATAAGCAGCTGACCTCATGAAAGCCCTCCACTTTTCACTTGATTCCAAATGGCATTGGCCATGCTTTCGAATTCACCCGGATTAGAGACAATCACATAGCAACGACCGCAAAGATGAAGCTAGAGAAGAACATGCCCCAACGTTGGGATATGAAAGCTCGAACAATCATGACAACCATAACAATGAACAAGACCGCTGCGACCTGGGACGACACGTAATCTGTAAGACCTGTAATATCTGGCATGAAAATCATCCTCCTTTAGTGTGTTTTAATTCATGAACATAAAATTTATTATTTTGCTTGCTCACAACAAGGGTAAACGGGTGTTTCGATTGTAGCCCCGTATTCGCCTCTTGTAAGAGGACCAGCGTCTTCACGATGTATTGCCCTTTTCTCTCCCCGTCATAGACCACAAAGCCTTCCAGGCCCTTATACTCGTATAGGTCTTTAAGAGATTCGGGGGTTTCCATGAGATACGACATTTCCTCAGTTGAATTCGTCGTATAAGAAGTGAAAAATTGTGTCGCGAACTGCTGAAGTTCACTCTCTACCTCAGTATTCTTGTCTGACTGATCGGTTTTATCGGCAATGGCCGTCAACCGAGTATCATTCGGAAGAGCTTGATAGTATGGCTGTTCCATTACGTTAAAGGAGTTCCCGTCTGTCCCAAGCCGAACGACAATCATTTGCTGTTTCTTGCCTAGCGATTCATCTTTCCTAGTGGTCTTTTCTTCTTTCACGACCTCTACTTTGCCGTTTTTGTTTTTCTTCTTCACTTCCACCTGTTCTTTTTTCTCGACGATCTTGAAAAGTTCATATTCTATACGATACACATAACTGGCCGCTGCTTCCGAAATATCTTTCACATCATATAAACTAGCACTCTTCAAAACTCGTTTCCCTTTAAACTCCGAAAGGTTTTCCAACTGTCCAACTTCTAACCCTTCTGCAAGAAAGCTTTGGAGTGCCTTGGATCGTTCTTCTCGCTTCTTTTCATCATCGGGTACGTTGATATAAGTTTCAATAAACTGTCTGGAATAATCTTCACCAGCCGGTGAATTGGCGAAACCCACTTCATTCAGGCTCGCGATTTGCGCCGCGGCTTTATCTTGGTATCCATTAACCTTCTCGTTCAGGAAGCCTGTCCGGGACCATGATAGAAAGGTCAAAAAGATCACCCCTAAAAGTACAACCCAAAATATAAAGCTAAAGATCATTCGTCCATTAAATCGCGACGACTTGAGTCGCCTATCATCTTTCATCACTTTCTTGCGCCCTCGGTCTGCATTGTTCTTCACCCCATGCTTGAGCGTATCAAGAAGCTTCATTTGGTGGAATCCCCCCTAATTCTAGTGCGTTTCGAACATAGACTCGTCGGAAATAGGTATCACCCATATTTTCTTCTACCATTTTACGATTGATGAAAATTTCACCGATTTGCAAATTCTTGATCTCGCTCGGATTCGCCTTGAACCGTTCTACATCCCGAACCGTCCCCATGGTTGCTTCATAACGGATACGGGGATATTTTTTTTCGATTTGCTGCGTGATTTCCTGGTCGGAATACGTACCAAAAACTTGGGCGATCCGTTCGGCGTCTTTGGAGGAATTGACACGGCCTGTTGCGATAATATTGCAGTTTGAAATGATTTGCTCCGTCATGATTGGGTCAATGGCATCAATATCAGACAACGTTTGGGTGGAGATAATGCATTCAAAGCCAGCAGAACGTGATTTATTGACGATATCAACGATCCTGCGGTCACCATAGGCAGAAAACTCATCATACACTCCAAAAATCGATTTACGCCCTTGGGCTTGTCTATAAGCTACCAAACTATTTACATCCAAAATGATCATTTTTCCAATCTTTTTAATGTATTCGGCATATCGGCTTCCTGAAATGCTGAAAATGACCACGTCGTTATGATCCGTAATTTTTTGAAGATCAATGCCGTTCTCCCTTTCTACAAATAAATGACCAAGATCGGATTCTAGGAGCTCACCCAGTTGCATTTTCAATCGTGTCAGGCATCCCTCCACAATTTCTTCCGGAAATTCGTCATCTAACACCTTTTTTATACGCTGCATGCCCTCTTCAAGCTTTGTGACGTATCGCTTCCGCTTTTCTACAACCATTTTTTTGACTGTTTCCTTCTTTGGTTCTGCATTGGCTATAAAACCGCTTAAATCGTCGTCCGTTGTAAAAGCCGACTGCCTTTCGACGATGACTTCTTCCTCTACTTCAACCTTGAACTCTTCTTCGATTTCTACTTGGCTGCTATGTTCCCTGAAAAATTCGCTCCTGTTTTTATAATTGGTTAATTCCACAATCGTCTTGATGTCCCTTGGAACCCCTGCCTCATCAATCAACTTGACGACCAATTGCAAATAACGGGAAGCAATATCGGTATAGTAAGCCCCATCCCCTTCATTCGAAAAGCTAAAAAGTGACATGAGCTTATCCCGTGTTTCGGTTGGGGTACCATTCTTGATCGGATTGTACGTGAGATCGTCCATTTCAGAAAATAGATACACCTTCCTGCCATAGGCTTCGCATAAGGCCTTAAATTCAAGCATCGACTTTCTTTCGCCCTTCCCATCCATGAAAATAACCGGTTTTTCCTGTTGCAAAGCCGCTTCCATTAGGGAGGCAATCAACGTAGTCTTTCCAGTACCGGTTCCTCCTGTTGCTAGCATGTGATAATTGAGTTCTTTTGAATGAAGCGTCACACGCTCTTTAAAATCGGAGTACCCGACAAACACTTCTTTGGACGGTTTATGTCGGTACTGTTTCTGCTTCTTATTCAAGAACTTCCCTCGTTTTTTGCGGAAAGCCTTATATTTCTGCTCTTCCTTTTGCCTCTTCACCTCACCAGATTTGGTGGTCACTCGCTTTTTCCAAAAGTATTTGGCGAAGATAAAAAATCCAAATGAGAAGAGAAAGGCTAAACCGAGTAAAACAAGATAGGAAGTACTGGTCACGGCAATGGTATCCCCCTGATTGAGGAATCTTTCCAAAACATCTGACATATAAGGAATGTTCATGTCTGAAATCAATCCAAAATAACTGAGGAGTCGCCCTGTTTGAAATTGCCAAAACAAAAGGATGACCCCGGCTACAAGGATAACGTAGGAGATCCAATCTCGCTTAAAGAGGGTAAGGATCGCAAAAATCAGCATTCCAAGCATGGCCGGAAGAAAAAACAAGACTCCAATTATGCCGATTAATCCATAAATCACTAGATCGCCAACGATCTGATCGGTTTCAGTCTGCTTCGGCTCTCCCTGACTTTCCATCGGTTCCAACCGGCAACACCTCTTCCCAACGTTCTTCCAAAATGATAGAAGGTACATTACGCACAGTAATCTTGCTGGCATTAATCAACCGCTGTTTGGCCTGATTGATCACATTATGAATTTTTACGTCATTCGCAAAATAGATCACCTGATCGTAGGAGTAAAGCTGATGGTCCTGTCGTCCACCGGAAAGCATGTCATCAAACATCTTAAACTTGTAATCATAACGCTTACGATCTTTCTTGTTCAATTCCAGCTCAACCCAAGTGGTTGTCACATTCCCATCTGTTCCTTTAAAAAAGAAAACGGCATCTGGTATGCGGTCTCGATTATCATTGTATGCCTTCAATTTACTTCGATTATCTCCTTCTCCTATCATAGAAAAACGAATTTCTCTCTCTGTCCGATATTTAAAGTCAACGGCCTGTTTTTCCGATTGTAGTTCGTAAAAAAGGATCAAGTCGGTAATAAGAAGATCATGCTGCATGGTGTAGATCGTTGCCTTATTTGGAACGGTTACATGGACATTCGTTAATTTCCTGGCCTCAATCGTTCCAAGATAAACCCCTACTTTATGTGCAATACGTTCATGCTTGACAAACTTTTGGCCTTCTAATTTTCGTAGCCTGCGATAAACACGGTGAATGTTCGGCTCCCTGAATTTCAACATGATTTGTTTGGCCGTCACCATACCATTCCTCAAAATAAACGATAAATACTCCAAATCTTTCTCTTTCAATGAAGTGTACTTTAGCAATACCAAAAATATCATCCTCTTCTAGAAAATATAGGAACCACTCTCCCTCTTGAAGTTTACCAAAATTGTTACTATTTTCATAAATAAAACCGCGAGTAAAACCACAAAAAAAATAAAAGATTGAAGTATTTTCAGGCCCAGCCAAAACACGACATCTAAGAAAAATCCATAACACAGTTATGCTCTTATTTAGTCAACAACCACAATAAGAATGGATTAAAAATGTATGTTTATACAATCCTTTAAAATAATATTACCCTTATTAAACCCTCTACATTAATCTCTCATTCCTACCATTTCTCCACTTTCTTATTCCTTTGACCTTGAACTAGATCTTGAACTTTTTTATTTTTGAACTTGGTATTTGACCTTGAACTAAATCACTTGAACTTAATTCATATCTCTTCAACTACCTAACTATCACTCCTCCCCATTATCTAAAATCTAACCTGACCACCCCAATCACACTTTGAATGCCTCCGCCTTTATTTGAGTAGCAGAAGACCTCGGCTATGTTTACGTAGTATGGGCGAGGTCTTCTGCAGGAAACGAGAATAAACAGGAGGTGTTCAGCCCTTGTGTGATTGGGGTGGTCGTCATTTTAGACCGCAAATAACAAAGAGATTCATTACCCCTCTATTTACGTATATGAATCTATATTATTTGCTATTTTTTTACTTATTTTCAGTCTACTAGACGTACATTTGTTTGGCAATGTTTGTAAAGATAATTGATTAAAAATTACCATATTATTGGGAAATCACTTGTGTATTATCGCCTACATGGAATTAAAATCTAATACTAAACTCACCTGCTCATGAAACAAAATAAGGACTTACGATGCCTAGTTTCGATTTCTTAACCAAAACAAATAAATATTACTGGAGATCTAAGATTAACAGATGAAGTCTCAAAAAAAACCATACTTAAATCACCCATATGTATAAAATATCGCATGAAAATAATAACTAACAGTTAACTAGACGTCTACTACTCTCCCCCCATAATGCTTTGATTACCCATTCAAACACCATTACATTCCCTAATAAAACAAGAATAATCATCAACTTTCACACCCTATCCCCTCGAAAAACAATAAGAATAAGGAGGAACAGTAATTGTTAAAGACCCCACAAGCAGGATACTATAGATATGTATTGGCAGACTGGCTTATTATTTTCAAGAGGTCATCTTATCCGGCGGAGAAGCTCCGGAACTATATATTATGTCCACTTCATGGCTAAACAATTCGGCCTCCAATGTGGGTATTGGAAGGGTTGCAGTAAATTGATTCGGATGGGGCAGCAATTCCGCAAACGTCAGCTGAGATTGGCGAATGCGATCCCTACGTAATAGCAACAAGTTTTGGAATAGCATGGAACGGCTTGCTAGTTTGGTGACTGCCCCGCGCCCTCGGCCAATCGTAAACTTTTTCAGTTTACTAGAGTGCTTGCAGACCTCTTTTAGCGTGGATAGGGGAATCCCAAAGGTTTCTGCAAGGTTTTTCAAAGAAGCCTCCAAAAACGGCTTTTCAGGGCTTGTATGGGTATCCAGGTAGGCAATGATGTCCTCTTCCCACTCCTTATAATGGGATCGCACTCGTTCTTCCCGAGGCTTTTTGAATTTATACCAGCCTTCCCTTCCCTTGAATTTAGCTTGTCCATCTGTCCAAAGCTCGAGTAAGCCTTCCACATATGTACGTTTTACCCCTTTATATTTTCCTGAATAAGCACTCTTCAGGATTCGTTCAAATTCTCTTTTCTTAAGGGGGTGTTCCAGGTTGCTGTTGAATTGATCCAGTTCATCATAGGCTTCCTCGATTGGCCGTTCACTCGCATAATTGGCAAGTGCAAGTGTCATGAGCGCATTATTGCGGCTGGAGCCGTAATGCCCCTTCTCGATGTGTGTAGCCCTAATAAGCGCACGATACCAGTCCGAAGATGTTTGATCGATTGCTGGTGCATTCTTGTTGTAGACCACACGCAGGAAGTTCCTATTCTCCTGTTCTTCATACTGTTTGGACCAGGTAAGCAATTGGCTTGTATTTGCAGGCTGGTCATAGAAATCCAGTACATTGTCTTCTCTTGGGATGCGGTAGAAGCCGAAAGGGATACATCCGGTATCGACCGGTACATACTTCTTAAGCGCTTTTCGAATATTTTCCGACAGGCGTTCGGCCACTCTTAAAGCCTTGTATTCTTGGTTTTTGTTTATATGAAAGGGAGTTTCCAGAACAAAGAAGACCTGGAATCCCCTTGGCGTTTCCAGCAGGAGATTTGGCCTTGGCAATCCCAATTCCTCACATCCAAGATAAAGAGCGTACAGATCCACATCCTTTGAATCTATATCAAGTCCTATAACATGGATTTGTTTTAGGTTTTCACGCTGATGCCCCTTGATGATGCGGTTTTTGAAATCATAGTATGTACCACCTCGGTAGGTATTGGGTGTCCAGTGTGACAGGTTTTGATACTTTTCCTGAAGCGTTTCGTAAGAGGTCACGACGTAGCCTTTTCCCTCCACAAGTTCGGCCTTGGATGGGGATACGAAGACCACACCTTTATGATTCTTAGATTCGCTCATAGCTTTCTCGTATGCAACCACCCTGCTTATAGGTTGGCGTGTACCCCTTCTTTTGTATAGAAGCAAGCCATCATGAGTCATAAATTGCATGATTTCTATGATTGAATGAAAGCCTCTTTTACGATTTTCTGCCAATGGAGTTCCCATGATTTGCACCTTCCTCCTAATACTTGAATACAAACAGCTAAAGTTAAAATAAATTGCCCCGATTTCCACTTCTTGCAATGAACTTTTTGTTGAATAAAGTATATCGAACTCGACTTTTGAAAAATCGTGCTCTCTAAGGGAAATGCACCAAAATTAAAAAGGCCCTTGAGGCTTAGAGCCCCAAGGGATAGAAAAAAAAATTAAATTTTTTTATTATGCAGGTTACGCTCGCTTTTTGCACCAAAAAGGCCAATAATGAACCAATTGTGCACATATATCAAATTGAATAGGTTACTGAAAAAACCAGTCATATTAAGCATCGTGAACGTAAAACCAAAAAATGTTCCAAACAGGTTACGCTCACCTTTATGGTCTTGTGGTGCACTTTTGGTATACAGGTTCCGCTCAATCTCTAAATATTCCTTCAAAAAGTGAGTGCAATTTTAAGGTGAAGAAAAAGAAAATCTTTGCTGAATAGTTGTTTAACCAACATTTATCCTTCCTACACAGGTTCCGCTCACTTTGTCTCCGAAAATATAGGTTTGGTGCATTTCTATCACGGGATAGTGCACAGGTTCCGCTCGAATTCATTGCATTGGTGCAAATTATACTCAATATGCCCCAAAAAGATTTCAAGGTGGCATTTTCTAAGAATTCATGGTCACTAAAAAATGTGCTACATATAGGGCATATGTGGTGCATTTCATCTATGAAATGGTACACAGGTTCCGCTCACATCTAGAATGATGGTGCATTTTGAAAGCTCAATTTGAAAGAAATCGTGCTAATAGTGAAGTGACTGACCATTCCTCCTTGTTTTAAAGAGTTTAGCTGTGCAGCATTCCTTATTATTGGAGGTATGGAAGGAATTAGACTGGAACTGGTGCATTTGCACCATTAATTCGAAACCTGTGTAGTAAATGGTGCATTTACTCTTCGAAATGTGGTCCACTCTTGATATAATGATAAAAAAGTGGTGCATTTTAGATGAAAAGGTTCTAATCTTTCCACCCAAGGATTCCCTGCAATAGAGAGGATGGGGTTGTTGTTGAGGTATCAGGACATACATGATCGTATGATTTTGAACTATGAGTTTCTTAAAATTTCTATTTTTGAAGAAACAAAGATTTTATTTGAAGATCGTCCTTATATTTTGGACAAATGGAGACAGGAAGCCTATCGTATGACGGAGGAAGAGATAAAAAATCAGGTTCCGGGCTTTACCATGGGACCAAGCTTCAGGGCCTTATTTTCCTTGTTCACTCAAACGTTATACTTCGAAAAACTTATAACAAAAGAAATGATAAAAAAGGCCGTGGAAAGTTATCAGGATACAATCAAGGTCATATTGGCCGGACATTTCATACACGAATTCCCGATGGACGAGATAAAACGCAGTGCGAACGAGGAGAAAATAAGTGAGGCCTTGAGCCGTCACTATATCTATTCAAGCATGGATATTGATTATCATTTAATGAGAGACATCGTGACAAAGAAAAAGGACTTTAAAAAAGGAGAGGCTGGTCTCTTGGCAACCGAGATTATAGACAACCGTGGACACGTTAGAGGATTAGCTGAAATACGGCCCCCAGAATCCCAGAATGCTGAGCTAGCCTCCGATCAGCAGGAAATGTGGCTTGAACTGATAGAATCCACTATAAACTCATTGGATGAAATGACCGCCGACCTCTTTGACTTAATTACATATTTATGGATGGTCTCGCCCAAGTCCATTGACGGGTATATTGAGTTTCATAGCAATGATGCCTTACAGCTTAGGAACCTGAAGAAACGGACTGCACAAGGACGGGAACTGGACTTCCGTGAGGAAGATCGCTTCAATATCATGAAACGGGTGGCTGCACTTTCAAGTATTTGGATCTCTCTGGGCAATCAACAGGTAAAGGTGATCAACACCCAGGATATTCAGGACAATGAACTTTATGAATTCAAGGATTTCCAGAGAATGTTCGAAATCGGAAAAATCCGTGTTGCTTATGATAAAAAAACCGGGGAAGCGAAAGGGATATATGCCGTACAGGTAAAGCCATCCCCTATTCTTACCCCTTATTTAGATGGACCAAATCGCACACTTGGCTTGTTGGATTTAAAAGTGTTTCAGTATAGCCACTACACACAGCGCGAACACAAGCGATTGACCCGTTACCTAAATCTACAGTGGAAAATCAGGACCATCAGAAGGTCCTTGCATCAACCGTTTAAGGTCTCTACCCTGTTGAAAATAATGGATATATCCAGTCGATATAACGGGGTGCAAAAAAGGGATAAGTTTGAAAACGTTTTGGATGAATTGCAAAAGGACAGCGTGATCAGTAGCTGGAGCTACACCGAAGAGATCGAGGAGGAACAAGTTGGAAAAAAAGGATGGTTTCAAGGCTATTGGACCAAATTGAATGTGCTTATTCTACCCACAGACATTGTCGTTAAAGAGAACCAGAAAAAAATGATGATTGATTCAAACCGCTTGGTGAATGAGGAAATTATTGAACGGATGAATCAGATAAGTCACGAAAATTCGATTTCAGAAGACCTTTTTTTCTCCCAGGACTTTTCACTAGATGAGTTGGCCCCTGCACTTGAAATGGAAGACTCATTTGAGGTTCCACCCAAAGTGACGTCCGTGATCACCAATAGCCTACCCAAAACAGAGCAGCAGGCGTTTCATTTTGGGCCGGAAAAGGAATTGGCGCTTTCTCCTGAGACGATGAGAGAGATGATGGACTCTCAAAATATGAGTATCCGGCAGACTGCTGAGGAAATCGGCATTTCCCACTCTACCTTTTCACGATACCTCAGAAAGGAAAATAAGCGTCAAAACAATAAGAACGATGAAAAAATGCTTAATTGGATAAAAGAAAAATCCAAACGACAAAACTCTAATTGATTAATCGTTAGAGTTTTGTCGTTTTGTTTACTTCCTACATCGGAACGGGGAATTTTCACTTGCATGCATTTTGCATTCAAATTTGACAGTTGCATACAAAAAGCATACAATTAGATTAGATTTCAATGAAAATAAATGAAACCGAGGAGGAATCTATTAAAAATGGGTAGATTTGTATCAGTTGATGTTGGTAATGATGCGGTGAAAGGATTCTTGGGAAGTATTGAAAATCGTGTATACATACCGAACGTCATTGCAGAAGTGCAAGATCGGGAAATTGTGGAGATGGAAAAAAACATATTGAATGGATTACATGTGGAGATTACTTCTTCCGCCTTGAAAAATAAAAACGGAAGTTTTGCTGTCGGAAAGTTAGCATCCAAGTATCCAAATAATGACGAATTAACGCCAGATCAAGATAAATCCGAGAGTGACCAACCTGTCATCATGCTATTGACAACCCTTGCTTATGATGCCGTGGAACAATTCCCTGAAGAAGATGGTGTAATTGAAGCCACTTATTATTTATCAACAGGATTGCCCCTGGATGAAACTAAACAAGGAAAAGCCAAAGACTTCCGAAAAAAGCTGAAAAACTCCCAACATGAAGTGAAATTCTTGAAAACCCCTTCCCTAGAAGGTAAAATTGTTCGGATTAAATTCGAACAAATCCTTGTGAATACGGAAGGATTCGCAGCGTTTGTGGATTTAACTACAAATGATGACGGTTCTACCAAAAACGAGGAACTCATGGGAAAAACAATACTCATCAACGATATTGGGGGCTTATCAACGGACTCGGCCATCATCACCGATGAAGCTGAAGTGGATAATGAATACAGCAATGGAATAAAAAGAGGTGTATCCACCTACTTGGATAACATTATCAAGAAAGTCTATTCCAAATACAAATACACCATTAAAAGTAGACGCACACTCGTAGAAATCATCACAAATGAACAGCCTGATGAACAATATCATATCTGGGTTAATGGGAATAGGGTCTCCATCAAGGATATCATAGATGAAGAATTATCCGTCTTGGCAAAAGAAGAATATAAATTAATTAAAGATATGTGGCGGAATGTTCCGGACATAAGACTGGCCTATCAAATTGGGGGCGGATCCTTGGTGTTAAAACCTTACTTGAATGCTCTGAATCAAGCCGACAAAAACTACCCTCTCCGTTTCGTTTCCGAAGATGACAGCGTATGGATGATTACACGAGCCTATTTTAAAATTTTGCTTATGTATTTACAAAGTAAAGGGATATCTACACAAAACGTGGCAGCTACAAAAGAGTGATATAAATCCATGGAACAATTTGAGCCTGGAAAAACCATCTCTTTTCGCTTACCCTCTGATACCCCTTTACATGTCAGTGAGTATTTAATAAGCAGGAAAAAGGAATTAGGCAGGAAATTCAGTAGTGAAATAGCTCCGATCTTTGTTAAGGCTGTTTCGCAAAAAGCCTTGGGGAATACAGATAGCGATCAAATCACCATTAGCTTGCCCGAAGGTTTGACAGCTGAACAAAAGGAATGGATGAACCACCCTAATACAAAAGCATTGATTGGTCAACTTCTTTATCAGGTAGTGACCAAGCCTACTAAAGCCTTTGAATTTAATCAGCCTCTAGAAAATAAGCAAGAAGAAAAAACCGCATTTAAAGCAAATGCAGCGATTCAAAAATTCGCACAAAAAACATTCTTAGATTTTGACGACGACGACTAACCCCATCCTTTGATGGGGTTTTTCCTGATATAGACAAAATCAGTCAAAATCAGAGAAAGGACATTGCTTATTGAAAGTCAAATACATATAGAGCACAAACAACTTGTATTCTCCAATTATTGTGTGACTCAAATGGTTAGAATGTTGCCTCTCCCCCAAAGTTGCAGCAAACGAAACTCTTTATAGACCATTTGTGTTCTGTAAGCTATATATAGTCTATAAATTTTAACAGGATTTAAGCTACAGATGGTGAGTTCAAGGCTCAATCTACCCCTGCTCCAAAACTGACTATAACTTCCTCCTTAAATAAAGGATAATAGAAAATGGCTATCTTATCATTCTTTTTTATTTTGTTATTCGTTACTAGTCTTGTATAATATTATTAGTAATGTGGTCCATTTGTATTTTATGTTCCACATATAAGCTATAATTTAGAGGCTACAACTACTCCATATATTAGCTAAATCTAGATAGGTAGTTTTCAAGTTTCAAAACAATGCATCTTATCTAACTAAAGAAAAGGAACTTATAGAGCACATATACTCTATAATCTACAAATGGTCTATAAACTATTGCTATATATAGCCTACATAAACTCGAATCCATAACTAGACCGTTTTTTTAATCATATTCTTTTTACTATTTAACTGTTACTTCAAATACAACAGTTACTACTGTAGACCATTTATGTTTTGTATTCTACATATAGACCATAATATGAGGCAATATCTACACCATATATTCCTTGTTCCTACCATAAGAAAAGAAACTTAGAGGGCACATATACTCTATATTCCATAAATGGTCTATAAAGGATCACCATATATGGCCTATATGAATCTGGAACCACAGTTAGATAATTTTATTAACCTTTTCTTTCATTTATTTAACTGCTACTTCAATTGTAAAAGTTGCTACTGTAGACCATTTGTGTTTTGTATTCTACATATAGACTATAATCCAGAGGCTACATTTCAATACTAAAAACCAATTTTCCAGGCAAGAGTTTTCGAGGCTACAATCAACGGTCATTTTCTTACTTAATTAGAAAAAGGATATAGAGCACGTATACTCTCTAATTCACAAATAATCTACATAAAAAGAGCAACTTATTATTCTTTCTATTACTACCGGTAAAACCGTTATATATGTAGACCATTTGTGCTTTGTGTTCTACATATAGTTCATTATTTAGAGACTTTTAATAAATAAGACGAAAAAAATAAATTTAGGGGGTTCAAAAATGTCAGAAGAAACCTTTTGGAAAATTAGCGATTTTGTAGAAACGTTAAAAACACATCTGAACAATCAAAATATACATATTAATACAGTGGACGGATGGTTTAAACGGTTAGAGAAAGAACGCCTCCATTATATAAATCGTACTCTAGAAACCAATGAAAAGGTGTACGATGAATTAGATTTAAAAATCGCAATGTTTATAAAGAAGAGAAGGGAAGAGAAGTGGGCCTTATCAGCGATTTCAAATGATCTCTCAAACTTTTTTGAGTTAAGACCATTCCCTGTAAAAAAAGAGAAACCTGCTCCATATGTAGACAATATGGAGACTTTGAAAAAACAGATAACAGATGAAGTAAAGAGAACCTTTGAAGAAATGGCTACCGCAAAGGTCGAAGAGTTGAAAAGCCAATATGAACAGTTACTGAACGGCTTGCCCAAACCACCATCTATAGAAGAAAGGAAGAACCAAAGCTTTCAAGCGATGGTAATCCAGAGAAAGATTGAAAGTTCACTGGAAGAGGAGGCGAACCAGGCATGGTCCAACTTGCCTGAGGATCAACGCCTTAAGAGGGTGGGTTTTTTTAGAAAGGACATAGATTTGGAGAAAAAGGATCAGTTTATCCGTACTTATATCAATGACCGTTTTGTGGAACGGTTGAAAAAAGAAATGGAACTTGATAAGTAATTAATGGATGGACATACTTCTATAAATAACCGTACATTTACGTTAAGAGTTCATTCCCGTTTTTTCATGTATGGATGAAATTGGAATACCCTTGAATCAATCACAATCATTAAGACCTTAATAAGGTCTTTTTTTATTATCATTTACACTTAAAGGGTTATCCCAGTCTTTTGCGTTCGTTACCCACCAAATCTAGCCATACGGTTTGCTAAGGGCTTTGAATATGAATTATAGAAGTGCTACTGTTACCTATCAATTAACTCGAGGATAGACTATAGTTCTTGTAGGAGAATAACGAGAGATTTAAGTAATTTCTGATTTTTTTATAAATAGTGAGTATATAAGAAGTTTACCTAATATAATCCGCGATGTAGTAAAAGATTATTTATTTGCACTAATAGATACACATTCAGTCAACAGGCATTAGCAGCAACCCAACAAGAATTAGCTTTAGCTCAACAACGACGTTTAGCCTGTCAACGAGCATTAGCTTTAGCTCAACAACAATTAGAAAAATGCCAGGCAGAATTAAGACAAAAAAGGGTTAACGAGAATTTGAAGGAGAATATGCGTTGTTTTAAATGTGGATGTAATCCTTGTGTATGTTGCAATCCTTGTGAATGTTGCTAGGAGAAAAACATTTTATAATGATTAATCCAATCCTTTTGTTAGACTAGATTTGTAAAAAAGTATATTACATGAATACTCTATACAAATAGTTAACATAAAGCCCCTTACTAGAAGTTCTAACACTAATAAAAAAGGTAATTCAGCTGAATTACCTTTTTTTACGTTAAAGAAATACCTTTAAAGAAGACGCCTATGGTTTCTTTGTTCACTTTCTGAAAAGTCGAGCAAAGAAGCCCTTTTTTTGTTTATCCAGGTTAGTATCCGGATTCTCGTTGGCTGCTGCTATTAATTGTTTAGCTTCCTTTGCTGCCCTATTGGATTCATCCAGTTCTTTATCGCGTTCTATACTTCACCTATTATTTGTTGGATACCTGAGATAACAAACTCTTTATTAAAAGTTTCTTGGTTATCCAGCTGTTCCTTCATTTGTTTATTTTCTTCCCTAAGTGCCGCCATTTCTTCACGTATGGCTTTTAAATGGATTCCTAAAAAGCAGAAAATTCGCGAGATTACTCTTCCCCTAAACTAATTGGCGTAAATTCTTTAACCCATTTATAAATGGTAACTTCTGATACGCCATATTCGCTGCTTAAATCTTTGACCGGATTACCCGAGTGATAAAGATCTACAATAGTCTTCTTGAATTCATTATTATATTTTATACCTGTATTCTTACGTTCCAAAACGGACATATCCTCTCAAAAATCATTGTAAGGACTTAACTAAAATGTGTCCATGAAACCATACTAACTCCAAGTTTTGTAGATATATTATGGTTTAACTTACTTAGCCTTTATATAAGCTTTATCAAAAGTTCTTATACTCATTTTTAATTAATTCTTATACTTTTTTACATTGACTGTAAAAAGTTACTATAATAAATTAAAAACATAAAATAGTTTTCGTAATATTCAATATACTTCTTTAGTTAATTCTTATACTTCTTTATATTGATATAAAAAAGTGAATATTTAAAATTTGTAAATAATCAAAAGGATGTGGTTTTATCTATTACATGTGAAGGGGTGAGGGTTAGGATGAATATGCCGCCGGGAACGAGGAAAGTTTTACAGGCAATTTGGAAGAGTAAAAAGCCAAATTCTAAAGCTGAAATAGTGCGGGCAACAGGTTTTAGTTTAGCGACGGTAACAGAACATGTCGAAACACTAGTTAGGAGTAACCTGATAATCGAAGTAGAGATGGGTAATTCTACTGGGGGAAGAAGACC
Organism: Peribacillus phoenicis; assembly: GCF_047238085.1. NCBI lineage: Bacteria > Bacillati > Bacillota > Bacilli > Caryophanales > Bacillaceae > Peribacillus > Peribacillus phoenicis. The sequence continues at coordinate 98,756 of NZ_JBDFMF010000008.1, read as the reverse complement.
AAGACTCTTAGCGTTCAACCATGAAGCTGGATACATAATTGGAATTGATTTGGAGTCAACCCATGTTCAGGTCGGAATAACAGATTTGAACTGTAGTGTTGTATCATCAAAAGCTAGTGATATAGACGTAGCAGCAGGACCTGCAGCAGTACTTGACCATATTAAAGAAATGATCTATTCCTTACTTGACGAAAGTAACATAGAGATTTCCAGAATCAAAGGAATTGGCATGGGAGTACCGGGACCGGTGGAATATAGCACTGGTTTGCCTGCATCACTTCCTATCATGCCAGGTTGGGATCGCTACCCAATTCTTCAGTTCTTGTCCCAACACTTTGATTGTGCATGCTATGTTGACAATAATGTCTATACGAGGGCACTCGGGGAGCGTACTGTTGAGGGAGTTTCCGGAATCAATAATCTGATTTTTCTGAAGATTGGGAACGGAATCGGCGCAGGAATTATATGCAATGGTCAGATTTATCGTGGATCTACTGAGTGTGCAGGTGATGTTGGGCACATAAACATTGGACAGGATTTGCTTTGTTATTGCGGGAATCGGGGTTGCTTAGAAACAATTGCTGGCGGTAGAGCGATTGTACGAAGAGCGGAGGAAATTGCTAGGAATGGCCAAAGTGAGATACTTGCAAAAATAATGGCGACCAAAGGGAAGATAAGCCTGGAGGATTTTAATCGTGCAGTACGAGAATCAGATCCAAGTGCTGTTGAACTAATCCGGGAATGTGGTTTTCAAATTGGAAATGTAATAGCTGGTCTCATTAATTTCTTTAATCCTTCTCTAGTTTGTATAGGGGGTAGAGTGTCTGAGGTTGGTGATGTACTTTTGGCATCTATAAGGCAAGCTATCTATCACCGTTCATTGCCATTGTCTACACGTAATCTAATAATACAGCCTTCAATATTGGGTGAAAAAGGTGGAATAATAGGCGCTGCGGTTTTAACAGTGGATAAAATAATCGACGATTCACTTAAGAAAACCAAAGAGGGTATCTTTTCTTTTTGAATATTTTAGGAGAAATATATAAAGATATCTAATTTAAAATATTTGTAAACGGTTGCATGGGTGTTGAATGGATTAATCTAAAGAAAAGGAGGCTGTCTTTTATGGAGGTTAAAGCAAATCTTCCCCTTCTTGAGATGCGAAATATATCAAAAAGCTATTCTGGAATTACAGTGCTCAATAACATCAACTTAAAGATTAATTCTGGTGAAATATTAGCGCTTGTAGGAGAGAATGGAGCTGGAAAATCCACATTAATTAAAATTCTTTCCGGTGCAATAAAGGCAAATGCAGGAAAGATTTTAATCAACGGGAATCAAGTGGAGTTTCATACTCCTCTTGATGCAGAAAAAAGTGAAATTGTAACCGTTTACCAGGAGTTTAATTTATTTCCCGATCTTTCGGTAACTGAAAACCTCTTTTTTAATAATTTTCATAAAACTAAAGGACGTATTAATTGGAGGGAATTACATAAAGAAGCCGAGAGATTCCTTGATGAATTCGGGGTACAACTTCCAGTAAAAAATCCTGTATCCACCCTTAGCATCGCACAAAAACAGATGCTAGAAATTGCCAAAGCACTTTACAGTAACGCACGCCTTATGATTTTGGATGAACCGACAGCAGTTTTAGGCGGAGATGATGTGGATCGGCTAATTACTATTGTGAAAGAGTTACAGAAACGTGGTATAGCGGTCATCTTCATTTCTCATAGATTAAATGAAATCTTCGGTTTAGCAGATCGGTACTTGGTTTTAAAAGACGGACAACAGATAGGTGACGGCCGCATTGAAGAGACGAATCCTGACGAATTAGTAGGGATGATGGTTGGACGTCATATAAGCACTGCTCCTCGCAATAAGATTAATTATGAAAAAGGGCATGTTGTACTGCAGGTTGAAGGCCTATCACGTAAAGGAGTCCTTCATGACATCAATTTCTCCCTCAATAAGGGAGAGGTGTTGGGTATCGCCGGTCTCAGAGGAGCCGGTAGGACTGAGTTGGTAAGAGCAATATTTGGGGCTGATCCTATAGATTCTGGCAAAGTGACTGTTAATGGTCGTCAAGTTAAAATTAACTCCCCTAGACAGGCAATTAACATTGGAATAGGTTTGGTCCCCGAAGATCGAGGAGGACAGGGGTTGTTTAAAAATCTTTCATGCTTACAAAATATCTTTATGGCGAGTAGTAAGATGAAAGTAATTAAAAACAAAAAGGAACAAATCATAGCAAAGAAACATGTAGAGTCATTAAAAATAAAGTTAGCCCATTTGGGGATATTAGTCGGAAGTTTATCAGGGGGAAATCAACAGAAGATCGTCCTCGCTAAATGGTTGGAGTCAGGTATTGATATTCTCCTTCTGGATGAGCCGACTAGGGGTGTTGATGTTGGAGCCAAAGCCCAAATTTATACCGTGGTTAGGGAACTCTGTGAGCAGGGAATGTCTGTCATTTTAATATCCTCAGAATTACCTGAAATTCTTGAAAATAGTCACCGCGTTCTAGTGATGTATAAAGGTCAAATTTCTGGTGAGATGGATCACGAGTCAGCCACTGAGGAAGAAATCATGAAATATGCCGTAGGAGGGACGAATAAGTGAAAAATGAAACTATTATAAATCCCACAGAATCTGTTGTTCAAACCTTGAAACCCGACAACAACAATGTCTTTAGGCGGTTATTTAAGCAATATGGAGTGACCCTCCTTCTTTTTATCGCTCTCCTTATATTTACAGCACTGTTAACACCGGAATTTTTCAATTTGCAAAATATAATCAATGTTGCTCGTCAGGCTTCCATCGTTGGAGTCGTTGCTATAGGGATGACATTTGTTATTTTAACAGGGGGAATCGATCTTTCGGTAGGGGCTATCGTTGCAGTTTCCGGGGTGTCTTTCGCATTGATGATAAACCAAGGTGTTGCGGTTCCACTAGCACTCTTAATCGTCATGTTAGTAGGTATTGTAATTGGAATAATCAATGGAATTGGTACCACTTTCTTTGGAATTCAACCCTTTATTATGACTCTTGCTACAATGGCCGTAGGTAATGGTGTCGCTTTACTTCTATCGAATGGTGCACCTCAGACTTTTACGACAAACAGCAAGATTGTAGATATGTTAGGTAATGGTGGAATCGGGTTAATTCCAGGCCCAGTGATTTTGTTCATATTGAGTGCTCTTGTTGCCTGGATGGTGTTACGATACTTATCTTTTGGTAGGTTTATATATGGAGTTGGAGGAAGTTTAGATGCCGCACGTCTGTCTGGAGTCAAAACTACTCGTATCTTACTAATGGTTTATGCCATCAGCGGTTTATGTGCTGCTGTTGGAGGATTAATAAATACATCAAGGCTTTTTGTTGGGCATCCGACTGCAGACAGTGCAATCATGCTAGATAGTATTGCAGCGGTTGTTATTGGCGGAACCAGTTTAATGGGTGGCAAGGGAGGAGTTGGAGGAACAGTACTTGGGGCATTATTGCTGGCCATGGTTGCAAATCTCTTGAATTTATTGGGAGTATCTCCATACAACCAACAGGTAGCGAAGGGACTAATAATCGTGGCCGCAGTTTTGTTTACGACTCCTGCGCTAAAGCAGCTGATTAAACAGCAATGGACAGGACTTTGATGTTTTAAAAACAAATTTGAGGGAGGACTGGTGTCTTAATAACACGTTTATAGCGGATCTAATCAGTAATGAAAAGGGGGGAACGTTAATGAAGTTTAGGAGAAAGGTGTCAATAATAGGTTTTTCAATGCTCATGCTTGTTACAGTGGCTTGCAGTAATAACTCTTCTGAAGAGGTTGTAAAGGTTTCGACTAAAGGGCCAATTGATTACGGTCTTTACTGCAATTCCGAGTGTGAAAGTGTATTGGAGCTAAAGGCTTCACGGGAATCTATTAAAGGAAAGGTAGGCATGGCCATAGCGTCCACTACATTTCCTTATGGTGTAGCTATTAAAACCCAATCTGAAGAAGCCGCCAAAAAATATTTTCCTAATATTGAATTATTAGTAGGCGATGGCCAAAATGATCCAGTTGCCCAAACTAAACTTGTGGATGATTTTATCTCTAAAGGAATTAAAGTTTTGATTATAAACGCCGTAGAGAAAGATGCTTTAGCCCCTGCGGTCAAACGAGCAACGGCTGCGGGAGTAAAAGTAATTGCCATTGACCGCACAGTCAACGCCCCAGTTCTTACGACAATAAAAGCAAATGATTTAGATTTGGGAATGAATGCGGGTAAGGACCTAGTGTCCCGCTTAAATGGGAAAGGAAATGTAGTTGAATTGCAAGGAAGCCCTTCAGCTTCGCCAACAATTGATAGACATAAAGGATTTATGGAAGCGCTTAAAGAGGCTCCTGGAATTAAAGTGATTGCGAGTCAAAGTGCTAACTATGATCAGGCGCAGGGACTGAAGGTGATGGAAGATCTATTGCAGCGGTACCCTAAAGGGAAGATTGATGCAGTATTTACACATGCGGATATTATGACTCTTGGTGCCATACAGGCAATAAAGGCAGCAGGCAGAGAAGATGAAATTAAAGTGATCAGCATAGATGGACAGCAGGCGGCATTTGATCAGATTACAAATGGTGTCATAGATTCTACTACTGTTTATCCGGTCATTACTCCTATGAGCATTATTGCAGCCGCAAAAGCGTTAGCCGGAGAGGAACTACCAGAGAAGATTAAATTAGACTCACCTGTTGTGACAAAAGAGAACGTGGAAAAATATAAAGGCACTACCTATTAAACTAGCAAATAAAAGGAGGAAGTTTATTATGACAATGAAACTATCATTTAACACTTGGCCTTACGCAAGTTTTCCAGTATGGTTACCCGCTTATCCGCTTGAGGAAGTAATTAAGAGGATTGCCGCTATCGGTTATGACGGAATTGAGATTGGAGCGGCCAGTCCACATGCTTATCCACCTACTTTGTCTACAGAAAGACGAATGAACATGAAAAAAATATTAGAACATTATGGGTTAGAGGTATCAAGCATGCTTCCAGCTCTAAGCGGAGGGCCTGGCCATAACGTAGCTTCTCCTATCCCTGAGGAGAGACGACATACTATTGAGCATTATAAACAAGTTATCGAGTTATGTGCTTATTGGGGAGGTAAAACCGTACTTTATATTCCTGGTTGGCAGGTTTTCGGTACTAGCCGAAAACAAGCATGGGAGTGGAGCCGAGAAGCTCTGAGCGAGATTTCAAAAACTGCATTGGATTATGATGTAACGATGGTTATAGAACCAACTCCATTTGATAGCAATCTAGTAGATCGTTGCGATGATGCTATTGAGTTGATGGAAGAGGTAAACAAACCGAATGTAAAACTTATGTTTGATACATTCCATGCTCTTCACCGTAAAGAAGTTTCAACCGATTACGTGTACAGCATGGGAGAGAATCTTCACCATATGCATATATCTGACAATGATCGATTAGCTCCTGGGCAAGGAAGAGGAGATTTCGTCTCTCTTATCTCTGCACTGAAGGACATCAATTATGACGGATACCTGGCTATGGAACTTGGTTTTGATCGCCGTGATATTGAGCCAGACTATGTGGCACGTCAAGCGTTTGAGTACCTCAAGCCATTGGTCGATGAGGCAAATAAAAGTTTATTGATCAAGTCTAAATAAGAGAGAGAGGCTGGAGCACTAGGTAATCAAGTCGTGTTCTAGCTACTCTTCCGTAAGTTAAACCAGATGATCAATGATTTACGTGAATTGCGACAGTAAATGAAATACAAACTTTTTGATTGTGGAATAAATACCTTAAATCTTGTTTAAGAAAGGGGCCAATACCATGAGTGTTGAAAAAGGATCTAGTGCTTCAGTGAGTGATAAAAAGTTGTATATAAGGCCAGATGATGTAGAAACAATGATGTTCGATTGGGGCTGTTTCAAACTGACATCCACTCCAGAGGTTACTGGAGCTGAAAGATTTAGTACAGGAATAGTCGTTGTTGATCCAGGTAAAGGGCATGAACGACATAATCATCCTGGTTCAGAGGAGATCATTTATATTGTCTCTGGTGAAGGTGAACAGATGGTTGAGGATGAGAATGGCAACCCAGTGATACAGAAGGTATCCGCTGGATGCACAGTATATGTTCCAGAAGGCAGGTATCACTACACCATCAATACAGGCTGGGAGCCAATGAAATCATTTGTTGTTTATTCACCAACTGGTCCCGAGGCGGAGTTGCGTGAGTTACCTGACTGCAGAATCGCTCCACCTGGTGAAATACCAAAGCGATAGGACAAGCAATGGAGGGATTTCGCATATGGCAACGATTGTAGTCTTAGGTACACTTGATACAAAGGGTAACGAACATAACTTTGTAAATCAGATTATTTGCACCAGAGGTTGTGAGGTAATTCTTGTTGATGTTGGTGTTCTAGGACAACCTCAGATTCCAGCTGATGTTACCAGAGTGCAAATTGCTAGTGCCGCCGGGACCGATATCGAGGAGATTATAAGCAAAAACGATCGTGGTATAGCCATGGAGGCAATGGCAGTCGGTGCAACAGAGGTAGTTCGTAAACTCTATACAGAAGGCCGTCTAGATGGAATTCTTGCATTGGGAGGGTCAGGTGGTTCTTCAATAGCAACTCAAGCGATGCGTGCACTACCGATTGGGGTGCCAAAGCTAATGGTTTCTACTGTCGCTTCAGGTGATACGAGGCCTTATGTAGGAGAATCGGATATCACTATGATGTATTCGGTGGTGGACATTGCCGGTATAAATTCTATATCAGAAAAGATACTTTTCAATGCTGCAGTCGCTATCACTGGAATGGCAACAGCGAGCAAAACCTACCGTCCAAAAAAACAAAATAAGCCATTGATCGCTATTACTATGTTTGGGGTTACAACGCCTTGTGTTTCAATAGCCAGTAAGTGGCTCGAAGAGAATGGATACGAGGTAGTAGTATTCTCCGCTAATGGTACCGGGGGGCGTGCGATGGAAGCACTTATGAGAGATGGCTTCATTAGTGCTTCCTTGGACGTCACTACGACTGAACTTGCTGATGAGTTGGTTGGCGGGGAGCTATCAGCGGGTCCAGAGAGGCTTGAAATGGCCGGACGTCTCGGTATCCCGCAGGTTATTTCGCTAGGCGCCCTAGATATGGTGAATTTCGGACCGGCATACACGGTACCCAGACATTTCCAAGGGCGGAAGATAAGTAAACATAACCCGAATGTTACTCTTATGCGTACTACAGTGGAAGAGTGCGCTCAATTGGGTCGAATAATTGGTCATAAAATAAACCAGGCAAAAGGACCAGTTAGTGTTTTTGTCCCGCTCAATGGCGTCTCTGCAATCTCAAAAAAAGGGGAGGTTTTCCATGATCCCGAAGCGGATCAGGCGTTAATCCAGAACCTTAAGGAGACACTCCATTCTCATATTGATTTGGTATTAATGGACTCAGATATTAACGATCCAGATTTTGCTGAGGCAATGGCGAGAAAGTTAAACCAGTTCTATAAAACTAAAATAAGAAAAGAAGAGGTGCTTAGACATGAGTAGAAAAGAAATATTGAAGCAATTAAAGGATCAAGTGGCAGCAGGAATACCAATTATTGGAGCCGGAGCAGGTACTGGGATTTCAGCAAAGTGTGCAGAAGCTGGCGGTGCGGATCTTCTTATCGTTTACAACTCTGGAAGATTTAGAATGGCGGGACGTAGTTCAATATCTGGTTTAATGCCTTATGGAGATGCAAACCAAATCGTAGTTGAAATGGCAAGTGAGGTCTTACCGGTAGTGAAGAATATACCTGTACTTGCAGGTGTTTGTGGTACGGACCCATTTAGATCGATGCCTAGTTTCCTTGAAGAGTTAAAAAAGATTGGCTTTAAAGGGGTGCAAAACTTTCCTACTGTAGGACTCTATGAGGGACGGTTGCGCCAAAACATGGAGGAAACGGGGCTTGGGTATGATCGGGAAGTAGAGATGATCAAAATAGCTCGTGACCTAGACCTATTAACAACACCCTATGTTTTCAATGAGCAAGAGGCACGTGCTATGGCCGAAGCAGGAGCTGATATCATAGTTGCCCATGTTGGTACGACGGTTAGTGGATTAACTGGAGCGCATAGTGTAATGACTCTTGATGAATCCGCCAACATCATTCAAGCCATGCACGATGCGGCAAAAGAAGTGAACCCAGATGTACTTGTAATCTGCCATGGTGGTCCTATTGCAGAGGTCCAGGACGTCGAATATATATTAGAACACACCACGGGCATTGATGGATTCTATGGCGCTTCTAGTATGGAGAGACTGCCGGTTGAAATAGCTATTACAGAAAATACACGACGATTTAAAGAACTTCCACTCTCAAAGGCAAGGGTTTGAGTTGGTAACTTAAGAAACGTCAAAATATGAATAAATGGGGAGAGATTGCTCTCCCCATTTCACTTTAAGAGAGTAGAGTTTAAAGGAGGGAAAGAAATGTACAAAAGCGATGAATTTCAAGTACTCATGTTTTTTAACAGGGACGAAGCAAGTACAATTGAAGCAATTGCCTCCCGGCTCATACCAAGTGACCTTGTAAGTCTTGGTGCAAAAGAAGCAGGGGCGGTCATGTTTATTGACCAATCACTCGCCGGTTTTTTTAAACATCTTCAAACATTTTACAGGCAGGGTTTGATGGAGCTCCAAAGGTACTGTGAAAAGAATCATGGTGACGCGTTCATCGCACTTACTGAGGAACAACAGGATCAGGTTCTTCGTGCTATTGAGGGATTTGTAGCTGAGGATCCCTTAAATTCCGGTGAAAGTTCAGACAGAAGGGGCAGTGTACTGGCACAATTCTTTGCTGTTGTATATGAGCATACAATGGAGGGGACCTTTGGTGACCCTCTATATGGAGGAAATCGTGATGCTATCGGTTGGAAGATGATTGGATTCCCGGGTGCACAATGGGGTTATACTCCGGAACAGATGAAATTAGGTTTCAATATTGATCAAATTAAGGTGAAAACTCTTACGGATATCCAAAGGGAACATAGACCAGTGATAACAGAGGTGGAATTATGACTCAACAAATAGATGCAATTGTAGTTGGTCTTGGTGCTTCAGGTGGACTCATAGCAACAGAATTGGCTCGAGCTGGTTTGAAGGTTGTTGGTCTTGAGAAGGGAGCATTCTACCAGGATGCAGATTTCTTAACAAAGTTTGATGAAATCCGTTACTATACTCGTAGTTCAATGGTCCCGCATATGGGTTCTGATCCCATTACATGGAGACCAAACGAAAACAAAAAGGGTGCCATTCTTCCGTGGGCTTCTAACAAAATGGGACTAGGTGATCCTTTCCAGACACCTCCATCTATAGGGACGGGAGGTGGCACTCGATCATGGGGTGGAGCTGCATTCCGATTTCGTGAAAAAGATTTTAGCATGCGTAGTACAATCATTGAAAGATTTTCTGAATCCGCGTTACCTGAGGATACAACAATTGTCGACTGGCCTATAGGTTATAAGGAGTTGGAGCCGTATTATGACCGAGTCGAGTGGGAACTAGGAGTTTCGGGTAAGGCGGGTAATATTAAAGGCGAAATTCAGCCTAATGGCAATCCTTTTGAATCAACTCGCGATAGAGGCTACCCAATGTCCCCTTTACCACGTGCAGCAGCGGATAACCTTTTTGTAGAAGCTTCTACTAAGTTAGGTTATCATCCATATCCTACTCCATCAGCCATTGCGACTGAAAATTATAAGGGTAGGTCGGCTTGTACCAATTGTGGATTTTGCCATGGGTATCACTGCCATGTTGGTGCTAAAGTATCTACTCATGATTTAGTTAAAACCGCAGCCATGGAGACTGATAATTTAGAAATCCGCCCTTATGTTCGAGTATTTCGAGTAAATAAGGATTCCACTGGTCGAGTGCGTGGAGTCTCCTACTATGATTCCGAAGGGAAAGTTGTTGATCTTGAAGCTGATATTGTCATCTTGGGCTGTTACGCTCTTGAGAATGCTAGATTACTTTTAGCCTCAGGAATTAATGAGAATGGTCATGTGGGTAAGCATTTGGCAATGCACAATTATGGTTGGTTTACTGGAATATTACCTGAGTGGACAAATCCATTTATGGGGTCGCTCCAATCAGGTAGTGTTCTAGACGATTTAACATCCGAGTTAATTCCTGAAAATGATGAGGGCGTTCTTTGGGGTTCTCCTATTAACACTTGGACTGGTGATATGCAACCGATGGAAATTATTCATAGTCTCCCACCTCATGTCCCTCGTTGGGGGAAGGGCTTTAAAGATTGGATGAGTGAAAATTACCGGAAACTTTTCAAGATGTACTCCCAGCATTCTTCCTTACCATCAAAACAATTCTACGTTGACCTTGATCCTAAAGTGAAGGATAAATTTGGTCAGCCAGCAATGAGAATTACCCATGATTGGACTGATAACGATCGCAAGACGGTGGAATATTTCATGAAGATCAAGCGAGAAATCGCACAGGAGATGGGGATGACCGATTGGTGGGAGGATTCACCAACACCTGCTTATCATATTTCTGTTCACGATACTGGTACTCACAGAATGGGATGGGATCCATCTTCATCAGTTGTCAATCCATTTGGAGAAGTACATGAGTGTAAAGGACTTTATGCAGTAGGTGGAGGGCAGTTCCCTACCCTCCCTTCATACAACCCGACAGAGACTATTATGGCATTAGCTTATTTGACCGCAGATCATCTTCTTGGACGAGGTCAATTGGAAGGGAAAAATACAAAAATAATAAATGCCCAAACTCACTTAGCATAATGTCTGTTATAGGACGCACATAAAAACCTCTTGTTTAACAAGAGGTTTTTATGAATCTAGAGATAGTACTAATATTTAAAAATAGTTCTTTACACTTTACACCGATTAAGGTCCTAAAATTCATTAATGGTTGATTAGGGAGAAGTTAAGGCCATTATTTATATCATAAAAAAGGTGATTTCCAAAGGGTAGAAATTAAATATTGCTGTCTTTTTGTGTATGATTTCAGTATTTTTATTAGTTTCATTATTAATAGCATTAGAGTGAGCGTATACGATAAGGGTTTTTGGAGGGGTTTAATGAAGATTTTAATTTCGCCAGATTCATTTAAAGGAAGTTTATCAGCAGAAAATGTCGCAAAGCACATTGAACGCGGTATTAAAAGTGTGAAAGATGATGCAGATACATTAAGAATACCAATGGCAGATGGTGGTGAGGGTACACTCGAAACACTGGTAACCGCAACAAATGGCAAAATTGAAAAAGTTCTAGTGAATGACCCGTTAGGAAGAAGGATTAACGGCCACTTTGGTATTATCGGGAACGAAAAAACGGCGGTTATTGAGTTAGCAGTCGCCTCTGGCCTGCCATTGTTAACATCAAAAGAATTAAACCCTGCAATTGCCTCAACATATGGAACAGGCCAATTGATTAAAGACGCTTTAGGGAAAGGAATTCGTTCTTTTATTATTTGTCTAGGAGGTAGTGCAACAAATGATGGAGGAACTGGAATTTTAAAAGCGCTCGGTTATCGCTTTTTAGACAAAGAACGAAATGAGTTAAAAAGTGGAGGACTAGCACTTAAAGACCTTTCAATTATTGATGACACTTACGTAGATGAACGAGTAAAAGAAGCGCATTTTCAAATTGCTTGTGATGTTAGTAATCCATTGATTGGTCCAAACGGGGCATCTCATGTATTCGGTCCACAGAAAGGTGCTTTACCGGAATTAGTAAATCAATTAGATGAGGCCCTTAGAGTATTTGCAGATGTTGTTTATAGAAAAACAGGCAGACGCATTCATAACTTAGAGGGGGGAGGAGCAGCCGGGGGAACAGCAGCAGGCCTGTATGCATTTTGTCAAACAGAAATGAGACCCGGAGTAGAACTCATGATAGAGACATTAAATCTATCAACCCTTTTTCACGAACAACAATTTGATCTTATTATAACCGGAGAAGGAAAATTGGATGAGCAAACCGCCTATGGGAAAGTGGTTTCAGGTATAACAAAACTATCGAAACAATATAAGGTCCCTATCATTGCAATAGCTGGAACCGTTGAAGGAGATATCACTCCTTTGCATGAATTAGGGTTAACTGCTGCGTTCAGTATAATAAACGGGCCAATGGATTTAGAAACAGCTTTTGCGGAAACTGGTAAATTGATTGAAAAAACAACCGAACAGTTATTTCGATTATTTATTAGAAAGGGAAAAAACAATATAGGAACAGATAATAGTTACTTGTACGTACCATAAAGGGCTTTTTTTCTTATATTATTTACCACAAGAGTCATTATGGTAACATAAGAGTTTGGGTATCTAAAAAGCACTTGTAGCCCTACCTTCCTTTAAGATCGGGTATACCGTCGTGGTCTTATCGAATGTTTCATTTCCTTTAATCATCTTGACTAATATATTTGCAACTGTTTGGCACGTGAGAAAAGGGAATCCGATTGTGGAATTCCCTTTTTTTATGGCAAGGCGGTAAGAGTAGCTGCCAGGTTGGCTCTATAAAGCTGTAAGTTAATCCAAATAGCAGTCCACATATGAGCGAGAGTACTTGAAGCTGTGACTCAGTCAGCATAAACCAGCTCCGATTGCGATATAAAGAAGTGTTTTAGCCACCTAAAATTGCAATATGGCCACTAAAAATTCATTTAGAGTTATGCTTAGTCTTACCGGGTTTAACTTTACGTTCCATACCCTAAGAAACCAGAACCTTCTTAAAAAAAGCGATATAAAAATCTATATCGCCTTCCATTTTATTGAGCATCCTTATATAACACATCTTCTGCCAGCGATCGGAATAGCTCTCCTATCAGTGAGTCTGAAAGGCTCTTATTGAAGAATATGAACTTACCCCTTCTTCTTTAGATCGGTGGATTCAACAGAGTGAAAACACAGGTTCTTTTAAGGAAAAAGACAACCGTTCTCCTGAAGAACAAGAACTTATTAAACTACGAAAAGAACTGAAACAGTTACAGATGGAGAATGATATTTTAAAGCAAGCAGCGCTGATACTAGGACGAAAGTAAATGTCATTAAGCGAAACAAAGACAAGATTTCTTCGGTAAGTTAGGAATGTAGGCTGTTTTTATCTGGAATATTTTAAACGTATCAAAGTTATATTTTAGAACTATAAAACACTTAACCTGTTATCATTTTTATTGAAAACGCTTTCTAAATAGGGGGATGATTGTATGTTAAGCACAAAAGCTGCTGTCACACATGGTAAAGGAGAGCCATTCAAAATCGAGGACATTACGATAGATGATCCAAAGGGTGGAGAGGTGCTCGTTCGCATACAGGCTTCTGGGATTTGTCATACTGATTTAATTGTTCGAGATCAATATTATCCTGTTCCTCTACCTGCTGTGTTGGGGCATGAGGGCTCAGGTATTGTTGAAAAGGTAGGAGTGGGAGTCAGCAGCGTTAAACCTGGTGATCATGTGGTTTTGTCGTATAGTTCTTGCGGTGATTGTTCAAATTGCCAAAGTGGCAATCCTTATGCCTGCAATCAGTTTTTTGAGCTAAACTTTACAGGTACTATGAAGGATGGATCTTGCAGATTGCACCAGGATGGAAGAGACGTTCATAATTTCTTTGGTCAATCTAGCTTTGCTAATTTTTCCATCGTCTCAGAAAGAAATGTAGTTAAAGTTCCAAAAGATGTTCCACTTGATTTATTAGGGCCATTAGGATGTGGGATTCAAACTGGGAGTGGAGCTGTCCTAAATAAATTAAAGCCTAAAGTGGGATCAAGTATCGTTATTTTTGGATGCGGTGCTGTAGGTTTAAGTGCTGTAATGGGGGCAAAGGTGGCAAGCTGTACAACGATTATTGCAATAGACATTAACGAAAATCGTTTGGAATTAGCCAAGGAACTTGGTGCCACTCACACCATTAATCCGAAAGATACAAATTCATTTGAAGAAATCAAAAAAATAACAGGAGACGGTGTGAATTATTCTATTGAAACCACTAGCCGTCCGGAAGTTTTACGTCAAGCTGTTGATTGTCTAGCTACTTTAGGACAAGCCGTAGTCATTGGTGCTCCACCGGTAGGGACTGAAGTGCATTTAGATGTAAATACCCTTTTATTTGAAAGATCAGTGGTTGGTGTTTTACTTGGATCGGCTGTTCCTCAAGTTTTCATCCCGAAATTAATTGAACTATATAAGCAAGGGAAATTTCCGTTTGATAAATTAATAAAATTTTATAGTTTTGAAGAAATCAACCAAGCGAGTGCAGATTCAGAATCAGGTTTGACAATTAAGCCAGTTCTAAAATTAGGTTGAATTTTGAGGGAGGAAAATGAAAATGACTGTTAAAACTTATAAATACTCTGAGTGGGTCAATAACCTAATTAATGGTAGCTGGCGAGAAGGCTCCAGTGAGAAAACTTGTACTGTTACGAATCCTTATAATAATGAAATCCTGACAGAATTGAAGTTTGCGAGTAAAAACGATATCCTTGAGGCATATGTGGCAGCTGAAGAGGCCCAAAAAAGTTGGGCAAAAGTTGCTCCTTACGAAAAAATTAGCATCCTTGAAAAAGCTGCTCAAATTATGCAAGATAAGAAAGAAGAACTAGTCCAACTTCTTATAGAAGAAACAGGAAGCTCTCATTTAAAAGCCAGCGTAGAAGTTGATTGCAGCATCGGTGATATAAAATTAGCTGCTACTTTTCCATTATTGTTAGGGGGATCGATTCGTCCATCCGCTATTCCAGGAAAAGAAAACAGAGTTTACCGTGAACCTGCAGGAGTTGTTGGCGCCATCACTCCTTGGAATTGGCCTTTACATTTAACAATGCGTGTCGTTGCACCTGCCATTGCAACTGGAAATAGCATCGTTGTGAAACCAGATCTGCAAACCCCTATTACTGGTGGTCTTATCATTGCCAAAATCTTTGAAGAAGCTGGGCTTCCAAAAGGAGTCATTAACGTGACTGTTGCCGATCTTGAAGAAATAGGTGACTCCTTCGTAGAACATCCAGTTCCAAGTGTCATTTCATTTACAGGTTCTACTGCTGCTGGAAGACATGTAGGCTCACTTGCAGTCAAGCATGTTAAAAAGCCTGCCTTGGAACTAGGAGGAAACAATGCTTTTATCATTTTAGATGATGCAAATTTAGACGAGGCTGTTTCAGCAGCAACGTTTGGTAAATTTATGCATTCAGGCCAAATTTGTATTGCGATTAATCGTATTATTGTAGATCGTAAATTATATGAACCATTTATTGAGAAATTTTTAGAAAAGGCTGCAACTGTCAAAGTTGGGGATCCGCGTGAAAGTGATACAATTATCGGCCCAATGATCAATCGAAAACAAGTAGATAGAGCATTGAGAATTATCGACAAAAGTGTTGCCCAAGGAGCAAAGTTAATTAAAAAAGGAAACGTCGAAGGTAATCTCATGGAGCCGTTTGTCCTTGTAGATGTAACAAATGATATGACAATCGCGCAAGATGAAGTGTTCGCTCCAGTAGCTTGTATTATTCCAGTAGATAATGAAGAAGAAGCCATTAACGTGGCAAATGACACTCCCTTTGGTTTAAGCGGTGCAGTATTTACAGGTTCACTTGAAAGAGGAATCGATGTCGCTAAACAGATTAAGACAGGCATGATTCATGTTAATGATCAAACAATCAATGTCGAGTCTAATGTTCCATTTGGCGGAGAGAAAAGTTCAGGTTTAGGCAGATATTGCGGTGAATGGGCATTCGAAGAATTTACAACTGTAAAATGGATATCCGTTCAAAAGGAACCTAGACAATATCCATTTTCTTAAGGTTCAGGTCAGCAAAGAGAGAACAATACTTTATATTTTGCTTCCTTCTTTTTCTTTATTAAAATAAAAGATGTCTGAACCATTCTCCATTCCATTAGAAGGATAAATTAAACCGGTTATTCATAATGCTGTTTATTAATTCACTGAAGCTTTCAAGCATATCAACCGTGAGTTTTTGATAGGTTTGGTTCAATACAACATAATGAATTTTATAAGCTCCCAAAAAAATCCTTTGCATTTAAGCGGAGGATTTTTTATTTTACGTAGTTCCCTTAGAGCCGATGTTTTGCTGTTAGCGAATTCTATAAGGGAAGGAACTGTTTCGGAATCACTTATTATGGAAATAATACTCTAGGTCAAAACAATTTAGCTATGGCCTTGTGATGGGAAGGATCGAATAAACAATTTTTATTCTTCATTACTTGTGAATCTTAGGAAGGAAACAAAAAGACTTAAATCCTCCCTTGTGTTATCCAATCATTATCTCCTTCAAATTTGAACTCTATTTATCTAGTTTCAAGAACTAATTTTTTAACGCAAAAATGTGTTTTGTATTGTGCATCAAAATAGGTAGGTAGCACGACGATCTTATATTTTCTTGAGAATGTAGCCTTAAATAATATGATTCATCAGTAAGATAGCATTGTTCCTTTATGTCATTTGATAGATGTTTTTCTTTTTATCATCTAGATGGGTTGATGCATTCCTAATATCTCTTACATTGGTGTCCAAAATTCATCAAAAATCTTTCAGAATATGACGAGTTTCTTCTATTATATATACTCACCAAACACATCTGGTTTCCACAAATGAATCGCATGGCGTTCTTTTTCAAAAACCTTCTCCAAATAAATCTCTGTAGTGGAAAGTTGCTCATGGCCCAGACTCTTCATAATCTGATAGACATCCACTCCATTTAAGTGAGAAATGATGGCAAAGGCATGCCTGAATGTATGAGGACCAATGGAAGAAGAACGAAACTTCAAAAAAGGCAATCCACTCTCCTTAATGGCTTTTGTTATGTATTGAGACAAATAAGAGGGGGAGTAGGCACGGCCAGTATTGGTCGTAAAGAGCGGGTCGTCTCCTTCTGCTGCATCTATATCGTCGAGCCCTCTAGCTGAACGGAACATGCGAATGCTATTCATCCCTTTTTCTTTCAATGGAATTTGCCTTCTTTTATTTCCTTTACCAATGACATCTAAAAAATACGTGCTGGTAATGGAATCATATTGAAGATCCTTGATTTGGAGTCTTGTAAACTCTTCATTACGCATGCCTGTCATCGTCAGGATATGAATGATCGAAAAAACGATGGGGTGGTTGATTTCCCTGAAGTAATCAAGTAGCTGAATGACTTCCTTCGGTCCCAAATCACGGTTCGGCCGATCATCCTTTCGGATATTGACCTTAAAGAAACCTTCATGAATGGGCTCCGTGATATAGCCTGATTCGAACAGGAATTTCAAAAAAGTCTTAATGATGGTTGTCTTTCTGGATAAGGTGGCAACGGAATACGCTCCTTTTGCTAAGACATAGGGGCTTTTTTCTGATAACCATTCCTGGTATCTTCGAATGTGCCGGCTAGATAAAGATTTAAAGAGAGAACCCTCCACAACTTGTCCCAAGTCGGCATTGATTTCAACCGAATAGGTGAGTAATTGTTCAATAAATCGAAGAAGTTCTCGCTCATAGGCTTGGACGGTGCGGGTGGATTTTTCGTGTTGCTGGTTTAAATGCTCTCGCCGTTGAAGAAACCACTGTAGCATGTCTACATCGCTAAAATCGGAAAAAGGATCTTTCCCATTTTTTTCTGTCGCATCTAATCGTTCTTGTAACGTGTGGATCGAAATGTCTGACAGACTTTTTTTCCATGCACTGCTCTGAATCTCTTTCGATTTATCTATCAGTTCATGCATACCTGTATCCCTCACTTTTATATTTCAACTATTAATAAGATAACGTATATATGTAGTACATACCTTTTAATAAATATTAATTACATTATAACAAACTCTAAAAGTTAAATAATTAAGAAAGACCTAAATAAATTCTATATTTATTTAGGTTTTTCATAATTAGTCTAAAATTAGATTGCAGAATTAGAATAATATTGTTTGATTCAAATATTACATCTATAATGGTTATATAATAAGATTTTGTAATTATACTTATTTAAACCAAAATTATATATTATTATGGATATAGGAAATTAATAATTAATCTCGAGGTATAGGAACATATAACAATAAAAGATAAAAGGTGAAGAGACGAATAATGAATAAACTAAACCATAAAAAAAACACGCAGGCTGCATCTTATGAAATGGGGGAAACAGTTTATGTTCTCCCAACATGTACGGAAGAAGAAGACCCAGAGAGTTTTTACTACTTTAAACAATTTGAAAAAAAAGAAGGCGTGATTTTGGAAGTGATCGAACACCCACGTCTCCAATATCGTGTGAAATTTGGCCAGGCGGAAGCTGTCTTGTATCATGAGGAATTGACGAATGGGAACCGGCGGGATGTTCCAATAACAATAACGGATAAACAAGAAGGATGGGAGGGGGATAAAGTGGAATGGTATACACAAAAAGAGGTAGCTGATTTATTAGGCGTATCCAAGGCAACAGTCTACCATTATGGAAAACAGAAGAAAATCACTAAAATTCTGGATCCCCATCGACTGCATAAAGAAGCACGTTATGAAAAAGCAGAAGTGGATCGATTAGTGTATGAAAAGCAATTTTTACCTACAGGTATGAGTCCAAATGATGTTGCAAAGAGATTAGGATTATCTGTACAAAGTGTTTATAAGTATATCCAAGGTGGTTCGATAAAAGCTAAGGCCGTCCCATATGGTGATGAAAGAATCACTTATGTAATTTCGGAAGCAGCCTATCAGGAAGCAGCGAAATCACTCAAACCAACTGAAACACAGCGACCTAAAAAATATGAATATTATGATTCAAAAAATGACATGGCTTTGTATCAAAGATTTCATTCGTCTAAAATACCCGAGGCACGTGTGGTTCGTAATGAAGAAAATGTATTTGGTTTCTACCTACCCAATATCCAAAAGTGGTTGACATATGAAGAAGGAATGAAAACTTATACTTTAAAGCCCTCATACTCGATCCACCAACCTACTTTGGATTATAAAGGCTATGTGGAGCTTCAGGTACCAAAAAACGAAGTGGTATTTTATCCCTTCATGGATTATTTATATAAAATTTGGGGAGTGGAAAACATTCGAGTAAGAGAACAAAATGAAACGGTCTTACTCTACGTTAGGGCAGGGGAAAAGCCGTTAATATCTGAGGTGTTTGGTATTGCTGATATCTTACCGTATTTAACCAATGGAGAAATGCATCATGAAGATGCTACTTTGATATTACGTAGTCCATATAGAAAAACTAGTTTTGAATTACCGATCGAATTGTTAGAAACAATTTCAGATTTAGCTGAACAAGATGGGATTAGTATCAGTAAATGGGTTGAACAAAAATTATCGTCGATAATAAAATAGCTATATAAGACTTTTGGTTCTGATGCAAAAACTTTAATAATGGCAAAATAATCTCTAAATCTTAGACATACCGTTCTATGCTAGGATTAAAAATGTTTCTAACAGCCAAACAAATAATCTGTGGAGTAGAGGTGATGCATATGCTGAAAAAAGGACAAGTTCAACAAGGGGTGAATTCTGTCCAAAGCAGATTGAATTCATACATAAATTATTTGGAGTAGCCTCATAATTCATAGATGAAATGGGTATTGAGATTCTATGTTTCAAAAAGGCTATATTTGCACCAGAACCCTTTGATGGTAGCTACATGTTTAAAGGACAATCTTAAATCCAGATAACCTAAGCTTTTCAAATGATTTAAACACATTATTTATCGGCGAAGACAGCGGCATGCATACGAACAACTTTGTGTGGGCATATGATGTAAATACAAAGAAATTGTCCCGAATTCTTTCCGTGCCTGCTGGAGCTGAAGCAACAGGATTAAGAGCAGTGGACAATGCCAATAATTCTCGTTATGTCTTAAGTAACTTCCAGCATCCTGGAGAAGATATTGCAGGCAAACAAATTAATGCAGTGGACAAGACGAAGCTGGCTGATGCGATGAAACAGGCGGTTGGCATTCAAGAAACTGGCGGTGTTGGCTATATCTCTGGCCTGCCTTCGGTTAGGGGTTATTCTTACAACGAACACGGTGAAAATAATCACCAAGATCGTGACGAATAAGAATCTCCTTGCTGAGACAGAATGAGTGAGGTTTGAACTAAAGGAGGTAGGGTTTTCCCTGGCTCCTTTATGCTGAATGCCGCACGGAGTTATCCATGAGGGTTTACTTTAAGAATAATGGGGGTCGTTTCTAAAGTGTTTTTTTACTTTTGAATCGACCTTTTTTATTAGTGTAAATAAAAAGGAAACTACTAGACTTTAACTTTTATAATATCTAATGCGTTGTATCCATAGCCCTTTCTGTTCCACATCGGTTCTAGCGGTTGTACATTACCCTTAGAATCAGTTGCTTTTGATATTATGGTGTATTCGACTTTTCCTTTAGATCTATTAGCTTTCAACTAAAAACCAACCATAAAAACAGAACTACTTAGTTGAACTGCTAAGTGCAATCAAATCCAAAGGGGAACGGACAGAAAGGGTATCGTGCGAAGAAGAACTCCTGATAAGCGTGTTACGGCCTATGCACCTTTGGCTTTTTTGTTGTTGTAATAAATATACAAACAAATGTTCCATACTGGGATTGCAGTACGCCAGAGTACTCGGGTTTGAGTACTCTAAAATTTTTTCCTTCATTAGAGCGAGATTCCTAAAGAAAATCCTTAAAGAAATATATAAATCTGAACTGTTCTTTTGTCAAATGCAAAAAAGGAAAAAAATAAAAAGACACCCTTCAAAAGAAGGATGACTTTTATATTTAGCAATTAGCCTTGGCTTTTATTGCTTTGAGATTTTTGGTTTTGTTGTTTCACTTGTTGAACGTTTGTTTCGCTTGCAAACTCAGTACCGTATTGTCCTTGACCTTGACCTTTTTTTTGCTGAGATTGCGCGTTTTGTTGTCTCACTTCTTGTACGTTAGTTTCACTTGCAAACTCAGTACCGTATTGTCCTTGACCTTGCTGAGATTGCGCGTTTTGTTGTCTTACTTGTTGTACGTTTGTACCTGCTTGTGTTTTATTGTTGTTGTTGTTAACCATTAATATCACCTCCACCATTATAAGATAACCATTTTCTTGGAGTGCTATCCTAAAAAAACCATTTAAATTTAACCAATTTTAAACAGTAAAGAAATTCCTCCATCTGCAATTACGGTTTGTCCGCGAATCATACTTGCTCCATCCGATATTAAAAATAATATGGTGTTCACCATATCTTCTACCTCATCCAACCTTCCTGCTGGAGTCTGTTCAGCCCCCTCAGCAAGCATTTCATCCCTGTTCGGGAAAGATTTATGCAAAGTCACTGCCAGCTTCCAGGTGATGCCCTATTAGACGGTATATGTATATTAGGGGGTGTCCTTCTGTTAACACAAGGTTTTACCAACATTACTGGTTTTCTCAAGCTGTTTCAACCAACCAGACGAGTCTTTAAATTTCTCATGATCAATGCTATTCAAAGGAAGCTTGGCAATATAAAAATCATAAAGTAGGGCTTTGTTGATGCCAGGCAACGTAATAGGTTCTAACCTGTCAGGGCGGGCCTGGACCACCAAAACCTAAATTTTTCTATTATGCATGATACACATTTTCATTATTTCTATTAATTGATCTGATGGTTTTCCATTATGGGGACAATATCCCTTCGTCAATGAGCCAGTTGAAAAACTCTCTTTAATCCCTTACATAGTTGAAAAGTAAGGGGAGACCGGATATCCTGTTTGGCATCTCTTTAACAATTTGTCTAATTTTTTTTCGTAATAATTGTGCTGCTTGGATATAGACAAACCAAACACCTCACAAGGATAGCAAAGATTCGCAATTTAGGAACCATATCAGAATCCTTCCAAAAAGAAATCGAGGAGTAAAAATCAATGTGGGCATATTATTAGAACAGTGTGTACTGGAGCTATTATTTCATTTTTCGAAATACCTCCTCTAATTTAAAAAAAATGTTGGAAGGAATTATCATTTTTATTTTATTGCTATTAGTTGGAATGAAGTTGAGTATTATAATAATCAAGAATATTACCATTCCCACTCCAATTATTACTGGCATTTAGCTACCTTTTATTTAGCCTTACAAAATGATAGAAGCATAGATGGTATCTTATGTTTTCATTACTACTCACTTACAAAAAGAGAAGACTAGAAAATCCTCTCTTTTTTCATTTAATCTTTTTCACGATAATTGGTTCTTCTCTCTCCCAGCAGTTTCGCAGCCTTTTTAGCCTTCTCTCGTTCAGGATTTGTATAGAGGGCAGCCGTTGTGGTTGAAGTATGACCGAGTTGAGTCATCAACAAATGGATATCTCCTGACTGCTCCATTAAGTTTGTCCCGTACGTATGCCTCAGTTTGTGTGGCGACATCGATTTATTGGACTTAAAGGCCTTCGTATATTTCTTTACTAGCGCCTCGATGGCGCGGTTGGAAAGAGGGGTCGCTCCATCATTCACCCGAGTCAAGAAAACATAGGCCGTATCATCGTTTGATCCCCTATAACGTTCCGTTCGCACAGCTAGGTAATCTTTTATGTCCTGCATGGAAGGAGGAGAGACTGCCACTACATCTTTTTTTCCACCCTTACGTAAAACGTGTATCTGTTTTTCCTCGAAATCCAAGTCTCGTAGCCTTAAATTAGATAACTCATTCACCCGGATGCCACTTCCTAAGAAGAGAGATAAGATCGCAAAATCACGTTCCTTGTCCCTTTTAAAATATATGAGTTTTCTGGACTTTTCAGGTAGCTCCTTTTCATAGTCATGCTTCACGAATTCAAGAAACCGGGCATCCTCATCATTGTGGAAAATCTTTGTTGATATTCTGGAAGCACGCGCCCCCAATGTTTCTTTCACTTTATTCACTTCAATTTTCAACATGACATTTCGATAGAAGTAAGGTTCGCCATCATCATTTTCTGTCTGTGTCGTTAAATATTTGAAAAGGGAACGTAGTGCTGAAATTTTCCGATTGACGGATACCTTTTCCGCTTTTTTTGTTTCCAGCTTATTGATGGGGATGTTTCTCCGTTCCAAAAATTTGATAAAGGATTGGGCTTCGATCAACTTCAACTTTTCCAGTACTGACAAGGGGATATCCTTAATATGCTCCTGCTCAGCAATGCCTTCAGCCATCAGCCACTCCAAAAATAATTTATAATCAAGAACGTAATTTAGGAGGGTGGAAGGGGACCGTGTATCCAATTTATTGTCAACATATTCAACGATGTAGAAAGGCATGAACTTAACCAGCTGTTCCAATTTCTGCTCATGGACTTGATGTTGTCTGGTATTGGCCATTGATTGACTCCTCTTTAAGTTTGTTTATGCGTAAAATTCAATTTTTACGAATAGTTGTTTACATAATAATATTATGTTCAAACTAATATACTAACATTATAGGTCCTGAACAGAAGGGTAGGACTGAAATAATTAACTTTTCACAGGAACTTTTACATACTCATATTTTTCTGGATTTTGAAGTTTATGATTTTCGATAGCAGCTTCAGCAGCATCTTTCGTGTCAAAAATTTTATCTACCTTGATTGTTTCTTTATTTGTATGGAGATCATAAACACGGATTTTGTAATTCATCATAAAACTCCTTTAATTAAAATTTGAGGACTTGTTTAGTATAGTCTGTAAAATCCTCAAGATGGTTCGCAACAATTTGCTGCAAAATGTCTAGATTCACCGTCTGGTAATCATGAACGGCTATGTTTCTGAAACCCACCATGGCCTTTAATCGTTTGACCGTATTTTCGTCAATAATTAAGGCCTCATGAAGCATATCAAAAGCATCCCTGCTGGTTTGGGGCAATCCTAATTTCCGTTCAGCTACAATATGCATAGCCAAGTCGATTGACGCTTCGCAGGCCCTTTGTATATTGAGGATGATGGAGTCTTGTTTGGTATAGTCCTTCAGGTTTTCTGGATTGTTTTCATATACAACCTTAACCCGGTTCATGCAGCGTTCTATCACACTGATTTTGTTCAATATCACATCATTCTTCATAGATGGTCCCACTTTCTCCAATTTTTTTTAAGATATTTTCGCGTTCCTCGTTCAATTTAGCGTACATGCTTAGTGCAGTCATTTGGAGGTTTTTAAGAAGAGTGTCATTCGCTGAATATATTATGGTACCGGTAGTATATATCTGGGCTTTAAATACCGTGGATGCTGTACGGATATTGACCAAATCCACCTCAATTTTCAGAATATCTGCCAATTCCTGTGCCAGCTGAAAAACTTCATATGTAGTAAGCGATTGATTCTCACAGTAGAATGCAATATCGATATCACTGTCTTTATGTGTAGATTTTTTGGCATAAGAACCAAAGATAATAATGAAAACGGGATCTATTTTTTTGATGAGAGTATCTTGAATGGTTTGAAACATCTCTGTATACATAAGACACGCTCCCTTAATTATGGATATGAAGATTATACCAAACATTCATTCTCATGTCCATTTATTCGTAAAACTGAAATTTTACGCATAAATTGACGTGGTATGTTATCAGTGATACTCTTTTCTAACCTCTTTTGTTATTATACTTTGAGCTGTAAGAGAACATTAGTATCAGTGTGTATCATTTATCTACAATGTATCAAAAGGATTATATGTTCCTTGTTATAATTTTCCATAGAACTTTCTATAAATAATAAAAACCTGTAGACAAATTAAATATAGACGGTTTTAATTTATATATTTTAACGAGGTCTATTTTAAAATATTCAATATAAATTGTATCTTTTGATAGCTTTTTTAGGCTATCCATAAAAGAAAGCCCTGAATTTATAGTAATCTTTAGCTAACATCACCAGTTAGTTAAATGTTCAGTGGTTGCTGGATGGTTCTGGTTTACACTAAACGTACTTATAGGAAGAAACCCCCGGGAATTTTGATTTCAGTGGGTTTCTTCCTTTTTTCTATTTTTGATTATGTAAAAGCTTATTTCTCATAAATAATAGGGACCAGTTCCATCCCCACCTTTTGGGCTGCAATATAGCGTCTGTAACCGTTCCTAAGGATCTTCGTATCCCTATTTATCGTAATGGGTTCATCTAAGCAGCCTGTCCGTTTAACATGATTTAAGACTTGTTGTGTTTTTTCAACACTCGGATGCGAATTTAAAAACTCTTCCGTTACAACAATTTGATTTAGTAAAATAAACTCCTCTATTTCATCTGGTTTCATTTTTATTTTCACCCCTATCTAAAGTCTAATTATATTCTTTATTCACCTGTTATAAGACCGATTTAATCAGAAATTCTCACTTTTGTCGTCCTAAGGCCCCCATTTGGCAACCTTCTTATGGCGCTAAACCAGCTAATAGGCTTAATGACAGGGTTCTTGCTCTAGACCGCAAAGTAAATGTGGAGAAATAATAAAATACTCCTTATCAGTTTATTTCTCCTAGTTTTCTTCGATTGATTACCCTATATAGAGAACCTTGAGATATTCCGGTTGCTGAGACTATCTCTTTTATAGAATATTCTTTACTGTCATACATCCGAAGTGCAACAGCAAGCTTTTCTGTATCTAGCTTGGGTCTACCTAATGTTTTTCCACGCTTTTTACTTGCTTCGAGTCCTTCCTTTACTCTCTCAGCAATAAGGTTTCTTTCTAATTCAGCAATTACGCACATCATTTGGAACATTGCTTTGCCTGTAGAGGTTCTTGTATCCATATTTTCCTTTAAAGAAATGAATTGCACTCCTGTCTCTTCGAACTGTTGAATAATGTTGAGGATATCCAATGTTTTACGTCCTAAACGGGAGATACTCTCCACTACAACTGTATCTCCATTCCTGATTACATCAAACAGTTGATGAAGTCCTTTTCGATCTTTAATAGTACCAGTAAACTTCTCTTTTACTATTTTTTCACAACCGTATTCATTAAGAACACTAATTTGACGATCTAAGTTTTGGTCAATAGTAGAAACACGTGCATAACCAATAATCATATATAACCTCCAGTAAACTTGTATATTTTCATTTTACTAGAGGTGCCTTTGTTGTAACGGTATTTGGTAATCTTTTTGGTAATTATTTTTGGTAATTGAAAATCTTAATAAAATCAAAGGCAAGTGAAGCAGTAATCAATCGTTACAAAAATACTGGTTTTTGGTAATCTAGTTGAGTAAAAAAAGTTGTTTAATTTAGTGTTTAAAATTTATGTGTGCTTGAAGGTGATTAAATTACCTCTCAAACACGTTAGTTATTCGAGAAAAGGGCCAGATTGTTGAAGAAGGAATGTAGTTAATTATGGTTTTACATATTGTTATTGAACTGATATGAACGAAAGTGTCAACCCATCACAAACAAATGGTTTTAGATGGTGTTTCATTTAATAATGAAAAGAGTTATTCCTTTTTCAACTTATAAATCAAATATCCTTTCGGAATTAGCCTTGTCAAGGGCGTACTTTCCCTTGATGAGCTGAAATGGATACAATCCTAAAAGTTGAAAAGGATAACCTTAAAAACTTGGCACGAAGGCAAAAACGTTGACGGTGGTATACAGTCTGATATGCGCCGGTTGGCTACCACATTTCATTCCATTCGTCACGGAGCTGCCTCTGACTAAAGGCGCACGTTCAGTTCTTCGAACCTAGTGCATAGTTCAACATGAGGGTTCTCCTTCCCGGGGTTTTGCCTCCGAGCCAAATCTTCAATTCTTCAATCACAAAATTGGTATAAGATAAAATCATGTATTACATAAGGTTTTACTCATAATCTAGTTAAGCAACTTTTGATTCACTTACATGTTTATTCTCAATAGCACAACCGATAGCCCATATAAATCCAAGCAACTCTCTAGCGACAGCAACAACAGCTACTTTGCCACCTCTTCCTTTAGCAGATATACGGTGATATTTCATATGCAGACGTTGCTGAGCTTTCCAAGCAATACGTTTCGCTTCAGGCTCTTGACCTTCTTGTCGTTTAAGTAATTCACCTTTAAGAGATGGTCGATGACATAAGACCAACAAACTTCTACTATTGAACGACGAACTTGAGAATTTCCTGTCTTCGTAATCGAACCTTGCCAACGATTTGATCCACTAGAGTATTCTTTAGGAACGAGTCCAGCATAATACAGTTGTTTTGGGCTAGAAAAGCGAGAAAACTGACCGATTTCAGCAACTAAAGTAACGGCAGTGACCTCAGCGACACTTCTCAGTTTGAAGGGCTTGAATTACGGGTGCATGTTCACTTTGAAGAGCTTCTTCATGGATTTGAGCTTCGATTCGTTTCATACGATCTTCAACTACATTGATTGCATGGAGATATTCTTGAAACACAATTCGTTGGGAAGTTCTTTCAAATGTTAATCGTTTTTAACCATTCACGATGTTTGACAGACCAATTTCGAACTCCCTGAGGAGGACGTATTTCATGGCGAAGTAAGAAGTGAACAAGTCTCTGACGAGAACTTTGTAAATCCTCACGAGCATCATGACGAGCACGAATTAAGTCTCTCAATGCTTCATGGTCTTCGTCTGGAACCCATACAGAAGTAAGCTCTCCAGCACGAAGTAGCTGAGCTAATCTTATTGAATCTCTTTTATCTGTTTTTACTCGATCGCCTGAACGCTTTGGGATAAGGGTAGGTGCTACAACCATACATTCAATGTCCATAGATAGAAGTAATCGGTAGATTCCGTATCCAGAGGATCCAGCTTCATAACATACTAATAGATTTTCAGGGTTGCCTAAACTCTTCATTAATTTACGATTGTTTTCTGGTTTATTTGGAATTGTACTGTTAAATCTAGGCTCTCCACGACCTGAATCAGCAATCGCAACAGTATCTTTAGAGGCGTCTAAACCAACAAATTTTTGTGCATCCTTCATAATAATTGGCTCCTTTTCGTGTGTAGCTCTACACTTGGTTTTTTATTTAGGTAGTACCATTATGACCAAGTGCAATCTACGTTAAGCGATGGGAGCCGTTTCGTTCATTATGACTATAGAGATAAGTTTAATATCAACCTCGGTGAGCCTTATCATAAGTAAATGAGGTTCTTCACAGGTAAATTCGTGAATAAACTTGGTACAATAAGACTTTCTCTACTATCTTTACTAACCAATACTATCTTTACTAATCAACTGCCCCAGTTCGTTTTATTTCTACCTTAATATTTGGTTTTAACTTTAATGTGGAATACTTTTCTCTTAAATCTTCCTCATTTAAACTGGAATATTTTCTTATACTTTTTATTTTTCTTCCAATGCCAATTGGATCGGTATTTAATTTTTTAAACTTCTCAAGAATATCCCCGAATTCTTTGTTTAGTTCTTCTTCAATTATTTGCTCCAATTTTTTTATTGATTCCTTATTTTTAAGAGTAACAGAAGGCTGTAATTCTATAGTTGAAACTAAAATAGATGCATTTAAATTAACCGACTCTTCCTGAGATAATTCAACATTTCCGCGGTACTTTATTGGGTGAATTGTAATATTAAATTTATCTCCTTTTTGCTTTTCGACTAGTTTTATTCCCTTTTCTTCTAATACCTCCGCAGGAATATTTAAAGTTATATCCCCCAAAAAAGCATTATGATTGGTGAATAATTTTATATACAGGGTTTTTTTCATGGAAATAGAACCAACCATTTTATCATCCCTAAATAATGCAACCCCATCTAAATAGGGTGCTACACCATTCTCATTCGATAGAATAGGTAAGGTAGGATCGATACCAATTTCATATAGTGTGGAAATAAAATCATGCAAGTTGGAGTTTATTAACATTTCCTTCTTTTCGTGCTTATCTAATAATTGATAAATATATGACCCCATTTCAGGGTATTCTTCATAGTTTTTATTATTAATTGTACTCTCAGCATTGTTTGTAATTGCCAAAAATACTAAAGATCCGATGCTACTATCTCGTTGCATTGTGTCTAGAAAAGATGAAATCCCAATCATTTCTGTCATATATTTATTAAATAAAATTGTCCTTAATTGTCCAGAGGTAATGTCGTGGCTTGTCTGTTGCTCTAACCTTTGTCTTATTTGTTTGCTTGTAGTTCCGACGGCAGAAATGGTTACACTCGTCTTTTCTTCTTTACGGTCGAATTGTAATAAGCTAATAGTGCCTTTGTATGTATCCTCTTCAAGTAAGTCAAAACCAATAATAGTTGAAATTCCTTGCCTTTCTAATATTTTTTCAGATGGTATACATGCAGTACAGAGAAAGAAACAAAGTAGAATAAGCCATATTTTCATTTTTTCAACTCCGTTTTAAACGTAAAAAGATTTTAGATTTGATGATTGAAATGAAATATAAGAATATCGGATAGATAAACCAAAGGTAAAAGCCAATTTCACCAACTTTATCAAAAAAAAGGTTGTTGTCTACTCTTTTTGTGACAAAAAAACTCATGATAAAAATGATTATTGAGATTACCCATATTCCATGTGTTAGTTTTAAATGAAATATTTGTTTAACTCCTTTGGAAGAAATGAATAAAGTTATACATAAATTTGGGAAAATAACTAATATCCATAATGCAACTGCTATAAATTCAAAGTGCTCAATAAATGGAAAACGGACAGCGCTTATCATACTGACAATAGGCCAGATCTGTTTTTCTAATTCTTTAGGGCTAAAAAATAATATGGAAATAACAGTTGCAATTAAAACAAGAAGGGTGGTAAACCAGATTGCTAATTGACTGAATAGAAGTAGTTTTTTTTTCTCCTTTATAAAAGGAAAAATAAAAAATAAAGTCTCAAAACCCAACATTGTAAAACTGCTTTTAAAAACTCCTTTCATCATTTCTGACGGAGTTGTCGACATTATGGGTAAAATTCTAGTTAAGTTTATGGAATCAAGTGGTTGATATATCACAAATAGCAGCCATATAGTCATTAAAAAGGATAAGAAGCATATCCCTGCAACTACTCTGAATCCACCTGATACTGCATAAATTGTTATTAATAATAGCGCTAAGGTGCCTACCCATTCATAAACTCCTTCATATCCCCATGTTAGGGACAATTCAACATAACTGATTATGATAGAGTAATGTACAGCAATAAAGTAAATGACAATTAAGGTATTGATGATACTTCCTATAAAGCGACCAAATAAATTTTCGTGTATTTCATAAAGATTACAGTTTCCATGTTTTTTAAGTATGCTAATAATAATCCAAGTGATAAGACTAATGAATAGACCAGATAGTAAAACTGAGATCCAAGCATCTTTCTTAGATTCAAGATAAATAATCCTAGGGACTCCAAGTATGCCCATACCAATTTGGGAAGTGTGTATGATAAAGAAAGCAATATAGGCATTTATAAAACTAATATTTGATTTCATTATCCACCTCAAAATTCATCTAAATCTTTTTCTGTTTTTTTAAATCTCCACCTTGTGCGAAATGTGTCTTTTGGATGAGTGACAACAGGACGTCTCTTATAAAAATGGTGTGGAAGACGTATTAAAAAGTACTTTAAATCCTTTATCCTAAACGGGTATAAAGGTGCAAGATAAGGTTTGTTTAATGATGTCAATTTTAACAAGTGGACCATCAGTACACAGACTCCGATAATAATCCCATTTATTCCCCAAATTCCTGCTAGAATAATGAAAGGAAATCTAACAATTCTTATAGCAGTCCCCATTTCATAAATAGGAGCCGTAAAGGCCCCTAATGCACTAAATGCCACGATAATAATTAAAATGTTGCTAGTTAAACCTGCCTCAACAGTTGCTTGGCCAATAACAATACCTCCAACAATCCCCATTGTTTGTCCTACTTTTGACGGAAGGCGTGCCCCAGCCTCTCTAAGTAATTCAATTAATAATTCCAATATAAGTGCTTCTAGCAAAGGTGGAAAAGGAACTTGTGAACGTGATTGCCCAATTATAAGTAACAATTTAGATGGAATTAGTTCAAAGTGAAATGTCATGGTTGCAACATAAAATGCTGTAAGAAAAAGTGAACCTGTCATAGCAAATAATCGTATAAATCTTATAAAAGTACTTAAGGACCATCTCAAATATATGTCTTCTGTTGATTCAAAAAATGAAAAAAAATTAGCAGGTCCAATAATAGCAATTGGACTTCCATCTATAAGAACACCAATCCGTCCGTTTAAAATAGAGTAGAGGAATCTATCGGGCAACTCTGTTAATATAAACTGTGGAAAAAATGAGTAATGATTATCTTCAAGACATTGTGCCAATACTGAACTGTCACTTATATTATCAGTTTTTATATTTTCAAACTTCTCCTTAAGTGTTTTAAGTGTGTCATCATCCGCTATATCTTTAAGATATATAATTCTTACTTGCTTCTTAACACGTTCTCCTATTTTTAATTCATCTGTACACAAATTAGAATCATTTAGATTTTGTCTTATAATCTTAATATTAGAAGATAATGATTCTGTAAACGATATTTTAGGACCGTATACCAATGATTCTGTTTCTGCTTTCTCAATAGATCTTTCAATTGGGTTGGCGCAATTTACCATAAATGCTTTACTTTCGTCTGATAAGTAAATATAAGCGAATCCATTTAAGAGGGAAGAGATAATCTCTTGTTCCTTATGGTTTTTCTTTACTTCGTTCATTGGTATGTTTTTCAATAAATAAGAGTAAGTTATGTTTTCTATTGGAAGTTGTTGAATGTATTTAATTACATACTCATTTAGAAACTCTTGTTTAATTAAATTTTTCATGAAAATAACTTCGAGACAATCTCCACCAACTTCAAGTGTTCTACACATTAAGTCTGGTGATTCGTTGAGGATGTATTTAATTTTTTCATAATTAGGGCAGTTATTTTTATTTAGATGGATTGTCATTTGAAACATATCCTTCAATAGATTTTTTTTTAGTATTTGAAGTAGGAATCATTTTATACTTGTTTTAACAAAGAAGTAAGGATTGAGAGTAATTTTAGGACCTTTGAATGTTTATTTATACTTAACAGAAAGAGATATCTGGGGGCTATAAACAGTGTGGAAACAGCATTAGTAGCTGTGTATTCTAAAGAGGGTGAATAAAAACCTCACTTAGATACAATACGGAGAACCGTATCATAAATAACGGTAAACTAAAAATCATTTTTGATGATAAGGATTGTTTTTGATTTTGTATAAAACTATAAGGTGAGCGATAATTTAAAAACAGGTGAACAGTTTTGACAGCTATTTTTCATATTTTTGTTATTCAACAAACGGGCGCTTTTCTGGAGTAAGGATTGCGCTCTTTTCGCATCTAAGTGTTCATTACAAAAGACCAGCTAATATCTTGACGGGATATTAGCTGGTTTTTGTCACCGATCAAAATGATCAAAACTACGACGCTTTCAACTTAATAGGTATTCGCTGATTCATATTGAGTTCAAAAGTTCCGTATGGATTGACATGATGATAAAATAAAGGTGTTAATCCCCTAAAATCTTCTGGAGTCATTTTCTCCAACCAATATTGGTTGTTGTCATAAAGTACTTCTTGTACCATTAAGGTATTCATATAGACTAAGCAATTTTGCAGCAATTGAAGTGATAAGGCAGACACCTCTTGATCTTCTATAGAATTGGAACGAATTTCACTTTTTTTTCCATAAAAAATATAGGTATTCACCGAGTTCCATTGTTCCACTGTATTTAATCCTTCATGGATCTCCCTGCGAATCTCTTCATAGTGTAAATAATCACATAAAAAGATCGTTTTAATCGCTTTCCCTAATTCACATAAAGCTAGATATGTTGAATGTTTTGTATCCTTAGTAAATCGCTTTAATATGGATTCGGCAGAAGCAGTACCCAAACGTAGAGCAGTTGCATACTTAATGATTTGTTCATACTGTTGTCGAATAGGATCCCCTTCCGGTATTCAGGAAACACTTGATCTAAAATGGTGTGAAACTGAAGTTTAGCTTCCACATACATATTCGTTACGATTTCCTGTTGTCTGGACAAATTCCGAAGGTCTAATAGCTGAATTCCTCTAATTTTATGAGGTTCTAAATCCTCTTTGTAATACAGCACACACAACTGGTACGCATCGATAGCGTCCGTTTTCACCTTCCGTATGCTGGACTTCTTTGCCTGATAAGAAATAATCGGATTTAGTAAGATATATGGAATCCCTTGTTCCTCCAGGTATTGAATAACAGGAGAATGGTAATGCCCTGTAGATTCTAAAATGACCATAGGCATTTCCCCTGTCACCTCTTCAATTTCTTTTAGAAATTCTAAAAAATGATCTAACTCCTCTTTGATATGCTTCATTGAAAAGCTCTTCCCATACGGTTTAGATTGATCTAAAAATGCCTGAACTTGGCTCTCTCCTTTTGCCACATCCAGACCAACAACTGGATTCATTGTTTTTTCCTCCTCTACTTACTAACCAGTACCCCTAGTCCTCCATGAAGTGTTATACGAGATCATAGTCCCAACCAGCCTCAATCATGTTTCTACAAGTAGGGGGCGGACAGTTTAGTTCACGGGATCAAGTCCCACGCACCCGTACGTCCTACCCTGGCTACTGATATAATAGATTCTATTAAAAAAGGTCAACCAGTAAAAACTGGCTAACCTTATAATACGAACGCACCCGTCAGCATAAAAATCCGTTTTATTTCTCATTATCTAAATCATCATCAAGAAAAGATGTTTTATCTTCTTTAATTCCATACCTATTTTCCAGGAATTTACCAATTATTGAACTATTAATTCCTTTCCTTACTGCTGTTTCGATAACTTTATATAGGGGTAGCACCAACCATTCATCATATTTCCTACGCTAAGGCTATAACCCTTGATAAATAAGGAGTTTCCCTTAAACGTTCATTATAGGGAGGTCGTAACAATACCCCTATGATAACGAAAAATAGGAAAATTTTAGTTCCCTTAATCAATCCCTAAATCAAATTCCCTTTTCATAAGGTTATTTACCTTTAAGGGAAAGACTTAAATTTAAAAAAAAACGCTATTCCACTATCATAAAATGGAAATTACTTGCTATCATATTAAAACAAGTAATTCTTAGAGACTTAGGTGTAAAACCACAAAAAGCCTTTACCTTTCTTGCAATGAAGGCATTATTGATTGGACGATCCTGATATACCTCTGATAAAGTTGAACTTAATATTAAAAAGGTCTTATTCTGTACGTTTCTTATATTCGATCTTTGTGTAATATACTCATTAATTAAAACCATTTCATCATTAGATAAATAAACAGGGGGTCTATCATTTATGTAAATCGCCTTCTGGTCAACTTTTATGTTACTTATTTTTATGTTTCTAATATGTGATGAAGATAACCCATGATATAAACATAGTGTAGTCAATAAACACTCTAAGGATTGTTCATAGTGGCTAATTTTTATTAATCTAGCCACTCTTACTTGCTCATCAAAGGTCAAAGGCTCGATAGTTGGAGGAAGCTCTCTAGATTTTATATCCAAGATTGGTATATGGGTTATTATTCTTTTTCTTTTGGCTAACTTGAAGAGAACTAATAAATCTTTCCTCACTATTTCACGATGCTTAGGTGTTAAAGATAAAAGAAATTCATGAACATCTTCTTGCTGAACAGTATCCCATGATTCTATATCCTTACAATTGATTTGAAACCATCGGACTAATCTAACAAAAATTTCTATGTCCGCCTTTACTGTTAATAGGGATAATGGCTTCCTCGCATTAAACTTCACTTGCCTATTCCTTAGTTCCATTTTTTCGTTGAAATATATCTCCAAGAGACGTATAAATCCTTTAGGGACTTGCTTTAAACCCTCTCTAATACTAGTGAGAATACCCTCATCTGCGTTAAGGCTTAAATAACCTTCCTTAATTAAAAAATTAAATAGACTTGATTTAACTCCCTTAGAATTAGGGATTTTTTCTAAAGTAGATATAAGCCATCCTTCATTAATATTTGAAGGCTTTAAAAGCTCATTTTCAGCTATTTGTAAAACCTGTAACACCTTACTAGTGTGCCTACAAATTGTTGTTATACTAATACCTAATTCTTTTAAAAAAAGAACATAGTTTTTAAATAATGTTACACTCCATGTTTTTGTGAAATTTTCTTTAAGAAAACCTTCAGTTTGTATTTTATCTACACGAGCTTTACCAAAACAATTTTGACGGACGGTTGCTTTTTTATTAATTTCTGTCGGATTTAGTTTTCGTCCACAAAATACGCAAGTAAAATTGTTCATCTTGTACCTATATTGGTGGAAGCTTATCTTCAGAAATGAACTCATTAACCGCCTTTGCCAACTTTTTATCCGTTGGTTTTTCAAGTCTTTTCACAGGTGTAGGAGTATGTTTCCATAAATCATTTGGAGTACATTCTAGTGCAGTACAAAGCGCATCCATTGTTTGGACCTTTACTTGCTTAGGCTCACCAGTTAATAATGCGCTTATTGAGGGGGGAGATAGTTTATAACCTGCTTTATCTTCCAATAGCCTACCCAATTCAGCACCAGACCATATTCCACTTTCAGCCATGACTTTTCTTAATCTCCATTCAATCACAATTCATTCACCCTTTTTATTAAAGTTTAATAATTGATTTCGCCACTTTTCCTGAGCCATCCTCACCCTTTTCTCCAAATGGTCTGAACCAGGATTAGAGTAATTAAATGTCGTAGCAACATCTGCGTGACCTAACAATTCCTTTAGTGTTAATAAGTCCACACCAAGTTCTGTCTGACGAGTTGCGAATGAATGACGTAATTGATGAGGACTAAAAATCTCTTCTTTAGTAAAACCCATCTTTTCTTGCCTTCTCGCTAAACTCTTTCGAGCTGTGTGTTTATTTAACCTAACTCCACCTTCTGATAAGAATAAAGGACCTGCAGTTTCGGTAGTGAAAAGGGGTCTGATCCTCTCTAAGTACCATTTTATGAGTATATCCACATCATCTAACATTGGTACCCATCTTCGCTTAAATCCTGACCCCATAGATCCTTTTCCAAAACGAACATGAATTTTACCCTTTTCCCCCAAGTCAAACCTACAGTCTTTTACATCCATCATTATTATTTCGTGTGTTCTTAAACCTGTTAATTCTAACATTCTAAAAAGGCTATAGTCTCTCGCTACAGTGGAGTATTTTCTAGCTGTTTTCATTTCTTCCTTCAACCCATTCCAAAATCTAGCAAGTAATTCAGGTTTTGGAGGTATTACCTGACCATTATGATCATCTTTTCTATGATAGTAACGGTTAAATTTATCTAATAAGTTAGGAACTTGTAATCTATACCTCTCCCAAATTTCATGACCATACCTTGTCTTTAAATACTCTAAAAATGTAGAGATAGTAGATTGATATTTTCTCCTAGTTGAATATGCTAGTCCTCTTCCGACCAATCCTAAATAAAACTTATCTGCATCGGACATTGTAACTTCCCATATGAACTTATTTGACACATCTAAGAATTCATTCAAGCATTTTGTTCCGAGAGCTATGGTATGCTCCGTATATCCTAGAACACGCTGTTGCTGTTCCCATAACCCCATTAACTTTGCTTGGTATTCTCTCGATTCTTCATATGTAGGATAGTATATTTCTTGTTTATTGCTGATTACAGATAAAAAAGGTTGCTTACCCATTTAATAACCTCACATTTTAGGTATTACCTAATATTTTTAGTTAACACCTAATATATCAGAAGATTAATAAAAAAGAAACATATCCTTTCTCCGGTGCTGATGGCTGACAATGATGGAAGCCGCGTTATTTAAAATAGCGCTTTTCATGTAGGGTAAGAACCCGGCGCCTTATTTAGTTTCCTAAGTAGGTTTCCAAGAACTTCCCTCCAAACCGTACGTACTCCTCTCAGAGTATACGGCTTTCCATTTATCAATCTAACTTCCCATTGTGTAAGTCATGATGGCATTTCACGCACATTGCAATGGTCTTGCGATTTCGCGCAATCATGATTTGTTCCCATCGTTTTTTGCCTTTTAGGTTCTTGAGTTTGTTGACATGATGCATTTCTAATGGAACATTTTCTGCACCACACCATTCACATTTTTCAGCTAAGAGGCGTTCAATGAGACTTGTTCTTCCACCAAATTGTACTGTGATCGGTTCTATATCAACCTCTTCGCTTTTAATCCTTGTATTTTTTTCCATTCTTTGTTCAATGAAATATACAATACGTTGCCCTTCCTTAGTTTTGTAACGAATACCAAAATTTCTGTTAGTGGAGAATTTATTAATGATTTTGCTAACGGTACTTTTGTATTTCTTTGCATATGTTTTTATCATGCTGTATTTCATTGTTTGGCGAAAGGATTGAAGGACATGTACATTACTAGCTAATCGATAATAATTGTACAGTCCTCTTATTTCGGCATTATATTGTCTTATTATTTCTAAGTCATCATTATGGATTAAATATATTCTGTGAATCGGTTTCCATTGATTATTTTCCCCTAGACTTAATGCACCTAGATTAATGAGTTTTTTGATGTATTTATCATGTGGTACGAGAAGCTTGGCTTGAAAATTGAATTTCCTTTTTTGAGTGCCGTTAGGCATTTTCATTGTTTGCCAATCTCTCGCTACTCTTATATCATATCCAAGAAACCTAGCATTCTTTTTGCTGTGCGTTATCAACGTTTTTTCTGCACTTAGTTCAAGTTTTAGTTTATCAGCTAGAAAAACAGTTAAATCTTGCTTTATTTTCTCTGCTTCTTCTTTACTTGCTATGACACCAATAAGGAAGTCATCTGCGTATCTCACATATTTCATTCTGCGGTAATTCGGGTCAAACAGGTCTTTACTGTCATATTTAATTAATTCTTTATATAGCTGTTTTACTTCATATGCTCTTTGTTTCCTTGTTTCATGATCCAATAGCGACCATTCTTTTTTGTTTTTCGCTTTTCTTTTTGCAATTTTCCCAGCAATATTATGATAGGTTTTGTTGTGTGTTCTCTTATCTCCTTTATTGAACTTAGTTGTATATTCATCTATATAACGGTCTAGTTCATTTAAGTAAATATTCGAGAGGATTGGGCTAATAATTCCACCTTGTGGAGTTCCACTAAATGTTTTATGGAAAACCCAATTTTCTACATAACCAGCACGTAAGAACTTCCAAATCAAGTTGATAAAATTTTCATCCTTGATTCTTTTTCTTAAGATATTGATAAGAATATGATGATCGATATTGTCAAAGAAACCTTTTATGTCACCTTCAATGAACCACCTGATGCCAGTAAAGGTGTTTTTAATTTGTTTAAGAGCAGTATGACAGCTTCTGTTTGGTCGAAATGCATGTGAGTTTTCAGAGAAATTAGGCTCATAGATACTTTCGAGAATTCTTCTAACTACTTCTTGAACTAATTTATCCTCAAAGGTTGGTAATCCTAAAGGTCTTAGTTTTCCATTCTTTTTTGGAATGTAAGTTCTTCTTGCAGGATTCGGTTGATAGGTTTGATTTCTAAGTTTTTCAATCAGAGCATTTACTCTTTTTAAACTCATTCCATCTATGGTATCTTCATTAATTCCTTTGGTGTTACTACCTTTATTAGGATAGATTTTGGCATATGCGTCTAGGAAGAATTCAATGTTATAGAGATTAAGATACAGTCGTTGGAAGAGATAATTTTCACCACTTGCTTTGGAAGTTAGACTGTTTAATACTACTTTCGGATTTCTCATAGAGCCTCTCGCTCCTTCCCAATTTTGTATTAAACTCGATAAACTACTCTCCTTCGCCATGTAATAGGCTTTCCCTACTTCGGACTACTACGAGAGTTCCGTTGCCTTATTGGATATTCAGACACAATTGTCATAGCCTTTGACCGGCTTTCCAACTTAGGCAATCCCCATTTAGACATTTAGAAACATAGCTTTTCATGGTTTCGGATGTGACTTTCGCTCGTTCCTTCCCTATAGAAGTTGGTCGAAATGGTATCACCTAAAGTATCTCGACGTTATTAAGATACCTTCCCTTTCGTTTAGCGTTTATAGTTACCTTCCGCTAAAGGTCCCCGTAGTCCCCCTTGAGCTATCATTCAGGCAATCCAGCTTTCATCCTTGTCCATGAATTTCATCTTGCCATTCAGTCGTGTCTTGGTAACTAGACAACTTATGGCTTTACCATCATGCTACACTCCCCGTTTGGTTTCCCTCTCGGATAAGATGGTTGATGATAGGGCGTAAATTGTGATAATTCCCTACTATTTTGCTAGAATAGATTTTCTAAATGCCCTTATGGGCGCACGACATCGCGCGGATGGACTACGCTTGCATTCAAGCTTCCTACATGCGCTCTATGAAGCCCAACAACCTGGTTTTTTGTATTGAGCATCATCACAAGAAAAACCTCTCTGTCCTCGTCTGCAATGCATGCAGCCGCCAATACGTGAGCCTCTTCAGGCGATTGAATTTTATAGTTCGCATACTGTTCTGTTACTTCTCTGATTTCCTGTTTGATTCGAACCACTTCAAAAATTGATGATAATTCCATTTCTAACACTCCCCTTTGTGCTTGTGATTTTATAGGTTACTTTTGCCAACGATTTTCAGTTTGTCGGCTGATCCTTTGTTTCTCCTAAAATATAATCGGATGCTTTTTGTGCTTGCGCTGAGGCTTGTATAACTAAACGGCTGTCCTCTTTTAAAGCTCTTAACCATGAATCAATATAACTTGCGCTATTTTCGATCGTGCTGTTATCAATTCCTGCCACGCCACACAACATGGCCGCGCCCATTTCAGCGACTAATTCTTCTTTCGAATACACTTCATCCCCAAACGCTACGGCATCACGCGTGATGCCTGGACGCGCTAAACGACTTTGATGTCCGGTACTGTGAATAAGTTCGTGAAACAAAGTGCAGTAGTATTCTTCCGGAACCTTAAAATCTTTCATCGGGGGACAATTGATTTTATCCCACGTTGGATAATAGACCGCTTTTCCTGAATGAAAGGTGTAATCGGGTGCATGGAAATACCCTTTAAAAACCTCTTCTGCTTTTTCAATGGGGTCATGTTCAAATGTTTCATGGCTTTTTTTTCTCTTTAATCCGGTACATTGTGTATTAATTTCCCAAACTCTATAATAGAAAGGTTTTCCAAATGTCTTTTTTTCCTTTGTTTCTTTGTCCTCTTTTTCTTTCCAAAGCCAATATACGATCATATGGGAATGTTTCATTTCCTCTTTTTTGATTCGCCCACCGGCTTCTAAAATCTGCTTTTTAGACGCATATTCACCGGGTTCAACGAGAAAATGATTGATTCCTCTATATGGCTTTTGTGTTTTCCAATTGACCGCGTTTGAATTTGACCAGGGCTTACGCCACGGGATGACTCCACTTTCTAATTTTTCAATGATTTTTTCTGTAATGATTTCATAAACGCTTTTAGCCATTTTCTTTTCCTCCTTTGATTTTTTAAGGGGTTTTGTTGTTGGGTTTTATGTTTTTCCCTTTTGGTTTCCGAAGCGATTCAGTTCCCCAAAGGGGGATTATTTTTCCCCTTTTGCAAGTAGAACGAAAAACACGCATAGGCAATCGGTCAAGGGTGCTCTTCGCACAAAAAGTTTTTTGATGTTGCATAGCGTTCGTAGTCAAAAAAGTTTTTTGCCCCTTGATCGATTGACTAGCCTTCTTAGCTTCTAGCCGGAAAGGTTCGGGTGTCCTACCGGCTGGAAGGTTAGAAGGCTTGCGCTGTTTTACGATTCGGAGGGCGAAAGGGAAAAATAATTAATAAAAGTAGCCGGATGGCTACTCTCCTTTGTTCTTTATTCTTTTACTCTCTTGATCTTAAAGGTCTTGATCTTCCGGTTTTCGGCTCGTTCGGTATGGCGGCTTGCCGTAAATGGAACAGGAACCTACGGAATGTAGGTGTAAGCCGTACAGACCGTGGTTATCGGGCCCTTTAATGCCGAAGCGACACGTACAGAATGACAGAAAGACGTTCTTCCTTTCTGATCAGTCTGTAGTGCCGCCGCCTGAAGTATGTTTTGAAAGCTCTTGATCTAAAAGCATGAAAAGCCCTTATTCCTGAAGGAAAAACACAGCCTTAAGGCTTGCTCGTTGGTAAAAACAAAA
Source organism: Peribacillus phoenicis (assembly GCF_047238085.1). Classification (NCBI taxonomy): domain Bacteria; kingdom Bacillati; phylum Bacillota; class Bacilli; order Caryophanales; family Bacillaceae; genus Peribacillus; species Peribacillus phoenicis. The sequence goes on along the minus strand of NZ_JBDFMF010000008.1, from coordinate 57,661 downwards.
GGATTGAAAACAGATCTAAAAATGGATTGTTAAACAAAACTCGAATAAACAGAACAAACGTTTGTATAATAAGGATAGCAAATGGTTCGAAAGGGGTAATTTTTTGTATGATTAGAGATCGAGGGAAAAATATCAAATGGCAAGGCTTTTTTATGCCGGAGCATATAAAAATGTTAAAAGATGCTGAGCAGGATTATTATAAAACTCCTAGACCTCAACTAGACGAAACACAAATAGAAGACAAGGCCAAGCTTTTATCGGAAAGCTTTGGCCAACAAAACATTTTTAGAAATCACTACATGGAAAGGTGGATTTTTTAATACAAGAATAGGATTTGTAAATAAAATTGTTCCCCTTAATAAAAAGATTCAGATCCAAGATGAATTAGATTCGTTAATAACGATCAATTTCTTTCAAATCATTAATGTAGTTACCAAATGAAGACCTCTTTCCTGAAGAAAGTAATGCAGGCTCAAGCCTGCAAGTTTTTAATGAATAACCCGAAGGATCTTTTTTACATACTCCAGAAATCATCATAATCCACGTTATAACCTGCTTTTTTTAATGCCTTTATAAGCTTTGAGGCGTTCTTCATAGACGGTTTATTTTCATCTGATTGTGTGATCCTGCTTATACTATTTCGATTTACCCCACTGACTTTACTGATCTCCTGTTGAGTAATCGCATTCTGATCAAGAAACCTCCCGAACTTAGACCTTTTCTTTCCTAACCCAAACATATGATGGATCAGCCTCCCGGTTAATTGTATGTTCACCAGTCTTGACTGATATTTTGGTCTTTATTCACATTTATGTGATTTTTGCAAAAGAAGTGTGAAATATGTACAAGCAGTCTCCATAGGCTTTATCAAGGTACCTAATTTGGTAGTTAGCAACTTCCGGCCAAAGTAATTACCAAAGTATCTATCAAGGTAAGCTTACCAAGGTAATGAACCAATAAAGGTTGATATAACAAGAAAACAAAAAGTGTTTAGAGAGAGCCGTAAGCCGAAAGACGAAGGAAAGGCGACCGATGCCCAATTTGCCCATTCTTTATACATGAAATGATTAAAAAAATAAAAAAAAGAGAGCGTAAAAGACACGTGTTCTTCCGAGGGTCCGAATGGAAATCAGCCCCTTTCAAAATGGTATATAAGTGGGCTATTTATTCTGAACCATCAAAGCTGGAAAGTGAAAATAAGGAGGGTTCGGAATGTTCATCAATTCGCCTTTTGTATCGAGGAAAGTTGAAACCATTGATTTTAAGACATTCATGAAGAAAGAACACAGAAAAAAAGGTTCACTATCGATTAAACCAATACCGGTTTTAGCCTTTATACCCTTGAATCCATCTGCAATGATTGATCCGTTATTTATTGCAATGGCTGCCGGCATTCTCTTGGTCGCTTTAATCGAAAAAGGTCTGGCTGACTCCGATAACGTTGGAATGGCTGCTTTTATCTCTGCTTTTCTACGTATCTCCTTTCCGATTGTCGGACTATCAGCTATTTGGTTTCTTGTAAATCAATTATCATTCTTCTTCAGGTAGGTGAGCATATGAAAATGTGGTTAGCAAAGCAACGTGCCAAGGCTGAACTAATGAAAGTGTTCCGAAATGGTGAAATAAGAATCCAGTATTCATACGGCCAATCCAATAACGGATTTACCTATCCGAAAATCCAAAACGTTTCTTTTAACTACAAGAAAAAAACGCTCACGTATGTTTTTACCCTTCCAACTGGGATGGATCCGAAGGAAATTAAGAAAAAGGAATACTGCTTCAAACAAGCGTTTGGGGAACGAATAGAAATCAAAGGAGACACCAAGAAATTTATTTTAACGGTTTTTACAGCTCCTATCCCAAATCTTATCCGTTACGATGCAGAACGCTTCAAGGAACAGGCGAAGAACGCAAAATTGCCCATTGTATGCGGAGTTGATATGAATGGGTTAAATGTGGTTTATGACATGGTAGATCACCCTCACTTATTGATTGCTGGAGAAACAGGATCGGGGAAATCTACTCAATTGCGTTCCATTTTAAGCTCATTGATTCAATATAAATCACCGGACCGTCTGAAGCTGTTCTTGTGTGATTTAAAACGCTCAGAATTCCCGATATTTCGTGGGATAAATCACGTTGAAGGCGTTTTTGTACAGCCAGCCGAAATGGTCCCGATGCTTAATTATTTACGTGAGGAAACAATTAGACGAGGCGACTTACTGGATGCACATGTATTAGCTCATATTGACGATCTTCCAGACCCGCCTCCTTATATTGTTCTTTGTATTGATGAATTTGCTCTATTGAAAAAAGAAAAGAAAATATGGAATTTGGTTGAAGAAATCAGTTCCATTGGAAGGGCTTTAGGAATCTTTTTAATATTGTCCGTTCTCCGACCTGATCGAAATGTTTTAGAGGGTGCGTTAAAAAATAATTTAACCGTTCGAATGGGTTTCAAGTGTGCTGATTTGATTAATGCGAGGATCATCGGTACACCAGGAAGCGAAAAACTAAAGGAGAACGGAAGAATGTTGTTAAAGTTGCAAGGTCAAGACGGATTGAAGGAAATTCAAGCCCCATACTTGGATTTAGACGAAGCGAAAATAATTTTGGAGAGTCATAAGTCCCCGATTACTAAAAAGTCATTTAAAGATCCTTCTATACGTTCTGATCATTCAGAAATAATAGAAGCGATATTCGAGGTGTTGGATTAATGAGAAAACGAGATTTAGCCATACTAGCCGACTTAGATCGGTTTCGCTGTATGACTCGAAATGACATTATGGACCTTCACTTTGCCGAATTGAAACACCCAGTTACATGCTGCAATACGGTTCTGAAGAGGTTACGAAGAGACGGCCACGTTGAAGTCAATACATCCCAGCAACCATACATCTACTTTCCTTCACCAGCTTCCATAAAAAAAGATTCTGCCAAAATTCTGCATTTCCTTAAAATCGTTGAATTTTATAAATCTCTCCTCAAATTCGAGGAACCAACAGCATTTACAGTCGAGCCCAAATACGGAAAAGGCTATATGGAACCAGATGCCTTCATGATCTGGAAGCGTGCACCGTTCTTTGTGGAAATACAACGTTCTGTCTATTCCGAAAAAGTTATGAATGAAAAATTCATGCGCTATGTCTCTTACTACATGAGTAATGAATGGCAGCAAGAAACTTGGCAACCCATAGATAAAAGGATCTTTCCTAAAATAATTCTGATCACAGACACCAGATATCAATTACCTCGGCATTCTGCTGTCCAATTCTTTCAAGTACAGGATATAAAACGGTTTTTAACCTTTGCCTCTAAAACTCGAGAAATTTCAAGAAATAAAAAAAAACCCTCCGAAGATGAGGGAATTCAGATAAATATCGGATGAAAAAATGGAGTCCTGAAATAGGGCTCCTTCCTAATTATAGGCCGTTTTTTTATAATTGACCTTATGTAATGTGTCTTTGATTATAATAACCAGGATAGAACATCCTATTGGCGGGGCTCTGACCCCTCATTGCCAGTCACTGGTCTTTATACGAGTTTATACCATTTAATTATCAAAAACCCACTTAGGCTTCAAGTGGCATAGGATACTTTTCATTTATAACTATATCAAAATATTTGTATTTGAAAATACTCATTGAAGATAATATATTAACTTTTTAACGATAGGATTTCCTGTTCCCTTGTTTTTAGCAATTCTATGTTAGAGGGAGATAATTCATCAAAGTGAATACTGTTAAGTAATACGAACGCTTCTTCTTTTGAATTGATATCTCGATAGGATACTAAACAGTTGTTAAACAAAGAAATTTTATCCTCGTGGCTCAAATTCTGTAATGTTTTAATCCCTTCTAAATATATGTTAATAGCTATTTCTTTTTCATTTTTCCAGCTGTGACTTAAACCAAGATTATTATAAAGTAATACAGCCAACGACTCTTTTATAAAATATAAATATGTCTTTAAGTGAGACAGTATTTTTATTGAATAATCTATGTGGCCATTGATATGTCAATGGAAGAATTGATAAGAATTTCAGTAATCTTTTCATGTTTAAAAAAATTATTTAATAAATATTCTTGTAAGTTCGAAAGGATGCTGTCAAGTTCATTTTTATCTACCAAGGTAACCTGTAGTTTTGATGCAAGATCTCTAGCACTTTTTGTGAAGGTCGATGGAGTAACAACTACTGCTTTATCGCATTCGTAAAAATATTTACCTGCAAACGCTTCTTGTACGGCTTTGTTACCAACCTTACCTGTAAACCTTTTGCATTGAACTCCAACTTTTTCGTCATCTTTATAAAGAATTATATCCAAACCTTGGTCACCGGTATTATTAGTTAATTCATAACTATATCCTTTTAAATTATATATTTCAGCAACAAATTCCTCAAAATATCTTCCATCCATATACAAGCATACATCGGAGGAAATCAGCAACAAAAACACCACCTAGCTGTAAAATTAAAATCAAGTTTGATTATTTATAAAAAGGGTATTTTATTATTCCAAATTCCTGCATGGCCTTTAATCTTGTCGAATTTCCTAATTTCCATAATCATACAACATATATAGATACTTCCGTAAGGTTAGTTTTAAATTTTGCTAAGTCACATCAATACCTTCAGTTACCTTTGTCGATTTCTACCCATTTCTTCACGCTTTCCAACAAGGCTTCGTAAAACTATGTAAGCAAAACCATAGGCAGACCTGAAGTCAGTCAGAACCAAAAGAAGTCCTAAGGGTAGAAGACTGACGGTAGAACCCACATCTTCATATATCATTTTAATGAGCTTAAAGAAGCTACTGTATCCTCTACAGCTACCCTATTTATATTTTAAAGAAGTTGCCGTACGCATATGCATCTGTCCAGTTGTTTGTGAGCTAAAGACATCATAATGAACGCTGCTATAGCATCACTTTCACTTGAGGGATTATATAGCTTAGGTGAGTGCGCTTGTGGATTCCGATACAAATAGCAGATTGCATTTAAAAGTGACTTTAATCCATTGTACTCACTAATTTCATCACTTGTATTTAATCGATTTTCCTGAATAATCAGTGCTGGATTTTTTATAACAAACGCTTCGTTTACAAGGGTATTCCCGTCCTTTGAGGATAATGTTAAACTCCTTATTTTATGAAATACGCCTTTACTAGCTTCGAAAATTGCGTGAAAGTAGTTTTCATCAAGTAACTCTGGAGAACAATATTTCAAAACATCATGGTGGATATTATGATTCTCAAGTTTTTCAAGCAGATTTTTAGAACGGCTTACAGCTTCAGAAAATGTCTTAGCTGCTTTTACAGACTTAATTTTCCCTCCATCTGTTAATTCGTAGCCATAAAAGCTTAGCGAGAAATTAATATTATTTCTATTTTGATCCCAATTTTCTTGTTCATTAATGAAATTTAGTGGGTCCATTATTTCTTCAATCATTGTAAAAAAGGGTTTAGGAGATTTAGCTTTGTTCATTTCTTCAATAAGAGAAGTATATATTCTTTTCCATTTTGTGCTAATTAATTTTTCGCCATAACTCGTATCATGGTCGACCCAATTGTATTTTGCAAAAATTTTAGTTATAACACTACCAGTTACTATTTCACCTAAGTATTTTGAAATAGTCTCAACACATTGATTATCAATAGGTCTCATTTACAAAGTTCCTCTCTAAAACCATTTAATTTCATACCATACTGAAATACTGTCACCCTCTATTATAACTGACTTTCTCTTTATTCTGTCTAGGTTTGAAGGAACGAGCAGAATTGAGAGTTGAAGCAATTAAAGATATAAAAAATGATAATTAACACCGTATTAATGTTACGGTGTTTTTTATTTGCTCAAGAGGTAATTGTCCTATTTTGGCGAAATAAGTAAAAGAAAAAGGAGAGTGCCAAATTGAATTTTTTTAAAGATATTTCCACCAATATAGGTCTTAATTTAGCAAACACTTTTGAAATTGCATCGGATTTAATACCTTTCGGTTCAGCACTTTACAATATTGAAAGAACTAGAAAGTTTAACAGGCTGGTTAGGAGAATAAATGAACATGAACCTGTATTAAAGGATATTAGTTATTATATTGGAATAAGCAAGTTCTCAAAAGCATTTATTGATGAAAAATTATCGCCTCTTGTTTTAACAAGTCTAATTGAAGAACATGAAGACGCTAAAATTACTTATCTTTTAAATGGGTATCGCAATGTTTTTATTGATGAAAACGATTATGAAAGCATGCTTTATAATTATATAGACACATTAAATAGTTTAAGATATGGGGATTTAAAAAGGCTAAACTATTTTGCTGAATTAGACACACCTGACGAATGGTATTATATAGGTAGTGAATATGAAATTTATATTAGGAGTATCGACTCTAAATTGTCTAATTTATATCTTATAGATATCATGGGGAGATACGGTGGATTTTCAGGACCAAGATTAGAAAACACGCTCGAAAATGTAAGGTTAAGTCCTTACGGAGCAAACTTTCTTAGGTTTATTAATTCCGATGAAGATATAAAAGAATACTTGAGTGATAAAATTACAAAATACTAAATTGCATCCTTTCGACGGTGTTTTTTTATGTTCAAGGTGGGAACGATTCGTTCGGACCTTCATCACAACCGCACCAGATATATCAGCATTGCGTTTTAATCAACTTTTGATCCCCTACGGAATCATAATAAAAACATCATATGGGACGACCAGTAATGTCATTTTCACGCCAAAAGTTTGATTAGGTCCCAGTGATGTTGAGCAGAGGTCAACTTGGTCCTCTCTTCTTCAGCATGTTTTTTCTTACACGGAGGCGGACGGGATATGTTAAAAAACTATTTATATACACTAATGGTTTATTTTCGAATATAGATATTCAACTTTTAGTCTGATATATGCAATACATAAACCAGCTACAGGTAAATACTTTTATGCAATTAATTCAGGAAATATCGAGAAAATATATGCAACAAACCTTGTAGAAACAACGATGTATAAAATCATGTATATTTGATAAAAATCGGAAGTCAAAAAACGTTGTTCCTATGAGGTTTCTGAAGGTGCATGACTTCCGATAGGTGGTATTATGCAAACTAAAAATCAATGTAATTAAAACTAGAACAACTATTAAAATAATTTTAATTATAATAATCTTTAATTCAAGGTATTATCTAAAACAGAAGTAAAATATACTGGATATTGTGAAAGATTTTCACGAAATTCCTTATGCTCTTTTTTAATCATTTTTATTAGGATTCTCTTACTTTTTGGAAGATCTTGATTTTTTAAAACTAAACATAAATCTAAAGAAATTACACGATCAGCGAATCCTAATTCATAAAACATAATACTTATTGAATTAGGTAAACCATATTTTAACCGTTTTTGTAATATCCTAAGGTCACCTATAATATCTTCAGTTTGATTGCCTGTTATGGAATCAGTTAATTCTGCTACGGCACCGATAAGAAGCATACCTTCGTATGAAAATGCATTGTCGCAAATTTCCACAACATGCTCTATTTTAAACTTTCTCCTCTGCTTTTTACTTCTGATTCTAATATCCTTTTCTTTAAGAATGTTAAATAACTCAACGTACGATTTGCCATTAATCCATCCTAAAGCTATATCCTTTAAGATTTCTGGTTTTTCACATTTATTAAAAATACTATTTTTAATATTCGTGGATAAGAGTGGCCATAGAACATTTAATAGTTCTTCAATGGTATTACAGCTCCTAAGCTCTTCTAAATGCATTGTAGACCATTTTTCAATCTCCATAGCTGTTTTTACTCCGTACAGCATCTTTCCAAACAGGTTCTTTTTTGAACTTTGGGGGATATTCACAGAAATGTTCTGAGCAAGTAATTTAAACAGGGCGACAATCTGTTCTTTTAACTGTTCATTAGCCAGAGAATAAGCGAGCGTTTCTTTAGCAAGTGCGCTTATATTAATTTCATCTATTTCTTGAGTGGTATCTTCCCAGTTGGCCATCAAATAACTTTCAATTGATGAGATAGCGTCTATCTTAGATATAACCTGTCGAGTCAGTCCATCCGTTGTGAATCCTTCAACAGCATATAATTTCGCAAGTCTTTCCAAGCCTTTGAAAACTTTATCAGGGTCCTCTAAATAAGCTTTAAAGAACTTCAGGTAATCAATTTCATATTCATACTTTTTATCATCGCTAAATAGGGGGTCAAATATTCTTAACAGTGAGCTTCCAATAGGCTCTGAGTTATCAGGATCTAATAAGTCCTTTACTTGCTGCCAACGCCACTTGTCTCTTCTACTGTTTCGTTTATCATAAATACCAGGATCTGCAAAAAGAATACTACCCTCTGTATGCATACCAGACCGACCGACACGCCCGATTAAATTATGAAAATCACGAACTTTTATTCTTTCAGTTCCTTGATAAAGGCTTGTTACAATAAGGTATCTGATTGGAAGATTAACTCCTTGCGCTAACGTTGATGTACATATAACAAATTTCGTCAAACCTTCTTTCATTGAATGTTCAACAGCAAGACGAATACCAGAAGGTATATTTCCATGATGTGTTAAAACCCCTAGTTCTGCACTTTTAGTAACTGCTTCCTCTGAACCAAGATGACACTTATACAGAAAATGCAGTTTCTTTATTTCACTTTTTTCTGAAAATTCATAGGGTTTTTTTAAGGCTAATCCCCGATCATAAGCATCAACAACTTTTTCACAAAGACTAGATGCACTGTTTTTCTTCCCACAAAATATGGCTACACTTCCATTTGAAATAAGCTTTAACCCTAAAAATAACGAAACAGTATTACCGTCGTTTTTTTCGGGAAAGATTCGTTCATTTTTTTCCCGTCCTTTTAGCCGCAGTTGTTGCTGTTCAATTATTCTTGGTACAAAAAACTCACCCTCTTCAGGATTTTCTTTATTTACAAATTCAAGCCTCCCAAGACGATCAAGCCAACTTGTAAATGCTACAGTACGATAAGTAGGAGAAAGATTAATTCCTGAAATTACTTTACTTTCTTCTCCATTAAGCCAAGAGCCTACAACTTCAGCATTACTTATTACAGCTGATATTAATACTTTTTGTACACTTTCTGGGACCATACCTTTTAATGATGTAAGAAGTAATTCATAATTAATTCCACGTGTTCCACTATCAAACTGATGACCCTCATCATAAATTAATAGCCCTATTCTTTTAGCCAACTCTGGAAAATGACGGAGCATGTAAATGAGCTTTTCTGGGGTAACAACCAGGATTAGTTCATCACTAAGTATTGACGCGAGTTCGAAATCAATTTGAAGTATATCAGACAACTCATCTATATTTATAGAATCATTTTGAAAAGACTTATTAAGACTGTCGCTAATTTCATGACATAAAGCTTTAAAAGGGGCTACAATTACAGCTAAAGATGTTCGATTTGATAGAAAGGCACTACGTATTATTACTTCTGTTGCTTTAGTCTTTCCTGCGCTGGTCGGCAACTGGACCACAGCTGATTCCCCTCTAAAAACACCATTTATCCCTAGTAGATGTTGAGCAGGCCAGAACTCTTGTATAAAACTCTTATTCTTTAAGATAGCTTCCCATTCTTCAACATCAAGACCAGAATAACTAGGTAAACATTTCCGGCTAGAATTTTCTATTCTTTTTTTTACTACTGCGCTAATTACATCAGCAAAAAGTAATTCTCTTGGAGTACCATACTGGTAAGCTTTATTCCTAAGAAGAGAAATAACTTGATGAATCTCCTGCTCATCACTACCTAAATCATAAAAATTACTTAGCAATTTTGAAATTTCTTGCATTTCACTGTTATATGTTCCTTCCATTGCCTCTAAATACGTTGAGAAATCTCCATTAAGAAGCCAAACTAGTAGAATATCTAAATTGGAGCACTCTAAGTTAAGATTATCTTTATTAACACGATTTACTAGAACAAAGGCGCTTCCTGGTAAGTCGCATAAATAATAAGAAGCTGATCCTAATAGTAAAAGGTATGTATCCAAATCAGTTCTAAGATTAGCTTGTAAATATGCATCGAAAAAATGCGCGGAAAATTGAAGGTTATCACGTAATTCCTTCACATGTTGCTCATTTGTATTCTCTGAATTTAACTGAGCAGATATATCACCTAGCAATCCTATTGCTAATGTAAAGAGAGTTGATGGATCTTTAGTAAGATTTATATAATATTCTTCTTCAACATTGTATTCATTCATCTTTGCTTTTGATCGAGTAGCACCTAACAGTTGTATGGATTGTCTCTCAGGCTTCATCTGCGGCTCTCCTATACAACTCATGAACAAGATTCATCATATCTTTACCATGAATAACTACTAGTTTCAGATTGTTATGATTTGGATGATTGTTAGTTGATGTTTTGGAAATTGCAGTAGGATCAACTAGGTTTGAAGAAAATAAAGCAACAGCTCCGGAAATTTCATTGTATGGACGATCAATCGGATTCTGAAACCTGTCGATACTGTTAGCCTCTTGAAGCTTTTTCTTATAAAATAGTTGTTGCTTAATTGCATTGAGAGATTCAGCTTTTCTAGTTTGATCCTTGACTGAATCATTAACAGCATCTTGAAGTCTCGGATTAGTCTTTTTACCAGAGAATTGCGCTTTGGCTTCAAAGATTGCTAGTGTATCCTCTGGTGTATCTTCTCCGTCTCTAATAATTTTAAAAGCTAGGGTATCGCAACCTTTAGTTGATTCATTACTAACTGTTTTTGAGCCGTACCGAGTACGGGGTACCCAGTAATTAAGGATAAACTCAAGATAATCAGCTACTAATATCTCACTAAAATCCCCAGCTCGTGTACTCGGACCTGGAGCACGAGAGGGGTCAGGAAATTTAATTTTATTTAGATATTCAGTTTTTGAGTAACCATAACCTTGCCTAAAGAAATCAATTTCATCATCTAAACAATAGTGTTGTCGAAAGTGTTTTGCCCAAAAAGATAAAACTTCTTCATCACTTTCATGTTTAAATTCCAAAACTTCGATATTTTCACCTTTAGAGGTTGTAATACTTTTACCCGTATTTGCAAACCATCTAATGTGTTCTGGTATAGTTGATATCATGTATGTCCATTCCTTATTAAATTATTTCGAAGATAGCATCGTTTAATTAACATTCTACCAAATAACTAAGACTATTGGTTTGATAATGGAAAAAATATGTATCTCTTTTGTTTAAAAAAGCATCCGCTTCTTTTTTTAGCAGACGCTCTATTTTAGATATGTTTCTTCTATGTCTTTCTGCCAGAATATTTTTTGGTAATGTCATACCATTCTTGAGGAATCTCTTTTTCGGCAGAATCTGATAAAACAATAAAAATACTTCGGACTTCATTTGTGAATCATCCCCATTAATCACCATCTCAAAAACGATGGTTTTTGACGCAAATAAAAAAGAGATGATTTTCCACCCCTTTTTTACGCATTATTTATATCAAAACTTATATCAAAATCTAACTATCTTATGGAGATTTTTGAAAACTAAGTATAAGAAACTATTCATCATTGCACTTTAATACTTTTATTGTAATTATCAATGAAATTCTTTCTATAATTCTCCATCTTATTAATTAGTTGGGAAACCAAGATATTAAGTTCTTCTAAATTGGCATCTAGAGTTTCATCTTTCCCATCTATTAGATGCCAAGCGCCATAACTGTCTTCGGTATATAATCTATCCCTTTGAGAGAAAAACATTTCTTCAATAATCTTTGAAACAACCTCATGAGCTTGTCTGATTTGAAAATATGTAAAACCATCCACATTTGTTGCTAAATCATACTGATCACTTAGATTATTTCTATCAATAATTAAAAATGGACCATTTTCCTTGTTCAATTTTAATTTAAAACCTTTGAGTTGAATTAATAGCTCATCTAACATTCTAATTTTCTCAGGAAATTCATTCACAAATTGTATATCATGCTGTTTACTAATAGTCCTATCAACAGCAAGTAACGTAAACGTCCCTCCAAGAATAGCACCTAGAAACGTACTCATAACGCTAACGATTATACCAGCTACAGTATCAGATAAATGATATAATTTTTGTGCTGAAACCGTTACAATTATAACAACAGCTATGAAAATCATCAGTAATGCAGCTATGACTACGTATATCTTGATTTTTTTTCTCATATATTCACCATTCCGATTCATGCAACCGTTCCTTGTTATGTTATAAACTAATGATTTACATAAATTTAATCTTTTTTTATGTACTATTGTGGGAGCTTTTTGCAGTAAAAAAAAATTAAAAGAGATTATATAAATAGAGGATCCAAAAAGTAAACCTTTCCACTAAAAAAAGTGGTACGGTTTAACTCGTTTTTTATGCTTTCTAACTTATAAAGTGGAACTGAATTTTCGGAAATGGAGTCATGCTCTTTTTGATATTAGGTATTACTAATATTGCAATAAGCAAATACAGCTTTTTTATTTTCACCTCGAAATATGCTGTGCAGTCTAGAGAAAATAAGATCAATATGAAAATTAATTACGGATTGATTCAATATTGATTATTGATTTAAAAAGAACTTCATGAAGCGAGTCCTTATTGTCAAATTATTGGTACATATCCTTTTCTTGTTACAGTTCATAGCAGTCTTACTAAATATGTTTTTATTCCTTAAATGTCTCTATTACATTATGTATATACATTCCTATTATTAAACGATCCTAAATAATTGTCTACAGTCCTAAATGCTTCTTCACAAAGGGATGCGAGCCACAATAGCTTTCAAAGTTCCGTATGTGAACATCAAACGGTGGAAGTTTCATATTGGATCTTCTCACCACTTCGTTATATTTTTCTTCCGCATCGGACCATCCTAACTTATCATTTCTAGCTGCCAAAATAAGTATATCCCAGAATGTTATAATGACTTTTTCATTCTTAGAATCAATTGATATTTGTTCTTTGGCGCCTTTATCATCACTAATAATTGCGTCAATCTCCATGCCCAATGAATAGGCATAACAATCCAATTCACCCGGATCCAAACTTGCTCTCAGCCTAGTTTTTGTTTGATTAACTAACTTTTTCTTTTCAGGCGGTAAACTTATAAAAAATTCCTTTGTTCTCTTCAAGAAAGATTTTCTATTAAGCCAAGGTAACAATTGTCCAAGAACTCCCTGATGTTTGTTCTTTAACTCTTCTTCTACTTTAGGGGGAATATATACGCTGTCAAAAATCATGGGAACTATATCAAAAAAAATTCCGCCCTTCACCATATGGACTATAATGTCCGTATCAGACATAACACCAGCATCGAATAAAGCACTCATTGACGGAAATCCTCCTCCACGTACTCAAGTATACTTGGCATCTTTAAAAGGTCTGCTAGATAAATTGCCTTCTTCCGTGTAATCCTTTGGTGCTTTATATTTTCAATAATACTGGCTTTAAACTTTGACGGAATACGACTTTCCTTGAGAGGAAGGATAAGTGACGGGTCGTAACCAGCATTTATTATGGCATCAAGTAATTGATTCGGATGCTCTTTAGAACTAATCTTATTTAACTCATCACGTTTACTTGCAGAGATGATATCATACTTATTGAGCATACGGGTTACTTGCCTGTAGCTTAGTTTAAAATATTCTTGAATACCCAATACCTCTTCCACTTCAATAGTTGAGAAATCCTTAATATTTGTAATATGTAAATGTGAAATCAAGGCTCTCTCTGGGATAAGAAAATAATCTGCAAATTTAAAAGCAAAATATTCCATTTTTTTAAATTCGATAGTTTTCTGCTCAACTGAATAATCTTCGATCTCTTTGATTTTATCTAAATCCCTTAAAATATGACAGTATTCATGCACTGCAGTATAGTATTGTCTCCCTAAAGGTTCTGATGCATTTAAGAAAACTGTATTTTTACCTTCCAATACACGAATAAATCCAGAAGTACTTAAATCTATAATTTGGAAAACAAGAATACCCTGCCTCTCCAGCAAGGGAATAACATCTACATAATCATTTTCAAGTATCCCTAACCTCTTACGCACTTCCTGAGAATACTCCCTAGCTTCTATCTCAATTTTCTTTTTTTCTAATTCTGAAAGATCATTAGTCCCCTCTGAGCGTTTAAACATCCTATTGCACCTCCCTTTGTTTATTGCAAAGCTCCTCTTGAGACAACAGTTCTCTAATTATATTTTCAGACCAATCGATTAGCTCATCCTCAGATAAATCATCTGTAACAAATCCTTCTTTTCGAAATAAAATAAGGGCTTCCAGTTCACTCTTATTTACATCAGTAAAATCTTTTAGTTCTAGGCCAAGAAAATTACAAATTTGCTCTGCATCTTTCAATGACAAAACCGTTCGTCCGGCCTCAATATTAGCAATTTGTGATCTAGTTAAGCCTACTCCTTCACCCAATTCTTCCTGGGAGATATCAAATTCTAAACGGGCTTGACGCACTCTTTTACCTATAACTTCATCCTTTAATTTAGTCATCATACATCGTCCTTTCAATTATAAATTTACTTCATTATACAACAATTACACAAAAAATGTGAAAAAATGTGTAATTATTGATCATTAGCAAATATTATGCTCATATAAATTAAGTATTATTCAAAAAATTCACTATTACCTTGTTTTTAACAACAAAGATGAGCTGCACTCAGCTTCTGATTGATGTAAAACTAACACAAAGACATGTATTTAATCATCTTGGGAAGTAGTAATAATAATCTCATCTTCTGTAACAGCAATTATGTTCATATTGAGCAGAGAGAGAACCATCCATCGTGCGGGCAGGCAGTCCATCCGTTATTATCCATTTTTATTTCGTATCCTCCGATATTTACCATTGGTTCAATAGTGAATACCAATTTTATCCCACATTGAATAATAGAATGCTGACCTGAATTAAACGACTTATAAAAAGCCGTCTTCTTTTTTAAATCTCTTTCGTATTCTTTAACCAACATATAAAAAGTCGTCTTTTTAACGTCTAATTCTCCCATTACTTTAACAGCTGTCACCTCTCCTACTTTCCAATGATTATATACTTCTTTGAATTCTTCTGTAGCCTGAACTTTTGGCCGACCAAACGTTGCGCCACTTCGTAAAGCCACATCAATTTCTTCGCGTTGCTGTTTCCGAATGCGATCTCGTTCTTCTCGTGCCATCCACGATAGAATCATCTGTAAAACAAGATCAGCAATGAAGGTGGTCAGGACTATCCTTAAATTGAGTCGTATCCAACAATGGCATATCCATATCCAAAACTACAATTATTTTTTGTGATGTCATTCCACTCCTGGAGAATCTCCTCTTTATTCCGACAGAAACGATCGAGAGAATGAATATAAAGAATATCTCCTTTACGGATAACTCATTTCAATAATTGGTACTGAACTCAATTGAAATCTTTTCCACTCTGTTTGTCCAAAAAGATGTCTCGTTCATTGACTCCTAATTGTTTGATGACTTCTAATTGTCCACGTTCACTTTGATCTTTACTGCTAACCCGTATGTAACCAAATTTACGAAAATCCATTTCATTACTCTTTATTCCATTCCCCCCAATTACTCTATCAAAAACATTCGTAAAATTGTATTTTCTAAATTTCATTAGAAATTTCTATTGGAAAGATTAATTTCAAAATCAAATGATTCAAATTGCTTCTTTTACTTTCCTTTTACAACTAATTAAGATTTGTATAAAAGTTGTAACTTCTAGACGCTAATGTTTAGAAGTTATTTTTTATGTATTTTTTAGTAGAAATCAGTCTAAAAGATAGTCTATAATCAAAGGTATAAAAGATTGTTAATTTATAGACAAAAGGAGCTTACTAATGAAAATTGGTTATGCGAGAGTCAGTACAGTTGGCCAAGATTTGGCCTCTCAAGAAGAAACCTTAAAAGAAAATGACTGCGAACGTATCTATGTAGAAAAAATTACTGGAACGACCACTAAAGATAGAAAAGAGCTAAAGAGGTTATTAGAAAATGTGAGACCTGGAGATACAGTGATGGTGACAAAAATAGACCGTTTGGCCAGATCGATTATTGATTTAAATAAAATTATAGCAACACTGCAAGAAAAACAAGTCGATATCCATTTTATCAAAGATCATTTATCTTTTAAGGTCAATGAAACAGCAAACCCTCTACAATCTTTATTATTCAATGTTTTAGGTTCTTTTGCGCAGTTTGAAAGAGATATAATCGTTGAACGAACATCTGAAGGTAGAGAAAGAGCAAAATCAAGAGGTAAACACATGGGTCGCCCTTCACAACCGAGAAAAAATATAGAAGAAGCTCTACGACTATATAATAGTAGAAACACGAATCGATTAAGTGTGAAAGACATTGTGAAACTCACTGGTGTGCCTAAAGCAACTTTATATGTAGAAATTAGAAAGAATCGTGCGAACAACCTAGAATAGTTGTTGCCCGTTTTGAATGTCTCAAATTACATCCATTACTATAATGCGTGTTCATATCATTTATTACTATGAAGCCCAACCGCCATCGATTTGTATCGTTTGATTCATTTCACCAGCTGAAATTCATTTGTTTTTTAGACAAGGATATAGTCACACCGAATATCGTTTGCTGTACATTTTTCTCTCTGAAAAAACGTTCGTAAAGGCACTTAACTAAAAGTGAACGTTCATAAAATATGTTTCAACTTTAATGAACGTTTAATCAATACAATTCCATCGAAAAATAACCCGTTCGTAAAAGTGTACTTTTACGAACTAATTCAGAAGAAAAACATTAGTTTTATTTAAAGTCATGGTTTCCCATAGTTTTAAAGGTGTTTATAAAGGTGTACTTTTACAAATGGGTAAATAGGGTCTTTATTTAGTTTTTACCAGCTTAGCTAGAAAGTCATTATTTTTCCCATTCTCTTTTTAGTGAGTGCATTTTCATTTAATCGTCCCTTTGTGAATCGATATTTGCATAAATAAAAAAAGACTTTCTACATCTGAATAATGTAGAAAATCTTATGTATTAAAGTGATTTCAAATGTTCAATACGTTTTTCTAATGGTGGGTGAGTAGAGAATAGTCTAGAGAATTTTCCCTTGCCACTAATTTTAAAAGCAGCAATAGACTTTTGGCTGTCATCAACCAAGCTAACGGTGTGTCTTAATGATTCTAATGCGTGAATCTTATTCGCCTTTCCACCTAATTCGGCAGCTAATTTGTCCGCTTTAAATTCACGTTTTCTTGAATGCCAAAAGATAATAGGACTGCTTAAAATGCTGAATAGAATCTCGAAAACCATAGAAGATACGAAGTAAACAATTCCAGCCACTTCTTCTCTTACAAAACTTGAAACAATTTTTGAAGCAATACGGGAGAAGAAAATAACGAATGTATTGATGATACCTTGCAATAGAGTTGTTGTAACCATATCACCATTCTTAATGTGTGCTATTTCGTGTGCAATAACCCCACAAATCGCATTACGATCCATCCTATCTAACATACCGCTTGAAACGGCTACTAATGAACGTTTTTTGCTTGGTCCAGTAGCAAAAGCGTTGACCTCCTGTGAATGATAAATACCAACTTGTGGCATAACTTTCAAACCAGCCATACGTGCTAATCGGTATGTTTCTTCCAATACAAAGCGTTCGTGATCGCCACGCGGAGAATGTTCATCAATTAATTGAACACCCATAACCCATTTCGCCATTATACGAGACATTGACAATGAAATGATGGAACCAGCAAAACCAGCGATGACACTGAAGGCAAGCAGGGAACCATAACCACCGCCACCAATATAACTTTCTACACCAAGCAACGTGGTGATAGTTGTAATGGTGATTAATACTAGAATGTTAACGAATATAAATAAGGAAATACGTTTTAACAATAAAGACCCTCCTGGTTTGTAATAAACTTTGTCCTAATTAGGTGATCACCAATAATGAAACCTACATTATATAACTATATACGAAAAAGTAAATAAAAAGTTTCAAAAAACAAAAAATATGTTTGTGATTTGGTTCTGGTGCAAAAACTTCAAGACAATTGCAAGTAATCTCTAAATCTTGGACATAGTGATACTATTACTCTAAAAAAGGTGCGTGATCAGTATGGAAAAGCAAAATTTATTCAAATGGAAACATTATTAGCCTAACATTATTTTGTTAACAGTGAGATGGTACCTGCGGTACAACCTGAGCTTTCGTAATGTAGTGGAGATGATGGAAGAACGTGGCTTATCGATGGCCCACACAACGATTATGCGTTGTGTTCATCAATATAGACCGGAAGTAGATGAAAGAATACGACGTCATCTTAAGCCAACAAATAACTCCTGGAGAATCGATGAAACATCTATCAAAGTAAAAAGTCAATGGATGTATCTGTATCGTGTAATTGATTCCGAAGGAAATACGATTGATTTTTATCTTAGTAAAACAAGAGACAAAAGGCTGTAAAGTGCTTCTTCAAGAAAGCTTTACGGTGGTCTTCTCATGTTTCAAAGCCTCGTGTTATAACAGTGGATAAAAATACGGCTTACCCTATCGCAGTCGAAGAATGGACAAAAGAAAAAACATGCCATCAGGCATGCAGCTCAGACAAAAGAAGTAGTTAAATAACTAATAGCGTAGAACAGGATCATCGTTTTATCAAGAAGCATGTTCGTTCTATGTTAGGGTTGAAATCTTTTCGTACAGCCACTTACATACTGAGTGGTATAGAAGCGATGCATATGATTAAAAAGAAACAGGTTTATCAAGGGGTGAAGTCTGCCCAAAATGAAGTGGAATTCATACATAGACTGTTCAGGATAACCATCTAAGGGGTTATCTGAAAGTGGACCTACAACTTTTTTCTATTTTGCCTTGGTAGTTGCACCAGAACCCTAAATACAATTAAGGTAAAATAAATCTTTTAATTCTAGATAGTTAATAATTTCTATTAGTGAAGCCTCTGCTTCTTGTGAAGTTTTAAAACCACTTTCATCAATGATTTCAAGAATTCTCCTGCTTTGATGAACAAGTTGAGGATGCTTTTCAATTACCATTTTATTAAAAATGATTGCATCCGGTGAAATATTTGGATTAATGTTTCTAAAATCTAATACTCTTTTAACGAACAAAGTCATAAGTAAAAATAAACCTGCTGGATTATTTCCTGTAATTTTCATTTGGATAGAATCAGATAATGTCAAATAAGATTCTAAATCAAAGTCAGATTTTAATAAACGCTCATTAATTATTGGGTCATAGACCATATCATTTAAATTCTTATGCATTATACTTTTGTTGTTGTGTTCAAGATTTTTAAATCGAACATGCTTATAACCTTCTGAACATAATACTAGATGTCCGATTTCATGCGCTACATGAATTGAATCCTCCACCTTTACTTGAGGATGTTTATTAACAATCATATAACCATCATCGTAAATACCAAATGAAGCTGAGGATTGTAAATTGTTGCTTTGCAAAAAGTAGACTCGTTTTCTAATTTTTTGTCTTTCAGAGAAATAATATTTATGAAAAGTTTTATCTTTTGAAAGTAACACCTTTAATGCAAAGGATTCATCATAATAATACAAGCCATTAGTTTCCAAGTCTTCCCACACACCAGAGACACCACAACAATTTTTGAATCTTTCCCCACTCATACAAGGACAAGGACTATTTCTACCAATCATCACGACAACCCCTCCTTTTCTGATATATACGACAAAAAAGGAGGAATTACCTTTTTTTAGTTACCGCACGGTTTCATCCAACTATTCGTTACACTACGGTTAAAACACGCCTTCGCTCGGTGCCCACTTGTGCAATCCTAAATTCGCGTGTTTTTCACTACTCATTTAATCCGCTCCCTTTTCGTAATTTTTGCGTCGGCATATTGTTCTTGCTCCAGTGTAAATTCCATTGATGCATACAAAAACTGGCGTTCTTTCTCTCCAAAATATCTGGCTTTGATAAAAACGAGCAGCATAAAGATATGCACCTAATTTTAATAAGCACAGGCAGCTAGTCCAGTATGTTCATAGAATAATAGTAATGTTTCAAAACTAAAAGTAAAGAGGTGACATATACTATGACTATTTTTCCTCTTGAAAGGCTTGTCAGTAATACAGGGGGTGTATTTCTTGGTACTGACAGGGATCAAGCTGCGATGAATGCAGCAAATAATACAGAAGATCATCCAGACCTTGTTGCCCGAAATCCTGGCTGGCCTTCATTGAAAAAATTTGATAATAATAGTGCTGTAAAATCTTTTTCCCCCTTCGGAAGTGTTTCCAACCCTGATTATATCTGGGATCAGCCTACATCAGATGGTCAAACAGCAGCTTTTGCTATTGCTTCTCAAAGATTTGAAGTTCCTTCACCAAATGAAATTAGCACATTTAGTGTTTTTTTGGTTGCCTTTACCGATAATTCCATGGAAGCAAAAATTGAACTTTTTGAAGAAATTGGAGGTACTTTTGTGAAGGTAGCCCCTCAACCTATTGGGTTAAAAGATTTTTTATTGGTGGCAGGCGATCCAAATACTCCTGCTGTCGGATTAACAATCGATAGTCCACCTTTTACCTTCCAGCACATTCGCGTTTATTCTACTCGTTTTTTTGCTCCTAGTGCCCCATCGAAGATTAGGACTTTTAAAATTGTTGTTTCATTTGAAGTAACCAATTACCTTATTAAACCTATTTATTCTTCCAATCCAGCCGGTTTGCAATTTATGGTCGATATCTATCAAAGTATAGACTTAGTTTAAACGTTTCAGTGAATGAAAAACGATTGTTGATACAGTCGTTTTTGTGTTAGTTAACATAATCGTAAATACAATACCGGAAGTGGTCAACAAACAAACGAATCCCTTGATATACATAAGATTCGCTTGTTTGTTTTTTTATCATTTATGAACGTTTTTATATATCGTTGATAAATCAACGTTTCAGGCTTCTTCAGAAGCCTCCCAGCTGCATAAAAAAAGAGAATTTTATGCAATCCTTGTTGAATTAACCTGCCAGTTGAATAAGGATATTTTTTGTTTAAAATGAATGTATGATTTAGCATAAGATCGTACATTCAAAAGGCCACCAATTTAGTGGCCTTCTTCTTTAACTGAAGAACCCTCGGATTCTCATTCAATTTAGGGATTTTCTAACGTAATGCAGTTGCATTCACAGTTAAAGGAAAAGGAACTGTATACTAGCCTAAAACATATATTGATTTGAAATCACTTTAGAGGAGATGATAATGTGTCTCGTGAACTTCGTGCCGTTTTGACTGGTCTGGATCCACAATACGCAAAAAGACTTGCTGATGCCCTTAATATATACTTGGCCAATCTTCATGTAGTTTCCGCCAAATTACGCAATTTCCACTGGAATGTGGTTGGTGTTGATTTCATTGATTTTCATGAAAAATTACAGGAGCTCTATGAAGAAGTTGCTCTTGAAATCGATCGAATTGCCGAACGAATCAAAATGTTGGGGTTTTTCCCTCTTGCCTCCATGCATGAATTCCTCCGTTACGCAACTCTAGAAGAGGCCCCTAGTTGTCCTTACAATACTTCGACTATTGCTTATGCTATTGTCAATGATTTCGCAGCAACGGCACGTTACTTGCGTGAAGTCGACAAATTCGTAAGAGAAACAACAGATGAATTTACAATAAATCTTTTCGGAGATGCAATGGGCTTTCTAGAGAAACATGTTTGGTTCTTCACAGCTTACTTAGAAAGAATGGATGGATTACGCGATTCTCAAAATCATGTAAATAAATAAAAACTATCCAAGATTAAAGAGTAGCTTTATCTGCTTTGTCACCATAACATGGAACTTTAGGAAGTGGCGATAAAACAAACCCCTTGGGCACCAAGGGGTTTGTTTTATACTATTCTCTTTAATTACTTATTTTACCTTGTTCAACTCTACTGCCACTTTAGTTTAGTTGGTCTTCCTCCGCAGTCCACGTATGGACAAAATCTCGGACAACTGATAAAGAGCCTTTAAAGGTTTGATCCAGATGTGAAGTGAACCAGGGAAGATTAACTTCTGTCAACAGAGCGGTTTCCACGGAGGTGATAATGTTTGCAGGCAAGGTAACTTGACTTGAGTCCCAAGGTACTCTCCGAAAATCTTGAGCTTTGTCCCATGGCAAGGAATCATGATACCCCTAATCTATTTTCTCTGATCGTTTTTTATGTTCCACATATAATTCTCAGATTTGGGGTTCTAACCTAAAATCCAAATGATTTGTAAGCAAGAGAGTACCTCCTTTATTAGTCCTTTAACTTATTGTATTAAACTGGAATTATCCCTTGTCCGGTCTAAAGACAAACGGATTTCTAAGTTTCCCTGCCTTCATTAATTCTTCAGCCTTTACTGTACAGTCGTTTATTACACTCTTAGGTTACATCTTTAGAGCCACTTTTTTCTTGTGAAGATGCCACTTAGATCATCCTTCTCCTATTTATTGAACCAGACTATCGAATCTTCTCTAACTCATACTGGAGACTATTTTATTTATTTTTCCATTGTAAAATTTCTCCATGTCTAATTTTTGATAATTTATACAAAGAAACAACTGGATTCTGACTAGACCCCATTCCTTTATTTTAGAGAATTCTCTTTTCCCGATTTTTACATATTTCTTGCTTAGGAGGGAATTTTATTTGTATCTAGAAAGTAAGGAGATGATCTTTATGAACTACAAACTATTTAAGTCAATCAATCAGCTTTCTGGACGTTGTTCTCCAATTGATTTGCTGATGATATTGATATCAAATAAGATTCGTTATGTGTTTATTTTTGTTTTGATTTTCATGTGGTTTAGAAATGATTCTTACAAAAAAGTGTCTTGCACTGCGGTGATATCTGTGGGGGTAACTTTGTTTATTAACGCTTTGATTAAATTGTTTTATTTTAAACCACGTCCGTTTGTGAAACGTCGGGTCGGCATACTCATTCCTTCAAAAATGGATTCTTCATTTCCAAGTAAACATACTCTGCTTGTATTTGCTATATCTACTTCTATCTTTCTTTATGAACGTGTCCTTGGTTCAATCATGTGGGTACTATCTGTGTTGACGGGCTTCTCACGTATTTGGGTAGGACATCATTATCCATCTGATATTATTGGAAGTGCCTTTATTGCTACCATGACCAGTATCATATTAGATAAAATTACCCGCTGCGTAAATTATTTCGCCCGTGAATAGCAGCTATATTTTAGTCGATATCATGTATGATTATTATTTATTTTTATACAGTAATCGGTCTTTTACCAAGAGAAAAATTTTTTCGTACGGCAGATGACTCTAATCCTAACCGAACACCAGAAGGGATTTTGTTACTTGTTATTTTTTTGTACGTAAAACGGAACAATATTAATAATATGTAAGACTGTTTCCTATGCTTATTTTGATTAGAATTTTACTTTATGGGGGGTCTTCGCTACATAGCCATTATGTTACCTTCTTATAACAAGGACAGGTGTATTTTTCCGCGTCGTACTCACGCTCTGCCAAATTATTGTATATCTTATTCATATTTAGTTAACATAATCATTCAATGCTAATTATCAAAAGTTCTCGGTTTGTCCCTTCTTTCCTCCATCCGTCTCTCATGTACAAACTGAATACATTCTTTAATCGTAGCTTTCAACTACACTTCATGTTCCTAGCTAATTCATCTAATAAATACATCGATTCAATCATTATTTTCAAGGTCATTCTCTGTAGATTTTGAGACACATAAGCCGAATTAGTCGGTGGGTTAGCCATTCTCTTCTTGCCTCCTAACTTTTGAAAATTCGAGACGAAGAGAATTTTCTCCTTTTTAAAAGGGGTACCTTTTAGATACCCAGCCCTTTGCAAATAGGATTTTCTCTAATAAATAACCTTTATCAAAAATAAAAGGCTACCATATAGGTAACCTAAGTGTGTTTCTCATTTTCATCAACTTTAACTACCGTTTATAGTCTGATACAAATTTTCTGATTTCTTGTATCGGTATTTCCAAATTAATAGCCATTTGGATGAGTTCAGCCCATTCTTTATCAAGTTCTTCTACTGTATCGTTTGCCTGACTTAGCATTACTATTCCCCTATCAGAACCAGAGGGCAACCCAGCTATCTTTCTCACATCAGATTCAACTTCTTCTTGATAGCCCTGTGATTCTCTATATAGCAGTTCCCACTGTTCATAAAGGTTTTTAGCTGTCTTATAGTCATCGAAGTCCACTTTTAAATCTGTCTGTAATTTTTCTTTTAATTCGTGGCATGACTCTTCCCATTTCTCTAAGCTTTTTATATCAAAGAGTTTTGAAAATCTTTCAGAAAGAAGTAGGCTAAGATTTGTGGTATGAAAAATGGAAATGAAAATTAAAAATATGGAAACGGCATCGGTGTATCGGTGATACCTTCTTCAGCGAGGACGTCTGTAATCATCATAGTCATCATAATATCCCTAGCCAAGTTGTTGCCTGTTTACTTGTTCTTCATCAGCTCGTGTTTTTTGAAAGTAACTTGTTTTAACTAAACGGATTGCTGTTTTAAATTCTTGAGTCTTTTATTATGTCAATGTGTTTGTTTGAATCAATTATGCTGTTAATTATCATTGCCAAGTGTAATATTAAACATCAGAAATGTTAATCCATCTTTAACCCGAAATATAAAGAAACACCCCCTTCATACAAGGCAGCTCCATTAGATAGACGAATGATTATTTTTGTAAACCTTATATGCATAAGGGCTTTATTTGCTTATTTAATGATCGGAAAACATACTTAATGTCTAATCGAGCTTATTAAACTAAAGTATTTCGAAGATGCTATTTTCCTCCTTTGGGGAGGCATTTTTCTATTTTAATTAATTCCACCCTTACTTTATCCCTTCCATTGTTAAAATTACCATCTAAAACCCACCCTTGAAAAACCGAACAAACATTTCTGAAATTGAACAATAATAAGAGCTGTTTTTCAACGAAACCGAATATACTTCACTTAAAATCATGAAAACTCCACCTTAGAAGCGAAAAATCCACTACATAATAACGTTGTTACGAAACCTCAAACGGTGTCTAGAATTATTTTTTATGGTTTGTCATATGATGTCTGTAACGTTCATTTCTCAGGGAGGGAAGAAAATGCAAATCCATGTAGTCCAACGAAACCAAACATTAACTGTCATTGCACAAACATATGGGACTACCGTAAATGCTCTTATCGAAACAAACGAAATTCCGAATCCAAATAACCTCGTTCCAGGTCAAACGATAGTCATTCCTATAATAGGAAGCTTTTACTGGGTTCAGCCGGGTGACAGCTTATGGTCGATCTCCAAGAAATTTAATATATCCGTTCAAGAGTTGGCTGCTGTTAACCGTATTAGTGTTAATCAGCCTCTTCAGATTGGGTTTCGTCTTTATATCCCGCCACGTCCAAAGGTTAGGGCTGAATTTAACGCCTATGTGGAACCAAGGGGTACGTCTGTTTCTCCAGAGTTAGAAAGCAGTGCCAGGAAAGCTGCTCCGTATTTAACCTATTTAGCGCCCTTTAGCTTTCAGGCACTGCGTGACGGTACCCTTAAAGAGCCACTTCTAAATAATTTCCCGGCTATTGCCAGAGCCAATAATAATGTACTGATGATGGTGATT
Source organism: Peribacillus phoenicis (assembly GCF_047238085.1). Lineage (NCBI taxonomy): Bacteria > Bacillati > Bacillota > Bacilli > Caryophanales > Bacillaceae > Peribacillus > Peribacillus phoenicis. Next base: position 32,004 of record NZ_JBDFMF010000008.1, on the reverse strand, counting down.
ACAAATCAGGAAGCCGACGGATTCAGTGATGAACTGGGTAGAATCCTATTGAATGATATAGCAGTTCAAGACCGTTTTATCAATAACATCGTAGATGCTGCAAAGAAATATGGGTTCCGGGATATTCACTTTGACTTTGAATACTTACGTCCTGAAGACCGGGAAGCTTACAACCGATTTTTACGTAAAACACGCGATCGGTTTAAAAGGGAAGGCTGGCTTATTTCAACAGCTCTTGCTCCAAAAACAAGCGCCGAACAAAAGGGCCGATGGTATGAAGCTCACGATTATAAAGCCCACGGAGAAATCGTTGATTTTGTCGTAATTATGACGTATGAATGGGGTTATAGTGGAGGCCCTCCTATGGCAGTGTCTCCAATTGGGCCTGTAAGAGAGGTATTGGAATATGCTATCACGGAGATGCCATCTTCTAAAATAGTAATGGGACAAAATTTATACGGCTATGATTGGACATTGCCGTTTGTTCAGGGTACGACTGCAAAAGTCGTTAGTCCCCAGCAGGCTATTCAACTTGCCGCACAGCATAATGTCCCAATCCAATATGATTATCAAGCTCAGGCACCGTATTTTAATTATGTTGATCAGGACGGAAAAAGACATGAAGTTTGGTTTGAGGATGCACGCTCAATTCAAGCGAAATTTAATCTAATGAAAGAATTAAGGCTTAGGGGTATGAGCTATTGGAAGCTTGGTATAGCATTTCCGCAAAATTGGCTGTTGCTTGTCGATAATTTTGAAGTAGTGAAGCGACCAACTTAAATACAATGAGGGCTGTGAATTTTTCACAGCTTATTTTATTAGAATAAAAATGGATCGATCATTTTTCTAAAAATAACCATATATAAAATAGTACCAATGTTAACTGCTGAACATCTCAAACAATGAATTGTTCCATTGGTCTAACGTAAATCCATCTTCTCAAAGGCCTTTTTTTCACTATATATTCCGTCTTCTTTATGCTAAACTTCGACCATTTCCCCATAATTTAAAACTAATCTATTACTGAATATTTAACTTTCCAACCTATTAGTCGTCATTTGAAAAGTACCAGCGCTCTTTCACTTTAAATTAGAAGCTGGCTTGATGTGCATACCCTATACAAAGTTAGTTTACATAACTCTTAGAGGGAATTAACCAAATCAAAACCCCTTGGCGCTCATGAGGACACCTATAGATGCTTCGAGACGGCTACATAGTTGCATGAGGAGTATACTCGCGACCTGTTGACTAAGCCATACACATAAAGCAATTAATTCTTGCGCTTGATATTTACTTGTACGTTGAACAAAACCAACTTCTTTAGCTAATTCTTGAAGAGAAGTTGAAGATAAGTAGTTTTGAAGTTCCTGAGAAAAGAGATTCATTTCGTCGGAAATAGAAAAACTCATAGACAACGCCATCTTTCCTGTATATTTCTACAAAAAGAATAGCGTTTTTTTGGTTATGGGGATACAAATTCACCTTAGCTTGATGGCGATGGGGTGCGTCCAACAATAATTTCAGTTCTTCAACGGTCAAGATAGTGATTTCACTCTCCGTGAACTTTACGTTATTCACGTCTTCAAAAGGATTATCTTTTATTCTTCTTTCTTCTATTTTTTATTTTTCTTTAGTAATTCACTTGGCGATTCATAAAATTTGAATCTTCCAAAGATTGGTGACCGTTAAAGACTGACCTCCTTTTTATTTTGAATATTACCATCTGAAAAATTACCAAATGTAGGTATAATTTTTCATAAAGTGGTAAATCTAAAGTGGTAAATCTAAAGTGGTAAATCAAGGAATAAGGAGGAACTGTTCATGCAACAGCAACAACCGAATCAATCTCAAAATCAGCAGCCGGTCTTTCAAGAGCCGCCACAGGTGATCACAGGGAAAGATTTTTATTACTTAACGGACATGCTTTCGTGGAACCTTTTAGGATTCAAAAAGGCACATTTTGCAGCAGGCCAGTGCCAAGATCAACAGATCGTAGCGGCCCTTGAAAAGGCATGCATGATGCACGAAAGACATTATCAGCGCATTTTGCAGCATTTGGAGCAAAATGGCAGCCAGATGAATCAATAAGGGGGACACATGAAATGAATAACAATCAAAACAAGATTCAAAATCCAGAAACACCTGTACCAAAAACACCTGAGATGAATGAGCGTGACTTCCTAAACGATATGCTTTCGTATGAAAAGTACATGACGGCATCCTATTCTACGGCAATGAATGAGGCAAGCCACGCTTCGCTATATCAGGACATTCACGCGATTTTTGACGAAACGAAGAATATGCAGCGTGAACTGTATAATCTGATGTTTCAAAAGGGATGGTACTCGCTTGAAGCGGAACAACCACAAAAACTTCAACAGGCCGCACAGCAGTTTACAGGGTACATGTCCCAGTTTCCGCATAATCCTCCAATGCAATAAGATCGCTCAAAAAGCTATGGTAACCAGTCCATAGCTTTTAGCTCATTCATTTTTCACCGTTGTAGAAAGTATACTTTGTGTATGTACTACCAAACTTTTCCGGAGGAGTGTTTTATAATGGGTGTGAACTGTTTATTTATGGTCGAAAGATTATAAATAAGTAATCAGCTATTCATGATAGTACAAGGTAAAATCGTTACGTGCTCGGACTATAACGGTCATTATGGGACAAAAAAGAGGTTGGGTACCTAAAAGGCGCCCAACCTTTTTAATTGCCGTTAAGGTGCTGAATTTTAGACTCCCTGCTGCTTAATTTCACTAACTTTCATTCTGGAATAATACACAGCATCAAACATATTATCAGACCTTTATGGGGTAGCATCACATCGCCATCAAGCTAAAAAATAAAAACATCCCAAAACGAAAAAAATGCTATTTTTTCTCTAAAATTAATAGAAAAGAAGAATTTTTTCGTTTTGGGGATACAAATTTATCTTAACTTGATGGGCATGTGATGGTACCCCTTAAAGCAGAAAATAAAAAAACGCTGCATTTAAGCAACGTTTTTACTCTGACGAAGGATTGGTTATTCCTAGCAGTATAAAGAATGTCACAAAACCAAAAATTAAGAATGCTTTAATTACATTTTCTACTATAACATCATACATTGGTATCCCTCCCGTTTTTTTAGTTTCCTATAGGTTGTTTTAAGCCATTGATAAACTTATCCTTTATTAAGTTACCCTATTTTTGGTTTCAAATTTATATGGAAAAACAATAAAACCCTTCAGGAATGAGATATTCTGATAAACATAAAGCCAACTCTAACCCAATATATTGGATTCAAGGAGGGACAAGTATGACTATTTTAAGAATGGTTTATTTTTTTCGGTCTATTTGTATTATTTTCTTTTTTATTTGTAATATAGATAAACTATTTCTTTTGGGTGTAACGAGTGATGCTGCATTAGATGTATTTATTACACCTTTCATTATTTATTGTTCATTTAAAATAGTAATACCATCATTAAGGAAAAGCTTTGCTTCTTGGTTTCTCCTAGATAAGAAGGAAATCCATCAAGCTGTATGTATATTCCTATTCTAGTAGCCAATATAGTTACTTTTTTGGTAAATATATATCGCTTCTTTCCTTATTGGTTAAGATTTGAACCAGTAGGAACTGGAAGAAATCAAGTAACCACTTTACAAGAAATTACGGACATTGGTTTAATGATTGGGTTGGTAACCATCGGTCCTATTAATGAGGAGTTCATATTCAGATACTTTTTATATGCTGGAATGATTTTGGCTTTTGCTGATATGGCTAAAGATTTTAGATGGACAGATAAGCTATTTAATCATTTGTTCGTATCGAGGACACCAATTTTCTGACCCTATTGCAGGAGCACTAAGGCAATACAAAAGTGTTTCTCTTAATCAACAAACTCACTTAGAACGTCTTTCTACTGGACTGCGAATAAATCGTGGCTCAGATGATGCTGCTGGATTACAAATATCTTCTCGTTTAACTTCGCAAAGTAATGAACAACTTACCTCCATTCCCCATCCTCCTTTACCTGCTTTTTAATCCCGACTGGCCACACTCGAAATTAACTTAATCCATTTTCAAACGTTTTTTCTCCTGTTCACAAAAATCTTCTACCGTAGATCTACTCCAATAAGGTGTTCCTGCAAGTTCAACATCAGCTTTCGGCATCTTTCCTCGGCTGTAGTAAACATTCAATTTACGTTTATCATAATTCAGTCCATTTTCTGATAAAAAATCAGCAAATTGTTTTTGGTTGAAATATTCATTGTTGCCTTTTCGAATGTGTGATTATTATTTGTTTTTATACAGTAATCGGTCTTTTACCAAGAAAAAAATTTTTTCATACGGCAGATGACTCTAATCCTAACCGAACACCAGAAGGGATTTTGTTACTTGTTATTTTTTTGTACATAAAACGGAACAATATTAATAATATGTAAGGCTGTTTCCTATGCTTATTTTGATTAGAATTTTACTTTATGGGGGGTCTTCGCTACATAGTCATTATGTTACCTTCTTATAACAAGGACAGGTGTATTTTTCCGCGTCGTACTCACACTCTGCTAAATTATTGTGTATCTTATTCACATTTAGTTAACATAATCATTCAATGCTAATTATCAAAAGTTCTCGGTTTGTCTCTTCTTTCCTCCATCCATCTCTCATGTACAAACTGAATACATTCTTCAATCGAAGCTTTCAACTACACTTCATGTTCCTAGCTAATTCATCTAATAAATACATCGATTCAATCATTATTTTCGAGGTCATTCTCTGTAGATTTTGAGACACATAAGCCCAATTAGTCGGTGGGGTTAGCCATTCTCTTCTTGCCTCCTATCTTTTGAAAATTCGAGACGAAGAGAATTTTCTCCTTTTTAAAATGGGTACCTTTTAGATACCCAACCCTTTGCAAATAGGATTTTCTCTAATAAATAGCCTTTATCAAAAATAAAAGGCTACCATATAGGTAACCTAATTGTGTTTCTTATTTTTATCAACTTTAACTACCGTTTATAGTCTGATACAAATTTTCTGATTTCTTGTATCGGCATTTCCAAATTAATAGCCATTTGGATGAGTTCAGCCCATTCTTTAACAAGTTCTCCAACTGTATCGTTTGCCATTACTATTCCCCTATCAGAATCAGAGGGCAACCCAGCTATCTTTCTCACATCAGATTCAACTTCTTCTTGATAGCCCTGTGATTCTCTGTATAGCAGTTCCCACTGTTCATAAAGGTTTTTAGCTGTCTCATAGTCATCGAAGTCCACTTTTAAATCTGTCTGTAATTTTTCTTTTAATTCGCGGCATGACTCTTCCCATTCCTCTAAGCTTTTTAAATCAAAGAGTTTTGAAAACCTCGGTTTCATACTTTCCCAGTGAAAATAAATGTTATTACACCATTCCAACAAATATTCAGGGTATTGTATTTGTTCTTCTATTTCCATACATCTCACTCTCTCTCAGGTAAATTTTTCACTCTTAATATTTTAAATAAAGGCCGGTATGTTTTGCTAATACATTAGGAAAACATCTGGGACAGTATTTCTGGTTAAGATGAAGTAAATCGTTTGGTAACATTGAAAGTTGAGCTTTCCAAAATTACCTTTCGCAAGAAGCGCATATTTCCATACTCCTCAAAAAACAGCTCCCTTTAATAATTTTTATCTTTTTTTGCGATGATTTAAATTTATACTATGTTCCACCATTGTCTTGGGAATAGGCATTTTTCCTATTTGGGCAAATTAAATTAAATTAAAAAAGCCCCCTTTAACAAGGGGGGAGGCTCCTTCGACACAGATAGACGATATGAATTTATTCCTTTGTGATTGTGATCGGGAATAACCACTATTAATTTATGCAAATCAACTGTTTCAAATGCGTGTTTATTTTACCTGGAATGCTCTGTTCTGAAGGTTCTCGAAGGTTTCGAAGGCATGGATAGATCTTTTTTGAGTAAATACAAATGTTTCTTTAAATTCTCTATCGTTGCTGTTTTCTTTCCAATTAATAACAATTTCTAACTCAGTTGCAGTTACTGATAAAGGAAAATTAGCGAAAGTAAATTCTTGTCCCCTTTGATTTACTTTAGCATCCGTAAGAATATCAAAAAGTCCAAATTTGGTTTTAGAATTCAGATCATTTCCAAATGCTTGAATATTTGCTTCACTAATATCTTTACCGATGTTTTTTACCTTGAAGCTATAAGTATCATATACTCCCTTTTTTGGTTTAACGGATTCCTGACTACCTTCAGCATCCCCTACTTCAACAGACCATTGCTTTGATGACTGTGTTACTGGCAGATCATCGAAGGTTAAAGCGTTCACTTGAGACGCTGGTCCAATAATTAAAAAGCTAAACATAGCTAAAACAGTTAAAACTTGATTCATTTGTTCACCTCCTGTTTCACTAACAGGTTTCCAAAAAACAAATTAAAGCATGATTTTAGATTATCCGGATCATAAAACTGGACTATATTTCCCCTGGGATAGCGGAAAGCAGGTAACCCGAAAGCATCCGCTTTTTTTCATGGAAAAGTATCCCCATCATTCAACATCACGTTCTTCCATATTCCCCCGATTCCTCGAGATTTCGATCCTCTTTGAACCCTGGCCTTCTCCTTTTGATGGGCTCAGTTTTTCACGAAACACACAGGTGACATGTCTTAAAAGGAGGAAGAAAAATTTGTATTAGCATACTTCATCCGCGTTTTGACGGCGGTACCCTACAAGCTGAAAGCTTACTCAAGGTGAGCTTTTACTCTTTTATAAATCTGATTTCTTCATTGGTATTAAATGCCTCTATTACCGTTGGTACATCGTTAAATTTCAAATTTTATATTTTACTGATATAGTTGATCACTTGAACCATGCTCAATTGGTGGATCAAATATCCAAAAGGTTTTCTTAAAAGTTTAGGGATGAGACAACAAAAACCAACTACCAGTATGACTTATTAAAATTCCGTCATTAGATGCTTTTAATTTTCAGTCTATTTTGTTCCAAATTCTAGTTAGATTCAATGGTACATATATTTTATCACCATGAATTTCTCTATGTATAATGGGATTCAAAAAATATTGATCTAAACTATCATATACTACCTTACGCCTGGCCCTTGGTGTTGTACCTAATATAGTTCCGAAATCATTTTCATTCATATATATACCTCGCTTTTTAAAAATTCATCCATATTCACTTTAATGACAGCTTCTTTTCGTTCCCTCGATAAGAGTAACTTTTATCAATAGTAGTATTTTTCCCTTTTCTCAACCTTATTCCACAGTCATTAAAAAAGAAAATTTAATTTCGTAATACAGCACATAACCCTTATTTAATTCATAAACACATGGCAAACAGCAAATTAAACTTACAAAGAGGTGAAAAGAAAGAGTCAACTAAGTGGTTAACTTGTTCACTCTGTTTCTCTTAACAACCTTATTATGAATGGTTTTCTCTTTAATATTCTACCAAAATTTACAGTGTATCCATTTCTTACATAAAAGGGATTATTAACACATGAGTGAGGTGAAGACATATATCAAATCGTAGTGGTGGTCGTAATCGTCTATTAGTACAAGGTGCAGAACAAGGACTTGATCAATATGTATTGCAAGCACTACACCACAGAGAATGGAAGTATGTATCGTTCTTCCACGGTAGCTTAATAAGAAAAAGACCGTTACAACAGTCTTTAATGACTAAAAAAACTTGTGTTAATTCTTACAAGTATCACGTAGCAGAACTACAATGTCCTGAGACAATTTTCATTTTCCCGTCATGGTATTGCCAAATACGAGTGTAACAAAACTCACCATCAATTGGTTCTCCACTTCCGACAGTGCCATTTAGAGCGACTCGCGTAATAATTATTGCTAACATATCCAAGAGTTTAACTCGTTGCTCTAAAACTTCGATACCAATAATTGTAAATTATCCTGTGCGGTGGGCTTCAATATCGGCTTCTTTCGTTAATATTTGCCCAAAATGATTGACGAAGCTAAGATCATCAGCAATTAATTCATCTAACAGCTCTACATTACTGGATAGCATTGCTGAACGAAGGAGTTCTTCACATTGAATGATTTTTGCACGATTCACAACAAAACCTCCTTTTCCTATTATTAACTACTATACATTTTGGATAATATTTGTTACCAAAATAAAATCTTCTCTTCGCTCTTCAACTATCCTCCCCTATAGTTAAAGAAGAGCAAATAAAAATCCCATATTCAGTAAAGAATACAGGATTTTTATCAATCTTTTTTACAAATGCTCAACCTTTGTTTTAAAGGATCGATCTTTTTTATAAACGATCACTCTTTATTTTAAGTCTACACATACTTTAAGAAAAACGTTTGGCTACTGGTTTTATAAGGAGACCAAGGATATCGCGATGCTGCAAGGGATTCTGAATCATTCGCACCCCTCCGTCACGTTGCGATACATTGGCATTATGGAAGAATAAACCAACAACGTACTAAAAACATTTATTTTTTTTAAATAAAAGGGGTATCCTAAATGTTCAACATATGCGACAAGGTAACTTACAAAGGAGAGAATTATGAGATTGTACATATTTACGAGTCTGGTTATATGCGGAAATTAAACCGATGGATTCGTATTACCAGATTGTGTTAGTGAAACTTTCAGATTTGTAAAAAGAGGAAAATCGGAGGAGAAAATAAAATGAAAGCATTAGCAGAAATCAATCAAGAATATCAGGAAATCATGAATTTAGTAAAAGAGCCTATGAGAAGCTGTCTACTGAGTGAGCTAATGACCGAAATGGAATCAGAATATAAAATCCCTATGATACGTACTGAAGACTGTGAAACCGCAAACAAAGCAGTTATAGCCCTATACAGAAAAATAAGTAAAAGTCGTTCATTATGAGTAGTCATTCCTACTACTCTTTTTCATTGTGCACAATTCTTTTGCTTAAGCAAAAAATGGCAGCCTTAAGGCTGCTGCGTTCCTCTATAAGCCATGCAGAAGCCAGTATAAGATCCAAGTTTTATTAATCCAATTTTTTCTAAAACGCCTTACAGACCCTCTAGCGCTCCAAATCAATGACAACCACCAGACGTTGCAGCACTCCCTTGAAAAAAACGTAGCGCCATCTTTTAAAAAGCTAAGAAGAAAAGCCCCAATCATATGAAGGGGCTTTTTTTCTTAGCTTTTTTTTGGGAAAAAAAAAACTTCACCCTTATTATGGCCGTTCGTCATCAAATTATACTTCTAACATTTACTATCATTCCGTTTCAAGTTCATCAATCTTTTGCTTCGGTTGTATACACTTCTAGAAAAGAACTGGCGAAAATCTCACTGATACGAGAAGAAAACAGTGTTCGATATTCTCGGTATCATTTACGAACGAAGCAGGAGCTCAAGAAAATCTGCATAACATGTAAAAAAACGTCCTATTCTGGATGCTTCATTGATATGCCTAATTTTTAGAGGAAAGGCCACATACAGCCTTAATTACAATGTGGTTAGCGTAAAGTTAAACAACTACTCCTACTTTAAACAGCCTTAGCTTGATGGGCATGCGGCAGGACCCCTACTACTGCCTTCATGGCTCGGGACTCTCACCCTATAGATTACATCCATGCTGGGCGCACTAAAAGAGCGAGTTTTAACTCGCTCTCTGTAATATACCAAGATGTTTTTACTGTTATTTTTAACAAATGAATCAATTCATAGAAAATATTTTGCGACATAAAGCTTCAGAATTGTTGATCTTGCAAACGTGTGCTTCATTTATTTTTTTTACGAGACTGGGCTTGTTGGTTTTGTTTTCTTACTTGTTGTGCATTATTTTGGCTTGCGAACTCGGTTCCGTATTGACCTTGTGATCCTTGCGTTCTGCCTTGGGAAGCTTGGCCACCTTGAGTAGATTGTGCGTTTTGTTTTCTTACTTGTTGTGCATTATTTTGGCTTGCAAACTCGGTTCCGTATTGACCTTGTGATCCTTGCGTTCTGCCTTGGGAAGCTTGGCCACCTTGAGTAGATTGTGCGTTTTGTTTTCTTACTTGTTGTGCATTATTTTGGCTTGCAAACTCGGTTCCGTATTGACCTTGTGATCCTTGCGTTCTGCCTTGGGAAGCTTGGCCACCTTGAGTAGATTGTGCGTTTTGTTTTCTTACTTGTTGTGCATTATTTTGGCTTGCGAACTCGGTTCCGTATTGACCTTGTGATCCTTGCGTTCTGACTTGGGAAGCTTGGCTTCCATCTTGAGCATATTGCGGTTCTTCTTGTATAATTTGTTGAACACGTGGTTCAATACTCTCAACAAGTGATTGTGTTTGTTGAGCAGCATTTTGGTAAAGTTGCTTGGCTTGTTCATTGTCTGTACCAAGAGAAAATGTCTCAAAGCTCGCCTGCGCACTTTTCAATCCTGCAAGAGTTTTCTTAACGTCATTGATTACTGTCATGAATAACGCCTCCTTATGTTTTTTTAACCTTTTTTAGAATGATGAATAAGAAGATTTTTTATTCATTCCAATTTTTCTGTTTTTAAATGACCAAAAACCCACAGTTATGTAATTATTTTTGACGAATGGCACCATTTCTTTAATAGTAGCCTAGTTTCCCTATCCCCATCAATTCCTCTATTTGACGTTGACTGTCAGATTGCCTTTTAAAACTTTTCTGTATTACATTTTTTATCTCCAATGCCTGACACCTTCCCGTTTTTTTTATGATTTATACTTTTCGATAATAAATAGATCCTCTAAATTCTTTTTAAAAGGGAAATTTTGAAAATCATACATATAGGCCCCTACTGTTTGGTGAGTAAGGGCCTGAATATTAATGTTGTTAAGTTAAAAAGTTGTTAAGTTAAAAAAGTGACGGGTTTTTTAAACTGGTCGCTTCATGATTTAAAAGAATTGTACTAGGGTCAATGCTTCAGCCAATGGGAAATTTATTAAGAGAAATATTCCGAAAGAAGAAAAAATCAATGGAAAGACAAAAGATCCCAATCCCTCGGAAGGAAGAAAACGTATTTGTTGAAACTCTCGCAAAAATTTTATATTGAAATATATGGATGAAGATGTGTTTCATAGTATTTACAGAATAACTCCTATGAACTTTAATGAGCCTTAACCGGGGTGACTTATACAACATCATCGTGGAAAGTTCTGTGATTGAAGATAAAGTTGGTGCTGTAAGTTACAGTGTTCGTATAAAAAGGTGGAAAGTAGAAGATATTATTAAAAGTGAAAAACCAATAGAGAGGACGATAAAAATGAATTTTAAGTGGGTAAGGCTATTAACAGCAGTTTTTCTATCTGCCATCATGTTAATGGGGTGTAATAATGTAGAAGATGATAATAATCCACCACCTGAAGTGGATGTAGGTCCTGATACAGAAGAACCAATTGAAGATCCTAAAGATGCAAATGACCCGGATAGTAAAGATGAAAATAAAGATGATGAAACTGATTTAGTGCCTGATTTAGTGCCTGATACAGAAGAACCAATTGAAGATCCTAAAGATGCAAATGATCCGGATAATAAAGATGAAAATAAAGATGATGAAACTGATTTAGTGCCTGATACAGAAGAACCAATTGAAGATCCTAAAGATGTAAACGATCCAGATAATTTAGATGAATAAAGATTAAAATAGGTATACAGCAATAAGTTTCAACACCGTTTGTTTTCAAACAGTGTTTTGTATGTTTCAAATTGAACTTAATGATATATCCTAAAAAAAGAGTGACTTTTCCAATGTGATAAATCTTAATCCCCAGTATTATGGAGACTAGCTCTGTATGGAGAGGATAGAGAGCTAAAATAATTAATAATAATACACTGGAGAGTATGAATAAAAAGGGTATGCCAATGGATAGTACGGATAAGGAGGGTATGGGTATGGGTATGGGTAGTATGGATAAGGATAATATCTATATCTACTCAATAATGCACCAGCCAATAATCCACCTAATACTCCTCCCAATACTCCTCCAAAAAAAGGCCTCCAAAAAAACGGTCTAACAAAGTAAGGTCTAACAAACCTAATTGGTCTTCTCCCAAAAATTCTTGTGTCAGATTGCTTTATTTCGTTTTCTATAGGAGACAATTGCATGTCTTCATTCATAAAAACAGTCCTCATTTCATTTTTTATGTAATAAAGATATGCGATTACCTGTCTCGATTCTTGGGCAAGTATCCTATTTAATACAATTCTGTTGCACATTGTTATGTAATACGAAAACTCAAAAATATGGTAGCCTAAAAGTCGATATAGGATTTTCTGCATAACAAAAGCATATGAAAAAACGCTGATCATGGTCAGCGTTTTTTCAGTTTGACTTTATTTTGATTGTTGAGATAACTGAAGAGACCACTTTTAACTTCCTTTCTTATATTGAGTATATTCAGTTTTATCTTATGTTCCTCAATTTCCCAATAATAGACATTTGCCTACCCACCCCCTAAATTAGAAGATACCAAATTTCTAGGAAATTATTAAACCGTAAAAAGCGTTAAGCTTCTTGGAATCTTAAATTATGTTACAGGTGAAGTCTTTTGGTCGTTTTACCCAATTAGGACGAAAAGGAACCTTTTAGCCCTATATAGCAAAGTAAAACGAAACCCCTTTTTGTTTTTCCACCCATTCCCATCGTTAAAATTCCTGCAACAACAACAAGCTAATAATAAAATGATTTAGGGGTGTCTCATGAGAAAAATACCAAGGTCCTTATTGGTTACTGTTTCCATACTTTTTCTTTTATCCATCGGGTTACTATTTCTGTTCCAAAATACAAGAAACACACAGAATCAGGAAAATGAAACGGAAACTGTCAACAACAGATTTAATCCCCCTATTACCAGAGTCCAAAATGTTGAAAACGAAAGAAATGTTCTTCAAATAAACAGCCTTTCCATGGGTGAAACCATAAAGAATCACTTAAGAAATGATCCTTCCGTTTTTCTCATTAAACACAATGAAAAAAATGAGAGCCATTATATTAAGAACGAAGTAACCGTCAAGTTCAAGATTCATCCAACGACGCAGGATTTAAATCGGATGGTAAGGGAGATAAATGGCAATATCATTAAAAATCTGAATTCGACGATTGCTTTTCATTCCAATGAGTTTACGACTTTGGAACTGATTGAATATTTTAACGAACGGACTAATGTTGAATTTGCTGAACCCAATTATCTTTATCTGCAAAATCAAGTTGAATTTCCTAATGATTTACTGTACCACGAACAATATCAATGGAACCTGCCAGTCATTCACACAGAAGCAGGCTGGGGTATTACAAGAGGGGATGAACATATTATTATTGCTGTTGTAGACAGCGGCGTTGATCTAAACCATCCTGATTTGAGAAGACGTTTAACAAACGGATACAATGTACTAGAGAATAACGATTTCCCTGATGATGACAACGGCCATGGCACCCATGTCGCCGGAATCATTGCATCGGAAACAAACAACCGAGAAGGCGTTGCTGGCATCACCTGGTATAACAAAATAATGCCTGTTAAAGCAATGAGTGCTGAAGGGTATGGGACGACCTTTGATGTAGCAAAAGGGATTATTTGGGCAGTGGATCATGGAGCAGATGTAATCAATCTGAGTTTAGGCAACTATCAGCCCTCTTCCTTGTTGAAAGAATCAGTTGACTATGCCTACGATCATAACGTCGTCCTGATTGCTGCTGCCGGAAACGAAAATACCAGCCAACCGAGCTATCCAGCTGTCTATCCTGAGGTTCTAAGTGTCGCCGCCGTAAGTTACACGGGACAACGTGCCCCATTTTCAAATTATGGAGATTATATTGATGTCACAGCTCCTGGTGTCCAAATTTCTAGTACCTATTTTAACCAGCAATATGCAGCCCTGTCAGGCACATCTATGGCTTCGCCTCATGCAGCGGGACTAGCAGGCCTTTTACTCTCTGCGAACCCTGATTTAACTAATAGAGAAGTAATTGACATTATTAAGAATACTGCTTATGACCTGGGAATCCCTGGAGCTGATAGCGATTTCGGCAGTGGCTTAATTGATGTAAAGAATGCACTGGAAGCTGCCCAAATTCAATAATCGGAAAACTCTCACCCTGTAGACCCCATGCCAGGCAAAAGGCAATGAACCTTTAGGACTGCCTTTTGCTGTTAAAAAACACCCTACAATTTCCGTACAATAAATGTGTCCCAAGTAGTTCCCAATTCTGAGGAACAAGCCAGTCACGTGCATAAATTTGAAAGCCCATTAAGATTTTGTTTGTTGGAATCACTGTAACTGTATAGTTAAGGACACGCTTGATTTGATTAATGGGAGAGATAGCCTGTGGCGGTCCCTTTTGGTAACCCCATTCATATGTCATCAGCACAACGAAGTCGAGAAGCTGTCCGTGCACAGGGTAATCATATGCTTTAACTAATAATCCCTTTTGATCGGAGCTAGTTTTTGGGGCAAGGAGGAAGACACAAAATAGCCTTCAGGATGCAATCGATCCCCTGCCCTTTGGAGAAAGCGATTGTAGAAATCGCGGTCCTCTGGTGCTACACTTTCGAAATCTATATTCAATCCACGGTAACCTTTATTTCTCATAGTATTTATGACGTTGGTCAATAATTTTTCCACTAAACTTAAATCAGAAAGAATCGTATGTGCAAGCTGTGTTCCCGCTTCTATAGCGGAAAAATTCGTTATGCACATCACGGGAACAACCCTAGTCGAATGCGCCGCTTGTATGGTCGGGTTGTCATCAATGACTTCCAAGCTTCCATCTTGCCTCATTCTATAATCAAATGGACTTACGTATGTCAAATCGTAGGCTACCTCACGTACCTGCTCCGCACCGGCTTGCCCATACACGTTTGTAAAATCATTCACATCAATGGTGGTTTTCAGTTTTTGGGGAATCTTTAATATCTGACCGGGATAAATATTAGAAGGGGGTCTGTAATTCGATTGGTCTGCATAATCCTTGAACAGTCGTTCCATAACGTCTTGCTATGTCATAAAGGGTATCTCGTTCCCTTACTGTATGATAAAGACCGGAATGGTAAGTCTTTGGCCTGTATAGATAGTAGAAGGATTTGTGAGGTGATTCGTTTGCATGATTTCCTGTATGGTTGTTCCAAACTGATTCGCGATTTTTTGGATAGTATTCCCTGGTAGAACTCTGTACTGAAGATAAGGTTCAGGAATTAAAAGTGCTAGGCCAATCACTAGCTTATCGGGATTTTCAAGGCTATTGATCCTAACAACTCGGTTGGTGCTGACACCAGATTGCTGGGAAATCCTCCACAAGGAATCCCCCCTATTCACCACATGGATTTTCACATGCACGGCCCCACTTTCCTTCATAGTATTCCATTCATTTTATTCCTGTAAAGCCCTTTTATGCTTCATGGCGTTCGGTATTCCATAATTCTGAGTTTTTCACTCTTCTAGCTTATAATTGTTCCCCAAAAGGTGAGCCCATCATATATATCTAAACAATTCCTTCGTATTCTAAACGTATACTCGCTACACAGGTTGTACATATTAAGAGAAAAACAAGGGAGTGATTTCACTTGGAGTGGATCTATAGTCTGTACCTGTTAAATACGTTCTTTATGTTATTCATAGCAATTTGGGAAGTTCGTCGTCCTGCCAAAGCTTTAAATTGGATAACAATCGTCCTTATTTTGCCTGTCATTGGCTTCTGGCTATATCTTAGCATATCAAATCCTAAGCTTATTCATCGGAAAAGATTAACCTCTTCTCATAATAAGTCTGATAAATTGCCTGATACATATAGTGATTCAGCATCGGTAATCGCTGATGCTTTACGGCATTTCACTGTTCATGGGCTTCGAGTCGGCAAAGTTCAAGTACTAAATAATGGAATAGCAAAATATGAACAACTAATCGAATCCCTACAAAAAGCCCAAAAAACAATTGATCTGGAATATTACATCTATCGGAATGACCAAATTGGTAATCGCATCACAGAACTGCTGATTGAAAAATCAGTAAACGGAGTCCGGGTTCGTTTTATTAGAGATGGTTGGGGGAGTAAAAAATTCCCGCGTCAAAAAATCCTTCAGATGGTAGAAGCAGGGATAGAATGCCGGACAATATTTCCTTTACGCTTTCCCTGGATTATGTCCAATTGGAATTACCGAGATCATTGTAAGATTGTCACCATCGACGGAAAGGTATCTTTTACTGGTGGTATAAACGTGGGATATGAATATACAGGATTAAAGCCAGACGTAGGATTCTGGCGGGACACTCATTTGCAAATTATAGGGGAAGCAACAGCTGATTTGCAGACTGTCTTCGACGTTCATTGGAATATCGCTTTGCCGGAACGGATAAAGTCGAAAACAAGTTGGAAAACAAAATCTGAGATAGCGAAAAAGCCCACTAAATTCCCCAAAAATAAATCACAGGAAATCAATCCAACCAGTAGCGTAGATCTTTTGAGATGGTCTGCCGAATGGGGATCTGAATTGAGTGCCTTAGATGGTAAAGAGAAAGACAAATCCCCAAAGACAGGGACATTGCAAAAAGCGTACATCCATACGTTGGAAGGAAATCCTGGTATTCCTACTCCAGTCATTCGGCAAGCTTACTTTATATGTATAACACAGGCGACCAAGACGATTGATATAACAACACCCTACTTTGTACCAGAAACAGATATTATCATGGCATTAAAGACAGCGGTGGCTCGTGGTGTGCGCGTAAGGTTGCTGGTTCCTCGCCACATTGATCAAAAAATCGTGGGCCTTGCAAGCCGTACCTATTACGGGGAACTTATAGAAGCTGGAGTCCATATCTACCAGTACGACAAAGGAATGTTGCATGCGAAGCTGATGATCATTGATGAGGAAATTGCAGAAGTAGGCGCTGCAAACTATGACATGAGAAGTTTCCGTCTGAATTATGAAGTGTGTCAAGTCTTGTACAGTGCTCATGTGGCGAGGGAACTCACACAGCAATTCGAATACGATCTTACTGATTCTGTGTCGTTGCACATAGAAGATTTGCTGAAGCGTTCCCTTTCACAGCGTATTATTGAGCAAGGAGCTCGTCTGCTTTCTCCATTGTTATAAATCCTGTTTTTCTTGTTCTATTCTAAATGTAGATTTAGAAGTTTACACCGTTTTTAAATATTACTGAATTGTTGAAAAAAGTCGTAAACTCGTGTTAAAAACTTCTAGCACGTTTTTTTCTTATTTACGATGAAAATAAATCACCGGAAAATGGTAATAATAAAAAAAGGTGGCGCTAATAGTTAGAATCGTTTTTATTTTTACAAAAATATCTGTTTGTAAAAATACTTTTAATTTAAATATAGGAGTGATATCAATAGATGATATATTTAAAAATCTAAAGGAAATACGTTTATTAGAAGATAAGCATTGAATATACAGTTCCAACCATTTTAAGGGATAACTCAATTTCTTAGTTAAACAGTTCTTTCCTTCTAATGTGTTGCCGATATAAAAAAATTCGTAATATTTTCATCTAAAAACAACCTCCGCACTACTAAAAAAATTTGATACATTAGCCATAATTTGATTATGGGACTCAGAAAAAGTACAATTTAAACGGGAGGAAAAATGCCTTGGGAGAAGTTAATATTTGGTTACTGACGATCAAAGTTGTGGTAGGTTTTGGCACTTTATTTTTTATCATTATCATAACAGGCAGAACATCCATCTATCAATTAACCCCGTTTCACTTAGTTTTTGTGTTAGTGCTTGGGGATTTTTTAGGAAATACCATTTATGAAGATAAGGTAAGGACTTTCCATTTTTTATATGCAATCGGATTGTGGACGCTTCTCATGTTAGGTATAGAGTTTATAACTCTAAAAAATAAATCGACACGTTCTCTCTTATTAGGCAATCCTAACATCATCATTCGGGATGGTGGCATGGACCGAAAGTTACTTAAAAAGAACAAATTGGATGTAAATCAAGTATTGAGTTTGCTTCGACAAAATAATGTTTTTTCAGTTCGCGAAGTCAAATACGGTATACTGGAAGCTAATGGGCAAATAAGTATATTATTAAAATCCAAGTATCAAAAACCAGACAAGCAAGATCTCAATCTTTCAGAAAGTCCAGTAGACCTCCCAACATCGTTAATTATAGATGGGGAAATTTCATGGGATAATTTACATGAACTCGGATTTGATCAACAGTGGTTAGATAACCAATTAACTGCCAATGGATATGATAATGAAAAGCGTATACTCTACGCAGATTGGCTTGAGAGTGAAGGCATACATATAAGTCCCAGATAAAACTTCTTCATTTTAAAACCTGAATACCTAAAACACGTAACTGTAACTTAAAATCTAAACAATTTTATAACTCCGATAAAAGGTAATATAAACCATACCCAAGTTGCTAATCGCTTCCGCCAAAATACGATAACCGTGTAAGACCAACAAAAATACGGTGAACGAGATAACACAACTACGATACACCATTATGTTCAAACGAGAAATAATGTCCATGCATCTTTTTATCTCCTAGCCATCAAAGAAGTAATCATTCCTATAATACAAATAGTTAAGAAAGAAAAAAGGAATGCTTTTAACTCTAACGTATTAAACGCCGCTGTTACAATTAGACCATCTATCATGAAAATAACAACCCCTATATTTATGGAAAAAGCTTTCGAAATAAATTGGGCTAACAAGTCGGTTCCTCCGGTACTTGCTTCATATCGAAGCATGATCCCTACTCCTATTCCAATCAATCCCCCTCCTAGTAACATACTCGAAAAAATAGGTAGGGAAAATTGGTTTCTTAAAGGCGCTAGCCAATCAATGAATATAGAAGCAACAATCAATCCTAGAAAGCTATTATAAAAGAATGTTCGTTCATAGATCCACGCGTATATGCATAGAGGGATGCTTAAAAGAAACATAGCTAAACCTGTAGGAAAATCAAAGTAATAATGTAGGATAAGAGCAATTCCCGTAATCCCTCCGTCTAACAAATGATGGGGTATTAAAAAACCGTTTATTCCTATACTCAATAATAGACTACCTATAAGTATAGCCGCTGCTTTCTGAAAAATATAAATCACCTTCATTTGTTTACCGTTAATATATGTACAAGCATGTTATTTCAGAAGGAGGATAAGATTTGTAACGAGTTCTGTATAGCAATTCCCACTGTTCATATAAGCCTTTTAACTGTCTACAAGTCATGAGAGTCCCTTTTACTGTAATTTTTCTTTTAATTCGCGGCATGATTCTTCCCATTCCTCTAAGGTTTTTATATCAAAGAGTTCTAAAAACATCGGTTTCCTACTTTCCTAAAGAAATAAATGTAATTACACCATTCCACCAAATAATCAGGGTAGTATTTTGTTCCTCTGTTTTTAAAACATCCCTCCTCTCGGAAAATTCAAGGCTTATTTTAACTACTTCGTTTTTCGTGCATGTATAACCTAAAAAGAGATGTACTGTCATTCGATCTTAGTCTTTTCGTGAGATTATAAAACATAGAGGCGGGAAGGAAGCAAACAAACTACTTGGATTAGTCGTTAACATCAATTGTATTAACTGTTAATGAATTGTCGGTATCTCTAACAGAAGCGTAAAATATATCTTTGATTTGATGATTTCCTTTTGCCTTTAGTTCCTGCTTTAACCACTCTTCGTTCTTGTTGATTAATTTTAAATTATACTTTTGAACTTTCCCTTCAATCACAACGGCAATAGGTAATCCATGGTATTTCACTTTCATATGTAAATGCTTTGGAGTAATAGGAACTAACTCTTCCTTAGGTAAAATGCTAATTTCACCAGTTGCTTCCAAAATCGCATATTCAATATTCTGAATATCTGGGTATCCTGATGTTCTTAGATTCGATAATAGTTCAGCTAAAGGATATCTACTTTTCCTTAAATTTTTATATATAATTTTGCTATGTTTAATTAGAATAGTCGGTTTCCCAATAATAAAAGGGTTTAACCAATTTAATAAACTTAATTTTGATATAAATAGATGGACGCATGTTATAACAATGATTCCAATAACCCCCTCCATTACTCCTTCTATTTTAATAGACCCAAAAGCTAAATAAGATAAAAAAAGAATGGCTCCAAAATCGTGAGGGGTAAGTTGTGCTAGGGCCGATTTCCCTAAAATTTTCACTGCTAAAACAAACACAATATATATAAAAATTGATTTAACTAAAAAAATAAACACTGCTAACACCTCTAAGAAAGTTTACCTTAGTCCGAAATCGGACTAAGGGTTTTAAACTTTTTGCCATCTATTTGAATACAGGGGTAATGAATCAAAAATTCAAGATCTAATTTTACCGATTAGATAAAATATTAATTTTTATTTATCTATTATTAAACCTATTTAGGATGGGTTGTACGGTTGTTTGTTTTATTTTATTCCTGCGTCCTCTTGTCATTCCATAAACCGCAACAGCTCCGACTCCTAAACCTAATAACGAAAGCATCCTACCCCTATTTTTACGTCTATTTCCAAACATCCATCTGTTATCGCGGATAAAATTGAATAAGGAAGTTAACCAACGTACGTTGTTTATTTTTGTGAGCATCTCCTTGATATTTATGTGAAAGAAAATGTTCTTCCAATGAGGTACAGTTCATTTATTGAGAGGCTTTTTTTCTTTTTGAAAACGATATAACAACTTAATTACTTTCCTCTCTTTTCTTTTGATCGCCTTGATCGTTAAAGAAATTCAAGGCAATATACTGTGAAAGTAAGCCATTAGCAAAATAAAAAAGCATCCACTTCCAGTCTTCCGAATCCGGACGGCCTACATTCGGATAAAACATACTATGTAAACCTATCAACATTGCACATAAAAACGAGGCTGCTGAAGATACTAAATAAACCCCTTTGCCTATTCGCTTATTCATCCATTACCACCTTCTTAGTATTTATGTTGTCCAAAACTTATGGTGTCCAAAAGAGCTCAAAAATGTAGTATATTTTTGAAAATTCGACTAAGGTATCGTGAAAACTGATCCTTTTTGATCGTGCATCACCATGTAAATGAAACAACCATTATCCTTTTAAAATAGGGGCCACTTTATCAATGGCTTCTTGTAATTTTTCACTATTTTTACTATACATCTGCTTCGCTTCTTTTGATTCAGTTCCAAGAGCAAACAACTCCAAATCCGCTTGACATTTTTTCATGGTTGCCAGAATTAAAGGCCTTTCTTGAGGAGATGGAACTTGCAGCTGATCATCAAAAAGGTCAACTGTTAATTCCCCATAAGAATTTACCTGCCCAAGAAAAACATTTTCAATCGTAACCCCTAGTTTTTCCAGTTCTGTTTGTAACCAACCTCGATTTCTCCCAATAGTGGAAAGTGGCTCATCCAATATTTCACCGTCCATAATGACGGTCTGTGGTTCCTTAACGGAAGAAACAGCGATGTTCAAATCCTTTGCCGTTAAAGGTTGGTTCTCCTTCTTCAACAGTACGGATAAATCTCCAGTTGCCTCTAGTACCGCGAATTCCACGTCAGAAACCTGATAGACATCTTTCTTTCGAAGCAAATCCAACAACTCGTCCGTTGTGTATCTTTCCTTTTTTAAATTATCTTCCATAATTTTTCCATCTTTAATAAAAACAGTCCCTTTTCCTTCAATAAAGGTACGGAAAGATTTACTTTTCAACGAAATATAACCAGCAATAAATGGAATGGCCGCAAAAGTTAAAATCCCCACTATTCCTAAATGGATTTGTCGTTCAAGACCCGTAACCACTTCCGCCCCAATACTCCCTATTGTAATTCCAATGACATACTCAAAAAAAGAAAGTTGTGATAGTTGCTTTTTACCAAGCAATTTTGTCACAAAAAACAGGACAATTAGAAACAAAATGGAACGAACAATTACATCCAACCAATCAGGCATGATCTACTACCTCCTCTTATCTTAAAATCCTTTATACTGGAATTCCTCTCTCTCCAATTCTCCAACCCTTTTTTTCAAATCTCTCACGATCTCGTTTACTACCATCATGGTTTCATGCAGGGTACGTTTCGATTCATCATCTTGAGTTCGTACTGCTAAACTGGAAAAACTGGCTTCTATGCCTTTGAGACTGGCAAGACATTGTTTTACTTCCGATGCAATGGTCATCTTAACACCCTCCTTATCCCTTTGGTTTAAAAATCAAAGCTCCCAACACACCGAAAATGATGGCAGCTGAAATGCCGGAACTTGTCACCTCGAACATCCCGGTAAGGACACCGACCAACCCGTGTTTTTCGGCTTCCTGCATGGCCCCATGTACAAGTGAATTCCCAAAGCTTGTAATCGGAACGGTAGCTCCTGCCCCAGCAAAATCAATAAGTGGTTCGTATAACCCGAAGCCATCTAAAATAGCACCAGCGACTACAAGAGTAGTTAATGTATGTGCCGGTGTAAGCTTAAAAACATCAAACATAATTTGCCCAATGACACAAATCGAACCACCTACGACAAAAGCCCAGAAAAAAATCATAGCTATTGTTCACCCCCGTATTCAATCGATACCGCATGGGCAATACAAGGAATCGTTTCGTTTTGCTGAAAGGATAGGGGGGATAATAAGGCTCCTGTTGCCACCACTAGCATTCGTTTAAATTCACCTTTTTTCATTCGGTTTAATAGATGACCATAAACCACCGTTGCTGAACACCCCGCACCACTAGCTCCTGCTAGTACCGGTTGTCCCTCCCGGTAAATCATCAGCCCACAATCCTGGTATTGCTCTTCCTTGATAGGGGTTCCATGTTTTTTAAATAAATCAAGTGAAGCTGCGTGTCCAATCTTACCAAGATCCCCGGTGACGATTAAATCGTAATAAGATGGATGAATGTTTCGTTCCTTTAAATGAGCTTCAATGGTATCAACTGCAGCCGGAGCCATCGCCCCTCCCATATTAAATGGATCGGTCATTCCCATATCAATGACACGACCGATTGTTGCAGAAGTAACACGCGGTCCTTCCCCGGAATTACTTAGCAAAGCCGCACCAGCACCTGTCACCGTCCATTGTGCAGTAGGTGGTTTTTGTCCACCGTATTCCGTTGGATAACGAAACTGTTTTTCAACGGCTGTATCATGACTGGAAGCCCCTGTTAATAAATATTTGGCACCGTTTGTATTGACAATATAGGCCCCTAGAGCCAATCCTTCCATGGAGGTAGAACAGGCACCAAACAATCCAAAATAAGGGGCTCCAATTGTTCGGCTCGCGAAACTTGTCGGGGTAATCTGGTTGATCAGGTCTCCTGCGAGGAGAAACTGAACCTGTTCCTTTTGAATCCCCCCTTTCTCCATTGCTTTTTGACAAGCTTCTTCAAAAAAGACTTTATGTGCTTTTTCATAGGAATCCTGTTCGAGCCATAAATCGGAATGTAGAAGATCAAAATCTTCTGCGATCGCTCCATCTGCCTCAAATGGTCCTCCAACTGTACCGGTAGAAATAATCACCGGCTTTTGTTCGAAGATCCATGTACGATGACCTGCTAACATCACAAACCACCCCACTGTATCAAAATCGTTTTAATCAAAGCAATCACAAACGCGGAAAACACGCCAAAAACAATCACGGGACCGGCTAATTTAAACATATTTCCCCCTACACCTAACACAAACCCTTCGGTTCGATGTTCAATGGCAGCTGAAATGACTGCGTTTCCGAATCCAGTAACCGGTACAGCTGACCCGGCTCCTCCAAATTGTGCAATTCGATCATACACTCCGAAACCTGTAAGAAGCATAGCAATAAAAACTAACGTTCCCACTGTTGGATTCCCGGCCGTTTTGTCGGTAAAATCAAAATAAGTAATATAAAACGTTTGGATGACCTGACCAATAAGACAAATAAGTCCACCCGTCAAAAACGCTTTTATGCAATTTTTAACGACTGGTCTTTTTATTTCATTTTGTTTTTGAATACCTTGATACTCCTGTTGAACAGGTGTTAATTTTTTCTTTTTACTATTGGACATGGGTACACACGCTCTTTCTCTTTACGTTTGTTCCTTCATAAGGGTTTTGATTTTATTGAAATCCTTTTCTAATTTCTTCATATTCGTGTTATCCTTTTGGAGTTTTTGTTCTAATTGTTCCAGTTCCAAATACATTTTTTGATCGGTAGAAACGAGGACTTTATGATCTGGAAAGCTTTTTTCTAAGTCAGATTTTACTTTCTTTTCAATTTTCTTTAATCGAAACCGATCAAATTGATCAACTTTTATCGCTACTAACAGCTCCTTATCTGTATTCACTGCCTTCACATCCCAAGTCTCTTCCTCCGTCATCACCTTTACTTTCGCTCGGTTGGCAACAGATTGGCTGATAGGGTTGATTGTATGTACTTGTGAAATGCTCAAACCCTCACTGTCATCACCCACCTGATTTTGATTTTCGGTACATCCCGAAGCTAAAATGATAACCATTCCTACTAAAAGACAAGTGTTTATTTTGAATTTCATGAAATCACCTCTGTGTTTATCTTTAATTGAAGGTGTAAAAAAGGTTGGTTGACACTCAACCAACCTTTCTTCTTACATTACTTATTGTTGTTTGTATTGGGGTTCTTCTTGTTGAATTTGATCCATTCTTGTTGTAAGACTGTCAACAATCGTTTGTGTTTGTTTAGCAGCATCTTGATAAAGTTGCTTGGCTTGTTCATTGTCTGTACCCAGAGAAAATGTCTCAAAGCTAGCCTGAGCACTTTTCAATCCTGCAAGAGTTGTCTTAACATCATTGATTACTGTCATGAATAACACCTCCTTATGTTTTTTAATCGCACGTATTCAGAATGGTCAATTAGAGGATTTTTATACTTTCTAATTTTATTCATTCCCCCCCGCGTGCCACTAAAAGATAAGAACCACACAACCAAACCACACTAGTTACACGGTTATTTACTTACTTTTGGCGAGTTGTACCATTTTTTCTATAGTAGCCTCGTTTCCATATCCCCATTAATTCTTCTATTTGACGTTGATTATAAGATTCTATTTTAACCCTTTTTTGTACGACATTTTTTATCTCCAATTCATGACACATCCCTCTTCTTTTGAAAAATCTTTTTTTATTGTCGACATTAAAATGAAATTAATGACGAATGAATCCCAAGGTATTTTCACCAATTTTTCCCGGTTTATCCTTTCCTAGTATTGAAGAAGCCTTAGTAAAATAGAGCACCACTCCTTTGTCGGTGACCCCATTTTCAAGACAAATCTTTTAGAATAGTAAACTTAACAAACTCATCACATAAGGTCATTGTTTGGAATTCGTAACAACCCAATAATCCTTTAGAGAGGTACCCGACATTTCGTGAATAATGTACGTTTTTCGCGTTTTGTCTGCACTGTGTGCTGCTTAGTTACATGCTGCTTTAACTTAACTAAGCAGAATCTATTCCTTAAACAGGATAAATGCCTAGTCATAGGACAATAGCGGAGCATAGTATGGATTGAATTTATTTATGAAGATAAAAATTATAAAGGGAGTGGTTCTTTTGAAGAATATTGGAATATGTGCTTTTTGTGAAAGATACTTTTGGAAAGGTCAACTTTCATCGTTACCAAACGATTCGCTTCACTTTAACCGCAAATACTGTCCAAGATGTTATCCTGAGGTCTTAGACGAACATACCAAACTTTATTATGGGTTTAGACTTTAGAGGTTATTGGAGTTTCACAAACATTTTAACATTGTCGGTGCTACACCATGCCCATCAAGCTAACAATATGATTTCCTAGCTATGCAACGATTTTGCCTCCGTTAATAACGGTTGCTGGAAAAATGGGCATGTTAAATACGCCTCTAAAAAAAGGCATTTTTTTCTTTTTCACTAGGCAGCTTGTTTCTGCTTCATCGTTGATTCATACACGACACCAAGAATATCAAAAACGGTCATCTTCTTATACCGATGACATTTACGTCCATTTTTCTTAAGCAGTTGATAGAGGCGATGCAGAATCGTTACAAGTTCATTTGGGCCACCTATCATTGCCCGAAACAGTAACGGAAAGTAATCCTTAATCATGTAAATCGCTTTGTATTCGCTCAGCTCTTGTTTTTTCTTTTCCAGCAGGAGCTGTCGCATTTGAAACATGGTAGAGGAACAAAGAAGAATGCCGATTAATTGCCCATATAAATGGCACTCTAGGCGTTCTCTCTTGACGTTCTTACACTTATCAATTTCAAAAAACGACTTCCACGTTTTAAATAAAATTTCAATCTGCCAACGTAATGAATACAGAGCGTGCACGTAATCCATCGGCACTTCTTTTGGTAGTGTGTTCGTGATATATACGTTGATACCCATTAGCTGCTTACTCTTGTCCTTCATAACAATGCCTTTCTTTTTCTCACGTACGGCTTGGTTTTTCAGACGTGTTTCGGTTTGAACATTCGTTAATCGGTGGACGATTACACGTGTCGGTAATTTCTGAATCTGGCCAATGTAAGCTTCCGAAATTTCAAGTGTCTCACCCGATTCCAGTTCTTTCATGATCTGTGCCATATCGAGCTGAATATATTCGGTCTGCTTCTTCAGTGTACCGTTTTTGAAATACTCTGGTTCAGGATTTTTCACATAAATACGTGTATTTAATTTCAATCGAGATATATAATAGGCTCTCAACTCATGAATCGTTTGTAAATCTCGTAGGTCAAAATAACCTAAGTCACGCAGGCATAAATCACCTGCTTCAACGCTTTCAAGACAAGTCGTGCCATAGGTTTTGTCATTATTTTTCCCTGGCCCTAGCTGCACGTTTAAAAATTGGCCACTCAGTAAATCGTATTCCAATTGGATTTTCACCCCCGCAGTATTACTACTCCCTCCAGAGCCTTGATAATCAGTGGCGAAGGAATCAGGTAGCTGAAACACAGTTGCATCTAAAATCCGAATACGTTCGAAAGCAGAAATCATGTGTGAAGATAGCGATTGTGTCGCACAGAGTTTCTGTGTTAGGAGCGAAGTAAAGACTTCTCGGAGGAATGCGACAGCTGCTGGATTAAAACGTTGATTGAGTCCCTCTTGGCTCATTAGTACGCCCGTCGAAGCCTCTAACCGACTACATAGTTGCGTAAGCGATGTACTAGCGACTTCTTGACTGAGCCAAACGCAAAGGGCGATGAGTTCATCTGCTTGATACTTACTAGATCGCTGCACAAAACCAACTTGTTTGGCGACTTCTTGTAGGACTATCGGAGATAGAAAGCGTTGTAATTCTTGTGAGAATAGATGTAATTCTTCAGAAAGCGAGAGATTCATAAAAAAAACGTCATCCTTTTGGAGTACTTTATTGAAAGAATAACGTTTTTTTATTTTGGGGGAAATTCGTTTCGTTAGCTTGATGGGCATGGGGTAGCATCAGGAAAATGCGGATTTACAACGATAAGGAAGTTTCAATCCATAAAAAAAGCCGATTTCCAGTCTCAAGGAATCGACTTTTTTTATGGATTCTTGTTCAAGTAAAGCACCCGATAGTTTAAGTGTAATATTTTACAATCTTTCTTGGGTAAATACTATTACTAAAAGTTTTATTTTAGTTTTTATAAATATTCGAATCTTGCCTCAAATAGCAAACTTGTCATCTGCTATAAACACTTTCACATGTTCCAGGCGCTGGTTCATAAAAACAATGTTCTTTAAATTGACCAGAAAAAGGTTGGTCGTACCATGTTGGAGGACACGGACCATATGGATTAAAGTACCAAAGAGCATATTTCGCTGGGTGATCTCTCCAATATTCCAAATTCCGTCTTGCTAATCTTCTTTCAGATTCTCTTGCT
This sequence comes from Peribacillus phoenicis, assembly GCF_047238085.1. NCBI lineage: Bacteria > Bacillati > Bacillota > Bacilli > Caryophanales > Bacillaceae > Peribacillus > Peribacillus phoenicis. Next base: position 4,210 of record NZ_JBDFMF010000008.1, on the reverse strand, counting down.
CTTTGATAAAATACATTGCCTTTTTGAACAGCTTCAAAAGAGAAATTTCCTCCTTGTACTTGAAAAATGACTTGTTTAATTGTTCTCAATTCATTAAAGTCAAGACAATCTGCTACAGCACGGTTAACAATTACATTTCCAACATATAGCATTCCTTGTTTTCCTTCGCCTTCAGCTTCTGCTCTCATCATCCTTGCCATTAAGTCAATGTCTGCACTTCGGTAAGCTACTCTTGCCATTTTTCCACCTCCAAAATACAGTATGAAAAAAAGCATACATTCATGTCCTTGTTTATAAAATAAGAATGCTTAGTTTTTAAGTAAAATGAAAACTACGGCATTCTTTTTATACCTTTATTCAACTAAACTGCCAGTTAGTTTAAGTAGAAACCTTCACAATCTCAATAGAGTAGGCTCTATTGAGACAATACCCATAACCATTGGTATGATTCGACGAAATTTACGCGTGTTGGGTTCGGAAAATAAGGGGAAAACAGCCCCATAATCCGGATTTACGTTCTTACGTTTCCTCCTAATTCCTCGAGATTCCGATTCTCTTTGAAGCTTGGCATTCTGGGCCAGTTTTTCACGAAACTCTTAAAAAAGAGGAAGAAATATTTGTATTGCATACTTCATCCGCATTTAACGGGGGTACCCCTTTTTCATTGTTATTTTTGATCCTTTAATTTTTCAAGTTTTTTCAATTGTTCTTCAGACTGCCGTTTAAGTGCTTCATTTGCTTTTTTCAACAAGAAAAACAATCCCCACAGCAAAACGCTAAGAATCACAAAAAATAGGGTTTTATAAATAATTAAAAAAATTACTGAAATAACAGAGATAACTAGCAAAAATATTTTGGTTTTCTTATCTTGGTTTTCAAAAAGTTTTTTGCCCCTTGATCGATTGACTGGCCGCCTTAGCTTCCTGCTGGAAAGGTTCGGGTGTCCTACCGGCTGGAAGGTTAGCCGGCCTGCGCTGTTTTACGATTCGGAAGGCAAAGGGAAAAAATAAAAAAAAGCAGCCGCACGGCTGCTATCCTTATGACCTTTTATTCTTTTAATCTCTTAACTTACGGTCTTCGGCTCGTTCGGTATGGCGGCGGTAGCCTTAAATGGAACGTACAAACATTTGAGTAATAATATTAGGTGTACTACAGAATAACGGAATGTTGGTGGTATGAAAAAACTTGTTGAACTAAAATTTCAAAAGCACAATTATATAAATAAAAAATAATCTGGAGACCATCTCATCTCCAGATTATTTTTTTACACTATTATAAATTTTTATATTTATTTTATTTAACGACTTCTTTTAATTCCTTACCTGGTTTAAAAGCTGGAACTTTAGAAGTAGCAATGTTTATTTCTTCACCAGTTTGTGGGTTACGGCCAGTTCTTGCTAATTGGAGGATTATTGTGTTGGAAATTTAAAAACTTAACAACAGGTTGACCATTCGGGTTGAATTCTTTGTTATTTAAAATTGGTTCCACACCAAGCGTTATTGTATCAATTCCTAAAGGCTTTGCTTTCTCTTTTGGAACAAATGCAGAGTGAGTTAAGACAGTAAATTTCAATATATAGCTAGAACTGTATTCTCGTCCTGGTTCACTTTGTAACAATTCAACAACATCGTAATTCTTATCCCACCAATCATATCCAATGTTTATTGAGTCAGTATTATAATAATCCTTTACTGCTGTTAAAATTTCTTCCTGGTAAAGTTGAACGAAAAAATTATCAAAGATTTGTTCCTGTCCTTTAGAACTATGTTGATGATTTTTTTCAGCTTGAACAGGCAAGATATTAGTGCCAAAAGCAAGTAAAGCTACAAAAACACAAATTAATTTTCTCATTTAAATTCCTCCAGTATTTAATTATTTGCTATTATCCGTAGTTGGAGAAAGTTTAATACTGAGAAATAAATATTTAGGTCACAGTACGAATACACTGTACTTGTGATACTATCCTGACGGTACAACTAGTAGCAAGGGGGAAAAACCACCAGAACCACAAAATAAGTCAAGAACAAGTACTAAAATTGCAAAGGTGACGAAAAAACCGCATAATATTAATATAAATAAAAAGGCTTAAAGTGTCCCTCAACACTTCAAGCCAGAAAATTATTAAACTGCTAAGTTGATGATAGAGATAATAACAGTTAAAAGAGCGCAGACCGCAATTACTGTATCTTTGTCCATTTAATCACCACCATTTTGTGATAAAGGTCTATGTACTAGATAAGTGCATAGGCCTTTTTTCTATAAATTAATTATAAGGTACAAAAATCGCTAATATCAAAGTGATAACTAAAATAATATTATTCCTTTTTGCATTTGTATCATATTGCGTCGACAACTTTTAAAGTATTATTCTCAAACAGTGGTAAAGGCGCACTTCTGTTATTAGGATTTTAATATACTCTCATTGTTGTCCTTTTTTTAAATTTTATACATGAATTTGCTCATTTTTTTATAATAAAAAAAGCCGATAGGATCATCCTCACTTTTTCTTTATTGATTAGGAAACCTATAGTAAGGCTAACAATTTTAAGTTTTGGATGTTTCTATACACAATAAGAAAAAGGAAAAGATTCATATTGGATAGAATGTTATAATCCTAGTTGTAATTTATAGATGAAAGGGGGGCTTTTACCGTTATGGACGATACGGAACAAATAGAAAGGCTTTATACTCCTGGGGAAGTAGCTGATTACCTGGGTATAGAAAGACAAACAGTAACCAAATATGCGCGGCTCCTGGAACAAAACGGCTATAACTTCCTGAAAGACGAAAAAGGAAACCGTAATTATACAGATTCAAACATTATGATGTTCAAAGAACTTATAAAGCAGCGGAACCGCCCAGGCATAGCCCTTGAAACGGCTGCAAAGTCTATTGTAGCAATATATGAAAGTAAGTCTGTATTTCCCACCGATACGCTTATACCCTCTGATATAACGCGCCTTGAACAAGCTACAGCGGATAGATTGGACCAGCAAGACAAAACCATGGAAAAGCAATCCGAACTGATCCGCGTTTTATTGGAACGGCTAGACGAAAAATCTAAATATGAAGAAGAACGAGATAAAAGGTTTAATGAGCGATTAGATAAAATAGTCGCTGAAGTATCCGCTTCCGTAATAAAGCAGCTGGATCAAAAAGAAAATCAACTTTTACTTACGGCTAAAGAAGAAGTGGAAATCACTAAAAAAGAAGTGGCTTCGGCTAAAGAGGAAATAGAAGCAATCAAAGCAGAAAAAAAGGCTTCTTCTCTCGACTTTTCGGAAAGTGAGGAAGAAGCCCTTACACGCTCTTTTTCTATGCCATAGACTAAAAAGGAGTATGACAACCCGCGATAGTCGTTTGCCTGCCATCACATTTGGAACCTCCTGTCCTTTGCTAACATATACTTTAATATAGGGTTCAAGTATTAATATCCTTTCGGAGCAGTAACTATCTTTGGCCTGGATAGTTTCTTTTTTTGTAGGTTTGTGTCTGCACATCACCCTCCTTATTAGGCACATGAATTTATATTTTTCTACATATACTTAAATATGGTTCATACAAACCTCCAATAAAATCACATCTTTCCCTGAGTAACTATTTTTCCTGTAATAGTTACTTTTTTGTGTAGAGTATCTTCGAACTGTGACATAAATATCATTGTTTATTGGATTATTCTGCTCGTGGTGCATATACTGGATTGTTCCTTTAAACAAGGGAGTAAATAACATATCTAATCCTTTTTTCCTCAGAAGATAAACTTTTAATGAAGGAGAGTTTAGCATTGGAAACTGCTCAGGTAACTACTTTGGTTAGTTTTCCATTCCCATCAGTATGGGGTATCCACGCTGCTATAGCTGGCAGACCGATTATTTGGGGCACACTTATCATTAACTCTATTACAGATAACAAGGTAATTGGTACGGTTAATTTTCGTGGTATACTATTCCGATTAATGGATTTTGGAATGAAAGCACCAAACAAATCACATTTGATGATTCACCTTATGCCACCTTCTCTAGCAACTTAACCATATTTGATGAACCCAGATTAGAATTCGACATTTTATTTTACGTGGACGTCTTCTTATGAAACCTCCCTCTCTACAAGCAGGTGAGTATGGAACGTGGATTGCTACAACTGATATAAGCCTGAATTAATATCTTATTAATGGTAATACCTATACCGAGCAATTGCCTCCTGTTGGCG
>NZ_JBDFMF010000007.1:0-1863 GCF_047238085.1 Peribacillus phoenicis | reverse complement strand
TCATTCATCCTTTTGGATTAATTTTAAATTTTTATGCTGGATTTTCCCTTCGACGACCATGGCAATCGGCAGCCCTTGATAGTCTGTTTCAATATTTAAGTGTCTAGGCGTTAAATTAACAACAGATTGGTTAGGCAATATACTAAGTTCTCCATTCGGTTCCAGAATCACATAATCGATGTCCCTTATGTTCGGATATCCTGCAGCTCGAATGGTTGACAATAGCTCCACAAGAGAAAAGCGAGTTTTCCGTAAGTCTTTTTTGGAGATTTTCCCATGTTTGATTAAAATGCTTGGATGGCCAATGAACATTCGATTTAACCTGCGAAAAAGACTTAATTTAGAAAACAACAGATACATGATGACAATCGTAATGATTCCCACAATGGTCTGTCCAATTCCATTGGCTCTGATAGGACTGACGGACAACGTGACAAGAAACACAATGGCGGCAAGATCAGGCGGAGTCAACTGAGCCAATACAGTCTTTCCCATACAGCGCATTGCCAAAATGACTAGACCAAAAAGCAGAATTAACTTCCCAATAAAAGTGAGCATTTTTTCAACCTCATTTTTATGTACTTATTAATAAAAAATACAAATACTATTCTGTCACATAAACTTGAAAACATACTTAGCAAAGTGGACAGCTTTATACAATTGAAGAAATGATGATTCTAAGCCAAGTGTTTAATTAACTGCTCCTAGCATTTTACGTAGAATAGTTTCGGATATCCTAGCCAAAGATAATCAAATAACCATCACATTGATAGGCGGGATTAAAATGTATGAATTCACTTGGAGAGTTTTTAAAGAAACAGGTAATGTGGACATTTACTTACTTCTAAAGGAACTTGAGAAAGAAAAGCATATGATTAATATTTTACCGTCAGTGGAAAGTTCCAATAATGTGAATTATCCTGTTTCTTAAACGAATTTACATAAGCGTAGAATGATGATTTTGAAAAAGCAGTAGTCAATCATGAAGGCTTCTTCATCTCAACCAAGTTCTCCTCCCAAAACTTCAGCCAAAAAACAGGGAGTTATAAAATGGACAGTTAGACCTCTTGAAGAAGTATCTCTCCATTTTGAAATTCCACCTCAAATTACTGCCTCTGAGGGTATACTCTTCAGTTAAATACGAAATGCCCATTCATATTGTAAGGTATACCGCCTATATAAGCATATCCTTGAAGAAATTAAAAAACGCGAGGAATTATGTAATACTTCTCCATTGTTTATTGGATTATTCTGCTCGTGGTGCATATACTGGGATTGTTCCTTTAAACAAGGGAGTAAATAACATATCTAATCCTTTTTTCCTCAGAACATAAACTTTTAATGAAGGAGAGTTTAGCATTGGAAACTTCTCAGGTAACTACCTTGGTTAGTTTTCCATTCCCATCAGTATGGGGTTTCCACGCTGCTATAGCTGGCAGACCGATTATTTGGGGCACACTTATCATTAACTCTATTACAGATAACAGGGTAATTGGTACGGTTAATTTTCGTGGTATACCTATTCCGATTAATGGATTTTGGAATGAAAGCACCAAACAAATCACATTTGATTCACCTTATGCCACATTCTCTGGCAACTTAACCATATTTGATGATCCCCAGATTAGAATTCGACATTTTATTCTACGAGGACGTTTTCTTATGAAGCCTCCCTCTCTACAAGCAGGTGAGTATGGATCGTGGATTGCTACAACTGATATAAGTCTGAATGAATATCCTATTAGTGGTAATACCTATACCGAGCAATTGCCTCCTGTTGGAGTCTTTTTAACATCGAATATTCTTCATCAACTGCAGCATCAGAATTTTGGGGGATATCGGGGTTGGACAGAGGGTTTCCTG
>NZ_JBDFMF010000006.1:0-14799 GCF_047238085.1 Peribacillus phoenicis | reverse complement strand
CCTTATTAATTTTTAAAAATAGGCTTACCAAGGTATTTTACTTCTCGCAAATCAGCGATTATCGAGAAGTAAAATTCACCTTTTTTATTTTGTCCTCAGGTCGGATGAAAACAAAGGTAAGGTAATAACCGAGGAAGAAATTTAGGGGTATGGAAGCTGTGAATACAGAAGGAGCTATTAGTGGCAGTAAAAGTAGAACAATACTTAAAGAAAATCAAAAAAAGTGAAATAAGATGTAGAAAAAACGTTTTCAAGGATTATCAATGATAAAGACTATTATCGGATAACAATATACGGTCTCATCATTTCATAATCCTCGTGTTCCAACATATGACAATGCCATACATACAATCCTGTATGGACCAAAGGTCATTATAATCCGAGTTACCTCGTTAGGATTAGCATTTACTGTATCCTTCCAGCCTCTTTCTTGTGGTACTGGAGGCATTAACGGGCCAGTGTACTGGATGACTCTCTCCTTTTTATATATTTCTACATTGAAAGCTCTTCGTTCTAATACTTGGAAATGGATTAAGTGAATATGAATCGGATGTGAATCATCAGTTAGGTTGATTAAATACCATACTTCGGTTGACCCCACTTTAGGATATTCTGTTATGGGAGCACCCCACCCTTTACCATCTAATAACATGATTTCACGCCCATATTTATCCGTTTTCTCATCTAATGTTAAGTGCCTTTCCTTTGAAGCTGATTGTTCGCTCATTTTTGGAAAAGGCTTCATATAAGACGGTATAACACTCGTATCAATACTTAAAAGAGGAAGTGTCACCCTAATTTCCATCACTGTATCTACCACATTTTCCGGTTCGCCGTCTGGAAAAGGAGCTGGGGCATCATTTTTCAGGATAATATTCTTTCCCTCAAGATTGGTAAAATCTATGATGACATCTGCTCTTTCGGCAGGTGCCAATATGATTTCTTTCATTCCTATCGGATATTCCATTAAACCTCCATCCGTTCCAATTTGATAAATGAGTTGACCCGAATCAAGCTTGAACCTATAGAAACGGCTGTTAGATCCGTTTAACAGTCTAAATCGATATTTACGTGGTTCCACGTTTAAAAAGGGCCATACTTTTCCATTCGCCAAGATAGTATCTCCAAAAAATTCAGGAACGATTGATGTTTCTAATTGCGGGACTGGTTTTTCTGGCTGCCTTGGGTAAAAAAGAGAGCCATCTTCATTAAATGATTTGTCTTGAATAATAAGAGGAATCTCATATTGACCACATGGTAAATTCAATAAACGTTCCCGGTGATCTCTTATAAGATAAAACCCTGCCAATCCCGCATATATATTGAGTCTCGTGATACCAAGTGTATGGTCATGATACCAGAGGGTACAAGCTTGCATGTTATTATCATATTGATATACTTTCTTTCTAAAATAAGGCCCCACTTGTTTGAACCCTCTTGTAAACCAAGCCTCCGGATAGCCATCGCTTTCGGGTTCAACGCTAGCCCCGTGTACATGTACTACAGTACGTACTTCCGGTACATCCAAATGGGCGCCATGTACCGTATAGTCTACCGGTAAAAGATGCTTTGCGGGGAGATTGTTGGTCCATTTTATGACTACTTTCTCTCCACTTTCCACCTCAATGGTAGGACCTGGATAGCTGCCTTCATACCCCCAAACCTTTGTATCATTTAACTCAATATGGAGGGATTGCTTAAATTCTGTCATATTCACTTTATAATAAGTATGAAATTGATCTTTCCGACGTGGTTTTAAGACTGGGGGAATGGGAAGTTCATTTACAAATTTAGAGAGAATCATTTTTACGCTCCTTTATAACCTGCTGATTTAAAGTACTTTATTTATAAAAGGTTATAAATATTACAAGCGCTATATGACAATAAGTTATTTATTAGTAAAATAGTAAAATGGTAAAGCAGTAGAGGGTGTAATGCAAATGCAATCATTCAATCTGAAGCTCTAAATGGTTCCTTTCCCTACCTTTGAATATACTTTTATGGACAAAATTACCAATTGGTTCCTAAAAATCCATTCTAGTTTACCCCTTGTCCTTTACTATGTATTTTATTTGCTCTATACCATACCATTTTTTCATTCCTTAGCTATTCGATGGCCTAGCCATAAAAGAAGTAATCATTCCGATCATACAAATAGTTAAGCAAGAAAAGAGGAAAGCTTTTAACTCTAATGTATTAAGCGCCGATGTTACAATTAGACCATCTATCATGAAAATAACTACCCCTATATTTACGGAAAAAGCTTTCGATATAAATTGAGCTAACAAGTCGGTTCCTCCGGTACTTGCTTCATATCGAAGCATGATCCCTACTCCAATTCCAATCAATCCCCCTCCTATTAACATACTCGGAAAAATAGAAAGAGAAAATTGGTTTCTTAAAGGCTCTAGCCAATCAATGAATATAGAAGCAACAATTAAACCGAGAAAGCTATTATAAAAAAATGTTCGTTCATGGATCCAGGCGAATATACACAGAGGGATACTTAAAAGGAACATAGCTAAACCTGTCGGAAATTCAAAGTAATAATGGATGATGAGGGCAATGCCTGTAATCCCTCCATCTAATAAATGATGGGGAACTAAAAAGCCGTTTATTCCGATACTCAATAATAGACTTCCTATAATAATAGCCGTGATTTTCTGAAAAATATACATCACCTTTTATCATGTGTTTATGGCTAATATATGTACAAGCATATGATTTCAGAATGAGGCTAAGATGTGTAATTAGTTGAAAGCAATCTTTTTAAAAAGGGGCGTGACAAGTTGAATTTCCCTTTTGTCTACATATACATATATAATCTCCTTTTACTGCATTACCTTTGACATCTTTTGGGTGAGTTTTAGGAGGCATTTAACTGCCTCCTATGTTTTTTAGAACGAATAAAATAACCCATGAACAACGGATCATACAATCAATTTTTTAAGATGTGGGTAACGTTATCAATCGCTTTTTGTAGTTTTTCACTGTTTTTTTCATATATCTGCTTGGCTTCTTTATTTTCTGTTCCTAGTGCAAATAATTCTAAGTCTGCTTGGCATTTTTTCAAAGTCGAAAGAAGTAGAGGCCTCTCTTGAGGAGATGGTACTTGCAATATATCATCAAAAAGGTCCACCGTTAGTTCTCCATAAGAATTTATTTGTCCAAGAAAGACATTTTCAATTGTGACCCCTAATTTTTCTAATTCAGTTTGTAACCAACCTCGACTTCGTCCAATCGTCGAAAGTGGTTCATCCAATATTTCACCATCCATTATGACAGTCTGAGGCTCCTTGACTGAAGCGACCGTCAAGTTTAAATCCTTTGCGGTTAAAGGCTGGTTCTCTTTCTTCAACATAACGGATAAATCTCCGGTTGCCTCTAATATCGCGAATTCTACATCAGACACCTGAAAGACATCTTTCTTTCGAAGTAATGCTAACAATTCATCCGTTGTGTATCTTTCCTTTTTCAAATTATCTTCCATGATTTTTCCATCTTTAATAAAAACAGTTCCTTTTCCTTCTATAAGGTCCCGAAACTTTTTACTTTTCTCAGAAATAAGTCCAACTATAAAAGGTAGTGCGGCAGTGGTTATAATTCCTATAATCCCCACTGTAATTTTTCGTTCAAGACCCGTAATAACTTCTGCCCCAATACTTCCTATGGTTATACCAGTAACATACTCAAAATAAGAAATTTGAGATAGTTGCTTTTTACCTAGCATTTTAGTTACTAAAAAAAGGATAATGAGAAACAACAAAGCCCGTACAAATACATCTAACCAATCAGGCACTATATAATACCTCCTATATACTTTATTTAAAACCCTTTATACTGGAATTCCTCCCTCTCCAACTCTCCAACCCTTTTTTTCAAATCTGTCACTACTTCGTTCACTACCATCATCGTTTCATGTAAGGTTTGTTTCGATTCGTTATCTTGTGTACGTAATGCTAAACTGGAAAGATTAGCTTCTACGCCTTTTAGGCTGGCAAGACATTGCTTTACTTCCGATCCGATGGTCATCTTACATCCCCCTTATCCCTTTGGTTTAAAAATCAAAGCTCCTAACATGCCGAAAATAATGGCAGCTGAAATGCCGGAACTTGTCACTTCGAACATCCCTGTAAGTACACCGACTAACCCGTGTTTTTCGGCTTCTTGCATGGCCCCGTGTACAAGTGAATTCCCAAAGCTTGTAATAGGAACGGTAGCTCCTGCCCCAGCAAAATCAATTAATGGTTCATATAAACCTACCCCATCTAAAATGGCACCTATCACTACAAGGGTACTTAACGTATGTCCCGGTGTAAGTTTAAACACATCAAACATAATTTGCCCAATGACACAAATCAAACCACCTATGACAAAAGCCCAAAAATAGATCATGTCTATTGTTCACCCCCGTATTCAATCGACACCGCATGGGCGATACAAGGAATCGTTTCATTTTGCTGAAAGGATAGGGGGGATAATAAGGCCCCTGTTGCAACGACTAACATTCTTTTAAATTCACCTTTTTTCATTCGGTTTAATAAATGACCATAGACGACTGTTGCTGAACACCCCGCGCCACTACCTCCTGCCAAAACCGGTTGCCCTTCCCGATAAATCATTAATCCGCAGTCTTGATACTGATCTTCACGAATAGGGGTTCCATGCTTTTTAAATAAATCAAGGGACACTTCATGTCCAATCTGACCGAGATCCCCGGTGACAATTAAATCGTAATAAGATGGATCAATGTTTCGTTCCTTTAAATGAGCTTCAATGGTATCAACCGCAGCTGGAGCCATAGCCCCTCCCATATTAAATGGATCCGTCAATCCCATATCGATAACACGTCCGATTGTGGCAGAAGTGACACATGGCCCTACCCCGGAATTACTTAGTAAGGCCGCACCAGCCCCTGTCACGGTCCATTGTGCAGTAGGTGGTTTTTGTCCACCATATTCCGTTGGATAACGAAACTGTTTTTCAACGGCTGTATCATGACTAGAAGCCCCTGTTAACAAATATTTGGCTCCGTTTGTATTGACAATATAGGCCCCTAAAGCTAATCCTTCCATGGAGGTAGAACAGGCACCAAACAACCCAAAATAAGGGGCTCCAATTGTTCGGCATCGCGAAACTGGTTGGGGTAATCTGGTTGATCAGGTCTCCTGCAAGGAGAAACTGAACCTGTTCCTTTTGAATCCCGCCCTTTTCCATTGCTTTTTGACAAGCTTCTTCAAAAAAGTATTTTATGAGCTTTTTCATAAGAATCCTGATCTAAGCCATAAATCTGCATGCAGAAGATCAAAATCTTTCGCGATAGCTCCATCTGCTTCAAACGGCCCTCCCACTGTACCTGTAGAAATAATCACGGGCTTTTGTTCGAAGACCCATGTACGATGACCTTCTAACATTACAAACCACCCCACTGTATAAGAATTGTTTTAAACAAGGCAATGACAAACGCAGAAAAGACGCCAAATAGAATCACCGATCCTGCAAGTTTAAACATATTACCGCCTACCCCTAATACCAACCCTTCGGTTCGATGTTCAATCGCTGCAGAAATGACGGCATTGCCGAAACCAGTAACCGGTACAGCCGTCCCGGCCCCTCCAAATTGAGCCATACGGTCATAGACTCCGAAACCTGTAAGAAGCATCGTAATAAAAACTAAAGTCCCTACGGTTGGATTTCCAGCTGTTTGGTCCGTAAAATCAAAATAATAAATATAAAAGGCAGAAATGAGCTGCCCGATCAGACAAATAAGGCCCCCTGTTAAAAATGCTTTTATGCAATTTTTAACTACTGGTCTCTGTGTTTCCCGGTGTTTTTGAATCCCTTGATATTCTTGTTGAACAGGTGTCAATTTTTTCTTTTGTTTATTCGACATGGTCCGACTCCTCTTTCTCCTTAGGTTTTTTCTTTCATCAGACTTTTAATTTTAATAAAATCCTTTTCTAATTCCTTCCGTATTGGTGTTATCCTTTTGGATTTTTTGTTCTAATTGATCAAGTTCCAAATACATTTTTGAATCGGTCGAAACCAAGACTTTATGATCCGGATAGTCTTTTTCCAAGTCTGATTTCACGTTCTTTTCGATTTTCTTTAATCGAAAACGCTCAAAGTTTTCGACTTTGATCGCTATCAATAGCTCTTTATCCGTATTCACAGCCTTCACATCCGAAATGTCTTCCTCCGTGATGACCTTCTTTTTTGCTTGATTCGCAACGGATTGATTGATTGGATTGCTTGTATGTACCTGAGAAATATTCAAATCCTCATGGTCCTCACCAGATTGATTTTGATTTCTATTACATCCTGAGCCTAATCCGATAACAGTTAGTAATAAAAGAAAAATGATTAATTTGTTTGTTTTTTCTTTCATGAAATCACCCCTTTGTTTTATCATTGAAGGTGTAAAAAGGTTGGTTGAAACTCAACCAACCTTTTCTTGCTTTTTTATTATTGTTGTTTGTATTGGGGTTCTTCTTGTTCGACTTGTTGAATACGTGGTTCAATGGTGTCTACAACGGATTGAGTTTGTTTAGCAGCATCTTGGTAAAGTTGCTTTGCTTGTTCGTTGTCTGTACCAAGTGAAAAGGTTTCGAAGCTAGCCTGTGCACTTTTCAAACCTGCAAGAGTGGTCTTAAGGTCATTGATTACTGTCATGAATAACGCCTCCTTGTTTTTAATAAATTACTTTTTTAGAATGGTGAAAACAGAACTTTATATACCTTCAAATTTTATCCATTTTAAATACCCAGAACTCATCATGAAAACAAGTTAATATCCTTTTTTCCTTGAAATGTAAAATAGCAACCGTATTATATCCCACGGTTGCTATTTTACATTGCTATAAACGATTCCAAACTCTTTTTAAATCCAATGGGACGAATACTTTATCCCCATGTATCTCCTTATGTATGATGGGTTGTGAAAAGCATGGATCTAAACTTAACCCTTCTGTTTTATGCCTAGCTGGATTTACGCCTAAAAAATTTTTGAAGTCTTGGGGTAATCTCATAACACTTCCTCCTTTTTTATAGAAAACAATCTTAATATATCCATCCAGAACATTTTTATTGTTATTTTTAACAATTGAATCATAGGAGATATTCCGCGACATAAAACTTTAGAATTTCAATTTAAATTATGACACTAACAGTGTGACGTTGTAGTTTTTCTAAATTAATTCGATTAACACCGAACCGATGTGATTTAAACCAGCCTTTGAGAAGGCGGTTAACAGGCCGGGTTTATTGAGTCGGAAACAAATAGAGCGCCAAATCTGAATGCCTTTCCTTAACCGGGTGACTCCTCATCCATTTTATTTCACTGTTTTACACTTTGTATAAAAAAAAGTGGAAAGGAGAAAGTAATATGGCAAGTAAAAAACCAATAGAGAGGACGATCACAATGAATCTAAGACTATTAACAGGTGTTTTTCTTTCTGCCATCGATGTTAATGGGATGTAATAATACAGATGGGGATAATGATCCAACTCCTCCTGATACAGAGGAACCAATTGAAGATCCTAAAGATGCAACAGATCCGGATAATACAGATGAAAATAAAGATGATGATGAAGCTGATTTAGTTCCTGATTCAGAAGATCCAGATGATGATGAAGCTGATTTAGTTCCTGATTCAGAAGATCCAATTGAAGACCCTAAAGATGCAACTGACCCAGATATTAAAGATGAATAATGATTTAAATAGGTAAACAGCAATAAGTTTTAATACCGTTTGTTTTCAAACGGTATTTTTATGCTTCAAATTGAACTTTATGATATATCTAAAAAGATTAACTTTTCCAATGGGAAAATCTTAATCCTTAGTATTTAGAGACTACCTCTTTATGGAGAGGATACAAATGAAAAAAACACTGATCATGGTCAGCGTTTTCAGTTTGACTTTTATTTTGATTGTTGAGATGGCCTGAAGAGAAATGAGTTTACCTTACTATTACTATGGTTTGCTTCGTCAATTTCTTTGCGGCTTGTTTAAAACGTCTTCACATTGTAGCTGATTCCCAGCAAATTGTTGAATGGCTTGATTAATTAGTTCCGTCATTATGCTCACAATAAACCCATGAAAAAGGATAAATTTTGTTCTCAAACATCTTCACACTGCCATATTTCTAGATTTTCATACAGTGAAAAATTGGACTTTTTCAGGGATCCAGACAAACAACTAAAAAGTAATGTCCTCCTAATAAATCATCCCTTCACATTCGTTAATTTCCCAAGATTCGACCGTTAAATAAGCGGTCTGTGGATCCATACCCTGACCAATTAAATAGGTCATTGCAGCAACTTCCTGCAATGCATGGACGTATGAAGTATCCTTTGCTTCTTCTAATCCATATTTTACAAAAGGGGCAATAATATTTAACACTTGTGATTTTAAATGAGGATATAATGTTTGTTTGATTTGTTGTTCTGCCCAAATCTCAGACTCAGGGTATTGCGGAAACTGACTGGAATATTGAGGTTGATAAAAGATATGTGATTGATAAGGAGGCACCTTTAACTCCCTTTCTTATATTGAGTATATTTAATTTTATCTTATGTTCCTTAGTTTTCCTAGGACTAGACATTTGCCCCTAAAAAATCATTAATCCTAAAACTCTCACTTTGTAGACCCCATGCCATGCCCAAAAGGCACTGAACTTCTAGGGCAGTCTCCTTTTACAGTTAAAAAACACCCTACAATTTCCGTACAATAAATGTATCCCCAAGTAGTTCCCAATTCTGGGGAAAAGGATAACCAAGTACCCAATAACTGAGACCCCTTGCCCTGTAACTCTTCACCAGGTCGAATTTAGCTTTAGCACTGCGTGCGTCCTCAAACCAAACTTCATGTGTGCGTCCCTGACTATCTTTGTATCTATAATACGGTGATTGGGCTGTCTCGTCGTATTTTATTTCTACATTATATTGGATGGCGCGTCTGATGGCTTCCTGCATGTCGAAAGTCTCTGCTTCCTGCCCCTCTTCATGAGGAACAAGCCAGTCACGTGCATAAATTTGAAAGCCTATAAAGATTTTGTTTGTTGGAATCACTGTAACTGCATAGTCAAGGACACGCTTGATTTGATTAATAGGAGAAATAGCCTGTGGCGGTCCCTTTCGGTAACCCCATTCATATGTCATCAGCACAACGAAGTCGAGCAGCCGTCCGTGAACTCGATAGTCATGTGCTTCAACTAATAATCCCTTTTGATTGGCGCTAGTTTTTGGGGCAAGAGAGGAGGACACAAAGTAGCCTTCAGGACGCAATCGATTCACTGCTCTTTGGAGAAAGCGATTGTAGAAATCGCGGTCCTCTTGTGCTACACTTTCAAAATCGATATTCAATCCACGGTACCCTTTATTTTTCATCGTCTTTATGACGTTGGTCAATAATTTTTCCACTAAACTTAAATCAGAAAGTATCGTATGTGCAAGTTGTGTTCCTGCTTCTGTGGCGGAAAAATTCGTTATGCACATCATGGGTATGACCCTAGTTGATTGTGCCGCTTGTATGGTCGGGTTGTCATCAATGACTTCTAAACTGCCATCTTGCCTCATTCTATAACCAAACGGACTTACGTAGGTCAAATCGTAGGCTACTTCACGTACCTAACTTATCGGGATTTTCAAGGCCATTGATCCTAACAATTAGGTTGGTGCTGACACCATATTGTTGGGAAACCCTCCATAAAGAATCCCCCCTATTCACCACATGGATTTTCACATGCAATGCCCCACTTTCCTTCATAATAGTCCATTCATTTTATTCCCTATATAGCCCTTATATGTTTCGTGGCGTTTACCATTCCAGAATTCTTAGTTTTTTCGCTCTTCTAGCTGATAATTATTGTTCCCCCAAGGTGAATCCTAAATGTTTATCTAAACAATTCCTTCGTATTCAAAGCGTATACTCGATAAACAGTTTGTACATGTTAAGAGAAAAACAAGGGAGGGATTTCAGTTGGAGTGGATTTTTTATCTATACCTGTTAAATACGTTCTTTATGTTATTCATAGCAATTTGGGAAGTTCGTAGGCCTGCCAAGGCTTTAAATTGGATAACAATCGGCCTTATTTTGCCTGTCCTTGGTTTCTTGCTATATCTCAGCACATCAAATCCCAAACGTATTCATCGGAAAAGATTAACCTCTTCTCATAATGAGTTTGACAAATTACCTGATACATATGGTGATTCTGCCTCGATAATCGCTGATGCTTTACGGCATTTCACCGTGCATGGGCTTCGAGTTGGCCAAGTCCAAGTACTTAACAATGGAATAGCAAAGTATGAACAACTAATCAAATCCCTACAAACAGCCCAAAAAACCATTGATCTGGAATATTACATCTACCGGAATGACCAAATTGGGAATCGAATCACAGAACTGCTAATTGATAAAGCAGAAAACGGAGTTCGGGTTCGTTTTGTGAGAGATGGTTGGGGAAGCAAAAAATTTCCGCGTAATGAGATCCTTCGGATGATGGATGCAGGGATTGAATGCCGGACAATATTCCCCTTACGCTTTCCCTGGATTCTGTCCAATTGGAATTATCGGGATCATTCTAAGATTGTCACAATCGATGGAAAGGAAGCTTTTACCGGTGGTATCAACGTGGGGTATGAATATACAGGATTAAAGCCTGAGATAGGTTACTGGCGGGATACTCATTTGCAAATCATAGGGGAAGCAACAGAAGATTTGCAGACGATTTTCGACGTTCATTGGAATATCGCTTTGCCGGAACAGATAAAGTCGAAAACAAAATCTAAGTTAACGAAAAAACCCACTAAATTTCCAACACATAAATCAAAGGAAGTCGATCGAACTGGCAGCGTAGATCTTTCCAGATGGTCAGCCGAATGGGGATCTGAATTGAGCATCGTAGAGGAAAAAGAGGTAAACAAATCAGGGACATTGCCAAAAGCGTACATTCATACGTTGGAAGGAAATCCTGGAGTTCCTACCCCGGTCATTCGGCAGGCTTACTTTATATGCATATCACAGGCGACCAAGACGATTGATATAACGACACCCTACTTTGTACCAGATACAGATATTATCATGGCATTAAAGACAGCTGTGGCTCGTGGTGTACGCGTAAGATTGCTGGTTCCTCGTCATATTGATCAAAAAATTGTGGGCTTTGCAAGCCGTACCTATTACGGGGAACTTATAGAAGCAGGAGTCCAAATTTACCAGTACGACAAAGGAATGTTACATGCGAAGCTGATGATCCTAGATGAGGAGATCGCAGAAGTAGGAGCAGCAAACTATGATATGAGAAGTTTTCGCCTGAATTATGAGGTGTGTCAAGTCGTGTACAGTGCTGATGTGGCAAGGGAACTCACAGAGCAGTTCGAGAGGGATCTTACTGATTCTGTACCATTAAGAATTGAAGACTTGTTGCAACGATCCCTGACCGAACGCATTGTTGAACAGGGTGCTCGCCTGCTTTCTCCATTATTATAAGTTGATGTATCTGTTTTTATTGTTCTATCTTAAATCTAGATTTAAAAAATTTCATTGTTTTAAAATATTTCTGTTTTATTTAAAAAAAGTCGAAAACCCATGTTAGAACCTTTTATCATGGGTTTTTTTCTTATTTACGATAGAAATTCATTACTAATAAACCGGTAATACTAAAAATACAGCTCAAAGTGTTTGCTTTAATGATCTGTTCATACTGTTGACGGATAAAATCCCAGTAAATCGATCTACTTAAAACTTCCTGTAAATGAGGATACTCCTCATTCATGCATGCCAGCTTCTGGATGATATAACTTTAGAGAACCAATATTTTTGAAGCGTGGCATCAATTTAAAACCAAGTAGATGGCAAAAAGCAAAAGCAACAACACTTTGTCCATGCGTATCGACATAATTTCGGTCTACTTCCATGTCCGTACAATGACGAAGAACCCCTTCCATCAAAGGATAGCAATCTGGGAAGTTCGTCCTTCCAAGGCTTTAAATTGGATAACAATCGGACTTATTTTGCCTATCATTGGTTTCTTGCTATATCTCAGCACATCAAATCCTAAGCAATTTCTTCGGTAAAAATTGACATCCTCTCATAATAACTGACAAATTACCTGATACATATAGTGATTCAGCCTCGGTAATCGTTGATGCTTTACGGCATTTCACCGCATGGGCTTCGAATCCGCCAAGTTCAAGTACTTAACAATGGAATAGCAAAGTATGAACAACTCATCGAATCCTTACAAACAGCCCAAAAAACATTGATTTGGAATAATACATCTATCGGAACGACCAAAATTGGTAATCGAATCACAGAACTGCTGGTCGAGAAAGCAGCAAACGGTGTTCGGGTTCGTTTTGTAAGAGATGGTTGGGGAAGCAAACCTAGTAATAAAATCCTTCCAGATGATGGTTGCAGGGATTGAATGCCGGACAATATTCCCTTTCCGCTTTCCCTGGATTCTGTCCAATTGGACTTATCGGGATCATTGTAAGATTGTAACGAGTGACGCCTAGATCCTTGCCCCTACGAGATTTGTTCATTTTACAATCTTCGTATATCTTTTACGAAATGGAGTATATTAACTACGAAGGGCGAAACGCTCAGGGGCAACCGAAACTCTTCATCTCCCTGACTCTCGTCCTTCATTTTTTTCCATTCTTTGTTGGTTATATGCATCGTACCATCCATTACGTATCCAAAAATTTGTCTTGTCATCAATGAGGTAATAACTCCAATATATATATAAAAATAATTCGATAAGAATTGGCCTTAGAAGTCAATTCCTCTTTTTCCTATTTGAGCACTTCTTTTCAGGGAGAATGTCCCATTACGAACTTCCATTGCAAGTGACCTAGTAAGACTAGGGCGGTGCTTGATGGGAGAAGATTAAACATACTAGGGAAAGGTATAATTCCCACGGACTATGGAGGGGACAATAGTATGAAAACATTAGCGAAAGTAGACGAAGAATATCAGGAAATTATTCTTTTAGTAAAAGAGCCTATGAGAAGCCATCTATTGATTGAGTTAATGACCGAAATGGAAAGGGAATACCATATCCCTATGATAAGTACTGAAGATTGGGAAATTAAAAATAAACCAGTTATTGCATTATATAGAAAGATCAGTTTAAGCATAAACTTAAATTCTCATATTTATTTCGATGGTTAAATAAAAGTCCTTTTTCGAGTGCCACTTCTAAGGGTGGTATTTTTTTGTTCAGTTGTAACTTTGTAATAATGTTCAATGAACAAATAAATCTTTTTATTTTTATAGTTCAGTTACCATAACACTTCTTAGAATAAGTAATTAATTAAAATCCTTTCGTAAAGTGTACTTTTACGAACATAGTTGATTTCCAACCCAGCCCATTTAGTTAGTTACAAAAAAGAACCCATTTCATTAAGAAATGGTTCTTCCTGGGCGGAAATATCTAAGGAGAAAGCTGGGGTAACATACCAGCATAATAATTCAGAAAAATAGGTGTTATCCCCATCGAAGAAAGCATTTAATTATTACTCACGACTTCTCGATTTGGATTTACTCCGTTTTGGTATAAATATACTCACATAAACAAAACTATAATATATGGTGTTTTTTATTGGGATGGGAAAGGATGACCATGATGAATCATTTGTGGCGGAAATCGTTGAAATCTAAAATGGCGAAAATAACTCCAACAGGGGGACAATTCAAGCAAGAACCAGATCCGCTATTTGATAACTTGACTAATAACGAAAACAAGTTCCGCTCTATATATAAAGATTGCTCTGATGTTATCTTTCGTCCTTTTTTCATAGGTGGAAAAGTTAAATCCATTCTACTTTACATTGAAGGTTTGTCAAACATTGAAGAAATAGATGACAACGTACTATCACCACTTATGCAGAACACAGAGGAGGAATTCTACAACGTTAATAATTTGATTGAAAAGAAAATATCGGTTTCCAATGTGAAGGAAATCAAAACATTTTCCGAGTGTATACAGGAAATCTCCTCAGGAAATCCAGTGATACTGGTAGATAAGAGGAACACGGGGTTTTCGTTAGGCCTCTCAAAATGGGAGAAACGTTCTGTTGAGGAACCATCAGCTGAAATGGTTGTCAGGGGACCACGTGAAGCATTTGTTGAAACCTTACGGGTAAACACTTCCTTACTTCGAAGAAAAATAAGAAGTCCTGAACTAAAATTGCAATGCATGGAAATAGGTCGTTACACCAAAACAAAGGTTGTTATCGCGTATATGGAAGGAATTGCAGATAGGACCTTAATAGAAGAAACCCAAAACCGGCTAAGCCGAATTGAAATTGACGGAATATTGGAAAGTGGAATGATACAGGAGCTTATTGAAGACAATCCAAAATCCCCTTTCCCACAGGTTTTAGCGACGGAACGCCCTGATGTAGTTACCTCAAACCTTCTTGAAGGACGTGTGGCCATCTTAGTAGATGGAACTCCTTTTTCTATCGTTGTGCCTTCGACCTTTTATTCTCTACTGCAATCAAGTGAGGATTATTATGAACGATTCTTGATTGGGACGGCTATTCGATGGCTTCGTTACCTTTTCCTTGTGATTTCACTGTTCCTCCCTTCCCTGTATGTGGCGTTAATCACCTTTCACCATGAGATGCTTCCGACGAACCTTTTGATTAGTATGGCTGCCTCGCGAGAGTATGTTCCATTTCCTGCTCTCGTTGAAGTTTTAATCATGGAAGTCATGTTTGAAGCGTTGCGTGAAGCAGGGTTACGACTTCCGAAACAAATCGGGGGTGCAGTAAGCATTGTCGGGGCTCTTG
>NZ_JBDFMF010000005.1:0-11441 GCF_047238085.1 Peribacillus phoenicis | reverse complement strand
TAATGACCCCTATATTTACGATCGAGAAAAGGCCGCAGCTTAAAAAATACTCTTTTTTTATTGTCTACTTGACAGGGTTATGTGCAACACGGTTGCTCTTTTTATTGTTATAAACGATTCCAAACTTTTTTTAAATCCAATGGGACGAATACTTTATCCCCATGTATTTCCTTATGTATGATGAGTTGTGAAAAGCATGGATCTACACTTAGCCCTTCTGTTTTATGCCTAGCTGGATTTATTCCTAAAAAATGTTTAAAGTCTTCGGGTAACTGCATAACATTAGCTCCTTTCCCCTTTTTTATTTTTTATAAAGAACAATTCTTAATATATCCATCAAGAATATTTTTATTGCTAATTTGAGCGAACAACACTTCATATATACTCTTTTAAATAGTCAACCAACTATTGGTGGTTTTGAAAATTGAAATTTATTTATGAAGTGCAATATACATTTGAAATTTATTGTTCCTTATAAGGGTACGATAAAAATCCTCCAGCCAAATCAGTTAAATACTCAATAGGGGTACCGCCTCATAGCCATCAAGCCAAGATTCTAAGGTATCCCCAAAACGAAATTTTTATCTCTATCTAATTGTTTATGAGAATTTAACTCATTTTTTTCGTTTTGGGGGTAACCAGTTTCGTTAGCTTGATGGGCAGTACCACCAGCAAAACGCGAAAAACCACGCTAAGGATTAAGTTCATTCAGAAAAGTTATTTCAAAAAGTACTTTAAAGAAATTACATATGTCAAAATGAGATAATTCACCTTTTGACATACAGATTACGAGCTATCATTCTACGTGTCATAAAGTATGCTTTTTGACAGTAGCTACAACATGAAAAAAACCTTACATTTGTTTAAAAACGTTAGTCATGTTATTCCATTAAAGGGCCATTATATTGAAAAATAGGTTGCATAAAACCCCCATTTTTTTATGCAGCTGTTAGACTTGTACAGAAGCCAAAAGCGTTGATTAACTATGTATAAAACGCTGTATAAACGATAAAAACGACAAAGAGCCAAACCCTTGATAGATATGAGTTTGCTCTTTGTCTAGCTTCATATAATTGGCATTATGTTAACTAGTTTTGTATAGAGTATTCATTTGATAATTGTAAACAAGGACATGAATGTATGCTTTTTTTCATACTTTATTTTGGAGGTGGTAAAATGACAAGAGTAGCTTACCGAAATGCAGATGTCAATTTAATGGCAAGGATGATGAGAGCAGAAGCTGAAGGCGAAGGACCACAAGGAATGCTATATGTTGGAAATGTCATTGTTAACCGTGTTGTAGCAGATTGTACTGACTTTAATGAATTAAGAACAATTAGAGATGTCATTTTTCACGTACAAGGAGGAAATTATTCTTTTGAAGCTGTTCAAAAAGGTAATGTATTTTATCAAAGAGCAAGAGAATCTGAAAGAAGATTAGCGAGAAAGAATTTGGAATATTGGAGAGATCACCCAGCGAAATATGCTCTTTGGTACTTTAATCCATATGGTCCGTGTCCTCCAACATGGTATGACCAACCTTTTACTGGTCAATTTAAACAACATTGTTTTTATGAACCAGCGCCTGGAACATGTGAAAGCGTTTATAGTCCTCGTTGAGGAAAAGATTCGAATATTTATAAAAACTAAAATAAAACTTTTAGTAATCGTATTTACCTAAGAAGGATTGTAAAATATTACACTTAAACTAAAAGGTACGTTAATTGAGTAAGCAGCAAAAAAGGATCTTCTTACTGGAAGATCCTTTTTTCAGTTCCTATCATGATTATGTTAACTAAAAAATTAGAAGTTTTTTAAACATCTGATTCTATAAAGTTCTGCAATAAACACCAGTTGAAATAAATTAATCAATCTTCAACAATCGGGCGCAATTGTTGAATAATTAAATCCCAATTTCTCATTTATATCACTGAGAGATTGGGATTTTTAATGCTGGAATATCCTTAACGTTGTATATCCGCGTTTTGCTGGTGGTACCCCATGCCCATCAAGCTAACAAAGTAAATGACTAGATACGAATTGATCCTTGTTTCAAAACTAGCGAGTGATGGAAAAGTAGGCATGCCAAAGAAGCCTATTAAAACGCGATTTTTTCGCTAGGCAGCTTGTCTATGCTTCACCGTCGTTTCATACACAACCCCTAGAATATCAAAGACGGTCATCTTCTTATAACGATTACATTTACGACCGTTCTTTTTTAGCAGCTGATAAAGGCGATGCAGAATTTCAAAAGTTCTTCTGTGCCAACTGCTATCGCTTGAAACAGTAACGGAAAGTAATCTTTAATCATATAAATCGCTTTGTATTCACTCAGCTCCTGCTTTTTCTTTTCAAGCAGAAGCTGTCGCATTTGAAACATCGTAGAAGAACAGAGGAGAATGCCAATGAGTTGTCCATATAAATGGCACTCTAGGCGTTCTCTTTTAATATTTTTACATTCATCAATTTCAAAGAATGACTTCCACGTTTTAAACAAAATCTCAATCTGCCAACGAAGTGAATACAATGAATGCACGTAATTTGTCAGTACTTCTTCTAGCGACGTGTTCGTGATATATACATTCATGCCCATTAAACGTTTACTTTTATCCTTCATGACAATGCCTTTCTTCTTTTCACGTATCGCTTGGTTTTTCAGGCGTGTTTGCGTTTGATCATCGGTTAAACGATGGATAATGACACGTGCTGGAAGCTTCTGATTTTGGCCAATGTATGCCTCTGGGATTTCCATCGTTTCACCAGGGGTTAGACCAAACATCATTTGTGTCATATCAAGCTGGATGTATCCTGTTTGCTTTTTTAACGTGCCATTGTTGAAGTATTCTGGCTCAGGGTTCTTGATATAAATGCGTGTATTCAACTTCAACCGCGAGATATAGTAAGCCTCTTTATCATGAATGGCTTGTAAGTCTCCTAAATCGAAGTAACCAAGATCACGCAAACACAAATCGCCCGCCTCTACGGTTTCAAGGCAGATGGTACCGTACGTTTTATCATTATTCTTTCCTGGTCCAAGCTGCACGTTAAGAAATTGACCACTAAGTAAATCATATTCCAATTGGATTTTTACACATGCCGTATTACTACTCCCGCCTGAACCTTGATAGTCAGTGGCGAAGTGATCAGGCAGTTGAAACACTGTCGCATCTAAAATACGGATTCGATTGAAAGTAGAAATCATGTGTGCAGAAAGCGATTGATTTGAACAGAGTTTTTGTGTGAGAAGAGAAGTAAAGACTTCTCGAAGAAATGTGACGGCTGCTGAATTAAAGCGTTGATTCAATCCTTCTGAGCTCATCAGTACCCCAGTGGAAGCTTCTAACTGACTGCACAATTGTGTAAGTGATGTGCTAGCGATTTCTTGACTGAGCCATACGCAAAGGGCAATGAGTTCGTTTGCTTGATACTTACTCGATCGCTGTACAAAGCCAACTTGTTTGGCGATATCTTGTAGGACTATTGGAGATAAAAAGTATTGTAGTTCTTGTGCGAAAAGATTCAGTTCATTTGAAATGATAGGATTCATCAAAAACGCCATCCTTTCTCGTAAACTTCTTACGATAAGCATAGCGTTTTTTCATTTTGAGGGTATGATTTTAACTTCGCTTGATGGGCATGTGGCTGTACCCCTATTTAAGCCTTTTTTTATTTATGCTGTTGGAGACGGAAATCTAGCAGCCTCAAAGTGTGAAGCTGCAACATTAAGACCTTGTGTTAAAAGGGTACCAGCAACGTTACTAAGGACGAAGATTTCCACAGTGTCACCTGCTTGCAACTGAAGAATAGAAGAAACAGTTACAGCATTTGTTATGTTGGCTAGCGCACCGAAGAAATCGTTATCAGCTGCTGCAACCTGATTTCCGTTCAAACGAATTTCTAATGCTACTCTGTATTGGGTTGGAACATTAGGAAAAAATGATACACTTGCAATAATTGAATAGACTCCATCTGTGTTTGGAATAAAGGTAGAGGTAGCTGGATTATATTCATTGGCTAAATCAAATTGTTCATTTAGGTACAGGACTTTTACAGAAGTATTTGCAGGAACAGCTCGATTGGCATTAGACTGTGCTCTAAAAGCTGAAGGTCTTACCAAATTTTGCAGAGTTTTCAAATCTCCATCAGCAGTAGCAGATACATTCACATTAACGACAGGATTACCTACATTGGAAATAGTATCTGTATCGTTTTGAGCTTGCGTCTGATTTTGGAGTTGAGCCTGTAGCTGAGCTTGTTTTTGTTGCTGTTGTTGAAGTTGGAATTGAATATTTTCTAATTTACACTTACAACAATCATCGTGATAAGACATAGAACTATCACTCCTTTTTTTGCTATACCTTAAGTTACTTTTCAAGATCGCATTCTATTGGACAAGCAACCCTGTATTCCTATAATATGAATATTTTCAAAAAGGGAATGAGCACTCTATCTATTTTGATTTTTGACAGATCATAAAGAAAAAAACAAATACCGAGGTGGGGTTTATGTACGATTTGATTTATCAGCATTTCATCAATACTACTTTCATCGTTTGTTTGGTACTATGCGGGGTCTACAATACCTGTTTTCTTTATATTGGAGAGTAGTCTTTCTGGAGTGTACAAAATAGCAATTCCACGGTTGGTTTACACAGCCAAGTTGAAATACTTTTTTATTGCACAATGCCACAGTAAGCAATAAAAAAAGGCTAACACTGGTCAGAGTGTCGCCTCTTTCGCTTTGGCGTAAATAGTGGAACGTGGAACGCCTGTCATTTTAGCTATCTCATTTACACTTAATCCGTTAGATTCTCTTTCCTGAAACAGCTTCAAAGTCTTATTAACGTCCTTTCCGTCCTTTCCTTTACGTCCCATATGAGTTCCTTTAGCTTTTGCCCTTTCGCGTCCCTCGGGGGTTCTATCAACAATCAAATCACGTTCAAATTCAGCAACAGCACCTAACATAGTAAACATGAACTACCACTTGAGCAGTACATCTTGGACAAAAGGAAACGTTCTTAGATTTACAGTGGTTATTTATAATAAATATTCTAACGAGATATATGCTGCATGATATGTAATGCTATATTTTTTTTTTATTACTGGAAAACGGCTACCCATAAAGGTAAGCCCCCAATTTTTAGTGAAGGTTAAAATCTATTATATTAATCTAATACAATCGCGTTCCTCAAAACAGTCAATATAGGTTATGATAGCCAGCCTTTACCAATACCCCATAAATATGAATTCAGTAGGTTTAGCAGCTTTTCCTGATTATTTTTTCTTATTGTTTAATCGTTAAGGATCTACCTTTTATAAATAAAGAAGTAAGATAGGAGTTGAGTTCAAATCGATCTCCTTAAACAAACTCCGCTAATAAAACTCTGTCTTTTTTCATTTCTTTTCCCCCTTTACAGCTTCCATTTCATTTTGATGGATAAACCTCTCGTTCTCTTTACATGTGAATTCTGTCAGTGATTAATTTCCACATTAAAGGAGTTATAACAAGTTGGTAGGTGTTTTATATTGTCCATTATTTTAGTTTAGTCCATTCCGACTTGGAAACTTCACTGCTTTTTTCTATAGATAAAGGTATTCAATCCATCCAAAGAAAACACGCAGGAAATTTTTAGTCCACGGAAGCAACTTAAAAAGAAGTGCTAAAGAGGAAATAGAAGCAATTAAAGTAGAAAAAAAGGCTTTCTTTCTCGACTTTTCGGAAAGTGAGAAAGAAGGCCCTAAGCTCTTTTTAAATGCCATAAAAAAAGGGGGCTGACCAACTCTGGATAATTAGTCACACCCTTATTATACAATAATTACATTACCAAATAAAACCATAACCCCGGTTAAAGTTACAAAATGAAATGGCTATTCTTCCGTTCCTGGCGTTTTCTTTTTAATCTTTATACAGATACACCAATAAGAACGCCCCGCCTTCACACCCCAAAACGAAAAATATGCTATTCTTTCTGTATATATTGCTGAAAAGAAAATTCCAGAATAGGCATTTATATAAATTAGGAGGAAGAAGCCGTTGAAGACTAGTATCATCATTATCGATGACCATCAGCTTTTCCGTGAAGGCGTTAAGCGTATATTAGATTTTGAATCATCCTTTTATGTTGTTGCCGAAGGCGCTGACGGAAGCGAGGCTATGGATCTTGTTGAAACACACAAACCAGATGTTGTTATCATGGATATCAACATGCCGAATATGAACGGTGTCGAAGCGACTAAAATGCTTGTATACCGTTACCCTAAAACGAAAGTCATCATTTTATCGATTCATGATGATGAAAACTATGTACAGCATACATTTAAAACAGGAGCACAAGGTTATCTGTTGAAAGAAATGGATGCCGATGCGTTAATTAATGCTGTTCGTGTAGTCGCAGAAGGTGGCTCATACCTTCATCCGAAGGTGACACATAATCTAGTCAAAGAATATCGCCGTTTAGCTGCTGATCGGGATTCAGTGCATGCTGTAGAGATCAGAAGACCGTTTCACCTATTGACTCGACGCGAATGTGAAGTTCTTCAACTTTTAGCATACGGAAAAAGCAACCGTGCCAGCGGCGAAACTTTAAACATCAGTGAAAAAACAGTAAAAAACCATGTGAGTAACATTCTTCAAAAACTGGAGGTAAACGACCGTACACAAGCTGTTGTTCTAGCTATTAAAAACGGCTGGGTAGAAGTGAAATAATTTCAACTTATAATAAGTCTAACCTTAAAAAGCTCATGGACAAAGCTTATTCAGCTATACCTCTAGAGCAGTTTGCAAAATAGAAATACCCCCGTATCAGTTTTTAGGTTGATACGCGGGCAATGGGAAAGCTTTACCAGCCCACCTGAATGTATTTCCACATTATAAACTACCATGTACAATAAGTATCCCCCTGCACCAACTTGCTGGTAACAGGGGAGGACAAACATTTAGGTGTATCAATACTATGCCACCGAATGGGAATTGCTATTCATGGCAAAAATTAACCCTGTATCAGCTTCTTTACGGCTTGATATCAGGGTTTTGGAGATTACATGGAAAACTGCTCGATATTACTATGCCACCGAACCGGATTTATTATTCGATTTATTCTAATGTTGTCAAGCATACAAGAAAACCCCACAAGAGTACTGGGGAGAACTTACAGTACATGGGGGGCGTAGAAATTATGTGAAAAAGTCACTAGGAATATATCCTATGCCCATAGTTAAAAGTGGGTTACTCACTATATACAAAAAAAATAGGCCCCCATACAGAATTTAATTGTACAGGGGCGTATTGATGGTTTGCCTTATAAAGGACTATATTTATATTCCCGATATAAAGAAAATAGGCCCCGTACAAGCATCTTTACGGCTTGATACAGGGCTGTGTTTTTAACCTCTGGAAGGGTTATTACTACTATCCCCAGCGAATCGGAGATTATTCAAACTGTTTTAATGGTACCACACACGAAAACCCCCAGAGATACTGAGAACCCTTCAGTACCATTAGGGGGAATGTACAACATAATGAATTAACAAAGGACTACATTCTATTCCGATAGTGAAGATTCTGTTACTCTCTAAAAATCTGGGACATTGGGAAAATTAGATGCCCTTTTTTGGTTTAAATTTGCAAGTACCTTTTGGGGTACCACCACATGCCCATCCAGCTAACAAAGTAAATTACTAGATTTGTTTCAAAACTAGCGAGTGATGGAAAAGTAGGCATACCTATTAAAACGCGACTTTTTCGCTAGGCAGCTTGTCTATGCTTCACCGTCGTTTCATACACAACCCCTAGAATATCAAAGACGGTCATCACTAAGGTAAAGTGGTTAATTCAATCGATATATGTTTCCATTCGTTCGGCAGTGGCTCTAATGAGAAGATACAGTGATATAAGATCCTTTATTATGGCGAATTGGTGCTATGGTCGATTGTTCTTAATAATTGACAATACTCATGTTTTGTATTGAAAGTTAGAAAAACGAAAATCCCCTATCCAAAAGGACAGGGGGCTTTAGGGGTAAATTAAGTGATTTCATTCAGATTTTTGGGCTAAAAATGCACTTTGCACTTGGTTTACTGCTGTTTGAGCTTGCGCAATCTCATTTGCAATTTGTTTGATTGCTTCCTGAGCTAAAGTTGGGTCTGAAGATGATTTCTCAATTGCTTGAGTTAGTAAACTTTGGGTAAGGGTCACATTTGCTTTAGCTTGATTTAATTGGTTTACGTCAATTTGATTTTGAGCCATTAGGATCTCCCCTTTTATTATTTAAATTACTTTTATATCTTTACCAAGCTCAGCTTTTTTATAACCGGGAAAAACCAAAAAAAGTGTTGGTTTTATTAAAGCAATTTTTTTCTCTTCCTATAGAAAATAGGTTATGTAAATTACGCTTTTTGATAATCGATACCGGTGTCAACGATTAACGAATGATCTCTATCCGTGACGGCTGCATAAAAGATGTTATTGATTTGGCGAAATCCTTTGTTGGTTAATTCATCCTGAAGCCATTTTTCATCCTTTTGGATTAATTTTAAATTTTTATGCTGGATTTTCCCTTCGACGACCATAGCAATCGGCAGTCCTTGATAGTCTGTTTCAATATTTAAGTGTCTAGGCGTTAAATTAACAACAGATTGGTTGGGTAATATACTAAGTTCTCCATTCGGTTCCAGAATCACATAATCAATATCCCGTATATTCGGGTATCCTGCAGCCCGAATGGTTGACAATAGCTCAACGAGAGAAAAACGCGTTTTCCGTAAGTCTTTTTTTGAGATTTTCCCATGTTTGATCAAAATACTTGGCTGACCAATGAACATTCGATTTAACCAACGAAAAAGACTTAATTTAGAAAACAACAGATACATGATGACAATGGTAATGATCCCTGCAATGGTCTGTCCAAATCCATTGGCTTTGATAGGACTGACGGACAATGTGACAAGAAACACAATGGCCGCAAGATCAGGCGGGGTTAACTGAGCCAGTACAGTCTTTCCCATACAGCGCATGGCCAAAATCACTAGACCAAAAAGCAGAATTAACTTCCCAATAAAAGTGAACATTTTTCCAACCTCATTTTTATGCTTTCTAATAAAAAGACAAATACTATTCTGTCACAAAACCAGGAAAACATACTTAGCAAGGTGGACAGCTTGTATACAATTGAAGAAAATCATACTTTAAAGCCAAGTTACCAAGCGCTTTATGAAATAAGTTATTTATTAAAATAGGAAAATCAACCGGTCGAAGGTCTAATGCAAAGAAATCACTCAAACTTCTAGGTTCTTCCTTAACTATTCGATGGGGCTAACCATTAAAGATGTAATCAATCCAATCATACAAATAGTTAAGCCAGAAAAAAGGAAAGCCTTTAACTCTAACATTTTAATTGCCGACGTTACAATTAGGCCATCTATCATGAAAATAATGACCCCTATATTTACGGACATAGCTTTCGATATAAATTGAGCTAACAAATCGGTTCCTCCGGTACTTGCTTCATATCGAAGCATGATTCCTACTCCGATTCCAATCAATCCTCCTCCTATTAACATACTCGGAAAAATAGAAAGACAAAATTGGTTTCTTAAAGGAGCTAGCCAATCAATGAACACAGAAGCAACAATTAAACCGAGAAAGCTATTATAAAAGAATGTTCGTTCATGGATCCATGCGAATATACACAGAGGGATGCTTAAAAGGAACATCACTAAACCTGTTGGAAATTCCAAGTAATAATGAATGATGAGGGCAATACCTGTAATACCTCCATCTAATAAATGATGGGGAACTAAAAAGCCGTTTATTCCGATACTCAATAATAAACTACCTATAAGAATAGCCGTGATTTTCTGAAAAATATACATCACCTTTTATCATGTATTTATGGCTAATATATGTACAAGCATATGATTTCAGAATGAGGCTAAGATTTGTAATTAGTTGAAAGCAACCTTTTTAAAAAGGGGCGTGACAAGTTGAATTTCCCTATAGTCTACATATACATATAAAATCTCCTTTTACTGAATTACGTTTGATAAATTTTTGGGTGAATTTTCGGAGGCATATATCTGCCTCCTATGTTTTTTAGAACGAATGAAATAACCCATGAACAACGGATCATACAATCAACTTTTTAAGATGTGGGTAACGTTATCAATCGCTTTTTGTAGGTTTTCACTGTTTTTTTCATATATCTGCTTGGTTTCTTTATTTTCTGTGCCTAGTGCAAATAATTCTAAGTCTGCTTGGCATTTTTTCATAGTCGAAAGAAGTAAAGGCCTTTCTTGAGGAGACGGTACTTGCAATATATCATCAAAAAGATCCACCGTCAGTTCTCCATAAGAATTTATTTGTCCAAGAAAGACATTTTCAATGGTGACTCCTAATTTTTCTAATTCAGTGTGTAACCAACCTCGACTTCGACCAATCGTCGCAAGTGGTTCATCCAATATTTCCCCATCCATTATGACGGTCTGAGGCTCTTTGACTGAAGCAACCACCAAGTTTAAATCCTTTGCCGTTAATGGCTGGTTCTCTTTCTTTAACATAACGGATAAATCTCCGGTTGCCTCTAATACCGCAAATTCCACATCAGACACCTGAAAAGCATCCTTCTTTCGAAGTAACTCTAACAATTCATCCGTTGTATATCTTTCCTTCTTCAAGTTATCTTCCATGATTTTTCCATCTTTGATAAAAACCGTTCCTTTCCCTTCTACAAGGTCCCGAACCATTTTGCTTTTCAAAGAAAGGATTCCAACTATAAAAGGTAGTGCGGCAGTGGTAACAATCCCTATAACCCCCACTAAAATACTTCGTTCAAGACCCGTAATCACTTCCGCCCCAATACTACCTATGGTTATACCAACCACATACTCAAAGTAAGAAAGTTGAGATAGTTGCTTTTTACCTAGCAATTTAGTTACTAAAAAAAGGATAATGAGAAACAACAAAGCCCTCAAAAATACATCTAACCAATCAGGCATTACATAACACCTCCTATATACTTTATTTTAAAACCCTTTATACTGGAATTCCTCCCTCTCCAATTCTCCCACCCTTTTTTTCAAATCTGTGACTACTTCGTTCACTACCATCATCGTTTCATGTAAGGTTTGTTTCGATTCGTTATCTTGTGTACGTAAGGCTAAACTGGATAGACTAGCTTCTACGCCTTTTAGGCTGGCAAGACATTGCTTTACTTCCGATCCGATGGTCATCTTACATCCTCCTTATCCCTTTGGTTTAAAAATCAAAGCTCCTAACATGCCGAAAATAATGGCAGATGAAATGCCAGAACTTGTCACTTCGAACATCCCTGTAAGTACGCCGACTAACCCGTGTTTTTCAGCTTCTTGCATGGCCCCGTGTACAAGTGAATTCCCAAAGCTTGTAATAGGAACAGTAGCCCCTGCCCCAGCAAAATCAATTAAGGG
>NZ_JBDFMF010000004.1:0-154487 GCF_047238085.1 Peribacillus phoenicis | reverse complement strand
TCAAAAGATCCGCCATCCGGCTGGTCTTTTTTTGCCGTTGTCAATCCTTAAGTATATAAAATTAAATCTGTTAAAAAGTAGAGAAGTAAAAAGGACCATAAGGAAGGTTATATGCAGTATACATGGTAGGGCATACTATGGATGCATATTAATTTTTACTTCTATCTGCATTATCCATATCTGATTAAGACAAAGGGACAGAATTCTTCGTTTCTATAGGGATATATGTTAAACTTAACGTAGTTCTGAAACTGTCATTGGGGGAATAGCCGATGGATACCTCTGCTAAAGATGAAATGATTTTTTCGTTTGCTGAATGGTTGAGAGACCAAGGCAAATCAGCTAATACGATCAAAACGTATACTGGTGTCCTTTCACAGTTTTGTGACCAGACACAAAAGATATTGATGGAGATTCATTCTGAAGATGTTCAGGGTTATCTTGATTATTTGGAAAATTGCAAGAAAAGCCCAGGAACTATCGAAAAACACTATATCGCCTTAAATGTTTTCTTTAAATTTTTAGGTAAACCGCAAGTGATGCTTTCTGTGGAACGTAAGGTTAAGGAGCACAAGCTTGAGGTACCTGAAACTTTAAGCATAAATGAACAGCAGATTTTGTTAAGAGATATAGAAGCAGAAGGAAATCTAAGAAACATTGCCATCGTCTACCTTTTGTTACATACAGGAATCCGTGTCTCCGAATTATGTGACTTAAATGGCCGCGACGTCATCATGGAAACAGAACGAAATTATATACTTGTCAGGAACGCAAAAGGTGAAATCGATAGATCCGTTCCACTTACAATATCGGCTATACAGCATGTACAAAATTATCTTTGTTCTTTAAAAGATAAAGCAGATCCGTTATTCATCTCAAGCTATAATCAAAGGATCACTCCGAGGTCAGTTCAATATATATTAAAAAAATACAATGTGCATCCACATAAACTGAGACATACCTTTTGCCAAAGGTTAGTGGATAATGGAATAGATATACAAACGATATCCAAGCTTGCCGGTCATAAAGATTTAAACGTAACGAAGCGTTATCTAAAAGAAAAATCGCTGGACCTGGCAAATGCGATAGACCAAACTTTCACCAAACATTAATCCATATAAATTAAAAGGGAAAGCGAGCTCTTTCCCTTTTTTGTTAATATAAGATTTTAAAACAAACGAATTTCCTTGGAAATGACGAACAGGACGTGACGTTGGGGCCTGTGCAGTTGTATTTATAAGAGCATATTGCATTGTTGAATCAAGAAAGAGGGGATTCCTAATATAAGGAATCCCCTCTTTTTTAATTCTTTACTTAACTGTTTTTTTCTTCTTTTTACCTATTTTCATTATTACTTCATATACTACCGGTACTATTACAAGTGTTAGCAATGTAGAACTCACAAGTCCGCCAATAACGGTAATTCCCAAACCTTGTGATATTAATCCACTGCCTTCTGCACCGATTGCCAGAGGTATTAAAGCGCCGATTGTGGCAAGTGCAGTCATCAGGATTGGGCGTAGACGGGTGGCTCCTGCCTCGAGTAAAGCTTCCCTGGTAGATAGCCCTGATTCTTCATTCTTGATAACACGGTCCACTAATACGATGGCATTGGTTACAACGATACCAATAAGCATCAGGACACCCATCATTGCCGAAACGCTGATGGTCTCACCTGCAACGAATAGCCCTGCCAATGCCCCGATTACCGTAAATGGTAAGGAGAAGAGAATGGCTATTGGTGCTAAACCACCATGGAAAGTAACGACTAGGACAAAGTATACGATAGCAACGGCCGCTAACATAGCGATACCAAGTTGAGTGAATGATTCTTGGATATCTTCAGTCACTCCGCCATAGTCTATAGTAACACTTGCGGGAAGGTCCAATTTATCAACTTCCTTTTGTACATCTGCTGTTACTGCTGCCACATCATCCGTTTTGATTGTTGCAGACACGTCGGCATAAATTTTTCCATCGCGGCGGCTGATTGTATCGGAAGCTTTGCCTTCTTCGATTTTCACAAGCTCTTTCAATGGGATTTCCATTCCCATTGGAGAAGAAATTTTAGTATTCTCAAGATCTTTTTTGTCTTCGAATGTCGTTTCTTTTGTCTCGACATATACTTTGACTTCTTCTCCATCTTTCTTAATGGTAGTTAAAGCATCATCTTTATTCGTATTGGCAATGGACATGCCAATTTGTGCAGCTGTCAGTCCAAGGTCACTTAGCTTTTCTTGGTCTGCAACTAGAGTGTATTGCTCATAAGCATCGGAAAGACTTGTATCAACATCTTTTAAATCTTTATTTTTCTTCATGATATTTTGAATATCATCAATTACCGGTTCAATATCTTTTTGTGTATTTCCGTAAACAAATAGAGTGGTTTCGTTGCTTGATGTTGACGTGAAATCTTGTTGTTTCCATGTTCCAGGTGAATCAAGTTCAGTTAATTCTTTTATGACGGTTTCTTTTTTGTCCCCGAAATTTTCGGTGTCTTCATCATAGAGTACATAGAAGAGAGCCGAGTTACTCGAGCCGCCCATCATGCCGCCGCCCATCATGCTTTCACCAAGTGTGTATTGAACGGTCTTCACATCGTCTTTATCCATGAAGTATTTTTCTACTTTTTCTGTTTGCTTTTCAATATCTTCTTTTAACTCTCCAGGTGCGGGAGTGTAAGTGACGATAATCGTTTTTTCTTCATCTGCAGGCATGAAGCTGACACCGATGCTTGGGATCAGGAATAAGCTGCCGACCAATAATACAATGGCTGTACCGAAAGTGATTATCTTATGGTTTAACGACCAATCCAGTGCTTTTCGGTAGAATGCTGATAGTTTGCTTGGTTTTTCTTCATGTGATTTTAATTCTTTTTTGGATAGTCCCTTTTTAAATAAAGAGTCTGCCATTGCCGGAACAAGAGTGATGGCGATTATTAATGAAGCGACCAATGCGAACACCATTGTTAAGGCGAATGGCATGAATAGTTCCCCGACAGGTCCTGTAACGCTGGCTAAAGGCAGGTATACGGCTACAGTAACGATTGTCGATGAAAGGATAGGGATGAACATTTCCTTAGTGGCTGATCGTATTAATTCGCCGCCTTTTAATTGTTCTCCTTTTAAAGCCATTCTTCTATAAATATTTTCAATGACGACAATGGAGTCATCGACGACTCGGCCAATGGCAACCGTCATGGCTCCAAGTGTCATGACATTCAATGAAATATCCATTTGTTTGAGCACCAAAAGTGCGGCTAACAGGGATAATGGAATCGAAATGACGGAAATGAGAGTCGTTTTAAAGTTCCTAAGGAACAGCATGATAACAATGACGGCAAACAGACAGCCGAAGAGTGCCTTGCTGATCATGGTTTCAACAGAATCTTTAATCGGTTTAGCTTGATCAAGCGTAGTGTGTACACTTACGCCTTTAAACTCTTCTTTGAAATTAGATGCTACTTCGTTTACTTCGTCTACGATTGCAACTGTATCGGCATCAGGCGATCTTGTAACCTGGATTCCAATCGATTCGCTACCGTTTGTTCTTGAAATCGATTCAGCCTTACCGGTGATTTTAACATCGGCAATGTCTGATAATTTGACATTTTGCAGTTGGGCAGGACCTGTTGCCATATCAGGAGTTGATTGATTGGTTTCCGATCCGGTTTGTGCTGGCGTTCCTGTTTGAGAGCCGCCGGTTAAAGGTATCTTTATATTTTTCAGGTCTTTTAATGTGGAGATGTTTCCATCCACAACGATCGTTTTTTCTTTATCATCAAAGTTATATATGCCAAGCGGCATGTTGACGTTTGCGGCCTGGATAACCTTCTTTACGGTTTCTTCATCGAGCCCGTATTGAGCCATCTTTTCCTCATCGAATACAAGGCTGCCTTCATTTACTTGTTGTCCGGAAATTGATACGGATGTCACGCCGTCAATCCCTTCAAGTTTAGGCACCAACACCTCTTCGACGTTTTTTGTAAGAGCTGGTAAATCAGAACCCTTATCTGTTACACTGAGGGCGACGACAGGAAAAGCGTTTAATTCTAATTTAGAGACGCTTGGGGCATCCACACCCTCAGGCAGTTCTAATTTCTCTAAAGCTTCTTTCACTTCTTTTACAGCGTCGTCCATATCCGTATCATAATCATATTGTAATTGGACGGAAGAGGCATTAGCCATGGACGAAGAACTGACTAATTCTACTCCTGGCAAATTTGTTACTTTCTGCTCAATCTGGTCCGTGAGTTTATCTGCTACTTCTTCAGGTGCAGCTCCAGGATATACAGTGGAGATGCTTATTAAAGGAGTCGAGATGCTTGGAATGGTTTCTTGTTTCATGTTTAAACCTGAGTATAAACCAGCTGCAACGATGATGATCGTAAGCAACCAAATTGCCAATTTATTCTTTAATGAAAATTTAATTATTGAATTCAAGCTTGTACCCTCCATACATAAAATTGTGACTAATCGGTCACAAGCTCAAATATATAGTATATGGATTATGATTGCAACAGATAATATTCGTTAGCGTTAACGTTGTGATTTCAAGGGTTTTGGGATACAATTTGGAAGATGTGACCCACTGGTCACCAACGGATAATTTTAAGAGATAGGATGAATTTGATGAAAGAAAAAAATAAGATGATCATAGATAAATCTGTAGAACTTTTCGCGGAGAAAGGCTATCATGCCACTTCCGTTCAGGAAATTGCTGAAAAATGTGGGATAGCAAAGGGGTTTTTTTATAATCATTTTAAGTCGAAGGAAGAATTACTGGTCTCCATTTTTAAATTTTATTATGAAGCGTTGACGGACTCATTGCTTGATCTTGAACTGGATGCTTCGTTGTCCAGTAAAGACAAGTTCATGAGGCAAATCACTGTTCACATTGAGCATATGACGGGAAATACCAACTTGATTCAAATGATGATGCAGGAACAAATGGTCCATATCAGCAAAGAACTAGATAGATTTTTACATTATATCCATGAAGAGGGCTTGATTTGGTTCAAGCGTAAAATCACTGAGTTATACCCGGGACTTTCGGCTGATCTTTTGCCGGATTGCACCATAATTTTGGATTCCCTTTTCAAAGGATATATCGGAATATTGATCAGGAAACAAAATGCTTTCGATGTGGAATTGTTACCTAGCTTCATATTGAACCGGATGGATTCAATTATCGCAAGCCTGCAGAACATGGAAGATCCATTATTGAAACAATTTCCCCTACCAGGATGCTCGATGCGGGATATGAGCCCAAAAGAGGAAATCCATTCGATCATCGTCAGGATGCTGGAAGTGGAAACACGTAAAGAAGAGGGCATGGATACACGTAAAAATACGGAAGCTTTAAAGGCGATCCAGGAAGAATTTTCAAAAGTTAGGCCAAGCCCCATCATCTTGGAAAGTCTTTTGTTATTTTTGGAAAAAAATGATAAAAGAAGTCCCTTGTCTTCAAAACTTATCTTAATGATGAAGGATTATTTGACAAGTTTATGAAGGCTTATCAGAAAGGGGCGTATAGCCTCTTTTTTTCATGATTCTTAATGAGTTTTAAAAGCGAGGGTTTAGGAAAAGGTAAAAGTGATGGGAAGAAAACAATTCTTTCTATAATATGGAGGCAAAATCATGCGATGGAAAAAGGGAATGCTGATTTATAATGAAAATGCCGGTAATGATAAACTCGAAAGGAATCTTGAGGGTTGTCTTCCAATAATAGCTCCGCATATTGATGAGTTTCTCATTATGAAAACGAAGGAAAAAGGCGATGCATGCCGTTTTTGCTTGGAATATGGTGAAGCCATGGATGTAGTTTTCGTTTTAGGAGGAGATGGAACGGTACATGAGTGTGTAAATGGCCTTTCGCCGCTTCCGAGGCGGCCGCTGTTTGGGGTTTTACCTGGAGGGACTTGCAATGACTTCTCCAGAACATTAAAGATTCCTCAAAATGTTCGTCAAGCTGCAGAAGCATTAGTGAATGGCAAGGTTCGTTCAATTGATATTGGCCAGGCCAACAACGATTATTTTTCTAATTTTTGGGGAGTAGGGCTTATTTCAGATGCATCAAGCAATATTGATGAGCAGGAAAAAAACAGGTTTGGAAAGATAGGATATTTATTAAGTGCTGTCAGGACGATTGGCGAGAATGCTCCCTTTTCCTATAAACTAAAATATGATGGGAATGTTATTGAAGGGGAAGCAGTTATGATTTTGGTTTTGAATGGTTGTTTTATCGGCACCAATTTATTGCCCTTTCCCATGATCAGTCCAGATGATGGACTCTTCGGCGTTGCCATCTTGGAAAATGCAAGCCTTGGTGCATTTTTAGAAATAATAGCGATGAAGCGTTCATGGACGCAAAATATGATCTCTGACTCTGGGGTGAATTATTTACAAGCCGATACCCTGACCATTGAAACCAAGAGGCCGCTTGATGTGGATATGGATGGAGAGAACTATAGACGAACTCCTGCACGCATTAAAGTCCTTGCCCAACATTTGTCAGTATTAACTCCAAATTAATATGGCGGATTAAATTTGAATGGGAATGATTATGTGTTTTTTTTGTATATTCATTCCTTATTTCTGCAATTGTTTCCAAAATAAGATAAAATATATGAAGATATATCAATTTTTGCAGGAGGTCCACATATGGTGTACCAGGTCAGATTAATAAAGGGCCTTTTAGAGCCTCATCGGAGTCGTTATCAGCTTCAAAATGCAGAGGCAGTCACAAAGCTTGGATTGAAATTACTATTTTTATATTTTCTTAGTCTTATAGTATTCGCCATTGGGGGATATTTTGGCATTGGTTCAGAATCATTTTCCAAAGAAATCACGAATATGAGTGCCGAAGAATTCGAAGGAGCAAAGTTGCTGATTTTGAGCGGCAACATAATAACAGGCATAATCGACCCTTCCATATACATATTTTTATCAGCTCTATTCTTTTGGATCGTTACAGATATCCCATATATAAAATTAGTCATCGTTCAAATGATTCTTTTTGTCTTGCAATTAGTGGAAAAAATATTTCTGATTCCTCTATTCGTTTTAATGGATATAGGCAGCGATGCCAATCCTTTTTCGTTGGGGATCATCAGTCAGTATTTTCTCAGAAGTGATTATTTCATTCATTTTTTCAGCGAAATCACCATTTTTCAATTTCTTATTATTGCTTTGCAATATTTTTATTTAAAGGAGTTTTCAGAACGAAATAATTATTTGGTCCTTTTAATGATTGTTCTATTCTATCTGGCCACATGGTTTGTTAAAGCCTTTTTAGCATACATCCAAGTTGGCGTATTTGTATAAGGCGGGTGAAATGAATGAGCGGGAAATGGAAAATGGCGGCGGTCTCCATTGCGTCGGTAGTGTTAATAACCGTTAATTTATACCTTATTGAAAAAAAAGAAAGCAAAGTGGAACGAACTGTTTTCGTTGAAAACTGGACAAAGGTAAAAAAAGATACAATTACGGATACTATTCAAACAAATGGGGTAATTAAACCTGTAGAAGAGTATGATATCTATTTTGACACCAAGAAAAATGATTTTAAGAAATTCCTTGTTAAAGAAGGCGATGCGATTACGGCTGGCTCCTCGTTGTTTGAGTATACGACGACTGAACTTGATGCTCTTAAAGCGAATTTAGAAGCGGAGAAAACGGAAGCTGAGGGAGAAATTGCAGGGATTGAGGAATTCATAGGGAAGTTGAGGTCTTATCAAGGGAACCTGACCAGTAACCCTGATAAAGCAGCCATTGATGAATCGGTGGAAAAAAACTTGAAAATTGATATAACAACAAGTTCCTCAGATCTTATTAAAAGTAACATTGAGCAAGAAATGTACAAGCAGGAGCTGGAAAAAAACAGCTTGAATGAAAAAGTGAAAATGCTTGACGCTAAATTAAGTTCAATTGAGGGTCAGTCCGGTGCGATCATGTCGACGAGTGAGGCTGATGGTGTAGTTAAAAATATCAATAAAAACCTGAATAATCCCATTATATCCATTGTTTCGACAAATATGGCAATTGAAGGGGATTTCACCGAAGAGGAAATGAAAAAGGCTGAAGTGGGCATGACTATAAAAGCAAGTTCCTCTGATTCAAAAACGGCATTGAAAGGGAAGATAGGCCGCATCCATTCCTATCCCGCTGAAGAGCCGTCATTAAAAAAAGATAACAGATTTCCATTTCAGGCACTAATCGAATCGGAAGGTGAAGAAACGGAAGCTTTGTTGGTGGGATCCAAAGTGAACCTTACTGTAATAACCAATGAGAAAGCAGGTGTCCTCTCCATTCCTATAGAGGCGGTACAATACCATAAACAGCCTTATGTTTACAAATTGACTAAAAAAGGCTATGTGGATAAACATTACATTACAAAAGGGCTTAAGGCTGAAGGGATGCAAGAAATCATAAAGGGACCGTCGGTGGGTGACGTCATTCTAATGGAGCCGGATGTGGCGAAGAACCATTCTTATTTTATTACCCCGATCCAATTTGAAAAAGTGAAAGCGGCAACTTATAAAAAATTCACCTCTAGGGAAAAAGTAAGATTTCTGTTGCTTGGCTTTTTGGAAAAATAACCGCTTCTTACATCAAGAGAGGTGATGTCAAATTAGTTCTTAATTATATATCAATATAACTTATGTGATTAAAAATCGGGAAGAGTAATTATAGATACAATAGTCTTTAATGCAGAATATTCAGACATATTTAAAGATTTTTTCTAGAACTAATGCGAATTAATATTTACAGATTATCATTTTTAGTATAATATTTTATTATAAGTTAACTCGCTTAATCTTATTCCAAGAACGGGGGACCCATTTTTGTGGATTTTATCCGCTAGGGGTGAATTCAGAAATGAAAGGGCATTTGTGTTTCCAATTCCTAACCCGACAGCTAACCTCGTCAGCGTCTTTAAGGGAACATGTGTGAATATTCACGCCAATAAGAAATCGACACATGAAGTGTCTTTTTTTTCGGCGTAAAGACAGAGTTTTTCAAAAAAAGAAAAATTACTTTCTTTTTATTAGTATCTTGTTTCCCTTACCGAGACAAAAATGTTTTTGCATCAAAGACTTTATGGAAGGTGAGGAAAGTAAATGAAGAAATTCAAATTAAGTTTAGCTAGCCAAATTTTCATTGGTTTAATTCTAGGGATTATCGTTGGTGCCATTTTTTATGGTAATGAGTCGGCCCAAAGCTTTTTACAGCCATTCGGAGACATTTTCCTACGAATGATTAAAATGATCGTAGTGCCGATCATCGTATCCAGCCTTATCGTTGCAGTTGCCGGTGTAGGTGATTTGAAAGCGGTAGGTAAACTAGGTGCTAAATCATTATCATACTTTGTTGTCGTAACTATGATAGCGATTGCTGTTGGTTTAATTTCAGCGAATATTATCCAGCCTGGTGCTGGTGTGAATATGGATAAACTGGAACAAACTGATATCTCCACATATGTTGATACAGCAGAAACTAAGCAGCATGAATCGTTCGTAGATACACTTGTACACATCGTACCATCCAATCCAGTTAAAGCAATGGTAGAAGGCGATATGCTAGCGATCATTTTCTTCTCCGTGTTGTTTGGACTTAGTATTGCGGCCATCGGTGAAAAAGGTAAACCAGTATTCCGTTTCTTCCAAGGTGTAGCTGAAGGAATGTTCTACCTGACTAACATGGTCATGAAATTCGCTCCTATCGGTGTATTTGCATTAATCGGTGTGACTATCTCCAAGTTCGGTTTGGAATCTTTAATTCCGTTAGGAAAGTTAGCGCTTTCTGTTTACGGAACAATGATTTTCTTTGTAATTGTCATCCTGGGTCTTATTGCAAAATTTGTAGGATTCAATATCTTTACATTGATTAAACTTCTAAAAGAAGAATTGATTCTTGCTTTCTCTACTGCAAGTTCTGAAGCGGTTCTTCCGAAAATCATGGAAAAAATGGAGAAAGCGGGATGTCCGAAACATATTGCTACATTTGTTATCCCGACTGGATACTCTTTTAACCTTGATGGTTCTACATTATACCAAGCGTTAGCAGCTATCTTCATCGCTCAAATGTACGGAATCGATTTAAGCGTGTATGAGCAAGTTACGCTGATGCTAGTGTTAATGATCACATCCAAAGGGATTGCTGGTGTACCAGGTGTATCTTTCGTAGTTCTTTTAGCGACATTGGGAACTGTCGGTATTCCTATTGAAGGTCTAGCATTTATTGCCGGTATCGACCGTATTCTTGATATGGGACGTACAGTAGTAAACGTTATCGGTAATTCACTTGCGGCAATCGTTATCTCTAAATGGGAAGGTCAATTCAACCCTCCTTCCAAAAAAGAATTAGAACAAGTTTCTTAATACAAAAAATCCAGAGTGACATTTCACTCTGGATTTTTTTTGAATTAAAAAGTTCTTCCTTATTTTTGGACGATCCAGAAGCGGCAATCGGAAGAGAAAGCGATGACATCATCGTTTTCATGGAATAATTCACTTCGATAAAAGCTTTCGATGACTGTAAACCGTGCTTCCTCCAGGCACTCATGGACTTCAAGTTTAGTTGGGATATGGAGGTAAGTATCTTCCTGAAGCGTCTTTCCGGATGTGAAAATATCCCCAAATTCATAAAGCCTCTCATCTTGTTTACCAACACACCAAATCATTTCCTCTTGCTCCCAAAAGTTCAGGTAATTTTCGTTTTTATCACGGTCATGTGTTGTGAAAATGAAGAGTCCTTCAGGTTTTAAAATACGGTTGATTTCTTTTAAAGCCAATGTGCGGTTTTTTCGCTGGGGAATTTGCATTAAACCATTAAAAGCGAAGATTGCTTTATCGAATGATGTGTCGTTGAAAGGGAGGTCGGTTGCATCGCCAAGGATAAAGGGTATGTCCAGGTTATATTCATGCCCAATTTTTTCGGCTTCATTAAGCATGGCAGGAGTCAGGTCGATTCCCGTTAGATTTTGGAATCCTTTTTTATATAGAGCGAAGGTGGTTCTTCCTGTACCGCATCCGATATCAAGGATTGCATCTTCCCGATTTAAATATTTTTCGAATGCATAATCCTCTGATTGCCACAAACCTAATTTTTTAGTTGCATCAGCATAAACGGAAGCGGCTCCATGAAAAGAATTAATGATAAAACCTTTTTCAATTTTATCCATGATTTAATCTTCATTCTTACTATAATATGGATATTTCTAGTTTGTCGAGTGTGTTCCTTAACATATTGGTTAATATGGAGTACATGTTTCGCATTATTCACATGGTGCTGATGATGATTAATATTGGGGGTTATATAACTTACGTGAAAACCCAAAAGTTTGGTAAAATAACATTATTGATTAAGAGCTCGGAGGGGGTCAGGTTATGAAGAATGATAGCAATGATATCTTATATATGTATATGCAGGCTTCCGAACGGTTTGTCCTTTTCAATGGACTCAATTTTCGTGAATTCGTCTATTCGCTGCCATATACCTTGGATTCCATCTTATTATTGAAACATGAATTCAATGGCGGGGAATACAATTTGAATGTCCTGCTAGAGAGTGCTTCATCTGAAGATATTGCGAAGCTAGTTAAAGAAAATGTCCGGGCATATGGAGATTTCTGTTGGATCGATTTTGAAGAAAGAGAAGGGTTGGATGAATTGGATGGAAGGGAAATAGCGGAACTATTATATTTAGGGCACGCAAAAACTCATCTGGATCCTCCGTTTTTCCGTAAATTGAATAATCAATTTGTGTACCTTGCCCAGGATGATGGCTGGTTCAATAAAATTTATTTTCGTTCTCTTTCGACATATTATAAGATGTTAGGAGGCCTGATTCCACTAAAGCTGGAGCTTTTAAAAGTAGAGAGGACTTGGCTTGGAATCAGAAAGAAAAGAGAGCTGACGGCGATTCCGGCAGAAATCATTTCTTCCTTGGCTCATATCCTGGCAGAGGGGCTCGTTTTTTCCTTTCGGCATGTTAAGTATACAAGAACGAAAATTGAGATACCGGCATGGGTCGTAGGGGATTATTTAAACATGGATGAAATGCATGATGACTTTTCAGGTAAAGATATTAAAGAGCCGGATGCCTTTATTATCTTCAATCGAAAAGAAAGGGTATGGGAAAGCGTTATTAAAAATACATCATTCTCCTGATTATCCAAACTTCCGAGGTTCGTGGAATGGATTATTTGGCACCTTTGAATTTTTTTAGGTGTAAGACTTACCATCTCATGCATAAAAGATAAGAGAGGGCGACGCACAGGATGTGCTAGCACAGGAGTTGCCACAGGATGTGGCGGTTTTAACCTG
Organism: Peribacillus phoenicis; assembly: GCF_047238085.1. Lineage (NCBI taxonomy): Bacteria > Bacillati > Bacillota > Bacilli > Caryophanales > Bacillaceae > Peribacillus > Peribacillus phoenicis. The sequence goes on along the minus strand of NZ_JBDFMF010000004.1, from coordinate 142,159 downwards.
CGTTCCGCTTATGGTAATCATTGGAAAAGCGCCAATGATGGAAGTTTCGCTTTACCCCGCATTAACAGGCTGTAAGGAAAGCGGTGGCAAATGTAATGAAAAAGAAATGTGGTGGGCCAACAGCCTGTAAACGTTCGATTGCGACGCACAGGATGTGCTAGCACAGGAGTTGCCACAGGATGTGGCGGTTTTAACCTGTGTTCCGCTTATGGTAATCATTGGAGAAGCATCAATGATGGAAGTTTCGCTTTAACCATTTTAGTGTAAAGTGATACAATGAACATGGTTAAAAGAATATTGGAGGGTAATAACTCATGAAAACTAAACTTGGTTTGCTTTATGGTGGAAAATCTGCGGAGCATGAGGTTTCTATGCAGACGGCTTTAGCGGTCATTAAAGCTCTCGATTTAGCAAAGTTTGATATATATCCGATTTACATAACAAAAGAGGGTTCATGGATTAATGGACCGAAGTTAACAGGACCTGCCGAGAGTGTGGATGCATTGACATTTTCATCGGATAAATCGAGCTCGCCCCTTGCCTTGCAGGCACATTCAACTGAAGAAAATAGTAAATCAACAGGGTATGACGTAATTTTCCCATTGCTTCACGGACCAAATGGAGAAGATGGGACCGTGCAAGGGATGCTGGAACTATTGAACCTTCCTTATGTAGGGAATGGCGTATTGGCTTCATCAGCAGGAATGGATAAGGTCATCATGAAAAACATTTTTGCCCAGGCGGGACTTCCTCAAGTCAAATACACTTGGTTCATTCGTTCTGAATGGGAGAAGAATACTGAAAGTGCCATTAAAAAGGTAGCGGATGAATTGGGTTACCCTTGTTTTGTCAAACCTGCCAATTTAGGCTCCAGTGTCGGTATCAGCAAATGTAATGATGCTGATGAACTGGAAAAAGCGGTAGCGGAAGCTTTCCAATTCGATCGGAAGGTCATCATTGAAGAAGGGGTCGTAGCTCGTGAACTTGAGTTTGGAATACTTGGTAATGATGAACCGTCTTGTTCGGTGGCAGGCGAAATCATCCCTAAGAAAGATTTTGCCTTCTATGATTATTCAGCAAAATATGTTGACGGTAATTCTGCAATGGTCATTCCAGCGGAGATAACGGAAAGCGAGTATGCAGCTTTATCCGAAATGGCCATTACTGCCTTTAAGTCATTGGATTGCTCTGGATTGGTTCGCGCTGATTTCTTCTTAACGAATGAGGGGCAAATCTATATTAATGAAGTGAATACAATGCCTGGGTTTACTCCTTTCAGCATGTTTCCGTTATTGTGGAAGCACACAGGTGTCGACTATCCAGCGTTAATTGAAAAACTCGTGAAACTTGCCTTGGAACGTCATCAGGAAAAACAACAAATCAAATATACAGTTTGATCATGCAAGTAATGTATCAGTAAACTCCACAATCCATCTAGCATTGATTTGATGGATTCCAATCAGCAGGAACCGGTGCGATTTAAACTGGTTTCTGCTTCGTTTGGTTAATGGAGATCGATTAACGGTTCGATGAATGTAGGAGGAACAAAATGATAAAGAGAACGTTAAAACAAGTACATGAAATGGCAGAGGGATTGAATGATATCAGTCCATTCCAGTCCGAAGGTATTAATGGGGTTACCATCGATTCAAGAACGGTTAAGGAAGGATGTTTGTTCATTCCGCTTAAGGGTGAGCAGGTTGACGGCCATCAGTATGTCAAGCAAGCTTTAGAGCAAGGAGCTGCGGCTTCTTTTTGGCAAAGGGATGTTCCGAATCCTCCTGATGAGTTACCGATAATCATTGTCGAAAATACCGAGAAAGCACTTCAGCAATTGGCGCGTTCTTACCGTCAGCAGTTGAATATAAAAGTCATTGGGATAACAGGCAGCAACGGTAAGACGACTACGAAGGATATGACGGCTGCGCTGTTGGCCACTACCTATAAAGTTCATAAAACAAATGGGAACTTCAATAATCATTTAGGGTTGCCACTAACAGTGCTTTCTATGGCAGAGGATACTGAAGCCGCTGTGTTGGAAATGGGAATGAGCAGCCGCGGTGAAATCGAGTTCTTATCCAAAATGGCAAAGCCTGATGTTGCGATCATTACCAATATCGGTGAATCACACCTATTGGATTTAGGATCACGAGAGGAAATCGCGAATGCGAAGTTGGAAATTGTCGAAGGTTTGGCGAAAGATGGAACGCTGATATATCATGGTGATGAACCATTGCTCCGCAATCGGATCAAAAAGGATTTTCCTGATTTAAACGTAATATCTTTTGGACGTACGGAACAAAATGATTTATATCCACAGACCATTAACCAAGGGGCAGACAGTACCACGTTTACAATCGCAAGCGGTGATAAGGAAACCAATTATGAGATACCCGTTTTAGGCAATCATAATGTTCTTAATGCATTGGCAGCAATCTTGGTTGCTAAAGAATTCAATGTGGATGATTCAGCGATCCGTAAAGGTCTGTCGACCATTCAATTAACGAATATGAGGATGGAATTGGTCGAGGGCGCGAAAGGGCAGAAAATCATCAATGATGCGTATAATGCCAGCCCAACTTCAGTAAAGGCAGCAGTGGAGTTGGTTGAGGGCTTATCTGGATTCGAAAAAAAGATACTTGTATTGGGAGACATGTTGGAGTTAGGGCCACAGGAAAAAGACTTTCATTTGAAAATTGGTGAATTGATTTCCAGTGAGCGGATCGATAAGATCTTCACATATGGTCCTTTAGCCGAGTTTATTGCCAAGGGAGCGAGCAAGGCGTTTTCTTCGGAGCAGGTTCGTCCTTTTCAAGATAAGCAGAAGCTTATAGAGGAACTAAAATCGTCCACACAGGAAAATGACATCATACTTGTTAAAGCTTCTAGGGGCATGAAGCTGGAGGAAGTCGTTCAAGCTCTGCAAAAATAAAAAAACATAGAAAAGGCCGTTTCTTCTTTTGAAACGGCCCTTTTTATCGTGCTTAAAAAAGTGTCCCGGCAATAATGCAGATGTCATCGTTAATGACTGAATGCCTCATCCTTGAGACCAATAGCTCCTGAAGAAGGTCTTGTGTATCGAGATGGACATTTTCGATGAATTCCCTTTCGATATGGTCAGATCGGTCAATGGCGGAAGGTAGGGGCGTTTTAGAGAGTCCATCTGTATAGATGATGAAACGGCTTCCAGGTTCATACTGAAAGACTATTTTTTGAATGGGCAATTCGGGAATCAGTCCGTTTGGGGTGGCTCCTTCGTTCAAATTGAGAATTTGATTGGTGCATGGGGAATACAAAAAAGCTGAAGGAAGTCCGTAATTCACATATTCGATGAGCCGATCCTTTGTATTCACGTATGCGATGAAGGCAGTAATGCGAGCATGGTTTTTGTTTTCCTGATTAACTCCTTGAAATAAATCCTGCATTAGTTTATCCAGTTCCTTTGTTATGAAAATGGGGTCTTTTACACGTTTGATAAGGTCGGGGATCAATGTGCGTATGGACATGTTTATAAGTGCTGTATGAATGCCCTTTTCGAATACATCGATCATTATGAAGCCGTATATCCTGTCATCAACCTCCGTCCAGTAAAATAAATCCCCTGACAGTTCACTTGAAGGCTGGGAAAGGCCTTTGACCTCTATATCTTCATTATTGATCGACAAAGGTAAACCTGAAAGTTGAATGCCCTTTGCAATTCTCAGGCTCCTTGCTGATTTTTGGTGTATCATTTCAAGCTCTTGCCCCTTCATTTTTGCCGAAAACAGTTGCATGCTGATGTTTCGGAGTGACTTTAATTTAATCCTGACTTCCACTGAATCGGCAGGGACCGCCATGGTTTCATAAAAGGTCTTTTCTGGTAAGGCCGGAGGGGTCTCCATTCCTGAAGTGCGTTTGTAAATGAATAAGATAGGGATTTCGTGAGATTCTGCCAAGGCGTACATAGAAGTTTGCTGCCAAGAGTCTTTTGATATGTGTAAAGGTAAAACAAATAATGATTTCATTAAGTCTGTTGAATTCTTGAATAGATGGCTTTGATTAAGTGGATCCTCCAAAAAGGTGACTTTCTTGTTCATTTTCTTTAAGATTCGACCAAAATCCTTACATAAAGGAACATCTATTGTGAATATGTTCATATAACCCCCCGTTATTTTGTTGATAGGTCAATCATACTGCATTTACACTTATTTGCTATAATTTTTAAGCAAAAAGATGGAATTTTCAAAAATTAAATGCTCCTATATACCTGTAAATTCAATGAGAATTCTTGATAAGTCCTTTCTTTCCAACGGGGGTAACCGTGAAAGGGTGTTCATCATTAAAACTAATCCTTCCTGAAAAAGGTTTGTTGAAACTATTTGATTTAAACACATATGATATATAAATGGATGATCGTTTTGTGAAAAATATAAATGGATACAGTAAGTCGACAAGAGGCTGGAATGCTCTCATAACGAACCATGATTTTAACAGGACTAGATTCCTGTTTTGTGAAATCCCCCTAACTGGATTTCTGAAACCACTGGAACGTTTCTTAAATAAAAAACTGTAGGCAAACTCGCTTTCTTCGAATTTGTCTAAGTTTGAATCCACTTAGGCATAAATGGATATAGTAAAACGGTAATCATATTGATGAAATAATCAGTCCATGTGTTTTTTACCCATTATTGAATGAACAAGCTATATTCTTACTCAAAAGTGTCACGGCTGCATATTTAACAGGAAGAAATGACTAATTTCTTCATTTTTGAAACGGTCTAAAGTTTTTAGTAACTCTGAATGGGGCGATATCCTTTATTGCATTAACAGTTTGAAAATGGTAATATGAGATATGAGTTTAAATGTCTTATCATTGATGATTATTTAAAATTAATCAGGTTGAGGCAACAAAATTGTATGTTCTTACATGTTTCATGAGTTCATTCTTGAGATTATTTTAGATTAAATAGGCCTCGCGTCTGGTCATATATAAAAGCTGCATCTCTTGGCGGCTTTAGTAGCTATTGGGAATCAAAGCCGCATTTTAGCGCTTTTCCACTTCTGCAAATCCTCAACGCACCGGGCCTGTTTTGTATAAGAATCTTGGCTCTCGTCAAGTTTTGTTCATGCAGCCTTTTTAAGTCTGATGAAATAATAGGTGCAGCAGCCCTCACCTGAATAAAACGGTGAAACATCCGTTTATGCTACTTTTAATTTTCCATATTGAATTTAATTTTGGTTACATGTACTTTTAAAAAGATGAGCGTATGTAAATGATAAGTCTACACGTGCGCGAAGTTAAAAATGCCAGTGAATGTCCGTACTGGTATATTTCCTTTTTAAAAAATCATATTGAGTTCATTTGAACTAAAAGGCAGACATACTTTTAGGTGATAATGATAAACTTTTTATAAGAGATAAAGAAGAACATCCGTCATGATGATGAGGATTTGAACTAAAACATCTGTGCATGATCCATGAATGCACGTGTAAATTTACGATATAAAAAGGAGTACGAAAACATTGACATTGTTTAGCGAATTAGGATTAGATAGAACGTCCATGAAATCAATAGAAAAAATGGGATTTGAAGAAGCGAGCCCGATTCAATCCCAAACGATACCTCTAGCACTTGAAGGTAAAGATATCATCGGTCAAGCGCAAACAGGAACAGGTAAAACAGCAGCATTTGGTATTCCATTGATGGAAAACATCGATATTAATAACGAAAACGTGCAAGGGATTGTCATTGCACCTACACGTGAGCTTGCGATTCAAGTTTCCGAGGAGCTTTTCAAACTTGGTTACGGAAAACGCGCTCGTGTACTTGCAGTTTATGGTGGACAAGACATCGACCGTCAAATCCGTGCTTTAAAGAAAAAACCACATATTATCGTTGGTACGCCTGGTCGTCTTTTAGACCATATCAAACGTAAAAATATTAAATTAGGCGGAGTTCACACTGTAGTTCTTGATGAAGCCGATGAAATGCTTAACATGGGATTCATTGAGGATATCGAATTGATCCTTTCAACTGTTCCTGACGAAAGGCAAACATTGCTTTTCTCAGCTACAATGCCTGATCCAATCCGTAAAATTGCCGAAAGATTCATGCAGGAACCTGTTCTTGTTCGTGTGAAAGCAAAAGAAATGACAGTGGATCGTATCGAACAATATTACTTGGAGTTAAAAGAAAGTGAAAAATTCGATACACTTGCACGCCTTTTCGATATTCAAACACCGGATCTTGCCATCGTCTTCGGACGTACGAAACGCCGTGTCGATGAATTGGCATCTGCATTGAATATCCGCGGTTATATGGCTGAAGGCATTCATGGTGACCTTAGTCAGGCAAAACGCCTTTCTGTATTGAAAAAGTTTAAAGACGGCAGCATCGATGTACTCGTTGCTACTGATGTGGCTGCACGTGGACTTGATATTTCAGGCGTTACTCACGTATACAACTTTGATATCCCTCAAGATCCGGAAAGCTATGTTCACCGTATTGGGCGTACAGGACGTGCGGGTAAACATGGTATTGCCATTACGTTTGTAACACCAAGAGAAAGAGGCCAACTGCATGCAGTTGAACATACAACGAAAAAACGTATGGAGAAACTTAAGACTCCTACGTTAACTGAAGCGTTGGAAGGTCAACAAAAAGCAGTAACGGAAAAAATCCTTAATACAATCGAGAATGAAGATTTAACATTATACCTTGGTCAAGCGGAAGAATTATTACAAAAACATAGCGCAGCTGATTTAGTTGCAGCTATGCTTAAATCAATGACAAAAGAACCGGATCAAACGCCTATCAAGTTAACGGAAGAATCTCCATCTCCAATGCGTCGCAATCGCGGAGGAAGCAGTTCTTCTAGTAACAGACAGCGCAATGGCCGCAGTTCTTCAGGCAGAAAAGATTACGGTAGCGGATCGAGTAAACGCCCAAGCACGAACCGTAAATCGAATGGATACGGAAACCGCAGCACGAGCCAAAAAAGAGAAAAAACAAATAAGATTTAATTGAATTGGAAATGCCGCTCATTTGAGCGGCATTTTTTTATGTGCATCTCCAATGCTATGGTATCCGAATGGTAAAGGTTTTTTTGTGGGATGCTCAAAGCCTTTGTTTGAAAAGGGGTTAATTTCCAGTATTTAATTATAGTATAATGGATGAAAGCAAGGATGGATGATGATGATTCAATTAGCATTACCTGTCCGGAAGAGGAGAAGCACATGGAACCTGAAAATCGCATATCGAATAAGGCCTTGACCGTATGGAAAATCAGTGGTCTTATAAGCTGTTCAATAACCTGGATTATAAGCATCGCCGTACTCGTGCTTACAATCATTTTTGATTGGACATATTGGGTGTTTGGAGCGTTGATCATAATTTCGATAATCCAATCCTATCTGGCCATCTTTCTGATTCCGTCGGTGAAATGGAAGAGGTGGCGTTACGAAGTAAGAAATACCGAAATTGATATCCAAAGTGGTATTTTCGTCATTAAAAGAACACTCATACCCATGATAAGGGTTCAGCATGTTGAAACGAAGCAAGGGCCATTATTAAGAAAATATGATTTAGCCTCCGTTGAAATTTCCACTGCAGCGACCCTTCATGTTATCCCTGCCTTGGACCTTGCAGAGGCAGATGAATTGCGACATTATATTTCGAGAATGGCAAGTGTGGAGGAAGAAGATGTCTGATCCTAAAAGGCTTCACCCCATAGCTGTATTGCTTAACATCATTAAATCGATTAAGGAGTTAGTCATCCCTTTTTTATTAGTGGTCGTCATTCCTGGGAAGAATGAAGGAATTCCTGGATGGATACAACCGCTGGTCATTGCCATTATTATACTTTTACTGATAGGCATTGCATTCCTTCAATGGTTACGTTTTACATATCGCATAGAAGAGGGCGAATTCAGAATTGAGTCCGGGGTATTCGTAAGGAAGAAACGGTATATAAAGTTTGATCGGATCCATAGCATAGATATATCAGAGGGCATCATCCAAAGGATATTCAGCCTGGTGAAGCTGAATATTGAAACGGCAGGCGGGTCTCAGGCCGATGCCGTATTATCAGCCATAAGCAAAAGTGATGCGGAACGAATCAATGCTTTTATAAGTGAGGAAAAAAATGCGAAAAATCCTTTTGATAAGGATAGAGATGAAGTTGCGAATAAAGAATATGCAGCTAAATCGTCTTCCGTTTTTAAGCAGACATTGCCGCAGCTATTCGTCATGGCTGCCACTTCAGGAGCGGTAGGTGTCTTCCTATCTGGGGCAATCGCTTTTATTTCACAGTTCGATGAAATGATACCTTTTGAGAGGATATTTAAGGATTATGAAGAGTTTATTGAAATGGGGACCATCATTCTGACCTTGTTTGCCCTGGTGGCTTTACTGGTGGTTTATGTACTGGCCACATTAAGTATGGTAATTAAATATGCTTCCTTTACCGTGTTAAAAACGGATGAGGAAATCGTTATTTCCAGAGGACTTCTCGAGAAAAGACAGCTGACAATCCCTATCCATAAAATTCAAGGTATCCGGATCATGGAGAATTTGATTCGAAAGCCATTGGGATTGGCGACGGTTTATATTGAATATGCTGGAGGCAATATGGAAGATAAAGAAAGTCTATCCATCATGCTGTTCCCTTTAATCAGGAAGAGGCATTTACATGAAAAAATCCTGGAAATTTTACCGGTTTATGAAACAACCACTGAGATGACACCGATTCCTAAGCGTGCACTTTCCCGGTATGTGTTTCGTAAGTTTCTGTACCTCATCCCGATCATCGGTGCCTTGGTATGGTTTTTCAGACCTTGGGGTTATCTTTCTCTTTTGCTTGTACCGTTGGCGATTTTTTGGGCTTGCATGCAATATAGAGATGCAGGATGGAGCATAGATGGGAATTTGTTGCTATTGAGCAGCCGTTTTTTCTCGAAGCAAACATTGATCATGCAGAGAAGCAGAATTCAATCAATCACATATAAAAAAAGTTGGTTTCAAAATCGAAAAGAATTAGCAACGATTTCAGCATCGGTCAAATCAGGAATCACCTCCCGGGTCGGCATGGTTGCTGATGTGGAAGAAAAGGATTGCCTAATAATTAAATCATGGTATTTACCTAAAAAAGCAGTCGACTCCCAATGATTGAAGAAAAGCGTCGGCTGTTTGTCCTACCATTTTTTTCTTAAATATAATGGAGCTGTTAAAAAGCCGGTTGCCAGTCCAGCCAAATGACCGACAACATTGATCTGCGGTTGTATGAAGGTCATGATGACGGCAATCCCGGTCAGTGTATATACTGTATTTCTTTCGTTGTTCGTAAAATTGGTTTTATTGAAGAGTACAAGATATAGATAGAATCCGAGTAAACCAAAAATTGCTCCGCTAGCACCTACGTGGTTATAGGTCAGTGGGTTAATTAGAAAGGTTGCGATATTGGCAAGGATACCTGTCGATAAAAAGAAGATTGAAAACTTGACGGTTCCAAGTAATTTCTCTAGGAATGGACCGAAGATGGCAAGTGAGAAGCCGTTAAACAGTAAATGTGTAAACGTGCTATGTAGAAAGATGGGGGTGATCAAACGCCACCATTGTCCATCAGCGATGTATAAGTTCACTCCTGCGCCATAATAAAAGAGTACATTGCCGGGAAATATGGGGAAGAGGACAAGAACGAATACAATCATCATAATGAGTATGAGCACAGTAACAGCTCGATATGAATTTGCGTATTCGCGGAAGGTTTCTGTTCTTGTAAACATAAATTCCTCCTTATTATCGTTTTTAATTAAATACAATATTATCATTTTCAGGTAAAAGAGTCCTCCTAATGATATGCAGCTTATTAAATTAATAGAAGAGGTGTCAAAGTGATTAAAGGTATAGGCGTGGACATTACTGAGTTGGATAGAATGGAAAAACTGATTAATCGGCAACCCCGTTTAAAGGAGCGTATATTAACAGAAAGGGAAATCTTGATTTTCGAAAAGTTAAATGGAAGAAGGAAGGTCGAGTATTTTGCTGGGCGCTTTGCGGCAAAGGAGGCTTTTTCAAAAGCAAACGGTACAGGGATCGGTAAGCACTTATCCTTTTTGGATATTGAAATCATTTCGGATGATAAAGGAAAGCCGATGATTTCAAAGCCGTTTTCTGAAGGGGTCCATCTTTCGATTAGCCACAGCCGGGATTATGCGGTTGCTCAAATCGTAATTGAAGGGTGAATGAAGTTTTGTCCAATCGGGTCATAAACCTTTAGGTTGTCTCATATACATTTAGTGCTATAGGGAGACAAGGCCCGGTAAAAGGTACATGGCAGAGTAGGTGCTCTCGAAAAGTTTTTAGCCGGATCGAGAATGGGTCCGTGTCTAAAATGCCGAGGAATCTAAGACATCAGTCGAGCCAATGTCCGGATCCTGCCTTTTCCTCTCCCTTTTACGTTCAAATGACAAAAAGGGGTTGAAAAGATGAAGAAGATGGTAATGCTTTTTGCAGGGATCATGCTCTTGCTTGCTCTTTCTGCTTGCGGCCAAAAATCACAGAGTGACGTAGTGAGTGAATTGAATGAGAAGCTTGGCGAAATGAAAGGATATAAAGCTAACGCGAAGATGACATTGAAGATGGGGACGGAGCCTCAAGTGTATAATGTGGAGATTTGGCACAAGGACCCTTCTTTTTACCGCGTAAATCTGAAAAATGAAGAGAAGGATCAAAGCCAGATGATTTTGAAAAATGATGATGGTGTATATGTTCTGACGCCAGCTTTGAATAAAAGCTTTAAATTTCAAAGCGAGTGGCCGGAGAACAGCAGTCAGGCCTATTTGTTCGAGTCGTTGGTGAAAGACATTACGGAAGATAAAAGTGCGACATATAAAGAAACGGATAAACATTATGTCTTTGAAACGAAAACACGCTACCAAAACAATAAGATGTTGCCATATCAAGAGATTACTATAAACAAAAAGGATTTATCCCCAGTCAGTGTAAAAGTCATGGACCCTGATAAGACCGCATTGGTACTAGTTGAATTCTCGAAAGTTAAGTTCGATACGACTTTTGATAAAGATTCATTTGATATGAAGAAAAACATGACAAGTGCACAACTTGAAGCACCCGTTATGGCAGAAGTCCAAAATGAAGGATTTGCAGTGAAATACCCTGAGAATATTGGTGATATGAATTTAACGGAAGAAAAAGAAATTACGACGGAAAAGGGAGAACGTGTCGTTTTGACCTATGAGGGTACAAAAAGCTTTACATTAGTTCAGGAAAAAGCTGAGGTAGTTCAAACTTCCGTTTCGACGAATGTGAATGGAGAACCGGTTGATTTAGGTTATACTGTCGGGGCCATGACAGGAAATACGATTGCATGGACTTTTGAAGGTGTCGATTATATGCTTGCATCAAAGGATTTGACACAGGAAGAGATGATGGAAGTCGCCCGTTCGGTTGGGGAAGAACCAGTCAAATAGGATTACATAACAAGCTGATGTTTCCCGTCTCCTTACGAAGGTTTCTTCTGGGTAGGATAGGCGGGGGAGCGGCTTGTTGACATTTTTAATCCTTCCAACTGACTTAGGCTGCAGCTGGGAAATTAGAATCAATGTGAAAAAGCACTTTATCTTTCTGGCGGTTGGTTATAGAATGTTCCTATAATGAAACGAAACTTCGCTACTGGGAAGAATCTTATTGTGAGTGTAGGAAAGAAGGAAATGGTCTTGGAAACGAAAATATTTCATCGAGATACGTGGGCAGAAGTAAATTTGGATAAAATTTTTGAAAATATCTCTTCAATGAAACAAAGACTGGGAAATGGCGTTAGTCTTTTCGCTGTCGTTAAAGCGAATGCATATGGCCATGGGGACTATGAAGTGGCCATAACGGCGCTTGAAGCGGGGGCGGATTTTTTAAGTGTCGCTTTTTTGGATGAGGCTCTTGCCTTACGAAAAAAGGGAATATTGGCACCGATCCTTGTACTTGGGGCATCAAGGCCTGAAAGCGCAGCACTTGCTGCCGAGTATGGGATTTCCGTGACGGTTTTCGATTATGCATGGTTGGAAAAGGTAAAGGATTTGTTGAAACCGGGACAAGTTTTGCAAATCCATGTAAAAGTGGATAGCGGCATGGGTAGAATCGGCATTCGTGATAAAGGTCAACTCATGAAAGTGGAAAATTTGCTTGAGAGGGAAGCTTGTTTCAATTTCCAAGGGATATTCACTCATTTCGCGACGGCGGATGAAATGAAGACCGACTATTATGAAAAGCAGCTTGCTACATTTAAAGGGATGCTTTCCGTAATGACTGGAAAGCCTGAATATATTCATGCAGCCAATAGTGCGGCTTCTTTAAGATTCACCGACCCTGAATGGAATGCAATAAGAATGGGGATTTCCATGTATGGATTGAGTCCTTCCGTGGAGATGAAGCCAATATTGCCATACCCATTAAAGCAGGCTATTTCATTGAGAACGAAGCTGGTCGCGGTTAAACAGCTTGCTAAGGGTGAAAGCGTTAGTTATGGAGCGACTTATACGGCTGAAGGTGATGAATGGATTGGGACTTTGCCAATCGGTTATGCTGACGGCTGGATCCGTAAGCTGCAAGGACAGGAAGTTCTTGTGGATGGAAGAAGAGTACCCATAGTCGGGAGGATTTGCATGGATCAATGCATGATCAAGCTGCCTGGACCTTACCCTGTAGGAACAGAGGTCACGCTCATGGGGAATGATGGGGATGAATCGATTACTGTCGATGAGATAGCGGCAAAACTGGAAACGATCAACTATGAGGTAACATGCATGATAGGAGCAAGAGTACCCCGTGTATATATAAAAGACAATCAGGTGAAACATGTACGCAACTTCATTTTGGAATGACCAGATTGTAAAAAAATCCTAAGATTGTGAATAAGATTTCCTTTATTATGCTGATAATAGGATTGAGAATAGAATATACTCTTTGCAGATAGGCATTTTAATGGTAATATTGAAAAGGATATATACAATAAAGGTGTGTAGTGATGGTGGAGGTGTATGTTTGTGTCTGAATCCAGCGCAACAAGAGAGATATTAATTCGATTACCTCAAAATTTTTTAACAGAGTTAGATGGGTATGCGAGTGAGGAAAATGTAAATCGCAGTGAATTTATTTATCGTGCCACAAAAATGTATCTTCGCGAACGTAAAAAGAAAGAGTTTCGTGAATCGATGAAACGCGGTTATATTGAAATGGCGGCCATTAACCTAACGATTGCTTCTGAAGCCTTCCAGGCTGAATTCGAGGCTGGTCATTGCGTTGAACGATTAGTTAGCGGAGGCTGAGCCATTGATTGTTGTTAAGCGTGGTGACGTATACTTCGCAGACCTTTCCCCGGTAGTTGGTTCAGAGCAGGGGGGGACCCGTCCGGTACTAATTTTACAAAACGATATTGGTAATCGCTTTAGTCCGACTGTGATTGTGGCAGCCATTACAGCTCAAATTCAAAAAGCGAAATTGCCTACGCATGTTGAGATTAATGCAAAAAAGTACGGATTCGAGCGGGATTCCGTCATTTTATTAGAACAGATCCGGACAATTGATAAGCAGCGTTTAACTGATAAAATTACGCATCTTGACGAACCGATGATGCAAAAAGTCAATGAAGCTTTGCAAATTAGTTTAGGCCTTATTGAGTTTTAAAGAAAATTTTTCCCGTTGAACCGGGCGTTATTATAATACAAATCATTCTTTATGTTATTTAGATGGCACGATTCCTGCAACTGGGGAATCGTGTTTTTTTTGTCAAATAACGTTAACATATCCAAAAAGTATACAGCAGGAAATATGAAGAATTTGACGAATAAAAACAATATACAGTTAGATATTGGATGGAACGTCATTGTTTTTATAGTATCTCCCTAACTTTTCTTTAATTGATGTTTCTCTTGACTGAATTTAGGGTATGTAGTTATGTTGTAAATAAATAAAAAAAGCAAAAACATAGTGGGAAACACAAAGAAAATCCAAATGGAATTATCATTACAGTTAGTTAACATCCTTGTGACGAGGACAGGGAAACATGGCAATTGTGTTAGAATGGGAGGATATTATGAATCAATTGGTTTACGATTTTATTAAGCAAAATCAAGATTACATCCTTACTGAGTGGATGGGCATCATGAAGGAAAGTACGGACGAAAGATTAATTAAAGTCGTCTCAGATCGAATGTTCACGCAAACTAGCAGTGAATTTATAGATATGATCATCACGAATGTTGATAGTAAAAACAAGGAATTCACATTGAAGCTTTCAGATTTTGCTGAGAAAGTCGTCCAATTGGGATGGCCTCTTACCTTCGTCAATGAAGGACTTCATAAATTCACGTTAATTGTCATAAATGGAATGGTGGATAAGGGTCTGGTGACACCGGATAATCAAGTCAATCTTGTTAACCATTTGGATAAATGGGCCACACCGATAAATAATGAAATAGTCAATATATATACCCAAACTTGGGAAAGAACTGTTTCCATGCAAAAAATAGCGTTGCAAGAACTTTCGGCACCGCTCATTCCTGTATTGGAAGGCATTACGGTCATGCCCCTGGTTGGTACGATAGATACAGAACGTGCCAAACAGATAATGGAAAACCTGCTGACTGGCGTGGTTAAGCATAGATCTGAAGTTGTTCTTATTGATATAACGGGCGTGCCGGTCGTGGATACAATGGTTGCCCACCATATCATTCAAGCTGCGGAAGCGGTCCGCTTAGTGGGCGCAAAATGTATACTTTGCGGCATTCGCCCTGAAATAGCCCAAACCATCGTTAATCTAGGAATTAATTTAAATGAAGTGATTACAAAAAATACATTGAAAAAAGGGATAGAAGTTGCGTTGGAATTAACGAGCCGAAAGATCGTAAAGGTGGAGGGATAAGTATGAGGATTCCGATATTAAAGCTTTATGACTGCTTGTTAGTCTCTATACAGTGGGAATTGGATGATATGACAGCCCTTCAATTCCAAGAGGATTTACTGCATAAGATTCATGAAACAAGCGCGAATGGCGTTGTTATAGATATTACCTCAATAGATTTTATTGATTCTTTTATCGCAAAGGTATTGGGCGATGTCTTTAGCATGTCTAAGCTTATGGGGGCCAAGGTTGTAATTACGGGGATCCAGCCTGCTGTTGCAATAACATTAATTGAACTGGGAATTAGTCTCGATGATGTTCTGACAGCATTAGACTTAGAGAAAGGCCTGGAGAAATTACAACAGGAATTGGGGGAATAAAGAATGGAGTTCCAATCCTGCGTAAAAATCATAAATGAATGGGACATCGTAGCTGCAAGGCAGCTCGGAAGAAATGTCGCTAAAGAGTTGGGGTTCGGTACTGTAGACCAGGCCAGGATCACGACGGCCATTAGCGAATTGGCCCGAAACATATACCTATATGCTGGACAAGGCAGTGTTAGCATAGAAAAGCTAAATAGAAATGGGAAGTCAGGATTGAAAATCATTGCAGAGGACCAAGGGCCGGGAATTGAGGATATCCGCAGAGTCATGGAAGATGGATATACCACATCGGGGGGGCTGGGAGCAGGCCTTCCAGGAGCCAAGCGTTTAATGGATGACTTTGATATTGAATCGATACCAGGTGAAGGGACTAAGATCATCGCTACGAAATGGCTCCGTTAGGGGGGGACTATGGATATTAGGGAGAACATGGAGAAAAAGTATCATGAGGCGCTTTCCACTTATCTTAAAGACCTAAATGAGCAGGCACTCTACCAAGGGCAAAAGATTAGCCGCCTACATATTAAATACAATATATCTCCAGAAGAAATCATCAGTATGCATAAAAATAACTTAATGGAACTTTACCCGGAATTACCGGGAAAAGTATTGGATTCTTTCGATTTCCTGCTAGAAGTCATGATGGGCTACGGCATTGCATACCGTGAACATCAAAGCCTTAGACATCAGCAGCAGGAACTGAAAACGGAAATCGAGATTGCGGCAAACGTCCAACATACTCTTTTGGAAACGGAAATTCCTGATATCAAAGCTCTTGAAATTGGAGCGATCAGTGTTCCGGCGAGACAGATGAACGGAGATTACTATCACTTCGTCCAAGATGAAAATGAGCGTATAGGGGTAGGGATAGCCGATGTTATTGGAAAAGGGATTCCTGCTGCATTGTGCATGTCGATGATCAAATATGCGATGGACAGTCTTCCGGAGAATCGTCATGAACCGAATAGTGTGCTTGAGAGTTTAAACCGTGTTGTGGAGCATAATGTGGATCCAAGCATGTTCATAACCATGTTCTATGGTTTATATGATCCGCATGACAGGCAATTTTCCTATGCTTCAGCCGGACATGAACCTGGTTTTTACTATGATGCCGCAACAGGTACTTTCAGCGATTTGGATGCAAAGGGCTTGTTGCTTGGAGTCGATAAAAAAACAAGGTATCGCCAATATGAAAAAACGGTGAATCGTGGAGACATGATCATTTTATTATCCGATGGTGTAACGGAGTGCCGGACGAATGATGGGTTCATAGAAAGGGAAACACTTATTGGTCTCATTAAAAAGAATATGCATTTGCAAGCCCAGGAAATGGTGAATAATATATATAAACAATTGGAAAAAATGCAGAACTTCCAACTGAGGGATGATTTTACATTAATAATTTTAAAATCAAATGTTTAGTATCGTTTCTGCTGGGTATAGATATAGAAATGAAGAGGATTTGAAGAGGTGGGTCAAGGATGAATATAACTGTAGATGTTAATGAATTAAATACTGAATTTATTGTAAAACTAAAAGGTGAGATCGATGCCTATACTGCACCGAAGTTAAGAGAATCACTATTTCCGATTTCAGAGCAGGATAATGTTTCGATTACGATTGATTTAACTGAAGTCTCTTATATGGATAGTACGGGACTTGGGGTATTTGTCGGTGCTTTCAAAAGCGTAAGGGCACATAATGGCGAATTCACACTAGTTGGCTTATCAGAAAGGTTACGACGTTTATTTGATATAACAGGTCTTGCAGATATCATTGATATAAAAAGTGGTACAGAGGGTGGGTTAGAATGAGTCAAGTATATGATTACATCGAAATGAAAATACCTGCAAAACCAGAATTCATCGGTGTCATTCGTTTAACGCTTTCTGGAATAGGAAGCCGGATGGGATTTGCGTATGATGAAATTGAGGATTTGAAAATCGCTACGAGTGAGGCTTGCACAAATGCTGTACAGCATGCATATAAGCAATCTGAAAAAGGTGAAGTGAAAGTAAGTTTCGGCCTTTATCCTGACCGTTTGGAGGTCATGGTTTCTGATAGTGGCAAGAGCTGTAATTTCGAAGAAGTTCGTCAAGGACTCGGTCCATACGAAAATGGACAAAAAGTCGAACTTTTGAGAGAAGGAGGCTTGGGTCTTTACCTTATTGAAACTTTGATGGATGATGTAAAAATCCATCAGCATGATGGGGTTACAGTATTTATGACTAAGTTTTTAGAAGGAGAGCAGGTGGAGATGGATGCAAAAACAGTCTCAACCTAATCAGGCGCAAAGAGAACAGATAAATGAATGGATAAGAGCTTACCAGCAGAATCAAGATGATGAAGCACAGAGTAATCTAGTCATCCATTATAAAAGTTTGGTTGAAACAATCTCTCGTAAGTATGCGAAAGGGAAGTCATTTCAGGAGGATATCTCCCAAGTCGGCATGATTGGTTTATTGGGTGCCATTCGACGATATGATGAATCTTTCGGTAAGAGCTTTGAGGCATTTGCCGTCCCTACCATAATCGGCGAAATCAAAAGGTTCCTGCGTGACAAAACATGGAGTGTCCATGTTCCGAGGAGAATTAAGGAACTTGGTCCGAAAATCAGGGTGACTGTCGAGGAATTAACGACAACTCTGCATCGTTCACCAAGAATAGATGAAATAGCCGATAGCATAGGCGTGACTGAAGAAGAAGTTTTAGAAGCGATGGAAATGGGAAAAAGCTATCAAGCTTTATCTGTGGATCATTCTATTGAGGCGGATTCTGATGGCGGTACTGTCACGTTGCTTGATATATTCGGGAATGTCGATGAAGGTTTTGAAAGGGTCAATCAGCGTCTTGTGCTTGAAAAGGTGCTGCATGTGCTGAGTGACCGTGAAAAGATGATTATTCAACATACTTACCTAGAGAATTTAAGTCAGAAAGAAGCTGGCGATAAACTGGGGATTTCCCAAATGCATGTTTCAAGGCTCCAGCGCCGCGCGATCAAGAAACTTCAAGAAGCCATTAATGCTGAAAACTCGGAGTTAATTCAGTGATTAAAGATATTCTCAAAGGAGAAAAAATAGAAGTCCTTGTCTCTCAATCGTCTAAAAACGGGATGGTTTATTGTGGTGATGATTACTTTTTTCTTCATACGGAAGAATACTTTGTGTGTGTCCTGGCTGATGGTCTAGGCAGCGGTAAAAATGCTTATGATTCCTCCCATGCCGTCATCGAGGAAGTAAAACGTAATCATGAGTTGGATGTAGAATCATTAATGGCGGTATGTAACCAGGTTTTGGTCGATAAGCGGGGGGCAGCCGTTTCGATTTTGAAGATATTTTATGATAAGAATGAATTTGTATACAGTTCAGTGGGTAACATCCGCTTTTTCCTGTATAATCCAAGCGACGATAAACTCGTTTACCCTTTACCTGTTACAGGGTATTTATCCGGAAGGAAACAAACATACAGGACGCAGAGCTACAAATATGAACCAAATGCAAAATTCATTCTTCATTCCGATGGTTTAGAACTTAAGGGAGCTAAATCTTTTTTAAAAAGGCTGGTCCCTATCGATAAGAACGCACAATGTATATTAAAAAGCAGTCCATTAACTGCAGATGATACAACTTTCATTTTAGGAAGCTTACTTTCGCCATAATTCGGAAGTGAGCTTTTTTGTATTGAATTCGCAACTTCATCACTCATTTGCTAGACTATACTTATTAGATCAAAAGGTTGGAGGTAAACATAATGATCGTTGTAGAAGATACATTGAAAGAACTGATTAAACAAATATCCAATGAGCTAACTTTGAAAAATCATCAAGTCCAAAACGTCATACAGATGCTGCAAGAAGGGAACACTGTCCCTTTTATCGCACGGTATAGAAAAGAAATGACGGGTTCGCTTGATGAAGTTCAGATTCGTTCCATCATGGAAAGGTGGAATTATCTTGAAAACCTTGGCCAGAGGAAAGCGGAAGTTACGCGTTCAATAGGTGAACAGGGAAAATTGACGGAAGAATTAACGAAACAAATCGAGAAGGCAACAAAACTGCAGGAAGTCGAGGATTTATACAGGCCATTCAAGCAAAAAAGGAGAACGAAAGCGACAGTCGCTAAAGAAAAGGGTCTTGAACCACTGGCCAATTGGCTTCTGGAATGTCCAATGCATGCCAGTGTCAGCGAAAAAGCTGCAGAATTCATATCGGCAGAAAAAGAAGTTTCTTCTATTGAAGAGGCAATTGCTGGAGCGCAGGATATCATAGCTGAACATATTTCCGATGATGCAGAATTAAGGAAGTGGATAAGGGCTGAAATTTTCAAAGCCGGAAAAATGGTTTCAACTGTGAAAAATGAAGAGAAGGACGAGAAAAAAATCTTCGAAATGTACTATGAATACGAGGAGCCGGTTCAAAGAATCGTACCGCATCGGGTGTTGGCGCTGAATAGAGGTGAAAAGGAAGAGGTTCTGCGAATCTCCATTCAGCCCCGGACTGAAATCATCATTGGTCATCTTGAACGGAAAATCATTAAAAATAACAAATCTGAAGCCCAAGTTGTTCTTAAATCTGCGATTGAGGATGGACTTAAGCGTTTGATCATGCCTTCTGTAGAACGGGAAATCAGAAAAGAGCTGACGGAAAAAGCTGAGGATCAAGCTATCCATATTTTCTCTGAAAACCTGCGGAACCTGCTCTTGCAGCCTCCGCTTAAAGGAAAAGTGGTCCTCGCCCTAGATCCGGCATATCGGACTGGCTGTAAGTTGGCTGTCATTGATGAAACCGGAAAGGTACTCGATATCAGTGTGATCTACCCGCATCCTCCTGCTGCGAAACTTAATGCTGCCCGTGAAAAAACGATCGAAATACTTCAGCGGTTCTCGGTTGAAATCGTGGCAATCGGCAATGGTACGGCATCACGTGAATCAGAGCAATTCATCGCAGATATTTTGAAAGAAGTGAAAGGGAATATATCATATATAATTGTAAATGAAGCGGGTGCCAGTGTGTATTCAGCCTCGGATATTGCCCGTGAAGAGTTTCCGGATCTTCAGGTAGAACAGAGAAGCGCCGTTTCAATAGGAAGAAGGCTTCAGGATCCCCTTGCTGAACTTGTTAAAATTGATCCGCAATCCGTGGGGGTGGGTCAATATCAACATGATGTGTCCCAGAAAAAGTTAACGGAATCCCTCACCTTTGTAGTAGAAACAGCTGTTAACCAGGTGGGGGTGAATGTCAATACCGCTTCATCGTCACTTTTGCAATATGTAGCTGGTTTATCGAAATCGGTTGCTCAAAATATTGTGAAGAAAAGGGAAGTGGAAGGAAAGTTTTCAAGCAGGAAGGAATTAAAGAAGATTCCCCGGCTGGGTGCCAAAACTTATGAACAATGTATAGGGTTCTTACGTATCATTAATGGAGATGAGCCTTTAGATCAAACCGCGATACATCCTGAGAACTACAGTGCCGTGAATAAATTATTAAAGAAAATGGGATTCACATCTGATGATTTAGGCAGTGATGTCCTGAATGAAGAATTAGGCAAACTAAATCCGGCTGATTTGGCCGATGAATTGGCAATTGGGGAAATTACGATTAAAGATATCATAGATGATTTGATGAAACCGGGAAGAGATCCTCGGGATGAATTATCAAAACCACTGCTTAAGCAGGATGTACTAAAAATGGAGGATCTGCAAACTGGGATGGAATTACAAGGTACAGTGAGGAATGTTGTGGATTTCGGTGCGTTTGTGGATATTGGTGTTAAACAGGATGGACTGGTTCATATTTCTAAACTGAGCAACAGGTTTGTAAAACACCCATTGGATGTAGTGGCCGTTGGGGATGTTGTGACGGTTTGGGTCGAACTGGTTGACTCGCAAAAACAAAGGGTATCTTTAACGATGCTCGAGCCAAAGGATCAAAACTAGTCTATGGTAAGCTCCTTCTATAATAGAAGGGGTTTTTTTATATGGAACAAAGTTGAATTTATAACCGGAGGCTTTCTTTCTTTTGATAAAAAAACCAACATTGATTCAACATCTTCACTTGATAATAATCCTTTTCATAAAAGGCTTTGCGGATTTGATTCTGGAACCAATTAGGCATAGCTTTTCCTCCCTTAGTTTCTTATTGTATTATTAGTCTATGTTATAATGGGTTGTCATGTTACCAAGGAAAGGGAGGGGGAAATGGATAATCGGCAATTGCAAAAACTTGTTGAAGAAATATCGTTGAAAGACTTTGAAAAGGCCTTTAGACATCAAGCCAGTTTTAATCCACGTCTCCGAACAACAGGAGGCCGATATTTGCTCCGTTCACACAATATAGAAATCAATAAGAAGTATCTTGATGAACGCGGTGTGGAAGAAATGATTGGAATCATTAAGCATGAATTGTGCCATTATCATCTGCACATCGAGAAAAAAGGGTACCAGCATCGTGATGCGGACTTTAAGCAATTACTCAAAAAAGTGGGGGCGCCGAGATTTTGCGAACCGCTGCCATCTAACCAATTAAAGAAAAAGATGAATACTATCCAATATAAATGTGAAGACTGTCAGCAGGTGTATATAAGAAAAAAGCGAATCGACACTACCCGTTTCGTTTGTGGTAAATGTCGTGGAACATTGATTTACCAAGGGTTTAAGGAGTAAAAAACAAAAATATAAAAAATCATAAAAGAACCCTTGACTTTAAGTTGCAACCTCTTTATAATCATAAGAGTCGACAAGATAACAACTTGTTCTTAACGACAAACACTAAGGTCCTTGAGCGTGAAAAAGGAACCCAATTTTCATTATTCCGCAGTAGCTCAGTGGTAGAGCATTCGGCTGTTAACCGAACGGTCGTAGGTTCGAGTCCTACCTGCGGAGCCATTTTTTTTGGGGAAGTACTCAAGAGGCTGAAGAGGCGCCCCTGCTAAGGGTGTAGGTCGCGTAAGCGGCGCGAGGGTTCAAATCCCTCCTTCTCCGCCAGCTGCATATTTTATCAAGGCCCATTGGTCAAGCGGTTAAGACACCGCCCTTTCACGGCGGTAACACGGGTTCGAATCCCGTATGGGTCACTTTCTTATATATAATCATAATACTGGTCCCGTGGTGTAGCGGTTAACATGCCTGCCTGTCACGCAGGAGATCGCGGGTTCGATTCCCGTCGGGACCGCCATTTTTAAAAAAACACTTGCTAAAATAATATTATTGTGATATAATATTATCCTGGCTGTTAATTAGTATTCGATTATTGGGCTATAGCCAAGCGGTAAGGCAACGGATTTTGATTCCGTCATGCGAAGGTTCGATCCCTTCTAGCCCAGCCATTTTATTTAGAGCCATTAGCTCAGTTGGTAGAGCATCTGACTTTTAATCAGAGGGTCGAAGGTTCGAATCCTTCATGGCTCACCATTTATTTTCGCGGGTGTGGCGGAATTGGCAGACGCACCAGACTTAGGATCTGGCGCCGCAAGGCGTGGGGGTTCAAGTCCCTTCACCCGCACTGATATTTTTCTTCTTGACATCAAGTTGAAAAGGTGTTAAACTTACAAAGTCGCTTTCGCGGTCGTGGCGGAATGGCAGACGCGCTAGGTTGAGGGCCTAGTGGGGGAAACCCCGTGGAGGTTCGACTCCTCTCGGCCGCACCAATAACATCATAGAAATTAGCGCCCGTAGCTCAATTGGATAGAGCATCTGACTACGAATCAGAAGGTTGTAGGTTCGACTCCCGCCGGGCGCACCATATTTACGGGAAGTAGCTCAGCTTGGTAGAGCACTTGGTTTGGGACCAAGGGGTCGCAGGTTCGAATCCTGTCTTCCCGACCATTCTTTCTGAAAATATTTTAAAATTAAATGCGGGTGTAGTTTAGTGGTAAAACCTCAGCCTTCCAAGCTGATGATGAGAGTTCGATTCTCTTCACCCGCTCCATTATTGCTCTTTGAAAACTGAACAAAACAAAGCGCCAACGTTAAATTTTAAGTGAGCACACACTATCAAAAAAGCAAATGAGCAAGTCAAACATTTCTTCGGAGAGTTTGATCCTGGCTCAGGACGAACGCTGGCGGCGTGCCTAATACATGCAAGTCGAGCGAATCGACGGGAGCTTGCTCCCTGAGATTAGCGGCGGACGGGTGAGTAACACGTGGGCAACCTGCCTATAAGACTGGGATAACTTCGGGAAACCGGAGCTAATACCGGATACGTTCTTTTCTCGCATGAGAGAAGATGGAAAGACGGTTTACGCTGTCACTTATAGATGGGCCCGCGGCGCATTAGCTAGTTGGTGAGGTAATGGCTCACCAAGGCGACGATGCGTAGCCGACCTGAGAGGGTGATCGGCCACACTGGGACTGAGACACGGCCCAGACTCCTACGGGAGGCAGCAGTAGGGAATCTTCCGCAATGGACGAAAGTCTGACGGAGCAACGCCGCGTGAACGAAGAAGGCCTTCGGGTCGTAAAGTTCTGTTGTTAGGGAAGAACAAGTACCAGAGTAACTGCTGGTACCTTGACGGTACCTAACCAGAAAGCCACGGCTAACTACGTGCCAGCAGCCGCGGTAATACGTAGGTGGCAAGCGTTGTCCGGAATTATTGGGCGTAAAGCGCGCGCAGGTGGTTCCTTAAGTCTGATGTGAAAGCCCACGGCTCAACCGTGGAGGGTCATTGGAAACTGGGGAACTTGAGTGCAGAAGAGGAAAGTGGAATTCCAAGTGTAGCGGTGAAATGCGTAGAGATTTGGAGGAACACCAGTGGCGAAGGCGACTTTCTGGTCTGTAACTGACACTGAGGCGCGAAAGCGTGGGGAGCAAACAGGATTAGATACCCTGGTAGTCCACGCCGTAAACGATGAGTGCTAAGTGTTAGAGGGTTTCCGCCCTTTAGTGCTGCAGCTAACGCATTAAGCACTCCGCCTGGGGAGTACGGCCGCAAGGCTGAAACTCAAAGGAATTGACGGGGGCCCGCACAAGCGGTGGAGCATGTGGTTTAATTCGAAGCAACGCGAAGAACCTTACCAGGTCTTGACATCCTCTGACAACCCTAGAGATAGGGCTTTCCCCTTCGGGGGACAGAGTGACAGGTGGTGCATGGTTGTCGTCAGCTCGTGTCGTGAGATGTTGGGTTAAGTCCCGCAACGAGCGCAACCCTTGATCTTAGTTGCCAGCATTCAGTTGGGCACTCTAAGGTGACTGCCGGTGACAAACCGGAGGAAGGTGGGGATGACGTCAAATCATCATGCCCCTTATGACCTGGGCTACACACGTGCTACAATGGATGGTACAAAGGGCTGCAAACCTGCGAAGGTAAGCGAATCCCATAAAGCCATTCTCAGTTCGGATTGCAGGCTGCAACTCGCCTGCATGAAGCCGGAATCGCTAGTAATCGCGGATCAGCATGCCGCGGTGAATACGTTCCCGGGCCTTGTACACACCGCCCGTCACACCACGAGAGTTTGTAACACCCGAAGTCGGTGAGGTAACCTTCATGGAGCCAGCCGCCTAAGGTGGGACAGATGATTGGGGTGAAGTCGTAACAAGGTAGCCGTATCGGAAGGTGCGGCTGGATCACCTCCTTTCTAAGGATAATTACGAGAGCGCTTTTGTTTTGTTCAGTTTTGAATGAGTAATTCATTCAAATAGGAAAGACAAGCATCACGATGTGATGGATTCTTTCTGCTTTGTTCCTTGAAAACTAGATAATTGATAGAAGGCAATTAATTTTTTTCAAAGCATCTGTAAGATCTTTTTTAACGGTTAAGTTAGAAAGGGCGCACGGTGGATGCCTTGGCACTAGGAGCCGATGAAGGACGGGACTAACACCGATATGCTTCGGGGAGCTGTAAGTAAGCTTTGATCCGGAGATTTCCGAATGGGGAAACCCACTGTTCGTAATGGAACAGTATCTTTACCTGAATACATAGGGTACTGAAGGCAGACCCGGGGAACTGAAACATCTAAGTACCCGGAGGAAGAGAAAGCAAACGCGATTTCCTGAGTAGCGGCGAGCGAAACGGAATTAGCCCAAACCAAGAGGCTTGCCTCTTGGGGTTGTAGGACACTCAACATGGAGTTACAAAGGAACGGGGTAAATGAAGCGATCTGGAAAGATCCGTCGAAGAAGGTAAAAACCCTGTAGTTGAAACTTCGTTCCCTCCTGAGTGGATCCTGAGTACGGCGGGACACGAGAAATCCCGTCGGAAGCAGGGAGGACCATCTCCCAAGGCTAAATACTCCCTAGTGACCGATAGTGAACCAGTACCGTGAGGGAAAGGTGAAAAGCACCCCGGAAGGGGAGTGAAATAGATCCTGAAACCGTGTGCCTACAAGTAGTCAAAGCCCGTTAATGGGTAATGGCGTGCCTTTTGTAGAATGAACCGGCGAGTTACGATTTCATGCGAGGTTAAGTTGATAAGACGGAGCCGCAGCGAAAGCGAGTCTGAATAGGGCGAATGAGTATGAGGTCGTAGACCCGAAACCAGGTGATCTACCCATGTCCAGGGTGAAGTTCAGGTAACACTGAATGGAGGCCCGAACCCACGCACGTTGAAAAGTGCGGGGATGAGGTGTGGGTAGCGGAGAAATTCCAATCGAACCTGGAGATAGCTGGTTCTCTCCGAAATAGCTTTAGGGCTAGCCTCAAGATGAGAGTATTGGAGGTAGAGCACTGATTGGACTAGGGGCCCCCAACGGGTTACCGAATTCAGTCAAACTCCGAATGCCAAATACTTATTCTTGGGAGTCAGACTGCGAGTGATAAGATCCGTAGTCGAAAGGGAAACAGCCCAGACCACCAGCTAAGGTCCCAAAGTATACGTTAAGTGGAAAAGGATGTGGAGTTGATTAGACAACCAGGATGTTGGCTTAGAAGCAGCCACCATTTAAAGAGTGCGTAATAGCTCACTGGTCGAGTGACTCCGCGCCGAAAATGTACCGGGGCTAAACGTATCACCGAAGCTGTGGATTGACACCGTATGGTGTCGATGGTAGGAGAGCGTTCTAAGGGCGTTGAAGTCAGACCGGAAGGACTGGTGGAGCGCTTAGAAGTGAGAATGCCGGTATGAGTAGCGAAAGAAGGGTGAGAATCCCTTCCACCGAATGCCTAAGGTTTCCTGAGGAAGGCTCGTCCGCTCAGGGTTAGTCGGGACCTAAGCCGAGGCCGAAAGGCGTAGGCGATGGACAACAGGTTGATATTCCTGTACCACCTATACATCGTTTGAACGATGGGGGGACGCAGAAGGATAGGGTAAGCGCGCTGTTGGATATGCGCGTCCAAGCAGTTAGGCCGGAAACGAGGCAAATCCCGTTTCCATTAAGGCGGAGCTGTGATGGCGAGGGAAATATAGTACCGAAGTTCCTGATTCCACGCTGCCAAGAAAAGCCTCTAGTGAGATGTAAGGTGCCCGTACCGCAAACCGACACAGGTAGGCGAGGAGAGAATCCTAAGGTGTGCGAGAGAACTCTCGTTAAGGAACTCGGCAAAATGACCCCGTAACTTCGGGAGAAGGGGTGCTTTTTAGGGTGAATAGCCCAGAAAAGCCGCAGTGAATAGGCCCAGGCGACTGTTTAGCAAAAACACAGGTCTCTGCGAAGCCGCAAGGCGAAGTATAGGGGCTGACACCTGCCCGGTGCTGGAAGGTTAAGGGGAGAGGTTAGCGCAAGCGAAGCTTTGAACCGAAGCCCCAGTAAACGGCGGCCGTAACTATAACGGTCCTAAGGTAGCGAAATTCCTTGTCGGGTAAGTTCCGACCCGCACGAAAGGTGTAACGATCTGGGCACTGTCTCAACGAGAGACTCGGTGAAATTATAGTACCTGTGAAGATGCAGGTTACCCGCGACAGGACGGAAAGACCCCGTGGAGCTTTACTGCAGCCTGATATTGAATTTTGGTACAGCTTGTACAGGATAGGTAGGAGCCTGAGAAGCCGGAGCGCCAGCTTCGGTGGAGGCGTTGGTGGGATACTACCCTGGCTGTATTGAAATTCTAACCCGCGCCCCTTATCGGGGTGGGAGACAGTGTCAGGTGGGCAGTTTGACTGGGGCGGTCGCCTCCTAAAGAGTAACGGAGGCGCCCAAAGGTTCCCTCAGAATGGTTGGAAATCATTCGTAGAGTGTAAAGGCACAAGGGAGCTTGACTGCGAGACCTACAAGTCGAGCAGGGACGAAAGTCGGGCTTAGTGATCCGGTGGTTCCGCATGGAAGGGCCATCGCTCAACGGATAAAAGCTACCCCGGGGATAACAGGCTTATCTCCCCCAAGAGTCCACATCGACGGGGAGGTTTGGCACCTCGATGTCGGCTCATCGCATCCTGGGGCTGTAGTCGGTCCCAAGGGTTGGGCTGTTCGCCCATTAAAGCGGTACGCGAGCTGGGTTCAGAACGTCGTGAGACAGTTCGGTCCCTATCCGTCGCGGGCGCAGGAAATTTGAGAGGAGCTGTCCTTAGTACGAGAGGACCGGGATGGACGCACCGCTGGTGTACCAGTTGTCTTGCCAAAGGCATAGCTGGGTAGCTACGTGCGGACGGGATAAGTGCTGAAAGCATCTAAGCATGAAGCCCCCCTCAAGATGAGATTTCCCATGGCGCAAGCTAGTAAGATCCCTGAAAGATGATCAGGTTGATAGGTCAGAGGTGGAAGCATGGTGACATGTGGAGCTGACTGATACTAATAGATCGAGGACTTAACCAACGCTTTAAAAAAATGAAATACCTTCTTATTATTATCTAGTTTTGAAGGAATGAAAATTTCTTCTTGCATTTTGATTTCATACATGGTATGATAATAAATGTTCTAAAATGATTAAATGTTTGGTGGCGATAGCGAAGAGGTCACACCCGTTCCCATTCCGAACACGGCAGTTAAGCTCTTCAGCGCCAATGGTAGTTGGGGGTTTCCCCCTGTGAGAGTAGGACGCCGCCAAGCTATAATCATTGTATTCTTTTTGGATAAATGGGAATACTATATTTATAAAAGCAACATTTATACCGTCGCGGGGTGGAGCAGTCCGGTAGCTCGTCGGGCTCATAACCCGAAGGTCGCAGGTTCAAATCCTGTCCCCGCAATCATAAAAAAAACGAAACTTAGGTTTCGTTTTTTTGTTTTATCTGAAATTCGAATAATTATGTCCCTAACTTATTTGTTTCTTCTTTTGAAACAAGGTAAACTACATATAGAATGGTTTTCGTTCCATAATATTGCGTTTATATAGGACGTTTCCTAATAATGATAAAGGTGATTGATATATGCAACATGTTGAATGGATTTCTCAGAGTGAGGAAGAAACAGCGCAATTTGCGCATAGATTGGCACAAAAGCTTTCCAGTGGAGATGTGCTGGCTTTAGAAGGTGACTTGGGTGCAGGGAAGACGGCATTCACAAAAGGCCTGGCTAAAGGATTAGGTGTTACCAGAATGGTGAATAGCCCTACCTTCACGATAATAAAGGAATACATGGGTCGCTTGCCTTTATATCATATGGATGTTTATCGGGTAAGTGAATCGGAAGAAGATCTAGGCTTTGATGAATATTTTGATGGTGATGGTGTGACTGTCGTTGAATGGGCCCATTTAATAAAGGATCACCTTCCAGAGGAAATCTTGACCATTTATATCTATCGCCTGGGCGATACCAGCCGGCGTATTGTTTTGGAAGCCAAAGGCGAAAGATATGTAAAGTTATGTAAGGAGATTATTTGATGAAGGTTTTAGCTATAGATACATCGAATTTCACATTAGGGATTGCACTGGTAAACGAGAATCAAGTAATTGGTGAGTATACGACGAACCTAAAGAAAAATCATTCGGTGCGGGTAATGCCGGCAATTGAGACACTGCTGAGGGATTGTGATACTAAACCGAAGGAATTGACTAAGATTGTGGTCGCTCAAGGTCCAGGCTCATATACAGGGGTCAGGATTGGAGTGACGATAGCGAAAAGCTTGGCATGGACGCTTCAAATTCCCTTATCAGGTGTTTCCAGCTTAGAGGTTTTAGCAGCTAATGGACGTTATTTTAACGGGGTGATCTCTCCCTTGTTCGATGCAAGAAGAGGGCAGATTTATACTGGATTATATGAATTGGAAAAGGATTCTTTAAAGACAGTCATTGAAGATTGTAATATTCTATCCTCTGAGTGGGCGAATCAATTGAAGGAATTAAATCGTCCTGTTTTATTTGTTGGTCAAGATGTGGACATCCATCGGGATGCAATTACGGATGCATTAGGGGAATTGGCTGTATTTGCTCCGGTACAGTCATATAATTCAAGGCCAAGCGAACTGGCCTTCATTGGTCTTGATAAGGCTGAAGTGGATGTTCACCAGTTTGTACCGAATTATATCCGCATGGCTGAAGCAGAAGCTAAGTGGCTTGAACAGCAGGGGAAATAAAAAAGGAAAGCGACCGATTATTATGAGTAAAACATTGACGTTCCGAAAGATGAATACGGAAGATATCGACCAAGTGCTAAACGTGGAAAAGCAGTCCTTTACTTTGCCTTGGAGCCGGGAAGCTTTTTTTAATGAATTGAATCATAATCAATATGCTGTATACATGGTGATAGAGGATGAAGGTAAAATCGCCGGTTATTGCGGTGCCTGGATCGTCATTGATGAATCGCACATTACCAATATAGCGATATTGCCAGAATACCGAGGGCAAAAGCTAGGAGAAGCTTTGCTCAGGAAGATGATCGAAATCTCCATTTCGATGGGTGTGGTGAGGATGACGCTTGAGGTCCGTGTCAGTAATGCAGTAGCCATTTCGCTATATGAAAAACTAGGTTTCCAAAAGGGCGGAATCCGAAAAAATTATTATACAGACAATCAAGAAGATGCTTATGTTATGTGGGTGAATTTTTCATGAAAAAAGATCAATTTATATTAGGTATTGAAACGAGCTGCGATGAAACTGCGGCAGCTGTCATAAAAAATGGTACGGAGATACTGAGTAATGTCGTGGCTTCACAAATCGAAAGCCATAAACGATTTGGCGGTGTCGTCCCAGAAATAGCTTCCCGTCATCATGTAGAACAAATTACGATTGTTCTTGAAGAAGCACTGCTGCAAGCTGGTGTGACATATGAAGACTTGGATGCCATTGCCGTTACAGAAGGCCCGGGTCTTGTTGGGGCACTATTAATAGGCGTGAATGCGGCGAAGGCTGTAGCTTTCGCACATGGAATACCGATTGTCGGTACGCATCATATCGCTGGTCATATCTATGCAAATCGGCTTATTCAGGAGATCGAATATCCTGCGCTTTCCTTAGTCGTTTCGGGAGGTCATACGGAATTGGTGCTTTTAGAAGAGCCAGGTTCTTTCAAGGTGATAGGGGAGACGCGGGATGATGCAGCAGGAGAGGCATATGATAAAGTGGCTCGAACATTGGGGCTCCCTTATCCTGGCGGTCCTCATATCGATAGGCTTGCGCAAGAAGGCTCACCAACTTTGAAACTGCCTAGGGCATGGTTGGATGGCAGCTATGATTTTTCTTTCAGCGGATTGAAATCGGCGGTGATCAACACTTTGCATAATGCAGAACAGCGCGGGGAAAAAATCGAACCTAAAGATTTAGCGGCAAGTTTCCAAGCAAGCGTGATAGAAGTGCTTGTAATGAAAGCTGTAAAAGCTGCAAAGGAATATAATGTGAAGCAGGTATTGCTTGCTGGAGGAGTTGCGGCAAATAAAGGCCTTAGGGAAGCATTAACGGAAGCTTTTAAGGATTTACCTATGGATATATCCATTCCGCCCCTCTATCTTTGTACGGACAATGCCGCCATGATCGGTGCTGCTGGCAGTGTCATGTTTGAAAAAGGAAAACGATCTGGTTTGGATTTGAACGGAAATCCTGGATTGGATATAGAAGCATTTTAATTGAGAGAAGACAGGATCCCGCATTTCGGCATCCTGTCTTTTTATCGTGTTAATAAAATAATAGAATATTCTGTGGATAAAGTTTTTTTGATTATCATACTGCATGTGTATAAAGTGGTGTTTTTGTGGATAAGTGGATATGTTTCTGTGGATAATGTGTATAACTCAAATTATTGGCTAATGAACGGTAAGTAGTTTGTTAACAAGTTTGTGGATAACTTTTTAATTTGAAGTGAAAAAGACCGAGTCGATTGACCCGGTCTTTTGTCATTCTTCCAGTTCAGCCCATTCTTCGAGCAGTTGGTCCAATTTTTCCTGTGCATTATCAAGCTTTGTTTGGACTTCCATCACTTTTTCGTGGTCCTGAAAAACATTTGGATCACAAAGGAGGTCATTATATTCGCTTATTTCGGTTTCAAGACGCTCCATGGCTGCCTCGATTTCCTCAATGCGCCGTTTTCGCTGGCGTTCTGCTTTTTTTGCTTCTTTATCAATTTTGTAATTTATTTTTTCTACAGCTGCATCTAAAGTTTTAGCCTGATCCTGCTGTTCAAGTGCTTGGATTTCCGCTTGCTCCTGTTTCTTCTCTAAATAGTAATCATAATCACCGAGGAATTCTTCGTTGCCGTCTTTGGAGAGCTCTATCACTTTCGTTGCTATCCGATTTATGAAATAACGGTCATGTGAGACGAAAAGAATAGTACCCGGATAATCGATCAATGCGTTTTCAAGCACCAATTTACTATCGAGGTCCAAATGGTTCGTTGGTTCATCAAGAATTAAAAAATTACCTTTTTGCATCATCATTTTGGCTAGAGCAAGCCGAGCCTTTTCGCCCCCGCTTAATGTGGAAACGGTTTTCAAAACATCGTCCCCGCTAAATAGGAAATTACCGAGTACGGTGCGGATGTCCTTTTCCGGTTTAAGGGGATAGTCGTCCCATAATTCATTGAGTACGCGTTTATTGGAAACAAGGTTAGCCTGTTCTTGATCGTAGTAGCTGACTTCTACGTTCGTTCCAAAACGGAACTCCCCAGAAAGCGCAGGCAGCTTAGAAATGATCGTTTTCAATAACGTTGATTTTCCAACTCCATTTGGGCCAACAAGAGCTATGCTCTCTCCTTTTGTCATCCGGGAATTTATATTCCTTGATACCGTTTCCCCTTCGTATCCGATAGCCAAGTCCTGGAGGCGGAGTACTTCATTTCCGCTTTGCCTTTCAATCTGGAAAGAAAAATTCGCGGATTTTTCATCACCTTGCGGCTTGTCCAATACATCCATCTTTTCGAGCTGTTTGCGTCTGCTTTGTGCTCTTTTCGTGGTGGAAGCCCTTGTGATATTACGTTGGACAAAGTCGCGAAGCTTTTCGATTTCCCCTTGCTGCTTCTCGAACAGTTTCATGTCCCGCTCATAATCTTCCGCTTTTCCCTCTAGGTAAGAACTATAATTACCATGGTATTTTTTCATGTTATTCCGGGAAATCTCATATACCAGGTTTACTACTTTATCTAAAAAATAGCGGTCATGGGAAACAATGAGCACAGCTCCCTGGTAGCCTTGTAAATATTGTTCAAGCCAAGATAGAGTTTCGATATCCAAATGGTTCGTCGGCTCATCCAGAATCAATATATCCGGTTTCCTTAAAAGCAGCTTTCCTAATGCAAGCCTTGTTTTTTGCCCGCCGCTTAAAGTGGAAATTGGGGTAGAATAGTCAAAGTCAGCAAACTGAAGCCCATGCAATACGGAACGGATATCCGCTTCATATTGATAACCGCCCTTCTCTTTGAATGCCACCATCAAAGTATCGTATTCATTCAGCACTTTTTGGTAAATCGTTTCGTTTTCAAAGATGTCAGGTCTGGCCATATCAGCCTCAAGGCGACGCAGTTCCTTTTCCTGCTCTATCAGGTCCGTAAATACGGTCAGCATCTCATCCCAAATGGTCAGTTCGGATTCCAATCCCGTATCCTGGGCCATATAGCCGATTGTGACGCCTTTTGGTTTGATAATTTCACCGCCATCATGGGAAAGCTGCCCGGCTATGATTTTTAGCAGAGTGGATTTTCCGGCGCCATTTCGGCCGACAAGTGCAATTCGATCTTTATTTTGAACTTCGAGCTTCATATTTGATAAAATAAGTTCAGCTCCATAATATTTCGATAGTTGATTGATTTGTAATAAAATCATAGATTTCACCTCAATTGATTATAGTTAGTGTAACGTATTTTAGTTATTATCGGCAACAGCTTGGTTCCATGGTAAACAAAAGCTGTTACATAAAGTGGAATAATAGTGTATGATTTAGGAGGGGTTACTTAAATGGGAGACTTAACGCATTTTAATGAACAGGGCAGGGCCAAAATGGTCGATGTGAGTGCTAAGCCTGAAACAACCCGGACGGCAGTGGCTCAATCGAGCATTTTATTGAATGATGAAATATATGAATTGGTCACGAACCAGAAAATGAAAAAAGGTGATGTACTGGCTGTTGCACAGGTTGCAGGAATAATGGCCAGCAAAAATACATCCAATATCATTCCGATGTGCCATCCCATTGCTCTGCAAGGGGTCAATATAGCCTTTGAGTGGGAAAAAGAAGAACAAGGATACAGGCTTAGGATTGAAACGGAAGCTAAGACAAAAGGAAGTACAGGTGTGGAAATGGAAGCGTTAACAGCTGCATCCGTGACTGCCTTGACAGTTTATGACATGTGTAAGGCCATTGATAAGGGAATGGTGATCGGGCCTACATTCTTAGTGGAGAAAACAGGCGGAGTTTCCAGTAACGATTATAAAAGACAAGTAAAACAAACAGATAGAGATTAAGTTGAAAAGCATGTGTGAAGGCGGGGAAGAACAATGAACCATGACCCAAAGATACCGCAGGCAACAGCCAAAAGGTTGCCATTGTATTATCGATTTTTAAAGAACTTACATTCCTCAGGCAAACAAAGAGTTTCCTCGGCAGAGCTAAGCGAAGCTGTAAAAGTGGATTCTGCCACCATACGCCGTGATTTTTCCTACTTTGGCGCGCTTGGGAAAAAAGGCTACGGCTACAATGTCAATTATTTATTATCCTTCTTTAGAAAAACACTAGATCAAGATGAATTGACCAAAGTCGCTTTAATCGGGGTAGGAAATTTAGGAACCGCTTTTTTAAATTACAATTTCATGAAAAATAATAATACAAAAATTGAAATGGCTTTCGAAGTTTCTGAAGAAAAAGTCGGCAAGCGAATAGCTGATGTGCCCATCTATCATATGGATCAAATCGATACACTATTGCAGGAAAATAATATCACTGCCGCTATATTGACAGTGCCTGCACAGGTAGCCCAGACGATAACCGATCGTTTAGTCAAAGCTGATATAAAAGGAATATTGAATTTTACACCTGCAAGGCTGACCGTGCCTCCATCAATAAGGGTTCACCACATTGACCTGGCCGTGGAGCTTCAGTCGCTCATCTACTTCCTGAAACATTATCCTGTTGTGGAAGAAGCCGCTTTGGAGGAATGAAAAAAACGCTGCATCTTTGCAGCGTTTTTTTATTTTTTCTTATTTTTTTGTGCGGCTTTAATCTTAAAGTGCAGCATGATCATGCGTAAGCCCGATCCAAAGTCAAGAGTCGCAATAAGGACAAGTATGTAGGCGAAGAGCCCCCATCCAGAAGAATTGACGGTTTGAATCGCGATAGCGGTAAAAAGAGCTCCTAAGCCTGCATAGATGATGCCCATGAATAAGGGTGATTGACGTTTCATAATAAACCTCCGATGAAGGCCTGTGCAGTATCTATCATCTTCTCTATATCCTCCCGATATACCACTTGAAGGATGATAACAAGCGTATTCATCGCAATATGAGCGCTCATTGATACGAGAATGCGGCCTGTTTTTGCATAAAGGAAAGCAAAAGTGAAGCCCATTGCCGTATATAAAAGAAGATGTTCAAATTCACCATGCGCCAAGCCGAAAATAACTGAGCTGATTAAAGCTGAAATAAAGAAGTTAAAGCGTTTATGAAGTGATCCGAAAATGATTTTCCGGAAAATTAATTCTTCCAATATAGGTCCAATTACTGAAGTGACGAAAATGACCATGGGGACTTTGTAAATGAGTGAAATGAGTTGCTGCGTATTTTCAGATTCAGACTCCACCCCAAGCATCTGTTCAATGCTGCCGGCAATGCTTTGCGCAAAAAGAGCCATGAACACTCCTGCAATTGCCCATAATATGGACATGGAAACGGAAGTTTGATTTCTCGTGTCCAACTTTTCCCTCATATCTTTTCTCATTAAAAAAAGAATCAAGAATAAAGCAGCGAGAAAACTGAAAACTATCCAGTATGCTGCAGATTTCACTTGGAGTTCATCAGCCGGCATTCCGGTATAAGACCCGATCAGCATGAAAATGGGTACCCCAACAATACTGGATAATTGCATGGCAATATAGGTGATGATGACGAACCAATATTCTTTTTTCAAAAATGAAAACTCCTTTTATAGTCACCCATTCCGCTCGGAACGTTCCTGATATGGGGACAAGCTATAAACGCATACTCCAAAATGGTATCAAAAATTGAGGCAGAACACCACTTAAAGGTACCCCTAACGAAACATTTAAATAACTTTGTTAAGGAAATCATTATGCTAAAGTAGTTTACCCGTAATTTATCAGAAATTAATAAAAAATTTTCAATAAGATACTTGCAAAAAAGGCTCGGTTTATTTAATATTATAAATGTGTTAGCACTCGATGATGAAGAGTGCTAATAATCATGTAACAAATTATCAAGAGAATATGAGGAGGTTGTTTCACTTGTTAAAACCATTAGGTGATCGCGTTATTATTGAACTAGTTCAAACTGAAGAAAAAACTGCAAGCGGTATTGTTCTTCCTGATACTGCTAAAGAAAAGCCGCAAGAAGGTAAGGTAGTAGCAGTTGGTACTGGCCGTGTCCTTGAAAATGGCGAACGTGTTGCTTTAGAGGTTGCCCAAGGCGATCTAATTATCTTCTCAAAATATGCAGGTACTGAAGTTAAATACGAAAACACTGAATACTTAATTTTACGTGAAAGCGACATTCTAGCTGTTATCGGCTAATTATACATCATACTTAACTGAACGAAAATTTTCTTAAAATTTTAGGGAGGTACTTATAAATGGCTAAAGAAATTAAATTTAGTGAAGAAGCTCGCCGCTCCATGCTTCGTGGTGTGGACGCACTTGCAGATGCAGTTAAAGTAACGCTTGGACCAAAAGGTCGTAACGTGGTTCTTGAGAAAAAATTCGGTTCACCACTTATCACTAATGACGGTGTAACGATTGCTAAAGAAATCGAATTGGAAGATGCATTCGAAAACATGGGTGCGAAATTGGTTGCTGAAGTAGCAAGCAAAACAAACGACGTAGCTGGTGACGGTACAACGACTGCAACGGTTCTTGCACAAGCGATGATCCGCGAAGGTCTTAAAAACGTAACAGCTGGTGCTAACCCAATGGGTATCCGTAAAGGAATCGAGAAAGCGGTCAATACTGCAATCGCAGAATTGAAAGCCATTTCCCAACCTGTTGAAAACAAAGAATCTATCGCACAAGTTGCTGCCATCTCTTCAGCTGATGAAGAAGTGGGCCAACTGATTGCGGAAGCAATGGAGCGCGTTGGTAACGACGGCGTCATCACAATCGAAGAGTCTAAAGGTTTCACAACTGAATTGGACGTAGTAGAAGGTATGCAATTCGATCGCGGATATGCATCTCCATACATGGTTACTGACTCAGATAAAATGGAAGCTGTACTAGAAAATCCATATATCTTGATCACAGATAAAAAAATCACGAATATCCAAGAAATCCTTCCTGTACTTGAGCAAGTTGTACAACAAGGTAAACCGCTATTATTAATTGCTGAAGATGTAGAAGGCGAAGCGCTTGCAACTCTTGTTGTGAACAAACTTCGTGGAACATTCAACGCTGTTGCGGTTAAAGCTCCTGGATTCGGTGACCGTCGTAAAGCAATGCTTGAAGACATCGCAGCTCTTACAGGCGGCGAAGTAATCACTGAAGAAATCGGTCTTGACCTTAAATCTGCAACAATCGATTCATTAGGCCGTGCGTCTAAAGTGGTTGTTACAAAAGAAAATACAACGATCGTTGAAGGAGCTGGAGATACAGCTCAAATTCAAGCTCGTGTAAACCAAATCCGTGTTCAATTAGAAGAAACAACTTCTGAATTCGACCGTGAAAAATTACAAGAACGCCTTGCTAAATTAGCTGGTGGCGTAGCGGTAATCAAAGTCGGTGCAGCTACTGAAACAGAATTGAAAGAACGTAAACTTCGTATTGAAGATGCATTGAACTCCACTCGTGCCGCTGTTGAAGAAGGTATCGTAGCCGGTGGTGGTACAGCACTTCTTAACGTATACAATAAAATCGCTGAAATTCAAGCGGAAGGCGACGTAGCAACAGGCGTGAAAATCGTTCTTCGTGCCATCGAAGAGCCTGTTCGTCAAATCGCTCACAATGCTGGACTTGAAGGCTCTGTAATCGTAGAGCGCCTTAAAGGCGAAGCAGTAGGCACTGGCTTCAACGCAGCTACTGGACAATGGGTGAACATGATCGAATCCGGTATCGTCGATCCTACCAAAGTAACTCGTTCAGCTCTACAAAACGCTGGCTCTGTAGCAGCTATGTTCTTAACTACAGAAGCTGTCGTTGCTGACAAACCAGAACCTGCTGGCGCTGGCGGCATGGGCATGCCTGATATGGGCGGCATGGGCGGAATGGGCGGCATGATGTAATTGAACTGAATAAACCTTTGTGTATCAAGGGTTTGCGGAGGTTTGATGCTGAAATGTCCTCGTCTTTGTCCTCGCTTTGATAAAAGACGACAATTCATGACAATAAATATTTATCTATAGGAGAAGGTCTTTCATCAGTTTGCTGAACTGTTGGGAGGCCTTTTCTTCCATGTTTGCCGTCATATGAGCATAAATGTTCATGGTTGTATTTATATCAGAATGTCCAAGACGCTGCTGGATCTCTTTGATTCCTACACCTGCTTCAATTAACAATGAGGTGTGAGTATGTCGAAATGAGTGAGGAGTGATGTTCTTATGAATATTGGATATTTTTAGAAGCCTTTTTAACCTGGTCTCCACCACTTTTCGTAACTGTGGGTGACCATCTTCACGGGCAAATATAAATCCAGAGTCCTTATAAATCATTCTATTTTTGAGCTTAGTTTCATTTTGTCTTATGCGTTGGCTCTTGAGAATATTTATAATCATATCATCGATTCTTATTGTCCTTACTGACCCAGGAGTTTTTGGAGAAAGCAGTTGATACTTTTCAATATGGTTAGTTGGATTATACAAGGTTTTAGTAACTCGCAATGTCCCTACACTTTCATTGAAATCAGTCCATTTTAAAGAAAGCAATTCTCCAATTCTTAGACCCGTATAAGCAAGTACAGTAAAAACAAGGCGATCCATTGGTAAACCCTCTGACTGAGTCAGTTTTAAAAATTGAGCCAATTCTTCTTTTTCAAGAAATACATATTCCTCTTCGGTTTTTTCTAATTCTTCTACAGTCTTTTGTTGCTTAGGCATTTGAAAATCTTCTGTAGGATTGATTTTTATTAGTCCTCTTTTTACAGCAAAACGGAAAATCATTCTTCCGCAAGCATGAATGCCGGACAAATAGTTGTAGCTATATTTTTCATTCAACTCATACATCCTGTCTTGGTACATTTCACTTGTAATTTTGCTAATCGGATATAGTCCCCATACATTTATGAAGTGCTTCATCTCTTTATCTCTAGCTCTAACGCTGCTTACCTTAACACCACTGCGACTATAATCTTTAATCCACTTTTGGGCGATGTCCTGGAACGGAACATCTGATTCTTTAATTAGTGTTCCATTTTGTTTTTCTAATTCAACGAGGCGAGCTGCTGCTTGTGCCTCTTTTTTTGTCTTAAAACCGCCTTTTGATGTCTCAATACGCTTTTTAGTGATTGGATCGGTGCCAATGTATATGTGATAACTCCATGTTTTGCCACGTTGTTTAAACTTAGCCATCTTCTTGCCCCTCCTTTTCTTGTGCTGCGAACAAGGCCTCTACCATTGTGAGAATTATTTTTTTGTGTTCACTCGATATCAATTTATTGTTATAAGTTACATTTGGTTGATTTAGAAAAGTAGTTAAATCAGTATATCTCGCTAATATATTCTTTAAATCATTAGGGTCATATTTTCTCGACACTTTATTTATATCTGAAACAAGTATAAGAATCCATTCCTCATCCCAATCAAAGTTTTCAACTAAGTCTCTAAGGAATAAAGGTGTAATCTTTTCGTCAATTTCTAAATGGTTATCATAAAATTTCTCTAATTCTCTAATATCTTCTTGAACCTCAGCTATAAATTCATTATCTTTTGCTATTATTTGCAAGGCTCTTTCTAATTGCGGCTCCAGTTGAGCCTGAACGTCATAGTTTACATTAAGCCTTTCTCTTTCCATAGGTGAGATGTCGGGCAAATGACCAGCTTTTTCAATTAAATCAAAAGTGCTAACTCCTAAAGCTCTTGCTAACTTCTTTAATATTTCAGTTGAAGGTACATTTGATTTCCGGCCATTTTCAACATGTGAAATATAAGATTGTGATACACCTGACAATTCAGCTAATTTATGAGTACTTAAAGATTTACTTTTACGCAACTCCTTTAGATAAGCTCCAAATTCTTTTACATTCATCGTCTCTCCCCCTCTGAGTTTTATTATATTCAAAGTGAGTACAAAAATAAACAAAAGTATTTACAAATGATTTTTTTTGATTTAAGATGAGTACTATAGTAATCGAGTACAAAAGAACTCACTGGGGTGGTGAAAATTAAAATGAGGATTCGGCCTAGAATTGAGGTTATTAATGAATTACTCATTCGCAAAGGGCTTACAAAGAGAGGGTTGGCTGGTGTTGCCAATATAGGGTCTGCTACAGCAATTCAAATATGTAATGGTAATCGTTACCCCAGCCCTCCGATTGCAAAAAAAATTGTGGATGCCTTGCAAGTAGAGTTTGACGAAATATTCATGATTGAAAAAGAAAAAAACACTAGGAGGGGGAAAGATGTTTGAAATCAAGGTTGATGAGGATCAACTCAAATCTTTATACCAAGCAGAAATTCAAAAAAAGTTAGACCAAATTGAATTTGAATCTCTCCTTATGAATTCTAAGCAATTATG
Source organism: Peribacillus phoenicis (assembly GCF_047238085.1). NCBI lineage: Bacteria > Bacillati > Bacillota > Bacilli > Caryophanales > Bacillaceae > Peribacillus > Peribacillus phoenicis. Next base: position 101,777 of record NZ_JBDFMF010000004.1, on the reverse strand, counting down.
TAAAATGCTTTCCTTATCGTGGCCAACAGTCGAGAAAGTATTTTTAAGTAATCCAGATTTTCCTTCTATAAAAATCGGAAGCAAATGGCTTTTTAATAGAAATGAAGTTCAATCATATATTAACAAGTGGTCATTAGAAATGAGAAAAAAGTGAATATCTAACATTTTCCGGTGTCTTTTCTTTTGCTGAAAAAATACGAAAATTATTAGTCATAAAGTAATCATCTATAAATAAGGGGGTGAAGACATTCAATGATTGAAGCTGCCAATTCAACAATAGAAATTATTGAAGTAGCAAAGAGACTTTTACCAGGGACAAAATTAATCAAGCTGAAAGGCTATAGTGGAAAAAATCAGGAGTACAGCAAAGCCAAGCATCCGGTAGGTAAATGGAAAGATGCAGCTGATTTAACCCCTGACCAAGTAGAAGCTTTTCTAAATAAACAGCACTGGATAGGGACCACTATACCGGCTGGAAGGATTGTTATAGATGTAGATGAAGAAGCCAAAGGCCTATTACTTCGAGACCTTCTGGAGGGAGAGTGTATCCAACATCATGCAATAAAGACACCAAATGGATATCAATTCATTTTTGCCAAATCGATAGAGCCGAAAATTAGACAAGTTTCAAAACACTTTACAGCAATAGGAATAAAGGTTGACACGAAACCTCCTGGATCAGGTTATATTGTTTGGCCAACCAGAAATACTGAAGATCGCTACATCCTTACACAGAGCATGGAGGGATTGGACGAGCTTCCAAAATATCTTCACCCAGTATGGAACGGCGAAAAAACAAAGGATTATGATTTTCCAATTCCATTTACTGATCAAGGGGCACGCAACACTTCTCTATATGAATTTGCTCGAAGACTTAGATCCTGTGATGTTCCTTTGGAAATTATAAAAAATGGGGTGCATTTGATCTATGAACACTTCATTTATGACAAAACTGACTTTCCTTTAAATGATTTGAAACCGTTACTTGAGTCAGTGCTTAAACTAAAAGTCAGTAAAAGCAAGAAAGAAATGACAACTGTTCAAGGAGCACATGTTATTCCCTTACCTTATAAAGTTATAGGCAATGCACTATTTAGAACAGAATCAAAAGCTATAAGAGGTGGAGAAGTCGAGTTCCGTGACATTATGGTTGCTAGACAAGCTCCCTTTATCCAAAGAGAGTTACATAATGTGGAAAGACATCAGGTTTATTATGAATTGACTTGGAATGACAGAGGAAAATCGATAAAGGAATTGGTACCAGCTGGAACTATCGCAATAAAGAAAGAACTTATACAGCTTGCTGATAAGGGCTTTGCCTGCAACGACAACAATTCAAAGCAACTTATCGACTTTTTCGATAAAGTCTTGGCCAACAATGAAATCGAAAGAGGCTATATGGTAGATCGAATAGGGCATATCAAAAAAGGAATAGCTCATCCTTTGCTTGCAATAAGTTATGACATTATCCCAAGTGATCAAGGTGAACATCAATTAGTTGAGGCATTTCAAGCTTCGGGAAGTGTTGAAGAATGGGTAGAAAATGTATTTGAAAAAATCAAGAAACACCCAAATGCTTTATTCTTTGTTCTTGCTTCATTTGCTAGCATCTTGCTTCATGACCTGAAGATTGATCCATTTATAGTCGATCTGACAAGCAGCACATCCAGAGGGAAAACAACTGCTCTAAAAATCGCGGCCAGTGTTTGGGGTACAAGTGAATTGGTAAACGAATTCAATGCTACAAAAGTGAGTATTGAACGAAAGGCATCGTTTTTAAATAGTTTCCCATTATTAATGGATGATAGTAGGAAGGCTGATGAAAAACTCCTTCAATCTTTTGTTTATACATTTAGTGGTGGGAAGTCGAAGGGAAGGGGATCCCTTAGTGGATCACAACGTGAGCAATCTTGGAAAAATATTATGCTTACAACAGGGGAGATTTCCTTGAATGAATATGCAGCTAAAGCAGGGGGAGCAGCTGCAAGGATAATAAGCTTGACGGATAGCCCTTTTAAAAATGTTGACCATAAGTTTTTTGCCCATATTCACGAGTCATTAGATAAGTACCATGGAACAATAGGGCTAGAATTTATAAAAGCGTATCAAGAGCACAAAGGTGAATACATTTCGCAATTTTATAAGACAAAAGATCATTATCTTAGCAAGTCGAAAGGGAATGAAGTCTTAACCAGGTTGTCATTATATTACGCTGCAGTTCATTTCGCTGGCCAACTTTTAAAACAGCTTATCGGAATAAATGTTGACTTAAAACCATTAGATGTCCTTTTTGATGTAATTGCCAAAGAAAATAAAGCGATCGACAAGCCTAGGGAGTTAATGGAGGAATTGTTAATCAAATTGGATAGTTCTCGCAAAGATATTTATTATAGTTATCCACCAAGCAACATAAAGGCATTATACAAGAATGAAACAATTTGGATTACTCCTGCCTTTCTTAAAGAATTTCTCGGCCCTGAAGAAAAGATGATTAGAAAGGAGTGGATGGAAAGAGGGTTTACTAATACAAGTATTCGTAATGACAGAAAAGTAGATTATCAATTAGTAAAGCATCAGGGGAGTTCCTTTAGGGTTGTACAAATCAAAAAAAACATAATTGAGGAAATGGGGTTGGACTTCGAAGAGCTTCCTAGAAGGAACCTTGGGTAACCTTAAATATACATGGTTGGTTACCGTAAAAAACCCTAGTTTATAAGGGATATCTATTAATAAGTAACCTAGTAACCTAAGTAACCAAATAAATATTATATACACATGTAATTAACAACATGAATGTAAAAACAAAAAATGATAACTGTTATATATGTATATTTATAAAAAAGGTGGTTACTTGGTTACCTTGAAAAAAATAACCGAAAAAACATTGATATATCAACATTTTTGAAGGTTACCAAAATGAAAATATTGTGTTACACCTGGTTACGGCAGGTTACCACAAAAGAGAGGTCTGAGGATATGAAAAGAAATTATGATGCTCCTGTTCTGTTAGCAATTGAAAGAAGCGAAGATGGATTTTTCGCTGTTTGGTGTCCATATTGTGTTGATTTTCATCGTCACGGTCGAGAAGAAGGACATGTGGTTGCTCATTGCACAAATGAAAAAAGTCCATTTAATAAAACCGGTTATTACTTAAAAAAGGTCAAATATAAAGGGAAGAAAATCATTATTGAAAATAACCAACTTAAACAAGGGAGGAAACATTAATATGAAAAAACCAAAAAAACAAATTGGAAATTATGAGCAGTTTCGTGAACTTGTGGGGAGTTTGAGAGTGCCGAATTTGGCTGAAAGGGAAATTTATAAACGAATTTTCGATGAGGAACTGTCACAAGAAAATGGCGAAATATCGTGGGCAATCATGCTCGTTTATTTGGCTGGGAAGGCGAAAGGTGCCGGGATGATCACATACGAAGGAATGGATAAAATCGTTGATATGATGAAAAATACCTCCACTACTGAGAATAGTGAAGGCACTGAAAAATTAAATGCATAAATAAGTTTTTTTATCCACCTGAATTATATCACGAAGGTGGGATTGTATGAAACAGGAAACTTTATCTTTTGCTGAAATGAAGATCCTGGATGGTGCCGAGTATAAGGCCTTGCAAAGGATGGTGAAGGAGCAACTAAAACTTTACCGTGCATTGAAGGTAAGGCTGCAGAACAAGCGAGAATGTGAAGCAGTTGGAGTGGGCCGGTTATTTCCTTCTATTCGTGAGAATTACATTAAGGATGATTTAAAAGTTAAACAGATTGACAGGGCGTTGGCAGAGGGATTAGATGCTGTGGAACGCGAGATCATAGAGCTTAAGTATCTCCAGTCATCTATTCCTACAGATGTTCAGGTGTACATGAATATGTACTTAGAAAAAACAATCTACTACCAGAAAAAGAAATCAGCTGTTATCTCCATTGCTTATGCTCTTGGGATGATATGAAGACAGTGGAGTTATCTGCTGATGAAAGGAAGAGGATCCGTAAAGTTCTTGAACAAGAGTTTGAAAGCTATAGGCTTTATCAATTACTGATTGGCTCCGAGGGATATATAGATCAGCAACCATATATGAAGGCTTTCTGTGAAGGGATAGACCAAGCTGTTAGTCGGCTGCCTGCTCGAGAAAAGCATTTGATAATGGAACGATATCTAAACAACGAGAGTGATTACATAACAGATATAGATATGTATACCTGTCGTATGAACCCATCCATTAGTGCAAGGACATACGGACTGTATAGGGATAGGGCCATATTTAAGTTAGCAATGTATTTGAAAATAAACATTGGAATAAAAGGAGTTGATCATATGGTCTATGGGGACCGGCAAGGCCGATGTGGAGAGTGAAATACACTGCCCCCCCTAAAAAGTTTCACCCTTTTTTTGCAACCCGGGGACCGGGGAGGGGGCTCGACTCTCCAAATTTTTGTCTATTTTCTCGCGTGTATAGGGGGGGTTAGGCAAGAAAAGTCAATCATGAAGAAGCTTTTAGGTAAAAAATCGATGTAAATAATGCAATAAAAGGAGGTGAAAAAAGCAAATGAAGCACAATATCGAGGTTAAAGGACCAATTATTTCGAATGATGATGCATGGATTTATGATTGGTTTGAAATGGACGCAACAAGTCCTAGCAAAGTATCAAAAGCCTTGGCTGAAGCAAATGGGCAAGATGTAATTGTTTCAATTAATAGCCCGGGTGGTTATGTTCATGATGGTTCAGAGATATATACGGCCTTAAAAAATTATCCTGGCCATGTAGAAGTTCAAATTGTTGGGTTGGCTGCAAGTGCTGCTTCCTTTATTGCTATGGCAGCAGACAAGGTTCGTATTTCGCCAACAGCACAAATGATGATTCACAACGCATCAATGTGGGGATTTGGTGATCATAGAGATATGACAAAGGCAGCAGAAATGTTAAAAAGTACAGACAGAGCCATTGTAAATGCTTATACGCTTAAGAGTGGAAAGTCCGCAGAAGAATTGTTAGCCATGATGGCAGAAGAAACGTGGATGGAGGCACAACAAGCCTTAGAAAACAATTTAGTTGATGAAATCATGTTTATGGATAATACAGTAAAGATTGCAGCATCTTCTGCAGGGCCAAGTATGATTCCACAACAAGTAATTGACGGTGTTAGAAATAAAATTATGAATGAGAAAAAAAGCAAAGAAAAAGAAGGTTTAAGTTCTATCGCAAAAGCGTTTTTAAACAGTTACTCTAATAAACTATAAAAATTCAGGAGTGTGTTAACTATGGTAATGAGATTTAATAATAAAAATGGAATGAACGATGCAAAGGAAAAATTAACAGCTGTATTATCAAATACAGAAAGTACCCAATCGCAACAAACAGAAGCTTTTACAAATTACTTCGATGAGCTACAAAGAGAGGTTACCAAGAACATACGTACAGAAGTTCAACAGGATATGCTTAGTGGATCGCGTGGTATTAATCAATTATCTGGACAGGAAGTAAGATTTTTCAATGCAGTAATTGAAGAAGGTGGATTTAAAGACACTGAAACTCTCCCTGTAGAAACACAGGAACGTATTTTTGAAGATTTACAACAAAGTCATCCATTACTGCAGCAAATTGGGATTCAAAACCTTGGAGCTGTTACTGAATTCATTTACGGTAATCCAGAAGGTGCAGCTGTCTGGGGTCCGATCTTTGGTGATATTAAAGGACAACTAAATGCTACTTTCCGAAAAGAGTCTATCAGTCAGCTTAAATTGACTGCATTTATTCCAATCTCTAATGATATGTTGAAGCTAGGACCAGTATGGGTTGAACGTTATGTTCGTACAATGATTGTGGAAGCAATGTCAGTTGGATTAGAGCGAGGCTTTGTTGCAGGAACTGGAGATAATCAACCTATTGGTTTGCTGAAGGATTTAAATGGATCAGTAGTAAATGGGGTAATGGTATACCCGGATAAAACTTCTGCAGGTACTTTAACCTTCAAACCTGGACGCACTACAATCAATGAGTTAAAAGGCGTAGTAGAAAAACTATCTATTCACACTGTGGGAAGCGAGGAACGGGTGAGAAATATTGCCGGAAAAGTTGTAATGGTCACTAATCCATTTGACAGCTTTGGTATTAAGGCAAATTCAACAGTTCAAAATGCTGCAGGATCCTATGTATCTAGTCTTCCATTCAGCCCAATCTTTACAGAATCAATGTTTGTTCCTCAAGGTAAGGTATTATTCTTTGTAAAAGGGGAATATCTAGCAGCTATTGGTGGAGGAATGGAAATTAAAAAATTCGACCAAACATTAGCAATGGACGACGCAACATTATACATTGCTAAGCAATTCGCAACTGGAAAACCAAAAGATAATAAAGCAGTACAGGTTTACGATTTAGATCTTGCTCTTACTGAAGAGCCTGCAGGTGTATAAATAGACAGAGGGGGAGGGGGGAATACTCCTCTTTCTTTTCGCCAACTTTTAATTAAGGTAGGAGTTATTCAAAAACATGAAATTTGGTAACTCTGGAGTTCATGTAACAGGTAAAAATGAGACTTTGAGGTTGAAGGAAAGAAAGCGAAGGCGTGCCATAGCAAAGAAAGCAAAAACAGCAAGTGAAGCACTTAATGCTGCACATTTTATGGATCAACTTTATTTCTTAAAGAAATGGTGGCCAAATATTATTGATGACGAGAAGCCAACATTATTAATCGAGGCGTGGGAAAACTCAGTATACCCTCAAGCTGTGGATGGAGTTAAGTGGATTTCTTTATTCAAAGAAGTAGGTTTCTTTACAGATGGTAATGGTCAGAAACCTTCAAATGAAATTACATTATACCGTGGAAGTCACCCTAAATTTAAACGCAGTATGTCTTGGTCAGCAGATCCAATTACGGCACTGTTTTTTCGTTTGCGTGAGGAACAAGGAATCAAAACTAAACGTATTTACAAAACAATTGTTAAACCAGAGTCTGTTTTAGCAGTCATTGGGGGGCTTGGTTCCTGGCCTTTTTACCATTCTTTTGTAGAATATATTGTGGATCCTGAAGAGTTGACAGAAGAAATTACCGAGGTTGAAGAAAACCCTATTTTAAGGCTATTACGGATATTGTACCAAATCGAGATAATGGAATTATTACCGAGTCGGAAGCTTCACGAATGTTGAAATATCTATTACTGTACTAGTAAATTCTTTTAATTAAGATCCTTCTCTAATAATCGAGAAGGTTTTTTTATTGTTTATTTGCTGATTAAAAAAGTTAGGAAATGAATTGGTTCACCAGTCATATGTATTTAAAAGAAGGGGTGAACAGATGTTTAAAAAACTGTTTTCTAAACAAAAAACAACAAATGATAAAACTGCTCGTTTTAATTTGATTATAGATTTCGCTAAATCAGTAATAAGTGAAACGCAGGTAAGTAAGGATGGAGGATTTGAAAATGGTAATCATCCCATTTTTGATGTCATAAGGCTTCTGGGAAGAAATCTACAAACGAATTATTTAACCAGTTTATTAATTTCTAAAAATGAAACTGAATTACCGAGTCTATACCCTGAAGTGATTTTTATGGACCCGAGGACAATGATATCTGATGACATAACAATCGAGAGTTTGTTAGTTGAAGTAAATTTAACCAAAAAGCTTCAACTGGGTAGAGACTTAGTACTACCGTGGCCATGGAAAAGAAGAAGACTAATAAACTGCATTACACAAATAGGAGAGGAGAGAAAAAATGGTCCTTGGAAGCAAGATTATAATCATTGGGTCGAGCTATGGTTACCGATGGGGGTTGCTTGGGTTAACTCTGGAAACCACTCAATTAGCACCGGTATAATTCAAGGCCAAGGACAAATTAATACTTCAAAGGCTATAGATATTAGTAAGTTATATGATTACATTTATAGTGATGGCGAATATTATTATTCATTTAAGAATGATGAAGTTATATCTGAGGTTAAAAATGTTGATTTTGCAGCAATTTTTGAAATCGGGAGATTAATGAAAGAAAACGATATTAATTTTTAACATTAAATACTTATCTAATAAGCTAAATAATTGAATGGATACAATATTGAGTAATCCTAATTTAAAATTCTGAACATAAAGTTAATGAAGGAATACACTATTAATAATCCCGAAAACTCACTCTTTATAACCTCCTTTTAATAAGGAGTTTTTTTGCTGGATTAAAAAGAATAATTTGGAGCAATAGAATTACATGATAAAGCAACAGGAAATAAGATCGTTTTTTGTAGGAAATTGCGTTTTTTTTCTTGTGTTTAATTCTTGAAATTTTTATGAGTTGTGTATATAATAATCATTAATAAATGAATCGGGCTAGTTTTAGCTAGAAAAAACCTTCTAATGATTAAATTAGGAGGTTTTTTTCTGTTTAAATATGTATAATTGAAGAAAAAGAATGAATATGGGTGATGGTTTGGGTAAACCTTTTAAAACCTTAGACGAACAAATAGATATCTTAGTTAAAAGAAATTTAATTGTTAAAAATAAGGAACAAGCAAAATATTTATTAACTAAACATAGTTACTATTCTGTCATAAATGGCTATAAAGATATCTTTCTTAAAAAGAAACAAAGTAAATTTGAAGAAGATTGCTATGAGGATGATACAACCCTTACAGATATAATTAACTTGCATGATTTTGATAAAAAAATCAGAATAGAAATTTTGTCTGCTTTGGAGAACATAGAGAGCACATTGGCAACAAATATTAACTATATTTTTGCTGAAAGGTTTGGTGAGAATCAGGAACAATACTTAAATCCCAAGAACTTTAAACCAGGTTCTATAACAGCAAAAGGTAAGAGTCAAAGAGATATACTGATTGAAGAGTTGAAAAAAATATGTACAAGTAATAATCACCCAATGAAACATTATAGAGAAAATCATTACAATATCCCTCCATGGATTTTAGTGAAGGGTGCCACTTTTGGGAACTTATTATATATTTATAAACTCTTTAGAAAAGAGGAAAAAGATTATCTGATTTGTCGTTGTTTAGGCATATCCAAGAGTGAAATTGATGAAGATTTAAAGGAATTTTTCATTAAAATGTTAGAGATTTTTTGGAGATATAGGAATTGGGCTGCCCATGGGGGAAGGATGTATAGTCACAAAGTAAGAGAACAATTGCCATATTATTCTCAGGCATATGATAGATTTGAGATAGTTAAAACTGCGTATAATAAAGGTCAGGGAAGAAATGATATTTTTGCTTTGTTTATAGGAATAGCATTCTTTTTCAAAAGTGACGCTACTGCGTATTTAAATTTTGCAGTAGGCATTAATTTTTATATAGAAAAGTATAGTAAAGAGTATAAAAAGTATGGTGATAGAGTAATAAAGCAAATGGGTTTACCGTTAGATTATTCAAAATGCTTATTTGAAAATTTACCTGATGTTAATCATTCAACATTTCTAAACAATATAAACTCTCAGCTTTTTAAAGTTTAGATGAAAAAAAGCCCTTCTCAAATGTGAGGGCTTTTTTTTGTTTCATAAAAAGTAATCAAAATGGTGGTGGTCGAACTTTCTTAATTAACTCCGTAATATCAATATCCTCGTTATAAAGTACTTCATCTATTCTGAAATCATCAATATTTTCTAATACAATTTAATGTTTACTTTGATTCGCAAGATATAAATTTTTTATTGCCTAATAAACTATAAAGTACTTACATGAAAACACCAATAGGCAAGTATCCTGAAAAGGAGGTGATGGCCAATGGACATAATTCAATTTGGGTTCAACATGTTTTTTCAGTCGACTAGTTTTATAATTTCGTTATGTACTCTTTTTATTCTAATAAAGAAAATGCCCTCGTAAAAGACTGAGGACATAACATCACTAATTTGTTTTCGTGTAAGCAGTGGCTGAGGCGCGGCAACGCTTCAGTTATTTTATGCTCTTACGGTCCGAGGAATATTCTAAATATCTTGTTCAATGTAGTCGCATCAAGCGTCATAGCTGTTATCATATTGTATGATGTAACCGTTTGGTGATATACGTAAAATTATATAAAAAAATAAGATTTACTGATTTTTAAAAATGTCACTTAATATTTATCCAATACTGGTTTTATTAAGCACCTCTTATAGTCGAGAGGGTCATTTTAAAAATTTATTTATTAACCAAAATTAGGAACTGTATGATAATATTGTACTATAAAAAAAGACATGCAGGAGTAATACCTACACGCCAGACAACTGTTCTCTAAAAATAATAATATAATATTTTTAGAATGTCTAGTGGAAGTAAAAAACCTGTAATCTCAGGAGGAGCTTATGGAAGATAATTTCACTTTGGCACATGCCTTATCAAAAAATAGCATACCAGAGCTTAAAAAATTAACCGAAAAATATAATAACGATGAACAAATTGACCCCAATGCAGGGAAGCCAAGGCTCATTCAGAATTTAATACCAGTAATTCCATCAGCTGATAAAGAAAAAATAATAGATAGTACCTTCAATACCCCTAAAACTAGATATAATGCTCATTTGGGTGTTTATAATGGATCTCTAATATCGGAGGATGAAATTAACGCTAACTGCATAGAATTTAACAGAACTCACGAGTTTTCTGGATCGTCAATCCCTTATCAAACAACTCAAAGAGAAAACATGGAATTAATTGATTATGATGAGAAGGAACTTCTTTTTCATTATACTTATACTGAAAAAAAACCTTCTTACGACTTTGATTCCTTGGAATCAAGACCAGTGATTTACTCTCGGAAAATTAGGGTGATTATTAAGCCAAGTGAAGGTCATATTTCAGCATTTACTGGAGACAGAGACTTATTTAATAATGTACTTACAGCATTAACTCATATTTTCGGAAGAGCAATAACTCCATTGAACATTAATAAAACAGGAATAGCTAACGATGTTGTAGGAAGTTTTTCTTTTCATACCGTAAAGGTCATAGATTTTATCTATCATGGATTGGATAAATTAGGTGCATTGGGTGAAATTAAGAATATTGAATTAGAAACTTCATCAAAAAGTAAGAATCCCCAAAAGGTTAGAGTCCAAGGAAATGACCTACTAGAGGATAAATCAATTTGTGATTATTTATTTATGAAATCACGAGACTTAGTGGGGGTAAAGTTAGCCCTTAAATTTAAATTAAATGAAGAAATTGAGCACTTGGTAAACATAGAAATTGGCATTCGCGATAATAGAACAAAAATTGGTATTAAAAGGGATCATCATACACTTGAACTAGTCAAATTCTTTTATGAGCTTCTTGAAAACATTACACAAAAATATATACAAGAGCCTGGATTAATTAATGAGGAAAATACGGTAAATATTTTAGATCAAATAAGACAGCGGGCATTGTCGGGGAGTTAAGGTGAGGCAATGATTCGATTTGTATTGGTTATCTTAACAACAATAGCAACTTTAACAGTAATCAATATTTCATTGGTTAAGTTTTTTTCAGATCACTCCTATATTTATTTCATTATTTTTTTATTAAACATAGGAGCTTTATTTGTTTTAACTCAATTTTACCAAAAAAATAATAATAAGGTTCTGGATAGCGATGAAGAAGCGGAGGTTTCTGAACAAAGTGTAGCTATTTTTGTAAGGTTATTTATTTATATTTTCCCGATTGTTGCATTATTTGGCCTTTACTTAGTAAGTGTTTTGGATGACAACAATAAGTTAGGTATAGAAGATGCCAACAGCTGGGTTGGATTCATACTTGGAATTGCTTCATTTGTAATGTCATTAATAACATTATGGCAAGGAGAAGGAACTTATAAAAAAATGCTCTCTACATTGGAGGATGTGAGAAGGGATACCGATGCTATTAAACGAAATACTGATATTAACGATTTTATAAGATTGTCAGCGGTAGACCTAGGATTAAAAAGGGAACTCCTTAATAGAAATTATAATCCCAATGTAAATGAAAATGAACAAACCGAGGAGAAAGTTAGTAATGGAGAAAAAAGCGACGGGGACGAGTTAAAAAGTATAATGAATAGGTCCCCGTTTGAGAAATAAGTTTAAAAATAGCCTTAAAAGAGGTGATTTAATTGGGAATGAAGTACGGTGATTTTGATTCCCTGGAGGAACAAGTCAATAACATATTAAATACAAATGCAATGCTTAATCTTCTGAATAAAAAAGGAATTATTAACTCAAAAGAGTTCATGGAAGCAAAGGACGAAGCGTTAAAGGACTTTAAAGCTCTTTACCCTGAGTTGTTTGAAAAAAAATAAAATAAATTTTATAGTATCTATCCAATGATTATTTTGACGCCCCCCTTTTTGGGTGGTTTTTTTATTTCTCGAGTTTTTGAAGCAAAGATTAAAACCTGTCTGATGTTCTGGACTTGAAAAAATTGGACGCCTGAATGAATCGGTAAATTGTACAGGTTGTCAGTTATCAGTATGATCTTAGGGAAAATCTTTTTGTTTTCTGGTTGCCAAGGTTCATGCTGCCATTCATTACTCATGTAATAAGAGACATAACGATTGAATTTTTCATTCATAACCTTTTCGGAATAGATAGAACGTTGAATCTCTACAAAGAACGGGGCACGCTTCCAAATCATGAAGGCATCCGGTTCCATGTATCCTTTGCCATACTTAGGTTCCACAATGAAATCTTGTGGATGCTCAAAGCTTAAAATTGATTTGTAAAACTTAACGATTTTTAAAAAGTGGGGAATCTTAGCAGAGTCTTTTTTTATAGGAGCTGGTGAAGGGAAATAGATGTAAGGCTGTTGGGCAACATTCACTTCTATATGTCCATCTCTTCTTAACCTTTTCAAAACAGTATTACAGCATGTGACGGGGTTCTTTAATCCCTTGAAATGTAAATTCATAATGTCATCCCTGGTCATACATCTAAACCGTTGTAAATCGCTTATAATGGCTATATCTCGTTTTCTCATTAGTCTAACACCCCGAATACATCATCTTTTTTCGGTTCAAGCTGTTCTTCTATAGGTTCAAAAGAGGACAAATCATCTGTGGACTGATAAGCCCCCAAAATCTTCTCAACATTGTTTTCATCTAAATAAGGAGCTTGAATCTCTGTTAGCTCATCAAGTTTTAATAAAAACTTACCAGGTTGTTCTTTTTTTATTTTTTCACTACCTGGAGTTTCCCCGATCATAGCATTTCGGAGATCCACAGTTCGGAATCCCATTCTAACTGATAACAGACCGCGAACATCGGTGCTTAGTATTTTGTGTGAAGGCCGTTGCATTGATAATATAAGATAAATTCCATAAGCTCTGCCCAGTGATGCTATTTGAAGCAAATCAGCCATTATGTCATTATCGGTAATCATTACAAATTCATCTACACAAAGGACGATATAGGGTGGTTTTTTGTCTTTAGGAAGCTTGTTAACGTGCCTTACACGATTGTTTTTTAGTAATTCCCCTCGTTTGATTAGTTCAGCTTTCAGTGTGCCAAGAATAGGAGCAAAATTCCTCACTTGATAACTGACACTTTTAACGTGATCAACTCCCTCGTATACACATAGTTCATTTTGTTTAAAGTCGGCCAGGTGGAAGTGTATCTCAGAAGCTGAGTAAAACTGTATCAGGGTTGTTAAGATAACGTGCAGGATAGAGCTCTTACCGCTCCCTGGTTCGCCATAAATCAGTAGATTGGGGTTATTTGTCGCATCATAAATTTGAATGGTTCCACTGGCATCTTTACCGGCCACAATAGGCATGTGATACTCTGCTTCTTTAATAACGGCTTCTATCTCCTTATAGTTGTATTCCAACTTAGGTTGAAGAACAGCCGCAAACACCGTAAGAGTGAATTTTTTATTATCACCTTTCAGTTCAATACGTTCCCCAAATACCTGCTTAAAACAAAATTCTTTTTTCTTGATTTCCTTGGGATCCATACCAGTGGGGATTGTGAATACATAAGTAAGTTTCGTTTTCTGAATATCTACAGCGTGGATTTTTGGATAGACAAGTCCAGAGTTAGTACTGTATGAATAATGATTTCCTACCTCACCGTTTCGAAAGGCTTTTAGTAAGGATGCTTTTGCTTGTTGCTTTGCTAACCACATCTTCATATTTTCACCTCATAATATTTTTTTAGGTCTGGTGCACGATGTACCAGAGCATAAAGTCAGAGGTTCAGGATGAACTACCCTCTGTCATGTCGTGTTCACGTCCATGTGCTGTCGCTCTTTTTTTGAGCAACAGTTATAAAATCAATTTGATTTTTTGCGTATCAAAATAGGAATTTTAAATCATTCACCAGAAACCAAAGGGCAGCAGCACCGGCTACAGGAAACAAGATACGAAGGAAAGCAGATAGAAAGGAGGCTATTGATACATTACCTGTGTCAGCTAATGCTTTTTCAATTAAGGCAATTAAGAGAATTCCTGCAGCTATACCGATAAATACTGGGTCAATCATGGCGGTTGGATTAAGGGGAATGAATGCGAAGGCAGGAAGGTTCTTTTTATGAATCACTTTCTTTTCGATTTTCTCCCTATTCATAAAGGCTTTAAAGGGTATCACTTCGGTCTTAGACCATCGACCAGGCATTAAGTATGTCATGTTGTTTTCTCCTTCTTTATATGTTTTTTTGTGCTGAAAAAGTTATTTTCCCCCTCTCGCCTCTCCCCCCTATCCACTCTCCTTCCGGCTCCTTCTAAACACTTCTTTGTTTTCTTATTAGATCAACCTATATCCTTTCATTACCTTGGTAAGCTTACTTTGATAGATAACTTGGTAATTACTTTGGCAGGCAGCTGCTAACTACAAAGTTAGTTACCTTGATAAAGCCTATGTGGGACTGGTTGTCCATGTTTCCCATAAATAAAAAAAATATTATATGTAGGAATTTTAGACGGGCTTATAGAAGTACTTCGTCATGGAGGGGAAGGCATGATAGAAAAAGGTTTAGGAAAACCACGTTCGAGGTTCGGTAAATTCATGGATGTTAATTCGATATCGCAAAAGGCGCTGGCTGATCAGAGTGGAGTTAGCAATAGTACGATCAGTAGACTTTGCCAGCAGGAAGAATATGCACCAAATATGAAGAATGGTATTAGACTTATTAAGGTTCTTAATGAGGCTGGATACAAAGTGAGTTATGAGGATTTTTGGGATGTGTAAATAATGATAACTGTTAAAGTCGATGAGAAAATGGCAGAAAAACTTTTATTGGAGGAATTAAAAAAGCTCCTAAATCAGATGGAAGGAGGACGCCTTACTTTCTGGGACATGAAGGAATTATGCCGACAAACTTGCATGAGCGAAAATAACATTAAGGAAAAGTTTTTTTACGACGAGCGTTTTCCGAAAAGAAAAGTCGGAGGTAAGTGGTTATTCCCAGCAAAAGAATGTGAAGAATTCTTACTTATGTGGATAAAGGAGCAGCCTAGTTGTTAGGGTGAAGTTTACAAAAGTCTATAAAAGGAGGTTTGTTATGGGATTGAATTTTAAAATGACTGAAGAAAAGCTTCTTGCATTAAAGCCGATTATCGAAAGTATCCTTTCTAGAAAATATGGGAAGGAAATCAAGTTCAAGGATTTAACAGCAGGAAATGTGACAATTAATGAGGAAAAGTTTCCTCGTGAGTGGTGATTGTAGTTGAAGAAAAAAGTTAATTTTGATCTTATCGTAACAGGCATTTCCTTAGATGGTTATGAAATACCAGTTCCTCCTGGATTATCTGAACTACTTAACAATGCGGGAGCATGGGTATATGAAGTTCCAGGAACAGAAGTGGAAGAAGAGGAGAAGGAGGATCCCTTAAAAGACTATGACAGAAAAGTCGTTTTTGAAAATGGGAATTTGCGTACGTATCTTACTTATAAAGGTAAAAATAAAAAAACACCCAATGAATGAGTGCCGTTGTGTTCGAAAATAAAAATTGTAACTCCTTCTATGTCCTCCTGTTTGTCCTCGTCTTATTTTGTTTCTGTTTAATATTATTATTAGGCAGATTACTGAAACCATATTAAATAAGGGTATTTTCAACCAGTTTCTTGCTATTAAATATAAAAATGAATGGGCGGCATGATGTAATCATCGCTTAAATCCCTTAATATAGGGGTTTAACGAGGATTCATAATGAGTGCTCACCAAACATGTGAATATCTTTAAAGTTGAAGGCCTCCCACAGTTTACTGTGGGAGGCCTTTTCTTCAATATTTTTTGTCATATGAGCGTAATTGTTCATAGTAGTGTTTAACAGAATGCCCTAATCTTCTTGAATCTCATTTAAGCCTGCCCCAGCTTCAATGTGAAGGGATGTATCTCCTCATAAAACAACCGCAATTTTTATCCACCTTTAAAATAATTCCCATATTTTTTCAGGTGCACGATTTCTTTTCACTAGCTGGGAAACTAATGTTTACCATGTTAGGGGAATCGCTGAGAACGGGAACTGATGATAAAAGAACGGCTAAAGGACGTGCAAGAGCAAAGGCCCAATGGTATAATGAATCACCAGAAAATTCCCATTTTGATCGATCTTTATTACCACAGTACAGTATCGGAAATAAATTTATAAAAGTAGACCATGACTTTATAGAAAATCATGGTCTTTTCAATGCTCTAAATTTTGATGCCCGTTTCACTGATTGAATTCGTTATCGGACGTTCGTTAGGTATTTTTCGTGCACATAACCTGTTCCCTTACCGTACTGAATTTTGTACCAAGAGTTGCTCTTATTAATTACGGTAACGATTTGGTTTTTCTTCAAAGAGCCAAGAACTTTCCCTGATGTGGATGGCTTTGAACGGACATTCAACTTCGTAGCATTGACCTTACCAGTCATATTCTTCGCTGCCGGTTTGTTTAATTTGTAGGAAGCAGTCGTTGACCGTTTGTTCTTGCTTGGATCTATCGCTGTAATGGTAAACGTATACTTTCCGTTCGATGCCTTTGATACATTCCATGATGCACTTTGGACACCGGAATTTTTATTAATATTATTGGTCAGTGTCGCCACGGTTTTGCCTTTTGCATCTTTTACTTGAACGGTTACCTTCGCCTTATCGTTAATCTCATACTTCAAATCAACTTTACTCGTTTTTGGATCATATGAGGTTTTTATATTCTTAATGGAAGGTGCCGTTGTATCGGGTTTTGTTAATGTAAATGGAATCGTTGTTGAGCTTTTATTTTTACTGCTGTCAATCGTTGTAATTTCAAATGAGTACTTACCGTTCGAGACCTTCGATACATTCCACGATGTCCATTGGATACCGGCATTTTTCTCTACATTATGGATTGGAGCAGCTAGGATTTTGTCTTTTGCGTCTTTTACTTGTACGGTAACCTTTGATTTTTCATTGATCTCATACTTCAGGAAAACCTTATTCGTTTTTGAGTCATATGAGGTATTTGTATTATTAATAACTGGAGCCATTGTGTCAGGCTTTGTTAATGAAAATGGAACAGATGCTGAACTTGTATTATTACTACTATCAATCGTTCTAATTTCAAAGGTGTATGAACCGTTGCTTACCACTGAAGCATCCCAAACAAGTAATTGCGATCCTGATGGCTTTTCGTCCCCTTTAACAAGAGAAGCGATGATTTGCTCTTTTGCATCCTTAACTTCCACTGTCACATTCGCTTTTTCATTCGTATCAAAGGTTAATTTGACTTGTTTTGTTTTAGTATCGTAATACGTTTTTATATCATTAATTGTTGGTGCTGTTTCATCTTTAGGTGCAGGGTCCGGAACTGGTGTTGGGATTGGCGTTGGAATGACAGGTGCCGGTTCCGGCTTTACTGGTTCTACATTTTCAGGTTCTGGCTCATAAGCTTGTTTTAAGCTTGTCCCTTCATAATAGAAAGCAAGAATCTCACGATACGTTTTTCCCTGTTCGCCAGCCTTTTTCGCACCATATTGACTTAGTCCGACTCCATGGCCAAAGCCCTTGCCTGAAACGTTAATCGTATCCCTTGCAGTATCCACTTTGTCTACTAAAAAGCTTTTCATGAAGCTCAAACCGATAATGTCTCTAATTTTCGAAGCCGTTACATCTTCTAATATTACACTTTGCTGTAGCGCTTTCCCCTTTTCCTTCACCATAAATTCAATCGTAATACTTCCTTTACTCACCCTGCCGCCACTTGTTGGTGCGTGAAGGGATAGGAAAGGGACAGCCGTAATTTTAATGTCTTTGCCGGTATATCCATTTTTCTGTAGCCATGCTCTTATATTAGAAATTACTGGTGTTTGTTCAGCTTCCTTCGTATTAGCCCACCATGTATCTGCTTTTGTAAGATCTAAGTTTGTAAGGTCTATTTGTTGCTTTTTTACACTAAAACTCCAAACGGTTTGCGGATCATATGGATCGTCTTTGACCATTAAATATGGTAGCTCTGTACCAACCCAAACATTTTTGTTGGACTCGGTTTTCCCTCCATTGCTAGAGGAAAAAAGTGCATCTGAACCTATATGTAGTTTATCACCATAACCAATGACCTGACCTTCTGTTGCTTTGACAGCTTTTGTTGAGTTTTCGTGCCAAGTGTAGCCACCGTATACCTGGTAACTCATTGTGTCATCGGGCGTTCTGTTGATGTAGCTCATCGCATAGGTTCTTGCCGCAACAGCCTGTGCCTTTAGGGCTTCCTGATTCCATAAAGCCGGCATTTCAGCTGGAACAACCCCTTTTATATAATCTTCAAGACCAATTGAGTTATACGGACGGATGAATTTCCCATCTTCCATAATAAAACGGAAACTACCTAAGTATGTACGGCCATTAATAGAAAGTGGACCGTTCCCTGTTTCAGGTTTCACTTCAATCTCAGAAGCTTTGCCTATTTCTTTTGAATCTGTCAGAACAACAATGTCCGTACCGCTGACCCTCAACGTATACTTCTTGTTCGATTCTAGTTTTACATTTGCTAGATTCGTAGTGTACGTGACATCCGGTTCGACGGTAATCTCAGATTTGTTACCAAGATAGCCTTTTAATTTAATCTTAATGATCGGATCGGCTGCCGCCTTAACGGGTATTTCTGGAAGCAAAAATAGCATGAGAACGAGTGTAACAAACAGCCATATTCCATTCTGTACCTTTTGCATTGAATAACCTCCTCTGAATTTAGAGAAATATCTAAATAATAGTATAACATCCATAAATATACACTAGAAGATATTTTACTATTGTAGAGGTCCCACCTAATCGCCATTACCAGTACTACCAGTAAGAGATGAAAAGACGGCATTCGCGTTATATTCATATGTTTTTTTAAAAAATCTTTAAATGAGTGAGAAAAGTCTTTTCGTATAGGTCTTCCCTATCTGCAAAAATACCTTTCAAAAAATTGGTGGATTATCTGTAACGTGGGTTTATGTATGGATAAACTCCCATGTTGGTGATATTCCCTAAGTACAAAATAAATCTAGGAGCTTTCAAATCTAGTATTAATAAGAAATCAAAAGAATGATATATGTTTAATTTCTTAGACTTATTAAAGAAAAAAGAGGTTATTTATACCTATTCTCCTTTTACTAGTATCAAACTATAATTTTCTTATTCTGATTAGGAAAATTGTAGAAAAGAAGGAGGGAATTGTGAAAAAAGGAATATTTTTAGTTATTATTTTATTATTCTTCTTATATTATGTTGAAAATTACAAAGTTATGAAGGTAGAAGCAGCCATATCTTCAGAAGTATGGGTAAGCACGCCATCAGAGGTAGAGGATGCTTTTGTTAGTAGTCAATCTCCTACTACTAATTACTCAACGAGTCAATATTTAGTTGTTGGGAAACATCAAACCTTTGCAATAACACGCTCCTATTTGAAATTTAAGTTACCAACCCTTCCAAAAGGTGCAGTCATTACCTCAGCTAAAATTAGTCTTTATCAATATTACAACTCAACGAATCAAGTTACCATAGACATTAAACCTGTAAACAGTTCATGGAGTGCTACGACAATTAATTGGAACAATAAGCCTTCAGTAGGTAGCAGCATATCAAATGCTGTTGTCGATACACCTTCATGGAAAGATTTTTTTATCACAGACTTGGTGAAAAGTTGGTATAGTGGATCAACTAATCAGGGTGTTACTGTTCAATTTCGTGATGAAACCCAGTTTACAAAGATTTTTTATTCAAACAATCACTCAACTTATAGCAATCTAAAGCCAAAATTAACGATTTCGTATTCTCTCCCGGAACCCCAAAAAGAATATCGAGCGTTTTGGGTAGATATGTTCCATGATGGGGCAAAAACCCCAGCACAAGTTGATCAATTAATTAAAGATGTTCAAGCAAGTAACACAAATACAATTTTTCTACAGGTTAGGCGGCGGGGGGATGCTTATTATTCAAAATCACTTGAACCAAAAACAGAAGATTCATTTTTGCAAAGTGACTATGACCCTCTTGCGGACTTGATCCAAAAAGCACATTCGGCTAATCCGAAGATCCAAGTTCATGCATGGTTTGCCATGATGCCGATTTGGAATAAAACAACGGCACCGAAAGATTCTAATCATATTTTCAATGCCCATGGTTTGTCTCAACCTAGCGATAATAACTGGTTAAGTAAAACCAACACAGGAAGTTACGTCAGTGGATCCGACTATGTTATAGACCCAGGTCATCCTGATGCAGTTAATTACACAAGAGATGTCATTCAACATGTTGTAAATAATTATGATGTTGATGGAATCCAAATGGACCTTGTACGTTATATGGGCGAAGAATGGGGTTATAACGATGTTAGCGTACAAAGGTATAATCAAGCTCACGGAAAGACAGGCATACCACAACCAGATGATCCTACATGGAAACAATGGAGAAGAGATCAAGTAAGCAACATGGTTAGGAAAATTTATACCTCCGTACAGAGTGTAAAACCTTCTGTTACCGTTTCGGCAGCTACGATTGCATGGGGAGATGGTCCTAAGACGGTGGAAGAATGGAATAGCTCTTCAACAATGAATAGTGCACTTCAAGACTGGCGAAGTTGGTTGGAGGAGGGATCCATCGATTTAGCTATCCCAATGAATTACTTTAGAGAATACGATACAACTCAAAAAAAACATTTTGAAAACTGGTCAGAGTGGGAGAAAGATAATCAAGGTAAACGGATGACCTTATCTGGAATGGGTCTATATTTAAACTCGATTCAAGATGGCTTATCACAAATCAAAAAAGCTCAAGCGCTATCTGAAACAGGTAAGAAATTAGGTGGTTTAAGCCTTTATAGCTATGCTGTTACCAATAAAGATAATGTAACGAACAGTGAATTTTATAAAGCATTAAGCAGTGTATCTACATACAGTTCGGACCCAGCGTTCGCCACTTATCTTTCAGTGCCTGATTTGCCATGGAAAGTTACACCAAATAAAGGTCATTTATCTGCCTCTACTAATTATGCAAATTATCAATTGGTAAAGCTTACAGGACCCGAAATCCGACAGACGTATACGGATGGAAGTGGTGACTTTCAAATCATTGATTTAACTCCTGGAACTTATAGTATTCAAATAAATGACACAGATTTCAGTATAACTATTGAGGCAGGAAAAGTAAGTAGTACTACATTAAATTAATTCGGGGGAAATAAGATGACGGTTGGTAAAAGAAAGCAGAATCGATATAAATTTGTATTATGGTCAATTATTTTTGCACTGCTTGTATCTATTATTCCACCTTTGCAAGGAAAAGGAAGCATTGCTGTTGCAGAGAAAAATAAAGAATCTATCAAAAATGTAAAAGAATTAAAAGAGTTAGATGAATTAAGAACTGAAAATTCTAAGACGTACCTTGACACTAAGACAAGAGAATATGTACTAGAGGAATATACAGAACCCATCCACTTTAAAAAAGACAAAGAATGGGAAAATATTAACAATGAGATTGTCAGTGAAAAGGCAGAATCAGATGATGCTGATTTATCTGTTGGAAATAAAGCGAATAAATACAAGGTTAAGTTTTCTAAGAAAAGTAAAGAAAATCGAACAATACGATTAAAAAAGAAAGATAAACAGCTTGAATTTGGTTTAGTTGGTTCAAAGAAAGTAAAAGGTGTAGCTGAAAAAAATAGAATGACGTATCCTGGTGTTTTTTCAAACGCTGATTTAATATTTCATGTCGATAATAATGCCGTAAAAGAAGAATTGGTTTTTGATAGTAGACCTGAGAAAAATCAGTTCTCCTATGAATTTAATATGAAAAATCTACAAGCAAAAGAAGCCGATAATGGAAATATCATTTTTGAAGATAAAGATAAAAATGAATTTTTCGTATTAACGAAGCCTTTTATGTATGATGCGGCTGAAAATGTTTCACACGATGTTTCGATGAAGCTTCGTCAAGAGAAAGGAAAGACATATGTAGATGTAGAAGCTGATGAAGGATGGCTAAACTCAACTGAACGAAAATTTCCAATTGTCATTGATCCAACAGTCGTAATTCAAGATGACACAACTGCGGATACATTTATTTCATCAACTTATCCAAACGATAATTACTGGCTGGACCCATCCCTTATAACTGGGAAACAAATTTATTACGGTATAACTCGTTCTTTAGTTAAATTTAATCTCGAAAATCTATTAAGTGGTGCAAAAATTACCTCAGCAAACTTTAAACTAAATTCACATTCCAATATAAATGGATACGATCATTCAGCTAATGTTGGGGTCTATCCGATATCAAAGTCCTGGGCTTCTGATTCAGCAACCTGGAGTAACCAGCCATCCATTGAATCGCAAGGATCAAATTTGAATGTGACGACAGACAACGAGTATACATTCTTTATGACTAATCTAGTAAAAGAATGGTATAGCGGAAAAAAAGCGAACTATGGCATCATGCTGAAAAATACAGATGAAACCGTAAATCGTAAAATGTTCCGTTCTAGTGATTATTCAACAGATCCATTAAAAAAGCCTAAATTAACGGTGGTTTATACCATTGAACCTATAGGGGTAGAGAGTTTCTGGACATCGGCTGGTTCTAACATTAATACGTATAATGGTAATTTTTACACGCAAGAAACAGACTTTACGATTGATGGACGTGGTTTACCTTTAACAGTAAATCGTACTTATAATAGCCGGTCTGTTGAAACAGGTATGTTTGGAGTTGGATGGAGTTCAAATCTTGACCAAAAGTTAGTTTTTGCAACTGAAGACCTTGTACTTTATCGCGATGAAGATGGAACGGAACATTTCTTTTCAAAGAATGCATCTGGTGTGTATGATTCACCTGGAGGAGTCTATTTGCAACTTGAGAAAAACGCTGATGGTACTTTTAAGCTCATAGATAAGGATGAATCCTATACAACATTTGATGCTTCAGGGAAAATTGTTAACGATACTGATACGAATAATAATAAAACGACTTATACTTATACAGGTAATCAACTAGTATCAGTTAACGATCCTTCTGGAAGAAAAATGACGATCGGTTATGGTTCGAACGGTAAGGTAAGTTCAATTGTAGATCCAGCAAACCGAGAATATAAGTATATCTATGATGCTAATGAGAATCTCACTGGATTTTCTGAGACTGATCAAAATAGAGTTGTCACTCAAAATACAGCTTATGGTTACGATACACAGCATCAAATGAATTCATATACAGATGAAAAAGGCAAAAAAATGTATATGACCTATAATGCCGATAAACAAATCGTTAAGTTTGAACAACCTGTAACCATAGAAGGAACGGTACAAAAAGATTACTATACCATGTCGTATAATACGACAACAGGTATTACAAATTTAACTGATGTTAGAGGAGTTAAGACTGAATATACACACAATGCGTATGGAAATGTTATTAAAGTTGTTTCAGATGTTGGAGGACTGAATTATACTCGAACATATAACTATGATGATCAAAATAATATCATTCAAGAAAAGGATGAAAATGCTAATAAAAGCGGTAGTACAGCAACTTACGACTATACTTATGATGAAGATGGGAATTTAACAAGCTTCGAAAATACATTAAATGAACAAGAGAAAATTGAATATGATGAAAGTAATAATCCGGTTGTATTTACTGATCCAAAAGGAAACGTTTCAACTGAACAATATGATGATAAAAATAATAATGTAGCTTCTACAGACGCAGCGACGAAATCTTCTGCAGTTAAATATGATAGTAATGGTAATACAATAGAAGAAACTAATTCTGTAAGTATCGGAGATAATCTGATTTTGAACGGAAGTTTTGAATCGGATACGAATAATGATAACTGGCCAGATAATTGGAAAAAGATTGGAACAGCTACTTTTACCTATGATACAAGCGGTGGAGCAATCCAAAATGCAAAACTTGGATCTAAACAAATTAAAATTTCAAATCCATCGACTAATGTGGCAGCAGAAAGTAATGCAATTTCTTATAATGCACAAAAGAAATACGTTGCAAGTGGCTTTATAAAAACTACTAATGCTACTTCTACAGCCAAATTGGTGATTACAGGAAAGAATTCAAGTGGTGCCGTTACAAAGACAATAAATAGTCCAACTCTTTCTGGGACGAGTGGTGTGGAACGGATGCATGTAGTTGTTAATCCTGGGGAACTTCCGAGTGATACGACTACGATTACCCTAAAAGCATACGGAAGTCCAGGAAATGGTGATTACTATTTTGATGGTCTACAGATTGAAGAAGAGTATTATGGTGCATTTAACTTAATCGAAAATGGAAATTTTGAGCTTGATGCAGATAGTAATGGTACACCAGATGGTTGGTATTTTCCTGGCACACTTACTTCTGCTGATGGTGTTGATACTACTACGACCTATACAGGCAAAAAATCAATTAAGTTAACAGGACAACGTGGAGTAGACAAGTTTGCCCGTCAGGAAATCCCTGTAAATGGTAAAGCGACACAAGAAGTTACCGTTTCCGGATTTTCGAAAGTGGATTCACCGACATCAGCTGCTGGTCCTTACCAAATGAATGTGGCTATTAACCATACTGATGGTACGACCCAGTGGGTAAATGGTAATTTTGATAAGGGCAAATCAAATGACTGGCAACATGTTTCCTTGCGTTTTGCTACTACAAAAGACTTTAAATCGTTAACTGTGTTTTATCAATACAAAGATCAAACAGGTACAGCTTGGTTTGATGCTGCCAAAGCTCAAGTAGGATCCATACGTACGAAGTATGCATATGACTCACAAGGTAATTATGTTCTTAATGAAACAGATCCGAATGGAAATACTGTATGGAAATCGTATGATTCTATCGGAAATGTAACAGGTGAAACAGTTGGTGCAGATACCAGAAAGTATGAATACAATTCGAATGATAATCTTACGAAAGTAATAGATGAGAATGGAATAACTACAACTTACGAATATGACAAAGCAGGAAATCACACCACAACAACGAATGCTAAAGGAAATAAAACAACATCAACATATAACGAAAGAAATGACATTACAACTTTAATTGATGCGCTAGGTAGAAGTATCGTTTATACCTATGATTTAATAGGAAATGAAACGAAAGTCTCCTCCCCGAATGGAAGTGTAATTGACAATACGTATAATAACGTCGATCGTAAAACATCTACATCCTATAATGGGACAAAACGTTATGAATTTACGTATGATGCCAATGGAAATAAGTTAAGTGAAAAGGATCTCTTAACAGGGGTAATTTCAAATTTTGTGTATGATGCGGATGACAAATTAAAAGAAAAGAACGACTCGACTGGTAAAAAGAACACGTACGCTTATGATAAAAATGGAAATCTTCTCACCAGTACATTTGCATCTGGTACATCAGTGATTGCCATCAATCAAAGTGTTGATAAGAATGATCAAATTACAAGTATTTCAAGTGGAAATACAATAGTATCATTCACTTTTACGGAAAATGATCAACTTGCTGGATTAAAGAATAAAAATGGAACCTTTAGCTTATACGATTATGACGGTGCTGGGCAGCTTACTCGTTTGTTAACTAACAATTCTAGTGGTAGTTTGATTGAATCTTTTGATTATACGTATGATGCCAAAGGAAATCGCTTAACAGAAAAAGCGAAAAGTGGAACGACTAAATTTACTTATGACAAAAGTGAACAACTTATCAAAGAAGTACGTCCTAATGGAGATATCTATGAATATACGTACGACGCTGTTGGAAATCGCCTGACAAAGAAAACAACAAAAGGAACAGCTATTGATACAAATTCTTATACGTATGATGTAGCTAATCAGCTTTCCACTATAAATGGGACGACCATTACACATGATAAAAATGGGAATTTAACCAATGATGGTAAGCGAACATTTGTGTATGATGCGGAAGACCGGTTAGTAGAGGTCAAAGAAGGAACGACTACGGTTGCCCAATATCAGTATAATTCAGAAGGACTACGCATTAGCAAAACAACAGGATCTACAACTGTTAATTATACGTATGATGAGAATGCCAATGTTGTACTCGAAACGGATCAAAGTGGAGCAGTTCTTGCATCTTATGTTTACGACAACGGGAACCGCCCACTAACGATGACGAAGGCAGGAAAAACCTATACATTCCATGCAAATGCACATGGTGATATTACTTCCGTAACAGATGAGGCAGGAACTGTAGTAGCTAGCTTTGAGTACGACGCATGGGGTAATCACCTAAAGGAATCTGGTACTTTTGCCTCGCAGGTACCATTTCGTTATGCAGGATATCGATATGATCCTGAAACGAAGTATTATTATTTACAGCAACGTTATTACAATGCAGAGAATGGGAGATTTTTAACCTTAGATCCAATCTTAGGTGATAAGGATAACCCAATTACTCAAAATGGGTACAATTATGCAGATAATAATCCAGTAATGTTTACTGATCCAGATGGCCAATATGCTCATTTAATAATCGGAGCCGGGATAGTTGCATACCGTGGTTATAAGCTATATAAAGGTTACAAAAAGGCAAGGAAGGTTTATGGTGGATACAAGAAAATAAAGAAAATACAAAAAGGACCTGGAACATATGTTATAAAATTTAAAAGTGGGAAAAAGTATATTGGAAAAGGTAACATGAATAGAGCACGTGCTTCTGCACGAGCTAAAGCAAGGAAATATAATGACCGGGTACAATATACAGGCTGGCGCCCAGCTAGAAGTCATAGACAGGCATTTATAAGAGAGTATAAACTAATGAGAAAGCACGGTTTTGGTTCAAGACGAGGGCATAATTTATATAACAAAATTAATAGTCCTGGTAGAAAGTATTACTACAACAGATGATAATTTGGTAATTGGAGGGAAAATGACTATAACTAAATTAAATAATATTTTACTAAGAAAAAGTCCTGGTGGAGATACTGTTTTAGTATCTTCCCCAAATTTACCTAAAGAAATTAGTTTTATAAACGAAAATCAAATCACTAAGGTGGAAATCAACGATTATTATTATGATTTAATTGAAATTAACTTTCTCAGTGAGTGTCCTGGGATTGAACAAATAACTATAAATCACTTTTACCTTAAGGACTATTCAGGTTTATATAATTTAAAAAACTTGAAAATCCTTGATATTGGAGAAACCGAGAAAAGTAATATTTTGATGTTAAATGAATTACCTTTTCTTGAAAGTTTATATTGTTATTGGACACCAAAAATAACTGGACTTAATTTTCTGGTAAACCTGCAAGAGCTAGTAATTTGGAAATACGCCCCAAAAGAAAGGGATCTGAGTGTTTTATTTGATTTAACAAAATTAAAATTCTTAAACCTTACTCAACCTAAAATTGATTCACTGAATGGAATTCAGAAATTAAATAATTTGGAACATGTGGAGGTTAATAACTCAAGAACTCTATACAATATAGAGACCATTAAAGAACTTAAAAATTCCTTAAAAAAGCTAGAGATTAATCAATGTAAAAATATTAATAACATACATGAAATTGAACATTTAATTAATCTTGAGTATTTAATATTTTCTGATTGTGGTGAGGTTCCATCGATTAATTTCGTAGGAGGATTAAAAAATTTAAATCACTTTTCCTTTGATGGGACAACCGTATTAGATGGTGATTTAAGTCCATGCATTGGAATTGAATATGTTAATTTTACAGATAAGAAACATTATTCCCATAGTAGAAAAGATTTCATGTATGATTGATTTATTTACAGTATAAAAAAGGTATAAGGAGTTGTGACGAGTGAATTTTCCAAAAGATGAAGACGGTGAAGTGTTGGAGTTGCTTTATAAAAGTGGGGTTGATTTTAATCAAAAGCATGTTGTGGATTTTTTTGTTGCTGTACCAAATCAAAAACTCGGAGAAGAACTTCTGATACAATTAAAAGGAAAAGAGTTTGATTGTGAACTAGAACAAGATGAAGAAACAAAAGAATGGACATGCTTTTGCTCGAAAGAAATGTTTTTAAAGTATGATGAAATAATAGAAGTGCAAAAACGCCTTGATGAATTAAGTAAGCCATATGGGGGATATACTGATGGTTGGGCAACATTTGGTGATTAAGGTAGATAAATGATTGATAAGAATTGATGTAGAAGCAGCTAAACTGCTTCTTTTTTTTATGCCTGTTTTTTGGGAGTTGTATAAATGAAGATAGGTTTAGCAAGTGAATATCCGGAATCAGCCAATGAATGGGACTATGAATTAAACGGGGATATAAAGCCTAGTGATGTTCCACCAAAAGGAAGACAGCATGTAGGTAAAGATGCAAAGAAGAGCATCCAAGTTATTAGGATAAATTAGCATCTAGATCTAATGGAACAGGATGCCCATATTGCAAAGGTTCAGAAGTGTTTTAAAAGGTAAAGCCTTTTATATAAAGTTGTAACTAAAGCAATTATTCCCATAAAATCACGAAAACTCAAGTTGTAGGCTCCACCTTACTGTGAGAATAATAATTTCAAGTACATAATGCTTCTAAAGAGATTACTTGCAAGTTGTTCGAGCATTAGAACCCATTTTTTTATAATTTTCATAATTATGATGAATTGCGTATAATGAGATTATGCAAGGGTATACATAAATTTTAATAAATACGAAATGAAAGAATGGTTATCATTCTATTCTATAAGCAATTAATCTATAAAAGGTGAAATGATTATGATAGCTGGTCTTATGAAGTCTTGGACAATATGGATGAAAATTGGAGTAATTTTATTCGGGGTATTCTTACTATCGTGGCTGGGTCCTGACGAAATCGGTCTTACGGATTTGCTTATTTCATTAAGAGAAGGTGAAGAAACAGGCAATAAGTTAATGCTTGCCGTTTTTTTGTTAATTTCTTTAAATACAGTTTTAGCTTTGTTTCATTATATTGGCGCACTGCTGTTGGGAGACGAAATCGGTGATCGTTTAAACCGTCCATGGTTAAAAATCATCATTCCTCTTATTGTTATTCCTCTCGACTATATCGTGATAAATGCTTATTATTCTTTAACATACTCATTTAGCGCATATGCGTTGTTATTGTTGTTAGCCATCTTATTATTGCAAGCCTTTGAAAAGGATAGGCTAAAGCCAATTATTAAAACGATTATTTGTTCGCAATTAATCTTTGGGATTGAATGGCTGAATGAGATTCCTTATTTATCCCAATATGGATTTGGCCAAGGGTCGATTTCAAAGGAATTAAAAGATATAGCGGTTCAAATTGGATTTGAGCAATCTTTAACATTGTACAGTTTAACTTTGTGTTTAATTTTTGTTATTAATGCTGTTATTTTAGCTGTGTATTTTTCATTAGCTGAACAAAGGTGGCGGATAAAGCAAGAGCTTCATTATGCGCAGTTAGAAGCAATGCAGTCAAGATCAGGACGAGAAGCACTATATCTGGTCCATGATTTAAAAACTCCTCTCACAGCAATTGAGGGGCTAAATTCTTTAATTAGTTTGAAAGTGGACGATTCTAAAATTAAAGAATATTGTCAAAGGATTTCATCATCGATTCATTCCGTTAGCGACATGATTTCCGAGATTTTATATGATGATAAAAAACATTGGTGCCGTATAAAAGATTTGGTTGAATACGTCGAAGCAAGCAGACCGAGCGGGACAAATCTTAATCTGAAGGTAGACTTTCAAACAGATCCTGAAATTAAAATTTTAATAAATAAAATCCGAATGACAAGGGCATTAGTGAATTTAATTGACAATGCTTACGATGCAGTGAATGGAATAGAAGATGGCAAGATTTTGTTTAAGGTAAAAACCTATGAAAATGAACTTTGGTTGGGCGTATCAGATAATGGGAAAGGGATTTCACCTAAAGAGCAGGTGAAAATATGGAAAGCTGGGTTCAGTACGAAATCGCATCCAGGGATGGGATTAGCCTTCGTACGACAAGTTGCTGAAGGACATGGTGCATCTTTAGAAATTGACAGCAAGCTTGGGCATGGGACAACAATTTGGATTAAACTAGCTGAGGGGAGTGTGTCAAGATGAACATTTTAGTCATTGATGATGATGCATCAATTCAATATATGCTAAGTGAAATTTGTGAATTTGCCGGCTGGAATGTAGATACGGCTAACAACGGAAAAGAAGGGTTAAATGTGTTTGCAGAAAAAGGAGCAGATGTTGTTTTAGTTGATTATCATATGCCGGAAATGGACGGAATAAAAACAGTGGGTGAGCTTCGTAAACTTAATGCCGATGTTCCGATTCTTGTATTAACAGTTGATGAACGACAGGAAATTGCTGATCGCTTTCTTGAAGCAGGCGCAACGGATTTTGCGTTAAAGCCTGTAAAAGCGCCTGATTTGATTTCAAGAATTCAACTGCATGCTCGCCTTGCAAAATTAACTCAATCAGCTCCGCAGCAAAAATCCAGTGAAGAAAAGGATGTATTTGTAACAAAGGGAATTAGTAAGAGAACACTTTGTCACGTTAGTGATTTTCTGCATTCTAATCGTGAACCTTTTTCTGTTGATACAATTTCTAAAGAAGTTGGTTTGGCTTATCCGACCGTCTATCGCTATATTATGCATTTACTTGATGAAGGAAAAGTGGAAACTATTGTGAGTTATCAAAAAATAGGAAGACCGAAAAATTTATATCAATGGATTGTTGACTAAGAAACTGCCTTAAAACAAGGCAGTTTTTTTTATTATAATGGGGGTCTCCGTTGCTGCACAGGCCGCTAATGCAATAGGACTTTTTTTCTTTTTTTTCTGTGTTTTTATATTTTCTGATAATATAAAATTATTTTACAACACTAAATATTCTTTAAAATTTAAATGCCTTCATTAAACATCTTCGAATAAAATGAATGAATTTATAAGTTAAAGCTCATTTAGATTTTTGCTATTTGATTCTTTTTGCACCAGAATCAAAATAAAAAAATGTAAACGCTTACTGATGGTGGGTTGGATGGCATGCGTCGCCATCATCGTAAAGGCGTAGGTGGAACAAGATCAATCATTTGTAAATAAAAACCATGCAATTATTTGTGAATGTAACGATTGGTGGATGGTTCAATATTTAACCATATTTAGGGGGACTTTATTATGCAAGCACTATTAAAAGATGATGTTCAGCAGCCAAACCAGTCCAGGAAAAAGCATCCTCCAGGACTGTATATGCTGTTCGCTACTGAGGCATGGGAGCGCTTCAGCTATTACGGAATGAGGGCAATTCTTGTTCTTTACTTAACAGCAACTGTTGTAAACGGAGGGCTTGGAGTCGACAAATCTACGGCTATGGGCATATACGGATTCTTTACTGGTGCCGTTTATATTACGCCAATGATTGGCGGATACCTGACTGACCGATTCATAGGCAGGAGATTGGCGATCACGATTGGCGGTATCTTAATGGCGCTTGGTAACTTTTCGCTATTCGCAAGTCAGAGTTTGACAGCGCTTTACATTGGTCTTGGTTTATTGATTATCGGTAATGGTTTCTTCAAGCCAAACATCTCGACAATTGTTGGTGATCTTTATGAGGACAACGATCCGCGTCGTGATGGGGCTTTCACCATCTTCTATATGGGTATTAACGTTGGGGCTTTCTTCGCACCATTAGTAGTCGGGCTTATGAGCTATAAATATGGGTTCTTGACAGCAGCAGTTGGCATGATTGTAGGACAGTTAGTTTTCAACTTACTAGGCAATCGCTATTTAGGTGATATAGGTAAAGAACCTACTGGCAAACCGGAAGTTACAGCTGGTAAAAAATCAGCTGCACCGTTAACGAAAAGAGAACAAAAACGTACAACGGCTATCGTGATTTTGGCAGTCTTCGTTATTGCTTTCTGGGCCGCTTTCGAGCAGGCAGGAAGTTCATTGACATTGTATGCTAATGACCAAATTGATCGGAATGTATTTGGTTTTGAGGTTCCAACTGCCTGGTTCCAATCATTGAACCCATTATTTATCGTGATTTTAGCGCCAATTATGTCTGCTTTATGGTACAAGCTTGGTAGCTCAAAACGCGGTGATTTAAAAACTCCAACGAAGATGGCACTTGGTTTAGTCACTGTTGGTTTAGGTTTCTTAGTACTGCTTCCTGCCGTTATGTATACAGGAAACGATACAGCGCTGAAAGTAAACATCCTGTTCATGATTGTAACGTATTTCCTTCATACATTAGCCGAATTAATGATTTCACCAGTTGGTTTATCAATGGTAAGTAAAATTGCTCCAATCAAGCTTGCCTCTCTTCTAATGGGAGTATGGCTGGCAAGTTCCGCGGTAGCTAATATGGTAGCCGGCCAATTAGCTGCATATACGCAGTCTTTAGGTTACCTGGAAATCTTCAGTGTAATTGGTTTTGTAACAATTGGTTTAGGTATTGTATTGTTGTTTCTTTCGAAGCCAGTAGCAAAGCTTATGAAATAATGAGAAAAGGAGCTGACCCAAAAGGCATATAATGTGCCGTTTGGGTCGAGCTTTTTTTATTGTAAAAAAATAATAGAATCGGTCCAAACTGGAGGAGTCTCCACAGCGACCCAAACCAGAAAAGAACGATTCTCTGAAGTTTTACCAAACGTCAGGCCCAACCAGATGTAACTTCCACAATGGGTAAGGATAGATAGAGGCTATGAAAGAGAAGGAAGGTAAGCGAATAGATGATCTAATCCTATATGGAAACAGAAGAAAGGAAATCTTATCGCTATCCCTAACGACTTCTGGATAGGCTATACTTATCTAGACAGAAAATTTAAGGTCAGGTAGACTACAGATACAACTAGTTATAGAAAAGAGGTCCGATATGCGACGCGATATACAACTGAATGAACGAGCTTTCTCTTCCAAGGAAGTGGCAGAAGAAGTGGGGATTGCAACTCCCACTGTTCGAAAGTATGGACAAATCTTAGAGCGGAATGGATATGAGTTTTTGAAAGATGGAGATCGACGTATCTTTGTTAAATCTGACATCGCAGCACTTATAGCGCTACGCGATACGGACAAGCCCCTAGATGATACAGCTAAAGACCTTGTATATCAACAAAAAGAAAGATTAGAAGGATCCAATGAAACACAGATAGCGATACCCGATACATATGAAAATTCACCCCACGACCCCAATCAATTAAACGAGGTCTTAATGTTTTTAGTCAATGAACTCGCAGCCACACGTGAAATGAATGTCCAACTGACAAACGATATGTCACAGCTTAAAACAAAGGTTTCCCGGCTCCAGCAAGATCATCATGTTATAAGTTCTAGTATTGGAAATTCAGCGCAAAGAACTAATTCTAAAATTGAACAATTAACTGAACAACAAAATACCCATTACGAAACATTGCTGGAACAAGAAAAACAAAAAAGTGAACTCTTACAAAAAGAAATACAAAATATGCGGGACGAACAGAAAAAAGAATGGAATTCACAAAATGAATTTAATAAACGTTTAGAAGAGGCTATACAAAAACGTTCCGAAAAATGGCGGGCGCTTTTCTCCATATTCAGAAAATAAGGTGACTGTTAAGGTTTTTTGCCTAGCTGTGTATTGATTTGTGGAAGCAAATTATTGATGAAGAAACATTTGATAAATATTTTTTAAATAAATAATGATGGATAAAAGCATTGAGATGCGAATCCATAAAACTTTTAAAAAATCATAGTGCCATATATGATTCGCGTAACTGAAACACAGAATTAAGAAAGATTATTTCAACTTTACAGGATTTGGCTCCTGTTATGTAAATGCTCGGCGATACCGATGTATCGGACGTTCTACCAAAGGCTCAATTGAAATTCATTGGAGATTTGATTAAGCGATATGTATCTAAAACAAAAACAAGCAAAAAAGGCATGTTTGATAAAATGGGAGTTGAGGAGGTTGAAAACTTGCATTCAAAAACAAGAGTCATCCTTACTAGAGGTGCTCCAGACAGGGATTGACCGGCTCTTTTTTTGTGTGTTCGTATCGCTGGGCGATATAACTTGCATAAAAATTCGACCCTTTAGGTTTAATAGAAAAGCGGCGTTGATGCAAACATGATATACATCCGAATGAACGAGTATTCTTTTCTTAGGAAGTGGAAGAAGAAGTCGGATGCACACCCACTGTTCAAAAGTATGGTCAAAACTTAGAACGAAACGGATATGAGTTTTTTAGATGGTGGTTGCCTATCTTTATTCAATCTGACATCGAAGCGCACATAGCGTTACGCGATACGGGGAAGTCCCTAGAGGGTAAAGCTAAAGACCTTGTGTATCTACAAAAAGATAGATTAGAAGGAACCGATGAAACAGAGATAGCGATACCCGGTATAATGACAACTTAACCAATAATTCCAAACAAATAATGAGATTTTAATTGTTTTAACCAATAACTTGCAGCTACGCTTGTAATGAACAATCCACTGACAAACGATATGTCTCAGCTTAAAACAACGGTTTCCCAGCTCCAGCAAGATCTATGTCCTCAATAGTGTTCCTCAAGAAAGGGCCTTATCGGTTCTTTTTTTTGTATCGTATCGGCGGGCGATATAACGTGAAAATAAATCCACAGAACCTTCATCTTTAATAGAAAGGAAGGTCCGATATGCGACAGGATATACATCCGATTGAATGAGCATCCTCTTCCAAGGAAGTGGCAAAGAAGTGGAGATGCAAAATCATTATTCGAAAGTATGTTTAAAACTTAGAGCGAAACGGATAGTGATTGTTAAAATATGTAAATTCACACACCTTCGTTCAATCCGATATCGAAACGCTTAAAGTGTTACGCGATACGGGCAGCCCCCTAAACGATATAGCTAAAGACCCTTGTATCAAGAAAAAGTAAGATTAGAAGGTACCAATGAAACAGAGATAGCGATACCCGATACATATGACAATTTAACCCATGTTCTCATTCAATTAAAAGAGAGCTTAATTTTTTAACCAATGAATTCACAGCTACACGTGAAATGAACATCTAACTGACAAACGATATGTCACAGCTTAAAACTGAACAACAAAAAAACCATTCCGAAGCATTACTTCAATAAGAAAAAGGATTCATTACCTGTATTTTAGTCTCCTTTACGATATTCAGGTGTTAATTTCCGTTAATAACTATTTAAACCTAAGGCAATTAAATCAAAAGTAGAAATTCCTTTGTTCCAACTATTCGGAGTCACTATTTTCAAATTTCAACAATTTCCCGAGAAATATCTACAAATTCTGAGTAGATATCGACAAAATAATACTCCTTATCGGACTTTTGCAAAAAGCTTTCTTTAGCAATAATTACTGCATTTAGCTTCTATATTATTTAGCCTTACCAAGAGACAGGCCTCTAGAGTAAGAAGTTTTCTTTCCTGCTCCTATGAATTACAAACAAAAAAGCAGTGATTCCAATTTTCGGGATGCACTGCTTTTTTGTTTGTAGATATTCTACGCATTCATAATTAGCTCGATAACTTCTTACCATTCCGTAAATCAAAATCAGCAAAATCCTGAACCCTTTCGATTATACCAACCAAGAAAATGTAGGAAGTGCTCCTGCGAAGGTTATACAAGCAATAAGGGTAAGTGCAGGAGCAAAATCACCGCCCTTGGCCAGGAAGCCAATCACAATCGGTATAATAATTGATGCTGTACCACCAATGAAATTGAATGTACCTCCAGCAATTCCAATCAGCCGTTTTGGGGCAAGCAATGAAACAAACACCCAGGTGATTGAAGCGAAACCGTTTCCAAACAAGGCGATAATGAAAGCGTATGTGCTTGAGAAGAACACACCTTTCAGGACTAAAGAAATATACAGGGTGAATGAGGGACAACCTACGATAGTACTGAAGGCAGCTAAATCGCCGCGAGTAGCGACCTGTGCTCGCTCGAACATCACAACAAGACCTAGAAGCAAGTCAAAGAGAACAAGGCAAGGCCGAAGACAAACAAGCAGGTTTATCAGTGATAGCTTTTTTTATAGGTAAATGAGGGATATCTGGAAGGCAGCTAGATCCCCGCGAGTAGCAACCTATACTAGCCGACCAGTAACGTGCAATCTCTAATAGGGTAACTAACCTCAACAACGGGCAAAGTCTGCCCAAAATGACGTTGGATCCATTCATAAGTTGTTCGGAGCAGCTGCTTAATCCCTTTATTAACAGATATTACCACCCTGTGGTTCATCATTATTTTTGCCCCAGAACCTTCTAAACTCCCAATAAACTTTGACTATATTAACGAGAATCTAGTTGAATTCAAAAAACTTGCATTACTAATTATTTTAAGATTATAATACTTGTATACAAGTGTACTTGAACTCTAATAGAGGTGAATATATGGCTGAATCAAAGGAATTTCTTTATCCTGTAAAATGGCTTTCAAAAGCTTCAGCTGGTGATCGTGTTACATCCGAGCTTAGAATGCGTATTATTTCGGGGATGATTGAAAGCGGTGCCATCCTATCTGAAAATAAATTAGCTGCTGATTTTGGTGTAAGCCGCTCACCAGTTCGTGAAGCGTTAAAAATACTGGCCTCTGAAAATATCATCCGATTAGAAAGAATGGGTGCGGTTGTCATTGGTTTAACAGAAAAAAAGTATGCAGAAATTTATGATGTACGTATACTCATCGAAACGTTTGTATTTGAACGTCTAGTGAGGATGAACACGAATGAATTAGTAATGGAACTTAGTAAAATATTGGAAATGATGAAAGTGTCCATAAAATACCTGGATGCGGATGAGTTTTCCTATCAGGATGTCCTATTCCACGAAACGATCATTCGCTCCATCGATCATTCCTACATCCTGATGATCTGGGATAATTTAAAACCTGTAATGGAAAGTTTGATTCTTCTATCCATGCGCAGTCGTTTTAAAGAAAAGTATGAAGACTTTACACGGATCATAAATAATCATCAACTTTATATTGATGCGATCAAAACAAAAGATCGAGACATCATGATTAAGTCGTTACATGAAAACTTTGATGATGTTCAAGGAAAAGTTGAAGACTTATGGATGGCCCAACAGATGCTTTCAAAAGGAGTCGAACAAGAAAATGACTAGCTATATGTTAGGAGTAGACATCGGTACAACAAGTACAAAAGCTGTATTATTCACGAAAAAAGGCGATGTCATCCAGCAAGAGAATATTGGCTATCCTCTTTACACACCGGATATGACAACGGCGGAACAAGACCCTGAGGAGATTTTCCAGGCTGTTCTGAAAGCCTTTTCAAATATAACGAAGCAGCATCCAGATAAAAAACCATCATTTATTTCATTTAGCAGTGCGATGCATAGTGTTATAGCTATGGATGAAAATGACCAGCCGCTAACCGCTTGCATCACTTGGGCAGATAATCGCAGTGAAGCTTGGGCCCATAAAATAAAGGATGTATTAGATGGGCATGAAGTTTACAAGCGAACCGGAACACCGATTCACCCGATGTCACCATTATCCAAGATCACCTGGATCGTGAATGATCGCCCGGAGATCGCAACCAATGTTAAAAAGTATATCGGGATTAAAGAATATATCTTTAAAAAGTTCTTTGATCAATATGTTGTCGATTATTCCCTTGCTTCATCGATGGGGATGTTGAATCTCAAAAATTTGGATTGGGATGAGGAAGCCTTAAGAATTGCTGGAATAAGGCGTGATCAATTATCTGAACTCGTACCAACAACAAAAATCTTTAACAACTGTGACCCGGATTTAGCCAAACAGATCGGGATTGACCCAGAAACTACTTTTGTCATTGGGGCAAGTGATGGTGTCCTTTCAAATCTAGGTGTAAACGCTATCCGGAAAGGTGAAATCGCTGTCACGATTGGGACGAGCGGTGCGATTCGGACGATTATTGACGAGCCGAAAACAGACGAAAAAGGAAGAATCTTTTGCTATGCCTTAACGGAAAAGCATTGGGTGATTGGCGGGCCGGTAAACAATGGCGGAATGGTCCTTCGCTGGATTCGCGATGAATTTGCTTCTTCCGAGGTGGAAACGGCTAAAAGACTCGGAATCGACGCTTATGAAGTCTTGACCAAGATTGCCGAACGCGTAAGACCAGGCGCTGATGGATTGTTATTCCATCCATATCTTGCAGGTGAGCGTGCACCATTATGGAATCCGGACGTACGGGGTTCATTTTTCGGATTAACATTGTCGCATAAGAAAGAACATATGATTCGAGCGGCTCTAGAGGGAGTCATTTACAATTTATACACCGTATTTTTGGCCTTAACCGAATGCATGGACGGTCCCGTGACCCGAATTCAAGCTACGGGAGGCTTCGCAAGGTCGGCTGTTTGGCGGCAAATGATGTCCGATATCTTCGAATCGGAAGTCGTGGTTCCAGAAAGCTACGAAAGTTCGTGCCTTGGTGCTTGTATATTAGGGTTATATGCCACTGGGGAAATTGATTCCTTCGAAGTAGTTTCTGAAATGATAGGCAATACCCACAAGCATACACCGAAAGCTGATTCTGTAAAAGAATATAGGCAGCTGCTGCCGATTTTCATTAACCTATCAAGGGTATTGGAAAACGAATATACACAGATTGCGGATTATCAAAGAAACTTAATAAATGCTGCAAAGTAAAGACATGGGGGGATTACAATGCCATTAGTTATTGTCGCTTTAGGAATTGTCGCTTTATTAATTTTAATAATGGGCTTCAAATTAAACACCTTTATTTCCTTGATCATTGTATCGTTTGGAGTGGCTTTAGCACTTGGGATGCCGCTTGACGGAATTGTCAAAACCATTGAAGCTGGATTAGGCGGGACACTTGGCCACTTAGCGTTAATCTTTGGACTTGGGGCGATGTTGGGTAAGTTGATCGCAGATTCAGGCGGAGCGCAACGCATTGCCATGACCCTTGTTAAAAAATTCGGTGAAAAGAATATTCAATGGGCAGTCGTGGCAGCGTCATTTATTATCGGTGTCGCATTATTTTTTGAAGTGGGCTTAGTATTATTGATTCCAATCGTTTTTGCGATTTCAAGAGAATTAAAAGTTTCAATATTGTATCTTGGTATTCCAATGGTAGCGGCATTATCCGTAACACACGGTTTCTTACCGCCGCACCCAGGGCCAACCGTCATCGCTGGTGAATATGGTGCAGACATTGGCCAGGTTTTACTTTACGGCTTCATCATTGCGGTTCCAACCGTTATTTTGGCTGGACCAGTATTTACGAAGATAGCCAAAAGATTAGTACCTGAATCATTTACGAAAACAGGCAGCATTGCCTCTTTAGGAGAACAAAAATCATTTAAACTTGAAGATACACCTGGATTTGGGATCAGTGTATTTACCGCCCTACTTCCGGTTATATTAATGTCAATTGCTACGATTATCACTTTGATGCAAAAAACAATGGGATTTGAAGATAATGGTTTACTGGCAGCTATCCGTTTCATTGGCGAAGCAGGTACTTCCATGTTGCTTTCCTTATTATTTGCGGTCTATTCAATGGGATTAGCAAGAAAGATTCCAATGAAAGATATTATGGAATCATGTACATCAGCGATTCTGCATATCGGAATGATGCTCTTGATCATTGGTGGCGGCGGCGCCTTCAAACAAGTATTAATCGACGGCGGTGTAGGTGACTATGTAGCTGAATTATTCAAAGGAACATCATTATCACCGATCTTGCTTGCCTGGATCATCGCGGCAATCCTGCGTATTTCATTGGGATCTGCTACCGTTGCAGCCTTAACGACAGCTGGTTTAGTTATTCCGATGTTAGGTCAGACGGACGTTAACCTTGCTCTAGTTGTACTTGCTACCGGAGCGGGAAGTTTAATCGCTTCACACGTTAACGATGCTGGTTTCTGGATGTTTAAAGAGTATTTTGGTTTAAGCATGAAAGAAACATTTGCAACGTGGACTTTGCTTGAGACGATCATTTCAGTAGCTGGATTAGGATTTATTCTATTACTAAGCTTATTTGTATAGGCCTTTCCCGGCAGTAAATCCCCCACTTATGGCAGGGATTTACTGCCTATTATTCTTACATAGAAGGAGCAGAAATAAAATGTACAATACAATTGGTGTCATTGGTTTAGGGGTAATGGGCAGTAATATCGCTTTAAATATGGCTAGCAAAGGTGAACAAGTGGCTGTCTATAACTACACAAGAGATTTAACGGATCAGCTTGTTGCTGAATTGGACGGTCAGTCGATCTATCCGTATTACGAAATCCAAGAATTTGTTAAGTCACTGGAAACTCCAAGAAAGATTTTTCTAATGGTGACTGCGGGTAAACCGATCGACTCGGTGATCACTTCATTACTTCCTCATCTTGAATCAGGCGATATTATCATGGACGGCGGTAACTCCCATTACGAAGATACTGAACGCAGATATGATGAATTGAAATCTAAAGGATTCAGTTATGTAGGAATTGGTATTTCCGGTGGAGAAGTCGGGGCGTTAAAAGGACCTTCAATCATGCCAGGCGGAGATAAGGACGCCTATGAAAAAGTAGCTCCAATCCTGACAAAAATCGCAGCCAAAGTAAATGATGCTCCTTGCTGTACCTATATCGGTCCAAAAGGAGCAGGTCATTTTGTGAAAATGGTGCATAACGGGATTGAGTATGCGGATATGCAATTAATCGCCGAAGCTTATACGTTTTTAAGAGAAAAATTGCATTTAGAAGTTAATGAAATTGCTGACATCTTTGAAACATGGAATCAAGGCGAACTGAAAAGTTATTTAATCGAAATTACAGCGGAAATTTTAAAGAAGAAAGATGAAGTGACGGGCTTACCCTTGATCGATGTGATTCTTGATAAAGCAGGACAAAAAGGCACAGGAAAATGGACCAGCATGCAAGCAATTGATAACGGAATACCAGCATCGATTATTACAGAGTCTTTGTTTGCTCGCTACATTTCCGCTTTAAAAGAAGAACGGGTTCATGCAGAAAACATTCTAAAAGGGCCTGATAACGTTCAGCAACAATTAGATAAAAATGAGTGGATTGACTATATTAGGCAGGCATTATATATGGGCAAGGTTTGTGCATACGCGCAAGGTTTCACTCAATATAAAATGAGTTCTGAACTTAACGGCTGGGATTTGCCTTTAAAGGATATTGCGCTTATTTTCCGCGGTGGCTGCATCATTCGGGCTGAATTTTTAAACGTCATTAGCGAAGCCTATCAAGACCAGCCGAATCTGGCCAATTTATTGATTTCACCATATTTCGCTGAAAAGGTTGCAAAATACCAGGTGGGATTGCGAAAGGTAGTCTGTGAGGGAATAAATTCTGGCATCTCGTTTCCATGTTTAGGCTCTTCACTTACTTATTACGATAGTTACCGTACAGGCATCTCAAATGCTAACCTCCTGCAAGCACAACGTGATTATTTTGGGGCACATACCTATGAGCGACGTGATTTAGCAGGGATCTTTCACACAAACTGGCAGTGATGGAAAGTAACAAAAGGGACAGTCATTTTTCAATGACCGTTCATGAATTGGAGAAGGTACCTTGCTTCAAAAAGAG
The DNA here is from genome assembly GCF_047238085.1 of Peribacillus phoenicis. Taxonomy (NCBI): domain Bacteria; kingdom Bacillati; phylum Bacillota; class Bacilli; order Caryophanales; family Bacillaceae; genus Peribacillus; species Peribacillus phoenicis. Next base: position 59,893 of record NZ_JBDFMF010000004.1, on the reverse strand, counting down.
AGCTGCTTTGGCAGCTCTTTTTCTTATGTAACAAAAGGGGGTCCATCTAAAACAAAGTTGATTGAAATTGGTGTGAGAGACTCCTGCGGGAAAAGCATGTTAAGGGGAGACAACAAAGGCGCAAAGGCGCCGAGGGAGGACCGCCCGCGGAAAGCGAGTTTCTTGAGAGTAAATCAATGTTCCAATTGTACAGTCTGGGGCCTCTAATTTAAGAGGCTGGAAGTTATGGAATTTTAATTGGTGTATTTAATTGATAATAATCCCTATATGATCGATAAGATACCATTTTTTTATTCTCATAATACCCATCCATTTGCAAAATTTTGGATTTGTTGGTTTCTAAATAATAATAATACCCTTCTGTTTCTAAACTATAGAAGGCATAGGAAATTCCAAGCATTTGTTTCTTGGTGACTTTTGTATCAGGGTGATGTTGTATAAAATCAGCCAATTGCTGTACAGATGTTGCTGGAATGTCTGCGGTATCAAATAATATTTCCTTAATATTAGTCTTTATTTTATTCAAAGTAGTTTTTGCTTTATGTTTGATTTTTTTGGAATGTCTTTTCAAAAATATCACTCCTACTCTGTTATAGTTAAATGATTTAGGCTCTTTTCATAAAGATTGTTGTTTTTAAAACGAAACTATTTAAGGTTGATTGGAGCGGAAGTGCGAGACTCCTGCGGGAGCAGCGGGACAGGTGAGACCCCACAGGCGTTTACGCCGAGGAGGCTCACCGCCCGCCCCGCGGAAAGCGAGCATCTGGAGGGGAAATCAACCACACCGCACTACTTGGTAAATAGCAACAAAGTATGCGAAAACAGCCATGATTTATTATGTTATTTCCAATCAGCAAACGGAGTAAACGCAAATTTGAATCCTGGGAGAAATTCTACCAAAAGTGAAAAAATCTAGGTGAAAAGATTGACGGCAACGAATAATGTTTCTGGGGGAGGTTTAATACTCAGGTGAAGTGGTATATAAATGATAGCGTTTTATTCCCCTGCTGTGCCTTTATTAATGGTCGGAGTTCTTTACGAAGAAAGAGTATCGTTTCATGAATGATGTCGACAGGTAGCACATATTCTTCTTTTGATTTATTACCAATTAGTTCTGCATGAAAAAGGAGTGATATATCATGAGGCAAATGTGTATTTACTGTTTTAAATGGGCTGACATAGATACGATGACACCACTTTTTGAAGAAGGTAGAGATTTCGTCAATTATTATTGCGAGGATTGTGTTACTGCTGTTATGGATAATTTGTTTAAGCTCCCATACAAACATGTATGCGAACAATCAAGAACCCACTAGCAACAAAGTTAAGTGATTGCGCTGAAACAGCATAACTAGAGGCCATCTCAAACGAGAAGGGCTTTTTTTGTTCGCGTTTGTCCTCTTCTTAATCATATCGATTTAAAATTATCTAGTCGAACTCTTGCGGAATAATGATATATAGTCCTTTTTAGATGAATGGGCGAAGGATGTAACCATCGCTTAAATCCGTTAATATAAGGGTTTAACAAGGATTCATAAAATGTCTTTAAAGGTGAAGGCCTCCCACAGTTTATTGATGGGAGGCCTTTTCTTATCCAGTAAGCAGGCGGTTTCCCTAGTTATTCAACCCACTTAAACAATATGATCATACCGAATATTATTAAGTGGTACTCATAAGGTAGTATATCGGATTGAGGAAAAATATGAATTCGGATTAGATATTAACAATAAAACAGATAAAGAAACTAAAGCATTTAAGGGGAAGATTAACCTGTTAAAGGAATTCAACGTTTGTTATACTCTTGACGCTGATGTTAAGTGGGAGAAAATAAAAAAAGGATTGAGCAGTAAAAAAGAGGATGTTTTACAAGACGTCTTGAAAAGGATGGAGCACTGTGAGTATTTTATTGTGAAAAGTGATAGTAAGCATCATATTATCAATACTTCATTAATACGGTATATACGCATTTTTGAAAATAAGTAATCTCACTACTGCTTTCTTGGAATATAAGTTATGGTTGTATTCTCCTAACAGTCTATCTGGGAGGAGATTTTTCTATGGGCAAAAAAACCTTTTCATACATATACAGAGCGAGTAGGTTTGGTTAACACTTTGAAAGGAGTGAAGAGATGAATAGAGAATTGGATGATGGTTTTATTGAGTCATTAATGGTTTCCCTCCAAGACGAAAGGGTCATTGAAAAGATAGAAGCAATAGCAGAAGCGGGCTCGTTTAGTCAAATGGGGGAATATAAGGAGCTGCTGAGAGAAAAAAATAAAGAAATAGCAAGACTCCAACAAGAGATTGAGTCGAAGAAAGAGGAAATTAGGGAGTACCAAATAAAGATCACCCATCTAAATGAGAAGATGGAAGCCTATTTTACTGAATTGCAAAAGAGAAGAGCTGACTATCGGGAAGCGGAAGAACTTTACGAAGCTGTTCAACAATTATCCGAAACCACTAAAAGTTCGTTGAAAGGAATATTCAAGGGCGGGTCGGTGCAGGAATTCATCGTTTGTGGTGTGCAATATGAAAACATTTCATCTTTGTGGGATTTTATTAAAAACGAGATTATGGAAGGACGGGAGCAGGAAAGAGAGATTTTGCTCGCCCTTTTTCTTTATTTCTTTCAAGAATACGGTAAAACATACGATACCCCTTTATATAAAATACAGGAAGTGAAAAAGAATGAGGTCTTCAGGGAAGACTTGTACATAAGGGCCCTCAATAGCAAAATATCCGGGAACATTACGGACATCCTGCTGCCGGGTTATATAAGCATTAATGGTAAAACCATTAAAAAATCCGTTGTGAGAATCTAGCAGGCGAAAAAGAGAATTATATTAAAGGAGAAATACAATGACATCGATTATTATCCCAGAGATTGAAGAAGGCATTGAAAAAATCCTTCTTGTGCAATGGTATAAACAGCCAGGCGATTATATTACGGTGGGCGAAAGCTTAGCCAAATTCAGCTGTGAGGGCATCGAATTTGACCTCTTTTCAGAAAAAGAAGGTACCCTTAAAGAATTGAATGTAGCGGAGGACACTATAGTCAAGATTGGTGATCTGATATGTTATTTGGATTCTGGTGAAGCAATTTCAGAAGAATTATTAAAAGAAGTTGAAAAACAAGAAACGATAGAAGATAAAGAGCCGCTTGAGAACGCAACAAGCTTAGCTGAAAAAAACAACATAGACAGTTCCATATACTTAATGAATAAGAACGAAGAGCAGGTTCTATACTCACCTGATTCCCAAACCGTTCCGGTCTCTGCCATTTCAATGACTTATAAAGAAGTGAGATCTTTAATCAGCCATTTATATCAGAGTGCAGAAGAAACCTTCTTCAGGGATGAAGCGAGCTTCTTTCAAGACATTAAAAAGATGCTCCGTTCCAGATGGGTTTATATGAATAACGGGAATATTATATATGATCACAACATCGCAGCTTTATTTCCTTATAGAAAATACTATGAATTAATGGAAGAGGATTTTGACTACAAAAAGCATCTGGACGTTTCCGGTTTTAAAGGTGATGTCATGACACGGGAAGAAGCTGCGAAAAGTTTCAATACAACCGATCACCCTGTATATAAGAGAATACTAGCTTTAGATGATTACTCCGCGAGTAAAAATCCTTCCATTTCAAGGATATTTGCCAATCAAACGGCTAATTCTTCTAAATCGATAGCGTTTAAATCCAACGGGTACGACATTCAAAGCTTCGATATAGTAAATCAAAAAAACAATTTGCTGGGAAAAGGATTTTTCGTTCCCGTTTTCCGTTTAAATGGGGAAAATGCCTTTGAAATCAATGACCGAATGGCTCTCCATCTCTGGCTGGAAAATCGATTAGTACCAGGTGGATTAAGTGCAGAACGCCAGAAGGAGTATGATTATTTGCTGGCATTGTATCAATTAAAGGATTTAGATCATGAAAGTTTTCTAAAAGAATTGCCATCGATCGCTATCGATTCCAAGACGTTTTATGAGAAGCTTTTAAAATCTGAAAAAGTAAGAGCTGATATTGATTCATATGATGAAAAGATGTTAACAGATCCAAACCGGGGACATTGGGATCTATGGCCTGTCCACTCTGATGAAAAACCTTTAACGATAAAACTGAACGAAGAAATAATGTCCAGAAACCCTAAAATGGATATCAGGGAGGACGGCATAGTTGGTATTGATTTTGGAACGAAAAGTACAGTTGTCGTCCATCAAGAAGAAAGTGATTTTACTCTTCCCATGCGTATTGGGGTTGGCTATCTTAACACGGAAGTTCAAGACTGGCATTATGAAAATCCAACCGTGATTGAGTTTATCGATTTAGAACATTTCCTGGAGCTTTATCAAGAAAAAGAAGGAAGACCTGATACAAGGTGGCAGGATGTGACGGTTTCCCACAATGCTCTTAACAACTTGATGAATGGAAAGAGTGACCATTATTATTCCATATTGAATAATCTAAAGCAGTGGGCTGGAGAAAAGAGAAACGAACTCCGATTGAAAGGCAAGAGGGGATATGCCGTTGTACTGCGTTCCTTTTTGGACTTAACCGATCAGGAAATCAACCCAATCGAGTTATACGCCTACTACCTCGGTTTGTATATCAATAACCAGAACAATGGCATTTACCTCGATTACACCCTTTCTTTCCCGGTGACGTATGAAAAAGAGGTAAGGGAAAAAATTCTAAAGTGTTTTGAACGTGGGTTAAAAAAGACGCTTCCTATGCCGATTCAGCAGGATGAAGAATTAATGAAAAAGTTTCGTGTCACCGCTGGGGCGAGTGAACCTGCAGCCTATGCCGTTTGTGCGTTACAGGAATACGGGTTTGAACCGGAAGAGGATGAAAAAACGTACTATGGTGTGTTTGATTTTGGTGGAGGAACGACAGATTTTGACTTTGGAATTTGGCGTGAAGCGGACTTGAAAGAAAGCAGATATGATTATGTCATCGAACATTTTGCAGCGGGCGGGGACCGGTATTTAGGTGGTGAGAACATGCTGGAGCTTTTGGCGTTCCAAGTGTTTAAAAACAACCAAAGAACAATGCGTGAGCTAAACATTCCTTTTACTCTCCCAGCAGAATGTGTGAAATTTCCCGGAAGTGAAACACTGATTAATCAGTCACAAGAATCGTATTTAAATACGAAACAATTGGTAGAAAAATTAAGGCCGCTTTGGGAAAGGCATGAACGGTATGAAGAACAGTTTGGAAAAGGCATGATCCGGGCAGACTTGTTTGACAAAGCCGGCCACGCAAAACTCAATGTGGAACTTTTGATCGATCAAGATGAAATGGAACAACTGATTGAGGAAAGAATCGACAAAGGAATTAAAAATTTCTTTGAGTCATTAAGGCGCGCTTTTGCCCGGTCAGAACACAGCAAAATTAATAAAGTGAATATACTGCTTGCGGGTAATTCAAGTAAATCCCCGGTCGTTATGAATCTATTTAATAAATGGATTGAAAGGGAAGTGCAGAACACTCAAAACTGGGGAGAAGTGTCTAATGATCTTTTTGAGATTCTCCCGCCACTGGGGACAGAAGGCGCTTATTTAAAGCAAGAAGAGAAAAACAGAGTGGTTAACCGAGATATAATAACCTCCCCTACAGGAAAAACAGGCGTTGCCTTTGGGCTTGTACAAAGCAGAAAAGGCGGAAGTATAAAAGTTATTGACCGCGATATGGTGAATGGTGAATCAAAGTTCAAGTATTTTCTTGGCATCGGGAGAAAAGGAAAATTAAAAACAATGATTGATCAAGAAGAAGAGTATAACAAATGGCATCTTTTCATTGATGCGTCAGAAGAAGATTTTGAAATTTATTACACAAGCCTGCCGGAAGCTAGTACCAACCAGCTTGATATTAAGCAGGCCCAGAGGAAAAAGCTTCGAATTGACCATGTAGATGATTCAGCTTTTGTTTATATTCGAACCATAAGCCCGACTGTCATCGAATATGTTGTTGCAGATGAAGGCTCGATTATAAGTGGGGATTATTTATGTGAAATTACTAAAGTGGAATTAAGCTAATAAGATATGTTGAACGAAAAAAATTCGTAAACACACAACAGATCATTCAATTGTATGGGCTTTGATTGCTTCAATTGAATATATCAAGATTAAAGCTGCTATGTCCATTTGAGTGGTATATAAATAGAAGATCCTCGCTTGGTGCAGCGGTTAAGGTTTTATGCAGGACCTTGAGTGACTTTAAAGTTGAAGGCCTCCCACAGTTTACTGTGGGAGGTCTTTTCATGCTCATCGTATACGTATAAATAGTTTTCATTTCCAACAATTCAATGCTGGAAGCTCTAAGTGTTCATTCTGAGGATTCACTTCTTTGATCCTCCTGTTGTTCCATAATCATTAATAGTTAATTTCACATCGTAATTGATTGTAGCTTCACTAAATGTTTGGTCCCAATCCTTTTTGACCTTATTCCATACTTTGGGGTGCTCAATTCTCAATCGATTTCCGAAGCCAGCAACGTCCACTTGGTATTCTTTTTGCATTTTTTCTAAAACATTCCCCACCAAGCGTTTCACTTCTTTTTCAGATGATTTTTCTGCTTTTTTTAGAAATTCATTTTTAAAAGTATCTCCTGAAACTACCCAGTTTTCAGACAGTCTTCCCACAGATTCAATGTTTACATCAAAAGATATGTTGTTTCCTTTAACTCGTGGTAGGATACTGCTTTTCATGGTCTCTATTTCATATACAATCAGCTGACCGGTTTCTTTATCAAAGCTTTTCACTACCCCGCCTTTTCCCTTACCTGTTATCCATGTTACGCCCTCCAGTTCTTCCTCATTCAAAGTACCAGTCATTTTGTGTGTCTTTCCATCGATTACGGCAGCTCCGGCAAATTTGACTTGCCCTTCTGCTGATAGAACTTTTTGCATCAGAAAACTAGACCCTGATTTGATCTTGCTTTCTACTTTAATATGCGACATGGGGGGCAAAATCCTCGTTGTTCGATATGCATTTTCTACAATGCCAGCCAGACGGAACGCTGGAATTTCTCCTGCTTTCTTTGTTTCCAGTGTTTTGCTTGCTCTTCCTTTACTGATGAGCACAAGGCAGCTTGGTCTAACCTCACTTTCTCGTAGATTTTGATCAAGTAATTGTTCCAACTTATACGATCTTGCAAGATTTTCACCGATAACAACCACTTTCATATGGTGAGCGGTTACGGGTTGTTCACTTCTCAATGATAATTCACGAACCATTTGATGAAAGGAGTCTCCAGTTTCAGAAACATTAACATAAGATTTTTGTTGTGGACCGGATTGTTTCGTTGTCGAACTCGCTACCTGTGGAGTGATAAATTGATAGGTTGCAGTAATCAGGTTCCTTTTTGAATAACCCCCCCCTTGTTCGTTTAACTTTTTCTCGATGGTGGACTGCTTGGCCTTATCGAATGCCAAACCTATACCTAAACTTTGCTCTTCAATTTCATGACTGCTCCAACATCCTGTAAGGGATAAGAACAAAAGAACGGAGAGGGAAATGTAGAGGGGGCGCGTATTGCTATGTGATTGTTTCATATTTTTTCCCTCCCTTTATTCTTGAGATGATAAGCAGTAGAAGGGGGAGTAAACCAAATAAAAACATGGCGATATTGCCGACGAAATCTCCTTGCTTAAATAGGTCATTGATATTTTTCGGAATCATGGCAAGGATGTAGAGAATCGGAAGCAAACCAAACATGAATGGGTGAATGCTTTTTTTGGTAATTTGAGCTAGCCCTAAAGCGGCTGCAAAAAATGTGATCGTAAATGTGGCGAATATTTGCATGATCCAGACAACGAGCAATAAAGATTCAAACCGTTCAAAGATCAACCCGGCGACTTCAAAACTTCGGATAAGATCAAGTGTCGGCCATGTTCTCATGACCACTCCATCAACAGATAATGCCCCGATAACCATTACGACCGTTATCACGTAAAAAATCAATGGAATGGATACTCCAACAAGCAGGGCTTTTACTGCTTTTTTTGGTGAATTCATAAATGGAATAAGCAGTAGCATGATTTCAGGCCCTGAAAAAGCGAGAGCCGTTGTTTTTACTCCTTTTAGTACAGGGACGATTCCTTCTCCTAATACCGGACGCAGATTATCGATCTCGAATATTTTAAAGCTCATGAAGGTAACAACCAAAAAAAGGATAACTGTCAAAGGTAAAATAATTTCAAAAAGACGGGCCATCGGGTTAATGCCGCCGATGATGAGATAAAGACCTACCCACATGAAAATCATGATAATTGCCCAAGTAGGCGTACCCTCCAGAAGTAAATACCTTATTACTTCCGCCATTGCACGGAGCTGAAAACTGGAAGTTGTAAGAAAGTAACATATTACAACTAAACTTAGTAACCCACCCAGCCATTTTCCTACAATTGCATTGATGTATTGATAGAAGGTCTTTTCGGGAAACTGTTGGCTTAATTTGACCATGATCAGCCCCGCGGTTATTGTGATGACTCCGCCTAAAATAACGCTTATCCATACATCTGGTGTTTGTACCTTTTCCGTAGATGATCTGGGTAGGGTGAGTAATCCTGTGCCGAGTATGAAGTTGATGACAATGACAGCTGCTTGTGGAGTTGTAATTTTGTCTTTCGGGCTGAGAATCATTATTTAACCACCCTTTCACCGATAGGTTATCCTTTACGTATGGGGTTTTTTGTATGCAACATCTTTGGACGGCGTTTCATCATCATAAGTGGCATTCGCACTATCAGGTCTTTCCACTCACTTAAGCGATAAGGAACGGCTGGACTCAAGTAAGGCACACCAAAGCTTTTTAATTTCACTAAATGACTGACCATTAAAAGAAAAAAGAGAATGACCCCGTATAATCCAAATGTAGCAGCACAAATCATAGCTGGAAAACGCAGAATCCGTAATGTAATCCCAATACTATAGTGCGGAATGGAAAATGATGAAATGGCGGTTAAGGCTACTACAATGACCAAAACAGGGCTAACGATCCCTGCCTGTACAGCAGCTTCCCCAATGATTAAACCGCCGACAATTCCCATTGCGGGACCGATTGGCTTAGGCAATCGCAGTCCTGCTTCCCTCAAAATTTCGATGGCTATTTCCATGAATAATGCTTCGATAAGTGCCGGAAACGGAACCCCGGACCTGGTTCCGATAATGGAGATGGCCAGTTTGGTCGGAATCAACCCAGAATGAAATGAGATGAAAGCTATATACAAAGACGGTGTAAAAAGAGCCAGAATAGCTGCGAGGTAACGAAGCATACGAATGAATGTGCCAGGAATCCACCTTTCATAATAATCTTCCGGTGATTGCAACATCATGCTCAATGTAACCGGAACGATCAAAGCGAATGGCGTCCCATCTAACAAGATGGCCACTCGACCTTCCATCAAAGCAGCGATCACCCGATCAGGACGCTCTGTATTCTGTACCTGCGGAAAAGGACTAAGGTAATTATCTTCGATAAGTTGCTCTACATAACCTGATTCCGGCACACTATCAATATCAATTTTCTTAATTCGATTTTCCACCTCTTGCACCAATTCGGGATCAACAATATCTTTTATGTAAGCGACAACCAAATCTTTTTTTGAACGCTTTCCTACTTGGAATTTTACTAACGATAAATTCTCAATTTCACCACTGCACCTTAAAAAGGATGTATTATCACTCAATGATTCAGTGAAACCGACCCGTGGACCTCTGACTAATGCCTCTGATACCGGTTCCTCGATCGCCCTTGTTTTATGTTTTGCAGTTCCTAGGATCAGCGCATCCAATGATCCATCAATTAAAAGGGCGGTAGAACCTGTTAGTACTTTAGATGCTAACTCTTTAATGGAACGGACAGCTTCTATTTCACTAATGGATAACACTTCATTTTTTATGAATTCTTTTGAAATGCTTCCCTTGAGGTAGGGAAGGTTCTGTTTATATTCTGCTGAAAAATCAACCATCAATGATGGCATGATATGCTGATCAATGAGATCTTTATCCGATAGTCCATCCACAAAAATGATAACTGACCGTATACCGGTTCGCCCTAGATTAAATTCCCGAAAATGCACATCCCAATTATGGCCAATTTCTTGCTTAACACATTCAAGATTAAAATTAAGATTATCTGTAAACTGATGTGTTGGATCTTGGGGGGGATATGCTTCTTGTTTGTCTTTTTCGTTCCTTTTTCCTTTTTTACCAATCTTTGATATCCACTCTTTCATCATCATCACTCATCCTTTGAGGTGCGAAGCAAATTAAACAATTTGCTGATTAGATACGGAATAACAAACACAATGAAAGCCTGTATAAAAACCTGCCATTCTGGAAGGTAGGAAACAATCGTTTTCCACATTTTCATCACCCTATACTTGTCTCAGATAGCAGCTGAAATTCCTTTATTTCTCAAATAGTATTAATATCTTCTATGTTTCTTATGCAATGAAGTTAAAAAGCCATTAGCTATATTTGCCATCAATTTATACTTCGCATAGTAGAGGAGAAACTCGACTTATCCGATTGACTCATTGATTATAGTGAACTTTAATAAACATTGGTTTTTCTTCTTTGAACTGGGGATGACTTATGCTCACGATTTGAAATATAATTTTAAAAATATCAATATCAAATTGAAATGATGATCGAAATGACATATACTGAAAATTGAGAATTATTTGTAAATACCATCCTATTTTGGGAAATATCCACATTTATCAACTTAAGAATAATATAACCCAATCGCAACCCGGAACATACACGATTAGTGCTTTATCGGATTGTGAAGCCTGGTGAAAAAGGAACGGAATGAATGAGATTATTATCTTTCGGTAAAGTTGCTCTTTATTTTCTAAAGTGATTTCAAAGGGGTGGAAAATGATGAATATATGGACAAGCTGCACAATTAGTTCAATTCTGGCACTTTCCTTACTAGCACCATCCGTGTCTTTTGCTAATGAAAATCCTAATCATGAAGCTGCTTTGAGTAAGGAAACTGCCAGCCAGTATCCAATATTAAAGAAAGCAAAAAAACCGGAAGAAGCGGGCTTTTCGTCTGAAAAGCTGGAAAAGGTGGATCAGCTTATTGAAATGGAAGTGGCAGCCGGTTTCCCCGGTGCTGCCCTGATTGTCATTAAGGACGGAAAAATCGTTAAAAATGAAAGCTACGGGTACAAACAGAAGTTTAATGAATATACACCTCTTAAGAAGTTTCAGAAAATGGAAAGCGGCACATTATTTGACCTTGCTTCAAACACGAAGATGTATGCAACTAATTTTGCCATTCAGAAACTAGTCAGCGAAGGCAAGCTGAATATCCAGGCAAGAGTCCAGCAATACATTCCTGAATTCAAAGACACGGAGGAGGATGTAATCAAAGGAAAGGACAATCTGAGGATTATTGATGTTCTTCATCATACAGCAGGGTTTAGACCCGATCCGCAATACCATAATCCAAAGGTTTCGAAAGAACTTTATTCCCAGGAGCGGGATAAAACCATCGAGTTCATTTCCAAAACACCTCTCACATATGTACCTGGAACACAGAATGTCTACAGTGATGTCGATTATATGCTGCTTGGCGCCATTGTTGAAGAAATAACGGGTCAGCAGCTTGATGCCTATGTTGAAAATGAATTGTACAAGCCGCTTGGTTTGAAAAATACAAAGTTCAATCCTCTTCAAAAGGGCTTTAAGCCAAAGGATTTTGCCGCAACTGAATTGCTTGGCAACACCCGGGATGGCGTGATAGACTTCCCTAACATTCGCACATACACACTTCAAGGGGAAGTGCATGATGAAAAAGCCTTTTATTCGATGGGAGGCGTTTCAGGGCATGCCGGTCTTTTCTCCAATACGGAAGATATGGCTGTCCTTCTGCAGGTGATGCTGAATGGCGGGGGATACGGTAAACATATGTTGTTTGATCAAGAAACCATCGATGAATTCGTCGCACCTTCCGAGATGAATCCTACATATGGACTTGGGTGGAGACGAAATGGCGATGCTAGCATGGAGTGGATGTTCAGTCCTCATGCGAGTGACGGTGCCTACGGCCATACTGGATGGACCGGGACAGTCACGATCATTGATCCGGAGATGGATTTAGGGATTGTGTTACTAACAAATAAAAAGCACTCTCCGCTCGTTAACCCTGTAGCCAATTCCAATCAGTTTTTTGGCGACCTCTTCAAAACAGGAAGCTATGGAAGTGTTGTAACTGCTATTTATGAAGCATTGGAAACGAATGAATGAATGAATGTATATTTCCCAAAAAGTTTAAGTCCTCCCATTTGTTCATGTTGGTAGGACTTTTTTCTTGTTATCATTATGGCAGGATGTCTGGATTTCTTTTATCTCCAATCAACATTTAATATTTTGGTGAAGTACAGAAAAATTTCAGAAAAAAAGCCCATTTTCAGGACGTTTATGAGGATGGGCTTTTTTTGCAGTTTTCAAAGAATATTGATGAGAACTGTACGGGCAGAAACCGGCTTTCGGGAGTGATGAATCATCCCCTAAAAGAACTATTTTAAAAAATATATTGACCGAACAGCTTGTATCCGCTTACAATGATATTTAGTTATTAGTGTATTTAGAAAATTGTAAAAGAGGTACCTGCATGACAAAGGAATTCGACAGAAGAATCGGGCGCCATGCAATCATGTACGCGTTTGCGAACGAAGAGGAAGAAGTCATATTGACGAATGACCTTAAGCGGATGGATTGGCTTTATGGAAAAGGTAAAGTCGGTTCAATGGAGCTGCAGAAAATAGTTGCGGCCATTGAGACATCAGCGAAAAGGCTTGGATTAGTCAATCCCGATATGTATCGTGAAATGCATGCGCTGTATCATGCGATCATCGAAGCACTCCAAGGAGTGACACGCGGCCAAGTTGAGCTTGGCGGTTTTTTGAGGACTGCGGGCCTTCGGTTTGCCATCGTTCGGGGCAGGCCGTTTAAAAACGGGGACGAAGGTGAATGGATTGCTGTAGCCGTGTATGGAACGATTGGAGCACCGGTACGGGGATTTGAACATGAAGCCGTTGGCTTGGGAATTAACCACATTTAAATAATTAAAAGCCTATAGTTATTTAGTGAAATAGGGGGCTGTATTGAAAGACTGGATAAGTCTGTCAATACGGCCTCCTTTTGTTTGTTTAAAAAAAGAATAGGGGTGCATGAAATGATTATGTTAACGGGCCAAACTTTAACGATTGAAGAAGCGAAAAAAGTATTGTATGGGGAGGCATTTGTCACGGCTTCTGCCGAGAGTGTCAAGAAAGTGGAAAAGAGCCGGGAAGCGGTTGAAAATATTGTGAAGCAAAAGAAAGTCATCTATGGCATCACAACAGGTTTTGGGAAATTCAGCGATGTATTGATTGATGCAGAGGACGCAGAGCAGCTACAGTGGAATTTGATTCATTCCCATGCTTGCGGAGTCGGGGAGCCGTTTCCTGAGGTCGTTTCGAGAGCTATGGTCCTTCTCCGTGCCAATGCGCTATTAAAAGGTTTTTCCGGCGTCCGTCCTATCGTCATTGAACGTTTGATCGATCTTTTGAATGCCCATATCCACCCGGTCATCCCTCAGCAAGGTTCTCTTGGGGCAAGTGGGGACTTGGCGCCGCTTTCGCATTTGGCGCTAGTATTGATGGGAGAAGGGGAAGTGTTTTATAAAGGAGAGCGAATGGAGGCCATCGCAGCTTTATCGAAAGAAGGCATTCTTCCTCTGACACTTAAAGCAAAAGAAGGTCTGGCATTAATTAACGGAACACAGGCCATGACTGGGATGGGCCTCGTAAATTACATTGAAGCCGAACAGCTGGCACATCAAACTGAAGCGATCGCTTCACTGACGTTAGAAGGTTTACGCGGCATAGAAGATGCCTTTGATGCCGATGTTCATCTAGCACGAGGCTACCGCCAGCAAACAGAGGTCGCGGAACGGATTCGTCGCATGATCAACGGCAGCCAGCTCATCACCAAACAAGGAGAACTGCGGGTACAGGATGCTTATTCGCTCCGCTGCATTCCGCAAGTGCATGGGGCATCATGGCAAACACTTGATTATGTAAAAGAAAAACTGGAAATCGAAATGAATGCTGCGACGGATAATCCGCTTATTTTTGACGATGGGGAAAAGGTTATTTCAGGGGGGAACTTCCATGGCCAGCCGATTGCATTTGCGATGGACTTCATGAAAATCGCTGTTGCCGAGCTTGCGAACATTTCAGAGCGCCGCATTGAGCGACTCGTCAATCCTCAGCTGAATGATTTACCGCCATTCTTAAGTCCGTCACCTGGCTTGCAGTCGGGAGCGATGATCATGCAATATTGTGCCGCTTCACTAGTTTCTGAGAATAAAACACTCGCACATCCTGCAAGTGTTGATTCCATTCCATCTTCAGCGAACCAGGAAGATCATGTAAGCATGGGAACGATTGGGTCCCGACACGCGCATCAAATCATTCAGAACGTACGCCGCGTTTTGGCGATTGAGCTCATTTGTGCCTTGCAGGCGGTGGAATACCGCGGAACAGAAAAGATGGCTCCGTTTACAAAAGAGTTGTATACGGAAGCCAGAAAGCTCATTCCAAGCATTACACAAGATCGTATCTTTTCTAAAGATATTGAAGCAACGGCAAGCTGGTTACATCAAATCGATTGGAATTCATTTATTCATAGGAGTTTACCTACAACATAATATGAAGTGCGGAATATCCGAATGAATGTTAGGCTTATAGCCCTTTGAACTGGGTTTTAAGCCTAACATCGTTATTTAAATGCTACATAGATCCCAGAAATCCAAAAAGGTCTCGGCATTAAAGAAAATGACCTTGAAATAGTAATAAATGCAGGAAGTGACCATTGATGGAATGATCGGCTTTACCTATTCGTGCTAGATTAAAAATGCATTTTTGGAGGGGAATCTAATTTGGAAAATCGGCAATTGCAACCACCTGTCATAAATGAAAAAAACCAGCCGTCAAATACTTTACAAAGGAAGCTGAAAGCGCGCCACCTTACGATGATATCGCTAGGCGGTGCAATCGGGACTGGGCTGTTTCTCGGAAGCGGGCCGGCCATCCACTCTGCAGGGCCTGGCGGTGCTTTGGTCGCTTACGCCGTAATTGGTATAATGGTTTATTTTATTATGACAAGCCTCGGGGAACTGGCATCATTCATGCCAGTCAGCGGAGCTTTCAGTACCTATGCTTCGCGTTTCATCGATCCGGCATTAGGGTTTGCGCTTGGTTGGAACTATTGGTTCACTTGGGCGATGACACTTGCCGCGGAACTATCTGCCGCAACGATGGTCATGAAGTTTTGGTTTCCTGACAGCTCGTCTTTTTTATGGAGTTCTTTGTTTTTAGTTTTGATATTCTTATTGAATTACGTATCCGTTAAAGGGTATGGCGAAGGGGAATATTGGTTTTCCCTCATTAAAGTGGCAACCATCATCATTTTTATCGTTGTCGGAATATTGATGATATTCGGAATTATGAACGGTGAGGCGGTTGGTTTTAAAAACTTCACAGTTGGTGACGCTCCGTTTGCCGGTGGTTTTTTGGCAACATTGGGTATTTTCATTGCTGCTGGATTTTCTTTTCAAGGTACAGAAATAGTCGGTGTTGCAGCCGGTGAAAGTGAAGACCCGGCAAAAAATGTACCTCGTGCAGTTCGCAGCATTTTTTGGAGAATCTTCCTCTTTTACATCCTGGCCATACTTGTTATCGGATTGATCGTTCCCTATACGAATGGCAACCTGCAGGGGCACACGATCATGGTTAGCCCGTTTACGATGGTGTTTGAAAAAGTGGGACTGGCATTCGCTGCTTCCGTGATGAATGCCATCATTTTGACAGCCGTATTATCCGCTGGTAATTCTAGTCTTTACGTGACAAGCCGAATGTTGTACTCGATGGCAAAAGACGGGCTGGCACCGCGTATTTTCGGGAAGCTTAACAAGCGCGGCGTTCCCATTTGGGGACTGGTTATCACTTCACTTGTAGGGATGCTGGCCTTTTTTGCTTCCGTTTTCGGTGATGGAGTTATTTATATTTGGCTAATGAATGCGGTTGGAGTCACTGGATTTATATTTTGGCTAGGTATAGCGGCGAGCCATTACCGGTTTAGAAAAGCTTATATTGCTCAAGGGTATTCACTCGACGATCTTCCCTATAAGTCAAAGTGGTTTCCTTTCGGACCGATATTTTCCTTTGCTCTTTGTTTTTTCGTTTTATCGGCGCAAAACTATCAGGCCTTTATCGGCGCTGAAATTAACTGGGCCAGTGTGTTCGCTGCCTATCTTGGCATCCCATTCTTTCTGGTAATGTGGCTTGGATATAAGTTCATTAAGAAAACAAAAGTAATTCCGCTAAAGGATTGCAAAATTGATTTTGATGAACATAGGAATGCAAAATAGACATAAGGCTTCTTTTAATAATTTATTTGGATTAATTATTAATAAATACAACTTTCTATGTTAAGAAAGTTAGCAGCCTTTAAATGACAAGGTTCCTTACCGCCAAGAAACAAAATAAACAATAATTTGAAGTGATGAAAAAATGATCATCTGTTCCAGTCGATTAAGCCGTAGTAACAGTTGGAGATGATTGAATCAATACAAACTATATCAATTTCATTTTAGGGATATTCCTTTTTTAAGAACTGGTAGTATCCCATTATCCCCCTACAAGTAGAGTGACAAAATGTCCTTAATAATCTACCTGGAGGGGATTTTTTTATGGCGGAAAAGGGACAAACATTTAAAACATATACAGTAGAATTAAAGCGTGAAGTCGTTCGATGAAGTTGGAGAGGTTCATTGAATTTATGCTTTGTTTAATAGGAAAGAGACTTACCTAGATATAGATTAATTAACGGTTTTGTAAAACAGAGATAAGCCCTTCCAAAAGGGTTTGGAGGGTTACTTGGCATGGCCATGAATAATGTAACAAAAGGATATATAATGATTCAGGGTAATTGGGGAGGAAAGACATTGATAATATATTATGTCTTACAAAATATATGAAGGTATTGTTGAGTCTATCGTCTATATGAAATGGTCTATGAACATGTTGGAAAATAATTGTTCATCAACTTATTTAAATGTCCTTTCCTCCATATACTCACCAATTTTGCGGAACTTATCAAAACGTTGTTGGCGTAGAATGCCTTTATCTAATTGACCAAGTTCTTGTAATGCTTTTCGTAATGTTTCTTTGATAAATTGCGATTGAAGTGGGATGTCAATATGTGCTCCTCCAACAGGTTCTTTGATGATCTCATCAATCACCCCTAGCTCCATCAAGTCCTTAGCCGTAATTTTCAATACTTCAGCTGCTCGTTTTGCTTGTGTGGCATCCTTCCATAACACTGCTGCTGCTCCTTCAGGTGAAATAACCGAATAAAATGTGTTTTCTAGCATGTAGATTCGATTGCCAATCCCTAGTGCCAACGCACCACCACTCCCACCTTCACCAACTACAAAGCAGATGATAGGTACTCCAAAACTAGCCATTTCACGAAGATTATGGGCGATAGCTTGAGATTGTCCACGTTCTTCGGCTTCACGACCTGGGAAGGCTCCTGGCGTGTTAATAAATGTTACGATGGGGCGATTGAACTTATTGGCTTGTTGCATAATTCTTAGGGCTTTTCTGTAGCCTTCAGGTTGCGACATGCCAAAACGACGATAGATATTGTCTTTTGTATTTTGACCTTTTTGATTTCCTAAAACAGTTATAGGCATTCCTTCGAAGGTAGCTATCCCTGAAACTAATGCAGGGTCTTCCCCATAAAGTCTGTCACCATGAAGTTCAATGAAGTCATCAAAAATATGGTGGATAAAATCTAAAGTAGTAGGGCGTTGTTGAATTCTAGATAATTGAATTTTATCCCAAACTTCCATATTCTCATTAAGATGAATTTTGATTTCATTGACTTTTTGCTCAAGATTTTTTAATACTTCGTTAAGGTCAAGATTATGCTTTGTAGACACCTCTTTCAGTTCAGCAATTTGATTTTCCAGTTGTTTTAATTCTTGCAAATTCATCGTTTAAAACACTCCCTGAAATTGAGATGATGGATTTTTAAAATGGTTGTTAATGATTGTTTTAATTCACTCCTATTTACAACCATATCCAGTTGCCCATGTTCCAATAAAAATTCAGAGGTTTGAAAATTCTCTGGAAGTTCTTCTCTTATAGTCTGTTCTATTATGCGTCTTCCTGCAAAGCCAATTAAAGCTTGTGGTTCGGCAATATTGATATCACCTAATGAAGCGAAACTAGCAGAAACTCCACCCGTTGTAGGATTGGTTAAAACGGATACGAAAAGAATTTTTTCGTAGTTTAGTTGTTCTAAAGCAACACTTGTTTTTGCCATCTGCATGAGACTAAGAATTCCTTCTTGCATGCGAGCTCCGCCGCTTGCTGAAAACAATATAAATGGTTTTCGTGTTTTTAATGATTCCTCAATGGCTCTTGTGATTTTTTCACCGACTGCTGATCCCATGCTTCCCATACGGAAACGAGAATCCATGACACCAATCACAACCGGATAGCCACCTATGGAAGCTTCCCCAGTAATAACCGCATCATTTAATGCAGTCTTATTCTTATCAGAAATTAATTTATCTTTATATTCAGGGAAGTTCAACGGGTCAACGGAAATTAAACGTTTATTGAATTCCGAAAAAGAACTACTATCTGTAAGCATTGAAATGCGGTCATATGCTGTAACGGGGTAGTGATATTGGCACTTCGGACATACATTCAATTCTATTTTCATAAGAGATTCATCATAGGTTTCCCCACATGATTTACAAGTAAAAGGGATGGGAGTTAAGCTTTTGTCTATTTCAAAAAAAGAGTTCGATTCTATTTTTTCTCTTTTTAATGGATACATCTTCATCAATCCTCCTGTGGTAAGGCCGCTGTATTACAAGTTACGCTCACCATTCTTTAAAATATGGAGCGTGATATTTAGCTTTTCTTAAAAAGTTTTATACAATCAGAAATCATTCTAGAGAATAAAGATTTTATTTGGTGGGTGCTTCATTATGAAATTATCTATTCCTGTATGAATGCATTTTTACCTGGAAAATCAGAAACTTACGATTTTATTGACGGGAATTACAAAGGCTTGTATACAAACCGAGTATACAAACATTAAAGACTTCTTATTATCTTTCTATAAAGGGGATAAAGGTTACTTAGCTTTAACAGAACGGTTGTTTGAAGTGTATGAGCGTAATCATTATTTATCGCTCACCATTATTCCAATTCTTAGAAAGAACGATTTACCAAATAGCAAAGCGTCATTTAATAAAGCTAATACTTCCATTAGTTGGTGTAAGCTCATAATATGCAATTACTAATATAATTGAATGGGCTCATTCTTACTTGGATAATATTTTATTGGTTTATCAGATTGTAAATAGATAAAGATTAATAGTTTTTTTAATCTAAAGGGGCAGATTAGGAACACATAATATTCAAGAGGACAATATTAGAAAAATGGAAGGTGAATGAAACTTTAAGAGCTATATATTCGTATAAACTGATGGGTTCAACCGAAAGTGAAATTATCATAACAGACTAAGCAAATTAAAGGAGGAATGAACCAAATGTTTAAGAAGTTTATGGCTAAGTTAGGGAAAGGTGCAGCAACTGTCGATTTACGCTACGAAAACCGTTCTTATTATGCTGGTGAGACACTAAAAGGGGAAGTAATTTTACATGGCGGAGAAGTGGAACAACAAATTAACCAGTTAGCAGTTGGCTTCATGATTAAAGTGAGGACAAAACACGGGGAAAGTGTCACGAAAAAAGTGTCATCTGTACCTTTAAGCGGTCCGTTTACCATTAAGGAAAAGGAAGAGAAACATTTTGATTTCACTTACAAAATCCCCCAAGATCTTCCTCTGACAAGAGGTTCGATTTCTTACTTTTTCGATACTCACTTAGATATTCAAGGTGGATTGGATCACATTGATGTAGATGCATTGGTCCTTAAGGCTCCAAAGGAACTAGAAGCCATTTTCAACTCACTTGGTAAGTTGGGTTTTTGGGAAAAACCTACTTCAGGAAAAGTGGATGCGTATGGACAGGAATTCTCATTCTTTCCTACTGCTCAATTTGCCGGCCAGGTCAATGAATTAGAGATACGGGTTTCTTCGAAAGAAGATGTAGAGCAGGTGTTTATGGAAATCGATTGTCGAAATGGGCATCAAGAAATTGAAGCCAAACGGGAAATTGTTATTGATCATAGACAGTTAGAGGAACATCAAGAGCTTACCCATTTTTTACAAGAGCAAATTTCAGAGGTTGTGGAACAGCCTCAATTGTTCACGCGTCCATTTTCTTACCGTGATCAATATTCACATACAGGAAATAAATTCAGTGGTGTTGGGGGCATGGTTGGAGGATTAGCCGCAGGAGTATTGGGTGGAATGCTGCTTAGCGAAATGATAGATGGTTTGGATATGGATGAAATGTTTGAAGGGGCTACTGATGCCCTCGGCGTAGAAGAAGAAATGTTTGATGTGGATGAACAGTTTGAAGATTTTGGTGGTTTTTTCGGTGATGGGGACGAGTAACTTAAATACCAAACATTAATCATTTTTAAGTGTTGTAGTAAAATTCCAGGAGGGAAAACAACTTGTTGTTGAGAAGATATCTGTCACAATTAGGAGTAGGAAAAGCTGTAATCGACCTTAAATTGCCTAAGGTAATGTATGGACTGGGAGAACGGATAACAGGTGAATACTACATAATAGGAGGAATCTGTGAGCAAAAAATAAAACGGTTGGAGTGTGACTTAGTGCAGCTAGACAAGGTGAATAATGTGCAACGGATCTTTGACACCACAACCATACTGACAACAAAATTTATAGAGGAGAAGCAGGAAATCCTTATTCCATTTTCATTCCAGTTGCCGATTTCCGCTGCCCTGTCATCAGAGCACATATCCTACCGATTTAACACGAGGTTGTTTTTTGATAAAGGAGTAATAAGCGAGGACCAGGACATAATTCAAATAGTAGACCAAATCTAAGTTCCTTAGGATTATAACGGCAACAACTTCACCAGGGGTGAAGTTGAAAAAAAGAATGTACTCATAAATTGTTTGATTAGCCACATAATCTCCAAGTTAACAGGAAATCTCTATTTTATATTTCTTTACAAAACCTAAAGTACTTTCAAATACATACATGTTAGTGATGGACTGTATTTCTTTTATTGAATATCTTTAGCAGCATTGAAAGCTTGTACAGCCAAAGAAGCTCTGTGAACGGATTAATTGAAAGAAGGCAATCCACTAACTAAAGTAGCCATATATCGTTTTTTTTTGTACTTCTGGTTTTGTCCTCGAAGAGTATTCGATTGTAAGATTATTTCCCATTTAAAAAAAATGATAAATCGTTTGTCCGAAAATATGTTTCGATGTCCCGGTTTTGCTTTAACCGTTGATAAATCAATGTTTTTAGAGGGGTGGTGCCACTTTCATAAAGTGCACTATCTTAACGTATATACACAACAATTCCGCCCCACATCATTTGAATTTATATTCATTCTTTGTTAAGGTAATGAAGTACTTTAGGGATACAGGTTCATTCCGTGTGCTGGGACTGGACCAAACTCTAAAAAAAAAACCATTATATTTCAGTTGGTATATGCTGTGCCTGTTAGTTTCCTCAGTTGTATTGCACCTCTTTTCCCTGCAAGCTCAAATTAGACACATTGGGAATCCCATAATCATATTTCTATGCGTTTTGGTGTTATACTGCAATGCAAGTATCATTCCACCTGGTTAAGGAAATGAAATACATTAGAGGGTAGTCGTAAGTCCATCTGGACAAAACTCTAAGTGGAAATCGTTTATATTACAGTTGGTATATGTTGTGCCTGCTTGTTTCCTCAGTTGTGATTGCACCTCTTTTTTCCTACTTGAAATGCTCAATTTATCACACATAATATAATCCAAGTAAAGAAGTACTTCTTGGGAATAATAAATATAGATTATTTTTCTATGCACGTTATGCCCTGTGCACTGAATAAGTGTCACTTCCGCTTTTTTTGAAGAAAAAGCATTAGGGTAGAATTTCGGTTATTTCAAGATACTTGTGCATTAATAATCATCACTCGCATAAAACGGGGGAATTCAGCAAAACTGAATATCATATGGGCAACTATTAGAATGAGGTGACTTGATGAAGCCGAATGTAGAAGTCAGAAATGTCTCGAAAATTTTTGGCAAATCTCCAAAAGCAGCAACAGACTTATTGAAGCAAGGCAAAACGAAAAAAGAAATCTTGAAGGAAACGGGACAAACGGTCGGAGTGAATAATGTTAATTTCGAGATTTATCCCGGCGAGATTTTTGTCATCATGGGCCTATCAGGAAGCGGGAAATCCACTTTGATCCGCATGTTCAATCGTTTGATCGATCCCACTTTGGGTGAAATCTTAATTGATGATGAAGATATCGTGAAGATGAACGCGGCCCGGTTAAGGGAAGTCAGACAAAAGAAAATAAGCATGGTCTTTCAGAACTTTGCTTTATTTCCGCATAAAACGATATTGGAAAACGCTGAATTCGGGCTCGAAATTAAAAAAATGGATCCGGCAAAACGTCATGAAAATGCGATGAAGGCTCTTGAGGCCGTTGGATTGAAAGGCTACGAAAATCAGATGCCATCACAGCTTAGCGGCGGTATGCAGCAAAGGGTTGGGTTAGCCCGGGCACTCGCCAGTGATACGGATATCCTACTGATGGATGAAGCCTTCAGTGCCCTTGATCCATTGATTCGTAAGGATATGCAGGATGAACTGATTCAAATCCAAGATCAGTACAAAAAAACGATCATTTTCATTACCCATGATCTTGATGAAGCATTAAGAATCGGGGATAGAATTGCCCTTATGAAAGATGGAAGTGTAATTCAATTGGGTACCCCTGAACAAATCATGATGAATCCGGCCAATGAATTCGTCGAGAAGTTTGTGGAAGATGTTGATCTATCAAAAGTATTGACAGCGTCTCATGTGATGATACGCCCAGAGAAGATTGCGGTGGACAGAGGCCCGAGGGTTGCCTTGGAAATCATGCGCAAACAAGGGTATTCCAGCATTTTCGTTGTGGATAGGAAGCAGAAGTTATTGGGGGCCGTGACTGCTGAACAGGCACGTCAGGCAATGAGTAATAACCAATCGATCTCTGAAGTGATGACAACCGATATCCCAACTGTAAAAGAGGATGAATTACTTGGAAACCTCATGGATGTGATGGCGACTTCAAGCTTACCAATTTCAGTCATCGATGATCAGAACAGAATTAAAGGAATTCTTCTTCGCGGTGCCGTTATCGGTGCTTTGGCCGGAAATAAAGATTCCTTGAATGAAATGGAGAGTGAATAATTCAATGAATATGCCGAAAATCCCACTAGGAGCATGGGTCGATTCTTTAGTGGATTGGATTACCATTGTATTTGCTGGATTATTTACATTTATAACGAATGTGATTGAGGGTTTATTGAATATCTTGGTCGATGTAATGAGTGCAGGACCTTCGATCATTTTAATCATCGTCCTGACCCTTCTGGTTACCTATACAAGCAAATGGACATTGGGATTATTTACATTAATCAGCTTACTATTGATTGATAATCTTGGTTATTGGGAATCAAGCATCCAAACACTGGCGATCGTTATTTTGTCAGGATTCCTCACCATATTGATTGGGATACCGATCGGAATATGGTGTGCCCAAAATAAAACCGTGCGCAATATCGTAACCCCAATCTTGGATTTCATGCAAACGATGCCTGCCTTCGTTTATTTGATTCCTTCGATTTTATTCTTTGGAATAGGGGTAGTGCCTGGAATCATCGCGTCATTCATTTTCGCGATCGCACCGACAATCCGAATGACCAATCTTGGGATTCAGGAAGTGCCTAATGATTTGATAGAGGCATCTGATGCATTTGGTTCAACCAGCAGCCAAAAGTTATTCAAGGTACAAATACCATTGGCTACTCCAACGATTATGGCGGGAGTTAACCAAAGCATCATGCTGGCATTATCCATGGTTGTTACAGCCTCATTGGTTGGAGCACCCGGACTTGGGGCGGATGTCTACAGGGCTGTCAGCCAAATTAATGTGGGGCAAGGATTTGAAGCAGGATTATCCATCGTAATCATTGCAATCATACTCGATCGTATCACGCAAAACCTTCGTAAGCCAGCTTACGAGCATATCGTTAGCAGGAAAATCATTTTTACGATTTTGGCTTTACTTGTTGTGGGTACTGCACTATTCAGTACTTTTACAAAAGAAAAAGCAGTGGACGGGGATCAAAACAGTCTTGCTGCCAAAGCCAATTATGAAATCATCGGAATTGAACCTGGAGCAGGAATAATGAAGTTGACTAAAACGGCTATAGATGATTATAAGCTGGATGACTGGAATGTGGTTGAAGGGTCATCGGCAGCGATGGTTGCAGAATTGAAAAAAGCAATTGATAAAAAAGAACCGATCGTCGTTACTGGATGGTCACCGCATTGGATGTTCTCGACATATGACTTGAAATATCTCGAAGATCCGAATGGATCCTTCGGCAAGGCTGAAAACATCAATTCCATTGCCAGAAAAGGACTTGAACAGGATGCGCCTGGTGCCTATAAAATTCTTGATCAATTCTACTGGGAAACAAAAGATATGGAAGATGTAATGGTCAAGGTTGCTGATGGGATGTCTCCTTCAGAAGCAGCAGAAGAATGGATAAAGAAAAATCAGGACAAAGTGTCCAAATGGACCCAAGGTGCACAATCAGGAAATGGTGAAAAGATCAAACTGGTTTATGTTGCCTGGGACACTGAAATTGCCAGTACCAATGTGATTAGCAAAGTGCTGGAGCAGAATGGCTATGATGTAACATTAAGTCAGGTTGAAGTGGGGCCGATGTTTGCTGGCGTAGCAAACGGAAGTGCGGACGCCATGGTGGCTGCATGGCTTCCGGGAACACATCTTGAATACTATAATAAGTACAAAGATGAAATGGTTGACCTTGGACCAAACTTAAAAGGAACAAAGCTTGGTCTGGTCGTACCGGATTACGTCGATATTGATTCGATTGAAGACTTAAAATAAGAAAAACGAGGGGATTTCAAAAATGAAATTCCCTCGTTTTTTAAATAGGCCGTTGGGGATCAATGGATGGAAACGAATTTATTCCTCAATTCCTCTTCCGTTACTTCGATCTTTCCTTTCAAATCTTCAGCCAGTAATACATAGCTTTTCACGCCAATGAATTCTGAATGTGATATTAAAAAGAATTTTGTTCCTTTTTTATACGCAGAAGGATCATCTTCAATCAATTTAAACATTTTCATCCTTTTTCCACCTTGGATATCATATTCGTAACGCATGTATTCATAACTGCCTTTTGAGTAGACTTAATTGCATCGAACAAGTTGAAAAGGAATTAGTTCACTACTAAGATACAACTTCTTCTTTTCACTTTTTATATCATTGATATTTATGGGCGGTCAACTATTTTTACTGGTAGAAACAAGAACCAGCTGGCATTGTCATTTGTTTGCGAATTATGATTATTCCTAACTTTCTGTGGAAGTGCCTATCGTTGAATGTTAAAATTCAGTTGGAAACAGTGATTCTTTATACATATGAAAGAGAAAAGAGAGGCATTGAATTTGTTAAAAAGGCTCTCAAAAAGTGTTTTGGAAGGTGTGGAAATATTGAAACCGATCATATTTGATGTAGATACTGGGATTGATGATGCCATGGCGATGGCATATGCTTTAAATTCCCCTGAATTGGAAGTGCTCGGATTTACCACTTGCTTTGGTAACGTGCCCGTTGTTGAATCAACCCGCAATACGCTTGCCGTTTTGGAGAAATTAAATAGGCGCATTCCGGTTTTTGAAGGTGCTGACCAAACTTTGGTGCGCGGAAGGAAGAAGAGGTATCCCAAGCATGTACATGGGGAAGACGGGTTAGGAAATACCCTTCGGTTTGAACCAACCATCAATGCAGCACAAGGAAATGCAGTAGATTTCATTATCGATCAAGTGCAAAGCCGACCGCATGAAATCACGATTATTGCAGTTGGACCACTGACTAACATCGCATTGGCGATTAAAAAAGCCCCAATGACCATGTCCTTAGTAAAAGACGTCGTTATTATGGGCGGTGCCGTAAACGTACCAGGAAATGTAACCCCTTATGCTGAAGCGAACATAATATCAGATCCTGAAGCAGCACATCAGGTATTGACTTCAGGACTGCCAATCACCCTAGTGGGGCTTGATGTGACGCTGCAAACATATCTGCTGAAATCGAAGCTTGATGATTGGCGTGCCACTGGTAAGGAAAGCGCCGAATTTTTAGCGGAAATGACCGATTATTATATGAAAGCATATGAAAACTCTCATCCAGGTTTGGGCGGTTGCGCCCTTCATGATCCGCTTGCAGTCGGGGTAGCGATTGATTCAAGTTTTGTGAGTGCAGAATGGATGAACGTCAAGGTGGTGACCGAGGGTGAAGAAACAGGCAGGACAATCGGTCAAAAGGATGGCGAACCAAGAATCCGCGTCTGTACGAATGTGGAAGGTGCTCGGTTTGTGAAACATTTCTTGGAACGGGTTATATGATATTGAATTATGTATTAATTATTAAGGCTGTCTCTTTTCCCAAAACCTTTGGGAAGAGATGGCCTGTTTCTGTTGAATAAATAGATCGGAGTCAGGCCGAATTATTATAGTGGCATTCAAGCTTTAATCAAACGTTTGATTAAAAGGAAAGTCTAAAGTCACTATTATTATGATGAAAACCATATTATTGGGTTGTGGTTCTGAAATATTGGGTATAAGGAACTTTTTTTACCATAAATAAGTAAAATGTTAAAAAATATTTAAAAAATGGGTTTGGAAATATGAAAAAAACAGGTACATAGACTTTCGTAATGCCATATTTAGGGTTTTTTGCATAATTATAATTTACCATTTTTCGACTTTGTGGTTATTTATATGGCAGAAAATGTATGGTTCTATTAAAATGTACTATATAAGATAAAAGGAGGAGTTTTTTCTATGTCACAAATTCGCGTAACACCTTCAGAACTGAAAGATGTAGCCAGACAATATGATAATGAGAGCCAACAAGTAACGGATATGATTGGTCGTTTAGATAGAATGAGAGATCATTTAACTGGTATTTGGGAAGGTTCTTCCAGTGAGGCTTTCGTAGGCCAGTACGAAGAATTAAAGCCTTCATTCATGGATATGGCTCGCTTGTTGAATGAAGTTTCTCAACAATTGAATAAATCAGCTCAAATCCTTGAAGACACAGATAATCAGATTGCTAGTCAAATTCGCGGATAATCATTAGGTCAATGAGATAAAGAAATTTCTAGGAAAAAGCGCCGCGACTCTTTATGAAGATCGTGGTGCTTTTTTGCTTTAAAGAGGTGGTTTCCATATATATTCAACTAACGATTGATTTAAACAGGTATACAGGGGAAGTATTTGATTTGCAAGTGTCGAATTACCGCTCCATCAAAAAGGTTGTGGAAATCATATGGCAGGTAAAGGATATTGCCAGTGCACCTAAAGAAGGCTATTGGGTGCGGGTCCAGAATAAAGAGTTCGTATGTTCAGGTTATGAAACCCTGCTTGATAGCGGAATTACGACGGGGGACCGCCTAGAGATCCTCTAATGGATTAAGTGTGGACTCTTTATAGGAAAAAAGTCTAAAGCCCTTTAGCAGGGGTAAAGGAGTTACATAAAATGGATGAGAAAAAATCCTCATATCTGGAGAAAAAAACAGAAGCTGCAATGATGAAGGATGATAATGGGCATTTGTTCGTTTTCCAACGGGCAAAATTATCGATGCAAGACCCACTGGAATTACAGCTTATTCATGAAGCGGATGATGCTCTCCAGAAACATATAGAAGTGACAGAGGACGAGGTGCAGATCAGAGTAAATCCACCAGCCTCTTTTTTTGTTTTTTCCAAAGCTAAAGATAAAAATCCATTGAGTAGATGGTTATCGTCTTATCAAATCTTGAAGAAAATCAGGAATCATGAATTGAGTCGCCTGCAACTTGTCGTTTGTCCGGAAAATATCGTTTTTGATTCAAGCTTGACCCCATATTTCCTGCATTATGGCGTAAAAGACAGTTTGCCTCCTTATGAGCATAATCAGGATGAGCTGTTTAAAGAAACGAAGGCAACGATTTCAGCGCTTGTGGATGGGCAGTATGCATTCGAAGAGTATCTGCTTTACCATAAAACCCTGAAACTATCGAGCGAATCACAAAGCATATTGGCAGCGGGGACTTGGGATGAGCTTTCCACGGTCATTCAAAATCGGATAGATGCTTTAGAGAAGGAAGAAAAAGCATTTGTGCATATCCCTGAAAAGAAATGGAAAACGGGCCGTTATACACTTTGGGGTACGGTGATCGTTCTAGTGCCGCTGCTATTGTTTACGATTTACACACTATTCTTCTCCCAACCTAAGCAGGATGCATATGTAGAAAGCGGTGAAAGCTTTTTAAATCAAAAATACAGTGAAGTCATTGACCGGTTGGAGAACTACGATCCGAAAAATATGCCTTATGTCGTTCAATATGAACTTGCGAAGTCCTACGTCGCTTATGAACCGTTGGGTGATGTCAGGAAGAAGAATGTAGAAAATGCAATCACTTTGCAGACTGATAGCCAGTATCTCTTATATTGGATTTATATAGGCAGGGGCATGAGTGAAGACGCGATCGATTTGGCGAGAATCATGGAGGATCGTGAATTGATTATGTATGGACTCGTAAATCTGAAAGAACAGATTAAGTTGGACGATAACCTTTCCGGGGAAGAAAAGGAAACGCAAATTAAAGAAGTCGATACGGAGCTATCCCAATATGAAAATGAACTAAAGGAATTGAAAAAGCAATTGGAGGAACAGCAAGATGAGAACCAGCCTTCAACAGAGTCTACTTTAGAGGACAAAGGCGAAACGGAAGCAAAGCCTGCTGTAAAAGAGGAAGCGGAAAGTAAGGATTCCTCCAATAAATCATCTGAAGAAAAAGAGAAAAGCAAAGAGTGAGCAATGAGCCTTTTGCGGAGGTGAGATTTAATGAGTTTATTATGGATTTATTCTAAGGGAAACTACCAATCCTTTACGATCAAGGATAATCATAACGGTCCAATTACGATTGGGCCATCAAAGCAGGATACGATCACCATATATTCCATTCCCTTTGAACATGGTCCTATCAAGCTGAATAAACCTGAAGGACTTGATGGATATGAGGTGTTTAGAGAGGACATGAAGCTTGGTGATATACAGCCATTCCAGAGCTTCACCTTTCATGAAGGAGAAGAAAAGGTCGAGATTTTTTATACGGCTGGGGAATTGGAAGAAAGCCTCTATTATATAGGCAACTTGAAAGAAATCACTTTATCGGCCAAGGCGGGAGCGACTATCCGTAAAGAAGGACCCGTTTCCGGCAATGGGGTTTCCTTTGTGCTCCATAAAGGGCAGTGGCTACTCATGCCAAAGGAAAACTGCGGGATATTCCTGAATGGTGAAAGAGTAACGAAAGCTGTTCCCATTCAAAATGGTGATCTGATTTGCTGGCCGAATATGGTGCTGAGGTTGATTGAAGGCGACTTATTGATGATTCATAGTGCCGAGAGCTATGAAACATCTTTAGCTAAAATGAAGAAGCCAATCTCTGAAATGAAAAAAAACTATCCACAATTTCGCCGGACACCAAGGATGA
Organism: Peribacillus phoenicis; assembly: GCF_047238085.1. Lineage (NCBI taxonomy): Bacteria > Bacillati > Bacillota > Bacilli > Caryophanales > Bacillaceae > Peribacillus > Peribacillus phoenicis. The sequence goes on along the minus strand of NZ_JBDFMF010000004.1, from coordinate 30,061 downwards.
TCTACGAATTGCCGGATGAGAAAGTGACGATATCTTTTCCGAGCCAAGAATCGGAAGATAATAATAGAGGGTTATGGCTGATCCTTATGCCGCCTTTAATGATGCTAATCGTCATGGGGGTCATCACGGTCATTCAGCCTCGGGGCATTTTCATCATCATATCGATTGTTATGTTCACAACGACTTTAGTTACCTCGACGGTACAATACTTTAAAGACAAAAAGAAGCAAAAACTCAGAGAAGAAAAACGTCAACGTGTATATACAAGGTATTTAGAGCAGAAGAGGGAAGAACTGCAAGAGCTGTCTGAAAAACAAAAGAATGTGCTGTTCTATCATTACCCTTCCTTTGAAAGGATGAAGCTGCTGACTGACAGTATTAGCGACCGTATATGGGAGCGAACTTTGGAAAGTGAAGATGCTCTGCATTTTAAAATCGGAACGGCGACCATACCATCAAGTTATCAGGTGTCGGTAAATAGCAGTGATATGTCCAATCGGGATATAGATGATTTACTTGAGCAGTCGCAGGAACTTGTGGATGTATACAAAAACCTGGATGATCTTCCGTTATCGATCGATTTATCAAGCGGATCGATGGGCCTGGTCGGAAAGGAATCGATTGTTAAACGGGAGCTGCAGCAACTGATTGGGCAACTGGCCTTTTTTCATAGTTATCATGATGTTCGCTTTGTGGCCATTTTTCCGGAAAAGGATTACCAGGAATGGGAATGGATGAAATGGCTCCCTCATTTTCAATTGCCGCATGCCTATGCAAAAGGCTTTATATATAATGAGCAGTCACGTGACCAACTGCTGACCTCGATTTATCAGCTATTGAGGGAAAGAGATTTGGATGAGAACAAAGGGAAGGTGAGATTCACTCCCCACTTTGTCTTTATTGTCACGGATCGTAATTTAATTGCGGAGCATGTCATATTGGAATATTTAGAAGGTAAAACAGACGATTTAGGCATCTCGACGATTTTTGCAGCGGATGCAAAAGAGAGTTTGACGGAAAATGTCCATACACTAGTGAAGTATATCAATGATTTTGAGGGTGAGATTCTCATCCAGCAAACGAAGGCCGTTCATACTCCATTTACACTTGATGCACATTCAAAAGAAGGGAATGAGCGTTTTGCACGTACGCTGCGTTCACTTGATCATCAAAAAGGCATGAACAATTCCATACCAGAAACGGTATCATTCCTGGAATTATTGAAAGCTCGTGAAGTGGAAGATCTGCCTATCAGCCAAAACTGGCGGACCAATCAGTCTTCCAAATCCTTGGCTGTTCCCATTGGATTGAAAGGGAAAACGGATAGGGTTGAATTGAATTTGCATGAAAAGGCGCATGGCCCCCATGGTTTGGTTGCTGGAACGACAGGATCGGGAAAAAGTGAATTACTGCAAACCTACATCCTTTCATTAGCCGTTCATTATCATCCACATGAAGTTGCCTTTTTGCTCATTGATTATAAAGGCGGGGGAATGGCACAGCCATTCAGGCAGATTCCGCATCTGCTGGGAGTCATTACGAATATTGAGGGGAGCAAGAACTTCAGTGCCAGGGCACTAGCCTCCATCAATAGCGAATTGAAGAAACGCCAGCGCATGTTTGATCGATACGAAGTCAATCATATCAACGATTACACGGATTTATACAAAGAAGGCAAAGCGGATGAACCGTTACCGCATTTATTTTTGATATCAGATGAGTTTGCGGAACTTAAAAACGAAGAACCTGATTTTATCCGCGAATTAGTGAGTACGGCGCGAATTGGACGGAGCTTGGGAGTTCATTTAATTCTTGCTACACAAAAGCCGGGCGGTGTTATTGATAACCAGATTTGGAGCAATGCCCGCTTTAAAATTTCCTTGAAAGTGCAAGATGCCAATGATAGTAAGGAAATTCTTAAAAATAGCGATGCGGCAAATATTACTGTCACCGGACGGGGATATTTGCAGGTAGGAAATAACGAGGTTTATGAATTGTTCCAGTCTGCGTGGAGCGGTGCACCATATTTAGAGGATACGGTTGGATCTGAGGATGAAGTGGCACTAGTCACGGACCTTGGACTTGTTCAAATCTCAAATGTAACGGAACAAACCACTAATAAGAGGAAAGAAAAGATTAGTGAAATTGAAGCCGTGGCGGACCGAATTGTGGCGACACAGGAAGAAATGGAGATTAAGAAGTTGGCAAGCCCATGGCTGCCTCCTCTTTCAGATCGCTTATCGAGAAATGCTGAAAGAAGCCTGACGAGGAATCAAATCCACCTGGGAATGAAGGATGAGCCCGAATTGCAGAGCCAGACAAATTATGTCTATAACTGGATTGAAGATGGGAATGTTGGTGTTTTTGGTTCTTCCGGGTACGGCAAGTCAACCACCGTATTGACACTTCTCTTTAGTTTTGCAGATCAATTCAGTCCTGAAGAATTGCATTATTATATTTTCGATTTCGGGAATAGCGCTTTACTGCCAATGCGCCAGCTGCCTCATACTGGGGAATACTTTAGGTTCGATGAGCTAAGGAAAATCGAAAAATTCATGTTATTCATGAAGGCGGAAATGGAAAGGCGTAAGCAGCTTTTTTCAGAAAAGGAGCTTAGTAACATAAAGCTTTATAATGCATTAGTGGAAGATAAAATGCCGATTATTTATATCGTGGTAGACAATTTTGACTTAGTGAAGGATGAGATGCAGGACCAGGAAGCGCAATTCGTTCAGTTTGCACGTGATGGACAATCACTTGGAATATTCATGATTTTAACGGCAACGAGAATCAATGCGATTCGCCAGCCGTTAATGAATAGTCTTAAGACGAAGGTCGTCCATTACTTAATGGACAGTTCGGAACAATATTCGGTTTTGGGAAGAACCCCTTATGAAAATGAACCTGTTCCGGGAAGGGCGTTAGTGAAGAAGGACCAAACCTATCTCACGCAGGTTTATCTTCCAGCCGATGGAGCGGATGATATAGCCGTTTTGGAAGAAATGAAACAGGCCGTGGCGGATCATAAGGTTAAATATAAGGAAATGGCCAAGCCGCCGGCGATTCGGATGTTACCGGCACGTCTTGATTCCAGCAGCTTCAAGAGTTACTTCTCACAAGCCATTAAGAAGGATTCCATTCCAATCGGTCTTTCAGAGGAAAGCGTTACACCTGTTTTGTTGGAGTTGAATTCCAATCCATTCCTGCTTGTCGTAGGACAGTCACGTAAAGGGAAAACGAATGTCCTTAAAGTGCTGCTGGAATCGTTGCTTACACAGACAATAGGGGAAATTGGTTTATTTGACGGAGTGGATCGTGGCCTATCTTCTTATGCCTTAGAGGAAAAGGTGCGCTATTTGGAGACAAAAGATCAGATAACCGAATGGCTCGATCATATCACTGGAATATTTGAAGAACGTGAACGAAGTTATCTAGCGGCATTGGAAATGAAACCGATGAAGCAACTGGAATTCCCAACGATCATGTTTGTCATAGATAGCATCTCAAGGCTCCAACAAACGATCGACGGCAGGATTCAGGATAGGATCAGCGGTTTGATGAAACAATACAGCCATCTCGGGTTTAGTCTGATTGTCGCTGGAAATGCCAACGACTTCACCAAGGGATATGATTCGTTGACAACCGAATTGAAACAAGTCAGACAAGCTGTTTTGCTTATTAAAAAATCGGACCAAAGCTTGTATACCCTCTCTTATTCAAGAAAAGAAGAAGAAATACAGCCGGGTTACGGATACTTTGTGTTGAATGGCCAGGAGAGTAAAATCCAAATTCCACTAAGTGAAGAAAGAAGGAGAGTGCAAGAGAGTGTCTGAAAAAATAAAACCGATGCTGTTAATCGGTAAAATACTGGTGATCTTAGCGCTGCCAATCCTGTTTTTTTCTTATATTGGTCAAAATCCAATGAAAAAGACAGAAACGGCTTCTCGTGAAATCGCCATTGTTAATGAAGATAATGGCACTGAATTTAACAATAATCCCATTTATATGGGCTCAGAGCTTGTTACTACACTGGACAAGGATTCTGAATATGAGTGGTTTGTGGTAAATAGGAGTACGGCGGAAAGTGGACTTGCAAATGAAAAGTATGATGCAGTCATATATTTTCCATCCGATTTCTCAGAGAATATTTATACATTCGATGATGAACAGCCTATCAAGGCGGGGATTAAGTACAAGGTACAACCTAGTTTGAATGCAGAGAACATGGAAAAGGTACAAAAGGAATTAGAGAAGACAAAGAGCAAAATGAATAAGCATATTTCAACACAGTATTGGAGCTATGTTTCCCAATCAGTCGAGGACATCCGTAAGAAGTTCGATAATGTCCTTGCTAAAGAAATCGCTTTTCAAAACACGATGTATGAGTTTTATACTCCAAGCTCGGAAAGCCTTGCCGGCGAAATCAAGCAGCATAAGGACATGCTTGAAGGAGTTTTTGCCGAGACGAAGGATGCTGGCAAAACAAGTAATGAAACAATGGATGAAATAGGGAACACGAAGACTCAAATGGCTTCCTTTGTGAAAGATGTAGTTTCTTTTGAGGAATATCAAAAAGCTCAAAGTATCCTTTTTGAGAAAACCTCTGCCCAAAATCAGCAGCTTGTCAAGGAGAGTGTACAATCATATGACAAGGTGCTGAATGAGGGCAACCAAACAATACCTGAGATTCAGCAAGGGATGAATACGAAATACAGTCTTAATGATCAAGGCATTAGTGAGAATGTTGGAATCATGCAGCAGAAGCTCGATTCCAGCAGTAATGAATTGGAACAATTTTCAACAAGCATGAAGGATAAACAAGTAGAACAAATTACGAAAATCACTCAAGATCAACAAAGCTCGATTGAACAATTGAAACAATCGGAAGAGGCTGGTTCTTGATAACCTTCAGTCTACCTTGCTTGCGCAAAGAGGGAATCTTGCAAGCAGCTCTGGTGATGGGGAGGTTATTGGTGAAGGAACGAAGCCTATGGAAGATATTGAAACGGAAACGGGAAAAGGTGAATCGGTTGCCGCACCTGAAAAGAAGGATCCGATTGATGAACTGTCACTGCAGGTATTGCTGGATCAAATCACTGGGATTAACACGGCACTTGAAAGTTTGGTGCCGGCAGAAGGAAGTGAAGGAGCTGCTGAACAAATCAACATCCTTACAGCGGAACTCCAAGCGGAAATCAATAATCTCAGCGGAACGGTAAACGGCAGAACGGGAAATTATAACCAAGTGATCACGGAGTTTAATACACTGGTAGATTCATATAATGATCTGCTGACGCAGTTTACGCAATTACAAGCTGATTATAATGAACTCGGCACGAATTATAAGGATTTAGGTGACCAATGGAAAAAGTCACAGGAAGATATTCAAAAATTACAGGATATCCAAAGCATGACAATCGACGAGGCCATTGCAGAAATCAAGACTCTCGAACAATCACTTCTTGAAAAGGTGGGGGGAGAAAGGCGAGCGGTGCTGGTGAAGGCCTTTGAAAATCCTATCACGAATCGGGATTCAACTACCCTCCTTGCCTATTATGGTTCACTCTCTTCTTATGGTGAATTGGCTGAAAGAGTCACGGAAGCAAATGTAGATAAGGTATTTGCAGCCAATATAAAAGAATTGGAAAACTTGAAAAATGGGGTTTCCGGAAACGTAGATGAAGAAGCGAAACTCGTTAAAGCCAGTTTAGCAGGAGTCAATGAGAACTTCGGAATGTTCTCAGATTCCATTATTGGTTATATGAAAGAATATGATGCTAACGTTGAAACGGGGCAGAAAGCTACTTTAGCTGAATTAGCGGCAATTACCGGCAAGGCCCAAGAAGTGTCTGCCAATTTGTCAGATCATATGGAAGTTCCTGAAATGGAGGCCGAACAGCCAGTTAACCTTGATGGAGAAATGTTTGTATCACTTCAAGACAATACGGCAACAACTGTCGGCTTCATTTCCGAGCTTGTCAATTCTGTAGCGGAACGGCAGGACACTGTCACGAAGGATACAGCAGACCTGCAAGCGAAAGTGGGGTCAGTACAGGAAAGGGCCGATCAGCTTAATGATAATTGGTCCCAAAATGTAGACTCGACCGTAAAAATAAAGACGGACGTCTATAGTGTCTTGAATAACACTCTAGTCGATGATCAGGAGAACGGGTATGTGTACGAATATTTAGCAAATCCCGTACAAATCAGCGGGGAAGTCCTGCATCAGGAAAAGGTTAATATCCCGCCGATCGTCATGTTGGTGATCATACTCATATCTGGGTTATTGATCGGTTTCTTCCTGCATCATTATGAAACCATTCCAATGATGGTCCATGCGGCCTTGTTTGCCTTATTGAATCTGATCGTAGGTTTAATCATCAGCATGTATGGTTTGAAGATCTATCCACTGGGAGATATGCAGGAGATTAAATGGACCGTTTTCACCGTCCTGCTTTTATTCTTCTGTTCAGCGTTTACCCGGCTTGCCTTCTCGATTGGGCCGTTTGTCGGTGCTATCCTGGTGATTGGTTTGATCAGTTTCTTTACCATTCCATTATTGGATTTAATCATGCCTAATTTCAATGTAGACCACCCGGTTGCAGATGTATATATGTCCATTCAATTCGGAAATCAGTCGGCATTCATTCCGGCTAGTATCATCTTGATTGTGCTGACGCTTATTGCAACGATCATTCCATATATAGTGAAGCGTCTTACAGAAAGAAGAGCAATGGCCCATGAAGTGGAATAAATACGTAATGCCTGTCTTGCTCATCCTGTTTTTTAGCCATGCACCTCATGGCGGGGCGGAAGATGAACCCATGGTGGAGCCCAATGAATATCAAGAAAACGATATTGATATTCAAACTGAGTATTTCCATGAAGAAGGATTGTTGGATCAGAAGCGGAAACTGCCTGAAGAACAAAAGGACCTCACTTTTGAAAGAGGGAAATATGATGTCATTGACTCGGTGGAGGACTCATTGTTTCTGTCTCCGGTAACGGGGAATCAAAATAATACCATCGCTTCAAAAGCGGATCAGCTTGGATTATTCTCGGAGGTCGACGTTCGAACGAGAAGCAAAGAAGAAACAGAGCCTTCCCTTAATTTTGACCTGACGATATTGCTTGGCATCGTTTTGGCACTTTTGGTCGTTTGTTTGTTTTTTATCCTTATCCCGAAAATGGGGAAACTGAATGGAGAGGTTAAACGAAAATGAAAAAAGCCCGATTCCTGGCATAAGTCAGGAATCGGGCTTTTTTGCTACATATCCATAACGGTTTTAATAAGCCCTAAAAGAAGGGCGGCTGCGAAGATCAAAATGAAGAATTTTTTATACATGATCAGTACCTCTTATATCTTATGAGTGGATTGCATTCATTTTAGCATAAACAGAAAAAGAATATACAGATCAGAGGGGCGTGACTTGCCCTAAAGACCGGAGAGGGAAATTATGAAAAGGTGGATAATTGGAGTTTGCCTGCCGTTTTTTTATGGCTTGTACAATTTGGACGTTGATTTCCGCTCAAGAAACTCGCTTTCCGCGGGCGGTCCGGGAGCCTCCTCGGCTTGCGCCTGCGGGTCCCTCAGGAGTCTCGTACCTTCCTCTTGTTATAACATATAGAAACCATATACCTGAGGACTGGCGACCATATGTGTCAGAAGCACATCATCTGCGTAAACATCAAGATGTAAAACCTAAATATCCAAAACGCAAAGAAACGATTAAGCATGGTATTCGTTGGAATACTATTAGGGGACTTAAAATATTGTCGATAAAGACGCTACTTATTTTCGCTTTCAATATGGCAAGGACCAAAAATGGCTTAACATAGTCGATCGTAGAGCCCAATTCTCTTAACTGCCAAAATAATTTCAAAAGGGGTTCGGAATTTTTTAATTCCGAACCCCTTTTGTCTGTAAACTGCGATGCGCCGATTTATTGGCACATCCTATCGGTTAATTGAACAAGTCAGGATAAACAGTCTTTGCTGCGAGTTCAACAGCGTGACATGACATTTTCATTCAACAAATGGACGTCATCGTTGGTTCATATTCACTTAGCAACAGTTTAACATTCCTATTTCATTAAGCAGCATTAATATTTTTAATACAAATTCGTTTATGGTTTACCGATTATCTAGTAAACTTACAATGTAAGGTTTAATTGGAGCTTAATGTAAAATAAGTGATATAGAGAAGGTATGAAATAGTGATAATGTGAATCCCGGGAGGTAGAGAATGATTTATAAGCAGGTCAATCAAAAACTGGAAATGGTTCTAAGGAATATCGAAAAGGTGATTATCGGAAAACGGGATATAGCGGAACTAAGCATCGTGGCACTCCTTTCTGGCGGACATGTCTTATTGGAGGATGTTCCGGGCGTCGGAAAGACAGTCATGGTAAGGGCACTGGCAAAATCAATAGGTGCAAGCTTTAAGCGAATTCAATTTACACCTGATTTACTTCCTTCTGATGTTACCGGTGTTTCGATCTTCAATCCTAAGGAACAAGAATTCATTTTTAGGCCAGGTCCGATAATGGGACATATTATTTTAGCCGATGAAATTAACCGGACCTCGCCGAAAACTCAGTCTGCATTGCTTGAAGCCATGGAAGAGGCAAGTGTGACGATTGATGGTGTCACAAGAGGATTGGAGAAGCCGTTCTTCGTAATGGCGACGCAAAATCCGATCGAGTACGAGGGAACATATCCGCTTCCGGAGGCTCAATTGGATAGATTCCTATTAAAAATGAAAATGGGCTATCCCGGTGTGGAAGAAGAGATAGAGGTTCTTCATAGAGTTCAATACACGGCACCGCTTGAGGAGCTGGAATCCGCCATCACCTTGAATGAATTGATAGAATTACAGGCTGAGGTAAAAGCGGTGATAGTGGATGACACAATAAAACGATACATTGTTGAATTGGCGAATCAAACACGTTCGCATGAAGGGGTCTATTTAGGGGTGAGCCCGCGTGGATCGATAGCATTGATGAAGGCAGCCCAGGCTTACGCGCTGATCCAGGGCAGGGACTATGTCCTGCCGGACGATGTTCAATATTTAGTTCCATTCGTATTTTCCCACCGGCTTATTTTGAAACCTGAAGCGAATTATGAGGGCTTCGATGCTGGAATGGTGATACATGAAATTGTCGCGACAACACAAGTGCCAGTGAAGCGGGCTGTGACCTAATGCGCAAATTCATCAACATTTTAAGAGGAAATATGAGTGTGATCGGACTTGTATTACTCATGACCGTTTCCTTTTGCTATGCCATGTTTCAAGGCGGTTTTGTCAGTTGGTTCATTTTTTATTCATTTTTGCCGTTTTCTGTGTACGCTTTGATTCTGCTGTTTTATCCGCTGCATGATTTTACCGTTGAGAGAAAGGTCAATAAAAGGGAATGCCAGGCCGGCGAATCTGTTGAGATAGCATTGACGTTTACCCGTAAAAATCGGCTGCCCCTATTATTCATGGTGGTAGAGGAGGAATTGCCTCAGAAGATGGAAGATAGGGGATTCCAAAGGAAAATAATTATCTTTCCGGGATTCAAGCGTACCTTCAGCATGTCATATACCTTGGGAAATTTGCAGCGCGGAGAGCATTCGTTTCAATCGATCCGCTTTTGGATTGGGGATTTTTTCGGGCTAGTCGAAAAAGAATCGATATATAGTTCACCTTTGAAAATAACTGTTTTTCCTCGTTATCATGAGCTTGCCTACAGTGATCTTGATCGAGTGTTCAATCAGGGGGCAGTGGTTTCTACAAAGAAAACACAACGGGAACATTCAGTTGTCTCAGGGGTAAGGGAATATCAGCCAGGCGATCAGCTGTCATGGATTAACTGGAAGGCGACGGCTAGAACGAGTGAAATCATGACGAAGGAATTCGAAGTGCAGAAAAACCGGGATATATTCATCATGCTTGATGAAAAGCCGTCGGATTTATTCGAAGAATCCATTGAAATGGCTGCTTCCATTGCACACGCCCTGTTAAAGAAAGGCATGGAAATTGGGTATGTGAGCAGGAGATCGAGGTTAATCATACCGGCAGCAGCGGGCAATAACCAGAAACGAAAGATTTTTAACCGACTTGTTAAAGAAGAGCCGAGAGTGGCAAACGATTTGAACGAAAATGCCAGGAAGGGAATTCTTCCGGCAAATGCTGTTGTGATATTCATCGTTTCAGACTTAACCTTAGAAAAGGTGGACATATTGAGTGCTTTCCGGCCTAAACAGGGATTAATGTTATGTATGAAGAAACAGGCGGATCTTACTGATGAGGAAAGGCTGTCAAGCTCTGCAGCTGTTTCGAGGGGGATAAAGGTTAGCTTTTTTGAACATGGCCAACTTAAGTCTGACAGATCAGAGGTGATGGCGAAATGAATGTCACCACCGAAAAGTTGGAAAGCTTCATGCACGTACTCATGTATGTATTTGGTCTGTTGTTGATTACTGAATGGTTGAGGCCTGTCGATAAACTCACAGATACAGGTAATATCATCATTTTTATCGTATTTTTGCTCTATTCCCTGCTACTGCATTATTTCCGCATACATTGGTCAATCCGGTTTATTCTCATTAGTGCTTATATAATGATTTCATTACAGTTCCTCCATTCAAAGGGCGCTTTATTTCAATTATCATGGCTGAAAGAAGGATTCCTAGCGGATTTTACGGCCAATCTTGGTTTTATATATGATGGTAATTGGGAGTTGATCACAAATCCATTTCGAACGTTTCTATTTTTTGTCCTTCTGTGGCTTGTAACGTATTTGATTCATTACTGGGTGATGGTAAGGCAAAGCATTTTTTTCTTTTTTATGTTAACGGTGATTTTTATATCTGTACTTGACACATTCACTCCCTATGTGGGGGATAAGGCAATGATTAGAATCATCATCATCGGGTTCTTGATGCTAGGCCTGCTGTCCCTGCTGCGACTTACGATACAGGAGCGGATCAAGTTTTCGATGGCTTCCGTCAATAAGTGGATCTTAATGCTGACCGGTATGATATTGGTGAGTGTCCTTGTCGGTTTCACTGCCCCAAAGCTCTCTCCGCAGTGGCCTGACCCAGTGCCTTATATTACCTCTTATTCTGATAAAGCGGGGAAAGAAGACGGTGGTTCGAAGCGTAAAAGTGTCGGATATGATGAAGACGATTCGGATCTTGGCGGATCGATAGAGCCGGATGGTTCCATCGTTTTTTATAATAATGCTCCTGCAGGACATTACTGGAAAGTCGAGAACAAGGATATTTATACCGGTAAAGGGTGGGTTTCCATACTGGAAACGGACTTTCACACTTTTTCCAACGGGCAGGACATTGCATCTTTAGATATTTACGACGTTCCTGAAGTGGTGACGACAGAAGAAATGACGGCAAAAGTGTCCATGACGGAATCATATTCCCATATCCTTCATCCGCAGTCCGGGTATTTAAAAAAGATTGAGGGCAAAAACGGGATGGATTTCAAATATTATGAGGGTATGGACAAAGTAATTTCTGAAAAGGATAATGGCGAACGACTGTCCATGAAAGAGTATGAGCTGGTCTATGATATGCCGAGTTTTGATATAGCTGAGTTAAGGAAAGTAACGGAACCTGACGATTCAATGGATTTATTAATGGAAAAGAACACGCAGCTTCCAGAGGGAATGCCAAACCGGATATATGAATTGGCATCCCAGCTTACAAGGAATGAAAAGAATTGGTACGATAAGGCAAAAGCCATTGAGGATTATTTTGACGGGCATGAATTCATTTATTCTAAGGACGATATTCCGTATCCTGAGAGCAACCAAGATTATGTCGATCAATTTTTATTCGAGACACAGATAGGGTATTGTGATAATTTTTCAAGTGCAATGGTCGTTTTACTCCGTGCCGCCAATATACCTGCCAGGTGGGTAAAGGGCTACACGGAAGGGGAAAAATCAATCCTTGATGGCGAATCCGTTTATAAGGTGACCAATAATAATGCACATTCCTGGGTCGAGGTATATTTTTCAGGGATAGGCTGGGTTCCCTTCGAGCCGACAAAGGGTTTCAATGGGGAAGTTGAATTTTACGATTCGGAATTGAAACAGGAAGCGATCAAGAAGCCTGAAGAAACTCCAAATAATGAAGAGCAAACAAAGAAAGAGACCAGGGAACGCCAGGATACACCCGATAGGGAAACTCAATCATCCGAGAAAACTGGTATCAGGAACATGGATGGGTTCTTAAAATGGACTGCCATCTCATTGTCAGGTGCATTGATTCTCGCTTCTATTGGTTATTTCTTCAGAAGGAGATGGATTCCTCATCTGCAGATTCTTCGTTATAGAAGGAAAACCGGTGCTCATTTCTCGACAGCCTATTTAATTTTATTGAAACAATTAAAACGAGCTGGTTTAGTTCGTCCGGAGGGGCAAACCCTAAGGGAGTACGCCGCCTATGTGGATGCAGTGTACGATACGGATGAGATGAGTGAATTGACGGCTGGATACGAGTTAATGATATATCGTGGAGACGTGGAAGATGGCGAATGGAAGCACTTTCAAAAAGGTTGGGAAAGCTTAATGAGAAAAACTAGCTCTTGACCAGGTTTTTATTATATTGATACAATAACAAAAACTAACTTAAACTAATATATCCTTCATATATCCTCGATAATATGGATCGAAAGTTTCTACCGAATCACCGTAAATGATTTGACTATGAAGGCGGATTTTAACAAGAAAGCTGAAAATCTGCCTTCGTCTATACTTTTTCTGTATTTTTGAGGGTGGATTTTTAGTTTTTCTTTTTTTATGATAATATTTTTTATAAGAAATTATCACTCGATTTTATGAGTGAATTACATTGATAGAGGTGACGTTTGTGCCGGGGAAAACAGAATTGCAAAAAAACCAGGAAATGATCGTAGTACTTGATTTCGGAAGCCAATATAATCAATTGATCACTCGTCGTATCCGCGAATTTGGTGTGTACAGTGAGCTTCATCCTCATACAATTACTGTAGAAGAAATCGAGAAAATGAACCCAACGGGAATCATTTTCTCAGGGGGTCCGAATAGTGTTTATGATGCAAATGCATTTGGTTGTGATGAACGCATATTCGAAATGGGCCTTCCGATTTTCGGTATTTGTTATGGCATGCAGCTTATGACTAAACATTTTGGCGGTAAGGTGGAACCAGCGAAAAACCGGGAATACGGAAAAGCGACACTTGCCATCCAAAATGAGTCTAAGTTATTCAGTGACCTGCCGAAAGAACAGATCGTCTGGATGAGCCATGGTGATTTAGTTGTGGAAACGCCTGAAGGTTTCCAAATTGATGGGACGAACCCGTCTTGCCCAATTTCTGCTATGAGTGACGAGTCACGTAAATTGTATGCCGTGCAATTCCATCCTGAAGTCCGTCATTCCGTATACGGTAATGACATTTTGAAAAATTTCGTATTCGGCGTTTGTGGCTGCAAAGGTGACTGGTCAATGGAGAACTTCATTGAAATAGAGATGGAGAAAATCCGCCAAACGGTCGGAGATAAAAAAGTGTTATGCGCATTGAGCGGCGGGGTGGATTCATCCGTTGTTGCTGTATTGATCCATAAAGCGATTGGCGATCAGCTGACATGTATTTTCGTTGATCATGGATTACTTCGTAAAGGGGAAGCCGAAGGTGTAATGGAAACATTCAGGGAAGGTTTCAATATGAACGTAATCAAGGTCGATGCAAAAGAACGTTTCCTATCGAAACTTGCTGGCGTTTCAGATCCGGAACAAAAACGGAAAATCATCGGTAACGAGTTCATCTACGTATTCGATGACGAAGCAACGAAGCTTGAAGGAATTGATTTCCTTGCACAGGGTACACTTTACACAGACATTATTGAAAGTGGTACGGCCACTGCACAAACAATTAAATCGCATCACAACGTTGGCGGTCTGCCGGAAGATATGCAATTTAAATTGATCGAGCCTTTGAACACCCTGTTCAAGGATGAAGTGCGTGCACTTGGTAGTGAAATGGGCATTCCGGATGAAATCGTTTGGCGTCAACCATTCCCGGGTCCAGGTTTAGGTATTCGTGTATTAGGTGAAATTTCAGATGAAAAACTTGAAATCGTTCGTGAATCTGACCATATCTTACGTGAAGAAATTAGAAAGAATGGTTTGGAACGTGAAATTTGGCAGTACTTCACGGTGCTTCCTAACATTCGAAGCGTAGGGGTAATGGGCGACGCGCGTACGTATGATTATACTATCGGGATCCGTGCGGTTACATCCATTGACGGAATGACTTCCGATTGGGCAAGAATCCCTTGGGATGTACTTGAAATCATCTCAACGAGAATCGTTAATGAAGTAAACCATGTAAACCGCGTAGTTTATGATATTACGTCTAAGCCACCTGCAACGATCGAGTGGGAATAGAAGATTAAAATCATCCAATCAGTGAAGGAAATATCCTTCACTGATTTTTTTGGTCAAAATAATATTTGAATATGTAGATTACTTACATTTCACGTATGTTGGCGAAGATATAGCCATAATAAGTAATGAATATATAGCGAAAAGCGAACATTGCCTAAAATTACATAAAAAATATTCGTTTGATATATTGACGATTATTTTAGTGACTGATACACTATACCTATAATAATAAAAAAACATAATTGTCGTATAATATTGGGGATATGGCCCAAAAGTTTCTACCAAGCTGCCGTGAACGGCTTGACTACGATGTGGAAGGATTGGCGAGTTGGATAAACCGCCACTTCTTTACATGACCGCAGTCAAGCCCTGTTCGTAAGCGAATGGGGCATTTTCTGTTGGCACGATTTTATGATAGGGGAGACTCATAATGAAAAATTATTTTCGGTTTAACGAGCTGGGAACTAATTATCGCCGTGAAATACTTGGTGGACTGACTACGTTCCTTTCAATGGCATATATCCTGGTTGTTAACCCTGTGATGCTGACTTTACAAAGCATCGAGGACTATCCGGATGAATTGAGAATGGACTACGGAGCGGTTTTTGCAGCGACCGCCTTGTCTGCCGCAATCGGCTCGATATTGATGGGACTCATAGCCAGGTATCCAATCTCGCTTGCTCCAGGTATGGGTTTGAATGCTTTCTTCGCTTTTACCGTTGTACTTGGTTTTGGAATCCCTTGGCAGACTGCTTTAACAGGAGTTTTGATTTCAGGTATTATCTTCGTTTTGCTTTCCCTATCGGGAATACGTGAGAAAATCATTAATGCAATTCCAGTCGAATTGAAATACGCAGTTGGTGCCGGTATCGGTTTATTCATTACTTTTGTAGGGTTTCAGAATGCTGGAATCATCACGAATGATGACAGCGTTCTTGTTGGACTGGGAGACTTGACATCAGGTAATACATTATTGGCTGTGTTCGGGATTGTCGTAACCGTCATTTTGATGACGAGAGGTGTCAAAAGCGGCGTGTTCATAGGGATGGTCATTACAGCCATTGCAGGGATGATCTTTGGACAAGTTCCGGTGCCGGAGAAAATAATCGGTGCCGTTCCTAGCATAGCGCCTACATTCGGGGTTGCGTTCGATGCCTTTGGAAATCCCGGTGATCTCTTCACTGGTCAAATGTTAATCGTGATACTGACCTTCTTGTTCGTAGCGTTCTTTGATACAGCCGGTACGTTGGTGGCTGTCGCGCAACAAGCTGGTTTGATGAAGGATAATGTTCTTCCTAGAGTGGGAAAAGGATTACTTGCTGATTCATTATCCATCGTTTCTGGTGCAATTCTTGGTACATCCACGACGACATCTTATGTAGAGTCTACATCAGGTGTTGCCGCTGGTGCTCGAAGTGGTTTTGCGGCTGTAGTGACAGGATTGCTTTTTGTCCTATCCCTATTCTTCTTCCCGCTTCTATCGGTGGTGACATCTGCGGTGACTGCGCCGGCATTGGTTATAGTCGGAGTATTAATGGCATCATCACTTAAAAATATTGACTGGCAAAAGTTCGAAATTGCGGTTCCGGCCTTCTTTACGGTTATCATGATGCCTATGACATATTCAATTGCGACAGGTATAGCTTGCGGATTCATCTTCTATCCGATCACCATGTCAATGAAAGGGAGAGCTAAAGAGGTTCACCCAATCATGTGGGGTCTTGGAGTCGTTTTCCTGCTATATTTCATTTTCTTGAAGTAATAATGCAATAAGTAAGGAGAGTCCTGATTTCGGGGCTCTTCTTTCATGTTGTAAGAGAAAGCTCATATCGTGTATAGTAAAAGGACTAAGTACTAAGCACTTTATCCTGTATGGGGCATAGGGATGACTTTGAGAAAAAAAGAGGGAGAAAAATGAATGGTTTTATCGTTGAAAAGGTTTTGAACAATAATGTGGTGATTGCCACGCATCCGTCGTATGGAGAAGTCGTTTCTATTGGAAAGGGCTTAGGCTTCAACCGAAAGAAAGGCGAAGAGTTAAGTCCGGAACTTGCGGAGAAGACGTTTGTCCTGAAAAATGTCAAGGAACAGGAAAGTTACAAAAAACTTTTGCCGCAGATCGATCAAAATCTTCAAGCTGCCATTATAGAATCCATTCATCTCATTAACGACCGAGTAACTGGAAAACTCAATGAACATATACATGTCGGTTTAACTGATCATTTATTGTTCGCCCTTCAGCGTGTTTCACAAGGAATGACTATTAAAAACCCATTCTTGAAAGAAACGATAACCCTTTATCCTTTTGAACATGATATTGCTGTCGATGTAGTAGAATTAATTCAAGATAAGACAGGCATAGGCCTGCCCCAAGGGGAAATCGGTTTTATTACGCTTCATATTCATAGCGCAATATCAAATAAAGACTTATCGGAAGTCAATCAGCATTCGCAGTTAATCTATCAGCTTATCCAAGTTGTTGAAGAACAGCTCAACGCACAAATTAATAAGGATAGCATTGATTATTCACGTTTGGTCCGTCATTTAAGATTCATGATAGACAGGGTGTTGGCTGGCGAAAAAGTAGAGGAACCCGAAAAAATAGCAATGCTATTGAAAGAAGAATATCCTTTGTGTTACAATATCTCTTGGAAGCTAATAAAGATTATGCAGCAGAAATTAGGCAGACCGGTTTGTGATGCGGAAGCTGTCTATCTAACGATGCATATCCAACGATTACAAAAGAAAATTAAATAAACATACATTAACTTACGTGTTACTGATTCGATCAGGCATAAGTGAGGAGAATGATTGTCATGAAAGAGGGTATTATATACCTGAATTTTCATTTCAATCCTATCTTTGCTTATGCCTTTTTTGTATTTGAATTCTGATGCGTGGGAAGATGAATACCATCGTAAATGTAACCGTTTTATTAGCATGGAATAACAGTAAAGAGGAGGAAAACCTATGTTTAAGAAGTTGTTTGGTGTTTTGCAAAAAATCGGAAAAGCTTTGATGCTTCCTGTAGCCATTTTACCAGCGGCCGGAATTTTGCTTGCGTTTGGTAATGCATTGCAAAACGAAACTTTGTTGGATATCGCCCCGTTTCTTGCGAGTGGCGGAGTGGAAATGGTCGCATCGGTAATGGAGAATGCCGGGAATATTATTTTTGGGAATCTTCCCTTGTTGTTTGCTGTGGGGGTCGCAATTGGGTTAGCTGGCGGAGATGGTGTTGCCGGACTGGCTGCGATTATCGGGTTCTTGATTATGAATGTAACGATGGGAACTGTTCTTGGCATTGACGCTGCCGACATTGAGAACAATAGTGCGGTGTATACCAATGTTCTGGGAATACCGACGTTGGGAACAGGTGTGTTCGGCGGTATCATTGTCGGTGTCATGGCTGCTGTCATGTATAATAAGTTTTATGAAATTGAACTGCCTTCTTATTTAGGATTCTTTGCAGGTAAACGTTTTGTACCCATTGTAACAGCTGCAAGCGCAGTTATTCTTGGGTTGCTCATGATTTTGATTTGGCCGACGATTCAATCGGGGTTAAATTCATTTTCCGAAAATATGTTGGGTGCTAACCTGACACTTGGAGCTTTCGTGTTTGGGGTTGTAGAACGTGCGCTGATTCCTTTTGGATTGCACCATATCTTCTATTCTCCATTCTGGTTTGAATTTGGCAGCTATATCCCTCAAGGAGGGGGAACGCCAGTCAGAGGAGACCAGGCCATCTTCATGGCACAAATTAAAGATGGCGTACAGAATTTAACGGCCGGTACCTTCATGACTGGTAAATATCCATTCATGATGTTCGGGTTACCAGCTGCGGCTTTGGCCATTTATCATGAAGCAAGACCGGAAAGAAAGAAAATAGTTGGGGGATTGATGGCTTCTGCAGCACTTACATCATTCTTGACTGGGATTACTGAACCACTTGAATTTGCATTCTTATTTGTTGCACCGGTACTTTTCGGGATTCACTGTCTGTTTGCAGGTCTATCATTCATGACCATGCATTTACTGGACGTGAAAATCGGGATGACGTTCTCGGGTGGTTTGATCGATTACGTACTGTTTGGTTTAATCAATCCGCAAACCAATGCATGGATCGTTATTCCGGTTGGCTTGGTCCTTGCGGTTATCTATTACTTTGGATTCCGATTTGCGATAAGGAAGTTTAACCTTAAAACTCCTGGCCGTGAAGTGGAAGAGGATGAGGAAGAGGGCGGATCTGCAAATACAGCTGGAAGTCTGCCAGGGGATATCTTGGATGCCATGGGCGGAAAAGAAAATATTTCTCACCTGGATGCTTGCATTACCCGTCTTCGTGTATCAGTCAATGACATCGGTAACGTTGATAAAAATAGGCTTAAGAAACTTGGTGCCGCTGGAGTTCTGGAAGTGGGCAATAACATCCAGGCAATCTTCGGACCTCGTTCAGAAACGATCAAGGGGCAAATGAAAGATATCATCGATGGAAAAAGGCCTCGTAAAGTAGAAGCATCTCCTGAAGAGGGTGTAGAAAAGCAAATCGAGGATGTCATCCCGAAACCTTTACGGACGGATGAAGTTTCCGAGCGCTTTGTTTCTCCTATTAAAGGGGAAATAAAACCGATCACGGAAGTGCCTGATGCTGTTTTTGCTGAAAAAATGATGGGGGATGGATTTGCCATCGTACCTGAGGAAGGGTTGGTTGTTTCTCCTGTAGACGGTACGATCGTTAACCTATTCCCGACTAAACATGCAATAGGTATCGTTTCCGAAGCTGGTCGTGAAATCTTGATACATGTCGGGATCGATACAGTTAAGTTAGAGGGCAAAGGTTTCGAAGCACTAGTCTCTCAAGGAGATAAAGTGACAAGCGGACAGCCGTTGCTCAAAGTTGATATAGAGTATGTCAAAAACAATGCCAGCTCTATCATTACGCCAATCGTCTTTACTAACCTTTCCGAAGGTGAAAGTGTGAAGATCGAAAAGGCAGGAAATGTAGATAGAGAAGAAGCGGACGTAATCTCCATCAATAAATAATCATTAATAACAGGAGGGTGGCTATAATCAGCTGCCCTCCTGTTTTGATAATTCAATGGCAGGGTTCGGCTTCTTATAGAAAGAAAGTGTGTATTATATAGAAGAAGTTGGCTTATAAAAAAATGAAGGGAATTTAAAAGATTGCATTGACTTATCTAAATGCAAGTGATAATATATTAAATACACCGCTTGAGACAAAAGAAAAACAAGTAAATGATAATTTGTTGTTGACTTTATGTTTGTAAGGTGTTAGACTAATTAAGTCGCTAAAAAAACGATGAGAAATATTGCTCTTTGAAAACTGAACAAAACAAAGCGCCAACGTTAAATTTTAAGTGAGCACACACTATTAAAAAAGCAAATGAGCAAGTCAAACATTTCTTCGGAGAGTTTGATCCTGGCTCAGGACGAACGCTGGCGGCGTGCCTAATACATGCAAGTCGAGCGAATCGATGGGAGCTTGCTCCCTGAGATTAGCGGCGGACGGGTGAGTAACACGTGGGCAACCTGCCTATAAGACTGGGATAACTTCGGGAAACCGGAGCTAATACCGGATATGTTCTTTTCTCGCATGAGAGAAGATGGAAAGACGGTTTACGCTGTCACTTATAGATGGGCCCGCGGCGCATTAGCTAGTTGGTGAGGTAATGGCTCACCAAGGCGACGATGCGTAGCCGACCTGAGAGGGTGATCGGCCACACTGGGACTGAGACACGGCCCAGACTCCTACGGGAGGCAGCAGTAGGGAATCTTCCGCAATGGACGAAAGTCTGACGGAGCAACGCCGCGTGAACGAAGAAGGCCTTCGGGTCGTAAAGTTCTGTTGTTAGGGAAGAACAAGTACCAGAGTAACTGCTGGTACCTTGACGGTACCTAACCAGAAAGCCACGGCTAACTACGTGCCAGCAGCCGCGGTAATACGTAGGTGGCAAGCGTTGTCCGGAATTATTGGGCGTAAAGCGCGCGCAGGTGGTTCCTTAAGTCTGATGTGAAAGCCCACGGCTCAACCGTGGAGGGTCATTGGAAACTGGGGAACTTGAGTGCAGAAGAGGAAAGTGGAATTCCAAGTGTAGCGGTGAAATGCGTAGAGATTTGGAGGAACACCAGTGGCGAAGGCGACTTTCTGGTCTGTAACTGACACTGAGGCGCGAAAGCGTGGGGAGCAAACAGGATTAGATACCCTGGTAGTCCACGCCGTAAACGATGAGTGCTAAGTGTTAGAGGGTTTCCGCCCTTTAGTGCTGCAGCTAACGCATTAAGCACTCCGCCTGGGGAGTACGGCCGCAAGGCTGAAACTCAAAGGAATTGACGGGGGCCCGCACAAGCGGTGGAGCATGTGGTTTAATTCGAAGCAACGCGAAGAACCTTACCAGGTCTTGACATCCTCTGACAACCCTAGAGATAGGGCTTTCCCCTTCGGGGGACAGAGTGACAGGTGGTGCATGGTTGTCGTCAGCTCGTGTCGTGAGATGTTGGGTTAAGTCCCGCAACGAGCGCAACCCTTGATCTTAGTTGCCAGCATTCAGTTGGGCACTCTAAGGTGACTGCCGGTGACAAACCGGAGGAAGGTGGGGATGACGTCAAATCATCATGCCCCTTATGACCTGGGCTACACACGTGCTACAATGGATGGTACAAAGGGCTGCAAACCTGCGAAGGTAAGCGAATCCCATAAAGCCATTCTCAGTTCGGATTGCAGGCTGCAACTCGCCTGCATGAAGCCGGAATCGCTAGTAATCGCGGATCAGCATGCCGCGGTGAATACGTTCCCGGGCCTTGTACACACCGCCCGTCACACCACGAGAGTTTGTAACACCCG
This sequence comes from Peribacillus phoenicis, assembly GCF_047238085.1. Classification (NCBI taxonomy): domain Bacteria; kingdom Bacillati; phylum Bacillota; class Bacilli; order Caryophanales; family Bacillaceae; genus Peribacillus; species Peribacillus phoenicis. The sequence continues at coordinate 8,769 of NZ_JBDFMF010000004.1, read as the reverse complement.
AAGTCGGTGAGGTAACCTTCATGGAGCCAGCCGCCTAAGGTGGGACAGATGATTGGGGTGAAGTCGTAACAAGGTAGCCGTATCGGAAGGTGCGGCTGGATCACCTCCTTTCTAAGGATAATTACGAGAGCGCTTTTGTTTTGTTCAGTTTTGAATGAGTAATTCATTCAAATAGGAAGGACAGTCATCACGATGTGATGGATTCTTTCTGCTTTGTTCCTTGAAAACTAGATAATAGATAGAAGGCAATTAATTTTTTTCAAAGCATCTGTAAGATCTTTTTAACGGTTAAGTTAGAAAGGGCGCACGGTGGATGCCTTGGCACTAGGAGCCGATGAAGGACGGGACTAACACCGATATGCTTCGGGGAGCTGTAAGTAAGCTTTGATCCGGAGATTTCCGAATGGGGAAACCCACTGTTCGTAATGGAACAGTATCTTTACCTGAATACATAGGGTACTGAAGGCAGACCCGGGGAACTGAAACATCTAAGTACCCGGAGGAAGAGAAAGCAAACGCGATTTCCTGAGTAGCGGCGAGCGAAACGGAATTAGCCCAAACCAAGAGGCTTGCCTCTTGGGGTTGTAGGACACTCAACATGGAGTTACAAAGGAACGGGGTAAATGAAGCGATCTGGAAAGATCCGTCGAAGAAGGTAAAAACCCTGTAGTTGAAACTTCGTTCCCTCCTGAGTGGATCCTGAGTACGGCGGGACACGAGAAATCCCGTCGGAAGCAGGGAGGACCATCTCCCAAGGCTAAATACTCCCTAGTGACCGATAGTGAACCAGTACCGTGAGGGAAAGGTGAAAAGCACCCCGGAAGGGGAGTGAAATAGATCCTGAAACCGTGTGCCTACAAGTAGTCAAAGCCCGTTAATGGGTAATGGCGTGCCTTTTGTAGAATGAACCGGCGAGTTACGATTTCATGCGAGGTTAAGTTGATAAGACGGAGCCGCAGCGAAAGCGAGTCTGAATAGGGCGAATGAGTATGAGGTCGTAGACCCGAAACCAGGTGATCTACCCATGTCCAGGGTGAAGTTCAGGTAACACTGAATGGAGGCCCGAACCCACGCACGTTGAAAAGTGCGGGGATGAGGTGTGGGTAGCGGAGAAATTCCAATCGAACCTGGAGATAGCTGGTTCTCTCCGAAATAGCTTTAGGGCTAGCCTCAAGATGAGAGTATTGGAGGTAGAGCACTGATTGGACTAGGGGCCCCCAACGGGTTACCGAATTCAGTCAAACTCCGAATGCCAAATACTTATTCTTGGGAGTCAGACTGCGAGTGATAAGATCCGTAGTCGAAAGGGAAACAGCCCAGACCACCAGCTAAGGTCCCAAAGTATACGTTAAGTGGAAAAGGATGTGGAGTTGCTTAGACAACCAGGATGTTGGCTTAGAAGCAGCCACCATTTAAAGAGTGCGTAATAGCTCACTGGTCGAGTGACTCCGCGCCGAAAATGTACCGGGGCTAAACGTATCACCGAAGCTGTGGATTGACACCGTATGGTGTCGATGGTAGGAGAGCGTTCTAAGGGCGTTGAAGTCAGACCGGAAGGACTGGTGGAGCGCTTAGAAGTGAGAATGCCGGTATGAGTAGCGAAAGAAGGGTGAGAATCCCTTCCACCGAATGCCTAAGGTTTCCTGAGGAAGGCTCGTCCGCTCAGGGTTAGTCGGGACCTAAGCCGAGGCCGAAAGGCGTAGGCGATGGACAACAGGTTGATATTCCTGTACCACCTATACATCGTTTGAACGATGGGGGGACGCAGAAGGATAGGGTAAGCGCGCTGTTGGATATGCGCGTCCAAGCAGTTAGGCCGGAAACGAGGCAAATCCCGTTTCCATTAAGGCGGAGCTGTGATGGCGAGGGAAATATAGTACCGAAGTTCCTGATTCCACGCTGCCAAGAAAAGCCTCTAGTGAGATGTAAGGTGCCCGTACCGCAAACCGACACAGGTAGGCGAGGAGAGAATCCTAAGGTGTGCGAGAGAACTCTCGTTAAGGAACTCGGCAAAATGACCCCGTAACTTCGGGAGAAGGGGTGCTTTTTAGGGTGAATAGCCCAGAAAAGCCGCAGTGAATAGGCCCAGGCGACTGTTTAGCAAAAACACAGGTCTCTGCGAAGCCGCAAGGCGAAGTATAGGGGCTGACACCTGCCCGGTGCTGGAAGGTTAAGGGGAGAGGTTAGCGCAAGCGAAGCTTTGAACCGAAGCCCCAGTAAACGGCGGCCGTAACTATAACGGTCCTAAGGTAGCGAAATTCCTTGTCGGGTAAGTTCCGACCCGCACGAAAGGTGTAACGATCTGGGCACTGTCTCAACGAGAGACTCGGTGAAATTATAGTACCTGTGAAGATGCAGGTTACCCGCGACAGGACGGAAAGACCCCGTGGAGCTTTACTGCAGCCTGATATTGAATTTTGGTACAGCTTGTACAGGATAGGTAGGAGCCTGAGAAGCCGGAGCGCCAGCTTCGGTGGAGGCGTTGGTGGGATACTACCCTGGCTGTATTGAAATTCTAACCCGCGCCCCTTATCGGGGTGGGAGACAGTGTCAGGTGGGCAGTTTGACTGGGGCGGTCGCCTCCTAAAGAGTAACGGAGGCGCCCAAAGGTTCCCTCAGAATGGTTGGAAATCATTCGTAGAGTGTAAAGGCACAAGGGAGCTTGACTGCGAGACCTACAAGTCGAGCAGGGACGAAAGTCGGGCTTAGTGATCCGGTGGTTCCGCATGGAAGGGCCATCGCTCAACGGATAAAAGCTACCCCGGGGATAACAGGCTTATCTCCCCCAAGAGTCCACATCGACGGGGAGGTTTGGCACCTCGATGTCGGCTCATCGCATCCTGGGGCTGTAGTCGGTCCCAAGGGTTGGGCTGTTCGCCCATTAAAGCGGTACGCGAGCTGGGTTCAGAACGTCGTGAGACAGTTCGGTCCCTATCCGTCGCGGGCGCAGGAAATTTGAGAGGAGCTGTCCTTAGTACGAGAGGACCGGGATGGACGCACCGCTGGTGTACCAGTTGTCTTGCCAAAGGCATAGCTGGGTAGCTACGTGCGGACGGGATAAGTGCTGAAAGCATCTAAGCATGAAGCCCCCCTCAAGATGAGATTTCCCATGGCGCAAGCTAGTAAGATCCCTGAAAGATGATCAGGTTGATAGGTCAGAGGTGGAAGCATGGTGACATGTGGAGCTGACTGATACTAATAGATCGAGGACTTAACCAACGCTTTTAAAAAAATGAAATACCTTCTTATTATCTAGTTTTGAAGGAACAACGTTCCTCATATGTTTGGTGGCGATAGCGAAGAGGTCACACCCGTTCCCATTCCGAACACGGCAGTTAAGCTCTTCAGCGCCGATGGTAGTTGGGGGTTTCCCCCTGTGAGAGTAGGACGCCGCCAAGCCATTTCAAAAGATCAGCCATCCGGCTGGTCTTTTTTTGTGTTCATAAGGTGATGAAAAAAGATAAATACTTTTAAGTATTTTTCAGGATACTTTCATATCTGTCCAACTAGCAAAACAGACCTTGAAACCAATCTTGATCTAATTTTGAGAAAAGGAAATATTTATTGTGAAATGTGTTGACTTTATGGTGGGAAAGGATTAATATAAATAAGCACCAATTAAAACAAACGAAAAACTTCATCGCTTTTGGCTAATTGCTGAAAGAAATAATAACTATTGACTTCTTACTATGAAAATGATAAGATGAAATGGTCGCTGAAAAACACAGCGATATAAAATAAGTTAAAAACTTCGTAGAAGTTGACAACTAATCAATAAGATGTTATGATGAATAAACAGCCGTTCGCAAGAACGATTGTGAAATTGCTCTTTGAAAACTGAACAAAACAAAGCGCCAACGTTAAATTTTAAGTGAGCACACACTATCAAAAAAGCAAATGAGCAAGTCAAACATTTCTTCGGAGAGTTTGATCCTGGCTCAGGACGAACGCTGGCGGCGTGCCTAATACATGCAAGTCGAGCGAATCGATGGGAGCTTGCTCCCTGAGATTAGCGGCGGACGGGTGAGTAACACGTGGGCAACCTGCCTATAAGACTGGGATAACTTCGGGAAACCGGAGCTAATACCGGATACGTTCTTTTCTCGCATGAGAGAAGATGGAAAGACGGTTTACGCTGTCACTTATAGATGGGCCCGCGGCGCATTAGCTAGTTGGTGAGGTAATGGCTCACCAAGGCGACGATGCGTAGCCGACCTGAGAGGGTGATCGGCCACACTGGGACTGAGACACGGCCCAGACTCCTACGGGAGGCAGCAGTAGGGAATCTTCCGCAATGGACGAAAGTCTGACGGAGCAACGCCGCGTGAACGAAGAAGGCCTTCGGGTCGTAAAGTTCTGTTGTTAGGGAAGAACAAGTACCAGAGTAACTGCTGGTGCCTTGACGGTACCTAACCAGAAAGCCACGGCTAACTACGTGCCAGCAGCCGCGGTAATACGTAGGTGGCAAGCGTTGTCCGGAATTATTGGGCGTAAAGCGCGCGCAGGTGGTTCCTTAAGTCTGATGTGAAAGCCCACGGCTCAACCGTGGAGGGTCATTGGAAACTGGGGAACTTGAGTGCAGAAGAGGAAAGTGGAATTCCAAGTGTAGCGGTGAAATGCGTAGAGATTTGGAGGAACACCAGTGGCGAAGGCGACTTTCTGGTCTGTAACTGACACTGAGGCGCGAAAGCGTGGGGAGCAAACAGGATTAGATACCCTGGTAGTCCACGCCGTAAACGATGAGTGCTAAGTGTTAGAGGGTTTCCGCCCTTTAGTGCTGCAGCTAACGCATTAAGCACTCCGCCTGGGGAGTACGGCCGCAAGGCTGAAACTCAAAGGAATTGACGGGGGCCCGCACAAGCGGTGGAGCATGTGGTTTAATTCGAAGCAACGCGAAGAACCTTACCAGGTCTTGACATCCTCTGACAACCCTAGAGATAGGGCTTTCCCCTTCGGGGGACAGAGTGACAGGTGGTGCATGGTTGTCGTCAGCTCGTGTCGTGAGATGTTGGGTTAAGTCCCGCAACGAGCGCAACCCTTGATCTTAGTTGCCAGCATTCAGTTGGGCACTCTAAGGTGACTGCCGGTGACAAACCGGAGGAAGGTGGGGATGACGTCAAATCATCATGCCCCTTATGACCTGGGCTACACACGTGCTACAATGGATGGTACAAAGGGCTGCAAACCTGCGAAGGTAAGCGAATCCCATAAAGCCATTCTCAGTTCGGATTGCAGGCTGCAACTCGCCTGCATGAAGCCGGAATCGCTAGTAATCGCGGATCAGCATGCCGCGGTGAATACGTTCCCGGGCCTTGTACACACCGCCCGTCACACCACGAGAGTTTGTAACACCCGAAGTCGGTGAGGTAACCTTCATGGAGCCAGCCGCCTAAGGTGGGACAGATGATTGGGGTGAAGTCGTAACAAGGTAGCCGTATCGGAAGGTGCGGCTGGATCACCTCCTTTCTAAGGATAATTACGAGAGCGCTTTTGTTTTGTTCAGTTTTGAATGAGTAATTCATTCAAATAGGAAAGACAGTCATCACGATGTGATGGATTCTTTCTGCTTTGTTCCTTGAAAACTAGATAATAGATAGAAGGCAATTAATTTTTTTCAAAGCATCTGTAAGATCTTTTTTAACGGTTAAGTTAGAAAGGGCGCACGGTGGATGCCTTGGCACTAGGAGCCGATGAAGGACGGGACTAACACCGATATGCTTCGGGGAGCTGTAAGTAAGCTTTGATCCGGAGATTTCCGAATGGGGAAACCCACTGTTCGTAATGGAACAGTATCTTTACCTGAATACATAGGGTACTGAAGGCAGACCCGGGGAACTGAAACATCTAAGTACCCGGAGGAAGAGAAAGCAAACGCGATTTCCTGAGTAGCGGCGAGCGAAACGGAATTAGCCCAAACCAAGAGGCTTGCCTCTTGGGGTTGTAGGACACTCAACATGGAGTTACAAAGGAACGGGGTAAATGAAGCGATCTGGAAAGATCCGTCGAAGAAGGTAAAAACCCTGTAGTTGAAACTTCGTTCCCTCCTGAGTGGATCCTGAGTACGGCGGGACACGAGAAATCCCGTCGGAAGCAGGGAGGACCATCTCCCAAGGCTAAATACTCCCTAGTGACCGATAGTGAACCAGTACCGTGAGGGAAAGGTGAAAAGCACCCCGGAAGGGGAGTGAAATAGATCCTGAAACCGTGTGCCTACAAGTAGTCAAAGCCCGTTAATGGGTAATGGCGTGCCTTTTGTAGAATGAACCGGCGAGTTACGATTTCATGCGAGGTTAAGTTGATAAGACGGAGCCGCAGCGAAAGCGAGTCTGAATAGGGCGAATGAGTATGAGGTCGTAGACCCGAAACCAGGTGATCTACCCATGTCCAGGGTGAAGTTCAGGTAACACTGAATGGAGGCCCGAACCCACGCACGTTGAAAAGTGCGGGGATGAGGTGTGGGTAGCGGAGAAATTCCAATCGAACCTGGAGATAGCTGGTTCTCTCCGAAATAGCTTTAGGGCTAGCCTCAAGATGAGAGTATTGGAGGTAGAGCACTGATTGGACTAGGGGCCCCCAACGGGTTACCGAATTCAGTCAAACTCCGAATGCCAAATACTTATTCTTGGGAGTCAGACTGCGAGTGATAAGATCCGTAGTCGAAAGGGAAACAGCCCAGACCACCAGCTAAGGTCCCAAAGTATACGTTAAGTGGAAAAGGATGTGGAGTTGCTTAGACAACCAGGATGTTGGCTTAGAAGCAGCCACCATTTAAAGAGTGCGTAATAGCTCACTGGTCGAGTGACTCCGCGCCGAAAATGTACCGGGGCTAAACGTATCACCGAAGCTGTGGATTGACACCGTATGGTGTCGATGGTAGGAGAGCGTTCTAAGGGCGTTGAAGTCAGACCGGAAGGACTGGTGGAGCGCTTAGAAGTGAGAATGCCGGTATGAGTAGCGAAAGAAGGGTGAGAATCCCTTCCACCGAATGCCTAAGGTTTCCTGAGGAAGGCTCGTCCGCTCAGGGTTAGTCGGGACCTAAGCCGAGGCCGAAAGGCGTAGGCGATGGACAACAGGTTGATATTCCTGTACCACCTATACATCGTTTGAACGATGGGGGGACGCAGAAGGATAGGGTAAGCGCGCTGTTGGATATGCGCGTCCAAGCAGTTAGGCCGGAAACGAGGCAAATCCCGTTTCCATTAAGGCGGAGCTGTGATGGCGAGGGAAATATAGTACCGAAGTTCCTGATTCCACGCTGCCAAGAAAAGCCTCTAGTGAGATGTAAGGTGCCCGTACCGCAAACCGACACAGGTAGGCGAGGAGAGAATCCTAAGGTGTGCGAGAGAACTCTCGTTAAGGAACTCGGCAAAATGACCCCGTAACTTCGGGAGAAGGGGTGCTTTTTAGGGTGAATAGCCCAGAAAAGCCGCAGTGAATAGGCCCAGGCGACTGTTTAGCAAAAACACAGGTCTCTGCGAAGCCGCAAGGCGAAGTATAGGGGCTGACACCTGCCCGGTGCTGGAAGGTTAAGGGGAGAGGTTAGCGCAAGCGAAGCTTTGAACCGAAGCCCCAGTAAACGGCGGCCGTAACTATAACGGTCCTAAGGTAGCGAAATTCCTTGTCGGGTAAGTTCCGACCCGCACGAAAGGTGTAACGATCTGGGCACTGTCTCAACGAGAGACTCGGTGAAATTATAGTACCTGTGAAGATGCAGGTTACCCGCGACAGGACGGAAAGACCCCGTGGAGCTTTACTGCAGCCTGATATTGAATTTTGGTACAGCTTGTACAGGATAGGTAGGAGCCTGAGAAGCCGGAGCGCCAGCTTCGGTGGAGGCGTTGGTGGGATACTACCCTGGCTGTATTGAAATTCTAACCCGCGCCCCTTATCGGGGTGGGAGACAGTGTCAGGTGGGCAGTTTGACTGGGGCGGTCGCCTCCTAAAGAGTAACGGAGGCGCCCAAAGGTTCCCTCAGAATGGTTGGAAATCATTCGTAGAGTGTAAAGGCACAAGGGAGCTTGACTGCGAGACCTACAAGTCGAGCAGGGACGAAAGTCGGGCTTAGTGATCCGGTGGTTCCGCATGGAAGGGCCATCGCTCAACGGATAAAAGCTACCCCGGGGATAACAGGCTTATCTCCCCCAAGAGTCCACATCGACGGGGAGGTTTGGCACCTCGATGTCGGCTCATCGCATCCTGGGGCTGTAGTCGGTCCCAAGGGTTGGGCTGTTCGCCCATTAAAGCGGTACGCGAGCTGGGTTCAGAACGTCGTGAGACAGTTCGGTCCCTATCCGTCGCGGGCGCAGGAAATTTGAGAGGAGCTGTCCTTAGTACGAGAGGACCGGGATGGACGCACCGCTGGTGTACCAGTTGTCTTGCCAAAGGCATAGCTGGGTAGCTACGTGCGGACGGGATAAGTGCTGAAAGCATCTAAGCATGAAGCCCCCCTCAAGATGAGATTTCCCATGGCGCAAGCTAGTAAGATCCCTGAAAGATGATCAGGTTGATAGGTCAGAGGTGGAAGCATGGTGACATGTGGAGCTGACTGATACTAATAGATCGAGGACTTAACCAACGCTTTTTAAAAAATGAAATACCTTCTTATTATCTAGTTTTGAAGGAACGAACGTTCCTCATAAATGTATATGGTCTGGCGATGATGGCGAAGAGGTCACACCCGTTCCCATTCCGAACACGGCAGTTAAGCTCTTCAGCGCCGATGGTAGTTGGGGGTTTCCCCCTGTGAGAGTAGGACGCCGCCAAGCCATT
>NZ_JBDFMF010000003.1:0-11682 GCF_047238085.1 Peribacillus phoenicis | reverse complement strand
TACCCATCTTATTTTCGGCTACTAATTCCCTTTTATTTATAGACAAAACTACCAACTCCTTATTTAAGTTACTTAAAATATGAATTTAGGTTACTTAAAGTATACATTTAAGTTACTTAAAGTGCAAGAAAAATTTACTAGTTTTTGAATAAAAGTTACTTAAAGCATATTTTCTACTTTTTAAAATAAAAATAACATTATTTATCCAATATCACTGATACATAAAACAAATAGCATGCTGTTAGAAATCCAAGCATAGCAAGGATGTCTTTTATTAAGACTAATGCTTCTTTCAACTCTTTTTTCATATTTTCTTTCAAGTGTTTCCACCTCTCCACCATGATTTATTCAGAACATAAAATAAAAAATCAAAATCTAAACCTTTTTTTCTTTCCCCTGCGGTAGGCACTCCAAAAAACGAGTTTTTTGAAGGTCATATAGGATGAATGAAATATCATAAGTTGAGGAAATTTGCCAAGGCATAAACTCCCTTCGGTCGGACATTTATACTTGACAACAATTTAAGAGTCAACCGGAAATTTATTTAACCTCGGCATTATTAAAAGGCTCTTTCAACCATAGGAAGCAAATTAAAGAGCAACTCAATGAGCAACCCACACCTTCACATACGTTCATAGACATACCAACATACGGCAATAACCATCAATATAATGGCACCATATAACAAACCATTCGACAACGACTCAGGAACCATTCTAAAGCCGTCTACATTCTTGTTTAAATCCATTACTTATCACCTTTTCCTTTTCTCTGGATCAATATATTTTTTATACATTTCATCCAACGCAGTTCTCAAAATACCAGAAACATGTATCGTACCAAGAGTAGTTTGTTTTTGAAAAAAATCCACCAATTCACTAGCCTTGCTCCAATCTTCATCCGATGGCTTAAACCCTAAAATAGTAGGTTTATCTTTATCTTTAGGCATGTCGAATACCTCCCTTTAAATAATAAAAACAGTTTAACAAAGATTAACCAAATTAAAAACTTACTAAGATTTTTTATGAAACAGTTAAATTTCCACGATAGATAGACGATATAAAGCCTAACACATCAAGGAGGATGATTAATATGGCTTTAGTCATTGGAAGACAACCAGGCGAATCTGTATACATAGGTAACGATATTAAAATCACTGTGGTTTTAAAAGATGATAATATGCTTCGCCTTAAAATTGACGCACCTAAAGATTTAAAAATTGTACGAGAAGAACTACTTGGCAATAATCCCGAATAACGGGTTATTGATAGATTGTCTACAAGGATGTAGACAGCAAAACAAAACATGGAGGTAACACAAATGATTATCAATCACAATATCGCCGCATTAAACACGCACAATCAGTTATCACAAGCAACAAACGCACAATCTAAATCAATGGAGAAACTTGCATCAGGTATGCGAATCAATCGGGCAGGAGACGACGCAGCTGGACTTGCCATATCCGAAAAAATGCGTGGACAAATTCGAGGATTAGACCAAGCATCCCGTAATGCTCAAGATGGTATCTCATTGATCCAGACGGCAGAAGGCGCACTAAATGAAACTCATGACATTCTGCAACGTATGCGAGAACTATCTGTCCAATCTTCAAATGATACAAATACAGCCGAAGACCAAGGGAATTTGGATGATGAATTCCAACAATTAAAATCTGAAATTGACCGTATAGCAAATGAAACTCAATTTAACAAAAAAGCTGTCTTAAAAACTGACCAATCATTAGATATTCAAGTCGGAGCAAATGCCACTGAAAAAATCACTATTGATTGGAAATCTCAAACTACTGCTAAGTTAGGTGAAGATGAAGTTGATATCTCTGGTTTAGCCCTCACAGACAAAGCTACTTCACAAGCCGCGATTACAGGTATAGAGAATGCAATTGCTTCGGTTTCTAAATCACGTTCTAAAATGGGTGCTTTCCAAAACCGTTTAGAACATACAATCAACAACTTAAGCACATCGTCCGAAAATCTAACGGCTGCTGAATCTCGTATTCGTGATACAGATATGGCTAAAACAATGATGGAGCAAACTAAAAATTCTATCTTGGCACAGGCTTCACAGGCTATGCTCGCACAAGCAAATCAGGCACCACAAGGAGTTCTTCAATTACTTCGTTAATAATATTAAAAAGGGATTTCATTTAATGAAGTTCCTTTTTTTATTCCTTCTTTTATTTTCTTTCCTTTATAAAAAATAAAGATAACCATTTTATCTCCATATCATTTTTTTAAATCGACACGTTTAGAAGAAAAGCCAGTGACCCCTTCAGGTTCACTGGCTTGCTAACTAACCACTGCATTTTCATTTCTAATCTGTTCCATATAAGCTTTATTTAATTGCTTTACTTCGCCCATTATCAATTCAAATTCTGGTCTACTCTTCGGATAATCTAAAGGAGTTACCATTTCATAAGTATCAAAAATTTCTTCTCCTATCTTTGCTACTTTTTCCAAAGACAATCGGTTCTTGTCGCAAAAAACTTGCCTGTTCAACATCATAATAATAATAGTTTAAATATCCATTGCTTTTTGAAACGTGAACATAAAAATTTGTTACCGCCCTAACTTTGGAATCAATATTCTCAAAAAGTGGCGAGGTCATCATTAAAGTACATCTCATTTTTCGCAAGAAGAAAACCATATTCACAAAAAATTTAACGCTGTTCAAATTAAAATCACGATTGGACAAATCCATGTGAGATTCATCTAAACAAATGATACTAGAGGGTTGAACTGCCACTGTTTTAAAATCTTCAAATTTCGTAAATGGTAAACTACCTTTTAATCCATAGTTAGAAAAAACAGTGCAACCTGTTTGCTTTTGATACAACAAGGCCTTTATAGACATTCCAACAGTCTTACCTGACCCCATTCTTCCATCAAACATAACCAAGTTACTCATTAATGTAAATCCTTCTCTTTCAATGCCTTAGCTTGTACATCATTGGCACTAGGCATGGACTGGTTAGGGTTTGAAACTGAAGCCTTTAATATTTTATCCAACTTAGCTGTTCCTCGAATTCTATCAGCCATAGTTATTTTATTTACCATATCAAATATCTTTTTCATCGGGGTCATTTGAGGACGAACAGCATTTGCAAACAACGCTATATCTTCTAAACCATTTTCATTTAAAAGAAACCATGCTTTTACTTGATCTTCAGTAAGTGGAACACCATTTTCTTTTGTAAATTGTAGGACTTCCAGCATGTCATTTCCGCCGGAATCCTTCTTTTCAAACATATCTTGACTAATCAAATCTTGAACATTAACCGTAGCTTTTTTATAAGAATCATCCATCTTTTATCTACTCCTTATTTAAAAAATATTAACAGCATAATAATTAACCAAGGTAAGAAAGCCATGAAATCAAAACCTTTATCTTTATCAAACGAAAAAATATTTTTGATCGCAACAGAACGTCTCAATGATTTCAATTTTTCGGCTTCAACTTTAGAAGGTAAATCAAGGTTATACATAAAATGCAAACCACCAGTAGAAAAGTCAAAGAATTTTTTTGCTTCGGAAACTGGCAAAAATCCATCAATATACTCCAAGTCATCATTCACCATATCTAATACTGGATAAGTAACCAAGGTATCTCCATCAACAATAGAAACACTATAATTTTTATACTCTTTGTTTTGTTTTGGTCTAGCCATAATTTAAAAACTCCTTTTTATTTAAACTTACGTAAAAACATGAAATGTAATGGAAGATACAAAAATATAAATATAGCAATCGAAAGACTAGCACCAATTTCAAAAAACGTTTGAAAGACACTCATTTTTTAAAACTCCTTTTTAATGGAAGATACAAAAATATAAATATAGTAATCGAAAAACTAGAGCATGCAAGGAACAACCTGAACAAAATTTCAAAATAACTCATTTTTTTATCTTCAAAAAGATTAGATTCATATTGTCCAGATGTTTTTTAGCATTATCTATAATTTCCGATTCTTCTTTTTTAAAATCATACTGACTTTGTAAATAAGTAAAAAAAGTCTGCATTTGTTTATTGGTCTCCATAAATTGTTTAACTTGATTATTTTTCAAAATGTCACCACCATTTAAAAGTGAGTTTATTTTTTATTCTTCAATCATCAAATCAATCGCACTGCGCACAATCAAAACCAAAAGAAAAACACAATAGAATAATGAAAGATAAGGTTTAATAGAATCACTCGAAATGAAAAAATTAATCGCCCACAAAGGAAGAACAGCTATTCCAAGAATCAGAGAAAATAAAATAGTCCACTTAAAAGTACTAATAATAAGAGAAAAGAATTTCACAATTTCACCACCATTTAACGGTATCTTTAAATTTTATAATGACACCCTGCTGAGCAATAATTATAAAGGTAACTACATAAATAAAGGCTAACAAGCAAACCGTCCCTATAAAAGCTATCCAATAGGGTCCAAGATATGCAAATGGACCTAGATACAAAGAAATGTCTAAAGGACGAGAAACCGGGACTTTTAACTCACTTATATTAGTATAAACTAAGTTTAACCAAGTTAAAAGAGGTTTAAATACAGTATCAATTAAACTTTTCATAATTTGTCACCACCGCCATTATTGGACGGCCCAAAAGGTTGAATATGAACAGAACCACCAAACAAACCAATCATTTTTATTACAAAGTAAAACCACAAAAAAGCAGTCGCAACCATTGGCACAATCGTTAATAGTCCAGTAGGTTGTAATAAATCAATAACCGTTTTAAAGCCCTCATTGGATGCACTGACAAACTTTGAACTTCCATGAATATCTACTGACAACCATGATTTTATCGTCCGAAATACCCCCATTATGAGCGAACCCATAAATTGAAAAGTAGCAACAAAAACTTTCACTACCATAATTACTACTTGAAGACACTTTTCAAAAAAATAAAAAATACCTTCAAAAAAATAAAGTAAATATTTCAAAGGCTTCGCCAGTAAATCAATCAGAATTTGAAAACCACTAGACAGCAATTTAAATAAACCGCCAAAAATCTTCCCGAAAAATTTAAAGATCGCATTGAAACCATCAACAATTTTATCCGCAAATGAAACATTCATTGCTACACCAAACAGAAAATTAAAAAACATATCAACGTGAACCAGAAACTAAAGTTTTCATAAACATTGCAATAGAAAAAACAATCATTAAAGTAAACGTGATAAATATATAATCATCAAAACCATGAATAATTAAATTTAAAAAATTCCCTAGTTCATTTAAAGAAACTGGTTGAATCATAACAGCATATTCCCTCCAATAATAAAACCGCATATTTACATTATTTCTTCAAATATATTTCGTGTTTCATGCGAAAATTTCGCTCAGGATGCACAGCTGCAGGAACACTTTTTCACACGAAACACGAATGTTATTCTAAAAACATCAACTTAATACGTGAAGCAATATAGAAACTTAATGGAATTGCAATAGCAAAGGCAATGATTAACCAGAAAGAAGAAAACCAGTTTTCTACACCTTTCGCAACATCTATTAAATCGTAATCCGTAGACAGTAACGGCATGCCATCCTCATTCGGAATACCCTGTTTTTCCGTAGTCCTTGGACTCTCATTGGAAGATGTATCAACCGCACTAATACTTACGTTATAATCAGTACCATTACTTAAATCGGCTATAGTAAAAAAAGTATTTTTTATAGGAATTGTATTTTGCTTAACCCCATTAACAAAAACGTTATATCCAAGCAAATCGTCCTCTAAATTCTTATTCCATTTCAAATACAAAACTTTATTTCCTGCTTCAACCGTCAACCCTTTTGGAGCATCTGGAGCAACATTATCTTTCCCATCTAAAGTTGTAGCCGTAGTAGTTTGTTTAGTGCCTTCATTTCCATCAGTATCAACCGCAGAAACAGAAAAGGTATAAGAAGTATTCGGGGTTAAACCAATGACTTTATACATACTATTAACAGGAATACTTTCTAACAAAGTACCATTCTTATAAATATTGATTTTGTCCAAATCATCATCATCAGGATTCAGCCATCCAAGTTCTAAAGAAGTATCAGTAATATTGGAAACAGCCAAATCCGTAACATTACTAGGAGGAATTTTACTTGGATCAGGTGGCTCAGCACTAGTAATATCGGTAATATTCACACCACTTGTTTCAAAACCATCATCATACACAGCCGTTAATTTATAGGTATAAGAAGTATTAGGCAAAACATCATCGTCTTTCCAAACATCTATTTCTTTCGCCACATTCGCAATCTTTGTACCATTTTTATAAATGTTAGTTTGAATAAAATTCGGATTATCTTTAGGAGTATTCCAAGTCATAGAAAAAGACTTATCCGTCACAGTAGACAAAACATTAGAAATTTCAGGATGGGCTATAGAAACTGAATCAATAAGAAATTCGGTAACAGATGCACTAGAAGACGAAAGATTTTCTAAATATAAAAATTTAATATCCTTACCTTTCCAACTCTCAATCGCACTTTTAATTCCAGTAGTAACAAACTTCACAGAACCAAGTGATTGTTTATTTGCATCATACGCAGTTAATTTCAAATCGACCGTAGAAAGAAAACCAACATTAAGTTTATTCAGTTTTATTGTTTCATCAAAAACCATAACAACAGAATCGTTTGTCGTATCGGAAATTGCCCCTAAAGTATATTGAACCTTAGTTGTATTACCATCAGAAAGACCAGCAGTATATGGCAAGGGTGTACCATCTAAAACAAAATCAGTAGTAGTAAACATACTACTAGGCTTAACAGTTGCCGCAGAAACACCATATACAGGCAAAAATATAAAAATCGACATTATAAGAATCAAAAATATCGGAACAAATTTTTTCATCAAAACACCTCTATTAATTTTCCGTTTTGTTGTACCAATGTGTTTGATTCATTTGACCGTCTTGACTGTATGAATCTTTGGACAACACATCATCCCTATTAAAATTATCTTGTTGCATTTGTTCATCTTGATGAAATTCATCTGAACCGATAATTGGATCGCGTGAAAGATTATCATCTTTGGATTGTTCTCTATCCTTTTCCAAATCCTTGTCTTTCTCCATTTCTAAATCTTGATGCATTTCATCTTTCGTTTTTTCATCGTCTTTCTTTTGTTCTTCATCTTTCTTTTGTTCTTCATCTTTCGTTTGTTCTTCATCTTTCGTTTGTTCTTCATCTTTCTTTTTTTCTTCATCTTTCGTTTGTTCTTCATCTTTCTTTTTTTCTTCCTCCTTAGTTTGTTCTTTATCTTTTTCTAACTCACTTTCAGCTTTTCCGTCTTCCTCTTTACAAGCACTAAGACCGGACTTATCCCAACACTCGGCAACTTCCGGAGCATCAGGCATAGACCCGGGCTTTTCTGGAGCATCCCCTGCATCTTCAAAATGCTTTTCTTTATCTTCAAACGCATTATTATCATCAGGCAAGCCGTCAACATCAGGAACAGACAAATCAGGCACAGAAGGTAAAGCATCATCAGTCTCCATAATATTTTTATCAGTGATCAATGAATTATCTATACTATCCATAACTCCTTTGATTGCATCTAATTTTCCGCCGTTTTCTTTTATGCTGCCGTTCACCGCATCCAATTTTTCACCATTGGAATTAACAGAGTCATTTATTTTTTCAGCCGTTTTATTTAATTCTTGAATACACTTACAAACCTGATTGGCACAAGCTTCTGGAGAAGACGAATCATTCTCATTAGTGGTTACACTAGAATTACATTTTGGATTAACAATTTCAGTAGCATGAAATCTTAACATCCCTAACTGATTACCAGACGAATCAAAATAAATATCCTCAAAATATGAATTGCATGTCCAGAATTGCCTTCCAGTAACATCATAAGGTGATTCAATGTTTATAACCCATTCTCCGTTCATTTTTGAATAAGTAGAATCTGAATACGTTCTATGAATAATCTTTGTGACTTTAAATCTATTGTAGGCAGTAAGATATTTATCCTCACTAGATACAAAAACAGGGTCAGAGACCACGTTCCCTTCATTTACATAAACTTCAGCCAATGCAGGTTTAACACCAACTACAAACAAGGTAATGCTTAAAGCCACCATGAACAGGTAAATGTTTTTATACATGAAACCGCCCCTTTAATAATCCTCTAACGAATCTTTGAAAGTATAGTAGGTATGGAGTAAACCACAAATTAACAACGTAATTGCAAATAATAGTAAACAATGAAATAGCATATCTTTTTTCACCAACCTAATATTTTTGATACAATAAAACCGAGTAACAAAGAAAAAAGGAGAAAGGGACACCAGCCCTTTCCCCATTTATTAAAAATATAAATTTGTTTCTATTAAGAAACGAAAAGACCTTTTACACGTGATGCTATTAAAAATGCGAGTGGGATCGCAACAGCAAACGCAATGATTAACCAGTAAGCAGAGAACCAGTTACTAACAGCAGTAGCAACGTCAGCCAAGTTATAAGTTAATGAGACCGCAGGAATACCAGTTTCCATATTTCTAAATCCACCATTCTATGTTTTTATTGGTTGTTTTTTAAGAAGTCAGTATGAAAGCTAATAATTAAGAAACGAAAAGACCTTTTACACGTGATGCTATTAAAAATGCGAGTGGGATCGCAACAGCAAACGCAATGATTAACCAGTAAGCAGAGAACCAGTTACTAACAGCAGTAGCCACATCAGCCAAATCATAAGTTAATGTAATTGACGGAATACCTGCTCCAAGGATTAAATTGTTCATATATATTTCACCTCCTTAAAAGTAGGTATTCTTCAAAATCTTAAGGATGAAAAATCCTGCTAAGACTCCAAAAAGTACCCATAATGCAGGTGATAGGGTATCCCAGTTAATCCCGAAAAAATGGAATAAATCTTTTATATCCGGTGAATATTTCACATCGGGTATATTTTCCGAATGTAACATGGAATTCCTCCTATCTCGCTAGACCAAGTAACTTTGCCAACACAAACGCCGCAAAAGCTCCCCCAATAAACAAATAAATTACTGGTAATGCCGAAGCAAAAATATTGTAGCTATATTGCAGAATTTGGGACATTTGTAGGGAAAAACTAATAGTGTTCACCCCATTTAATAATTATTAGTAAGAGAGAAATGACGATAGCAACAAAAGTAAATATTGCAGTAGTTAAAGTTACAAATTCTTTATTCATAAAGAGCCAGTAAAAAGCATCTAAAAACACCATATCCATTATCTTGACCGCCGTCCTATTGTAAATTTGGATAATAATGCTCCGACAATCAAAACAATAAATGGTATAACTATCATGCTATATTGACTCAACATGTTTTCCAATGAGTAACTAAACATTATCGCACCACCTCGAATACCCATTTTAAAAGCATTAAAAGGAATATGGCAGCAAGCAAAAAAGAAATAACCATTTCGCCATATGTGAATGATTGAAAAACTTGGAATGAACCATTCACAGTATCTATAATATAGTTTTTGTAAAAACCATTTAACGCAGTTCCAAATTGTTCACTAACGCTAGGTTCTTCCATACTTTTTTCACAACCTTAAAAGCCTAAGATTTTCATATCCTAGACTTAATCATTAAGAAAGGAATGATGTTATTTTTTCAATTCAACCAATTTATAATAAGCATTATTTTTATAAGCATTTACAGTGGCACTGCATTTGAATACTGAACCCATTGCATATTCTTTTTGAAGAATATTTAATAATTGAAGGTCATCTGCTTTTATTTGAATCGCTCTATCATTAGAAGTTGATTCCGGTTGATAAACATCAATCATAATACTAGTCTTTTCATTACCATCAAATGTAGATTTCTTTACATTTGAATTCATATACACGCCCTCAATCTGTACTAAAGCCATTTTTATTTCTCCTTTTTTACGAACATATATTCTTCGTCGTTTTTTTGTTCTATCTCATTCTAAAAAAAAATTAGGTCAAAAGCAATAGTTATTTTTTATTTTTTTAACAAATCATCTTTTATTGCCTTTTTCAACGCTTCTATTGTCTCATCATCCCAGACCAAATCTGGTACTTTATGTTCGATATTAAATTGATTCAAAAGTTGCACAATTTCAATGTTAGTAAATCTCAAAAAAATATTCGTACTCTTATCTAAAAAGGGTTTTCGAGACCTGCCCATTAATTAATTTCCTCCAGAAATACCATATATTGATACTTGTTAATTTGCTCGTTTTTTAATTTCAGCATACCAAAAAGGGAATAAAATAGCTTTTTCAATTAGCTTTTATTCCCTTTGTTTTTTTATTAGTTTTAAACTATAATTAATTTAACGAAATATTGGGTTATATTTCTCTATCCGATGAATCTTCATGCGACGAAGATTCATTTTTTTGTGTAAATGCAAAATCTTTTGCCAATGTCTTTTGTGCATCTTTACCATAAATTCTCCGAAATTCTTCTATCATCCTCAAATCTTCTTCATCTAATTTCATAGCACCATTTTGCAAAATTTCTGTCATCCAATCGTCACTGATATCTTGATAAGCAAAAAATAAACGTGCAATTGTTCTTGAGACTTGTTCATCAATCCATTTTTTACTTTTAATAATAGAACGGTCAGGCAATGCAGAAGCAATTTGTAATCTCGGAACACCTCTTAAAAAATTATCCCACCAAGGAGCAACTGCCCACCTTCTTTTATTTGAATCCTTTTCATTTGGGACTCTAAAAGTTATGTAATTTTTTAAAACACCCGCAAAATGAACTCCTATATCCACATGATCTGCGTTTAAAATCTGTTTAACCATTGCCTCTGCATAATTTTGCTTGAATCTTAATTCTATCCGAGTCCAATGATAATCAAGTTTTAATTGTTTATTTTTTTCATAAATTGTACATTGAATATTTGAATCATCACTACCAAAATATAATGTTAATCCATTACTTTTCCCATTACTATCAAACTTTCCATAAGGTGTCCAGGAACGAAATTTCATTGTCATTTCACCTTTTAAACACTTATTAAAAACATGCATAATGTCGATATATCCATACAAATCATCACACGCAATATCCAATCTAGTAAATTTAATTACATCATGATTATATAGTAAAGAAAACATATCAAACCAATTATGTACACGTAGCTTTCCATGACTCTGCGTAAATTTTTCATCCTGTACACGCAGCTTTTCATACATATAATCTAAATATCGACAGCCTTGACCAGTTATATCAACGTGAATTCCTTGATTTGACGCGCCTTGATAATAAATATTGATATTTTCAAAAACCAAACTACTAGCATATCCTTCATAATTTCTTCGACCTGCTTTAAACCATTTTCTTTCTATACCGAGGTAATTCTCAAAGAAGTCTAAAACCTCTGAAACCCTTGTCCCATCTGTCTTGAAGGTAAAACCTAACCAATCAATAAGGATACGGAGGGGGGCAGGTTGTGCAGGCACATTACTCGTACATACTACCGGGGTGTTACTAGCCCCCGGTTTTTCCGAAGTCTCCATAATTCATTACTCCCCTCTAGAACTCCATAAATCAGCCTGGAAAATCTCTTTATCTACCAAAGAACGAAAAAATGCTGATTTATTATCGAATTTATTCTCTATCATGTCCCAAACTTCATCCGGTAAAGTAATAGAAACTTTTTTTGTTACTCCTAATGATGGTC
>NZ_JBDFMF010000002.1:0-20458 GCF_047238085.1 Peribacillus phoenicis | reverse complement strand
GAAGCTCTACAAAGGACTATATAGGTCTTATACTGTTCGCAATAACGGTATAGGAGGTTTTAAAAATGAACTATGTAGAAGCAGTAAAGGCAACGCTTGAAGCTGAACTAAAGAAAGCGGGTTTTGTTACAAGTGGGCAAATGGGTGCTCATGATGTTTATGTAAAAGTATTCGTTGAGGAACTGGACAAACTGAATAAGCGTTTAGAAGCACTGGAACAGGCATAATATTGCTTGTTCTTTTTTTATGGCTTAAAAGGGGTTATATGACGTTTTAAGGGTTTTGGGTGTATTTGTATTGGTTCGTGTTTTAAAAGGCGAGAGAAACGAAAATAAAAGGAATGAGGGGTATATTATTTGTTTTTTTGTTTGGGGGACGTAGCCTCGCCCCGAGGACAGGGGACAAGCGGTAGCGCCGTAGGGGGTTTTAAACGAAATTAGGTTTTAAAGCAGTTTAAAAGTGGTTTTTTACAAAATAATAATTTACAAATTGCTTGATAGGTCGTATATTATCGCCAACAACCGGCATAGCCAACTTTAAAAACACTTAGAAGCCTTTATTCCATGCGGAGTATTGGCTTTTTTATTATCTAAAAAACATAGGAGGTCATGAAAATGGCAAAGAAGGAAGCATTAAAAGGACTTATTGAGGAAAAACAGGGGGAATTGTCGGCGATATTAGACCAACAGGCGGAAAATGTAAGGCAATATAAGGCACTTTGGGAGGAAAGAAACACTTGTTTAGAAGATGGCCACACGCTAAAGGCTCATGAATTAGAGGGGAAATATTATCATTTGCGTGATGTTGTAGGGAAACAACTTGATAAAAAGCGGATTGAACTTGATAACGAGGTTGAGGAACTGCAAGCAGAAGCCTACCGCCTAAAGAACAAGTTGAAAGTTGATACAGGCATTTTAGACCGACAACAACAAGATTTACAGAAGTTGAAAAAGGAATACCAGGACAAATTGGCAGAGCAGCAGCAAGCCATTTCAAATACTGAATTTATTTTAGAAGAAGCTGAAAAACGCATTTTAGAGCTAGAGGGGGCTAACTAATGAATACCGAAGAAAGAGAAGCACAAAGGCGGTATAACAAGCAGTATTATGAGAGGAACAAGGAAAAAAGGCAAGCATATGCCCGCGAGTATTACCACAAAAACAAAGAAAGTATTGCAGAGTATAACAAGCGGTATCGTGCAGAGAACAAGGAAAAAATACAGGCTTATGATAAGCAGTACCGCGAAAAGAATAAAGAAAAGTTGAAGCAGAACAGCATTAATTTTTACTCTCGCCTAGCAAAGGAGCAAGAGCAATGAAAATAGACGATTTAAAGCCAACAGAAGTAATTGAAATAGTTGAAAATGAGCCTGTTTTAGAGATTATTACCGAACAGGAACAGAGGGCAGAAAAAGCCTATAAAGGCATGATAAATAATGCACTGGTGGGGGTGGGGAAGTAATGTCATTTGAAGAAAAGATAACCGCATTCATGATAGTTGAAACAAATGATGTAAAGGAACTAAAAGCATTATTACTAGACCGTTCAGAAGAACTTTTATTGTTGAAACAATTTATAAAAGATAAAGGACTATTTGCAGAGTACCAAGCAAAAGTAACAATAGCAAAGGCAAAAGCATTTTCAGAGATGAACAAAGGGTGAAATGAAGTAATACAAAGTTGAAAAATAAGGTTCTATATGGAGCAGATAAAGGGGGTGGGCGAATTTGCTCCCCCTCTTTTTTGAAAACGATACTCCATGAAATGGACTTCGGAGGTGAAACCATGGAAAAAGTGGTATGTGGTGCGGAAACTAAAAGAACAGGAAATCCATGTCAAAGGCGGGCATTGGAAAGCGGTAGATGTAAACTGCATGGCGGTAAAAGTACAGGACCGAAAGACAAGGAAAAGCACCGCCAAAGCCTAAAAGGGAATAAAAATGCTCTAAAAACAGGTGAATACGAGACCATTTCATTTGATGCCTTGTCAGAGGAAGAGCAAGAGTTAATAAAACAGGTATCTGATGACCCGAAAGAGTTGATAAAAAGTAATATTGGTGTACTTGAAATAAGGCAACGTCGAATACTTTTACGCTATGCAGTTGAAAAGCAGAAGAAAAAGCCGAATAGCAAACTTTTAAACAGTTTGGAAGAAGCCTTAACCAGACTAAGCGGAAAAGAACTTGATTACATTAGGGAACTGCATAACGTGTCAGCTGAAACAACTGATAATGACAACGGTTCGTTAGATACTTTCATTGACATAATGGCAGATATAAGGGATTTAAGGAAAAGCCGTATAGGCTCGTAACAGGTGATTTAAGACGTTTTAAGCCTTTTGGGTGTAAATACATTACCTTGCTTGCTAAAACACGACAGCGGGCGAAATTTAAAGGCATTTTAGGGGATTTAAAAATATTTTTGCTTGTTACTTAAAAAATAGCGGGATTTTGAAATATATTGATTGTCGCCAAGAGTTATCAAGCAGTATTCATTGTAGACTATTCGAGCCTTCGGGCTCTTTTTTTATTGGTTGAAGGTGAAACGCTGTTCATGTTGAATAATACATATATGACTATGTGTGAAATGAGGGTGAACAGTGTATGAGTTTTGAAATTGATGAAAAAGCAACGATACGAAGTATTTTAATTGCATTGAGAACGGAAGGGGTCAAGACGGGTGATGTCGCTAAAGCGATACCAGGCATAAGTGAAAAGCCATTTAGAAACGCATTAAAAGCGGCTGGGTGGGAATTTAGCAACCAAGCACCTAAAGGGTGGCATTTTGTAGGAGAAGGAGAAAAGCCACTTGATAAAAGTATTTTTGATTATGTGAACAAGAGTTCATCACGTAAGAAAAACACTTCACAGGGGGTTCACAAGCCTGTCACACCGAGTAATAAAGAGTTCACAGGGAGTAATGAGGACTTCACACCAAATAATATTGATTTCACAGACAGTAATACAAATGACATACCGAATTCACCTATTGTTCACGAGCAATTCACCCAAGATGAAATAAAAGCAATAAAGGAAATGTTGAAATCATGGCAACAACTTGCCCCACAAGGTCAACCGCAAGGCGAGCCGTACGGCGGACACTATGCCCATGCGGGCAACCTTACGCCCGTACATGACCGCATAAAGGCATTACCGCAAGGCGATAAAACAAGAAAGACTATTGTTATTGATAAAGGCATTGGAGAGCGTTTAGACGAGTTTTGCAAGGCTGAAAGGGTCAATAAATCGGACATACTGCATTTAGCATTGATGGACTTTCTAGGCGAAAAATAAGTGTGGTTATGTATTGTTGGGAGTTAAAAGAAGAAAATATAAAGGCAGGTGCCATAATTGACACCTGCCCCGTTTGGAAGCGACCTAAGGCTTCCGATAGTAAACGATAACGTTAGTCCGCGACCATGATTGCTTCAACTCTAGGGCGAGCCTAAGCTGTCACAAGTCATGTACAGACGATATAAGTAAATTTAAAGATGCGATAACGCACCATTTGTACTTACATCGTATGAAATAGTATGGTCTTTGTCAACTAAAAATATGCAAAAAGGGCAGGTAGAAGCTGGCTTTTTAGATGTCAAAGAAATATTTCATACGTTTTTCAATTTGTTTCATGTCAGCATCATCAACGAAGTCAATAACGTCTCCGACACGAGCTTTGCTGACAATTCGCATGTCTTCACATTGAACAATTGAATCGTAGTTTAATTTATATTTACTTTTTAGCAATTTATACTGACTTTTTAAAAGGGCGCCTGGTTTGTTTGCGTCTTTGGTTAAAGGAATGACTGCAATGTTGCCACTTGATTTGTTATTAGAATCAACTGAAACAACGACAGCCGGACGCATGCCAGATTTTTCGAAGCCAATATTTTCACCTAAAAATACTGTTACAATAGCTTTTCTAGGGAAAAAGTGACCTCTACCGCCTCGATAATTTTTGTTTATTTTGTTCTTGAGTGAAAACCACTCAATTGCTTGAGCATGTCTGTTATATGTGTATGGCATTTAATTCCCCCCTCTCTCTACTTAAAACATGATAAGGACAAATTGTCGAAAAAGGAATAAATTTTTTCCATTTGCTCCTAGAAGGTTTTTTACATAAGAGGTAAAGTTTACTTTAAATGGCATAAGCGTTAGAGGTGGATTAAATGAGTTGGGAAGAAATGTACCGCAGAGATTACCCTTGTAAATGTGGCAAAGGCACTTATACCGAAGTGGGCGAAATGGATGACTGGAACAGGACAAGGGATTACCGAATAATAAATTGCTCCGAATGTGCTGAAAAGGCAAGGATAGCCGCAGAGGAAGAAAGAAAAGCCAAAGCTGAAAGGGAAGCACGTTTAAAAGTATTGGTTGAAGAAATTACAACTCACTTTGAAAGGCACTATATGGAGGAATGGCTTTCCTTTTTTGCTTCTGTTAGAAATAAAAAAGAGGTTTGGGCATTAGCAAAGAAAACAGGGGTTGAAAGTTATAGCCTATCTACTTTTTATGACCACAATAAAGGGTCAAGTATGGAGAGTTACGTTAGAAGGCTTGCAAGACCGTATAACATGGTGAAAATTATTGAAGCACTAAACATCAATGACAGCCACTTGAAAAGCAAGGTTGAGGAAGCTATGGACTTGAGAGGTTCATCATATGTAATTGGTTTTTATTGAAGGCAAGGACTGAAAATGGTTCTTGCTTTTTTTTTGTTGTTTAGAAAGACGGAACGAGCAAAAAACGAATTATAAATATTACTATTAAATATTAATACGTAAATGTTTAAAAAGTATTTTTATAAAAGTAATTGTAATTTCTTTTAAACTTATCGTATAATTTAACCAATAAATGGAAAAGGGGAAAAACCAATGGTTACGGTTAAGTTGAAGAAGGTTGTTGCTTATGCTCGTGTATCAAGTGAAAGTCAAATTGAAAATACATCCATTGAGGAACAAATAAAGAAAATTGAAGCCTACTGCATTAGCCAAGATTTAGAATTGGTGAAAGTTTTTATTGATGAAGGGCTTTCGGGTAGCAATACAGAAAGAAGCAGCTATACAGAAATGATTGAATATATTTCAAATGCTGAAAATGAAGTGTCGGGGGTTGTGGTGCTTAAAGCTGACCGCATACACCGCAGATTAAAAAACCTTTTAATCATGATTGAAGATGTTTTAGAGCCTAATGGAATTGCCTTTATTAGCGTTTCTGAAAAGTTTGATACGTCAACCGCACAGGGCATGTTGTTTTTACAAATGATTGGCTCATTTGGTGAATTTGAACGCAAGGTGATAAATGAGCGGACAAAGGGTGGACGTGTTTCTACTGCCAAGAAAAACAAGTATGCGGGCGGTCAAGTGCCATACGGTTACATGGTGATTAATGGACAAGTTGAAATAAATAAAGAGCATGAAGCCATTGTAAAAGAAGTATTTGAGCTTTATTTAGAAGGCAAAAGTTACAACAAGATAGCAACGATTTTAAATAGCCGAAATGTGCCAACTAGAAAGGGCGGAAAGTGGCAAGCTCAACAGGTTAAAAACATGGTGAACACTGAAACATATACAGGAATTAACCGTTATGACGGTAAAAAAGAGCAGAACGGCATTAAGCAAAAAGACGTGTTTCCTAGAATCATTAGTCGCCAGACATGGAACAAAGTACAGGCATTGAAGAGGGCGTAACCATGATTGAGTTGAAAACAGAAAGAGATTTCAGAAGACTAGGAACAAGTATAGATGAATGCTTAAAAATAGTTTTAAACATTGACTATGGATTCTATATGATGACAAAAGAGCAAATACGAATAATGCAGATAATAGAAAATATGGTGAGCCTACAAGAATATACAAACAAAGGTGTTAGGGTGCATGGTTGGGTAGGCAACGAAAGAAAAGTAGAAATTTACGATTACAAGAAATGGCAAGAAAAAGTAGAAAACAGTTTGAAAGGTTTCAAGTTATAAGATGAACAAAGCATTACTAGAGATGAAATAAAGGTGAATTGAGGGTGAATAGTATATGTTGAAAGTGAAATATAGCCATGCTGAAGGGTATTTCCCATTTGCTGAAGGTGATTATGTGACAATCGTTGTCAGATACCTTTATATAAAGGACTTGGAAGATGAACTTTATTATCATGGAACGCTAACAAATGTTGAGGAACAAGGGTTTTGGTGTGTTTTAGATGATGATAAAACAAAGGAAGAGTATTTCAGTTTTCTAGATGTTGAAAATGTCATTGATGGCGATAGAATACCGTTTTTTGCTGGAACAACTAAACGGATAAAGGGCAAAGACTAAAGGTGAAATAGGGGTGAACAACGTATGAAAAATATCAACTTTCCCGCTTTTTTCGATGAATTTATTTTAGCACCTAGCTTTAAAAAGACTGATATTAGACAATGGTTTAAAGAGCATGAAAACGGAAGGGGTGTTTATGCGGTATTTAACCGCCAATTTGAACCGCTTTATATTGGCTCAAGTATTGATTTAAAGCGTAGATTGCCCGCCCATAGGAACAAGGGGCAAAGAAAGCTAGAAGGGCATTTTGACGAGGTTTTATTCATTGGCATTAAGTATGTTGAGGGTGGCGACCCATCGCCTAAGGAAAGGCAGTTTATTAGAGAACTGGAGCCAATGCTCAATAGATACACTTATGAAAGGGGCAGTTATTAAATGGACAACTATCAAGCACGAGCCTATGCGGTTTTGGCACTTGCCGAACTCGGCTATTCGTTAGAGGAAATTGAAAAAGTAAAAGGGCGAATGTCTTTACTGATGGACTTGAACAGTGAAGAAGAAGCAGAGGAAAAAGCTAAAAAGGTTTTGGACAAGATGGCAGGGCTTGAATAAGCCTTGTCTTTTTTTGTGCATTTAAAGGGGTGTGAGAGGGTTCCGAACGGTTCGGAAGGTTTTAATACCTCGAAAGAATTTAAAGGCGAATTTGCCCCCTTCTCGTGGCTCACAATGTAAATTTGTAACGCATTTAATCTGTAAATATGTAAATTTGTAAAGATGTTACTAGGATAAAGGCAAAAAATGGGGTGCAGCTGTCAAAGTAAAAAGGGGAGGGTAGTCATAAAAGGAGGGCAGACCGTTTCCGAACATCTGCCCCTTTTTATTTCTAGGAGTATAGAAAAAAGTGAAAGCAAGAAAAACAAACTAGCAAAGGAAGTGACTAAAGTATAAGACCTTTTTTGCCATTTGTAGACATAAAAAAAGAGCAGAGCCAACAGGCAACTGCTTTTTCCTAGGTAAGGAAAGATAGAAAAAATGTTAAAAGTAAAACTTGCAACCACCTAAATTATAAGACAATTTTTGTTATTTGTAGACATTAGTTTGTCAGTTTATAAGATTGCTTGTCAAAGTTAGTCTTTAAGTCTAGCAATATAGGATGTATAATTAAAAATAAATAAATAGACTTTTCAAATTGAAAAATAAAAAGCAAAAAGAGTTATTCCTTACTTGTTTGGCGACAGGAGGAACAACTCTTTTAGAAGACAACAGAGCAAGGGCAAACCTTGTCTATTGACGTATTTAATTTTTAAAATGTTACTGTTATTATAACACGTCAAAGACAGGTTTAAAACCATTTTAAGCAAAATATTAAGACGTAATATGTCCAATATTTTCCCCTTGTCTGTTGTCCTCCGCTTACTAGGGGGATTTTTTTTATGGGAGCAGTAGCATACGCAACAGAAAACATTGAAAAAACAATTGATTTTGCAGTGCAGCATAACCTAAGCATTTTTCCACTGTATAGAAAAACGGAGCCTGAACCACAATGGCTACCTAAAGAAAGTTGGAAACCGTACCAAACTAAACGGGCAACCTTACGCCAAATGGTTGGCTGGATTGAAGATTCTACCAAAGGTATAGGACTTGTAACAGGTAAGCTGAATGGCATTGTAGTTTTAGATATTGATGTTAAGAACGGTAAGAACGGTTGGAAGTATGTGAAGGGCAAACATTTGCCACATACACCAACTGTAAAAACTCAAAGTGGAGGTACGCATTATTATTTCAAGTACCCCAAAAATGTTGAGGAAATAAGAAATGCAGTTGATTTATATGGGAAAAACACTGGTGTCGATGTAAGAGGGGATGGCGGTTTTGTAGTAATGCCCTTTACACCAGGCTATGAATGGGTAGACGGTTTAGACTTTGAAAGTGTTCCCCTTGCGGATATTCCCGAATGGTTGCTAAACGATTTACAGAACCAACCTAAGAAAGAACCTAAACAGGCGAGCAAACCACGCAAAACGGTTGCTAAGGTACGGAAAGAACTAACTCCAAAGAAACCTATTAACCCAATAGGTGAAAGCGTGAAGGACTATTTTAAAGACGAAGAAGCAGTAATGCAAATGCTCACGCTTTTAGGTCTTGATGGGGTTGAAATAGATGGTTCGCCATTTAACTGTATATTGCCAAGTAAAACACCCGATAGCAGACCTTCTGCAAGTCTACATAAGGCGAAAAATGGAGTAATTGTTTATAGGGATTGGCGGGCAAGTGAGGGCGAGGAACTGTATTACACGTTGCCAGAGGTTTACGCTTCGTTGAAATACAAAGAAAGAAAGAAGTTAAACCCTGCCGAGCTTGCTACATGGTCTTTGCGTATGCTTGTTGAAATAGGCATTTTAGAAACAAAGCCAATAGAAGCACCAGAGCTACCAGAGAGCCTACGCAAAAAGAAAGCCGTAAATGGTGTATATGAAGGGTTTAAGCACCTTCTAGCAGTAAAGAAGCTATATTTAGATGGTCAAAATAGAACAGCCTTCAGTTACCGATTCGCCGCTGCCTGGTGCGGTCTTTCTTCGCCTTCAGTGCAAAATGCAATGACACAACTAGAAGCATTCGGCTATATACAAATGGTAGGCAAGGAAGGAAAGGGAATAAGGGCTGTCAATGTGTATCAGCTAAACAAGCAAAAGCCTTGATATGACAGCATTTTCGCTACTATTTTCGATAATTACAATAAAAAAGTTATACAAGTAATGTATATATATATTTATTACTTGTATAACTTTTTACTCTTTTACACTCTTAAACACTTTTTATACTACACAATAGATTTTATACTGCACTTAAAAATAAAGGGCATTTTACAATATATTTTATATAGGCGATAGGGGGAGCTTGGAATGATTAAAGAGGATATAGACTATACGAATTTATTCCAACTAGAACCAATGACAAAAAAGCAAGAAAGCTATTTGACGTATTTAGTTAGCTCGTTAGTGGACTATGGCAGAAAATTATATATAAAAGGCAATGCGGGGGGTTATGTTGTTCCGGTGCTACTTCCTAAAGATTATCCGTTTACAGTAGAGTTCGAGGATATTTCTAAAGGGGAAGCCCAGGAGATTATAGGGCATATAAAGAGAAAAAGGCTTGATGATATATGTAGAACCACTGCAGGAAAGATTTATTTAGATGGTGAGCCTATAACATTAGCTGATTTTCTTATGGGAAAGCGTATTGTAATTGGTATTGAGTATTAGGAGGAAGCAGTATGAATATAGCTGAGATGATACAGGAGGGAGCAAAGCAAAAAACAATCCCTCAAAAAATAGGTAACTTTATTGCTCATGAGTTTTTACTTGATGGGGGATTACCGGAGTTACAAGCAAGGAAGCCAGATTTTAGGGAATTAGCAATACAGTTTCTTAGCACTCATAAAAGCCATTATGGTGTAAGGCATTTCGACCCGTATTTGACAGAAAATTGCATTGTAGAAGGCATTGAACGGTATATGAGAACCAAGCATGAGAAGCATTTAGAAAAGTATTACGGTAGGGATATAGCCGAAGATTATGCTATATGGGCACTTGAAAAGGGGTTATTACCTACAAAGAATATAGCATCATACAAGCAACGTAGGTTTTTATTGGTACTGGTGTCTAAATTAACAGAGTGCTTTGCTGATTATTACAAAGGTGAAGGGGCAGAAACATTGCCAAAGTTGAAACCTATTGTATTATTTTTTGATTTTCTAGGTATGAGTGAATGTAATGATTTAATTGATAAACTAAACTCGGCAAGGAACTTGAGGAAAAAGTGGACAGCAAAGGAATTGAAACTAGCTTCTAAGGTGCATATCATGAAACAAGGTTATACATTAGCGGATTTTTTGAATGGTGCAGAACTTGAAGCATTAAAGCACCGCCAAGCGATATATAAAGACTATGAAGAAAAAGCAAGACCATTTAGGGAACGCAAAATAAAAGAAGCTCTACAAAGGACTATATAGGTCTTATACTGTTCGCAATAACGGTATAGGAGGTTTTAAAAATGAACTATGTAGAAGCAGTAAAGGCAACGCTTGAAGCTGAACTAAAGAAAGCGGGTTTTGTTACAAGTGGGCAAATGGGTGCTCATGATGTTTATGTAAAAGTATTCGTTGAGGAACTGGACAAACTGAATAAGCGTTTAGAAGCACTGGAACAGGCATAATATTGCTTGTTCTTTTTTTATGGCTTAAAAGGGGTTATATGACGTTTTAAGGGTTTTGGGTGTATTTGTATTGGTTCGTGTTTTAAAAGGCGAGAGAAACGAAAATAAAAGGAATGAGGGGTATATTATTTGTTTTTTTGTTTGGGGGACGTAGCCTCGCCCCGAGGACAGGGGACAAGCGGTAGCGCCGTAGGGGGTTTTAAACGAAATTAGGTTTTAAAGCAGTTTAAAAGTGGTTTTTTACAAAATAATAATTTACAAATTGCTTGATAGGTCGTATATTATCGCCAACAACCGGCATAGCCAACTTTAAAAACACTTAGAAGCCTTTATTCCATGCGGAGTATTGGCTTTTTTATTATCTAAAAAACATAGGAGGTCATGAAAATGGCAAAGAAGGAAGCATTAAAAGGACTTATTGAGGAAAAACAGGGGGAATTGTCGGCGATATTAGACCAACAGGCGGAAAATGTAAGGCAATATAAGGCACTTTGGGAGGAAAGAAACACTTGTTTAGAAGATGGCCACACGCTAAAGGCTCATGAATTAGAGGGGAAATATTATCATTTGCGTGATGTTGTAGGGAAACAACTTGATAAAAAGCGGATTGAACTTGATAACGAGGTTGAGGAACTGCAAGCAGAAGCCTACCGCCTAAAGAACAAGTTGAAAGTTGATACAGGCATTTTAGACCGACAACAACAAGATTTACAGAAGTTGAAAAAGGAATACCAGGACAAATTGGCAGAGCAGCAGCAAGCCATTTCAAATACTGAATTTATTTTAGAAGAAGCTGAAAAACGCATTTTAGAGCTAGAGGGGGCTAACTAATGAATACCGAAGAAAGAGAAGCACAAAGGCGGTATAACAAGCAGTATTATGAGAGGAACAAGGAAAAAAGGCAAGCATATGCCCGCGAGTATTACCACAAAAACAAAGAAAGTATTGCAGAGTATAACAAGCGGTATCGTGCAGAGAACAAGGAAAAAATACAGGCTTATGATAAGCAGTACCGCGAAAAGAATAAAGAAAAGTTGAAGCAGAACAGCATTAATTTTTACTCTCGCCTAGCAAAGGAGCAAGAGCAATGAAAATAGACGATTTAAAGCCAACAGAAGTAATTGAAATAGTTGAAAATGAGCCTGTTTTAGAGATTATTACCGAACAGGAACAGAGGGCAGAAAAAGCCTATAAAGGCATGATAAATAATGCACTGGTGGGGGTGGGGAAGTAATGTCATTTGAAGAAAAGATAACCGCATTCATGATAGTTGAAACAAATGATGTAAAGGAACTAAAAGCATTATTACTAGACCGTTCAGAAGAACTTTTATTGTTGAAACAATTTATAAAAGATAAAGGACTATTTGCAGAGTACCAAGCAAAAGTAACAATAGCAAAGGCAAAAGCATTTTCAGAGATGAACAAAGGGTGAAATGAAGTAATACAAAGTTGAAAAATAAGGTTCTATATGGAGCAGATAAAGGGGGTGGGCGAATTTGCTCCCCCTCTTTTTTGAAAACGATACTCCATGAAATGGACTTCGGAGGTGAAACCATGGAAAAAGTGGTATGTGGTGCGGAAACTAAAAGAACAGGAAATCCATGTCAAAGGCGGGCATTGGAAAGCGGTAGATGTAAACTGCATGGCGGTAAAAGTACAGGACCGAAAGACAAGGAAAAGCACCGCCAAAGCCTAAAAGGGAATAAAAATGCTCTAAAAACAGGTGAATACGAGACCATTTCATTTGATGCCTTGTCAGAGGAAGAGCAAGAGTTAATAAAACAGGTATCTGATGACCCGAAAGAGTTGATAAAAAGTAATATTGGTGTACTTGAAATAAGGCAACGTCGAATACTTTTACGCTATGCAGTTGAAAAGCAGAAGAAAAAGCCGAATAGCAAACTTTTAAACAGTTTGGAAGAAGCCTTAACCAGACTAAGCGGAAAAGAACTTGATTACATTAGGGAACTGCATAACGTGTCAGCTGAAACAACTGATAATGACAACGGTTCGTTAGATACTTTCATTGACATAATGGCAGATATAAGGGATTTAAGGAAAAGCCGTATAGGCTCGTAACAGGTGATTTAAGACGTTTTAAGCCTTTTGGGTGTAAATACATTACCTTGCTTGCTAAAACACGACAGCGGGCGAAATTTAAAGGCATTTTAGGGGATTTAAAAATATTTTTGCTTGTTACTTAAAAAATAGCGGGATTTTGAAATATATTGATTGTCGCCAAGAGTTATCAAGCAGTATTCATTGTAGACTATTCGAGCCTTCGGGCTCTTTTTTTATTGGTTGAAGGTGAAACGCTGTTCATGTTGAATAATACATATATGACTATGTGTGAAATGAGGGTGAACAGTGTATGAGTTTTGAAATTGATGAAAAAGCAACGATACGAAGTATTTTAATTGCATTGAGAACGGAAGGGGTCAAGACGGGTGATGTCGCTAAAGCGATACCAGGCATAAGTGAAAAGCCATTTAGAAACGCATTAAAAGCGGCTGGGTGGGAATTTAGCAACCAAGCACCTAAAGGGTGGCATTTTGTAGGAGAAGGAGAAAAGCCACTTGATAAAAGTATTTTTGATTATGTGAACAAGAGTTCATCACGTAAGAAAAACACTTCACAGGGGGTTCACAAGCCTGTCACACCGAGTAATAAAGAGTTCACAGGGAGTAATGAGGACTTCACACCAAATAATATTGATTTCACAGACAGTAATACAAATGACATACCGAATTCACCTATTGTTCACGAGCAATTCACCCAAGATGAAATAAAAGCAATAAAGGAAATGTTGAAATCATGGCAACAACTTGCCCCACAAGGTCAACCGCAAGGCGAGCCGTACGGCGGACACTATGCCCATGCGGGCAACCTTACGCCCGTACATGACCGCATAAAGGCATTACCGCAAGGCGATAAAACAAGAAAGACTATTGTTATTGATAAAGGCATTGGAGAGCGTTTAGACGAGTTTTGCAAGGCTGAAAGGGTCAATAAATCGGACATACTGCATTTAGCATTGATGGACTTTCTAGGCGAAAAATAAGTGTGGTTATGTATTGTTGGGAGTTAAAAGAAGAAAATATAAAGGCAGGTGCCATAATTGACACCTGCCCCGTTTGGAAGCGACCTAAGGCTTCCGATAGTAAACGATAACGTTAGTCCGCGACCATGATTGCTTCAACTCTAGGGCGAGCCTAAGCTGTCACAAGTCATGTACAGACGATATAAGTAAATTTAAAGATGCGATAACGCACCATTTGTACTTACATCGTATGAAATAGTATGGTCTTTGTCAACTAAAAATATGCAAAAAGGGCAGGTAGAAGCTGGCTTTTTAGATGTCAAAGAAATATTTCATACGTTTTTCAATTTGTTTCATGTCAGCATCATCAACGAAGTCAATAACGTCTCCGACACGAGCTTTGCTGACAATTCGCATGTCTTCACATTGAACAATTGAATCGTAGTTTAATTTATATTTACTTTTTAGCAATTTATACTGACTTTTTAAAAGGGCGCCTGGTTTGTTTGCGTCTTTGGTTAAAGGAATGACTGCAATGTTGCCACTTGATTTGTTATTAGAATCAACTGAAACAACGACAGCCGGACGCATGCCAGATTTTTCGAAGCCAATATTTTCACCTAAAAATACTGTTACAATAGCTTTTCTAGGGAAAAAGTGACCTCTACCGCCTCGATAATTTTTGTTTATTTTGTTCTTGAGTGAAAACCACTCAATTGCTTGAGCATGTCTGTTATATGTGTATGGCATTTAATTCCCCCCTCTCTCTACTTAAAACATGATAAGGACAAATTGTCGAAAAAGGAATAAATTTTTTCCATTTGCTCCTAGAAGGTTTTTTACATAAGAGGTAAAGTTTACTTTAAATGGCATAAGCGTTAGAGGTGGATTAAATGAGTTGGGAAGAAATGTACCGCAGAGATTACCCTTGTAAATGTGGCAAAGGCACTTATACCGAAGTGGGCGAAATGGATGACTGGAACAGGACAAGGGATTACCGAATAATAAATTGCTCCGAATGTGCTGAAAAGGCAAGGATAGCCGCAGAGGAAGAAAGAAAAGCCAAAGCTGAAAGGGAAGCACGTTTAAAAGTATTGGTTGAAGAAATTACAACTCACTTTGAAAGGCACTATATGGAGGAATGGCTTTCCTTTTTTGCTTCTGTTAGAAATAAAAAAGAGGTTTGGGCATTAGCAAAGAAAACAGGGGTTGAAAGTTATAGCCTATCTACTTTTTATGACCACAATAAAGGGTCAAGTATGGAGAGTTACGTTAGAAGGCTTGCAAGACCGTATAACATGGTGAAAATTATTGAAGCACTAAACATCAATGACAGCCACTTGAAAAGCAAGGTTGAGGAAGCTATGGACTTGAGAGGTTCATCATATGTAATTGGTTTTTATTGAAGGCAAGGACTGAAAATGGTTCTTGCTTTTTTTTTGTTGTTTAGAAAGACGGAACGAGCAAAAAACGAATTATAAATATTACTATTAAATATTAATACGTAAATGTTTAAAAAGTATTTTTATAAAAGTAATTGTAATTTCTTTTAAACTTATCGTATAATTTAACCAATAAATGGAAAAGGGGAAAAACCAATGGTTACGGTTAAGTTGAAGAAGGTTGTTGCTTATGCTCGTGTATCAAGTGAAAGTCAAATTGAAAATACATCCATTGAGGAACAAATAAAGAAAATTGAAGCCTACTGCATTAGCCAAGATTTAGAATTGGTGAAAGTTTTTATTGATGAAGGGCTTTCGGGTAGCAATACAGAAAGAAGCAGCTATACAGAAATGATTGAATATATTTCAAATGCTGAAAATGAAGTGTCGGGGGTTGTGGTGCTTAAAGCTGACCGCATACACCGCAGATTAAAAAACCTTTTAATCATGATTGAAGATGTTTTAGAGCCTAATGGAATTGCCTTTATTAGCGTTTCTGAAAAGTTTGATACGTCAACCGCACAGGGCATGTTGTTTTTACAAATGATTGGCTCATTTGGTGAATTTGAACGCAAGGTGATAAATGAGCGGACAAAGGGTGGACGTGTTTCTACTGCCAAGAAAAACAAGTATGCGGGCGGTCAAGTGCCATACGGTTACATGGTGATTAATGGACAAGTTGAAATAAATAAAGAGCATGAAGCCATTGTAAAAGAAGTATTTGAGCTTTATTTAGAAGGCAAAAGTTACAACAAGATAGCAACGATTTTAAATAGCCGAAATGTGCCAACTAGAAAGGGCGGAAAGTGGCAAGCTCAACAGGTTAAAAACATGGTGAACACTGAAACATATACAGGAATTAACCGTTATGACGGTAAAAAAGAGCAGAACGGCATTAAGCAAAAAGACGTGTTTCCTAGAATCATTAGTCGCCAGACATGGAACAAAGTACAGGCATTGAAGAGGGCGTAACCATGATTGAGTTGAAAACAGAAAGAGATTTCAGAAGACTAGGAACAAGTATAGATGAATGCTTAAAAATAGTTTTAAACATTGACTATGGATTCTATATGATGACAAAAGAGCAAATACGAATAATGCAGATAATAGAAAATATGGTGAGCCTACAAGAATATACAAACAAAGGTGTTAGGGTGCATGGTTGGGTAGGCAACGAAAGAAAAGTAGAAATTTACGATTACAAGAAATGGCAAGAAAAAGTAGAAAACAGTTTGAAAGGTTTCAAGTTATAAGATGAACAAAGCATTACTAGAGATGAAATAAAGGTGAATTGAGGGTGAATAGTATATGTTGAAAGTGAAATATAGCCATGCTGAAGGGTATTTCCCATTTGCTGAAGGTGATTATGTGACAATCGTTGTCAGATACCTTTATATAAAGGACTTGGAAGATGAACTTTATTATCATGGAACGCTAACAAATGTTGAGGAACAAGGGTTTTGGTGTGTTTTAGATGATGATAAAACAAAGGAAGAGTATTTCAGTTTTCTAGATGTTGAAAATGTCATTGATGGCGATAGAATACCGTTTTTTGCTGGAACAACTAAACGGATAAAGGGCAAAGACTAAAGGTGAAATAGGGGTGAACAACGTATGAAAAATATCAACTTTCCCGCTTTTTTCGATGAATTTATTTTAGCACCTAGCTTTAAAAAGACTGATATTAGACAATGGTTTAAAGAGCATGAAAACGGAAGGGGTGTTTATGCGGTATTTAACCGCCAATTTGAACCGCTTTATATTGGCTCAAGTATTGATTTAAAGCGTAGATTGCCCGCCCATAGGAACAAGGGGCAAAGAAAGCTAGAAGGGCATTTTGACGAGGTTTTATTCATTGGCATTAAGTATGTTGAGGGTGGCGACCCATCGCCTAAGGAAAGGCAGTTTATTAGAGAACTGGAGCCAATGCTCAATAGATACACTTATGAAAGGGGCAGTTATTAAATGGACAACTATCAAGCACGAGCCTATGCGGTTTTGGCACTTGCCGAACTCGGCTATTCGTTAGAGGAAATTGAAAAAGTAAAAGGGCGAATGTCTTTACTGATGGACTTGAACAGTGAAGAAGAAGCAGAGGAAAAAGCTAAAAAGGTTTTGGACAAGATGGCAGGGCTTGAATAAGCCTTGTCTTTTTTTGTGCATTTAAAGGGGTGTGAGAGGGTTCCGAACGGTTCGGAAGGTTTTAATACCTCGAAAGAATTTAAAGGCGAATTTGCCCCCTTCTCGTGGCTCACAATGTAAATTTGTAACGCATTT
The DNA here is from genome assembly GCF_047238085.1 of Peribacillus phoenicis. NCBI lineage: Bacteria > Bacillati > Bacillota > Bacilli > Caryophanales > Bacillaceae > Peribacillus > Peribacillus phoenicis. The sequence goes on along the minus strand of NZ_JBDFMF010000002.1, from coordinate 3,241 downwards.
AATCTGTAAATATGTAAATTTGTAAAGATGTTACTAGGATAAAGGCAAAAAATGGGGTGCAGCTGTCAAAGTAAAAAGGGGAGGGTAGTCATAAAAGGAGGGCAGACCGTTTCCGAACATCTGCCCCTTTTTATTTCTAGGAGTATAGAAAAAAGTGAAAGCAAGAAAAACAAACTAGCAAAGGAAGTGACTAAAGTATAAGACCTTTTTTGCCATTTGTAGACATAAAAAAAGAGCAGAGCCAACAGGCAACTGCTTTTTCCTAGGTAAGGAAAGATAGAAAAAATGTTAAAAGTAAAACTTGCAACCACCTAAATTATAAGACAATTTTTGTTATTTGTAGACATTAGTTTGTCAGTTTATAAGATTGCTTGTCAAAGTTAGTCTTTAAGTCTAGCAATATAGGATGTATAATTAAAAATAAATAAATAGACTTTTCAAATTGAAAAATAAAAAGCAAAAAGAGTTATTCCTTACTTGTTTGGCGACAGGAGGAACAACTCTTTTAGAAGACAACAGAGCAAGGGCAAACCTTGTCTATTGACGTATTTAATTTTTAAAATGTTACTGTTATTATAACACGTCAAAGACAGGTTTAAAACCATTTTAAGCAAAATATTAAGACGTAATATGTCCAATATTTTCCCCTTGTCTGTTGTCCTCCGCTTACTAGGGGGATTTTTTTTATGGGAGCAGTAGCATACGCAACAGAAAACATTGAAAAAACAATTGATTTTGCAGTGCAGCATAACCTAAGCATTTTTCCACTGTATAGAAAAACGGAGCCTGAACCACAATGGCTACCTAAAGAAAGTTGGAAACCGTACCAAACTAAACGGGCAACCTTACGCCAAATGGTTGGCTGGATTGAAGATTCTACCAAAGGTATAGGACTTGTAACAGGTAAGCTGAATGGCATTGTAGTTTTAGATATTGATGTTAAGAACGGTAAGAACGGTTGGAAGTATGTGAAGGGCAAACATTTGCCACATACACCAACTGTAAAAACTCAAAGTGGAGGTACGCATTATTATTTCAAGTACCCCAAAAATGTTGAGGAAATAAGAAATGCAGTTGATTTATATGGGAAAAACACTGGTGTCGATGTAAGAGGGGATGGCGGTTTTGTAGTAATGCCCTTTACACCAGGCTATGAATGGGTAGACGGTTTAGACTTTGAAAGTGTTCCCCTTGCGGATATTCCCGAATGGTTGCTAAACGATTTACAGAACCAACCTAAGAAAGAACCTAAACAGGCGAGCAAACCACGCAAAACGGTTGCTAAGGTACGGAAAGAACTAACTCCAAAGAAACCTATTAACCCAATAGGTGAAAGCGTGAAGGACTATTTTAAAGACGAAGAAGCAGTAATGCAAATGCTCACGCTTTTAGGTCTTGATGGGGTTGAAATAGATGGTTCGCCATTTAACTGTATATTGCCAAGTAAAACACCCGATAGCAGACCTTCTGCAAGTCTACATAAGGCGAAAAATGGAGTAATTGTTTATAGGGATTGGCGGGCAAGTGAGGGCGAGGAACTGTATTACACGTTGCCAGAGGTTTACGCTTCGTTGAAATACAAAGAAAGAAAGAAGTTAAACCCTGCCGAGCTTGCTACATGGTCTTTGCGTATGCTTGTTGAAATAGGCATTTTAGAAACAAAGCCAATAGAAGCACCAGAGCTACCAGAGAGCCTACGCAAAAAGAAAGCCGTAAATGGTGTATATGAAGGGTTTAAGCACCTTCTAGCAGTAAAGAAGCTATATTTAGATGGTCAAAATAGAACAGCCTTCAGTTACCGATTCGCCGCTGCCTGGTGCGGTCTTTCTTCGCCTTCAGTGCAAAATGCAATGACACAACTAGAAGCATTCGGCTATATACAAATGGTAGGCAAGGAAGGAAAGGGAATAAGGGCTGTCAATGTGTATCAGCTAAACAAGCAAAAGCCTTGATATGACAGCATTTTCGCTACTATTTTCGATAATTACAATAAAAAAGTTATACAAGTAATGTATATATATATTTATTACTTGTATAACTTTTTACTCTTTTACACTCTTAAACACTTTTTATACTACACAATAGATTTTATACTGCACTTAAAAATAAAGGGCATTTTACAATATATTTTATATAGGCGATAGGGGGAGCTTGGAATGATTAAAGAGGATATAGACTATACGAATTTATTCCAACTAGAACCAATGACAAAAAAGCAAGAAAGCTATTTGACGTATTTAGTTAGCTCGTTAGTGGACTATGGCAGAAAATTATATATAAAAGGCAATGCGGGGGGTTATGTTGTTCCGGTGCTACTTCCTAAAGATTATCCGTTTACAGTAGAGTTCGAGGATATTTCTAAAGGGGAAGCCCAGGAGATTATAGGGCATATAAAGAGAAAAAGGCTTGATGATATATGTAGAACCACTGCAGGAAAGATTTATTTAGATGGTGAGCCTATAACATTAGCTGATTTTCTTATGGGAAAGCGTATTGTAATTGGTATTGAGTATTAGGAGGAAGCAGTATGAATATAGCTGAGATGATACAGGAGGGAGCAAAGCAAAAAACAATCCCTCAAAAAATAGGTAACTTTATTGCTCATGAGTTTTTACTTGATGGGGGATTACCGGAGTTACAAGCAAGGAAGCCAGATTTTAGGGAATTAGCAATACAGTTTCTTAGCACTCATAAAAGCCATTATGGTGTAAGGCATTTCGACCCGTATTTGACAGAAAATTGCATTGTAGAAGGCATTGAACGGTATATGAGAACCAAGCATGAGAAGCATTTAGAAAAGTATTACGGTAGGGATATAGCCGAAGATTATGCTATATGGGCACTTGAAAAGGGGTTATTACCTACAAAGAATATAGCATCATACAAGCAACGTAGGTTTTTATTGGTACTGGTGTCTAAATTAACAGAGTGCTTTGCTGATTATTACAAAGGTGAAGGGGCAGAAACATTGCCAAAGTTGAAACCTATTGTATTATTTTTTGATTTTCTAGGTATGAGTGAATGTAATGATTTAATTGATAAACTAAACTCGGCAAGGAACTTGAGGAAAAAGTGGACAGCAAAGGAATTGAAACTAGCTTCTAAGGTGCATATCATGAAACAAGGTTATACATTAGCGGATTTTTTGAATGGTGCAGAACTTGAAGCATTAAAGCACCGCCAAGCGATATATAAAGACTATGAAGAAAAAGCAAGACCATTTAGGGAACGCAAAATAAAA
>NZ_JBDFMF010000001.1:5440000-5444530 GCF_047238085.1 Peribacillus phoenicis | reverse complement strand
TTAGAACGCTCTCCTACCATCGACACCATACGGTGTCAATCCACAGCTTCGGTGATACGTTTAGCCCCGGTACATTTTCGGCGCGGAGTCACTCGACCAGTGAGCTATTACGCACTCTTTAAATGGTGGCTGCTTCTAAGCCAACATCCTGGTTGTCTAAGCAACTCCACATCCTTTTCCACTTAACGTATACTTTGGGACCTTAGCTGGTGGTCTGGGCTGTTTCCCTTTCGACTACGGATCTTATCACTCGCAGTCTGACTCCCAAGAATAAGTATTTGGCATTCGGAGTTTGACTGAATTCGGTAACCCGTTGGGGGCCCCTAGTCCAATCAGTGCTCTACCTCCAATACTCTCATCTTGAGGCTAGCCCTAAAGCTATTTCGGAGAGAACCAGCTATCTCCAGGTTCGATTGGAATTTCTCCGCTACCCACACCTCATCCCCGCACTTTTCAACGTGCGTGGGTTCGGGCCTCCATTCAGTGTTACCTGAACTTCACCCTGGACATGGGTAGATCACCTGGTTTCGGGTCTACGACCTCATACTCATTCGCCCTATTCAGACTCGCTTTCGCTGCGGCTCCGTCTTATCAACTTAACCTCGCATGAAATCGTAACTCGCCGGTTCATTCTACAAAAGGCACGCCATTACCCATTAACGGGCTTTGACTACTTGTAGGCACACGGTTTCAGGATCTATTTCACTCCCCTTCCGGGGTGCTTTTCACCTTTCCCTCACGGTACTGGTTCACTATCGGTCACTAGGGAGTATTTAGCCTTGGGAGATGGTCCTCCCTGCTTCCGACGGGATTTCTCGTGTCCCGCCGTACTCAGGATCCACTCAGGAGGGAACGAAGTTTCAACTACAGGGTTTTTACCTTCTTCGACGGATCTTTCCAGATCGCTTCATTTACCCCGTTCCTTTGTAACTCCATGTTGAGTGTCCTACAACCCCAAGAGGCAAGCCTCTTGGTTTGGGCTAATTCCGTTTCGCTCGCCGCTACTCAGGAAATCGCGTTTGCTTTCTCTTCCTCCGGGTACTTAGATGTTTCAGTTCCCCGGGTCTGCCTTCAGTACCCTATGTATTCAGGTAAAGATACTGTTCCATTACGAACAGTGGGTTTCCCCATTCGGAAATCTCCGGATCAAAGCTTACTTACAGCTCCCCGAAGCATATCGGTGTTAGTCCCGTCCTTCATCGGCTCCTAGTGCCAAGGCATCCACCGTGCGCCCTTTCTAACTTAACCGTTAAAAAAGATCTTACAGATGCTTTGAAAAAAATTAATTGCCTTCTATCTATTATCTAGTTTTCAAGGAACAAAGCAGAAAGAATCCATCACATCGTGATGACTTGTCTTTCCTATTTGAATGAATTACTCATTCAAAACTGAACAAAACAAAAGCGCTCTCGTAATTATCCTTAGAAAGGAGGTGATCCAGCCGCACCTTCCGATACGGCTACCTTGTTACGACTTCACCCCAATCATCTGTCCCACCTTAGGCGGCTGGCTCCATGAAGGTTACCTCACCGACTTCGGGTGTTACAAACTCTCGTGGTGTGACGGGCGGTGTGTACAAGGCCCGGGAACGTATTCACCGCGGCATGCTGATCCGCGATTACTAGCGATTCCGGCTTCATGCAGGCGAGTTGCAGCCTGCAATCCGAACTGAGAATGGCTTTATGGGATTCGCTTACCTTCGCAGGTTTGCAGCCCTTTGTACCATCCATTGTAGCACGTGTGTAGCCCAGGTCATAAGGGGCATGATGATTTGACGTCATCCCCACCTTCCTCCGGTTTGTCACCGGCAGTCACCTTAGAGTGCCCAACTGAATGCTGGCAACTAAGATCAAGGGTTGCGCTCGTTGCGGGACTTAACCCAACATCTCACGACACGAGCTGACGACAACCATGCACCACCTGTCACTCTGTCCCCCGAAGGGGAAAGCCCTATCTCTAGGGTTGTCAGAGGATGTCAAGACCTGGTAAGGTTCTTCGCGTTGCTTCGAATTAAACCACATGCTCCACCGCTTGTGCGGGCCCCCGTCAATTCCTTTGAGTTTCAGCCTTGCGGCCGTACTCCCCAGGCGGAGTGCTTAATGCGTTAGCTGCAGCACTAAAGGGCGGAAACCCTCTAACACTTAGCACTCATCGTTTACGGCGTGGACTACCAGGGTATCTAATCCTGTTTGCTCCCCACGCTTTCGCGCCTCAGTGTCAGTTACAGACCAGAAAGTCGCCTTCGCCACTGGTGTTCCTCCAAATCTCTACGCATTTCACCGCTACACTTGGAATTCCACTTTCCTCTTCTGCACTCAAGTTCCCCAGTTTCCAATGACCCTCCACGGTTGAGCCGTGGGCTTTCACATCAGACTTAAGGAACCACCTGCGCGCGCTTTACGCCCAATAATTCCGGACAACGCTTGCCACCTACGTATTACCGCGGCTGCTGGCACGTAGTTAGCCGTGGCTTTCTGGTTAGGTACCGTCAAGGTACCAGCAGTTACTCTGGTACTTGTTCTTCCCTAACAACAGAACTTTACGACCCGAAGGCCTTCTTCGTTCACGCGGCGTTGCTCCGTCAGACTTTCGTCCATTGCGGAAGATTCCCTACTGCTGCCTCCCGTAGGAGTCTGGGCCGTGTCTCAGTCCCAGTGTGGCCGATCACCCTCTCAGGTCGGCTACGCATCGTCGCCTTGGTGAGCCATTACCTCACCAACTAGCTAATGCGCCGCGGGCCCATCTATAAGTGACAGCGTAAACCGTCTTTCCATCTTCTCTCATGCGAGAAAAGAACGTATCCGGTATTAGCTCCGGTTTCCCGAAGTTATCCCAGTCTTATAGGCAGGTTGCCCACGTGTTACTCACCCGTCCGCCGCTAATCTCAGGGAGCAAGCTCCCGTCGATTCGCTCGACTTGCATGTATTAGGCACGCCGCCAGCGTTCGTCCTGAGCCAGGATCAAACTCTCCGAAGAAATGTTTGACTTGCTCATTTGCTTTTTTGATAGTGTGTGCTCACTTAAAATTTAACGTTGGCGCTTTGTTTTGTTCAGTTTTCAAAGAGCAATTTCACAATCGTTCTTAACGAACGGCTGTTTATTCATCATAACATCTTATTGATTAGTTGTCAACTTCTGCGAAGTTTTTAACTTATTTTAAATCGCTGTGTTTTTCAGCGACCATTTCATCTTATCATTTTCATAGTAAGAAGTCAATAGTTATTATTTCTTTCAGCAATCAGCCAAAAGCGATGAAGTTTTTCGTTTGTTTTAATTGGTGCTTATTTATATTAATCCTTTCCCACCATAAAGTCAACACATTTCACAATAAATAATTCCTTTTCTCAAAGATAGATCAAGATTGGTTTCAAGGTAGTCGGACAGAGCTGAAGGCATCCCGACAAAGCCTTAATGCTTTTTATCTTTTGAGCTGTTTTCGTAAAGTTTGTTGGTTTTGAACAAAGGAATATTATGGGATATAGTGAGATAAAGTAGTAAGTAATCTTTTTGAGGAGTGATTAAATGGCATATGCTTATACTTTATTTGTTATTTCTGTAATATGCTTTGTTTGTTATCGGCTGATTAAAAAGAAATCAGCACCTTCAAATAGATACACACCTTATGATGACATCACAATGGGAATTAAAGATGACGATATAAACCCAATACAGGATACAAATCATCACATTCAATATGAAGAGAAATCAAATAACGACAAGGCCGTTTAAAGCAGTCTTGTCGTTATTTGTTCAAGAAAGCAACACTGTATGCGAAAACAGCCATCTTTTTTTCATGACCTTATGAAAACAAAAAAAGACCAGCCGGATGGCGGATCTTAATAAATGGCTTGGCGGCGTCCTACTCTCACAGGGGGAACCCCCCAACTACCATTGGCGCTGAAGAGCTTAACTGCCGTGTTCGGAATGGGAACGGGTGTGACCTCTTCGCTATCGCCACCAAACATGAAAGGAACGTTGTTCCTTCAAAACTAGATAATAATAAGAAGGTATTTCATTTTTTTAAAGCGTTGGTTAAGTCCTCGATCTATTAGTATCAGTCAGCTCCACATGTCACCATGCTTCCACCTCTGACCTATCAACCTGATCATCTTTCAGGGATCTTACTAGCTTGCGCCATGGGAAATCTCATCTTGAGGGGGGCTTCATGCTTAGATGCTTTCAGCACTTATCCCGTCCGCACGTAGCTACCCAGCTATGCCTTTGGCAAGACAACTGGTACACCAGCGGTGCGTCCATCCCGGTCCTCTCGTACTAAGGACAGCTCCTCTCAAATTTCCTGCGCCCGCGACGGATAGGGACCGAACTGTCTCACGACGTTCTGAACCCAGCTCGCGTACCGCTTTAATGGGCGAACAGCCCAACCCTTGGGACCGACTACAGCCCCAGGATGCGATGAGCCGACATCGAGGTGCCAAACCTCCCCGTCGATGTGGACTCTTGGGGGAGATAAGCCTGTTATCCCCGGGGTAGCTTTTATCCGTTGAGCGATGGCCCTTCCATGCGGAACCA
>NZ_JBDFMF010000001.1:5190000-5435000 GCF_047238085.1 Peribacillus phoenicis | reverse complement strand
TACAAGATGTTGAAATGGCTTATGCAAAATTAAAAAGAACCTGCACCCATGTATTCGCCATCGGACAATCAATGGGAGGCGCCCTTGTTCTCGATTTAGCGACAAAAGTGGCTTGTGATGGAATTCTCACCATCAATGCCGCTCTCCAAGTTCCTGAATATGAAATATACCGTAACCAATCGGTTCCACGCTTCATTCCTGAGGGCAAACCTGACATAAAAGACGATACAACTAAAGAAATCACATATGACCAGGTTCCGTTAACAGCGATTAATCAATTGCTTGATATAATGGAACATGCCAGTCAAAAACTAATAGACGTTTCGTGCCCGATACTTATCTTCCATTCTCCAGAAGATCACGTTGTACCAGACTCTTGTTCCTATCAGATTTACGATACAGTCATGTCCGGGGATAAGGAGATGGCATCCCTTGAAAATTCATATCATGTGGCCTCGTTGGATCATGACAAAGATCATATCATTGAACGGTCATATCAGTTCATTCAAAGGTTAAGTAAAAGGGCTATAATCGCTTCTTAAACTCCTTTCTTCATATAAATCAGGTTTATCCGTACACTTCATGGGTATATACAGTATATAAAGAAAAAGGAGGTAACATAATGAGCGGTTTATCAGACAAAGTAAAAGGTGCTGTAAATAAAGTTAAAGGTGAAACGAAAGACCAAGTCGGAAACGCGAAAAATGATCCTCACTTACAAGCAGAAGGTAAAGTCGATAAATTAAAAGGCAATCTCCAAGATGGCATTGGTAAATTAAAAAATGACCGTTAATGCAAATAGCCGAATACATGATTCACTCTCTTAACACATTCTCATTCTTATAAAAGTGACCCCCCTATTATAGAGAAGAGGCGGCAGATAATCTGCCGCCTCTTCCTTGTTCAATTTGCTTGAATAACAACAACACACATATCATCAGGTTGATCTTGCTGCATTTCCGGGGACATCAAAAAATCGATAGGGGGAGATTCCTTACAATCGAACCATCTCGTCGAGACCGCTTCTTTTATTTGTTCGAGCCCTTCCGTCCCTTCTCGATCTATCGCTTCCATGACTCCATCCGTAAATAGCATGAGCTGAATCTTCTCTTCATAATGAATGACGGACTTCTCTATTTTCATTTCGGTGAAGAACCCAACAGGACATGTCCCTTTTGAAAGTGAGACCACTTTTCCATCGTCCATTAAAGCAAAGCCCGGAGGATGTCCGGCATTCACATATTCCACAGTCTTTTGCTCTGTATCAATGACCATATAAATCGCGGTAAAATAATAATGCACTGGATTATCTTCTTTATTAAGGGTACTCATCCAGCGATTCATTTCGTTTATTACTGCCACCGGATCCGTATGTATCCTGATGGCATCCCTCAATACGGAGGAAATGAACATGCACACAAGTGAGGCGGATATGCCATGCCCCATCATATCCAGCAGGATGATCCCATACCGATTTTCATCGATGCGGTGCCAATAGTACATATCCCCTGCCAATTTATTCGCAGGTAAGTATGATGCCCTTATGGTTAAGTGGTCATTTATAATGGGTTCACTTAATAAACCGCTTTGAACCTGCATGGAAAGATCCAATTCATTGCGGATTTTTTCATCCTGCATTTTATGCCAATCTTTTTCATATTTAAGTCTTAACCCCACGCGAATCCTCGCAAGTAAATCTATTTTATTGATAGGCTTCATTATATAATCAATTCCGCCAACATCAAGTGCCTCGGCAACCTTGTTTGAATCTTCAAGGGCGGTCACAAAAATTACGGGTATATCTCTAAGGTGAGGAATGCTTTGAAGTCTCCGGCACGCCTCTATCCCATCGATCTCCGGCATCATGATATCGAGCAGAATGATATCAACTGAAGTCTCTTTAGGTTGCGGACTATCCACCTGTAAATATTCAAACATCTCAACAGCTGAAGTTAATGATAGAAAATCCGTATAGCCAGCTCGTTTTAGAATTTTCTCTATAACGAAAAGGTTAACCTGGTTATCATCTACGATTAAAATCGTCATTCTTTCATTCCCCTTTTGGCTTATATCGAGCGGCAACATTTATCTTTTTTATATGGACCAGCACTTTCGTAAAGCTCCCTTAATAGGGATTTTCCTATTATATTATAACGAAGTTCAGTCTCTTTTAATAATAATAAACCACGGCAGTAATTCTACATGGAGACCAACTCATTATTTATACCCCTTCTTCCGATGCATTAAACATATAAATCAAAAAAAATTAAAAAATAATGCACTAAATTAAAAAGAAAGAGTCCGCTTATATGCGAACTCTTTCTTTTTACAGTTTCCGATAAATTCGTTCCTTTGAGTCAAAGTCCTCATAATCTTCCGAAAAGGATGATGTATGAAGTGTTTCCTTGCTGCCAACCGCAAGGAAGCCGTCTTTACAAAGGCTGTCATAAAACAACTGATTAACATAGGTCTGCAATTCACCGGTAAAGTAAATCATCACATTCCGGCACATGATGATATGAAACTCATTGAACGAACCATCTGTAACTAAATTATGCTGGAAAAACACAATGTTTTTAAGGAGATTCGAGTCAAGATAAGCATTTTGATAATCGGTTGTATAATACTCCGAAAATTCCTGGTTGCCTCCAGCTTGCAAATAGTTTTTCGTATAAGACTGCATTCTATTTAAAGGCAATATTCCCTTTTCCGCATGACGGAGGACTTCATCATTCATATCAGTGGCATAAATCCTCGCCTTATCATAAAGTCCTTCCTCCTTTAGGATGATCGCCATGGAAAAGGCTTCTTCACCGGTTGAACATCCCGCATGCCAAATTCTGATTTCAGGAAGTTTTTTCAGGAGCGGTACAATATTTAAACGAAAGGCTTTAAAGAAATCCGGATCGCGAAACATTTCAGTGACATTTATTGAAAAATCTCTCAATAGCTTCTCGACATACCCTTTTTCATATAAAACCATTTCAATCATTCCGCTAATCCTGCGAACATGGTCCAGTCTCATTCTATTTTCAACTCTTCTTTTTATTGAAGAGCGCATATATTTGCGAAAGTCAAAGCCAGATACGGAATAAATGGCCTCTAACAATAATTCGATTTCTAGCTCTTCTCTTTCTTCAATCGTTAAAGTATCCTTCATGCAAAACCTTCCTTACCCGTACTATCAATCAATTAGTCAGCCATACTCTTAGGACGGATAGCAACTGATCCAATTTTAACGGCTTGCTAACATAATCGGAAGCGCCGGCCTTCAGGCATTTTTCCCTATCGCCTTTCATGGCTTTCGCAGTTAGCGCGATGATTGGAAGATCCTCGAACTTACTTTGCTCGCGAATTCTGGTCATCGTTTCGTAACCGTCCATGCCTGGCATCATGATATCCATCAAAATAACATCTATATCGTTCCCTTTTTCAAGGAGTTCCAAACATTCGTAGCCGTTTTCCGCTGTAAGGATTTCCATCCCCTCATGCTTCAGCGCATTTTTCAGCGCAAATATATTACGGTGATCATCATCGACGACCAATACTGTTTTATTGCAGAATGGTTTGGCCTTATCCCGATCTTCTTCATCCATTATAACTACATCCGGTTCTCCCTGACCGCCAAAAGGCGCGGTAGAATCATCGTGATTAGCTGCTGCCACTTCTGGAGAAGCAGCCATTGCTTCGCCGACATTTTTGAAGCCCTCTGGCATGCTTGGAATAAAGAAAGTAAAGGTACTGCCTTGCCCTTCCTCACTATCTACAATGACCCAGCCTCCTAGAAGTTTGGCAAACTCCCGGCAAATCGATAGCCCTAGTCCTGTACCGCCATATTTTCTCATTGTAGCTCCGTCACCTTGCTGGAACGCTTCAAAGATAAGTTTTTGCTTCTCTTTTGAAATTCCGATGCCCGTATCCGTCACCTTAATTTCAACCCAGTTGCTGGCTCCTTTTGTCTGTATCCATTGTGCTACATCTTCTTCATCAGCTTTTTGGATTCGGACAGACACAGAACCTTTTTCCGTGAATTTAAATGCATTGGATAATAGGTTTTTCAAAATTTGCTGGAAGCGCTGTTCATCCGTAAAGAAAATGTCCGGGACGTTTTTACTTTTTTCTATTATAAAGTCAATGTTCTTTTTCTTCGCTACATGATCGAAGTTACGGTGCAATAACTCAGGAAGTTCACTTAAATTCATTTCGTCAAAGACCACTTCAAGCTTTCCGACTTCGACTTTCGATAAATCCAAAATGTCATTGATCAACGTTAATAAATCTTGACCTGATGAGTTAATGACACGAGCGAATTCCTGTTGCTCTTCATTTAATTTACTATCATTCGGATCTGAAAGCATTTCTGATAAAATCAGGATACTATTGAGCGGTGTCCGCAATTCATGGGACATATTTGCCATGAACTCGGATTTATATTTGGAACTTAACTTTAATTCTTCCGCTTGTTTTTCAAGATTCAGTTTTGCGACTTGAAGCTCTTTCGACTTTTCTTCAGTTTCACGATTTCTTTCTTCTAATTGTTCATTGATCATTCGCAATTCTTCAGCCTGTGTTTGCAGTTCCTCCGATTGGGCTTGCATTTCCTCTGATTGTGATTGCAATTCTTCCGATTGAGCCTGTAACTCTTCGGTCTGTGCTTGTGATTCTTTTAATAAACGCTCTATTTCCATCCGGCCCTCAACATTATTAATCGTGATGCCCAGAGTATCAAGAACCTGGTTCAGGAAAGTTTTTTGCAGCTTCGTAAAGCTCTCCAAACTCGCCAGTTCGACCATCGCCACCACTTCATCCTCAAAAACGACCGGCGCAATGACAATGCTTTTCGGGTTTACTTCCCCTAATCCTGTCGTAACCCATTGAAAATCTTCAGGAATATCTTCAATGACTTTCGATTCCTTTTCAAGGGCGCATTGTCCGATCAAACCTTCGCCAAGACGGAATTCACGTCTGCCTGAATCTTCGCCATCTCCCGCAAAGCTTGCAAGCTTCACAAAACGCATATCCACGCCCTCGCCCCGTTTGACGTAAAAAGCTCCAATTGAAGCTCCCATCATCGGTGCAAGTCTTGTAATGAACCGGTCAGCCAGCACCTCTACATCAACAATGCGCTGATACATCGTAGCTATATCTGCAACACGGGTCTGGATCCAGTTCTGTTCACTGATCTTTTCGGTGAAATCTTTCTCTTTTTGATTATAGATTTCAAGCGATCCCGCCATTTCGTTGAACGATCTCGCTATATCACCAATTTCATCAGTAGTCCGAACCGGAACTCTTGGTATGACCGATAAGTTTTTATAATCGATATTTTTGATGACCTTCGTAATCGATTGCAGATCTTTCGATGTACTGCGGATCATCCAAACAACCGTTACGGAAATAACCAAAATGCTGAGAATAACCGCAAAAATTACAAAACCAATCATATCTTCATAGGTTTGTTTCGAATTACTTAAAGTATCTTTCATGACACCTTCTTGGTAATCCTTAAATTCATCCATCGTACTGATGACTTTCGTTCGTTTTTCCCTTTGGTCGTCCATCAGGCTTGAAAGATTACCCGAAGAGTTTCCAGATTTTATATTCTGGATGATTTCAGCCTCCGTTATGGAGTAAGAAGCATATTGAGTCTCGAACTCTTTCAATAATTGCTTCGCTTTGACCTTATTTAACGTACCTGATAACCCAGCAATTTTTGATTCAATCAAATTATGATTCTCATTGATGATTTCGAGGCTCTCTGCTCTTTCTTTTTTGTTTGCATCATTAGCTGCAAACAGGATCTCACGGTCCGACCTGGAAAACAGCTGACGGATTTCCATTGAAGCTGAAACTTTTTCATAGCGATTTTCAACTATTTCAGTCATGCTGCTCTTTAAATTGTTAAGCGTGACCATCATGAAAGAAAGTAAAATAGCCAAGAAAAGCAAGATCAAACCAAATCCCAACATTTGCTTCTTCTTAAAACCCATTTTCCCGCCCTCCTTCAATACTTATTTATACCAGCCATAAATAAACGGCATTGCAAAATAAATCTTAATACTATCATTAGTATTACTTTTGAAGAATTTCCTTATATTCTTTGAAACTTAAAATGATATATAGATAGATTCATTGCCCAAAGTCAATTTTAACATTTTCCAAGCTAAAATAGTTACCTACAGTGTTATTTTTAATGAATTCATTTTCCAATTAAGTAACAGTCTGCCTTGACCATTGTTCTAAACAGACATCTTCGTACATAATAAAAGCCGAAAGTTTCCACTTTCGGCTCTAGTTGTAATCCTGTTTTATTTAATCTTCTTCACTTCAACATATAAAACATGGTGGCCGTCCATTTCCTTTACAGTAAACTCATATCCGGCGTATTCGATTTTATCCCCGACAGCAATCTCGAATCTGCCTGTCAGGAACCATCCTCCCAATGTATCGATATCTTCTTCCGGCAAATCGATCGCAAGGGTATCATTGACATCTTCAACCAATGTTTTTGCGTCGAATACATAATGCCCTTCATCAATCTTTTGAATGAGCGGACGTTCATCCTGGTCAAATTCATCACGGATTTCCCCGACGATTTCTTCAAGTATGTCTTCAACCGTAACAAGACCGGCAGTTCCGCCATATTCATCAGTCAAAACAGCCATATGGATCCGTTCCTTCTGCATTTTCAGCAGCAGGTCATGAATGGCGATCGTTTCAAGAACACGGATAATGGGTGTCACAAAGGAATCCACCGTCAAAGCCGTTACATTATCTTCTGTAATCGTCGCTGTATAAAGTCGCTTGATATTGACCATTCCCACGACATTATCTTTATCACCGTCTATTACCGGATACCTTGTGTATTGTTCTTCCTGAATCAGTTCAACAACTTCCAATAATGGCATGCCCTTTTCGATAACGGTCATTTCCGTACGCGGAACCATGATTTCATTGGCAATGCGCTCATCGAATTCAAATATCTGGTTGACATATTTGTATTCCGATTGGTTGATCTCACCGCTTTTATAGCTTTCCGATAAAATGATGCGCAGCTCTTCTTCGGAATGGGCCATTTCGGACTCGGATGCAGGCTTTAAACCGAACATGCCCGTCAGGAGACGTGCAGAACCATTCAGTAACCAAATGAATGGGTACAAAATGCGGTAAAAGAGAATTAACGGCTTTGCAAATAGCAAGGTTACCTCTTCTGCCTTTTGAATCGCAACCGTTTTCGGTGCGAGTTCGCCGACAACAACATGAAGGAATGTTACAGAACCGAAGGCTATCAGGAACGAGATGATGTGACTTACGGACTCCTCTAATCCCCATTTAGTGAACAATGGTTTTAAGATCGCCTCGACCGTCGGTTCACCCAATACCCCTAAACCTAGGGCGGTTACCGTAATCCCCAATTGACAGGCAGATAAGTACTCATCGATATGTGATGTCACTTTCTTGGCTGCAAGAGCATTTCTATGCCCTTCCTCAATCAACTGATTGATTCGGGAACTTCTGACTTTCACGATTGCAAATTCCGATGCAACGAAAAATGCGGTTAATGCTATTAATACAGCTACTGCTAATAATTTTATAAATATCTCCAATATGTGCGGGTTAGCCATATTGTGCCCATCCTTCTGACCTGCGGATTAGACACGTACGGCAAAATCCCAAGCACCTCCTGTATAAATGGTTATTTTCGTTTCAAAAAGCGATTTTTGCCTTATCAAAACCATTTAGCCTATATCGTTAATATGCACCTTTGTGCATAAAACTATAGGGATAAATATTAATCATGCCAGCAACACTAGCAATGATTGGATCAAGGCCATGCTTTCGCGGGATATCTGTTTTTTTAAAAGAAGCTCACTTTTTCCGTCCTTTTCAATCAAGCTGATGAATTCCTGAAGTTCCTCGTTCAGGCCATCCATTTTATTCTTGAGTTGAAGACCTTTTTCCTCAATTGCTGATGCGGCTTCCTTATCCTTCTTAAGTAATTCTTTAATATCTTCCAATGAAAGGTTTTCTCTTTTGTATCCCTCGATACGGCGAAGCCTTTCAAGTTCACCGACTGAATAATAACGGTAATTAGAGGCGGAACGTTCTGCTTTAAGCAAGCCTAGGTTCGTATAATAATCTACAGTTCGTTTCGTAACATTCGCCATTTCCGCCAACTCGCCAATTTTTAAAGTCTCGTTCCCAACATAACCCCTCCTAACCGTCACGTTATGGTTTAGACAAATTTAAAATATGTCTATTCTTCATGACGTTTTATTCTATTCCATAATCGTACATTATTTTAATTGAAATGAAAAATATTTATTATCCTCTTTACCCTTCATTGGAAAAACAAAAACCGATTAAATTGATTAAACTGTAGAAAAACTCGATGAAAATCAAGTTTTTCTCAATTTTATGAGGGTTTATAAAACCTCGAACGTCGTCGATTTCCACTCCAGGCACTCGCTTTCCGCGGGCGGTCCGGGAGCCTCCTCGGCGCCTTGCGCCTGCGGGGTCTCCCATCGACACGATTTTCCCGCAGGAGTCTCACACCTTCCGTTCAATCAACTTTGTTTTGAAATTTTAGGTAAAACCCCTTTTGTCTAAAAACAAAAACCGATTAATTGAATAATCGGCTTAATTTATAATTTAATCCACGGATTTATTTTTTTGTTTTAACTGAGAATTGATTGCTCAATATCTTAGGACCGCATTGGCAAAGGGCAGAATGCTTCAGCTTTTTTATTGGTGTTCCGCATGTTTCACAAACTTTTGCTACCATTTATACTGTCCTCCTCACTTTATTAGCTTGTTATACATATTATACTACTTTTATGATGATAATCAATACTAAATTAAAATTATTATAAATAAGGTTTTGACTTAATTTTGTTAGACTTCACATATGATTAAATTAAAGATAAAATAAAAATAAAACACATCAGGAAGGTTGGTATTAGTATGACGAGTGAAATTCGTTCCATTCCCCGTCCTTTAGTACGAACGAATCAATGGGTCATTTTGTTAAGCGTATCCACCGCCTTATTAACGGGACAAATGTGGATATTAGTGATTCCTTTAACTGCAGGACTTTTAGGTCTTCTCTTTAATTTCAATCCAGTGATGCGTCTCGCCAAGCTCTTTCTTAAAAAGAAACCCTCCGATTATATTCCTGAAGATCATTCACAGCAACAGTTCAACCAGGCCATAGCTGTCGTTTGCTTAGGACTTGGATTCATATCTTTCTTGCTGGGCTGGAATGTTACCGGTTATATATTCACCTTGATGGTCGGCTTGGCTTCTCTCATAGCGATCCTTGGATTCTGCATCGGCTGCTTTATCCTTTATCAATGGAAGCAATATTCCTATCGCCGATCTATTCGCTAATACCATACACAAAAGGGACTGACATGCGTCAGTCCCTTTATATTACTCGGTTGTACGTAAGGAATTACTCTTTTTGACCCAAATGGTTGCCAATACAATCAGCAAAATTAATACAGCTTGCGGCACCAGCGTTTCCATTGTTGGATAAAGACCTATCGTTTCTACAAACGGAAAGGAACTGATCGTATTTGTCTGTATTACCTGTGAAACCTGAAGTGAATGAATGGAGACTCCAAGAATCTTGAAAGCCAAGGCATATATGAGTACCGTTGCCACTTTAAAGAATAGGGTCATCGGTAATTTCACACTATAGCGCAGCATAATGAAACCAATTACCACTAAAATGAGGAAGGCAAGGAAAATCCCGCTCAGCAGCTGTTTCAATTCCATATAAGGAGCCATACCGGCATAAAAGATAATCGTCTCGGCCCCTTCACGGAATATGGATAGAAAACTGATTAAAGCGAAAGAGACGATGCTTCCCGTTGCAATGGCTTGGTTCATTTGCTTGTCGATATACCGGTTCCATGCATGAACATTCGATTTACCATGAAGCCAAAGACCAATTGTCAACATCATCGATACGGCTACTATCCCAGTGATTCCCTCAATATATTCCCGGCTTGACGCGGCCTTGATCTGAGAGAAAACGATATTGATTATGACCGCCAATATGGAACTGGCAACTAAACCCGCACCAACCCCTGTCCAAATCCATTTTTGTTTGTCCGCTTGCCCGATTTTCTTTAGGAAAGACAGTAATGTAGCTACAATCAAGAGTGCTTCCAACCCTTCCCGCAAAAGGATCAAAGCGGCATCCCATGTCGTATAACCCGTATCATTAATTAAAGGCAGTAACCTTGTGTTTAAATCGGAAACGATTCCCTTCGCTTCCTCCGCCTTTACCTTTTTCGATTGCAATAGGCTGATTGCGGTCGGGACTTTCGTTTCCATATCGCTGTAAAGCTTGCTGTCCCTTGTGGAGACCTCCCCTTCGACATTAGGCCAAATTGCCAAGATCTCATTTAGCTGATCAACGGCAGAATCGATGTCACCCTTTTCAATATCCGTTGCACTTCCTTGTAAAAGTTGCGTTACATCCCCAAGGGAATAGGTATTCTCCTGGCTTCCCTCTTCAACTTTACCAGCAAGGAAATCCTCGATTAGGCCCTTCAATTCAGTTAGATTTTTTTGGGCTTTTTCCGAATCAGGAGGGTCTTGAGTAATCGCTATCCGCACAAAGGCCATTTTCGTTTCAAACTCACCATATGCAGCAACACTTTTCTCCCTGACAATGACCTCTGCGTCGGTCCATTGACTCAGAAGGCTGGTATATTGAACTTTAGCTTGATCAAAGTCACCTTCAGTTATCGAAGCTTCCAACTTATCTATTAAAGGAAGTATTGCTTCTAACCGTTCTTCATAGTCCGTCTTGTCAACAGGGTTTTCGTTGGTATCATAAATAACAAGAGTACTGGATAATGCCGATAATCGCTTCTTGATTTCATCTGTGGAGGCTTCGTCTCTCACAGCACTTTTTACCGCAGACAGCCTCTCGTCGACTTCCCTCGCACTCTTGCTGTCCGTTTTTATCGTTTGCCAATCTTTCTCGAAAAGATCGATATTTTTCAATACTTCCTCACGGTCTCCGGATTTTACCTTCATTAAACTATCGCCAATATAAACAAAAAGCTGATCATGGTTTTCACCCGCCGAAACAACCCTTACAGCCGTCGAAAGAAATAAAAGGCTGACGATTAAAACCAATATACCACTCTTCCATTTAGAAACGGTCATACTGGTCCCTCCTTATTCATGAACTAAAATCGCCAACTGGATAATTTCCATGCTGGCGATTTTCACGTCCTCATTTGAGATTATATTTATCCAAAAAGGGAATCCCCAATATAGCCACCCTTTTTCACACCTGGTAAACAAGCGAACAAAGCACTGCCCTTGTGAACGATATATTCGTTGAGCTTATCATTTTTCGCCAGTCGCTCTTGTATGGGAATGAATTGTTTACTTGGATTTCGCTGAAAACAAATGAATAGCAAGCCTGCATTGAAGCTCCCTGTTTTAGGATCCATTCCATCTGCATATGAATATGGACGCCTCAATATCTTTGCTTTTCCGTCCCCCCTGGAGAGACTCATATGCGAATCTTCCGGAATGACCCGATTTCCATTTGGATCTTTAGCTTCAAGGTCCACGGTATCGAACTCATTCTTCATTCCTAATGGAGCTCCACTGTCACGATGACGGCCAAACGTATTTTCCTGTTCTTTCAATATTGTCCGGTCCCAAACTTCAATGTACATCTGGATTCGGCGCACCACCATATAACTGCCTCCAACAAGCCAGTCAGGACCGTCCTCACCCTTCACCCAAACATGCTCATTCATTTCATTGTCATTATTCGTATCCGGATTGACAGTCCCATCCTTAAACCCGAAAAGGTTACGAGGTGTCGTTTTTTGTGAATCGGCTTGCTTAGTCCGTTGAAAACCTGTTTGTGCCCAATGAATGATCGTTTTCCCTCTTCCGATCCTCACTAAGTTCCGGACGGCATGAAAAGCCACTTGGAGATCATCTGCACATGCTTGAATACAAATATCCCCACCGCTCCATTCTTCTTCTAAAGCATCTAAAGGGAATTGAGGCAGATCCTTTAATTCTGCAGGCCTTTTCGATTTCAAACCAAACCGATCTTTGCCATCCTTCGAAAACAGGGTCGGACCCACTCCAAAAGTGATCGTTAAATTGGAGGGTGATAATTCTTTCGCTTCCCCCGTATCCTTTGGGGGCATATTCGTATTAAGTGATGCTTCACCAATCAAATTCCCCTCAGTCATCTGAGCCGCAGCCTCTGTCCAATCCTTAAATAACTGGATTAGGTCTGACCTTTTATCTGTGGTTACTTCCAATGATGCGAAGTAAAGGTTATCTTGCGCCTCAGTGGTGATACCGGCTTGATGTGCTCCATAAAAAGGAACGATATCCTTAGTTTGTCCCTTTGCCCTTTGTTCAGAAAGTGTCAGCAGCCCGCCAAATCCAGAAGCCCCTATCACGACTCCGATTCCACCAACTCCTGCCGTTTTCAACATATTTCGACGACTCACTTTTTTTGTAAATAGTCCGGTTTCATCTTTAGGCGTATGTTCTTTCAATTAAGATTCCTCCGTTACAATCCCTATTTGCGAAAGTGGTTCAGCCAATGCATCAATTGCTTGACTTAACTCCTTGACTTCAGATTTCTTTAAATCCGTATATGAGATGTAGCCATCCCCTTCTTTATGCTTTTCAAGCAAGCCGTATACATCGTCAAAACGTTGTTGGATTTCCTCAGCAAGCTTCGCGTCCTTTTCTTTCAGCGCTGGAGTAAGCAGTTCATAGATCTTTTCTGCACCTTCAACATTTGCAACGAAATCATACAGGTCGGTATGGGAGTATCGGTCTTCTTCTCCTGTCACTTTGCTCGTGGAAACTTCATTCAATAAATCCACCGCACCCGTGATCAACAAATCAGGTGTTACCTCAACCGTTTCAACTTTGGCTCGAAGCAAATTGACGTCGCTCATTAATTGTTCTGCATACTTTTCGTAGCCCTTCGTTGTATTTTCTTGCCATAGCCCCATTTCAATCCTATGGTAACCGCCCCAGTCTTCATCTTTGACATCCCCTTCACGCGCATCGATTTTGGGATCAAGATCCCCAAATACTTCAGCGATCGGTTCCGCTCTCTCATAATGCATACGGGCTGGTGCGTATAATTCCTTCGCCTTTTCAATATCACCGGCAGATACGGCCTCAGTGAATTCTTCCGTTGCGTTTACGAACTCTTCTATTTCACCGATGGCATATTCCCGGTACTCGCTAGATACATCATCAAGCTTACTCGCACTTGCTTCTTTGGCATTATCATCTGCCGGCTTGGCTTCTTCCTTTTCCTGCGCACAGCCAAATAATAGGCTGGTTGATAGTAAGACCGCTAATGACGCCTTTGCTTTTTTCATAGTGTATTCTCCCTTTGAAATGATTTGTAGATTCATATTAGCAGATAATGAAAATCATTATCAATATATATTTTACTGGAAACGTGACATTGTTCATTCTCTTTTAAAAAAATTTCACTCTATCCCTTTTACTATTGATAAGAAGTTCACAGCTGGCTAACAATAAAAAAGGCAGCCTGCATACCGGCTACCTTTCCCGCTCACTCATTAATTTGTCATTTTCTTTGTCCATAATTTTTGTGATATCCTCAACAAATTGATTGATCAATATTAGCTCTTGCTCATTATAAGATGAACATAACTCCTTGGTGGACATAGAAAGTGATTGATAATGCGATTTAATCTGTTCCTGCCTTTCGGGTATCGGTGCAATCATTACCCGTCTTCCGTCCAATTGATCTCGTTCTCTTTTAACATAACCGGATTTCTCAAGGCGATTGATCAGTGCCGTAACCGATCCCGTGCTCAATCCTGTAATTTTGGATAATTCACCGGCAGTAATCGTTCCTGTTTCATTCAATATTTCAGCACTCTTTAAGTCCGTATGGGATACCCCTATTTTTTGGGCCATATTTTGTTGAAATAATACCGATCTCATTCCATACCGCTGCAACCTGTGTGTTAAACTCTCTAACAGAGCTGCATTCACCCTATTGTTGCTTGACATAAAATGCCACCCCTTTTACACTTAAATTTATCTTGATTTTCAAGATAAATGTTTTGTTTCATCTTAACGTTTACCCTTCAACCATGTAAAGGAAATTCATGAGCTGGTTGATACGAAGGAGGAAAATAAATGAACGCTCAAAAAAAACAAAAATTCATTGTTGCCGGATTACTATTGGGTATCTTGATGTCAGCAATGGATAATACGATTGTTGCGACTGCAATGGGAACGATCGTTTCTGATTTAGGCGGATTCGATAAGTTCGTATGGGTGACATCTGCCTATATGGTCGCCACGATGGCAAGTATGCCGATATTCGGTAAGCTTTCCGATATGTATGGAAGAAAGAGGTTTTTTATTTTTGGACTTATAGTCTTTTTAATCGGCTCCGCATTATGCGGCATGGCCCAGAGCATAGTGCAGTTAAGTATCTTCCGTGCAATCCAAGGGATCGGCGGAGGCGCTTTGATGCCTATAGCCTTTACGATCATTTTTGATATTTTCCCACCTGAAAAACGGGGAAAATTAACTGGCCTTTTCGGTGCTGTGTTTGGGGCATCATGCGTATTGGGACCACTTTTAGGCGCTTATATTACTGAATACTCCAGCTGGCACTGGATTTTCTACGTCAATGTTCCGATTGGGATCATTTCTTTATTTTTCATCTGGAATTACTACAAGGAGTCACCCAACTCCCAAGAGCAAAAAATTGATTGGGGTGGCGCAGCAACACTCGTGATTGCCGTTATCAGCTTAATGTTCGCTCTCGAACTGGGCGGGGAGTATGGCTGGAGTTCTTCTCCCATCATAGGACTGTTTGCCAGTTTTGTGGTTTTCTTCGTTTCATTTTTCTTTTTCGAAAAAAGGGCAAAAGATCCAATCATTTCATTATGGCTGTTTAAAAGGCGATTATTTGCCACTTCTCAGATCTTAGCCATTCTTTATGGCGGTACATTCATTATATTAACCGTCTATATCCCGATTTTCGTGCAGGCAGTTTACGGTGGTTCCGCAACAAATGCCGGATTGATCCTAACTCCCATGATGCTTGGTTCTGTATTCGGCAGTGCAGTTGGCGGGATATTCAATACAAAGACAAGTTTTCGCAACTTAATGACGGTTTCTGTCATCTGTTATTTTGCAGGGATGCTTCTATTAGGAACCATCACCCCTGATACCAGCAGGACTTTATTAACTTTGTACATGATTTTGACTGGATTTGGCATGGGCTTTTCCTTCTCCCTTTTGCCTATAGCATCCATTCACAACTTGGAACCTAGATTCCGGGGGTCGGCCAACTCAACAAACTCATTCCTCCGTTCTTTTGGGATGACACTCGGAGTAACGATTTATGGAGCGATTCAGAACAATGTATTCACAAGTAAAATGAAGGACGCGTTTAAGGGAATGCAAGGAAGTCCGGATACAGCCGGGTTGATGGAGGACCCACGGCAGCTTTTCCAATCGGACGCACGTGCCAAGATTCCGGACTTTATCCTGGATAAAATCGTTCATGCGATGTCCGATTCGATTTCATTGATATTCACCTTGGCTCTCATTCCGATCGGTCTTGCAGCAATCACTGTATTCTTCATGGGAAAAACAAGAGTGGAAACACCTTCAAAAAAGGAATACTTACAATAAATAAAAAGCGCTGCATTTGCAGCGCTTTTTATTATTTTCATCTCCCTTCTATATAGGAAGTGAAGATTGCCGAAAGATCATACCGAGGTTACAAGTTTGAAGGACGTATGTTTTGGAGACAGTTAAATCAGAGGCACTTCTTATATTAGGGAAGATTATCCGAACTCTTAGCTAAGCTAACAGAACCTGGCCATACTCAGTGATTTGCAAAAGCATATGGAAAAGGATATGCTTTTGCAGCCATAAAACAGTAAAAAGGCAAAGCATGTCGCTTTGCCTTTTTGCCTTACAGACTTTTCACTTCCACGTTTTCCGGAAGCTTGAAAGGATTTTCGGTGTTGATCCGGTCATAAAACATCATCCCGTTTAAATGATCTAACTCATGTTGAAACACGATTGCAGCAAATCCCTTCAGCCGCATCTCTATTTCCTCACCATTACCGTCCAAAGCTTTGATTTTAACCCGTTCATAACGCGGTACATACCCTTTAATGTCACGGTCGACGGAAAGGCAGCCTTCACTTTGCGGTAAATAGATCATTGTGGCAGAATGGCTGATGATTTTCGGATTCACAAGGGCATATTCAAACAGCTTCCCTTTTTCGTCGGGAAAATACATGACGAACATGCGTTTATTCAAGCCTATCTGATTGGCAGACAACCCAACTCCTTCACGTAAGTTGTACTTCTTTTGGAGTTTTGGGTCCTGGCTGTTTTTCAGGTATTGCATCATGCATTCCAACGTTTCACGATCTTCATCCGAAATCGGCAGGCTAACTTCATCCGTTACCTGACGCAGAATGGGATCACCTTCTCTAACGATATCCTTCATCGTAATCATATAGTCTTTTATAAATTTACTCATAGAACTTCACACTCTTCTACCATTTTATTTTTTCATGACTTAGACCATTTCACTTTAGCATTTCGCATTTAAAAAGTCTAATATGCCGGTTAGATTAAATGTTTCTAAATTCCGGGCCCTTTAAACTTTTGTAATAAACATTATTTCTTGACTTTAACATTATTTACCTTTAATTTAAGGCATAAAGACCTATAGATTACATGTTTAAAAATTTTATACTGAATATATATTCTTAAAGGAGATGAAAAATTGAACTCGAACTCTAAATTAGTTTCGAAATTGCTGCCGTTCCTGACGGCTCTCATTGTGATAATTGTTGGAATCAGTTGGTATGTTGTTACTCAGTCAAAGGATATGGTCATTCCTTTTTCCTCGGTGGAAAAGACGATTAAAGCCCAAAATGGAGCCCTTGTCACCATTGAAGAAAAAAGAAATGGCACTCTTCACATCTCCACGCCCGATGGAGAATACGTTTCCAGTATTCCTCCCAACAGTCAAATGATCAATAAACTTGTCGAAACTTATAACGTTCAATATTCTTTTTCATCAACTAATAAATCAGCATTATGGATTTTAGGCGGATTAATGGCGGCTCTCGTCACAACCGCTGTCATTATACAGAAAAAATCAAAAGGCGGATTGCGGATCGGCAGTAAAAAACAAAGCCTTTCCACCCCAAAGCCCCTGCCAGAGATAACTTTGGATGATGTAGGCGGTTTGCAATCCGAAATCAAACAGGAAATCCTACAGACACTCACTACACTAAAGGAACCTGAACGTTCAGCTAAAATTGGAATTAAGCCGCCTCAAGGCATTTTATTATACGGCCCCCCTGGAACGGGGAAAACCTTGCTTGCACAGGCAATCGCAAAAGAGCTTGGTGCAAACTTCTTCTCAACGAGCGGTTCAGCCTTCAACGAAATGTTTGTTGGAGTCGGTGCAGCCCGTGTCCGCAGTCTTTTCCAAAATGCACGTAAGCAATCGCCAGCTGTCATTTTTATCGATGAAGTCGACGCGTTGGCTGGTAAAAGGAAAGCTCATGGAGGGGAAGAAGGCGAAAAAACGTTAACTGAACTGCTTGTGCAATTGGATGGAGGCCATCCAAATGAAGGGATTTTATTCATTGCAGCGACCAACCGGAAAGATATGCTCGATGAGGCATTTCTACGTCCGGGCAGGATCGATTTCTCTTTCCAAGTTCCACTTCCGGATACACAAGGAAGAAAGGAAATCATCAATATCCATACGAAGGGTAAGCGTCTGGCGACAGATGTCCTTGCTTCCCTGGATGAGTTGGCTGAAAGTACATCCGGTTTCTCCGGTGCTGACTTAAGCTCCCTGTTCGATACTGCATCACGTCATGCCCTGAGGAATGAACAGGATATGATTCGTAAACAGGATCTTGATTACGCCATTGACCGCACGATACTTGGAGCGACATCACGTACCTTGAATGATGTGGATACGAAACGGCGCGTGGCCATCCATGAAAGTGGACATGCCCTGATTGCGGCTTTGACAAAGCCCGGTTCCGTTCGAAAGGCGACCATCATTCCGCGTGGGGAAGCCCTTGGGTATGTAGCGCCAATACCTAAAGAACTCCATCTGGCAACAGCCAGTGAATTGCTTGATCAAGTCAAAATGATTTTAGCAGGCGGCGTGGCGGAAAGAATGTATTTAGGTGAACACAGCATCGGTGTAGGCGGAGATGTGCAGCAGGCGAAACATCTACTTGAACAAATGGTCGATACCGGAATGCTTCAAGATGGATTCACTCTCACCTTTAATAAAGGCGAGAAGGAGCAAAAGATGCAGGAATTATTCACGAAAGCGATTTCTGAAACGGAAATGTTGATTGACTCGAATCGCCTACAGTATGAAGAGCTTGTTGAAGAGTTATTGAAAAAAGAGACACTTGAGGGATCTGAAGTTCAGCGTATCGTTGATGCAGCAGAAATAACCAGCATATGCTCGAATGCATAACACTCTTTTCCGCTGAGACTTAAGACCTAATATATTATGTAGAGTCCTGTTTCCAATCGAACAGGCTCTTTTTTTCATATATGGTAGTGAGCCGCAAAGCCAATCTTTAATTAAAATTTTATGTAGACAGTCCCTTTACTGCTAGCAAAATGATAGGGAGGTCACTGCAAAATCACAGTGGCCTTCCTTTACCAGAAACCTAACCGAATGGGTTACTTATCCGCTTCTGACCTGCTTTACATCAAGGGATTTAGCCATATGCTGTTTCGGTATCTTGGCCTTAAAATCATCCTTTTTCAAACGCATCGCAAATAATAGGGCTATGACGAGCAAAGCCACAGAACCGAGGAGAGCAAATTGATAGGATGTTAAATTAACATGCTGCTCCCCATTCGTTCCTATCGAGCTAGTGCCCACCTCCCCCAGAATGCTGGCTAGGATGGCTACACCAATGGCAGAGCCAATCCGGTTTTGGACATTGAACAATGTGGCTGCCATTCCCATCGAAGCAGAGTTGATATTGGTGAAAGTGGAAAACTGTACGGCCACAACAGTATGTCCCAAACATATACCGACGCTAAATAATAAGGCACGAAGGAACCAGGGGTTGGCTGTCGGCCCGACAATGCTAATCAATGTATAAATGATAATTGTACCAAGCAGCCCTATCCGGATCACCTGATGTATGCCCAATTTCTTCGTAGTCCAAGGCATCATCCGGGATGCCACCATCAAACCTATAGCTTCCGGGAAAGTGGTCAGCCCGCTTTCTAAAGCTGAAGCATGAAGCGAACTTTGATACATTAACGGGAACACGAAGAGCATCCCCAATAAGCCCGCCATTGAAAATAATGAAATGATGCCCAATGTCCGAAACAATCGATCGGATAATAAACGCAAATCAAGCATCGGTTCGTTCACACGCAGCTCCAATAGAATAAATGAGCAAACAAGAATTGAACCGATACAACCTGTATACATAATCACTGGGGAGTCCCATCCTTTAGATGGTCCTAAGCTCATTGCATACATCAGCATGGAAAAGCCTGCAGCTGACATTAAGAATCCTGGGAGGTCTAACCTGCCAGCAGTAGGCTCTTTATGTTCTTTTAAAAACCATACACCGAATAACAGGACCATAATTCCGAAAGGCACATTTATATAAAATGCCCAACGCCAAGACAGCTGCTCCGCAAGGAATCCGCCAACGATCGGACCAACAGCTGGTGCGAATGCAATGGGGAGCACAAGGGAACGGGAAACCTTTGGTCGTTCTTCAGCAGAGAACGTTCTAAATAATATGGCCATTCCAACTGGTGTCAGGATCCCACCTCCTGCCCCCTGCAAAACCCTGAACAAGTTCAAGGTTTGAAGATTATTAGCGAATCCGCATAAAAAGGAGGCTGCCGTAAAGACACCCAATGCCATCAAGAAGATTTTCTTGGTTCCAAAACGATCTCCAAGCCAACCAGCTACCGGAAGGAATACAGCCAGGCTTACTAAATATCCAACATTAATGCCACCGGCTGAAGAGGGATCAAGGTTGAATTCATTACTGATCGTGGGCAGGATCACATTGACAATCGTCCCGTCCATCGAAACCATGAACATCGCTATGACATAAACGATGCTCACTACTAATTTAGGGTCCATTTGTATCCTTGTTTTCATTTTGTTCCATCAATGCTAGCAACTAGTTTTTTGTATTTCCAGCAGTCCTCTCGATATATCAATGACCAGCCTTCTGGAATAACCAAAAAGGCGGGCCAAAGGGAATGCCGACCTTCTTCATTTATAAATCCATTGTAGATGCCAGTTTCATTCACGAAAAGGTTGGTCATCAGTTATTGTCCTCCTTAATAATTTTTTCAAATTCTAGATAGTGGATGTTTGTTAGCAATCTCCTGGCCAATTTCAGCACGCTGCACTTTCAAACTAATAATGATAATCATTATCAAATGGAATCTGCAGGTAATGATATATACTTATAACTTAATGGTCAAGTGCCCTCCACGTATTTACTGAGAAAGACCTATTTCTTACCAGAAACATTTCTCTTCAAAGCAAAACGTAAGGCCCTGTTAATCAAAGGCGGCAAAACGGAAAGATGCCCTTCCCCTTCAAACTCCTTGAATTGAACGTTCACTCCACTATCAATCATGGATAAACGTTTTGATAATTCTAATGCATTTTCATTCATGCCACTTTTATGGGTGCCCTCCAGCTCCCCCACGCCAAGCAATAAGGAAATATCACCATTTCCTTGATTTAATCGGGAAAGAAACCTATCCTCCTCCTCGCGGAACCACTTTTTGTTCCAATGGAGAGATGGGCTCCCAGCTATGTATGTTTGGAAAGCATACGGATTTTCAAAAAGAACATATAAAGCGAAAAGACCGCCAAGGGAATGCCCGAAAAGCGTTTGGCTATTGTAATCGACCTTATACCTTTTACCGATTTCCGGTTTTAAATCGTCTTCTATGAATTTCAGAAAGTTTTCCGCCCCTCCATGTGAAGGCCATGGACTTCCGTCCGGTCTTACAGGTAACTCGCTAACCTCAACGGGCAGAGTGAAATCATAATAACGTTCAGAAGAAAATGGTTCATTGGTGGCATATCCAATACCTACAATGATAACCGGTACCACTCCTGACTTTTCCGGCCGGCGTGATTGCAATCGTTCCGCCTCGACCATCGTTCCAAATACAGAATTGGCATCCAGCAAATAAATGACCGGATATCCCGTAGGTGGCGGCTCTTCCAAAGGCTTTGATACAAAGATTTGGTATTCACGTTCCCCGGTACTCGAATGCATGAGAAAGTGTTGAGTTCCTTTGATCGTAACCTCTGTACTGGCAACAGTTTTGTCCATTACGCTTTTGTCCATTTTTTTATGCATCATCTAAATGAATTCCCCCAACCTCTAATACTCGTAATCTTATTCATTGTTTACTTCTCAAATAATTTAAGCTCTTTTAATATCAAAAGAATATAATTGAGAAAGATTACCTTGATATCGATAATGATAATCTTTCTCAATGGATATATCAACCATACATCAATAATTTCCCCCTATCATTTTACAGAAAAGAGCTTTCCCTCCCCTTTCTGCCCTGATTTCCAAAGCATTTTTGGATGAATGTTAGTTCACCAAAAATACAACTTTGGAAAATTATTCTTGAACTAATAGGAAATTAATTATATATTTAATAGCATGTTAAATTGATAATGATAATCGTTATCAAATGACATGTAGAAAAGCATATCTTTTTTGGTGGCTATGCTATTTGGTGAAGGAAGTGAAAAAGCATTTAAAACAAATAAAGATTTGTCTGTGGAGACCATGAAGCAGCGATAAATTTATATACTATATATCCAAAAGGGGAATCGACTAATGAAAAAGCAATTATTCGTACTTGGAATGGCAACAGTATTCAGTTTAGGACTTGGCGCTTGCGGCAATGCCGAAAAGACTTCAAGCGATGCTTCAGAAAAAAGCAAAGTGACGGATTCGGCTAAAAAAGAAACAAAGACCCAAACCGTCATATATCTGGATAAGGAGTATACAATCCCAGCTAAAGTTACCAGTATCGCCACTGCTAGTTTGGAATCAATGGAGGATGCAGCCATATTGGGGATTAAGCCTTCGGGTGTTGTTACTGTAGGTGGGGAAATACCAGAATATTTAGCTAAAGACCTCGAAGGTGCTAAGTCAATCGGTGAAAAAATGCAGCCGAACTATGAAACTCTTCTTGGGATGAAACCTGATGTCATCATGTGGTCTTCTAAATCTCCAGCTAATGTGACGGAAAAGTTGGAAAAAGTGGCGCCAACATTCCCTTATTCACATATTTCGACCAATTGGGAAGACAACCTGCGGTTAATGGCCAGCCTTACAGGTAAAAAAGATGAAGCCGAAAAAATCATCACAACCTATAATGATGACGCCGCAAAAGCAAAACTGGAACTCGGTGAAAAGCTGAAGGATAAAAAGGTATTAGTGGTGAGAATCCGGAACGGCAGCCTATTCCTATATCCTGAGGATGTATATTTCAACCCAGTAATTTATAAAGATCTAGGCTTGACCGTCCCTGAAGAAATCAAGCCAATTAAAGCACAAGAAATGATTTCATTAGAAAAATTTGCAGAACTTGACCCAGATTATGTCTTCTTGCAGTTCTCGGAAAGTGAAAATGCACAAAAACCGGAAGCGTTAAAAGATTTGGAAAACAACTCCATTTGGAAGAGCATCACGGCAGTAAAAGACAATAAAGTGTTTGTAAACTCGGTTGATCCTCTAGCTCAAGGTGGAACGGCTTGGAGTAAAACAGCTTTCCTGAAGGCTGCAACGGAAGAATTAGCTAAATAAACAGTAAGGTGCGTTGATTGATATGGCAAAAACAAATTCATTACCAATAATAATTCTTTGTATGGCACCTTTATTGATTTGCTTCTCCATCGTATTATCGATTTTATATGGTGCCAAAAATATAGATTCCATAACGGTATGGAATGCCATTTTCCACTATGACTCTAGTAACGTTGACCATACGATCATTATGGCTTCTCGCTTGCCTAGAGTTTTGGGTGCCCTTCTCGTCGGGGCATTTTTAGCCATATCAGGAGCACTCATGCAGGGGATGACAAGAAATTATCTTGCATCCCCTTCAATCATGGGAGTGACGGATGGCTCTGCGTTCGTGATTACACTTTGTATGGTATTTGCTCCAGGTATGTCTTCATTCCAAATGATCCTCTTTTCAATGTTAGGTTCTGCATTGGGAGCCGGAATTGTCTTTGGTTTTGGGTCGCTGCTTCCTAATGGATTATCGCCCGTTCGATTAGCCATAATCGGAACTGTGATCGGGACATTTTTAAGCAGTATTTCTGCTGCCATAGCATCCTATTTCCAAATTTCCCAGAATGTAAGTTTTTGGTACAACTCAAGGTTGCACCAAATCGATCCCAATTTACTAAAATTGGTGATACCGTGTGGAATGGTGGGAATCATCCTCGCCCTATTCATCGCAAAATCCATTACGATATTATCTTTAGGCGAAGAAATTTCCATCAATTTAGGTCAGCGCACAAAAATAGTAAAAGCTGTGGCCCTCCTTTCCGTCAT
Organism: Peribacillus phoenicis; assembly: GCF_047238085.1. Taxonomy (NCBI): domain Bacteria; kingdom Bacillati; phylum Bacillota; class Bacilli; order Caryophanales; family Bacillaceae; genus Peribacillus; species Peribacillus phoenicis. The sequence continues at coordinate 5,411,310 of NZ_JBDFMF010000001.1, read as the reverse complement.
TTGCTTAACGGGAATCGCAGTGGCGCTTGTAGGGAAAATCGGTTTTGTTGGACTTATCATCCCCCACATCACCCGGTTTTTAATTGGGATCGATTATAAATGGATCGTTCCATCTGCAGGGGTAATCGGTGCGGTTTTTCTAGCTTTGTGCGATGTCTTGAGCCGGTTTGTTAATTATCCATTCGAAACCCCCATAGGAGTCGTTACTTCCCTGATCGGCATTCCTTTCTTCCTGTACTTAATAAGAACGAGAGGAGGAGAAAAGAATGGATAAGAATACTCGGTGGCGCTTCACCATCACGATGACCATCATTTTATGTTTAATCGTTATTACAAGTTATTTTAGTTTGATATCCGGTACATTCGACATGACCGTCAAAGCTGTCCTTCAGACCTTATTCAGGGTGAATCCAGTTTCCGATTTTGATTTGGTCATCTTCGATTTCAGGCTCCCCCGCATTGTGATCGCCGGTTTGGTGGGAGTGAGCTTAGGAATTGCTGGGACTGTCACTCAAGGGGTTACGAAAAATGGCTTGGCCGATTCCGGTATTCTCGGTATTAATGCCGGTGCTGGGACAGCCATTGTCATTTTCATGTTTTTCTATCAAGGTCAAAACAGCGGCTCGGACTGGTTCTCCATTATGAGTTTTCCGCTATTCGGTTTGGTGGGCGGGCTTTTGGCAGCCCTATTGATTTTCCTTTTCTCTTGGAAGAACGGCACCCTGGACATGGGCCGCCTTTTACTGACCGGAATCGCCATAGGCTCAGCATTTGGTGCCCTTTCCTTATATTTATCATTAAAAATGAAATCAACCGATTTTGAAATGGCAACGGTTTGGCTCTCAGGAACGATATATGATGCGAACTGGAAATACATCGCATCCATGTTACCATGGATGATGGTCCTGATTCCGATTATTAAGAAAAAGGCGTATTTACTGGATTTGTATCAGTTGGAAGAATCGAGTGTTAAAAGTTTGGGGGTTTCTGTAGAAAAGGAAACGATCATCCTTTTACTCTGCAGCATCGGATTGGTGGGCGCCTCCGTTTCCGTATCAGGAAATATCGGATTCGTAGGTTTAATGGCTCCCCACATAGCGAAGCACCTTGTAGGTATCCATCACAATCAGGTCATCCCAGTATCGGGAGCAATTGGTGCACTGCTGGTGATTGCATCCGATTTTATCGCAAAAACCGTTTTTGCACCCGCTGAATTGCCAGTCGGGATCGTCATCTCAATTATTGGTGTCCCATATTTTCTTTATTTACTAATTAAAGCTAAAGCGTAGAAGGAGAGATGATCAGTGAGTATTCTCCGTATGGAAAATCTAGAAACGAATTACGAGAAATTCACGGTGTTCAAAGACTTGAACTTGGAAATAAAAGAAGGCCTGGTCACTACCATCATTGGTCCTAATGGCTGTGGTAAATCCACATTACTGAAAACGATAGGCCGCATTCTAAAACAAAAGAGCGGAAGCGTTTTTTTACAAGGTCAGGATTTACATAAGATCCATACGAAGCAAATTGCCAAGCACTTGGCACTACTTCCCCAAAACCCGGTTGCACCAGCCCAATTGAAGGTAGAGGAGCTTATTTCATATGGAAGGTATCCGCACCGCAATAATGTAAATAAATTAACGAAAGAAGATAAAGAAACGATTGAATGGGCCATGGATATCACCAAAACCCTTTCATTTAGAAACCGGGAGATCACAAATCTTTCCGGTGGTCAAAGACAAAAAGTTTGGCTAGCAATGGCTTTAGCACAGAAAACGGAGATTTTATTATTGGATGAGCCGACCACCTACCTTGATATGGCTCATCAACTAGAGGTTTTGCAAATAGTTGATAAACTTAATAAAGAACAAAAAATAACGACTGTCATGGTGCTGCATGATATTAACCATGCGTCCCGGTTTTCACATGAAATCATAACGATGAAGGAAGGAGAAATCGTTAAAATCGGTACCCCCAGCGAAATCATTACACCTGCCGTTTTAGAAGAAGTCTTTCGTATTCATGCAAGGGTTATGATAGATCCTGCCAATGGGGCACCCGTTTGTTTTGGTTATGACAATTTATCACAGCAAGAAGTATATAAAGAAGCCGTTTTATCCAAATAAAGATGCAGCATAAAAAAGGGATGTCGACATTGTCGACATCCCTTTTTTGACACGTTTTATAGTTTTTCCAACTGGATGATATCTGGTGTATTTTGTTTCTGGATCCCTGACTTTTGCAATTTCACTGCCGTTCCTTCAGGTAAGTTAGTGAATATAATAGGAGTGACCGTTGATGGGGCATTCCGTTTTATGAAATCTAAATCAATTTCCAAAAGAGGTGTTCCTTTTGTTATTCTTTGACCTTCTTGCACAAGAGATGTAAACCCTTCTCCATTTAATTTAACTGTATCTAAACCAACATGGATCAGAATTTCCAGACCATTATCCATTTTCAATCCCAGTGCATGATTTGTCGGGAAGATACTTAGCACTTCCCCATCGATTGGAGATACTAGTTTTCCGTTGACTGGCTCGATAGCAAAGCCATCCCCCATCATTTTCATGGCAAACACTTGATCGGGAACTTGTTCTATCGGTAAAACGGTTCCTTCAATTGGAAGGACAAAGTCATTTGCACCCAAAGCTTGGTTTTCCTCTACTATATCCTCTGCCACTTGTGCAGATGGAGCTGCTTTCACTTGGCTTGGGTCGACGCCATTCTTGACAAGTTGTTTCATTGCATTTGCAACGAATTCAACATTCGTTCCAACAATGACCTGCACACTCGATTTATTCAACTTCATGACACCGCGCGCACCATGCCGTTTTAAGGCTGCTTCATTCACATTACCTGAATCGGCCACTTGTAAACGCAAGCGTGTTGCACAGTTATCAATTAGCTTTATATTCTCTTTACCGCCAAGATCTTGAATGAAAAGCGATCCCATATCGGTATATTTATCCCCTGTTTTCACAATAGTTTCTTCTTCCACTTCTTCCTCATCGTCTTCACGGCCAGGTGTTTTTAAATCCATGATCTTGATGACAAAATAGAAAATCACGAAGTAAACTGCCGCGTATACCAATCCAATCGGTATTAACCATAGCGGTTTTTGCGCAATACCAAAGTTCAAGAAATAATCAATCGCTCCTGCGGAGAATCCAAAACCATGATGGATATCCAATATAACAGCAAGTGCCAGCGAGACCCCTGTTAAAAGGGCATGTATTACATATAGCACCGGTGCGATGAACATGAACAGAAATTCAATCGGTTCAGTGATTCCTGTAAGGAAAGAAGTGAAAGCTAACCCAACAAGCATCCCCGTCACCAATTTACGTTTCTCTTTCTTAGCAGCTGCTATCATCGCTAATGCCGCAGCTGGAAGACCGAACATCATGATCGGGAAAAAGCCGGTCATGAAGGGCCCAGCAGTCGGGTCCCCTGCGAAGAAACGATTTATATCACCTGTCGCTCCATTGTACTCACCAAAGACGAACCAAACCATACTATTCAAGACATGATGCAGTCCTACTGGAAGCAATAAGCGATTCAATACGCCGAATACGCCGGCACCCAATGCCCCTGCACCTGTAATCCAGTCTCCAACACTATTGATTACGTCTTGAATCGGCGGCCAAACAAAACCGAATATTGCCGCAAGTATAATCATCGCAAGCGAAGTGATGATCGGGACGAATCGTTTCCCTGAAAAGAATCCAAGCCATTCAGGGAGTCTTATGTCGGAGTATCTATTATATAGAAGAGCGGCAACTATACCGGATATAATACCGCCTAAAACAGCCATGTTGATATCTTTATTAATCGCTTGTGTACCATTCGTTAAAACAAAGTAACCAACAAGACCTGCCAATGCCGCTGCACCGCTTCCATCTTTGGATAATCCAATCGCTATACCTAAAGCGAACAATATGGCAAGATTATCAAAAATAGCTTGTCCCGAGGCAGCCATAAAAGGAATATTAAGTAAATCCGGTTGCCCTAAACGAAGCAATAAAGCCGCTGCTGGCAAAACAGCAATCGGTAACATTAAAGCCTTACCTATCTTTTGTAAAAAATTTAACATCGAACTCATCTCCCTTGTTCCTAACTTCTTTTGATTCAGCAGAACGAAAAGACGTATAAAGCGTTTTCATTTTATCAATATAATAACTTTTCTTTGGCTTATACTAGCACAGAAAATATATAGATGTCTATACCAATTCACTTAAAAATATACTATATTCTTCGAAAATAAAGCGAAAAATGCTTTTTTATTCCTGATACACCCTAACTGGTCTAGACAACTTTTAATAAAAACGATAAAATGAGGGCAAAATATATGAGACTCATTCATTAAGTTTTACTTTCATAAAGGAGATTATGTATGAAAACATTCATTATTAATAATCTAATAGTTCATAGCGAAAAGGAAACATACAAAAATGGGTATATTAAAGTCGTGGATGGAAAAATTGCCGAAGTTGGTCCAGTCAGCCAATACAAACAGGACGATGATGCCAAGGTAATTACTCTTTCACCGGATTATCAGGTAATTCCCGGTGCAATCGACATCCACATTCACGGAGCATCCAATTCTGATGCAATGGATGCCACACATGAAGCATTATCCACAATGGCAGAGACTCTTCCCAAAGAAGGAACCACCAGCTTTCTGGCCACTACAATGACTCAATCTACCGAAGCCATTGAATCAGCACTTCTTAATGCTGGTAAATATATCGAAAATCAATCTCAAGAACACGCTGAAATAATTGGAATCCATTTAGAAGGTCCTTTCATTTCACCGGTCCGTAAAGGAGCACAGCCTGAAGAGCATATCGTTGACCCTGATGTCACTCTATTTAAAATGTGGCAGAAAATGTCAGAAAATCAAATCAGGCTTGTAACGCTTGCTCCTGAACAACCAAACGGATTAGATCTTGCCGCTCACTTAAAGGCAACTGGCGTCGTCGCTTCCATTGGACATTCAGATGCAACATATGACCAAATCGATGAAGCAATCCAAGCAGGGACTACCCACGTTACACATCTTTATAATGGGATGCGGGGACTCCATCACCGTGAACCTGGTGTTTTGGGAGCTGCTTATCTTCGAGACGAGCTATATGTTGAACTTATCGCTGACGGCATTCACTGCAGGCCGGAAATGATCAAACTGGCATATAACCAAATTACCAGCGAACGCATGATCTTGATAACGGACTCACTTCGTGCCAAATGGCTTGAAAAGGGAACCTATGATTTAGGTGGTCAGCCTGTTAATGTTGACGAAACGAGAGCAACGCTTTCAGATGGTACACTAGCCGGCAGTATCTTGAAAATGAACGATGCCATCAAGAACACAATGGAATATACCGATTGTTCCATGACTGACATAATAAAAATGACGGCGGAAAACCCTGCCAAACAGCTTCGGATTTTTGACAGAAAAGGAAGCATCCAGGTCGGCAAAGACGCCGATCTTGTAATATTGAATGACCGCTTGGACGTTGAAATGACGTTCTGCAGAGGAAATTTAGCTTTTAAAAAGGAGAATGTATAATGAATATCATACAAGTGCAGGACTACATGGAAATGAGCCGGACAGCCGCAGAAATAGTGATCGGAAAAGTGAAAGGAAATCCAAATATCAAATTGGGCCTTGCAACAGGCGGTACCCCTAAAGGAATGTACGATAATTTGATTGAAGATCACGTGCGTAATCATACTTCTTACGAAAATGTAACGTCTTTTAATCTTGACGAGTATATCGGCTTAAAACCAAATGATCCAAACAGCTACCATTATTATATGGATGACTCCTTATTCAATCACATCAATATAAATAAAGAGAGCACTCACCTGCCAAACGGCACAGCAGATGACACCAACGGAGAATGTAAACGATATGATGAAATGATTGATTCCGCGGGAGGGATTGATCTTCAGATACTTGGCATTGGGCAAAATGGCCATATTGGTTTTAATGAACCCGGAACTTCCTTCACATCCGGTACACATGTCGTGACACTCGAAGAATCCACGCGTCAAGCGAATGCACGTTATTTCGATTCCATAGACGAAGTTCCTACACATGCCGTTACGATGGGCATTTCAACAATCATGAAAAGCAAAGAAATTCTGTTGCTGATATCTGGTGAAGAAAAAGCCGAAACACTGAAGAAATTGATACACGGTGACATTTCAGAGGAATTCCCTGCTTCTATCCTAAAAAAACATAATAATGTTACAATTATCGCAGACCAAAAAGCATTATCCGGTGTGATAATACCCTAAAGGAGCGAAAGTCGATGATTGATAAAAACTCACCTCTTCCGATTTATTTTCAAATCGAAGAACAAATAAAAAAACAAATAGAAAACGGTGAGTTCCAAGCGCACGATGCCCTTCCATCTGAACGTGAATATGCCGAGCAATTCGGAATTAGCCGGATGACAGTCCGGCAAGCCATAAATAATTTGGTGAATGACGGATACTTATACCGTCAAAAAGGAAGGGGAACCTTTGTCGCCGATAAGAAGTTGGAGCAGCAGCTCAATGGGTTGACCAGTTTTACCGAGGACATGAAAGCCAGGGGATTGAATCCAAGCAGTAAGCTGCTGAGCTTTGAAATCATTCCGGCTGATAAGAAGATTGCCAGTGAATTGCACATTTCCCTTTATGCTCCCGTTTATGAAATAAAACGCATTCGGTTGGCTGATGATGTTCCAATGGCGCTCGAGACCGTGTACATGTCTGCCAATTTAATTAAAGGATTAACGGAAGAAATCATTAACCTTTCTCTTTACCAATATGTGGAGAACTACGTTAAACTTAAAATAGACTATGCTACACAAACGTTGGAATCATCGATTGCTTCTGAATTAGAAGTCACCCATTTAGCGATTCCAAAGCACTCACCCATATTATTCATTCAAAGGCATACGTTCCTAATAGATGGAACTCCCCTTGAATATGTTAAATCGGCTTATCGTGCGGACAGGTACAAGTTCAGTATCAATATAAGCAGATAAAATTGAATATTTTCAACCGGAGGGTGTCACATATATGAACTCATACTTTGAAGAAGTACAGGCTTTACTCACAATTGTGGAAGAACAGGAAAAGCAATCAATTAAGGAATCTGTGGAACATATCACAAAAGCAGTGATGTCAGATGGAATCATCCATCTATTCGGAAGCGGACACTCTCATATTTTGACCGAAGAGGTATTCTACCGGGCAGGTGGGTTAGCCGCAATTCGTCCTATTTTCGTTGAAGATTTGATGCTTTTTAAGGGTGCATCAAGATCATCCCAACTTGAACGGCAAAATGACCTATCAGAAAAATTCATGCATGCTGAGGATATCCGTCCTGGTGATGTCTGTATCGTCATTTCATCATCCGGCGTAAATCCCGTTCCCATAGATGTCGCCACTATCGCCAAAGAAAAAGGGGCCTTCGTCATTGGACTAACATCACCGGAATATGCAAAAAGTTGTTCTTCACGGCATAAACAGAAGCATTATCTCCACGATGTCGTTGATTTGGTCATAGACAATCATATTGCCAAAGGTGACACATTACTGAAATCAAATAATATACCTTTTGGTTCTGGATCGACTGTGGTCGGGGCCGTTCTCCTCAATATGATTTTCACGCAAGTCATCCAAACGATTATTGAATCAGGAGAGACCCCTCCCGTATTCCTAAGCAGTAATATCGAAGGGGCAGATGAACACAATCAAAAGATCATCGCGAAATATAAAACAAGAATCCCCCAATTATGAATCGATTTAGCCAAAAAGGAATACATAATTAAAGAAGGCATCCATTCGGATGCCTTCTTACTGCAGACAAACTCGAGGAAAAGCGAGTTTGTCTGCAGTTTTTTTATTTGAATATGTTTAGTTGATTTCAGCCGGAGCCCAGTTATTCGTCATCGGAGCTTTTTTTCGACCGTTCACGGTTTTATTCGACCTGCCCCGCATTTTATTCGACCGTTCACGGTTTTATTCGACCTGCCACGCACTTTATTCGACCGTTCACGATTTTATTCGACCTGCCACGCACTTTATTCGACCGTTCACGATTTTATTCGACCTACCACGCACTTTATTCGACCGTTCACGGTTTTATTCGACCTGCCACGCACTTTATTCGACCGTTCACGGTTTTATTCGACCTACCACGCACTTTATTCGGTCTAGGGAGGTTCCATCCATACAAGAACCCCCATTCAGTCGAAAAACTGAAGGCATCCATACGGATGCCTTCTTTAATCTAAGTTTATTCCTTATTTTTCAAAAACGGCCACCAATTCGCGTTTCCGAACGTCGCAACCATAACTGGGATAAACAATGGCAATATGACAAACGCATATAAAGCAAGCCCCACCAATATTAAAGTGGCTATCTCCAAGAGCGATAAAACTCCTGCTGGCATCATGGCAGCAAAGGTTCCGCCCAGAATGACAGCCGCCGAGATGATCACCGTTCCCATTTTTCTCATGGACAGTAACATCGCTTCCTTGACCGGTTTATCTTTCCATTCGTTAAAGCGATCCATCAAGAAAATGCTATAGTCAATGCCAAGAGCAATCAAGATGACGAAAGCAAAGAAAGGAACTGCCCAGCCGATGCCGGCGTAACCGAGAATATTAACAAAAATCAACTCGGAAATGGCTGCCGCTGTATAATAAGTCAAAACGAGCGACACAATCAAATAGACCGGCATGACCAGGGATCGCAGCATGAAAAAGAGAATGATTGCGATACCCGACAGCATCAAAACAACCGTCCGTGAGAAATCCTCCCCAGACATCATGCCCAAGTCATGATGTGTACTTGTGATTCCCCCTATCGCCACTTGCGCATTTTCTAGCTTTGTATCTTTCGTTACTCTTTCAACGGTTGCCTCAATCGAATCGATTTGCTCGATCGCTTCATTGGAATATGGATTCGCCTTGAACACCACATCCATGGTCATGGTTTTACCGTCTTCAGATAAATACGCATTCAATGCTTCCCCGAATTCTTCGCTTTCGACTACTTCTTTGGAAATGTACATGCCTGTTACCGTTTTATCAGTTTTTGCCAGCCCTGATAAATAACCCTGTGCGGACGATAGTCCATCATGGACTTCATTCAGACCATTCGCACTTTCATTTAAGCCATCCGTCAAATCAGTAAGTTGCCCGCCGAGGCTTGAAAAACCATTTAGGAGTTCTTGCTGCCCATTACTTAAGCTGGTAAGCCCTCCTTTAAATCCTGACAGATTATTTATGACTTCCCCCTGACCATTGGCCATCGTGCTTAGACCTTTTTGTAAAGTGTCAACACCTGAAATCAATTGGTTCAGGCCCTCTCCGAGAGATGTTTGACCATTTACGATTTGGGCCATATTTTCGTTCGCCGTATTCAAACCGCCGGACACTGAACCAAGATTCCTATTGAGCTCGGAAAGGCCTGCTGCCATGGGCTCCAAGCCACCCTGTGCCCCTTGCACTGTTTGCTTGATCGTTTGATAGGACTGATCCGCCTGTAATTCTGGATGAGTGGCTTCCATTTGCTCAAAGGAAGGATTTAAACCGGCAAGGCTTTTTGATACGCCCGTAAGATTAGTTTGAATCTCTTTGTATCCACCTGTGAGCTCACTTAACCCATCAGCTGATTGTTTATAGCCTTCGAGGAGCTGTCCGCTTCCGGTGGCGAGCTTCTCCAAGTTTGCCTTGACCTCATTCAGTCCGTTTTTTATATCCCCAGTACCTGAAGAACCATCGCGAATGCCTGCTTCAATGCTTGTTAACGCCTTCTCCACCTGGCCTACGCCGCTCTTTAATTCATTGGTCCCGGTAATGAGACCACCTATTCCGTCCGTCGCTTGCTTCAACCGCGGTCCTGAATCTGAAAGCTCACTGCCTGCCGTTTTTAATCCATCACTGATTTGTTTAATGCCTTCATTTCCTTCCCCGATTCCCTTTTCCAAAGTTTCGGCCTGGTTCGCTACAAATAAGTCCTTAATCGGTTCACCTGTCGGGCGGGTCATGGATCGAACTACATCGACTTCATCCACCTTGACGACTTCCTGGCTGATTTTTTCAGCAAGCGCGACGTATTCTTCCGAATCCATGCGTTCGTCATTCTTTATGACAATCTGTGTTGGCATGGATTGTCCCGGTCCGAATTCATCGGAAATGATATTAAATGCCATGATGGAAGGAACATCATCACCCGCTTCTTCAAGGGAGTTATATGAAATCTTCCCATCATACATAAACAAAAATGGAACACAGACGATTGCAACGATCATCAACGCCAACAATGGGCGGTTCATGGAGAAGTTACCGAGAATTCCCCATAGTTTACTTTCACTATGCGCAAGTTTCCCTTTTGCCGGCCAGAATAGCTTTTTGCCAAGAACCGCCATGAAAAATGGAACGATCGTATAAAGGGCGATCATTAAAATGAAAACCCCTATGGCAACGGCCGCCGCAGATTGATAGAGCTTAAAAGTTGAAAAACCGATTGCCGCAAAGCCAATCATTACAGTCAGCCCACTGAAGAAGACCGTCTTACCCGCAGTTCGGTATGTCTCGACGATCGCTTCAGGCAAGGACTCCTGTGACGATAGCTCTTCCTTGAAACGGCTAAGCAGCAGGATGCAATAATCAGTCCCGATTCCAAATAAAATACCTACCAGGAATATTTGGGTGTAAGACGAAATCGGAAAGTCCCATTTATCCACCAGGAATGAGACGATGGATTGTGAACATAAATAAGTGAAACCTACCGTTACCAACGGAATGATCGGTGCCACCACTGAACGGAAGACTATCAGCAATACAGCCAGAATGAAGACAACCGTGATGCCTTCAGTTTTCTTCAGCCCTTCTTGGGAATTGGCATTAAGATCTTCATCGATCATCCAGCTGCTTGTGTAATAATGCTCGACATCCACTTGCTCCAGTTCTTTATAAAGGGCATCTATCACTTCCTTAGCTTCTCGGTCCCCCTTGACCATCGTGATGGATGTCAAAACCGTTGTTTCATTCTTCGAGACCAACTGACCTTTTAGCGAGGGCTCTTTAAAATGGGTCATGACCTCTTTGATGCCAAGCTCTGCTTTATTCTTTTCAAGGTTTTGGATCGCTATCTCAATCTCTTTCAATTCCGAGGAAGACAGCTTCTTATCACCATGAAATACGAGGGCCACTTGTGACTCATCCTTATCTTGGATCTCTTTCATTAGCTCATTGGCCATCCCAGAGGAGTACTCTGCCGGTACATCCAGCTGTCCCTTATTCCGGACAAGGTCCGCCATATTCGGTGCAGCAAACAATAAACCTGCCGTAATTGCAACCCAAGCGATAATGACCAGCCATCTTCCCTTTATGATCCCCCTCATTATATTCCCTCCCATTCCTCATTCTTCATTTGAATGAAAATTTGTGAAAGCTTCTCATATGTATCAAGGAATCCTACGATCTCTTCATAATCGAATTTCGTCATGATGCTCTCTACCAACTTATGAATCTTATTTTCCGTTTCCTGTAACAATGCTTCCCCCACTTTTGAAAGCTTCAAGTGAAAGACCCTTCGGTCAACCAGGTCCTGTTCCCGTTCTATCAATCCTTTGCCTTCCAGCCTATTGATGTTGGATGTGACGGCACTCTTATTAATATAAAAGGCATCACTGATTTCCGTCGATGTACACAACCGCTGTTGTTGAATGAACCGTAAAGTATAGTATTGTTCGTTCGTCAGCACATCACAAATCTGATCTTTTATTAGAAGCTCCCCCATCTTATTGACATTGAAAGACACCTTCATATATCGATCAATCAATCCAGTAACTTTTTCATTAGTCATCGTTGCACCTCCCAAAAAGTAGTTCAGCCATTTAACTATATGTAGATTACTATTGTTTTATTTATTATGTCAATCCCATGACAGTTTATTATTTCCAGTTTAACTTATGGTAAATAAGGGAAAACCCAAAGTAAGCAAATAATCTACTATTCTAAAGGAGGAAATATAAATGACTCAATCAACTACCGAAACTCAAACGAATAGCAAACTTTTAAAAGGGATTCTAATCGGGGGGCTTGTTGGTGGTGCGTTGACCTTACTTGACTCCAACACAAGAAATAAAGTAAAGCGTTCAGCCGTCCTTTTAAAAGACAACTCCATGAATATGTTTGAACAGGTCAAGGAAAACCCTGGCGAAATGAAGGAACAGATGGTATCAGGAGTCAAAGGGGCAACCGAAACGATTAAAGAAGCAATCAGTGACGTCGAAACATTATATGAAACCGTCAATGAAGACGTGGTTGGTAAAGTATCGGAAGTAAAGGATATCTCCACTGATGCCCTTGGTACAGCGAAGGAAGCAACAAGTGAATTAAAAGACATCAGTTCAAAGGTGGTCGTTGCCGGTAAACAGCTGAAAGAAACGCCATCACAATCATTGAAATCCGATAATGATAAAGGTGAAAAAGAGAGTGATGAAATCGTTAAAAAATCTGGATTATCCAATCAAAAATCAATTTCATCCAACTTCTAATATATAAAAAAGCTGAAGCGTTATGCCTCAGCTTTTTTTTATAGAGAAAATGGGCCCAACATATGACCCAAAGCAACACCTCTACTCCATAGGTATGGTTCGATTTAAGTTTATAACAGAGTTGATTGGAGTGAAAGGTACGAGACTCCTGCGGGAAAAGCGCGTCTAGGGGAGACCCCCGCAGGCGCAAGCCGAGGAGGCTTCACGACCGCCCGCGGAAAGCGAGTGCCTGATGCGGAAATCAACATCCAAATCGTAGAAGCCATAATAAAAGCTGAGGCATTTTGCCTCAGCTTCTTTGTTCGTTATATCCTTCACTTGATAACCTTAGTTAGAGCCCTCCAATTTATTCGTTATCTCATGGTCTTTTTTCACTTTTGCTAACCAAACGGGATATTCCTCTTGTAATCTTTCAGAAAGAAGCGTTTCTTTAATTACATCTTTACTGTCTTCTAAATTAGCTTTTTTTGCTTCCTTCTTACCGGTTACTTTTATGATATGGTACCCATATTCGGATTTAACTGGATCACTGACTTTATTTATATCAAGATCAAAGGCAACATTTTCAAACTCTTCCACCATATCACCTTTCCCAAAATACCCTAGGCTTCCACCGTTATCCGCCGTTTCGGTATCAGTAGAATATTCAGCTGCCAATTTAGCGAAATCACCGCCATCTTCGATTTCTTTCGCAACCTTTTTAGCCGTTTTTTCATCTTCGACTAAAATATGACTGGCTTCCACTTGTTCCGCTTGAGCAAATGTATCTTTGTTATCTTCAAAATACGTACTGATTTCTTCGTCCGTCACGGTAATTCTCGGTTCTACCAGTTTTTTCGTTTGCAGATAAACCACGATGTCCTTTTTTAAGGCTTCCATTGAAGAACCGCTTGCTTCCAATTGATCTTTTAGCGACTTTTCATCACCATAGGACTCTACCATAACATCGATTTCTTTCTGGATTTCTTCATCCTTAATTTTAATTCCTGCTTTTTCCGCTTCCAATTCAACCAATTCATTCGTAATTAACAGGTCTAAAGTATCTGCTCCGTATCCCGCAACAAGCGCGTCATACAGCTCATCCTCATTGATTTTCTCGCCATCGATACTCGCAATTGTCTTATCCATGGACGAAATCATCGCAAATGCCATGATCCCGGCAATGATTAAAATGCTCCCTGCCCAAATATATGCCTTCGTGCTTCTTAATAGTTTCATGAATACTCTCCCTTAAGTTTTCTATTATGATAGCTTGGAAATATTAATTAATCCTTAAGATTTTAGTTCCACCTTCAATATGCACTAACTCAATCATTATACTAACATACTTATATCCCTACAGATATTTTAGAGTACTTCATTCTGCTACCATTTTACATTGAGATTTGGTTGATCAATACAAAAAACGAAATTATACCGTTATATGGGCCTTCGATAAAACATCAGCTATACCATATGTATCAAAAATGCCAATGAAGTCATAGGCTTTTAAGATTGCATCATTCCAGAAATGCTCTATAGCCTGTAAAAGCCGCAGCGGCTTTACACTCCTCCCCTTTATTCGACTCAAATATATTAATCATAAACATTTTGTCTACCCGATACTCTAGAGTGATGATGTTTTTTCAAGGAGGTAACATGAATGGCCTTTCCTGCCAATACACAGTTTCAGCCGATATTATTGGGCAGTCAGCCCATTTTTGATGTGGTCGGGGATGAATCTCCAGTTTCGACCGATATAGTAGGGAATACTCAGTTTCCAGCGGCTTATATGGCGTACGATGGGAACGTAATTTATTTTCGCATCCGTGTGAATGGCGATCCGAGGAATTCACAGAAAACGGGATTTTCAACTTTCGCATGGGGGTTTTTGATTAATACGACTGGCACTTCCGGGGTTTATGATTGGCTTGCCGGCCTAAATGGTCTCTGATAGCTCGATTAACTTGATCCAAAACACTCAACAACAATTCAACTCATGGAATGATCCGGCTGAAGGAACGAATGGCCGCGGTGCACCAAATTTAAGGATACCCATTGTCAATTTTGATGTAGCCAGAGTGACCCTGTCGGATGACGGGTCGAATTTCGGCGGGAATCCGGATTATTTTATTGATTATCAGTTTCCGGCAGATCAATTTTTTCAGACATTGGGCATTACAACACTGTCATCGCTTCGTTTCATTATTTTCTCGTCTGCGAATGCGAACAACTATAATAAAGATTCACTGCGGACATCAGAAGGATTTCAGTTTGTTAATACGCTGACGAATTCTGTGAAACCTGATGAGGTGGATATCCGGGCTGAACTGGCTGCATCAAAGACAATTACTAGCGGACCCGTATCTGTCTTAACTGGCGGGCAGTCATCATGGAATCAGACGGTCACCGTTACAAATACAGGACTCTCACTTGCCAGATCGGTTAGTTTAACAGATGTTTTCGGCATCGATCAGCTGTCTGCTGTAACAAACATCGCTGTTTCTTCAGGCAAAGCTGTTTTTAATGCAGCAGAGCGGACGCTTTCTTGGAATATTGGAAATCTCCCCGCTGGTCAAGCGGTTACGTTAACCTATAGCGTAAACGGGGCATTTACTTCATCCGGAACGAGAAGACTCAATACTGTTTCAGCATCCGGTATCGATGACCAGACTGGGGGGCAGCTTGCAAATGCTACTGCATTCAATAATATCAACGTAACGGCAGCCTCAGCTATTACAGGGCAAGTAACTTCCGGCCAAACGGGGCTGCCGCTCGGCAGTGTCACTGTGCAATTGCGTGATTTAAACGGTGTCCTTGTCGGTACAGCGACGACGAACGCACAAGGAAATTACAGTTTTACCCAGATCACTGCAGGCACATACAACCTGACATTTACGGCAGCAAGTTTTGCATCATTAACTCAAACCGTGACAGTTGCAGCCGGTCAGACACAAACCGTGAATGCTATTTTGCAGCCGGTCCCAGGAGCCCTTTCTGGAAATGTGACCGCCCAAGGCGGTGTGCCTATTTCAGGTGCAGTGCTGAATTTAATGGATCAATTCAACACCGTCATTGCAACCGTCACAAGTAATGCTCAAGGTCAATTCACCATTCCAAATGTCATTCCCGGTCAATATTCGTTAACAGCAAGTGCACCAAACTTTCAATCCCAGGCACATGGTGTAACGGTTGTCTCGGGGCAGACCACATTGAAAAACTTCACCCTCGCTCCTTCGCCCGGTACCGTTACAGGCACCATTGCGGCAGATGGGGGTACACCAGTCCAGGGTGCACTTGTGGAAGTCTTGGACCTTGGAAATAACTTGATTGCCACAACAACTGCTAATGCACAGGGGATATATACCGTTAATCAGCTTGCACCTGGAACGTATCAGCTCAGAGTTACCGCTCAGAATTTCCAATCGGGAATCCTTGGTTTTACTGTTGCAGCAGGAATGACATCTACTCAAAATGTCGTCTTGCAGCCTTCGCCCGGAACAATCAGCGGAACGGTCACTGATTCAGCAGGGGCTCCGCTGGCAGGAACATCTGTCAACTTGGTTAATCAAGGCGGAACAGCAGTTGCTTCGACCATCACTGACGGACAAGGACAATATGTTGTAGCGAATTTATCCCCGGGAACCTATACCATTACATTTGGCCAGCAAGGTTACGCCAGTCAGACAGTCGGCTCATCCATTCAGCCAAATACAACGACAACATTGAACACAGCACTGGACCGCATTGTCGGGGCAAACAGCGGTACAGTTACGGATAATCAGGGCGGTCCTATTGCCGGAGCAGTTGTAAATGTCTTTCTAAATAACAATTTAGTTGCTTCTGTCAGCACAGATCAGTCCGGGGATTATACCATCTCTAACTTGGCACCCGGAAATTATACGATCACAGCTACTGCGGAAAACTTTCAATCCCAGGTTCAAGGAGCTCAGATAATTGAATTCCAAACGACGACAGCCACCTTCTCTCTTGCACCAGAACCGGGTACTTTAACGGGAACGGTCACTGATGCAAGCACAGCCCCTATACCAGGCGCCTTCATAAGTGTCCGGACTTCAAATGGCGGTGCTGTTATAGCAAGCTCTGTCACGGATCAAAATGGGATTTATACTGTCTCGGGATTAGCTCCTGGAAGCTATTTTGTCACGGCTTCCAGCATGGATCGTCAAACACAGGGCCAAGGTGCTTTAATCGTTTCCAATCAAACAACAACTTTGAATTTCCTCCTCGCGTTCAATCCAGTCACGATTACAGGATCGATTATCAACCAGCAGACTGGCGTCCCGATTTCCGGGGCGCAGATTCAAGTGCGTATATTGGATGCAAATGGTGCTGTAGTTTCAACGTTATTCACTGATTTGCAAGGGAACTTCCAAGCCGATCAGCTCGCTCCCGGAACCTATACCATTGTAGCCTCTGCTTCAGGTTATAGGACAAATCTTGCTTCCGTTACTGTTCCGCCGGGCGGTCAGACGAATCTTAGCATATCGCTTGAACCTAATCCCGGATTTATTTCCGGCACAGTTGACAGCGGGACCGATCCGATTTCAGGTGCTTTGGTCAGCGTCGTTGACCAATACAATATTCAGATTAGATCTGTTTTTACAGACAGTCAGGGCAATTACACCGTTGAAGGACTGCCTCCAGGAAATTACAATGTCGTTGTCAGTGCAGCAAACTTTCAGTCCAATATTGCGGGAGCCATAGTTTCAGCTGATACCACAACGGTCGTTAATGTAAGCCTTGTTCCGAATCCAGGTTCGATTATAGGAACAATCTCCCCTACCCTGCAAAATACAGTTGTCCAGCTTTATACAAGTCAGGGTGTTTTCATCCAAAGCACATTTACTGATGATATTGGAAACTATCAATATTTGAACCTGGCTCCTGGAAGCTATATTGTGACTGCTTCAGCTCCAAATTATACGACAGAATCAGCAGGAGCCGTTGTGGTTTCAAATGAAGCCACAACAATTGATCTGACGATTAATCCAAATCCTGCTGTGGTCAGCGGTTCTATTCTCGACACAAATGGGGAACCGGTCTCTAATGCAGTCGTACGTGTTTTGGATGCCAATGAAACAGTATTTGGAACGGCTGGTACGGATTCATTTGGCGCTTTTTCAATCGGAAACCTTCCGCCTGGTTCTTTTACTTTGATTGCATCAGCTCCAAACTTCGGAACTGCCGTGACGGGCATCACACTTCAAGCAGGAGGAGATGTGCCTAATGTCAACCTCATTCTTACGCCAAATCCAGGAGCATTAAGCGGACTGGTTTCAAATGAAACTGATAATTCGCCGCTGGCAGGTGCTGCTGTTGTCATTCGTCAGGCAACTGGTTCAGGCATTCTTGCAGCAACTGTCACATCCGGTCCGGATGGCAATTTCCTTGTTCTGGGTCTAGCTCCTGGAAGTTATACCATCACAGCGTTTCTTGATGATTATGGAACAAGAACCGTCGGCGCCACCGTCGTCAGTGATACAACTACCACAGCGAATATTGCTCTTGCGCAATTAAGAGGCTCGATTAGCGGTCTGCTGACTGACCAAAACGGGAATCCTATAACAGGAGAAAACCTGCAGGTCAGACTGTTCGACCTGAATGGTGTTCTGATTCAAACCGTAGTTGCACAGCCTGATGGCACTTCTGCCTTCTTTGACTTACGCCCCGGAAGCTATATTCTTAATGCAACGGCACCGGGTTTTCAATCAGCCGCAGTTGGCGTTCAAGTTCTGGCAGATCAAACAACTCAGTCGATTATTTCATTGCTGCCGTCTCCTGCAACATTGACAGGGCAAGTGCTAAACCAGCAATCTGGCGCTGGAATTTCTGGTGTTCAAGTATCCGTAATCAATCCGAACACTGGAATATTGGTAGGCCGGGGAACCTCAAATCTTGACGGCATGTTCATCATTGAAAATCTTCCGGCCGGCTCCTTTATTGCAGCTGCCGATGCACAAAACTTCGGAACAGCTTCTGTAGCCGTTCAATTGACCGCAGGTGCAACGGTTAATACAGCCCTTTCCCTGACTCCAAACCCAGGCAATGTTTCCGGTTTTGTAGTGAACAGGGAAAATGGCGATGCAATTCCTGGGGCGAGTGTGCAGATTTTTGATCAGACAGGTGCCAATGTTGTAACAGTCGTAACGAATGCACAAGGCGAATTTACTGCACCAAGCCTTGCACCCGGTCAATATACAGCAATAACAAATGCTCAAGGTTTCACCAGTCAAACGATCAGCTTCACTATATTAACTGGTACACAATCAACAGCGAGCTTTGCCCTTCAGCCAAACCCGTCTCAAATACAGGGGCAAATAACAGATGCGGGTACGGGCGAATCGCTTCCAGGTGTAAGCGTAATTGTCCGCCAGTTCACATCCGCAGGCCCAATTATTGCGACAACCGCTTCAGATTCAAATGGGTTTTATGTTGTACCGAATCTGCCGCAGGGTACTTTTACCGTCATAGTGCTTGATCCTGAATTCGGTTCCCAGGCTTCATCCGTGACACTTGTTCCAAGTGAAACGGCGACATTGAATTTTGCACTGACTCAGCTCCCTTCAACAGTACAGGGAACAGTTACCGACACAGACACTGGTACTCCTCTGGCCAATACACTTGTACAGCTCATCGATGAAACTGGAATCTTAGTGACTCAGACTCAAACGGGTATTAACGGTTTTTATCAGATCAGCGGATTTACTGCGGGAAATTACACGATATTATTTACAAATAATGAGTTTCAGTCACAATCGTATAGTTTTACTGCCGAGCCAAACCAGACCACGGTCATTAATGCATCCCTTATTGCGAATCCCGGGGAAATTTCAGGGCTTGTATTTGATTCTGAAACATTTACTCCGCTCGCTGGTGCTTCCGTTCTTGTTTACCCTGCACTTGGCCTGAATCCAATTGCTTCGCTTGTAACAGACGGGACCGGGCGCTATGCATTAGACGGGCTTGCACCAGGGACGTATATACTGGTCGCTTCCTATGAAAATTATTCATCCTCTTCCACAGGTATAACGGTTCGTCCTAATGCTTCTGCCGCTTCGAACATTGTACTCAATCCGAATCCTGCGACAATATCAGGTACTGTCACTTCAGAGCTGGGTCAAGCGATTATCAACGCAACGATCCGGATTCTGGATCAGAATGAAACGGTCCTCGGAACAACCGTGACAGATGAATTTGGGGTGTTTTCCATTACAAACATCCCGCAGGGCAATCAGCAGATTATTGTGACTGCACCTGGTTTTGCTACCCAGCTTGGCGGCGTTATTTTATCCCCGGGGCAGCTTGTGGAAAATGTTAACTTTGTGCTTGCAGCCAATCCAGGCAGCATCGCGGGAAGAATAACAGCATCCGACACCGGTCAGCCTATAACAGGAGCCATCGCAGTAGTTCGTACAATAGCGGGTGTTCCCGTTGCTGTATCTTCAACGTCAACGGATGTGCTGGGCAACTATTTCGTCAGTGGCCTCCAGCCTGGTTCTTACACAATCACAGAATCAGCCGAAGGATTTGGCCTGGCCACTATTGGAGCCATTGTTTTAAGCGATCAGACAACACAGGCGGATATTAGCCTGCCTCGTCTTGTTGGTTCCATTTTTGGCATGGTAACGGATATACAGGGAAATGCTTTACTAAATATTCCAATCCAGGTCCGCATTTTTGACCAAAGCGGCAGCTTATTGGTGACGTTTAATGCCCAGTCGGACGGAACCTTTCTTATTAACAACCTGGAACCCGGATCCTATCAATTAACCATTCTTGCAGAAGGCTATGCAGCACTTTTGGCTGGAGCAACCGTAAGTGCAAATGAAACAACCACACTCTCCGTTCCGCTTACACCGAATCCAGGTACCGCAGTTGGCAAGGTTATCAATGCTGAAACAGGGCCGCCAATTGCCGGTGCGATTGTTACGGTTACGGATCTATACGGACTCCCAATCGGAAATACCATTACCGATGCTAACGGCAGCTTTATCATTCCTGGTTTGCCGCCTACGTCACTTGTGGTTTCAGCAGTCGCACCTGCTTTCGGAACAGATTCGCGATCGGTCATTTTAACACCTGGCGGGAAATTTTCCACTACACTAAGCTTAACACCTAATCCTGGCATACTAAGTGGATTTGTTACAGATCAGTTAACAGGGAATCCGATTGCAGGGGCAGTTCTTCAAGTATTCGACAGTACGCGTGCACTTGTTGGCACCCTTACCACAGACAGTTCTGGTTTCTATCAATTTAATAATGTCTCCCCCGGCATGTACCGAATCACTGCTACCGCAGCAAATTTCGGTTCTGAAGTTCAGGATGTAGAAGTGTTCTCCGCTCAAACAATAAATTCAAGTTTCGAGTTAACACCTAATCCCGGTTCTATTTTCGGGACTGTCGTCAATCAGCAGAATGGAACATTCATCGTTGGTGCGGCAATCGTTGTCCGCCTCTTCTCTTCAACTGGTCCAGTCGTTCAAACAACAGCAACCGACAGCAGCGGACAATTTACCGTTTTGAATCTGCATCCGGGAACCTATGCGGTCACTGCAGCAAATCCGAATTTTGGCGCTCAAACTGCAACGGTGAGCATTCAGTCCAGCTTGGTGACTAATGCAGCTCTTGCTCTTCCGCCAAATCCCGGTGCAGTCACAGGAACGGTTACTTCTGCCCAAACCGGGGATCAGCTTGTCAATACGGAGGTTCGCGTAATTGATGACAATGGAATTTTAACCGCAGTTGTTCAGACAGATATCAGCGGAGCTTATCTTGCTCCCGGTTTAACACCAGGAGCGTATACGATTGTCTTTATAAATGACGATTTCCAAAGCCGTACCATAGGTGTGGTTGTGGGGGCTGGTGAAACGGCTACAGTTAACAGTGTGCTTGAACCGAATCCGGGAAGCGTTTCAGGAACCATTGCAGATGCTCTCAGGGGTACGCCGCTTCAAGGAGCGGTTGTTCAGCTCTTCCCCGCTCAAAGCCTGCTTCCGATTACAAACGCCGTGACGAATGAGAATGGCCAATATTCTTTCGGCGGTATCGGACCAGGGGAATATATTGTCGCGGCAAATGCAGAAGACTATGCGCGAGGAAATGCCGGTTCAACAGTGTTCCCGAATACTGGGACAGTCACGAACCTGCTACTGACACCTAATCCTGCGACCATATCAGGAACGATTACACAAGATGGCGGCGATCCTGTTGGGGGAGCGACTATTAGAATTGTCGATCAAAACGAGACGGTCCTTGGCACAGGAGTAACCGATCAGAACGGTAATTATACGATCGGGAATTTGCCTCAAGGCTCTCAAACAGCCATCCTTACAGCATCGGGATTTGGAACGCAAATCATCGGCATTAACCTGGCTTCCGGACAAACGGCTGTCCTGAATGCCCTGCTCACGACAAATCCAGGTTCTGTGAGCGGAACCGTAACAGATCAGCAGACAGACCTGCCAATAGCTGGAGCGAATATTGTCGTCCGGAAAACAGGTGCTATCTCGATCGTTGTTGCTATTGCAACAACTGATGCGGCAGGAACCTATTTAATCTTACTCCTGGATCTTATACCGTGACAGCCATTCGAGATGGGTATGGAACGGCAGCAGTGGGAGTGACCATTGTCAGTGATGCCACAGCGTCAGCTCCAATTAACTTGACGCCTCTTTCAGGAACAATTGCGGGTACAATCACAGATCCCCAGGAAAATCCGATTACCGGCAATAACCTCCAGCTTCAAGTTTTAAATCAAAACGGGCAATTAATCAAAACGGTTCTTGCCAATTCAGATGGCACATTTATTATTAACGGGCTTGCTCCCGGAAACTATCAGGTTACGGTAACAGCACCAAACTTTGCGACAGGTTCGTTCAGCAGCACGGTCATTTCTGAACAGACCACTTCACTGAATCCTGTTCTTCTGCCAAATCCGGCAACAGTGAATGTGACTGTAACAAGTCAGGACACAGGTTTGCCGCTTGCAGGTGCTGTTGTGACAGCGGCACTCCCTAACGGTTCAGTTACAGGGGTTGGGGTAACGGATGTGAACGGCTTTGTTTCTATAGAAAACCTGCCAGCTCAATCCTTGAATCTTTCTGTTTCAGCGGACAATTTTTCAAGCTTCTCCCAAGCTATTAATCTTGTGCCTGGCCAAACAATAAACACGTCAGTCTCTCTGGAATCTCAAATAGGCACATTGTCTGGAACTATCTTTGATGCCAATACACAAAGACCGATTGCAGGTGCGACGGTAGAGGTGTTTGATTTTACTAGGGGATTGATTACTACAGCAGTAACGGATGCTTTTGGAAACTTCCAAGTTCAAAATCTGTCAGCGGGTGTGTACCGTTTCATTGCTTCTGTTCAAAATTACGGCTCTACCGTACAGGAATCAACCATAGCAGCCAATCAGCAAACGGTTCTCAATATCTTCCTACCGCCTAATCCTGGATCAATTCAAGGGACGATTTTCAACCAGCAGACTGGAGATCCCGTTTCTGGAGCATCTGTCACGATCCGTCAGTTCTCTCCGACAGGACCGGTCATTGCTTCAGCCTCCACCGATCAAAACGGGCAATTCACTGTCGATAATCTGGCACCGGGGGCTTACACTGTTATTGCATCAGATTCGAACTTCGGCACACAATCAGGCTCGGTTTTTGTTTCATCCAACACCGAATCAAGCATTACGCTTTCACTGACTCCAAGCCCCGGGGCAGTACAGGGTACATTGACGAACTCCCAAACAGGCGAGCCTCTCGCAGGAGCATTAATAAGAATACAGGATAACAATGGAACGATCATCCGCGAGGTTCAGACAAACGAGAATGGAATCTATTTTGCAGACGGCCTGGCACCGGGAAATTACTCGCTGATCGGAATTACGCCAAGCTTCCAGCGAGATACTATCGGGTTCAATGCTGCAACCAATACAACAACAACAGTCAATCTGGCTCTGTCGCCCAACCCTGGTGCGATTACAGGAAGGATATCAGACCAGCAGACTGGTGAAGCTTTAGCAGGTGCTTCTGTTCAGCTATTCCCATCACAAGGTCTATTTCCAATTGCAAATGCTCTTACCGATCAAAATGGAAACTATACAATTATAGGGCTTGCTCCAGGCGAATACATTGTTGCAGCAAACGCAAGCAACTATGCACGGGGCGCTGTCGGGGCCATCGTCTTCGCTGACCAGTCAACAGTTGCCAATATTGGTCTGATAGCTAATCCAGCGACAATCAGCGGAACCGTCACAAGCACAGGCGAAACCCCCATTCCTAATGCAAGCATTAGGGTCATTGATCTAAATGAAGTCGTTCTTGGCAGTGCCCTTACCGATCAAAACGGCAGCTATGTGATTGGAAACCTTCCTCCGGGCTCACATACGATCATCATTTCGGCGGATACGTTTGCCGGTCGGCTAAGCGGTATTACGTTAATACCTGGAGATTTCCTTGAAAATATCAATTTTGTTCTGACTCCGAATCCTGGAAGTCTTACAGGGCGTGTGACAAATGCTCAAACAGGGGATCCGGTTGCCGGAGCCATTTCCGTAGTCCGGCTGACTGGCGGCACAGGGGTGATTGCGGCAAATGATGTAACGGATGCAAATGGATTTTACTTCATTACAGGCCTTGCACCCGGTACCTATACAGTCACCGTTTCAAAAACCGGCTTTGGAACAGTTTCTGTAGGCGGAATCGTGTTTAGCGGCACGACAACAGCTGCGAATCTGCAGCTGCGGGCAAATACCGGTTCCATTTCTGGTGTTTTGACAGATCTTCAGGGAAGTCCGATTCTTGGAATGAACACCCAGGTGCAGGTTTATGACCAAAACGGATCGCTTGTCAAAACCCTACTTGCTCAATCGGATGGTACTTATTCTGTATTAGATCTGCTGCCTGGCAGCTACACCCTTATCATCACAGCACCAAACTTTGCCGCAGCAATGGCAAGCGCCGTCGTTGTTTCGGATCAGACCACACAAACGAACATTTCACTGTCACCTAATCCCGCAGCAGTTACAGGACAGGTGCTGAATGCGGGAACTGGGAATGTCATCAGCGGGGCAGTGGTAACGGTGACAGATATAAATGGCATTATAATAGCATCTGCAACAAGCGGAATCGATGGAAGCTTTTCCATTCCGAATCTTCCGCCGGCTACTCTGTTGATTTCAGCTTCTGCACAAAATTTCGGAGCTGATTCAAAAGCGATTTTGCTTTCTCCTGGAGAAGAAGAAGCAACAACATTGTCTCTTACTCCAAACCCGGGCACTCTGTCCGGAACGGCAACAAACGCTTTAACAGGCGACCTGATTGCAGGTGCTGTTCTGCAAGTATTTGATTTTACGAGAGCTCTCGTTGCAACAGTGCTGACAGATCAGAATGGGGAGTATCAAGTTCAGAATCTATCGCCTGGCTTATACCGTGTAATCGCTGCAGCGGAAAGTTTCGGCTTCGTTACCCAAGATGCGATTGTCAGCTCGAATGCCGTCACAACTCTAGAATTTACCCTGCCGCCAAATCCCGGTGTCATTACAGGAACGATTTATAACCAGCAGACAGGTGCACCTATACAAGGTGCAAGCATCGTCATCAGGAAATTTTCACCTGCGGGACCAGTCTTTGCAACAACGGCAACAAATGCACAAGGCGATTTTACTGTTTTTAATCTTGCACCTGGAACGTATTCAGTCATCGCATCACAGAATGACTTTGGAACTCAGGCAGCTTCTGCTTTTGTGCAATCAAACCAAACAACTTCCGTGCTGTTGAATCTCCCGCCTGATCCCGGAATTGTTCAAGGGACGATTACGAGCACACAAACAGGCACAGCCCTTCCTGACACCATTATCAGGGTCATTGATTCGTTCGGCAGCATTTTGGCAGTCTCCCAAACAGATGTAAGCGGGGTTTATCGCATAGAAGGGCTGGATACTGGAACATATTCACTTGTGGTCATAAATGAAAGGTTTCAGCGCCAAACACTTGGATTTACTGTTGAATCTAATCAGACGGTGATATTAAATGCATCGCTGAGCCCCAATCCTGGATTTATTGTAGGTACAGTTTCCAACATCCAGCAAGGACTGCCAATCTCGGGTGCAGCCGTTCAGCTTTTCCCGTCAGAAAGCATTATCCCTGTCGCAGAAGCTGTTACAGGCCAAAACGGAACATTTACAATTGTTGGTCTTGAACCGGGTGACTACAGCGTGGTGGCCACTGCATCCAATTTTGGGTCTGTCACAGTCGGGGCAGTAGTAATCGCTGACGGTACGACATCCGTTGCCATCCAGTTGACGCCTCTTCCGGCAGTCATTTCCGGGCAAGTCACGGATTTATCCGGAAATAAAATCCCAAATGCCACTGTACGTGTTTTGGATCAAAATCAAAATGTGGTCGGCACCGGTGCTACAGATTTAAATGGAAATTATTCGATTGGAAATCTTGCGCCCGGAACCTTCACGGTTGTTGCATCTGCTCCTAATTTCGGCACAGCTCTTCAAGGAGTTACGGTTGTGGCTGCTCAGGAATTGACAGGAATCAATCTTGCCCTGCAGGCAAATCCAGGTTCAATCACCGGCCAGGTCACGAACTCCTCGACTGCAGCACCGATTGCCGGAGCGACAGTGGCCATCAGAAGTCTTCAGGGAAACAGCGGTGCTGTTGTTCAGTCGGTAAATACAGATCAATTCGGGAAGTACCTGGCGCAAAATCTTGCTCCTGGAGTTTATTCAGTCACAGTAACGAAATCAGGTTTTGCTCAACAAACACAAACGGTTACTGTAGCAAGCAACCAGTCAGCAGCGGCCAATTTCGCCCTGCTACCAGACACAGGAAGCATTTCAGGAAACATCCGGGATGGGAACGGCAATCCAATCACAGGCGGAAATGTGTTTATTCGAGTGTTTGATAGTAATGGCGTACTGATCAAATCCGTGACAGCGCAGTCTGATGGAACATACGGAATTCTGGACCTTGCACCTGGAACGTACAATCTTGTTGCAGAAGCGCCAAACTATTCAGCTAGTACCGTTACAACAGTGGTAGAAGCCAATCAGACAACAGCACTTGATATTCAGCTCGCCCCTAACCCGGCCTCGGTGATCGGGCAAGTGCTGATCCAGGGAATGAATACACCTCTTCAAGGGGCTGTCGTGACGTCATCTGTAAATGGTCAGCTTATTGCCTCTACTGTTACAGACGTAAACGGAAATTTCCAGCTCACTAATTTGCCTCCTGGCAATGTTGAAATTGCTGTTTCCCAGCCTGGATTTGCTCTGGATGTCCAAACCGTTAATCTGAATCCTGGAGAAACAGAACAAATAACGGTATCCCTTGCCACTTTGCCAGGAGCGATATCAGGGACGATCATCAATCAGCAGACATCCGATCCTATTTCTGGTGCCGCTATCACCATCCGCCAGTTCTCCCCTGCCGGTCCAGTGGCGGGAACGGCTGTGACGGATGCCCAAGGGACATTTCTTGTTACCGGATTGCCGCCGGGTTCATATACAGTTGTTGCACAGGCCGCGGCTTTTGGAACACAGGCAGCATCTTCTGTCGTTTTTGCCAACGAAGTGTCCGATGTGATGATTGGCCTTACCCCGACACCTGGTACAATTCAGGGAACCGTACGAAGCACAGATGGAAATGTCCCGCTTCCCGGATCAACTGTGCGGGTCATTCGCCGTGACGGCACGCTTGTGGATGAGGCACTAACAGATGGATCAGGCTTTTACGTGATTGAAGGGCTGCCTGCGGACTCCTATACGCTCTTCGTCTTGAATGAAAGCTATCAAAATCTGGCAATCGGCTTTGATATTTTACCTGCACAAGTTACGGAATTGGATGTGTTCCTTTCTCCAAATCCCGGAGTTTTAACAGGTACTGTAACGGATCTGTTCTCCGGCGGGCCGATTGCTGAAGCTGTTGTGCTTGTGTTTCCTTCTCAGGGAGTAACGGCAATAACGCAAACAGTGACTGACCAAAACGGGCAATTTTCAGTGACTGGGCTTGCTCCTGGGGAGTATAACATCGTGGCCTCAGCATCCAATTATTCAAGACGAGGAGCCGGTGCGGTCATATTCGCTGATCAAACAACGAATATCATCATCCAGCTTGCTCCTAATCCTGCCACGATCACTGGAACCATTACCGGACCAGGCGGCACTCCGCTGACAAATGCAACGGTAAGAGTTCTTGATCAAAATGAGACGGTTCTCGGAACAGCAATCACAGATGAAAAAGGTATTTATGCGATTGGTAACCTGTCTGCTGGAACGCTAACGATTATCGCATCCGCTCCTGATTTCGCTGCGACTCTTACCGCCGTTACTGTCACACCGGGACAGTTAATACCAAACGTTAATATTGAACTCACTCCGCTATTTGGAACCATCAGCGGCCAGATCACAAATGCAAACACAGGAGATCCGATTGTAGGGGCAATTGCAGTTGTCCGAACAGTAGGCGGCACAAGCGTCATCATTACTTCCGATACAACTGATGCTGCCGGCAACTATTTGATCAGAGGCCTTGCACCTGGCTCCTATTCCATTGTCGGAACAGCTTCAGGTTTTGGAGCCATCACAGTTGGCGCCATTGTCTCTGCAAATGAGACGGCCACAGCTAATATTGCTTTGCCCCCGGAAACAGGAATGGTTGCCGGCACTCTGACAGATGCTGCAGGCAATCCTGTCACAGGATCAAACATTGCTGTTCAAGTATTCGATATTAACGGCATTCTTATAAAAACGCTGCTTGCAGATTTTGACGGCACTTTTACCATTATCGATCTTGCCCCTGGAACATACCTTGTTCAAATTACGGCTCCTAACTATGCGACCTCAGTTGCCAGTGTGAATATTACAGCTAACCAGACAACTTCACTTCCTATTGTCCTTACACCAAATCCGGCCACTATCACTGGTCTGGTAATAAACAAGGATACGTCGGCACCCCTTTCAGGTGTCATTATAACCGTATCTGACCTGAATGGTCTCATCGCAGGAAATGCGATAAGCGATCAAAACGGGCAATTCACCATCCAGAACCTGCCTCCGAATACGGTTAATGTATCGGCAGCAGCGACAAAGCCTGGCTTCGGTTCAACATCGGTATCTGTTCAGCTTGGACCTGGAGCGGTCAATAGTGTCACACTTGCTCTTTCCCCTGTTGCAGGTTCCTTAACCGGAACCGTAAGAAATGCACTGACAGGAGACACTGTATCTGGAGCGACGGTTCAGGTATTTGATTTTACAAGAGCACTTGCAGCAACTGTTGTAACCGATCAAAATGGCCGGTATTTAGTGAATAATCTTGCACCTGGTAACGTCAGAGTTGTGGCATCCGCTTCCGATTTAGGAACAGTGGTCCAGGAAACAGTAATCGCAGCCAATGTTCAAACCTTACTGGACTTTGATCTCATTCCGAACCCAGGAAGGATTTCTGGAACCATCATCAATCAGCAAACAGGACTGCCGCTTAGCGGAGTAAGCATCACGATAAGGCAGTTCTCACCGACGGGCCCTATTGCGGCAAGCTCTGCGACAGATGGAAATGGTGCTTTTACCATTCCGAACCTTGCACCTGGGTCTTATACCGTACTTGCAAGTTATCCGGGTTTTGGAACACAGGCGGGCTCTACAACCGTTTCGTCAGGAGAGACATCTGTTATTCAGCTTGCATTGCCTCCAAACCCGGGAACAATCCAAGGAATTGTCACAAATGCTGCGACTCAGCTTCCTTTAGTTAATACACTGATCCGAGTCGTTGATGTAAATGGTGTGCTGACATCTGTAGGTCAAACCGATTCAGACGGCAGGTACAGTGTCCAAAACCTGCCGCCAGGCTCCTATACGATTACAGCCATAAACACGGAATATCAGCAGCAAACGGTGGGGGCAGCCATCGTTTCCGGTCAGACAGCAACACTGAATATTCAGCTGCAGCCAAATCCGGGGTCCATTACGGGAATTGTCACGAGCAACCAAACGGGTCTTCCTCTTGCAGGATCTTTTGTTCAGCTCTTCCCGTCTCAAGGGCTTCAGCCAATAGCGAGTGCGATGACTGATTCTCTGGGTCAATACACGTTTATCGGGATAAAACCGGGCATCTACACAGTTACGGCTGATTTATCAAACTTTGGCAGAAGCACGGTAGGGGCAACGGTTTTTGCAAACGCACAAGCAACTTCCAACCTGGCTCTTACCCCAAATCCAGCAACGGTTTCGGGAACTGTAACTGATCTTAATGGTACACCGATTGCAAATGCGACAGTCAGATTGTTGAATGGAAATGAAACGGTTCTTGGAACTGGTATCACTAGTGAAGATGGAACTTACACCATTTCTGGACTACCGCCTTTTACGCTCAATATCATTGTTACGGCTAGCGGATTCAGCACTTTCATTGCAGCCATCACCCTTTCACCAGGGGAGGTTCAAACAGGCATAGACTTTTCACTTGCTGCAAATCCCGGTTCACTTACCGGCACTGTAACGGAAGTAACTACAGGCAACCCTCTAGCTGGAGCAAGTGTTGTCGTTCGAAATACGTCTGGGATCATTGTGGCTTCCAGCTATACAAACACAGATGGAAGCTACACCATCCAAAATCTTGCACCAGGCCAGTACAGTACAGTCTTCACTGCAGAAGGATATGGCATTACCATTATTGGTGCGCAAATTGTATCGGATACAACGATCCAATTGAATGCAGCTCTTTCTCCGCTAACCGGAAGCATCAGTGGAATTGTTCTTGACGAACAGGGGCAGCAAATTACCGGACAGAATATTCTTGTGAAAATCTTTAATGAAAATCTTGTTTTAATTGAAGCTTTAACTGCACAGGCTGACGGCACATTCCTTGTATCGGGCCTACTTCCAGGAACGTATCTTGTTAACGCCTCAGCACCTGGATATGGAGCGAATACGGTCAGTTCAATCGTTTTTGCAGGCCAGGAAACAGCAACAACTGTCAATTTGGCCAGCTCTCCTGCCACGTTATCCGGTTCAGTCGTTAATACTGTAACAGGAGCAGGAATTCCAGGCGCCTTCCTGACTGTAACAAGAACAAACGGCGTTATTATTGCAACAAGCTTCAGCGGCGAACAAGGGGCGTTCTCCTTCCCTTCTTTGCCTCCTGGAACATATACACTCTCTGCACAGGCTCAAGGTTTCGGCAATGAAGCTTTATCTGTCATTTTAAATGCGGGAGAAGTCACGAACACGATTCTATCCTTAGAGCAAATTACAGGCCGCGTTCTGGGCCAAGTGAAAAACGCTGCAAATGAAGCTCCAATTGCAGGGGCAATTCTCCAGGTTTTTGATGAAAATCGAACACTGATTACAACGATTGTAACGGATGTTCAAGGAAACTTCTCGTTCCCAAATCTTGCACCAGGCCAATATACCGCAATCATCAATGCCAATAATTTCGGCAGCGAGCTTAGGGGATTTAAAATCAATCCTAATGCTGACACGGTTTTAGCTGTTGATTTAGCACCCAATCCAGGAGTTATTCAAGGCCGTGTAACGAATCCAGAAGGCAGCGCACCAATTCCAAGCGCAAGTGTGATTATCCGCGCTTTGAGTCCTGCAGGTCCAATCATTGCCACAACATTGACAGACAGCAATGGTTTTTATCAAGTAACAGGCCTGGCTCCAGGATCCTATAGTGTCATTTTCAGCGGTGCCCCTTCCTTTGGTTCTGAAATAGCAACGGTTGGACTTGATCCGGGCGAAACGGAAGCAGTCAATGCAACGCTCGCCGCTCTCCCTGGTGCTGTTCAAGGTCAATTGACTGACGAAGCAGGGGCTGGCATACCGGGCGCATTAGTTCAGTTATTTGACTTACAAGGCGCTCTTGTCAGAAGGGTTCAGACAGATGTTAACGGAAATTACTTGATTACAGGCTTTACAGCAGGAAGCTATATTCTCTCTGTCATTCAGCAAAATTTCCAGTCAGCAACAGCTGGCTTTGCCGTTCAGCCAGGGCAATCAACGGAGGTAAACTTTACCCTGCTTGCAAGTCCGGGGTCCATCAGCGGGGTTGTCCGTGATGCAGTTACAACTCAGCCTGTGCCTGGAGCAGTGGTCCAGCTTTACCCTAGCCAGAGCTTGGTACCAATTGCGTTTGCTGTTACGGATCAACAGGGATCATATACGTTTAATGGGCTCGAGCCAGGTAGCTATCTCGTAACTGCTGCAGAATTCAATTACTCAAGTGCATCAGCCGGCGCTACGGTTGTTTCCAATCAGCAGACACAGGCCGCACTATTCCTCCAGCCAAATCCTGCATCTCTTTCAGGGATTGTGACAGATGCTTTCGGTACGCCTATAAACAATGCCTCCGTCAAAGCGCTGGATCAGAATGAAACGGTTATTGGATTTGCAGAAACAGGACCGGATGGGACTTATTTTATCGGCAACCTTCCATCTGGGAACTTTACCCTGGTAGTTTCGGCAGAAAATTTCCAATCGGTTCTTTCAGGAGTAACGCTTGCAACTGGAGAACAAAGGACCGAAGTCAACTT
Source organism: Peribacillus phoenicis (assembly GCF_047238085.1). Lineage (NCBI taxonomy): Bacteria > Bacillati > Bacillota > Bacilli > Caryophanales > Bacillaceae > Peribacillus > Peribacillus phoenicis. The sequence goes on along the minus strand of NZ_JBDFMF010000001.1, from coordinate 5,379,188 downwards.
TGCCTTGGCAGCAAACCCTGGATCCATTACAGGCAGCGTAACGGGTGCTTTTGGAAATCCTGTGACAGGTGGAGTCGTTACTGTTCGGATAGCAGGCGCGGGAGATATCATCATTGCGACAGCTGTAACCGATCCTGACGGTCAGTACACAATTGGAAATCTGCCTCCTGGATCCTACACCGTTACAGTGACGGCTCAAGGATTTGCAGTACGAACAGTTGGAGCTATAGTTCAGTCCGACACAACGACCACAGCAAATGTTTCCCTTACAGGTATCTTCGGCTCAATTGCAGGAGTGGTCCTTGATAATCTCGCGCAGCCTTTTGTAGGTACTGCCGTAGCAGTATCTCTATTTGACGAAAATGGAATACTCATCTTTACCGCAATCGCCCATTCAGATGGCAGTTTTGCCTTCCCGCAGGTTCCTCCTGGAAGCTATGTCATCACAGCATCTGCAAATGGATTTGTAGCAGGGGTGATTGGGGCGGTCGTTACTGCTGACACTACAACAAACGTAACCATTCTATTACAGACTGGACCAGCAACGATTACGGGGGTTGTCACGAATAATGTGACTGACGGTCCAGTTCAAGGTGCAATTGTTATTGCATCCACGACCGATGGTCAGGTTCTGGCCATTGCAGCCAGCGGAGCGGATGGTTCGTTCACAATTTCCAACCTGCTGCCTGGCACAGTGATCGTATCAGCAACCGCGCCAAATTTCGGAAACGATTCTAAGGCCGTTTTACTTCAAGCGAATACTGCGACACAAACAACACTTGCCCTTAGTCCGAACCCTGGATTCCTGACAGGGACCGTGACAGACCGAAACTTGATTCCAATACCTGGTTCGGCCGTTCAAATCTATGATCTTACCAATGGACTTACAGCAAGTGTCCTGACGGACAGTTTCGGCCAATACAGGATTGAAGGACTGACACCAGGAACTTATCGTGCTGATTTCAATGCTTCCGGATTTGAAAGGCTGACCGCCGGAGCAGTCATAACCGCCGGTCAAACCACTCAACTGAATGTTCAGTTGGATGATGCGTTTGGTGTTGTGAACGGAACCGTTTTTAATGCACAAACACGATCACCAATACAGGGTGCAGCCGTTACCTTACGCTATCAAAGTCCATCTGGGCCCATTTTCGCAACCGTCCTAACCGATAACAACGGACGTTTTAACATTCAGGGAGTCACTCAAGGCGAAGTATCCATTGTTGCAAATGCAGCAGGTTACGGGGCACAAGGACTTAGCGCAATCGTCTTTTCAGGTCAGACCGTCTCGTTTAACTTCCTGCTTCTGCAGCAGACAGCGTCCATTCAGGGATCGATTACCAGCCTGGCAACGGGGGCACCGCTGCCCGACACAAGAATACGGGTTATTAACTCCTCAGGGGTAGTGGTCGTTACGACGCAAACGGACGATATTGGTCGCTACATCGTTCCTAATCTTGTACCCGGAACGTACCAAGTGGTTGCCTTGAATCCAAACTTCCAGGCACAGACCCAAACCATTTCTCTAAATCCGAGCGACATTGCTGCTGTTAACTTTGCTTTATTGGCAAACCCTGCTGACTTAACCGGGACGGTAATTGATGAAGAAACAAGGCAGCCGATTGTGGGTGCATTAGTTGAAGTATTTGATGAATTCGGAGTATCCATCGCCTTTGGACTCACTGATCAAAACGGGGAATATCTCATTCAAGGCCTGCCTCAGGGAATCTTTACGGTTCGTGCGTCAGCACCTGGATACCTCTCTGAGACAGCGTCTGCAGACCTTGGCGCTGGAGAAAACGTTCTTAACTTTGAGCTTAGACGCGTGCCAGAGTCCTCAAGCGTGATTGCGGGAACGGTCACGGACAGCATTTCCGGAGCACCTATTACAGGCGCTAGAATTGACCTGAATAATAGTCGCGGTGAGCTTGTCGGATTTACCTTTACAGACAGTAATGGACAATATTACTTCGAAGGACTGGAGCCAGACACTTATAACATTTCCGCAAGTGCAGAAGGCTACCTCGAAGCTCAGCTAACACTGACACTTGAAGCTGGCGAGTCCGATTTAAATGCAAACATCTCGCTGATCAGAGCTTCTGGACTGGGATCAATCCGAGGCCAGGTAAGGAATGCTAAAAACAACCTGCCAATTGCAGGTGCACGAGTTGAAATCCTGAATAGTCAAGGTGTCCTTGTTGCAGCAGTTTCCACGGATTCCTCGGGATTCTTTGAGGTTCAGGGCCTGTTACCTGGCAGATATACAGTTAGGGCCTCGGCTTCATTATATATTACCGGCAGTACGGAAGCCGTTGTAAAAGCCGGGGAAACGACGAATGTAACACTCCTTCTCACAATGGATCTAGCAAGCTTAAGCGGCACAGTAACAGATGAAAAGAATGGAAAGCCGATTCCTTGCGCTTTGATTTCTGCATTCAATCAAGCTGTTAAATTGAACGTATTCGGCAAAACCGATGAAAATGGAAAATATGTCATCACGGCACTCGTCCCAGGAACGTATTCCGTTCGCGTAAGTGCTAAAGGATACCTTACCGAGACAGTTACCGTCACCCTTGAACCAGGGGAAAACCTTGTCCTTGATTTCCAGCTGAAACCGCTGAACATCTCCAAAGGGGTCATCATAGGAAAAGTATATGATAATTCAACGAAGAAGCCGATTAAGGGAGCTAAAGTCGAACTGCTCACATGTAACGGAAAGCGAATCACTTCCCAAAAAACTAACCAAAAAGGCATCTACCATTATAAGAATCTGCCGCAAGGAAAGTATATCCTGATCGTTCGCTCAAAAGGCTATCAAAAAGAAAAGAAAAAGGTGAATCTGTGTAATGGTCATTCCATTCTAGAGGTAAACTTCTATCTCAATGCGGCGGATTATTTCGGAACCATTAAAGGAAAAGTAAAAGACGCTAAAAATAAAAGCAAGATTAGCCACGCGCTGATTGAAGTATTTAATGAATCCGGAGAAAAAATCGCGTCAACATATACTGATAGCAAAGGAAAATATAAAATCAAAAACTTGCCGGAGGGCCGACTCGCTGTTCATGCATCTGCACCCGAATACCATTCACAAACATCTGCCCTTGTATCAGGGGAAAAACTTATCCTTGATTTCCAGTTAGTACCGCTTAGCTTTTCCAAAAGGGTTATTACAGGTAAAGTATATGATGAGACAACGAAGAAGCCGATTAAGGGAGCTAAAGTCGAGCTGCTCACGAGTAACGGAATGCGAATCAGTTCCAAAAAAACAAACAAAAAAGGAATCTGCCATTTTAAAGATCTGCCGCAAGGAAAGTATATCCTGATCGTTCGTTCAAAAGGGTATCAAAAAACGAAGAAAAAGGTAAAGCTGGGTAAAGGCCATTCCATCCTAAAGGTAATATTCCATCTCAATTTGGCAGATTGATTCGAAACCGTTCAGGAAAGTAAAAGAAGCTGATGATAAAATCACTCAAAGATTAGGATCTAATCAAACAGGTGTGACGAACTTACAACGAAAAAGCATGGTGTACGGAGGGAATTCCTACACCATGCTTTTTTTTGTGTGTTATTTACGATGCATCTTGAATTCAAGGAAGAGTTCGTTGTAATGGGCTAAGTTTTTCTTCCCCAGGTTTTCGTACACTTCCAGTTTCTTCGTCAGTTCCGGCGATGGATAGAAACGTTCATCCTTCACCACTTCTTCAGGCATATATTTCAGTGCTTCTTTATTAGGTGTCGAGTAACTTACATATTCCGCGTTCTGTGCTGCAACTTTCGGGTCCAGCATGAAGTTGATGAACTGGTGAGCAGCATCGACATTTTTGGTTGTTTTCGGGATGACCATATTATCAAACCATAAATTGGACCCCTCTTTTGGAACAACGTATTCGAGATCTTCGTTTTCAGCCATGATTTCAGAAGCAACTCCCGACCAAACAAGGCCAATCGCCGCTTCCTGGGCTTCCAATAGCATGCGGCTTTCATCTCCGACGATCGCTTTAATATTCGGGGTGAGGGCATCTAGCTTGGATTTTGCCTCTTGAAGGTGTTCTTCATCTATATCATTCAATGAATAATTCAAAGAGTTCAGGCCCATGCCCATCACTTCTCTAGCTCCATCCGTCAAAAGGATTTCATTTTTTAAATCTTTATCCCATAAATCCGCCCAGGCCGTTATTTCCTTTCCACCGAGCATCTTGGAATTGTAAACAATTCCAACCGTTCCCCAGAAATACGGCACGGAATATTTATTCTCCGGATCGAATGGCAGATCGATGAATCGCTCATCGATATTTTTCAAATTCGGAAGCTTGGAATGATCCAAGGGAACGAGCAAGTCTTCTTGCCTCATCTTATCGATCATATACTCAGACGGAATGGCAATATCATAAGTCGTACCGCCCTGTTCGATCTTTGTCATCATGGCCTCATTCGAATCAAATGTCTCATAAATGACCTTTATGCCCGTCTCTTCTTCAAAACGTTCGATTAGATCGGTATCGATGTAATCTCCCCAATTATAGATGGTAAGCGTATTGCTGCTCGTAAATCCCTGCGATGAATTCAATCTTGAAATCGCATATAGAAGCAAAGCCGATACGAGGGAGATGATCAAAAACATTTGGACAAGCCTTTTCATCGTTTCCCCCCCATTCCCGTTTGCCTTACACGTTGAGTTATAAAGTAATAAACGACAACCAACAGCAGTGTCACGACGAACAGCAGTGTCGACAGTGCATTGATATTCAATGAAATTCCACGGCGTGCCAATGAATAGATTTCCACAGAAAGAGTGGAGAAGCCATTACCGGTAACAAAGAACGTAACCGCAAAATCATCAAGTGAATAAGTCAATGCCATAAAAAAACCAGCAAAAATACCAGGTAGGATGTATGGAAGGATGACCTTCGTCAATACATCCCACCGGCTTGCCCCTAAATCCCGTGCCGCATCAATTAAAGTAGGGCTCATTTCCTGAAGTTTCGGAAGGACCAGAAGCACAACGATCGGGATACTGAAGGCGATATGCGACAACAGTACCGAGTAGAATCCAAGCTTGATCCCGGCCATCGTGAATAAAATCAGGAAGGAAGCACCGATGATCACATCGGGACTGACAATCAATACATTATTCAATGACAATACCGTATTCTTAGCTTTGCTGCTCGTAAAGGACCGAATTCCAATTGCCCCTATCACCCCGATGATCGTTGCGATCAGTGCAGATAATAAAGCAATCACAAGTGTATTCAATACAATGATCAACAGCCTTGTATCTTGGAACAGCTCCTTGTACCACTCCATCGTGAACCCTTTAAAGTCATACATCGTTCCACCGCTGTTAAAAGAGTAAAAGACTAAAAAGAAAATCGGTGCATAGAGTATGAGAAAAATCAAAACGAGAAACGCTTTTGATATTGGTGATAATTTATTGCCCAATTTACACACCCTGCTTTCGGTTACCCGTTACAAACATAATCAGGAACATTATAATAATCAAAAATACCGCAATTGTGGAACCCATTCCCCAATCCTGTGTTACAAGGAAGTGCTGCTCGATAGCCGTACCTAGCGTAATGACGCGGTTACCGGCAATCAGTCTTGTAAGCATGAACAATGAAAGTGCCGGGATGAAGACTACCTGGCATCCCGTCTTTACACCATCTATCGTCAATGGAAAAATGACTCGGCGGAATGTCATCCATCTGGACGCACCCAAGTCATTGGCCGCATCCAGAAGGGTTGGATTCATTTTATCAAGCGCATTGAATATCGGTAAGATCATGAACGGGATGAAAATATAAACCGAAACGAATATGAAGCTGAAATCGGTAAAGAGAATCTGCTGCTTTCCGATTCCTACCGCCTCCAGAAAACCATTTGCCACACCATACGTGCCAAAGATACCAATGAAGGCATAAGCCTTCAAAAGTAAATTGATCCAGGAAGGCACGATAATCAGCAAAAGCCATAACTGCTTATGCTTGGTTTTCGTTAACAAATATGCTGTCGGATAGGCGACTAAAAGGGATATCCCCGTAATCAGGAACGCATACCAGAATGAGCTTAAAGTCATTTTTAAATATACTGGCGTAAAGAACTTTTGATAGTTAATCAAAGATAAATTGCCTTCAATATCAAAGAAGGAGTAGTAAAGGATCAACAAAATGGGTGCGATAACGAATAAAGCAATCCATAAGACATATGGTATGAAGTAAATATTACGGGATATTTTATTCTTCATGACTTTCCCCATCATGATACGCTTCCAGACGCTTATCGAATTCCTCTTCAGTTTCACCCAATCTCATGACATGGATGGATTCCGGATCGAAATACAGACCTATTTCATCCCCAACTGCCACTTTTCTCGTTGATTGGACAAGCCATTCATTTCCATCATGGTCATAGCAGCTGATTTCATAATGAACTCCGCGAAATAGCTGGGAGTCCACACGAACTTGCAGTTTCCCGCGATTGATGGAAGTAATCTCTAAATCTTCCGGGCGGATGACAATATCGACAGCCTCATTACTGTTCAATCCTTGGTCGACACATTCGAACTGTCTGCCGACGAATTCCACGAGGTAATCTTCAATCATTTTTCCTTTTACAATATTGGACTCGCCGATGAAATCGGCAACGAATCGATTCAGCGGTTCATCATAAATATCCGTAGGGGTCCCGCTTTGCTGGATTTTCCCTTTGTTAAGGACAAAAATCTCATCTGACATCGCTAATGCTTCCTCTTGGTCATGAGTGACGAAGATAAACGTGATTCCAAGCCTCTGTTGCAGCTCCCGCAATTCATATTGCATTTCTGTACGCAATTTCAAATCGAGGGCAGATAGCGGTTCATCGAGAAGGATGACTTCCGGTTCATTAACGATCGCCCTGGCAATCGCCACCCGTTGCCGCTGACCGCCGGACATTTCCCTGATCTCCCGTTTTTCATAACCCTCCAAATTAACAAAGCTGAGGGCTTCCTTCACCTTTATTTCCACTTCCGAGTTTTTCATTTTTTTAATCCGAAGACCAAATGCTACATTTTCAAACACATTTAAATGCGGAAAAAGTGCATAATCTTGAAATACCGTATTCACTTGCCTTTTATTGGCTGGCACATCATTGATCCTTTTTCCTTCAAAGTAAATATCACCTTTGGAGGCTTCCGTAAATCCGGCAATCAAACGAAGGATCGTAGTCTTCCCGCATCCGGAAGGACCCAAGAGCGTATAGAACTTCCCTCTCTCGATTTCAAAACTAACATTATCGAGAACTACCGTATCATCATCGAATTGCTTCGTAACCTGATCGAAGCGTATTATATTCCCGTTTGCCATAGCTCTTCCCTCTCTCCATTACCTTACTCATCAATTTTCAGCGATTGCATTTGATTTGAATTCTATAAGTATGATTCCGTCACCACGAGTAATAAATCGGAAGGACCTTCAAAATCATTGATGATTTGATGTTCATCTGAAGCATGAAAATAAATCGACTCCCCTGCCTTGACGAAATACGTATGTTTACCAAGCTTTACAATGACTCTTCCGTTTAATACATAGCCGAATGTTTCCGACAAGGATGGTTCAAATTGTTTGAACTCCCCCTTTTCCTGGAGAGTCAGTCGAATAGGTTCCATTTCCTTCTCATTCGATTCAGGCACGAGCCACTGGATTTGATACCCGCGTTCTTCATCGATGAAAAACGTTTGTGCCTCTTCTTCATACACTACCTTTTGGACTTGATCCTCTTCATCGAAGAACTGCTTCGGCGTGCAGCCAAGCACTTCTAAAATATTGAAAAGAGTTTCAATTGATGGGGAACTAAGATCCCTTTCCAACTGTGAAATATATCCTTTGCTTAAATCCGTTCTTTCCCCCAATTCTTCCTGGGTCAATCCTTTTTTCAAGCGAAGGTTCTTTATTTTTTTTCCAATTTGCATCATATTTACCCTCAACAATTTACTTATAGTAAACCCACAGTAGATAAAGTTTTATATAAGTAAACTTTCAGTTTAATTTTACGAATATCATTATACAGGAAATGCCGGAAACTTCAAACGGAATTTCCGGCATGCATAAAAAAAGGACCGCCACCTGGCAGTCCCCCTTTTACAACTTCAGACATATTTCTTTTGCTTTCTTTTCCCCATCAGCAATACAGTCCGGGATTCCGACACCATTGTATGAACAGCCCGCAAGTAAAACATTCGGATAATTCTCGGAGATTTTCGCCTCCAGCGATTGAACGATTTGAGGATGTTTAATATGGTAGTTTGGCATATTTTCATGCCATTTCGTCACTTCACTCGTAATTGGATTCCCAGAAATACTTAGACTGTTTTCAATGTCGCGTAAAGCCACGGAGATTAATTCCTGGTTTGTAAGTGACCGTAATCGTTCATAGTCCGGACTTGAGCTTTTATAAAAAAGCCTTACCAAAAGCTGACTGTTTTCAGAAGTATGCTCCCATTTCCGGCTTGTCCAGGTACATGCATTGCAGATCAAATCACTATTATCACCTGCAATGAAACCTGTCCCGTCTTTAGGAAGCATGCTGTCCGGGATATCGAATCCAAGATAAACGCTAATCATCGAACTATTGATCAAACCGTCGAAGTCCTCATCCAACTCCCGATCTCCCAATAATTTCTGGGCAACAGTATGCGGTGTACTCAACACGATAAAGTCCGTTTCGAGCGTTTCACCGTTTGCCAATGAAATGATATACCCCTCATCATTTCTTCCAATTTCAGCTACACGGACCCCTTTTAAAATCTCGACCATATCGAGGCTTTCCTCAATTCGTTCAACCAATGTTGATAAGCCATTTTTAAACGAAAGGAACTTCTTATTTCCCTTGCTTTGGTATTTATGCTTATTTTCCGATAGACCGCGTATTATACTGCCATATTGATTTTTATAATCCAGCATCTCTGGCAGTGTTTTGGCAATGGTCAATTCATTTAATTTTCCTGAGTAAACACCCGAAAGGACAGGCGATATCTGCTTTTGCACCAATTCCTTGCCTAAGAAGCTTTCAAGAAATAAACCGATAGAGTCATTTTTCGTAAAGGTCTCATTTTTTGTATAATAATCCTTTAAAGCGTCGACCTTCCCTTGGGCAGAAACCAGATCACTTTTCGCCAGCGACTCCAGGCTCATTGGTATTCCGAATAGGGCATCTTCGGGGATTCCCTTCAGCATCCCGTCTGTATGGATGAATGACTTTCCCGTCGCATTAAAGACAACTTGATCCTCCAGGTTCAATTCCTTAAGAAATGGTTGTATATTTTGTTTCCTGGCGACAATCGAATCGGCACCCGCTTCAATTTTAAAAGGACCTTCGTGTACAGTCCTTATTTTACCGCCAAGTTCCTCATTTCCTTCTATTAATATCAATCGTACCGAGAGACTTCTCGCTTTAACTGTTTTTTGTAAATAATACATGGTTGATAAACCGGTAATGCCCCCACCTACGACTACGACTGTTTTCATTAGGACTACACCTCGATTAACGAATTTTACATTAAGTAAAGTGTACCATAAGGCAGCGGCATTATTAAAAGCAGCCCTTCTAAATCACTGGTTTAATAATGAAACCTGTAACAAATTGGACAAAAAAAAGACCTCCCCTTTTGGAAAAGTCTACATGCCAACAATATTTGTAATTCATCCCTTATTCCATATCCTTGTTCAGCGTATCTAATCTGTATTCCATTATCTCCATCACCCCGCTTCTGCCTTCCTTCTGAATCCCTGTATCCTGAAACCCCGATTTTGCATAAAGAATTTTTGCAATCACGTTCATGACGTCCACTGCCAGAATGATCGAATCCTTGTTTGGAAAAATCCCTTTTGCGAATTCCGGAAGGATTTGCAACGCTTTGTTCGCAATCCCTTTGCCCTGATGTTTTTGATCAATAAGAAATCCACGGAGTAATATCGCTTTTTTATCGCTGGTGAAAGGGGCGATGTTTTCGCCAATGTGTAAAACGAAAAAGCCAACAGGGATACCATCGGCCAATATTACGATAGGGTGCCTGTCGCAATCTTCCCGGCAATATTTCAGTGACTCTTCCGGCAAAGCTGAAAAAGGGGTTTGTGTACCCGGTAAATAAAACTGGGAAAGCTGGTGAAGATGTTCCGGTAAATAAGGTGTTAAGGTGATGGTCCCGATTTCCTTTTCCATTAAGTACAGCCTCTTTCATCAATTATTGGATACATTAAATATTCGATACCCGGTCCGATATTCCCTTCACAAACCGGAAGGAGCACTGCCGAATATATCGGCAGTGCTCCTTCTGTTAATCAGTGTGTATTTTCATTGATTGTCAGTGCTTCCCGTAAATTGATTTGCTGGCGGAGTATGTTGGCAACATCACGGGAGATTTGTCGTTTTTCAAACATATCCTGCACTTCGTCCCGTTCTGCCTGGATCGCTTTATAGAACAGCTCTCTTTCATATTCGACCATTTTACTCGGGGTACGGCCTCTATTTTCACGTTTGCATTTTAAAATCAACACTTTATACTCGTCTATGATCATCGAGGATGTCTTATGATTATCGGCTGTAATTCCGGCTTGTATCTCTTGGATGGCAGCTTTATACATCCTGATTTTAAGATCCCTGACCTTTTCCAATCTCTCAAGATTGATTTTTCTTATTTCACTTTTATTAGGGAAAAATAATTTTAAAACCCTTAGCATACTTCTTCTGAAAAGCGTTACTGACCTGAAAAAACGGAACTTCAGTCGATTTGTTACGGCGCCTTCCATACGCTGGATGTATTCCTTGCATATATACGCCGTTTCCCGGTCCACTTTTTCATCCTTAATAAGTTTATCCAGGAATCTTTGCTCTGCTTCAAGGGCCTTGAAGCGAAGGTCCTTCTCTTCTTCCCTTAATGCAGCCGGTTCTTTATCCTGTTCTACATAGGACAGTTCATTGATCTTGGTACAGTACCTGGAAATGATCGATAAAGCCGCTTCCCGGTTTTCATCTGTCATTTGGGACTCAATCACCCGAATAGCGGCTTGATGTGAGTGAATGGCAGCAGCTTTCGTTTTGTCAGCCTGCTTGTCCACCACTTCCTCTTCTTCTGACCGTGCCACGATTGGCAGAAATACACTCGCAACAATCAGTGTCAGCAATATGACACCCGCTGCAATGAAAATGATTAACGAACGCTCAGGAAAAGGACTTCCATCTGCCAACACATATGGAATCGAGAACGAACCCGCTAACGTTACAGCTCCGCGAACACCGGAAATGGTAATGATTCCAGCAGCTTTTAAGTCTGGTTTTTGGGCTCCCGCTTTTTTCGTCATCCAGCCAATCGACCAGGCAGCCGTAAGCCAAATGAATCGTAAAGCGAAGAGGAAAAGTGTAATGATCACGATATAAAGGATCACTTGTCCATTATTGAAGGCTGGATCTTGAAAGATAGTTTTCGCAACGCTTGGGATTTGCAAGCCAAGCAAAACGAATACAAGACCATTCAATACATATAAAATGACGGACCATGTACTCTTTGAAACGACTTGAAGTTCCACAGTTGGTGATATTTCCCGATCTCGTTCAATGGCATGGACAATTCCCCCAGCCACGACTGCCAAAATCCCAGAAAGGTGGAAATGTTCCACAGCGAGGAAAATAATAAAAGGAGTTAGGATTTGGATCAGCATATGCATCGTGACATCTTCCATCCCTAAACGGCGAAGAAATACACGAAGCCTGATAATGATGAAAGCTAGTATCGCTCCACCTACAAACCCACCAATTGCAATCCATATGAAACTGAAGGTTGCGTCCACTAAGGAGAAAACACCAGTGACTGTAGCTGCAACGGCAAACTTAAAGGCAACTAAACCTGAGGCATCATTCATTAGCCCTTCGCCTTCGAGAAGGTGCATGATGCTCTTCGGTAACTTGACCCGACTAGCCAAAGCGCTTACTGCCACTACATCCGTAGGTGACAAAATGGCCGCTAAAGCGAACGCTGCCGGCAATGGTATCGAAGGGATCATCCAATTAATTAAATACCCGCCTGCCCAAACCGTAATGAATACCAGGCCTAGTGCAAGCATCAGAATGGGTGCTCTCAACTTCCAAAGTGCTGTTCGTGGTACATTTTTACCATCATTGAATAATAGGGGTGCGATGAATAATAGCAAAAATAATTCCGTCTCCATCTCAACATGCATACCCAGGGGTAAAAGTGCCAATATGACACCCAGTGCTATTTGTATTAATGGTACAGGTATAAAGGGTATAAAATGGTTAATTACATTAGACACTCCAATCAATATAAGAAGCGCTAATATAACAAGAAAAAACTCCATACAAACATCAAACTTCCTCTCTCATCTATAATCATAACTATAAGCGTAACATATTTATACCCAGTCATTCATGCATTAACTATTCTAACCTGGAATCCTCCTGAATAATAATACCTTTTATAAAAGCGAAGGAGCTTACGTTGTGCACGATGAACATCACAAATCAAATCCATCAATAAACCTTGGGTAACCGCATAGAAAAAAAGCTGATTGGCTAACCCATAATCAGCTTTACCACATGATGAATGACAATGAACCATATAACAAGTTATTTAGTTCCCGGGACAAAGAGACGAAGATGTTTGTGCAGTACATTTGCCTGGAAAGGAAGAAGAATGCCTTCATCTCCATCGATATTGACTGCAAGTTCCTCTGATGTAGTTAAATGGAGCTTGGAAGTTTTAATATATTCAACTTCGTCATTCCCCATGATCTCCCCCCTGATCAAACTGGGAATGATCTTGACGATGAGAGGAAGAGATAAATCCTTAATGATGAATGTGTGCAGCTTTCCATCATTCACTTCCGCCTCTGGTGCAAGTTGTTCGAAACCGCCGACAGAGTTAGTCATTGTTGCAATTAGTAAATGAGCCTCGCCCATCCACTTTCCCTGATCATGTTCAACCGTTAAAGGAAACGGAGTTTTTTTAATGATCGCTTTTGCTCCTTCAATGAAATATGCAAAAGACCCAAGACGGGTTTTTTGTTCAACGGTAACATTATAGGTGGCTTCGGCGATTGCCCCTACTGCCAACACATTCATGAAGTAACGGTCATTGATCTTCCCTATATCCGATTCCTTAATATGCATATCCTTCAATATCTCGATGGCAGCATTGGGATTCAGTGGTATTCCCAAAGATCTAGCGAAATCATTGATGGTTCCTAGTGGAATGATTCCGAACGTAGGCCGATGCTGCTGCTCGCCCAAACCATTCACTATCTCGTTCACCGTTCCATCCCCACCCATGGAAATGACAGCATCGAACCTTTCTGCACAGGCCTCCTTAGCAAAACCCGTAGCATCCCCCTCTCCTTCCGTTTTACGAACGCATACCTCATCAAAAATTTCACCAAGTGCCTTTTCCGCTTTCGGTAAAATCTTCCCTGCCTTTTCCTTGCCTGAAGATGGATTGACGATAATCATTGCTTTCGACATATGCTCCCCCCCATTATTGTACTTCTACTAGCAAGTTACCTCTTTACTGATGTATTAAAACCACACAGACAGGAACTTACACATAATCGCTGCCGCTTGAATTTTGCTGACATTTTAGAACGAGCTCTCTTATATGTTACATCGACTGTGAAACAGGCATTCATTGATCACTGATCTTCCTGTTTCTCATCTGTTACATTAATGCCTATCACAACACATTGAAAATTGTCTGTCCGTTTCGCTCCCTCTTTGTTTTTTCGTTTTATAAAAAGCGTTATTTCTTCCATTTCCTACTTGCCGTGAAGAAAAATCCAAAAATAAACAGATGATGATTCCCTTACCTATAGGGTTTTTAGACAATCAGAGAAAAAAATTTCAAATTTTCTGTAAAATACCTATACATTTTCCAAATTCGGGTATATACTGTATTATAACAACAAGCAAACAACAAAAACTGTACTATAAAGAGGGGGAGCGAGACATGCAAGCAAATCAATCAGATTTACTCATAATCGATTCATTTAAACATTGCCCGGAATGTGGTGAAACACATGTGGACCACTCAGATTCCTATCTGATGGAATGCGATCGCTGCCTTTCCAAACGTGAAGAATAAAGCGATCGGAAAATATATCTAACATTAAAAGGAGGAAATCATCATGCAAATGAAAAAATCCATTGAGTTTTTTAACAATATCCCTGCAAAACATTGCCCCGAGTGCGGTGAACATATTAACGAGCATGCTGAATCCTACTTAATGGAATGTGACCGCTGCCTTTCCAGACGCGAAGACTGATTAAACCAAATCAAAAAGGAGGAACCATCATGCAAACTATAAATCCACTGGAATTCTTCAGGACACTGCCGCCTAAACAATGTACGGAATGCGGAACCCATATCACTGAACAAGCTGAATCCTACTTAATGGAATGTGACTACTGCCTTTCCAAACGTGAAGACTGATTAAACCAAATCAAAAAGGAGGAATCATCATGCAAACCAAAAACCCTTTGGAATTCTTCAGGACACTGCCGCCTAAACAATGTACGGAGTGCGGAACCCATATCACTGAACAAGCTGAATCCTACTTGATGGAATGTGATCACTGCCTTTCCAAACACGAAGACTGATTAAACCAAATCATGAGGAGGAATCATCATGCAAACTAAAAACCCTTTGGAATTCTTCAGGACACTGCCGCCTAAACAATGTACGGAATGCGGGACCCATATCATTGAACAAGCTGAATCCTACCTCTTGGAATGTGACCGCTGCCTTTCCAAAAAAGATGAATATTAATAAAAGATGCTGACATCAAGGAGCTATATAGGCCATTTTGATGTCAGCATTAACCTTGTTATCTGCCTCCCTTTCCTTGCATTCAAAAAAGGATGTCCCCGGGACACCCTTCAGTCTTACTTATTTTTATCTTCCAATATATTTGTCTACATATTTTCCACTGATTTTCCTGCTGCTGTATTGCAAGAAGTCCAATGCAAAAATCATGAATTCAAGGCCCAGACGCTTATCTGAACGCATAAAATCAGAACCTAGCAGTTTCTCCAATTTTTCAAGCCTATGATATAGCGTTTGCCGGACAATGAATAGTTGTTTCGATGTTTCCTGTTTAGAACCGTTACAGGCAAGGTAGGTCTTTAATGTTGGCATTAACTCACCATTGTTTTGCTTGTCATATTCAATGACAGGACCTAAATATTCGTACACCGTTTCCTCCAGATTACCATGCTTATTTATGAGCGAAATCATGCGATGCATATGTAAGTCCTGATAAAAGATGCTCCTGTTATCCTCTGGTAACGTATCCTGAAGCAGCAAAGTTTCACGGGCCGTTTCATAACTTTTATAAATCTCACTTAACCTTTGAACATGCTTTCCAAAACCAATGGAAAGCAGACCCATACGATTTCGCCCGCTTACATCCATTTTCATGATTCGATCCACCGCGCTTGTAACCCTTGATTTCCAATCTTCAGATGGACGATTATCACCCAAAATAAAAACAAGATGCTGATGCACTTCCATGGAAAATATCTGAAAGCCGTACTGTTCAAAAATTGTTCGAAACATAATCTTAAAATAGGTTCCATCTAACTTTGCGGAACTTTTATCATACTTTGGGTGTTGTTTGCAAATGCAAACAATACCCCCATCCAACTGCATTTTCGGATCAATATAGGATAGCCTCTCCCGGATTGCTTCGTCACTATATTCACCTTCAATCCAATTTGTAAGCCATTTACTTTCTTCCGACATTTTCTTTTCTTCTATATATATCTCCCTTAATAGATGCTGTGCCAATGCGGTAGCCGTTCGATCCAAGATCAGTGAATCAAAATCAGTCAACTCTCTGTCGTTGCTGCAGATGAGCAGTTCCGCATAATTTTCACCGAGCACTTGAATCGGCTGTCCAAGAACGGTTTTATCCAATTTCCGCTTCTCTTCGTATATGTCCGCCACCATTTGATAGGTTGTTTTTTTCTTTATTTTTGGAATGCTGGCTATATCATTTTCATTAAAGATAAGAATAACCTGTACATTTAAATAGCTGTGGAGAAATTTTAGAATTGGTTCATAATGGTCAATTTCGAGGAGATTTTTATTTAACTGCTGTGAGTAGTTTTCTAAGTTGGAGATCATCTCATATTGTTTATTGATGATAAGGGAATGTATATCCTGCGTGATTTCTACGAAAGGGACTTCTTCATGAAATAGGATGATAGGGAATTGCCGTTCATTTGCGAGATCGATGGCACATTGCGGCACTGCCATGGTGTTGGCGCCAATCTCTATACAGAGTCCAGCTGCATCGCATTCTATTAACTGTCTTAAGTAGGATAGAAATGTGTCATCGCAGTCTTTCCACCCTAAACCGGTAGTCAGTATCAGTTCGTTTCCATTTAACAAATGGCTGATTTGGGTGACTTCCATGCAGTGGACCCACTTCACTTGACGCTTTATCCCACTTCTACCTGCAATTATATCCGTCAGATTAAAATGCTTGCGTGTTAGAATTTCCTCGATTGTAATCGATGTATTCATCCAGCCACATCCTTTTATAAAACTGCTTTAAAATCTATTATAAACGGACAAACCTTAAATCTCCAGACACTTGTCAGAAAATCTAACGTCAAAATTCTACAAAAAACTCGAACAAAAAGGGCCCATTCGTGAGGAATAGGCCCGGTCCAAAACGATTTCAATTCAATTTTTTTTTGAAAAGCAATGTAGAGAAGTATTTCCTTCCTTCCGGGGTTTTGATGTTCAATTGCTTCCATTCCTGCTTCGTTCCTTCAATCAGTTCAAAATCGAGAAAGGCTCCACTTAAACTTTCGGAAACCCGGGTGATTCGATATCCTCTTTCAAGTAAAAAATCGATTTGTTCCCTTTCTAAGCGATACTCTTGATATTCGGACATTTCCATTCCCCCCTTTTTCAAACGTTCTCCTTGCCGGTGGTCGTAGCCGTAAAAACCATCTCTTCCTCAAGTTCTGGGCCATTTCCGATTATCCAATCCCTTCCGACGGAAATGCCTAAATATTTCTCATCGCTCGGATCAATGATTTCAGCTTGTTCATATCGCTTGAACCACCAATACTTGGCTAATATAAAATAACTTGCACCGCCGAGAAGAAAGCCAATAATAAACGAATAATTTGAAAAAATCGTGGCACCAATTCCTCCAATCACCCAAGAAATGATTCCTGCCCAATTCACTCCATTCAAGTACTTATACTGGCCTTCACTTTCATAGAGTTCTTGTACATTCACTCTCCGTTTACGAAGGAAATAGTAATCCGATACCAGGATGCCGACAATGGATGCCAGGATTCCACCTATTATTAATAAAACTTCTATGATGATGCCGAACAGGCTCCATGGCTGAACTACTATCCCAATAACCCCCGCTACAACGACCCCTGCCCAAAATGGCATTTTAGGACCCATGACATTGGAGAAAATGGTAGCTGCGGGAATGACATTGGCTGTAGTATTCGTCGACCATTGAGCAAATACGATCATGATCAAAAGGACGCCGAGGGCAATTCCACTTGCTGATCCCTGTATGGCAACTACAGGATCATAATTGGAAACGGCCATATAAGAAACCGCACCGATAATCACCATGAAAGTCTGGGTGATGGGATAGGTGATAATATTCCCAATTATTTGCCCCTTATTGCGCTTGAACCAATTTTTTTCATTTTTTGGTGCCTTTATATAGCGGGAAAGCGTAGGCATATCTGCAGTCAACGTGCCCCAAAATCCCATATTTGCCATAATGACGACCATGAAAGCCGTTGCGGCGGCCCCGCCAGTGACCGGACTTTCAATCCAGGACCATACATCTCTTCCTTGGGCTATAGCCTGATCGGATAGAGTGAAATACATCCAGCCGGAAATTAAAATGATGACGGGCGCCGCCAAGTCGGCGAATCGTTCTATCGACTTTATTCCCATTGCCGTATTCACTAATTGTAAAACGGCAAAAATGAGGAAGCAGATAAACCAATTATCAAAATCAAAAAGGGTTGTGAAAATAGCGTTCATTGCAGTAGCTCCAAAGTAAGTATTGAGGCCGAACCAGCATGACGCTACAAACCCCCGTACAACCGAAGGGATGTGGGTGCCAATCGTACCGAACGGCGCCCTCATATAAACGGGGAATGATATTCCATGTTCAACACCAATATCCCCTGTCATTGTCATCAAAAAGCCGAGAACCACACAGGCAATGACCGTTGCAAGAACGACCCAGCCTAAGGATAAACTTTGGACACCGTTCCCACCGATTGCGAAGGCAGCCAATACTACAGCCATGCCCACCCAAATGAAACCAAATCCGGCTGCACTTATGTTTTTCTCACTATGAGGTATAGGCAGCAAATCGGGAGACTTTAAATAATCTTTCTTCTCACTCATAAAAATCCCCCTAATTTAATTTGCAAGATTCCTTACCAAAGTTAGACTGTAAGCTTTTTCCCGGTATCCGGCTTCAGCGACGCATTATATTTTGCCCGTTTCAGGAATTGCCCTTTTCCAACTTCGCCCACAAATTGTTTGTCTTTAATGACGAATTGACCTCTCGATAAAACGGACACCGGTTCACCTGTAATTT
The DNA here is from genome assembly GCF_047238085.1 of Peribacillus phoenicis. Classification (NCBI taxonomy): domain Bacteria; kingdom Bacillati; phylum Bacillota; class Bacilli; order Caryophanales; family Bacillaceae; genus Peribacillus; species Peribacillus phoenicis. The sequence goes on along the minus strand of NZ_JBDFMF010000001.1, from coordinate 5,360,541 downwards.
CCATACCTTCAAACGCATTATAATCCACCGCCATGTGATGGGTTTCTGCAGAAATGGCCCTTTCAACTTTCGGGTCAAAAATGACAATATCAGCATCCGAACCTACCGCTATCGTCCCTTTCTTCGGAAATAATCCAAATAGCTTGGCGGCACGCGTAGATGTCATGTCGACGAATTGATTCAAGGTAATGCGCTCTTTCATGACCCCTTCAGAAAAGAGGATACTCATGCGATCCTCAATCGTTGGCCCGCCGTTCGGTATTTTCGTGAAATCTTCACGTCCAAGTTCCTTCTGTCCCTTAAAATCAAAAGAGCATTGATCGGAGCCGATCGTTTGCAGCTGGCCCATTTTCAAAGCATTCCATAGCACTTCCTGGTTTTTCTTCTCCCTTAACGGCGGGGACCATACATACTTAGATCCCTCGAAATGGGGCTTTTCAAGATAAGATTGGTCAAGAACCAGATATTGCGGACAAGTCTCCCCCCAAATATCCACCCCTTTATTTCTTGCCTCAGTGATCTTTTCAACCGCATCTTCACAGGTGACATGAACGACATAGAGCTGGCCATTTGCCATTTCCGTCAGTTTGGCAGCCCGTCCAGTTGCTTCCCCTTCAAGCTCCGGAGGCCTTGTTAATGCATGATAAATTGGATCCGTGTTACCTTCAGCCAGCGCCTGCTTCGTAAGATAATCGATGACATCGCCATTTTCAGCATGAACCATGACAAGTGCGCCAAGTTCCTTTGCTTGCAACAGAGTGCGGTATAGCGTGGCATCATCAGCCTGAAAAACATTCTTGTAAGCCATGAACACTTTAAAGGAAGAAATCCCTTCATTATCGATGATACTCGGCAGCTCAGCCAATACATCATCATTAATCTCACTGATCATTAAATGGAAACCGTAATCTATGGCCGCTTTTCCATTGGCCTTTTCATGCCATGTTTCTATCGCTTTCTTTAACGGCACCCCTTTTTCGGTCAAACAAAAGTCGATGATCGTTGTCGTGCCTCCATATGCAGCGGCAATCGTTCCCGTTTCATAATCATCCTTTGTCGTTGTCCCGCCAAACGGCATATCGAGATGTGTATGCGGATCAATGCCCCCCGGAAAAATATAAGCTCCTTTTGCATCAATGATTTCAGCCCCCTCAGCCGGGAGGTCCTTGCCAATCATTGCAATCTTCTCATTTTCAATCAATATATCGGCTTGATACGTATCTGCAGCCGTTGCAATCGTTCCATTTTTAATGATTTTCTTCATATTAGACCCCTCCATCATTTTACGAAATCAACACTTTCACTGCTTATGCCCCCAAGGAACGATTGTCGTTCATTCCACGTCATTGGCGGTAATTCATTTGTCAATTCGATCATATCGATCGCCCCATCGGCCGGACAGACGATCGAGCATAGATTACAGCCTACGCAATCTTCTTCGCGCACTCTCAAAAAGGAGCCGCCTGACGTGTCCTTTAACATATCTATACATTGATGAGAAGTATCTTCACACGCAATATGGCATTTATTGCAGTTAATGCACACATCATTATTAATGCGCGCAACGACCTTATAATTAAGATCTAAATTCCCCCAGTCGGAATAGCGCGGTACGGACTTACCGACAATATCCATCACGGAGGATATCCCTTTTTCATCAAGGTAATTGGAAAGTCCATCAATCAAGTCTTCTACTATTCTAAAACCGTGATGCATGGCAGCCGTACAAATTTGCACTCCAGTGGAACCCATCAATAAAAATTCCACCGTATCCTGCCAATTTGAAATGCCTCCTATTCCGGAAATGGGAACATTGATCCTATTATTCCTTGCACACTCTGCCACCATGTTCAAAGCGATCGGTTTCACAGCGGGACCGCAATACCCTCCGTGAGCCCCCTTGCCGCCAACATGGGGAATCGTATTCCATGAATGGATATCCACTCCTGCCAAGCTGTTGATCGTATTGATCATGCTTATTGCATCCGCACCGCCGCGCACCGCCGCTTCAGCCGTAACCGTAATGTCGGTTATATTCGGTGTAAGCTTGACGATGACAGGTTTGGAAGCAGCTTCTTTCGCCCAGTATGTTTGCTTTTCCACAAGTTCGGGAACCTGTCCCGAAGCAGCTCCCATCCCGCGCTCTGCCATACCGTGCGGGCAGCCAAAGTTCAATTCGTAACCATCTACCCCTACATCTTCTATGCGCTTGATGATCTCATGCCACTTTTCCTGTTGCGGCTCCACCATCACCGATGCAATGATTGCATGATCAGGGAACCTTTTCTTCGTTTCATATATTTCTTTAAGATTCACTTCAAGCGGTCGATCCGTAATCAATTCTATATTGTTGAACCCGGCAACTCTCTGTCCATTAAAGCTGACCGCTGCAAAACGTGATGAGACATTCAGGATGGGATCACCCAATGTCTTCCAAACAGCTCCTCCCCAGCCAGCTTCAAATGCGCGCTGGACTTGATAACCCGAATTAGTAGGTGGTGCTGAAGCAAGCCAAAAGGGATTGGGAGATTTAATACCTGCAAGATCAATTGATAAATCAGCCATGATAAGCCTCCTATTTTTTATAGTTATTAAGCAATATCCACCGCTTCGCAATTCAAAATCGAGTCAATTTCATAGGCTGTCTTTTTCCCTTGCTGGGCAGCTGAAACAACCATTGCCTCACCTTGGCCTTTTCCGAAGATCACGTCACCGCACGCAAAGATCTTTTCATGCGATGTCTTATAGGAATCACCATCCAATGTAACGACACCATCATCATGTTTAATGCCGAACTGTTCAATCAATTCTACATACCTGGATTGGCCTATAGCACGAATGACCCCATCGACCGGTATGACGAACTCCGATCCGGGAATTTGGACTGGACGGCGCCGCCCATCTTCCCCTGCCTCGCTAAGCACCATCTTCACGCACTCGATGCCCGTAACCTGACCGCTTTCATCCGCGAGGATCCTGGAGGGGGCAGTCAGCCAGTGAAACCCGACACCTTCTTGTTTGGCAAACTCATATTCAAAATCATAGGCTGTCATTTCCTTTTGGGTACGACGATAAATAATGCTCACCTGTTCGGCGCCCAGGCGTACAGAACAGGTCGCGGCATCGATCGCCGTGTTTCCAGCTCCAATTACCGCCATCTTCTTCCCAATGAATTTATCAGTGATTGCCCCTGTTTTCGTTGCTTTAACGAAATCGATTGCATCATAAACTTCAGCCAAATCCTCCCCTTCAATTCCAAGCTTAGGGACATCGGACATGCCGATAGCTAAAATGACCGCATCATAGTCGGCAGTCAGCTGATTTGCGGAAACATCCACTCCGACCCGTGTATTCGTTTTAATATCAACATCCAAACTCTTTACTTGTTCAACTTCCCAATAAGAAATGCTCTGAGGCAAACGGAACGATACAATCCCGTAAGTATTTAATCCTCCTGGATTCTTTTCAGCTTCGAAAATGGTTACACTGTAGCCAAGCAAGGCTAACTCCCTTGCTGCAGACAAACCCGCCGGACCGCTTCCTACAATGGCAACTTTTTTGCCATTCTTTTTCCCGGCCTTGAATAGGGCTTGTTTATTTTGGATGGCCCAATCTGTGGAATAACGCTGGAGATTGCCAATCATGATTGGCTTTGTAGAATGGTTCAGGACACATGCTCCCTCACATAACTCTTCAGTCGGACATACCCGCGCACAGCTGGCACCGACAGGATTGGCCGTCATGATCGTCTTGGCCGACCCTTTAAAATTACCTGAAGCTATCTTCTTAATAAAACCTGGAATATCTATTCCGGTCGGACAGGCTTGGATACATGGGGCATCATAGCAGTATAAACATCGATTCGATTCTTCCAAAGCTTCCCTTGGGGATAAACCCCTCTCCGCTTCCTGAAAGTTAATCTCTAGACCACCTTTTAACGGGCTCGTCATACTCATCTACTATTTCTCCTTCCAAACATTTATTTTGAAAAATAAAAAGGGAGGAATTGCATGCATTTCTCTCTACTGTCCTCATATTTAAACGATTGAAATCATTGCCAACATGGTTTCTGTCAATTTATTCAACTAACAAGTCATGGCGATTTCCCAGCCAAAATTCTCTCGTTTTGTTTATTATTTTCTATCATTCTCTCACTGGTCACGCCTCTATCCCTGCTTCCTTCTAACACAAAAAGCCCCCCCTACTAATCTTAAAAACTCAAAACCTCAGAGAATTGAGTATTCTTTATTTTATAATGTTGAAAAGCAAGTTACATTATACAAAGTGTAAAGTATTCCCAGATGCTAGATATGCAATATGTAATATTCATGTTATATTTCCTAACAATAAATGATAAACATCGTCATTTTTCTACATTCAAACTTACTTTTCATCATACTTACTGATATTATTTGGATGATTTGTTCCAAAACCTACTTATCAACACTTTGTCCACATAAAAAAAGCCCAGAAACTCAATTCAGGGTTTCCTGGGTCTTTTCACTTTTATCCACAACTTATTCACATATTATATGGCAATATTCTCTTTGTTTTTGCGGAACAGAAGCATTTTAACAAAAGTTATCCACATTAAGAAATCAACTTTTCCACTTATCAACAAACCGTTAACAATTTATCAACAGGCAGGCTCATTCCGGATGAATAACGTATCGTTTATATTTCTCATAATCCGTTTTCTTGCACTCAAGCTTTATTCGATATCCATTTGCCTCATATTCAGTTTCCGTTATGTGACCACTTTCATTGAAATAGGAAACAAGCTGCCCTTGATCATATGGAATCAGCATTTCACAGTGAGTATAGTCGACAAAAATATGCTGGCGAATTTGATCGATCAATTCCTCGATGCCGACTTTGTTTTTTGCTGACATATATACAGAGTCACGATTCACCTTAGGGATTTCCAAATCGGTAAGGTCCGCTTTATTATAGGCAAAAATCGTCGGAATCCCTTTAATGCCTATCTCATTTAAAGTCTTATCCGTTATCTCCATTTGCTGCTCATGATTTGGATTGGAAAAATCGACAACATGGATCAACAGATCCGCTTCTACCACTTCTTCTAATGTTGATCGGAATGCTTTCACGAGATGATGGGGCAATTTAGACACAAATCCCACCGTATCAGTCAATAAAAATTCCTTATTATCCGGCAGCGGAATGTTTCGGACGGATGTTTCAAGCGTAGCGAACAGCATATCCCTCTCAAACACCTGCTTCTCTGCTGTTGGATGGAACATCTCGATCAAAGCATTCATGATCGAAGATTTACCTGCATTTGTATAACCGACTAAGGATACGACAGGGATGGCATTCTTTTTCCGCTGTTTCCTCTGCGTTTGCCGGTGTGCAACAAGGTCTTCCAGTTCCTTATTCAAAACACTTATATTTTCCTCGATTCTCCTGCGGTCAAGCTCTAACTGCTTTTCACCTGCACCTTTGTTTGTACCGACCCCGCCACTCTGACGCCCTAATGACTCCCTCAAACCTACAAGACGCGGGAGCATATACTGCAGCTTCGCCACTTCCACCTGAAGCTGTGCTTCCTTCGTTTTCGCCCGATGCGCGAAGATGTCCAGAATCAAGATTGTCCGGTCAATCACCTTGCAATCCATGTCCCTCTCCAGATTACGAAGTTGCGAAGGGGAGAGCTGATCATTAAAAATGACGACATTAGCTTCTTTATACTCAACGAGATTTTTTACTTCCTCGATCTTCCCGATACCGATAAAATGTGATGAGTTCACCCGATGCAAATTTTGTGTGATGGTCCCGGCAACTTCTACCTCACATGCTTCCGTTAAATTGGCCAATTCCTCCATCGAATACTCAAAATCCTTTGAACCGTTGAGATTAACTCCAACCAAGATTGCCCTTTGCTGTAATTCCATCATTTCAAATCCCTTCCGTACTTACCTTACTCCCTATATTATACTTAAACAAACCTTTCATGCTGCCTAAAAGCCAGCCACATTGTAGCATACCCGACATCGCTTGCATAACGATTGCTGCCCTTAGCAAAGTGTTTTCATTGGACCTCCTTTTACTTTCAACAAAAAAATAAGAGGACCGACTACTTTTTTTCAAAGTTTCACATGAAACAATTGGAAAGTTCATAAATAAAAGCTCCCTGGTGCACCTTAAGATGCGCCAGGGAGCCCATATTATTCTATTCTTTTATTCTCAACAACCTAAGGCTGTTCAATGTAACTAATAACGTCGCACCCATGTCGGCAAAAATCGCCATCCAAAGTGTTAACCACCCCGGGGCTATCAATAATAAGGCCAGGATTTTAATCACCAATGAAAACGTGATGTTCTGCTTTATGATTTTTAATGTTTTGCGGCTTAAGCGGATTGTATAAGGAAGCTTCGATAAGTCATCACCCATTAAGGCGATATCGGCAGTTTCAAGGGCCGTATCCGTGCCCGCCCCGCCCATTGCGATTCCTACCGTGGAAGCTGCCAAGGCCGGAGCATCATTGACACCATCGCCTACCATGGCCACTCGATCATATTTTTGTTTCCATCGTTTGATCATGGTCAATTTATCCTGCGGCAATAGCTCCGCCTCAATCTCATGAACGCCAGCTGCCGCTCCAATTGCTTTTGCCGTTCCAATATTATCGCCAGTCAGCATGATCGTTTTTTCAATGCCCAATTCATGCAGTTTCCGAATCGCTTCCTTACTGCTTTCCCTTATTTCATCTGACACTGCGATCAGTGCCAGGGGCTTCACTTGATCACCAAGCACCATCACCGTTTTCCCTGTATTTTGAAAGCCGCTGATTAATTTAAGCACATCATCAGAGAAAACTATACCTGGCTCTTCTACAAAAAGATGGGGTTTACCAATGTAATAGATTTCTTGATTGATTTTCCCTTTTATGCCTTTACCGGTGATCGCAGTAAAATCCTCTACCAATAAAGAATGATAGTCCACATGGTGGTTTTCCGCCTTTTGAAGAATGGCCGTCGCAAGGGGGTGCTGTGATCTGCTTTCTAAAGCAGCAGCGATAGCCAGCACGTCCTGTTCATTCAACACATCAGATAACACCTTGAAATCAGTCACTTCAGGTACGCCCTTTGTTAAAGTACCCGTTTTGTCAAACGCGATCGCCTTTAAGGCTCCCGCTTCCTCCAAATGGACCCCGCCTTTAATCAGCACACCATGTTTCGCAGCATTTCCGATAGCTGTCACGATGGCGATGGGCGTAGAAATGACCAAAGCACAAGGACAGCCGACAACCAGTACAGCCAATCCCCGGTAAATCCAATCACTCCAATCCCCGTTCATCACAATCGGGGGTAATACGGCAATGGCCAAGGCAATGAGCATGATGGCCGGCGTATAGAATTTTGCGAATTTATCCACGAAGGCTTGGGAAGGGGCCTTTTCGGCCTGTGCTTCTTCAACAAGGTGGATGATTTTTGCAATCGTCGTATCCTCGACCCGCTTCGTGACCTCCACTTCGAGCAGCCCTTCACCATTTAAGGTTCCGGCAAACACTTCACCCTCAACCGTTTTAAAAACCGGCTCGGATTCCCCAGTAATGGCTGCTTGATTAAGTGTCGAGGCCCCTTTCATGATCCGGCCATCCATTGCTAGCTTTTGACCCGGTTTAACGATCATGATGTCGCCCACTTCAATCTCATCAACAGCAACCATCATTTCGTGATGCCCTCTCAGGATCAAGGCTTCTTTAGGTGCGATGTTCATTAATGATTCGATGGAATTACGGGCTTTATCCATCGAATATTTTTCCAATGCTTCACTTATCGCAAATAGAATGACGACGGTAGCGCCCTCGCCCCATTCACCAAGCACTGCCGCCCCGATGATGGCAACCGTCATAAGGGTGTGCATATCAAAGCGAAGCCTTACAAGGTTTTTCAAACCATTGACAAATAATGAATATCCTCCAACTATAATTGCAGCCGCATAACCGATTACCGGCATGATGCTTCCATCAGCATATCGATTATCCAATATCCAGCTGACCAGCAATAGGATAACCGAAGACACCACTTTAATATTTTCTTTTTGCTTCCAAAATGGTTCCTTTTGCGTTACCTGTTCCTGTTCACCGCGGATCTTCAGATTATCAAAGGCTCCCGCCTTTTCAATCTCTTCAATGGTCGCGCTGCCCTGTACCGCAATCTTCGACGCACCAAAGTTGATTTTGGCATCATTCACACCCTCTAGTTCACGGACATTGTTCTCAAATTTAGCCGCACAATTCGTGCAGGATAGACCCTGGATACGATATGTTTTCATCGGGGACTCAGCCATCGACCCTTACCTCCTGCTGATGTTCTAACGCAATGAGAATCAATTGCTTTATATGGTGATCATCCAAAGAATAAAAAGCCAACTTTCCTTCTTTTCGGTATTTTACGATTGCGTGTTTATAAAGGGTCCGAAGATGATGTGACGTTGTTGCCATCGAAGCACCAATGATATTGGCCAGATCGCACACACACAATTCCTCGTCCGTACAGAGCGCATAAGCTATCTTCGCCCTATTTTCATCGCCTATAACTTTAAACAGCTTCGACATGCTGGATATATCCACCTGGCCCATTTCTACTTGAATGCGATTAACCTTCACTTCATCATGCAGATGAACATCACATATATCTTTTAGTTCCGTCATCTTCTCACACCTCTCATTCAAATCTTCGTTTGATTATAATATAACACAATTCCCTGAATATTCAAATCTATATTTGAATGTATTGGAATCTTTCCTCCTTCCACCAAGTTAGTGAAAGTGCCCTATATGTCTTTATATGTGGGCCATCGTTTTTTTGTTTCACTTCGGAGTTGCTCCCCTGGAATTTTGCTAAGATGTCCTCTTGCCTATCTTCAGGCGAAAAAAAGAAGGGACATGAATTCCTTCATGTCCCTTCAATTCAATGATTTCAGTAATTACCTATCGATACCATGAAAAGTATAATATATTTAATTTAGTATTTTTTAGAAAAACTATGATATACTTAGTCAAACCTTTTTAAGCGTTTTACTTTACTTGTACCATTTACCCTGCTTATCGTTTAGCAGGGTTTTTTGTTATGTATTTTCACAAAGCAAAAAAAAAGACAGACCCTATAACAAGGATCCGTCTTTTTTTGTTATTGAAATTATGCTTTTTGAACGTTAGAAGCTTGAGGTCCGCGTTGACCTTGTTCTACTTCAAAAGTAACTTCTTGACCTTCGTCTAAAGATTTGAAACCTTCGCTTTGGATAGCTGAGAAATGTACGAATACGTCGTCTCCGTTTTCGCGTTCGATGAATCCAAAACCTTTTTCTGCGTTAAACCATTTTACTTTACCTTGTTCCATTGTTGTTGCCTCCTAGTGCATCTAAGCACAATGTATTACTATCCTTGCTCTAAGTCATCATCGAAAACGAAAAGTAGTACTTTTAGTATCCTTAGTACCGAACAAAAATAATTAAGACTAAGCATAACATTAAATGGTAGCGATTGCAAATGGTTTGGATAAACTTTTTTCCTGCAATTTTTAATACTCTCTCAATTCGATGAAAAAATAAGCTGTAATGAAAGTGACTCTATCTATTACACATGAACTCTTACATGCATTACTCCAAACAAAAACCTCTCGTTATAACGAAAGGTTTTTGTAGATGTTTACATCAAATATTTATTTTTCGGTAATGAACTTTTCGACCATTTCTTCTAAAATTGCCGATTCATTTGCTAAATCTTGATTTTGTTCCTTCAATCCAGTCATTATGGTACTTTGTTGAATGGCAGCGGCCGAGATTTGCTCCGTCGTTGCGACTCCTTCTTCTGAAATCGCCGCAATTTCCTGAATGGATGCCAGGCTTTCATCCGAAGACTCATTGATTTTTTTCGAATGGGCGGCTAATTGTTCTGTTCCTTTCAGCAATTTCTCTACGGATTCAAATATCTTATTGAAAATCTCGCCATTGTTTTCCACTAAGGAAACACCATTTAATATATCCTGAAAACTCTCATCATTATTTTGGATGACTTTGGCTGTTTGTTCATTAATCCGCATAATGGATTCTGAAATGATATCGATGGATTCATCTGTTTGCACAGCCAATTTTTGCACCTCTTGAGCGACTACGGCAAAACCTCTGCCCGCATCCCCCGCCCGTGCCGCTTCAATGGAAGCATTCAGGGATAGCAGGTTCGTTTGAGAAGCAATCACTCTAATTAGACCAATCACTTCATTTATCTTCACTACATCCTCTTCCAGGCTCACCAAATTGGCTTTGTTCGCTTGGCCATTTTCCATGATTTTATCCATCTGGCTCGTTACATCTTGCACTTGCTTACTTCCTTGTTCAGCAAGTGTATTCGTATGCATCGTAAATTCATTCATTTCATTCGTTTGCTCGTTCATCAAACGGATTGTATCAGATAAGTCACTGATCATATTGGAAATTCGGTCAATATGATGTGCACGTTCTTCCGAAGCTTTTGCTTCTTCCGTTGTCCCCGTCACTATCTGGCCATAGGATTCCACCATCTCTTCAAAAGATTGCTGAATGTACACTGTCGTTTGATTCATCGTTTGAGCATGTTCACGGACATTCTGGATAATATGCGCCAAACTTAATCTCATATCTTCAAATCCATTTGACAGATCGCCAATCTCATCCTGTCTACCAACTGGAATCGATTTACTTAAGTCCCCTTTTGCCATTTCATTCGTGTAACCAACAAGTTCATTGACGGGTCCCGAAATCTTTTTCCCGATGACAACGGCGCATAACACACCCAATATAATGGCACTTGCCAGAAATAAGATATTATAGAATATCATTGTGCTTTTCAATTCATCAATGAATTTTGCATCCATATCGATTCCGACAATCGCATCCGTTCCATCGATTGGCGTAAAGTATGACTTGTGTGTACCCCACTTATCTTTATATATTTCACTTAATACATCTTCTTTTCCATTTATCGATTTTGCCTGTTCCGGCGTGAAGGGGGATTCCACCATGTAGTCCTCGCTTCCGTTCAAGGCTACAATCATGTCGGCATCGTTCTCCCGCTTCAAAACATAAACATATTCGATTCCCTTTTTATCTTTAACAAAAGCATCCAACTCCCGCTTAATCTCTTCTCCCCGATCCGAAGCCTTGTTTATCAAAGTGGGATTGAGGCTTGCTGCCAAACTGTGGGCATTTTCAGAAAGACGATCATCGAATTGTGGAAGGACATTCTCATTGATCATTTTATTAGTAATATAGGAAAAGCAAAGGCCCATGGCCCCTGCGAAAAGTACGAAAGGAATAATATAAAACAAGAATAGTTTTGCCAATAGAGATTTTTTAGGATTCAGCTTTGAAAATCTCATTTCCATGCCCCCCTTAGTTGAAAACCAGGTGTTTTATAGTCAAATATGGTATTAAATCCAAATGAAGCAATTGGAGATTTTTATTCAAATCCTCACTTCTATAAAAGATGATGGCCATGCTCCGGTCATTTTGGAAAGGAAGCTGCCTATATTCCAAAACATGTTCGAATTCATGACGAAGTCCTTCATGATCAATACGTGCAACATCTTCCAGATTTATTTCCAGTGGAACCTCTGCAAAGAAAAAACTATATATATGATCGTCCATCTCTTCCAATATCCGATTCCAATCCGGTTTCGTTCCTGAAAAATAGTGTTCATACATATTCATTCCATAGGCATGGTAACCTAGATCCGTTGTACCCGCCCCGGCAAAACGCAAGGGATTGATTTCGATGGGTATCACCCGGTTTCCTTTTTTGCGAATTTCAAAGTGTACCGGGTAATTCCTAAGGGGAAGGACCGTTTGAATATTCCTCATGAACTTTAGTGCATCATGATAGATTTCATTAATGGCCAACTTCGAAGTATAATAAATTCGATCGGAAGTATCGTAATCATCCTTGAATAGTCGTTTAAAGACATTCAAAATGACCGGTTCACCATCTTGATTGTAATAACCATCAATGGCATACTCTTCACCCTGAATCCACTCTTCTATTAAAACGGTCTGGGAACCGATCACCTCTGAATCATATAATCCATCAGAATGAAGTAAATCCGCTTTAAGCTGGTTCACGGCAATATCCCAATCCTGCTCATTCTTGACTTTGTGCACCCCTACACTTGAATAGCCAATATTGGGTTTGATAACTACCGGAAACGGTATTTGATTTTTACCCAAGTCACTTATAATGGATAAATCAATATCTTGGAAATAGAAATCAGGATATAAAGATTTCGTCAAATTTCGTACCTGACTCTTATCCTTCAATAACTTTGACCAAATGTATTCATTACTATTCGGTTGAAAATGACCTAATAATGTTATGCCATTTTCAGAGTTTGTAAGAATCCTTTTGTCCATTTCCATGGACTTGAAAAATTCTGTATCCTTTTGAATGTTTAGCTTTTCTGATGTTAATCTGTCTCCCCATCGCCCTTGTTCCAGCACTGGAATTTGCTTTTCCTCTAACACCTTTAGAAGAATTGGCGACACAATGGACTCATTCAAAATAATCATTTTTTCCACCTAACTTATACTGTTTTTTGTATCTCCATATTTAATCGGTTAAAACAGGTAAGTTTTTAGCTTATATAGGTATTTATTATTAAAAATGAATTAAAAATCAAAATATCACTATATCTTTTTACCTACCCAACCTAGTCTTGAGATCCTTATACATCTCCCTTACCGTTAACCATCGAATATTTAATTTTCTTTTCTTTTCATTAAAAAAAGCCGACACTATTTTAAGTGTCCGCCATATTTTTTCAACTTTACCATTCAGAAAAGGTTCACCAGAATTTTCGTGGAATAACTAAGACTAGTTCATATTCAATTCATAACTTCTTTATATACTTCTCTGTAATGAAAACCAAGAAAGGATGTATTTACATATGTCAGAAGTAAAAAATCAAAAAGGATGGCGCCAGTTCATTCGGTTGGTTCAACAGACGAAGCCTTCTAAACTAATGATAGGGATTGCATTAGCATTAAGCCTAGGTACAACAGGTGTAGGTTTATTGGTCCCTTTATTCACAAAAAATCTAATTAATGATTTTTCAATCAGTTCACTAAGCACTGAACGGATCTCACTTCTCGTTCTTGCCATCATTGTTCAAGCGTTGGCCAGTGGATTTTCCATCTATTTATTAAATCGGATCGGTCAATCTGTAGTGGCGGGTATCCGCGATCAACTATGGAAAAAATTACTCGTATTACCCGTGAGTTATTTTGATGAACATCCATCGGGAGAAACAGTCAGCCGAATGACAAATGATACGACTGTAGTGAAGGGATTAATCTCTGAACACCTCTCAAATTTCGTTACTGGAATCATTTCCATCGTAGGCTCCATGATCGTGTTATTCGTACTGGATTGGAAAATGACATTATTGATGTTCACTGCAATTCCACTCTCTGTTTTGATATTAATGCCATTAGGGAAAAAAATGCATAAAATTTCAAAAGGGATGCAGGACGAAACAGCAAGCTTCACCGCAGTCCTTCAGCAGGTGCTAACGGAAATACGCCTTGTTAAAGCTTCGAATGCAGAAGCTTTGGAATATCAAAATGGAAAAAAAGGCATCCATAAATTATTTCAATTCGGATTAAAAGAGGCTAAAATCCAAGCGTTGATTGCGCCGCTAATGAGTTTTGTGATGATGGCATTACTCGTGCTGATTTTAGGTTATGGTGGAATGCGCGTTTCTTCAGGAGCCCTGACAGCTGGAGCTCTAGTTGCATTCATCATGTATCTTTTCCAAATAATCATGCCAATGGCTCAATTAGCCAGTTTCTTTACACAATTTCAAAAAGCAACGGGTGCAACAGAGCGCATCATTTCCATTCTGGATTCAGTGGAGGAAGAAGATGCGAAGCAGCCCGTTCAAAATATGAGTCAATCTATCAGCGTGGAGAACCTGAACTATAGTTATAATAATGGAGAACAGGTACTTAAAGATATAAGCTTTAACGTTGAAGCCGGAAAGGTCACTGCAATTGTCGGCCCAAGCGGCAGCGGAAAAACGACCCTTTTTTCATTATTCGAGCGTTTTTACAAACCACAGCAAGGGTCCATTTCCATAGGCGGGAAATCCATCAATGATTTCACACTGCTTTCATGGAGAAGCCAGATTGGATATGTTTCACAAGAAAGCCCGATTGTATCAGGTACAATTCGAGATAATATTTGTTATGGCATCGAACGGGATATAACGGATGAGGAATTAAATCAAGTGGCTAAAATGGCGTATGCAGATCAGTTCATTTCTGAGCTTCCGAACGGATATGATACAGAGGTTGGTGAAAGGGGCATGAAATTATCAGGCGGTCAAAGACAAAGAATCGCAATCGCCCGTGCATTTTTAAGAAACCCCAAAATATTAATGCTTGATGAAGCTACCTCCAGCCTAGACAGCAAATCAGAAAAAGTGGTTCAACAGGCATTGAATGATTTAATGAAAGGCAGAACAACAATAGTCATCGCCCACCGCCTATCGACCGTTATCGGTTCAGATCAAATCATCTTCCTTGAAAAAGGGAAAATAACAGGCAGCGGAACACATAAAGAGCTGTATAATACGCATTCATTATACCGCGAGTTTGCCCAACAGCAGCTGCACAAACTTGAACTGGCCTAATTCACCGAAAGGAAAGAAGAAGGATGACAAAAATATTGATAGTCGATGATGATGCACATATTCGCGAACTTATAAACCTGTTGTTAAGAAAAGAAGGATTCAATCTATATGAGGCCTCAGATGGACTGCAGGCATTGAAAGTAATGGAAAAAGTGAAAATCGATTTGGCAGTCATCGACATTATGATGCCTAACATGGATGGATGGCAATTATGCAAGGAGTTACGGGAATTTAGTGATATTCCCATTTTAATGCTGACTGCAAAAGGGGAAACAACACAGAAAGTAAAAGGTTTCGGGCTTGGGGCAGATGATTATCTTGTAAAGCCATTTGAACCGATCGAATTGGTTCTGAGAATAAAGGCATTACTAAAACGCTATAAAATCACTATTTCACAAACATTAAATATCGGCGAATTAAAGATGAATCGCAATACTCATGAAATGTCATTCAAAGAACAGGAATATACGATTCCATTAAAAGAATTCGAATTGTTGTTTAAATTAGCAAGCTATCCTGGAAAAACTTTTTCCAGGGAAGGTCTTATCGAAGACATTTGGGGCTATGATTATGAAGGTGATGAACGAACTGTCGATGTTCATATTAAAAGAGTGAGGGAACGGTTTCCTGAATCCGAATTCCCCTTCCGGATTAAAACGATTTGGGGATTGGGCTACCGTTTGGAGATAACGAGATGAGAAGCAATCGATTTTTCAAACAAATGTTTGGCACGCTGTTTTTTGTTACGTTTATTTCAATTTGCTTTTCCGCCGGTTATTATATCATTGAACTATTGCCCTTAAGGTTAACCGATTATGTTCGGTTTCTGGCCACTATCATGACAAGCATCGCAATCATGATATCCATCGGTTACCTTATCCGTGCTATCCATCACAATAAACGGGTAAATATTTACCTCGAGATCATAGATGCCTTAAGGAAAATAGCAAATGGCGATTATAATGTACAATTGGATTTTAAAATGGGAAAGAGAAACGAAATGACGGATATCATTAACCACTTCAATCACATGGCCAAGCAATTGAAGCAAATGGAGGAAATGCGGCAGGAATTCATTTCTAACGTCTCACACGAAATACAGTCGCCCCTTACCTCCATTGTAGGATTTGCCCAGGCTCTTCAATTTAATAAGCTGACAACCGAAGAACGAAATCATTATCTTAATATAATTGAGACAGAGAGCCGAAGATTATCTAAATTAAGTGATAACCTTCTAAAGCTTACATCCCTAGAATCCGAGCATCATCCTTTTGAAAGGACAGATTTCCGGCTCGATCAGCAAATACGAACCATTATTTTGGCTTGTGAACCCGCTTGGTTGGAAAAAGAACTCGAATTGGATATATCCTTAGAAAAGGTTCCAATAGTTGCAGACCAGGACTTAATGAGCCAAGTATGGACGAATTTAATACACAATAGTATCAAGTTCACCCGCCATCGCGGAAAGATCACGATTCGATTACAACAGATTGATAGCCTGGCATCCATAACGATATCCGACAATGGAATCGGCATTTCCGAACCCGACCAGTTCCATATATTCGAGCGATTCTATAAAGCCGACCTGGCAAGGGAACGCTCAAAAAGCGGCAGCGGTCTAGGCCTATCCATCGTGAAAAGAATTATAGAGATGCATGAAGGGACCATATCCGTGAAAAGTGAACTCGAAAAGGGAACTACTTTTACGATCCTGCTTCCTATTTCATAAAAACCAGCTGACTTGTCAGCTGGTTTAAATCTATTTGTAGTTATTGTTTCTTCAGATTAATATCCGACCACATTTTTGGCCTTCCGCAGAATTAAAATGAAAGCTAAATAAAATCACCTATCCTGGATAGCTTTTTGAGGAATTAAAATTTGAACGTTACTTTCCACTTTGTTTTAAGATGAGTTCGAGGCCAAACTTTCATTAATTTACATTTCAGAAAACCAAGCATTTCAAAGTACGGCAATTCCTTTTTCTATCTCTTCTTCTGAAAGTCCGCCAAAACCGATCATCACCAATGAAGGCTCCGTCTCCTTTCCATCCATAATGGGCCGTTCTGCTTCATTTCTTAACAAATATTCCGGTAGACTACTTAGAAAAGGCAGTAGATAGAAATTTTACTTGAAAGAGTTATGTGCAATATGTTACCTCTTTTTTTCTTTTTCAATATTAGAGATGATTATTTTGATATTTTTAAATAAATCCGTCTGATAATAAACCCTATTCCTGCAATCGCCAATAACAGAATAATTGTTCCAACCAAACTAAAATTGTTTAAAACTTTAATCACCTTCTTTATATATAAAAAATTATTTAGCAGTAACTCCGAGTGCCCCGCCACTATGACTAATAGTCGCTTCAGCATAAGTTGTCGAATATGCTACAGAGGCTGTATATGGATATGTTTGTTTAAGTGTACAATACTTTCCAGAAGTGCATGACGCTGTTAAGGTTTTATCTTGCACCTTACCAACACCACCAGATCCAACTAATCCATAGGCAGTATGTCTAATTTTTGTAGTGATTTTTGTAGGAGTTCCTTTGGTAACTGTTGTCGTTACATAACCACCAAAAGAATTATTAACAATTCCATGATTTGATGATACAGACAGACCCTTTAAATTCGCACTAATTTTTGGGATAAAATTACTTCCTGATACAGTTGAAGTTTTTACAGGTATGGTAGTTGAACTTGATGTTTTTGTATAAAGGTTCACAGCCCTTTAATAAATATCTTAAAGTAGTTTGATTGTAAGATTTGTATATCTCGATTTTATCAAAAATCAATAGCATAAGGAGTTCCAATTTCGGAACTTCTTGTGCTACTTTTGAGCTATAAAAGAGATTTATTTATGAAAGTAGTCCTCAGGGATTGGCAGCATATTTAACCTTTATAATATATATTGTCAGGAAAAGAACATACATCAAAAACAACAAAATAATATATCTATCAAAGAATTTAACTTTTTCACTTTGAAATTGATTATTTTTTCTTACTTTTATAAATAAGAAAGTTAATATAGATAGAAAAAGTATTAAACCAGTTATGGTGGTAATTGGAGACACCATTACCTTAAAATAGGTTACAGTAACCTTTTCCGGGAAATGCATGATGATCCTCATTATTTCATTCACTAAAAAGTGAAAAAAGATAGCCGGAACGATACTTCCAGTATAGATGGTTAATAGTGCAAGAGAAATACCCATTACAAATGCAAAAACCAAATTTCCCACCGTCATATGATAAATGCTAAAAATAAGAGCACTTAAAATTATGGCCGATTTTATGTTCATTCTCTGATATTGTTTTAATAATATACCCCTAAAAAGAATTTCTTCACTAATCGCCACTGAAAAGCCAATCATGATAATGCTGCAAAAACTTATGTTTTTACTACTCTCCATAAGTGTACCAACAATTTTATCAGCAGTAAGCCATTCGCCCGTTAGTAGATAATATTGGGTCCTACCAAAAAACACAGTTAGCATGTGAGTTATACTACCCATTAAAATACCAAGAAGAATATATTTTACATGTACCTTTTTAAGCTGAATGCTAGATAAGGTTATTTTTTTCTTTTTTAAGAAAAGAAAAAGCATATAGATAATAACCAGTTTACTTATAAAGAAAAATAATTGTTTGTTTATTTGCAAAAAAAGTTCTTGTAATATAAGTTGTGTAAAAGGAAAAATAATCATAATTAGTATTGTTATATATAATATAAAGCGATGAGTTTGTTTAATATCAGTATCCATTCTTACCCCTTTGTGATACAGATATTTTCAAATTCTAAAAAACCTTTTTAGAATAAGGGTTACATTTACACTATTGCCAACTTATTTTGTTGCTACTTTTTTATATTTAATGTAGGTTTCATTTCTTTGTTCTGATTTTATCAAATTCCCAGTTGGACTATATGTTTTTAGTGTTCCAGTCAATTTCCATGTTTCTTTGTATTGATTCCATTTTTTCGTTGCCGAATATATCTTTTCTCCTCCACCAGAAATAACTAATTTACCGTATATTTCTACCTTGAAGGTAAGGTTAAGACTCCATTTTGTAGTATCAGTCACTTTTTTGTGAAAGACACTTGATTGTCGTTTATCTGTGGCTGTTTTCCAAGTATATCGATTACAAGTAGCACACACTGGAGATATACCAATTCTATTATTAGTTATTTCTCCTGTTCTTTCATCTACATGTATAGGTATTTCTTGACCTAAAAGTACATCAGTGCCTGATAGAGTTGTATATTCTGACAGAAACTCACCTGATTGGCTTTCCTCTTTTAAATCAACTTCTTTAGTTGGAGAACTTGCAAAGGTTGATGAATTAAATCCAAACAAAAATACAGGAATTATTAATATAAAAATATATAGTAACTTCTTCATTTCTTCACCCCACCTAATATTTTTTCCTTAAATACCCACTATGAATTTTGTTTTAATATTTTAAGTAGTTTGGTTGTAATATTTGTATATCTCGATTTTATCAAAAACCAAAAACACAAGGAGTTCCAAATTTGGAACTCCTTGTGCTTTTTTTGAACTTTATACTATTTATGGAATCGCAACCGTAAAGGTGAGGTCATAAGGACCGAGGAATCTCCTTTTTGCCTATGGAGTTAGATCAGACGGCAGATATGAGATCTTATAACCTCAGGGCCACATCGATTCACTTCTTAAATGAATAAACCCCGGATAATGGACACTTTAATAGAGGGTCAACTCACCCTTAATCAGCTTTTATTATTTCCGCCAAAAAGTTGAACAGTCTGCCTTATCAAAAATATTAAACTCGATCATTTTTTCAAGTAATGAGTAATCAACCGGATTATCCCACTTGATACGTACCAACTGCTTGGTGTGATCATAGCCAGCCTGCACGATTTCATCAGAGAAATGATCGATCCCTGCCTTTTCAGGGGCAACAGCCAAATGATGTTTGGCTACGCTAAAGCCAATGATATATGAGTCATGATCGGTAAACATAGGCTGGTTCCACGCAATTTTCGGCATTAGATTTGGAAATTTCTTAGTTACCCAAGCCAAGACTTCTTCCGTTCGTTGCCTATGTTGCGGGTTATCAATATTCGCTAAAAATTCTGCAAAAACTTCCATGTCATTCTCTCCTAAATTAAAAAAATTTTATGAAGTCTTCATTTTCAACAATGCACCATAGGAAGATCTTTAACTTTGCTCTAATGAATGCCGTGATTCCCTACCGATGGATGTAATAGATTGCATTAAACAACTTTATTGTCACTGCACATCGTTTCCTATTCCTTAGCCTGCTTTAATCCACTTATCAACTTGAGAGGTTCTCGTTATTTTAGACATAAAAATACCCCTTTGGCTAATCATAGCCAAAGGGGTAAAGCTTCGCAACTTTTTATAAACAGTTAATCTTTATTTAGATCTACTTAACATTGTTCAGTTACAAAAAAGTCGGGTACTGATTGGATATTTAGCATCCGTTCGTTGAGGAAAAAATCTTGTATTATCGTACCTCTACGACAAAAGTATAAGAGGAGTCTCCATTTGACCATTTAGCGTTCATTTCAATTACATACTTTCCTTTTTCCGACGGTAAGGTTATGTTGTGTTGATTCAAAGGTAATTCTTCGCCACGCTTTTCTTCTTCCCATAAATAAGCCTGTAATTGTGGTTGGGAGCCATCATTAAACTCTACATTTGCAACTGAACTTTGTTCAACTATTTCCGCTTTCATATCTTCAGCAATTTGAAAGGGTGCAGCAGCATCGGCGATAACCGTCGTATTGGAGAGGAAACTCTTTTTTTCCCACTGATAAGTACCTCTAGCTGTTTCGATATTTACATCGTTTATTTTCACTTTCACTTCTGGTGGTTCTTCTTTGGTTTCATTCGAACAACCTCCTACTATAAGTAAGAGCAGCATCAATATAGCGTATAATTTCTTAACTTTCACGTTAATCCCACCTTTTTTTGTTAGACGTTAACTATGTATAAAAGTTACATGCCTACTTCTAACTTTTTGGGTTCACTTCAAATAGGTGGTCTCTTCTATTTGTTTTAAACCAACAATAAGATTAACAATCTTATCCAAAAGTAAATTAATACTGTATCTCGAAATAAAAAGGATAAATTTAAAAGACCAGCCTAATATCCAGGCTGGTCTTTTGGTTTATTCGTAACATGAATTATTTTTAATTACCAATCTCGTTAGAACAGGACTACCACAGGAAGAACTATCCTTTGATTCAGTTGCTGAAGTAACAGAATAGCAGCAACTAGAAGCTAGATTCATACTGCACACTCCTGTTTCAGGGAGATCCAACTGTAACTCTTTTGCACCTTCAACATCCTCTGTAAGGTAATCCACAACATCAATATTTGTTGAAGTCCTCGGCTGAGTTAGTTATTTATCCGCTAATATAAAAAAGTATTATATATAAAAAAAGAAGCATAGGATATAACCCTATGCTTCTAGTGCTTAATCTTTATATCGGGTACCCAACTTTGTTGTTCAGTACCCGACTTTGTTGTCTTTCAACAACATACATTGCATTCATTCCAACTTACTCAACCGTTACACTTTTCGCAAGATTACGCGGTTTATCCACGTCACATTCGCGATGCAAGGCTGCGTAGTAAGCAATGAGCTGCAGCGGGATAACAGAGATAAGGGGTGTTAATAGTTCATTCACTTCCGGGATGACGAAACGGTCATCCTCTTCTTCAAGCCCCTTCATGGAAATGATGCAAGGGTTGGCGCCTCGGGCAACCACTTCCTTCACATTACCACGGATGCTTAGGTTGACGCCTGCTTGCGTAGCAAGAGCTATGACAGGAGTACCTTCTTCAATCAAGGCGATCGTTCCATGTTTAAGCTCTCCGCCAGCAAAGCCTTCAGCCTGGATGTATGAAATTTCCTTCAGCTTAAGGGCCCCTTCAAGCACTACATAGTAGTCAAGGGAACGGCCGATGAAGAAACAGTTTCTCGTAACGGACAAATATTCACGGGCGATTTCTTCCATCTCTTCTTTCGAATCACATAGGGCTTCCATTGCCGTCGCTACGATTCCAAGCTCTTTTACAAGGTCGAAACCATACTCCATGTTGCGGAATTGGCCAGTTACATTTGCCAAGATTGATAAGACTGCCACTTGAGCTGTGTAGGCCTTTGTAGAGGCAACGGCAATTTCAGGGCCAGCATGCAGCAAGAGCGTATAATCCGCTTCACGTGACAATGTAGAGCCAGGTACGTTCGTGATGGTCAGGGCTTTATGACCAAGCGCTTTGATGGACACTAATACGGCACGGCTATCTGCAGTTTCACCACTTTGTGAAATGAAGATGAATAACGGTTTTTTCGATAATAACGGCATATTGTAAGTGAATTCCGATGCCACATGTACCTCAACCGGAATTTCAGTCATTTTTTCGATGAATTGCTTACCAATCAACCCTGCATGATAGCTGGTTCCGCAAGCAATGATATAAATACGGTCAGCCTCACTTACGGCTTCAGTAATGTTATAATCGATTGCAAGTTTACCTTCTTCATTTTGGTAAGCTTGAATGATTTTACGTATGACAGCTGGCTGCTCGTCGACTTCCTTGAGCATATAGTGAGGATACGTACCTTTTTCAATATCACTTGCATCCAGTTCAGCAGTGTATGGAGCACGCATGACTTCTTCGTTGGAAAGGTTCTTGATTGTTACCTTTTCATTTGTCACGATAACCATTTCCTTATCCATCAGTTCAAGGAATTGATCTGTGACTTGCAGCATAGCCATTGCATCCGAAGCGACAACGTTAAAGTCTTTTCCGACGCCGATCAGCAGCGGGCTTTTATTTTTTGCGACTAAGATGGTTTCATCATTTTCAGCATCCAATAGGGCAATTGCATATGAACCCTCTAATAGTGTGAGTGTTTGACGGAACGCCTCTTCCACTTCCGTGCCCTCGTTCACGAACTTTTCTATCAGTTGAACGATGACTTCCGTATCCGTTTCACTTTTAAAGGCAACATCCTTCAAATATTCACGTTTTAGAATCGCATAGTTTTCAATGACCCCATTATGAACTAAAGTCAATCGACCTGAATTACTTTGGTGAGGATGGGCATTTTCACGACTTGGCACACCATGGGTGGCCCAGCGCGTATGTCCAATTCCGGTATGTGCCAGAGTATTTTCATCCACGGCTGCTCGTAAGTCCGCGATCCTTCCCTTTTCCTTAAAGATTGTCACGCCTGCTTTATTTCTCACAGCAATCCCTGAAGAGTCATAACCGCGATATTCAAGTTTTTCAAGACCTTTTAATAAAATTTCCTTTGCATCGTTAAGTCCAATATATCCAACAATTCCACACATAATTTCTGTTCCTCCAACCGATTCGAGGGAACAGGAATGCACGGGGGCATCCCTGCCCCCTCATCTCTGATATATATTTTTATAAAGGAAATGCCCTAGAGCACTTTTTCCCATTGTGCATTTCCAACCCTTTGTGCAGTAAGTTGCCCTACTGTTTTAAGATTGGAATTATTGCGGCTGTGCACTTCAGCCGGGAGGTATCCGCCGATCATTCGATAAACCTCCTCCTCGTCAACTAAGCCATTTCTCGTCCAGACTTAGTTCAGGCGCTTTTGTGAATCTGTTTCTCCTTGCCTACCCTCCTTTTTAAAACAACCATTTTCTAGAAAATGAGTTGTAAATCAGGATAATCATACCTTAAACAAGGGACATAGGTCAATTCTTTATTACCAAGACCTGCGAAAAAGAACTTCTTTATAAAAATATGCATAAAAGGAAATTTCGTTCCTTTTATGCATAGGATTGGTTATTCGTTTATTCCCATTTCCGCTCTTACAACTGCGACGATCCGATCCACATAATTAGTGCATTCCTCAACTGTCGGTGCTTCAGCCATAACACGGACTAGCGGTTCAGTACCGGATGGTCTCACCAAAATACGGCCATTTCCGTTCATTTCCCCTTCAACAGCCTTGATGACTTCCTGTACCTTTTCATTATCGGTTACAGCGTGTTTATCGGTAACTCTGACATTGATCAGCGTTTGTGGATATTTCTTCATCTCGCCAGCAAGCTCCGATAAGGTTTTTTGGGTTTCGCTCATGATGTTCACAAGCTGTAAGCCCGTCAATAAGCCATCACCTGTCGTGTTATAGTCCAGGAAGATGATATGTCCGGATTGTTCACCGCCAAGGTTATAGCCGCCTTTTCGCATCTCCTCGACCACATAGCGGTCCCCCACTGCCGTCTGGGCGCTTTGTATGCCATGCTCTTCAAGACCTTTATAAAAACCAAGGTTGCTCATGATCGTAGAAACCACTGTTCCCTGTTTCAGACGGTTATTTTCCTTCAAGTATTTCGCACAGATATACATGATTTGGTCGCCGTCCACTATATTTCCTTTTTCATCTATGGCAATGACACGGTCTCCGTCACCATCGAAAGCAAGTCCAACATCCGCACCTTTTTCTTTTAAGAATTCAGCAAGTGCTTCAGGGTGGGTGGAACCTACCTTATCATTAATGTTCAAGCCATTGGGTGATGCCCCCATTGTAGAGATGTCTGCATCAAGATCTGCAAACAGATGCATGGCCAAGGCAGATGTCGCCCCATGTGCACAATCAAGAGCAACATGAATGCCTGTAAAGTCTTCATCCACTGATTGTTTCAAGTACTGGAGATACTTTTGCCCTCCTTCGAAATAATCGTTCAAATGGCCTAAATCTCCGCCAACCGGGCGTGGAAGTTCATCCTTTTCCATATCTAATAGTGCTTCAATTTCCGCTTCTTGATCATCGGATAACTTAAACCCATCCGGTCCAAAGAATTTAATGCCATTATCCGCTACCGGATTATGCGAAGCGGAAATCATGACACCTGCTTCAGCACTTAAGGCCTTTGTTAAATAGGCAACTCCCGGTGTCGAAATGACCCCAAGGCGCATCACTTCAGCCCCAATGGATAAAAAACCGGCAACAAGCGCACCTTCCAGCATTTCACCTGAAATACGAGTATCGCGCCCTATCAGCACTTTGGGTTTTTCTGTATTTCTAGTAAGGACATAACCACCAAAACGGCCTAGTTTAAATGCCAACTCCGGTGTTAATTCGCTATTCGCTATACCCCTTACTCCGTCTGTTCCAAAATATTTACCCATCTTTATCGCTCCTTCTTCAAATCGTTACTGAATTAAATGATGATGTTAAAGCAAGGTCATGTCTCTTCGTCTTTTTGTGTGATGGTGACCGAAATCGTTTCAGAATCCAGTTCCCATTCCATTCCCTTAGGCACTGATACCGCCAAATCCACATCATGCGTACCTTCATCTAAATTACTCACATCTACTGTAAGATTAATGTCGTCTTTAGTTATTTTCTTCAAATCATCCGCCTCACCAAGCAAAGTGATGCTAGTTACATCGGATTCCAATTCGGCATCTTGGTCATCCTGTATGCCCACAGGCACAATTTGTATATTGTTGAAAGTTTTAGACTCAATGGCAGCCGTTTCATCTTTTTCTTTTTCTGCTTCTTCTTCGACTACTTGCTCTTCTTGTTTTTGTTCAGTATCAGGTTCTTCCTCTTCTACGACTGGCTCTGCACTCTCTTCATCCACATCAACTTTCTCAGTGCGAATCTTGACCTTCGCCTTACCCAAGGACATTTTTTGTACACTTTCCGGTTTATTAAGATCGAGTTCCAGTTCTGTATCACCATCGATTTTCGAGATATTTACAGGAAGATTTATTTCGTCTATTTTCTCCAGGTCCGATTCCGAACCGAATAAGGTGACCTCTTCTGGGTCGACACTCATACTTGTGATCCTGATGCCATCCTTTGCCTTGCCAGTTTGCTTCGGTTCTATCGAAACCGTCTTGGAAGGAATGCTCACTTTTAAAGAAACGGCAACTGAAGATGGCTCGATCGTGACATCCAGCTTATTCAAGTCCCTGTCCAGGGCTTTAACGGTTGCCTTGGCGTTCACCGTTTCGCTAAGTCCCTTACTTATTTCAAGGTTTGCCTTTACATACGAAATTTGTTCAATCGCACCTTTAGCACCCGTTATTTTGACAGTTTTCGGGCTGACTGTTGGCTGACCAGCAGTATATCCCTCTTCAAGTAATGAGCTATTATACTCGGCTTCAACAGAGAATTCCTTCGTCACCCGTTCCTGAACGTTGACTTCGGCATATTCCGGATCGATCGTCGCCACTAACTTTTCATTCAACTCACTTATTTTAAATGTGACAGTTCTGTCCCCCATTGAGATTGCAGGATCAGAAAGGTCTACATACACTTTAAAGTCCCTTTGGTTTTTCGCATTTATCAAGAGGCTTTTTGCTCCCTTAAGCGTAACATCAACCGTCTCAGGCACTCCGCTCACCACTAGATTTTCACGGTCATAGTAAACTTCAACCGGTACATTTTCGATGGTCTCCGTACTGATTTCAGGCGCTGTCGATAAACCAAGCGATTTTTTATCCGACTCCATCTCAAAGTTAATGGAAATGAACAAAAGTGCTGCCAATGCAAAAGCTACGATTCTCATAAACCAAGCGCTATTGGTGAATTTATCCATTCTTTTTCCCCCTCCAGTTAAAGATGCTTGAGGAAGTTGATTTGATGTTTTCCACTACCAGTTCACTTGTAAGCATGGCCTTAAATGATTCTTGATTCAAATCCCGGTAAAGTTCCCCGTTTTTAGTGACGGATATCCCTCCCGTTTCTTCTGAAACGACAATCGTAAGACTATCCGTAACTTCACTCATGCCTATGGCTGCCCTATGCCGTGTGCCAAGCTCCTTTGAAATAAATGGACTCTCTGATAATGGCAAATAGCATGCTGCAGCCGCCACCTGGTTATTTTGTAAAATAACTGCGCCATCATGGAGCGGCGTATTAGGGATGAAGATATTAATGAGCAATTCTGAAGAAATATATGATTTTAGGGGTATCCCCGTTTCAACATAATCCCCAAGCTCCGTACCTTTTTCTATCGTAATCAAGGCTCCAATACGCCTTTTTGCCATATAGGTGGACGCCTTTAGGATTTCTTCAACTAAACGCTCTTGCTGATTCTCTTCTGGAACGGTGCCCCTTGCAAAGAGCTTCCCGCGTCCTAATTGTTCAAGTGCCCTTCTCAGTTCAGGTTGAAAAATGACGAGAATCGCCAATACTCCCCAATTCATGACTTGTGCCATTAACCATCCGAGTGTATTGAAACCAAACAGGTTGCTTAAGCTTTTTACAATGACAATTACAAAAATTCCTTTTAGCAGCTGAATAGCCTTCGTGCCTCGAATAATAGTTAACAATTTATATATCACAAACCATACAAGGAGAATATCAATGAAATTTACTACATAGTCCCAAACAGTCAAATTGGTTAAAGACATGTTGTTTCCTCCAGTCAGTATTACTCCAAATACCAATTACAATCTTTATACAATAACCTTAATAGTATACCATCTTTTAAATGATACATCTAAAAACTAGTGTGAGAAATTTACATAGGAAAAACGAATCATGAAAAATGGTTCCCCTTTTCTTTAAAAAATAAAGCTGAGCGAAGTCACCGTAAATGAAAAACGGTGCCCCCTCCCAGCTTCTATTCCTTATTCCTTTTTCTCCTCTTTAGCAGGAACCAACGAGGTTGCAGTGTCCTTTACTTTATACCACATCCACTCAAAAGCTTGGTCAATAACATGGATGCTCCCAGTCACATTCCCTGCTTTAGACATATATTTATGCCCATTTATGACTGTTACATCTCCCTCTACTTCACCATCTATTTGAATGTTACCATTTTGAACTACCACATTTCCCTTGATTGTCTCACCCTCAGGCACAATCACCGTTTCACCATCGACCACTAAGTTAGGCTGCTTTGATACTGAAAAATGTTCGTCCTGATTATAAGTGGAAAAAACAGATCCTGTCATCAATATGATGAACATCGCTGCCGCTGTCATGAAGGGATGGCTTTTGAACCAACGTTTGGCACCTGTTGTTTTCGTTTCTTTTGGCAATTGAGCCATAACCTTTGCTGTAAAGTCATCCGGGGCCTTTATATGGGAAGTGCTTTGTACAAGAGCGACCGCCTTTTTCATTTCATGAAAGTAATCCCGGCATTCAGCACAGTCATGCAAGTGCTCCCGTAAAACTTCTTTATGCTCCGGTTTGATGTCCTCATCTAAATAATCATGCATATATTCAATGATTTCCTCATGGCAGTTCATTTTTCTCACCTTCTTTTTATAAATGGCGCAGTTGTTTACGCAAGGCTTCCCGACCGCGATGTATCCTCGTCTTAACCGTACCGACCGGCAAATCGAGTATTTCACTGATTTCCTTTAATGATAACTCTTCAATATACTTCAATACGATTACCGATCGGTATTTCTCGGGCAATTTCATTATTTCCACTTGAATCGTTTCCTGCAGTTCTAAAGATTCCACTTCTTCCTCGGGTTTCGCCATATCCGATGCAATTTGGGAATACATATTCAATCCCTCTGTTCCTGCCACCTCTGCATCCAGATAGTAGTCCGGTTTTTTCTTGCGAAGCCGGTCAATACAAAGATTGGTCGCAATCCGATATAACCATGTAGAAAATTTCATAGTTATATTGAAACTCCGAATATTCACGTAGGCCCTTACAAAGGCCTCTTGTGCCAAATCTTCTGCTTCTTGCCTGTTTCCGAGCATCCTGAAACATATTTGGAAAACTTTGTCCTTGTAAATTTCGACAATTTCCCCAAATGCATTATGGTCTCCCTTTAATACTTGATTAATTCTCTCTTTAATGAGTGCATCCATTTTCCGGTATTACCCCCGCTCATGCGGCTATACGATTACTACGAATCGTAAGCTAAAAGGTTTCAAAAATTTAATACATTAATTTTAACAAAGTTTTACATTTTATGTTTAAGAAAAAAAAAACAGGGCTATATAGTAAGAAATTGTAAAATTCAAGGGAGTGATTCTCTATATGACTGCTGAACAAATTTTAGACCATATTGAACAATACAGACAGAAGATGATGTTTTTGGCTTCCCATTCTTCGATGGTGGATAATGAGGTTGTTGAAGTTAGCAGCAAACTGGATTCTTTAATCATCCAATACATCCATTTAACTAAAAATGGAGATCTTACAGACAGACGTGCTCTCAAGTGAATACGGATATACGATTGCAACCATCTATCTATAACTCTGTTCCTGTTACATACACCCTGGAAAATAAACCTACGTCTTCTAGCATATAAAAAACAGTAACCCATTACAAGCCGGTTACTGTTTCTTTTATTTTTCCAGTTATAATAATTTTTCTCCAAATAGCGAACCCATTAGGGCCACGGCAACGATCGCCGTCTTATTTCGCTCATCTAAAATGGGATTCACCTCTACGAATTCAGCTGATGTAATCAAGTTGGATTCCGCAAGCATTTCCATGGCCAAATGACTTTCCCGATAGCTTATACCACCAATCACCGGTGTCCCCACTCCGGGTGCATCTGCTGGGTCAACTCCATCCAAATCCAATGAAAGGTGGACGCCATCCGTTCTTTCCCTTAGGTAATCAATGCATTCTTCCATGACCCGTGTCATTCCCAAACGGTCGATCTCATGCATCGTGAATACCTTAATCCCTTTCTCACGAATAAGTTCTTTTTCCCCTTCATCCAATGACCTTGCCCCAATTATTACGATGTTTTCCGGTTTCACTTTTGGAGCAAAACCATGGATATTGATTAGGTCCGGATGTCCAAGCCCGATACTGACAGCCAGGGGCATACCGTGTATATTCCCGGATGGTGAAGTATCTTCCGTATTTAAATCCCCGTGTGCGTCGTACCAAATCACACCTAATTTTTCATAGTGCTTTGCGACTCCTGCCAATGTACCTATGGCTATCGAATGGTCTCCTCCCAATACAAGCGGAAAGGAGCCTCCTTCTATTATTTCATCAACTTTTGTGGCAAGCAGGGTGTTACCCTTTGCTACAAGCTGTAAGTTTTTTAGATTTGTCCCAGGCTCATCTGCATTTTCAGGACGCCCCACAATTATATCCCCTAAATCCTCTACTTCTATTTTCAACCTTTCAAGCCGCTCGACAATCTCTGCGCAGCGAATGGCACTAGGTCCCATATCAACCCCTCGCCTTGCTTGACCAAGGTCCATAGGCAACCCGATGACGGAAATTTTCTGAATAGACATACAATTCCCCCTTTCCACCATTTTATATCGTATATGCCGGTTGGTTCAACTCGACATTTCCATGTATAAAGATGCACGTTTTCCTATCACATATGTTTTTGGTGAAAAAAGATCTTTCTTGCGAATAGTATACCCAACTATGCCTTAAACAAAAAAAAGTCTTAAACCATTTTTGGCTTAAGACGTAAGTTTTGGTGTATGTAGTTGATGGTGGAGCCTAGCGGGATCGAACCGCTGACCTCCTGCGTGCAAGGCAGGCGCTCTCCCAGCTGAGCTAAGGCCCCTAAGGGATATGAAATATATTAAGCGGAAGACGGGATTCGAACCCGCGACCCCAACCTTGGCAAGGTTGTATTCTACCACTGAACTACTTCCGCAAATGGCTGGGCTAGAAGGGATCGAACCTTCGCATGACGGAATCAAAATCCGTTGCCTTACCGCTTGGCTATAGCCCAATATATGATATGCAATGATTAATATTCAACAAAATAAAAAGGTGGTAATCATATAATTCCCCAATAAAGAGAATATATAACTGATCCACAGGATTTTATTAAAATGGTGGAGGGGGGCAGATTCGAACTGCCGAACCCAAAGGAGCGGATTTACAGTCCGCCGCGTTTAGCCACTTCGCTACCCCTCCGCAATATATGGTTGTAGATGGTGCCGGCAAGAGGACTTGAACCCCCAACCTACTGATTACAAGTCAGTTGCTCTACCAGTTGAGCTACACCGGCAAGTAAAGAATAAAATGGTGGAGGATGACGGGATCGAACCGCCGACCCTCTGCTTGTAAGGCAGATGCTCTCCCAGCTGAGCTAATCCTCCGGATTAATGATTTAAAATGGTGACCCGTACGGGATTCGAACCCGTGTTACCGCCGTGAAAGGGCGGTGTCTTAACCGCTTGACCAACGGGCCGAACTGTTTGTGTACATAGATAGATTGGGAAGCTCCCAAGCGGATTCGAACCGCTGACCTCTTCCTTACCATGGAAGTGCTCTACCTACTGAGCTATGGAAGCATATGGCTCCGCAGGTAGGACTCGAACCTACGACCGTTCGGTTAACAGCCGAATGCTCTACCACTGAGCTACTGCGGAATAATATAATGTTTCCTAAAACCCATTTAAAGATTTAAATGAACAGCCTGGCAACGTCCTACTCTCACAGGGGGAAACCCCCAACTACCATCGGCGCTGAAGAACTTAACTTCCGTGTTCGGAATGGGTACGGGTGTGACCTCTTCGCCATCATTGCCAGACTATATTCATTTTTGAAGAATTTTCATTCCTTCAAAACTAGATAATAAGAAGGTATTTCATTTTTTAAAAAGCGTTGGTTAAGTCCTCGATCTATTAGTATCAGTCAGCTCCACATGTCACCATGCTTCCACCTCTGACCTATCAACCTGATCATCTTTCAGGGATCTTACTAGCTTGCGCCATGGGAAATCTCATCTTGAGGGGGGCTTCATGCTTAGATGCTTTCAGCACTTATCCCGTCCGCACGTAGCTACCCAGCTATGCCTTTGGCAAGACAACTGGTACACCAGCGGTGCGTCCATCCCGGTCCTCTCGTACTAAGGACAGCTCCTCTCAAATTTCCTGCGCCCGCGACGGATAGGGACCGAACTGTCTCACGACGTTCTGAACCCAGCTCGCGTACCGCTTTAATGGGCGAACAGCCCAACCCTTGGGACCGACTACAGCCCCAGGATGCGATGAGCCGACATCGAGGTGCCAAACCTCCCCGTCGATGTGGACTCTTGGGGGAGATAAGCCTGTTATCCCCGGGGTAGCTTTTATCCGTTGAGCGATGGCCCTTCCATGCGGAACCACCGGATCACTAAGCCCGACTTTCGTCCCTGCTCGACTTGTAGGTCTCGCAGTCAAGCTCCCTTGTGCCTTTACACTCTACGAATGATTTCCAACCATTCTGAGGGAACCTTTGGGCGCCTCCGTTACTCTTTAGGAGGCGACCGCCCCAGTCAAACTGCCCACCTGACACTGTCTCCCACCCCGATAAGGGGCGCGGGTTAGAATTTCAATACAGCCAGGGTAGTATCCCACCAACGCCTCCACCGAAGCTGGCGCTCCGGCTTCTCAGGCTCCTACCTATCCTGTACAAGCTGTACCAAAATTCAATATCAGGCTGCAGTAAAGCTCCACGGGGTCTTTCCGTCCTGTCGCGGGTAACCTGCATCTTCACAGGTACTATAATTTCACCGAGTCTCTCGTTGAGACAGTGCCCAGATCGTTACACCTTTCGTGCGGGTCGGAACTTACCCGACAAGGAATTTCGCTACCTTAGGACCGTTATAGTTACGGCCGCCGTTTACTGGGGCTTCGGTTCAAAGCTTCGCTTGCGCTAACCTCTCCCCTTAACCTTCCAGCACCGGGCAGGTGTCAGCCCCTATACTTCGCCTTGCGGCTTCGCAGAGACCTGTGTTTTTGCTAAACAGTCGCCTGGGCCTATTCACTGCGGCTTTTCTGGGCTATTCACCCTAAAAAGCACCCCTTCTCCCGAAGTTACGGGGTCATTTTGCCGAGTTCCTTAACGAGAGTTCTCTCGCACACCTTAGGATTCTCTCCTCGCCTACCTGTGTCGGTTTGCGGTACGGGCACCTTACATCTCACTAGAGGCTTTTCTTGGCAGCGTGGAATCAGGAACTTCGGTACTATATTTCCCTCGCCATCACAGCTCCGCCTTAATGGAAACGGGATTTGCCTCGTTTCCGGCCTAACTGCTTGGACGCGCATATCCAACAGCGCGCTTACCCTATCCTTCTGCGTCCCCCCATCGTTCAAACGATGTATAGGTGGTACAGGAATATCAACCTGTTGTCCATCGCCTACGCCTTTCGGCCTCGGCTTAGGTCCCGACTAACCCTGAGCGGACGAGCCTTCCTCAGGAAACCTTAGGCATTCGGTGGAAGGGATTCTCACCCTTCTTTCGCTACTCATACCGGCATTCTCACTTCTAAGCGCTCCACCAGTCCTTCCGGTCTGACTTCAACGCCCTTAGAACGCTCTCCTACCATCGACACCATACGGTGTCAATCCACAGCTTCGGTGATACGTTTAGCCCCGGTACATTTTCGGCGCGGAGTCACTCGACCAGTGAGCTATTACGCACTCTTTAAATGGTGGCTGCTTCTAAGCCAACATCCTGGTTGTCTAAGCAACTCCACATCCTTTTCCACTTAACGTATACTTTGGGACCTTAGCTGGTGGTCTGGGCTGTTTCCCTTTCGACTACGGATCTTATCACTCGCAGTCTGACTCCCAAGAATAAGTATTTGGCATTCGGAGTTTGACTGAATTCGGTAACCCGTTGGGGGCCCCTAGTCCAATCAGTGCTCTACCTCCAATACTCTCATCTTGAGGCTAGCCCTAAAGCTATTTCGGAGAGAACCAGCTATCTCCAGGTTCGATTGGAATTTCTCCGCTACCCACACCTCATCCCCGCACTTTTCAACGTGCGTGGGTTCGGGCCTCCATTCAGTGTTACCTGAACTTCACCCTGGACATGGGTAGATCACCTGGTTTCGGGTCTACGACCTCATACTCATTCGCCCTATTCAGACTCGCTTTCGCTGCGGCTCCGTCTTATCAACTTAACCTTGCATGAAATCGTAACTCGCCGGTTCATTCTACAAAAGGCACGCCATTACCCATTAACGGGCTTTGACTACTTGTAGGCACACGGTTTCAGGATCTATTTCACTCCCCTTCCGGGGTGCTTTTCACCTTTCCCTCACGGTACTGGTTCACTATCGGTCACTAGGGAGTATTTAGCCTTGGGAGATGGTCCTCCCTGCTTCCGACGGGATTTCTCGTGTCCCGCCGTACTCAGGATCCACTCAGGAGGGAACGAAGTTTCAACTACAGGGTTTTTACCTTCTTCGACGGATCTTTCCAGATCGCTTCATTTACCCCGTTCCTTTGTAACTCCATGTTGAGTGTCCTACAACCCCAAGAGGCAAGCCTCTTGGTTTGGGCTAATTCCGTTTCGCTCGCCGCTACTCAGGAAATCGCGTTTGCTTTCTCTTCCTCCGGGTACTTAGATGTTTCAGTTCCCCGGGTCTGCCTTCAGTACCCTATGTATTCAGGTAAAGATACTGTTCCATTACGAACAGTGGGTTTCCCCATTCGGAAATCTCCGGATCAAAGCTTACTTACAGCTCCCCGAAGCATATCGGTGTTAGTCCCGTCCTTCATCGGCTCCTAGTGCCAAGGCATCCACCGTGCGCCCTTTCTAACTTAACCGTTAAAAAGATCTTACAGATGCTTTGAAAAAAATTAATTGCCTTCTATCTATTATCTAGTTTTCAAGGAACAAAGCAGAAAGAATCCATCACATCGTGATGACTGTCTTTCCTATTTGAATGAATTACTCATTCAAAACTGAACAAAACAAAAGCGCTCTCGTAATTATCCTTAGAAAGGAGGTGATCCAGCCGCACCTTCCGATACGGCTACCTTGTTACGACTTCACCCCAATCATCTGTCCCACCTTAGGCGACTGGCTCCATGAAGGTTACCTCACCGACTTCGGGTGTTACAAACTCTCGTGGTGTGACGGGCGGTGTGTACAAGGCCCGGGAACGTATTCACCGCGGCATGCTGATCCGCGATTACTAGCGATTCCGGCTTCATGCAGGCGAGTTGCAGCCTGCAATCCGAACTGAGAATGGCTTTATGGGATTCGCTTACCTTCGCAGGTTTGCAGCCCTTTGTACCATCCATTGTAGCACGTGTGTAGCCCAGGTCATAAGGGGCATGATGATTTGACGTCATCCCCACCTTCCTCCGGTTTGTCACCGGCAGTCACCTTAGAGTGCCCAACTGAATGCTGGCAACTAAGATCAAGGGTTGCGCTCGTTGCGGGACTTAACCCAACATCTCACGACACGAGCTGACGACAACCATGCACCACCTGTCACTCTGTCCCCCGAAGGGGAAAGCCCTATCTCTAGGGTTGTCAGAGGATGTCAAGACCTGGTAAGGTTCTTCGCGTTGCTTCGAATTAAACCACATGCTCCACCGCTTGTGCGGGCCCCCGTCAATTCCTTTGAGTTTCAGCCTTGCGGCCGTACTCCCCAGGCGGAGTGCTTAATGCGTTAGCTGCAGCACTAAAGGGCGGAAACCCTCTAACACTTAGCACTCATCGTTTACGGCGTGGACTACCAGGGTATCTAATCCTGTTTGCTCCCCACGCTTTCGCGCCTCAGTGTCAGTTACAGACCAGAAAGTCGCCTTCGCCACTGGTGTTCCTCCAAATCTCTACGCATTTCACCGCTACACTTGGAATTCCACTTTCCTCTTCTGCACTCAAGTCCCCCAGTTTCCAATGACCCTCCACGGTTGAGCCGTGGGCTTTCACATCAGACTTAAGGAACCACCTGCGCGCGCTTTACGCCCAATAATTCCGGACAACGCTTGCCACCTACGTATTACCGCGGCTGCTGGCACGTAGTTAGCCGTGGCTTTCTGGTTAGGTACCGTCAAGGTACCAGCAGTTACTCTGGTACTTGTTCTTCCCTAACAACAGAACTTTACGACCCGAAGGCCTTCTTCGTTCACGCGGCGTTGCTCCGTCAGACTTTCGTCCATTGCGGAAGATTCCCTACTGCTGCCTCCCGTAGGAGTCTGGGCCGTGTCTCAGTCCCAGTGTGGCCGATCACCCTCTCAGGTCGGCTACGCATCGTCGCCTTGGTGAGCCATTACCTCACCAACTAGCTAATGCGCCGCGGGCCCATCTATAAGTGACAGCGTAAACCGTCTTTCCATCTTCTCTCATGCGAGAAAAGAACGTATCCGGTATTAGCTCCGGTTTCCCGAAGTTATCCCAGTCTTATAGGCAGGTTGCCCACGTGTTACTCACCCGTCCGCCGCTAATCTCAGGGAGCAAGCTCCCATCGATTCGCTCGACTTGCATGTATTAGGCACGCCGCCAGCGTTCGTCCTGAGCCAGGATCAAACTCTCCGAAGAAATGTTTGACTTGCTCATTTGCTTTTTTAATAGTGTGTGCTCACTTAAAATTTAACGTTGGCGCTTTGTTTTGTTCAGTTTTCAAAGAGCAATTTGTTTGCCGCATCTCTTAGCGACTTTAATATCTTAACACCTTATTACTACTTCGTCAATAACTTTTTTCAAAAAAGTTTTTTCATTCTTTTTCAAAAGCTTTTACGTTGCAGCAACTTTTATAATATACCAGCGTATAAATCAATAGTCAATAGATTTTTTTAATATAATTCACTTTTGAATCTCATGACTGATTCCACTTGGACAAATTCTTTTTTCCCCTCATATACATTAGGCATTCCTCCTCGGTGCTCACCCTTTTAAACAGTCTGAAAAGGATGTTATATTTCTCATTTATTGCCCTTTTGACTAAGTGATCGATTCTGTCATCCTGCAGATCGAATAGTATTTCATCCATCTCTCTTTTTAAAAGGTACTCCAATTCCATCTTTTCCTTGTCATTAATCAATAAACCGAGCATGGTTCACACCTCCACCAGACAGCATTCCCCATCGCAAGCATTTTTATGAATTTTAAACTGATTTTTTTGCATAACAATAATCCTTGCGCATAAATTTGAAGACAAGAGTACTTTGGACAAGGGGATGGATTAATGAAATTTTTCATGGTGCTTCAAGCCAAGAAGATCAAATATTATTCGTTAATATTACTTACGGCACTTTTTACCGCTTGGTTCCTTTTTGTACAAAACATTCTTCATGCCCCCGTTTTTTCTACAGAAGATGGGCCGAAAGCGGTTTATAAAGGGGAAAAGAATGTTGCGATCACGTTCAATATCGGCTGGGGTGATGAAAAAGCCGCTCCGATAATAGAGACATTAAAAAGGGAAAAGATTAAATCCGCCACATTTTTCCTCTCGGGATCCTGGGCTGAACGTCATCCGGACATAGTAGCGGAAATTGTGAAAGAAGGATATGAAATTGGCATCCTTGGTTACGATTATAAGGATTATTCCGAAATGGAAGATCAGGAAATCATCCGGGATATTTCTAAAGCGCAGGAAGCATTTAAAAAACTTAATATAAAGAATATAGAACTTTTACGCGCCCCCACCGGTCACTTTGATAAACGCCTCTTAAAGATCAGCGAGAAATTCGGATATACTGTTGTCCATTGGAGCATCGATTCAAAGGATTGGACCAATCCGGGTGTGGATCGAATCGTACAGAACATCACCAAGGCCCAAAAGGGTGATATCATCTTATTACATGCTTCAGACTCAGCAAAACAAACGAACAAGGCTTTACCGGAGTTAATAAGTGAACTTCGATCAAAAAATTTAAACTTCGTGAACGTTTCAGAGATGATTTCCAATTCATCAGCAAGCAGTGAGGAAATTCGCTGACTAAAAAAAATGCGTACTAATGGTCTCCAAAAACCTTTAGTACGCAGTTTTTATGTTTGACTTCCTTATGTATGCCCCTGCTTACATAAAGGTTAGCTGCCTTTACCAAGTTCACCGGCTTTCATCTTTCCCTTTGCCGGAGTTTGCTTACGCCCTCTTTTACTGGCCAATTCCTTTTGTGAAATTTCAATCAATTTGCTCAGGACCAATAATTGATAGGCATTGCAGACCAGCAATGGAAACAGCATGAAGTAAAGCCAGCTTTCATCATTGGCACTTAGGACAGGTATCCACTCCAAAACCGTGAACACGACCATGAAAAACAAGGCCGGTATGAACGACTGTTTATTCGTTTGTTTCATTTTGAAATAAGCTGTAACAAGCCCTAAGGCCAATACAACCAATGCTAACACGATGTAGGAACTGATCCCTTCGCCTGAACCAAAGCTAAGATATCGCAGGTAAACAAGATCGAAAACAACAAAAAGAATGAGTACAAGTTGAACGGCATTCCATAAGGAAGCGCTTTTAAATATTCCCAGACCAAAACGATGTATCGTTAAATAGGCAAAAAAGCCGGCTTGGCTTATGACACTGAAAATTAATCCAACACCGAATAACCAAATAAACGTTGATAAGATGGCGCTGACATCAAAAGAAGAGAAATAAGGCTTAAACTCATTCCACCGAGCCAAGAAACCTACAACTCCGCCCGTTACACCACCTATAAGCAATGTTGTTAAAAACAATTTAACTAAATTACGGCTGTTCATTGTTTTCCTCCATACATTTCTATTTCATTTCCTTAATTGTACCAACCAAATTTGGAAAAATCCACTTATTCCACCAAGGAATAATATCGCCGATTGGAACCATATTAACAGTAAGAAGGATGAAAGGGGCCCTGCGTATGAGAGTGGGAGTTGCTTTGCTTTTCACGTCATTCTTACTCGTTTGTTCCGGTTGTGCTCAAAATGGAGCAGGCGCAGAAAAAATGGAATATGAAGAGACAAAGAAGATGGTCGTCGATATCCTGAAGACAGATGATGGAAAAAAAGCCATCCAGGATATCATTACTGATGATAAAACGAAAGCTGAACTTATTATGGATTCGGATGACATTAAGAAATCCATTGAAGATATGGTCACTTCAGATAAAGGGAAGGAATTTTGGAAAAAGACATTTAATGATCCCGAATTCGCTTCCGCATATGCTAAAGCATTAGAAGACGAACATAAAAAGGTTTTGAAGGACTTAACTGCTGATCCTCAGTATCGTGGAATGCTTATGGAAATAATGAAAGAACCGGATATGGAAAAAGAAATGAATAAGTTATTAAAAACCAAGGAGATGCGGTCGGTCTATAAAGAGCTGATCATCGAAACCATGGAGAGTCCTCTCGTCCAAGCTAAAATGCAAGAGAAATTGGATAAAGCAGCCACTAAAGCGGCCGAGAAGGAGAAAAAGTAAAAAGAACGAAATAAGGCTGATTCCAATTGGAATCAGCCTTCTTTTTATTGTAGTTTTTCAATGACTTTCTTAGCAATATCTTCGTAAATTCTTCCAAGCCTATGGTCCGCTGCGTATATGGATGGAGCAAAGTCCTCTTCGTTCCAATCCGGCTGTTGCAGGGGAAGTTGACCTAAAACTTCTGTACGAAGCTCTTCTGCAAGCTTCTCTCCGCCGCCTTTTCCGAAGACATATTCTTTTTCACCCGTCGTTTTACTTTCGAAGAATGACATGTTCTCTATGACACCAATGACTTCGTGTTCTGTCTTGATGGCCATGGCACCAGCTCTTGCCGCAACGAAGGCTGCAGTCGGATGCGGTGTCGTAACGATGATTTCTTTACATGAAGGGAGCATCGTATGAACGTCCAAAGCAACATCGCCTGTACCCGGCGGTAAGTCAAGGACCAAATAGTCCAAATCTCCCCATTCCACTTCGTTAAAGAAACTGTTAAGCATTTTACCCAGCATCGGTCCTCTCCAGATGATCGGCGCGTTATCCTCTACAAAAAAGCCCATTGAGATAACTTGAACGCCAAACCTTTCTACAGGAATGATTTTTTCCCCGCGAACAACCGGTCTTTTTGTTATCCCCATCATATCAGGTACGCTGAATCCATAAATATCGGCGTCAACCAGTCCGACCTTTTTACCCAAACGAGCAAGTGAAGTAGCGAAATTCACTGAAATCGTAGATTTTCCCACCCCGCCTTTACCACTGGCGATCGCGATGAATTGTGTCTTGCTGTTAGGTCCAAGCAAACCTTGATCCGCTTCATCCTGAGGAATACTTTCACGATGCTTGGCTAACTCCTCTTCTGAAAGCTCCGTAAAACGTATACCTACCGATTCCGCTCCGTTCGTTTTCAGCAAGTCCACAACTTCCGATTGCATTTGCATTTGTTCGGCAGTCCCCGTTTTCGCAATCGCCAGTTTAACGCTCACATGATTCTTTTCAGGTTTTATTTTGATTTCTATAATTCCATTTGTCTCTTCAAGGTTTTTATGTAGAAAAGGGTCTTTAAGATCCTTTAATAAATTCAGTACTTTCTCTTCTGTTAACAAGCCGAGCACCCCTTTGAATTTTATTTTCCCATTTTTCAGTATAACATATTACGTAAAGAAAACTTATTATCTACCTTGCATGCGAATCCAGATTATTTTCCCATAATAAAAAGGCCTTGTACCTTACAAGACCCAGACATCACTCTTCATCCGATAGCTTTTCCTCTGTAAAGTACCGTAAAATCCCCATATAAATCGAACTGGCAACCTTTTCTTGATACTTATCACTGATAAGGCGTTCCCTTTCCTCAGAATTGGAAAGAAAGCCAATTTCCACAAGCGCTCCTGGCTTCTTAGCATAATTCATCAAATACACATTATTAATCGTTTTTGCATCACGCTTTGTATTTTCAAGGTTTCTAATGATTTCAGTCTGAATGAATTTTGCCACCTGTTCATTTTCCTCAAACCTGCTTGTATAAAAGGTCTGGGCACCTTTCGATGACGCTGATGGAAAAGAGTTCAAATGAATGCTTAAGAATAAGTCCGCTTCCGAATCATTGATCATTTTAACCCGATTCCGTAAGTCCTCCTGTTTTCGCTGGCGAATCCCCTTTGTATTTCCCTGTGCCAAATCCTCATCCTTCTCACGGGTCATGATGACAAGGGCACCTTGTTCCTGTAAATAGTCCCTGACCTTTAATGAAACGGAAAGGGCAATTTCCTTTTCCATAATCTCTTGTACATTTGCCCCGCCGTCCATTCCTCCGTGACCTGCATCCAGAATGATGACCTTACCTGCCAACGGAAGGTTCCAGGAGTCCCAAGAATCATCTTCAACAAATTTAAAAGTCACAATTAAAAAAAGGACAAACAATCCCATTGCGATTCCTGTATATTTCAGCTTTCTGCGCATGACCGTTCCCCTTCCATGATCTCTCTACTAAAAAGTATGGGACAAACCATGGAATTAGAACAAGGAATGGGAATTTACCTTCCTAATGCAGTTTCATTTTATATCGTTTTTCACCAGTCTTAAAGCCGTCCAGCCACCAATCCCCCACAAATCCTTCACAGCAATAAAACAAACCTTCATCGAAAGCGTTATTCGCTGTAACTTCCCGCCAATACAAAATGAAGTTAAAAAGAGTATCGACCAAAAACTTCTCTTCCTTCCAGCACCTGGACCTTACATCTTCTTCCGACTCACCATAATAGCCAAACTTACTATAGTTCGCTCCTAATAAATAAGCCTCGATGGCAACATCGAAATAGCCTTCCTCCAAAACATCCATCAAATCCTGTCCGAAGTAACGCTGAATCCTACCCTTCATATCCTCAATGGAAAGTTCCCTGAGCAGCCTGCGTTCGAACTTCAATTGCCTTTCCCTTTGCAGCTCCTGTAAACCTAATATCACAGCCATACTTCACCTCCGGGGCAATTCCCCATTTCCCAAAATTATTTCCCAAGACATAATTTAGTTTTAGCGTTCTATTTTGAACCATTCATTTATTCCATTGGCAAAAAATAATGAGGATAGGTTCGGCAGGGAAGGATGATGATTTGGTTTTATGGGTGAACGGAGTTAATTGAAAAAGGCATATCGA
Source organism: Peribacillus phoenicis (assembly GCF_047238085.1). Lineage (NCBI taxonomy): Bacteria > Bacillati > Bacillota > Bacilli > Caryophanales > Bacillaceae > Peribacillus > Peribacillus phoenicis. Next base: position 5,319,091 of record NZ_JBDFMF010000001.1, on the reverse strand, counting down.
AATACGATATGGTATCTTCTATAAGAAACCTGCTAAAATGCATCCTGCCCATCTCGGATGATAAAATTCTCCTAAGAGTCAATGGTCTGGGAAAATTGGAATTATCCCCCCTAAATTGCCACTCAGGCCGCTACCCGAGACTGATCTTTCCGACTCGGGTAGCGGCCTGCACATGTCTCTTTTGGACTTTAATCTTACACTGAATATCCATGTCGTGTTTTTCGACCTGTTGAACCTGAATTTTAAGCCAAGCTGTATTACTCTTTCTAGACTTACTTTTCCGTTTGGCGCGTTTACACAGTGGATGCTAATCGTGTAAGGAATTTATCAATTGACTGTAGGAATTATCATTCTTAATAAAAAACATCGTTATGTATTTCCTTATTTCTTACACAATTCATCCCACCAAGCTTGCTAAAGCTGATGCTATTTAAGTTCATTGATTAAGTTAATATAACTATGCTCATTAAATCCTTGAAAATGATGGTTATGTTTCAATTATTTATTCTGGAAGAGTATTAGAAATAAGGAGTCGCCCACGAAAGTGTGTTATGCTAGTGTATCCACTGATTTTCAGAATTCAGGCTTGTAAATAGACGTATTAAAAGCTTAAGGTTCTGAATAAGGACTAACTGAAAATATGTGTAGCAATAGAAAAAAGAAAAGGATTAGAGGAAGCTCTAAGATTTGTTCGTCCATGTGACACGAAGGGGTAGAGCAGATTAGAAGGGCAGATAGAAACAAGCCGAATAATGATAAGTAGTGGTATCACAAACGGGAGTACATCCTTTTTTATTTTTTTTAGGATTCATTTCCATATGTGTTTTCGTTAATCAGGAAGTAAAATTCTTTCATTATGCGAATTAAAATTTGTTATAATTCCGGAAGAGTTAGGTAAACAAGAAATTCCACTACTAACAGGAGCAGATTGAATCTAGATGTTATTAATTATAAGGTTCTAAAAAATCGACAGCAAATGACTAACTAATAAATTTATTTTTGAAAATATTGTAAATCAATATCGAATTAGTAGTACAATTATTATAGCACCTTGATTCATCATTTCAATCTGTCATTTTCCCTATCTTTTAACTTATAAAATAAATGGAGTGAACTACATGTCTGATCAATTGGATAAGAGAATATCCTTTGAAATTGAAAATAATATTACTTATAACGAAGAAGGATATTATATAAAAAATAAAAGCTCTATCTTTAAAAAAAGTAAAGTAACAGTTGTTTCTCCCGTATATAATGCAGAAAAGTTTTTAAGAAAAACCATAGATTCAGTCATTAATCAAACTATTGGTTTTAAAAATATCGAATATATTCTCGTCGACGACGGATCTACTGATTCTTCCCGTGAAATTTTGCTGGAATACGCCGAAGCATATAAAAATATCATTGTTGTTTTTTTAAAAAATAATACGGGGACACCAGCCCAGCCTCGCAACCTTGGGATAAAGTTGGCAAAATCCGATTATATAACTTTTTTGGATGCCGATGATTGGTTGGATAAGGAAGGTTTGAAATCGTTATATTCCATAATAAAGCGCAGCAATGATGATTATATAGTCGGAAAAACAATAGAAGTGGGATCAAAGGGCAAGAAAATAGTCGGCGAATATGAATCATGCTTAGAAAGGAGAAATGTATCTCCTTTCTCCATTCCACATATTTTTCACCACTTGGGTCCAAGGGCAAGGATGATAAAGCTCAAATTGCTTAAAGAATATAATATTGAGTACCCTGAGATGAAATTTGCAGAGGACAAGCAGTTCTTTATTGACGTACTTATACATTGTAAATCGATTTCTACAACAACCCAAGTCATCTATTATTTAAACCGATTGGATGACAATGACGCTTCTTTAACAAAACAGACTGATGTCATGGAAAAAATGGATACTAATATTAAAGTGATCAAATATGTAAAGAGTAAAAAGCTGGATACAGAGAAGGAAAAAATGATCTTAAACAGGCTTTATGAATTTGATTCAATTACAAGGTTATTCAATCGATATCATTTCTTAAAAAGCGAAAATAATGAAGAATACTTTAATAAATTCCAGGAGGTCATCGATACAACCAAAGATTTGAACTATGATATATCAGAATCCTTTTTCCATCCAATCAATAAGGTTGCCTATGATCTTTTCCTTAAGGGCCATTATGATGATATAAAGAAATTATATAAATGGGACAAAAAAGAAAAGATAAAAAATTATGTGATTCTCAATAATTTACCATATATGAGTGGCCCACTTTCAAGTGAGAAAAACAAACATATCCGTGTACCAATGCTGGCGATCTTCCATAGCGGATCTTTCATTCAAGATAGTTATACATTAACACTCGATATATATGGTGATTATGTACATGAGGTACAACATATCGTCCTTAGAGACCGTAAAAATATAACGCAGGAGTATATTTTCCCCTTGGAGGTCAATGAAAGCGGACGGGCGACAGCTAAATTTGATTTAGAGTCACTCAATCAGCTGAACTCATCAAGCTATGAAGTATTCGTACGGTATAATGATTATCAAAAACTGTACATTTCCAAAAAGGAACAAGTCGTTTTTAACAAAAGGACATTTAACTTTTACTCAACGATTAACTCTAATCTTGGCTTTAAGATCAATTAAGATAAAAAGGACATCCATTTACATGGATGTCCTTTTCTCACATTATATATGATTTTATAATAAAGTCATTTAATTACCCGCTTACTTGGCAACATTTCTTTTAACTGTTCGAAATTAAGATCGCAGTTCAATTTTCCATGCCCAACGCAATGTTTGAAATGGTTTCCTTAATTTGTTCCCTTTATACCTGTCCAGCTCTCTTCTTTAATCGGCCAGCAAGCGGCACTACAATTATACCGGCTATTACGACCTGCATTACGTTTCCGGGGATGGAGCCAAATGGCTGTATCCAGTTACCATAAAGAATAACTTCGACAAAATAGTAGCCGACGATTTTAATAATCAAAGCAACGGCAACGGCCATAGTGTAAACAAGTTCCCTTTTACCCGGTACCTTTTCGGATATAAGGCCGGCTAGAAAGCCCATTGCTCCTACGATGATGAATGTAAACGGTGCCCATGCTGCCCAACCGGAAAAAAGATCGAAGAAGGCCATTCCGAAGGCGCCTGCTATCGCCCCTGTTTTTTTGCCATAAACCAAAGCTGCTATAAAAAGCGGAACGTTACCCAGATGGATCAGGCCGCCGTTACCCATTATTGGGAGCTTGATGTTGATGAACATTGTCGCTACAAGGGTTAATGCAATGAATAGCGCATTGATGACCAAGGCTTTTGTTTTAGTTGTTTCAATCGGTGAGTATGTTGAATTCATATGAAGTCCTCTTTCTTTTTTAAGTATTATCATACTCCTAAACAGGAACTTAATAAATATGGATTTTACAAAAAATTCTGTATTACATAAGTAAACTCATGTGTAAACAAATGGAACACACCTGTCACCAACGTCACCGCGGCGTTTCACTTGGATCTGATGCTGAAAATGGAACAAATCTTTTTCCTAAAAAAACAACCCCAACATCATTGCACCCTGTACATTAAATAAATTTGATTGGCAATATAATCTGAACTAAAATGAAGCCCCTTTCTTATCCACCATATTATAATGCCTACCAATGAGGCTGTTTTAATGTCAATGTCAACATAATCAGCAGGTAAATTCTCCTTGGTATTCTTCCTTCTTATTTCTACTAATTGCTTTAATAATGAAAACAACTGGTCCTCAAACTGATTCGTTTTAAATAAAATAAGTAAATAGTTCCGATGGATATATAAATAATCAAGTAATTGTGTTAGCTGTTGTTTTTCTGATAAATCTTTTGCATGTATTAAGGCAAAAATTTTATTGGAAAGCTCATTTAAAATCTCATCGGTGATTTGCGTTAGTAAATCTTGAATATCCTGATAATGTAAGTAAAATGTTGTCCGATTCAACCCTGCTTTGGCTGCAATTTTCTGAACTGTTAAATTTGATATTATGGGGTCCTCGCATAAGAGAGCAATGACAGCGTTTTCAAACATTTCCCTTGACCGAATTGTACGAGGATCTTCTTTTTTAGGTATAGACATTTTAATCTCCTTTATAGATTTTCTTTAACTTTCTCAACAGCATATATTTCTATGTCGATTAGTGAACATTTTCAAGAAAACTGTTCATGGTAAGTAACATATATTTTTGTTACTATCGATTTTATCGACACGGTGTTGATAAAGCAAGTCAAAAATGAAGGGGTTTACGAATGGACATAACTGAAAGAAATAAAAAAGTTTTATTAATTGTACTGATTGCCGGGTGTTTTTTATCAACATTAAATCAAACTTTATTAAATGTTGCATTGAGTGGTTTAATGGACGTATTTCATGTAACGGCTGCAACTGTACAATGGTTATCAACAGGTTTTATGCTAGTGAACGGTGTTTTAGTGCCCATCACTGCCTTTTTAATGAAACGGTTTACAACAAGGCAGCTTTTTATTAGCTCGATGTTCTTTTTGTTAATCGGATCTGTACTTTGTGCATGGGCGGGGAATTTTGGCGTGCTGTTAACGGGCAGAATGATACAAGCAATTGGTGCCGGGATTATTATACCTCTAATGATGACGGTTATTTTATATTTATATCCTAGCGAAAAGCGTGGAAGCATTATGGGGACAATCGGCTTTGCGATAATTTTTGCTCCGGCCATAGCCCCTACATTATCTGGTTTTATCATTGAATATGTTTCATGGAGATGGCTATTCATTGGGTTAATCCCATTCTTAATAATCGTCATCGTTCTAGCGTTCAAATATTTAATGAATGTTGCAGAGACAACAAAAGCAAAATTGGATATCACAAGTGTCATTTTATCGACGATTGGTTTTGGCTGTATATTATTTGGATTTAGTAGCGCAGGAAGCAAGGGATGGAATGATCCCGTTGTCATCACTGCAATACTCGTCGGAATGATCGTGTCGACTCTATTCTGTATACGACAAATGAAATCCAGCGATCCATTATTAAATTTATCTGTATTCAAGTATAAAGTTTTCACGCTTACATCCTTCATCAATGTACTAATTACGATGATCATGTATGCGGATTTAATTCTTTTACCAATCTACTTGCAGAATGGACGAGGTTTTACAGCATTTGAAGCAGGTTTACTGCTATTACCCGGAGCTGTGATTAATGCCTTCTTATCCCCTGTCACAGGTAAAATGTTTGATAAATATGGTGCTAAACCACTCTTTATTACAGGTTTGGTATTTATCATTGTGTCGATGTGGGGAGTCATAGATATAAGCGAATCCACAACCTATAGCTATATAATGGTTCGTACCATAATATTACGAATTGGCTTGAGCTTCATTACCATGCCATTAAATACAGCAGGGTTGAATGCTTTACCAAGAGAATTGGGTTCCCATGGTTCAGCTGTAAATAATACCATTCGCCAATTGTCAGGTGCCATCGGAACAGCAGTTGTCATCACAGTATATACAATGCAGGCAACTTCACATGCTTCTGAGCTATCAATGCAAAATGAAAACATTACAGCTATACAACTAGAGGCATTAGCCTCCATTTTCGGCTCAAGTGATGCCTATGTTTTCATGTTAGTCTTATCTTTTGTGGCGTTAATTTTTGCATGCTTCATGCCGGGAAAAGCCGCAATCAAAAAAAGCCAAGGTGAATCTCATAACTAAAATTATTAAATGAGTATTTAAAATAAAGCATATCCGGGAGATCCCGGATATGCTTTTTAATATTTCAGTTACACACATTTTCCGGGCATAAAAAAGACTCCCAACCAAAATGGTTGAGAGTCTTTGAAACGGTAATGGAATTAACGTTTTGAGAACTGAGGTGCACGACGTGCGCCTTTAAGACCGTATTTTTTACGCTCTTTCATTCGTGGGTCACGAGTTAGTAAACCAGCAGTTTTAAGAGATGGACGGTATTCTGGATCAACTTGAAGCAATGCACGAGCGATACCGTGACGGATTGCTCCAGCTTGACCAGTGTATCCACCACCGCTAACGTTTACTAGAACGTCGTAATTTCCAGTAGTTTCTGTTGCAACTAGTGGTTGGTTTACAACTTCACGTAATGCTGCGAAAGGAATATATTCATTGATGTCACGACCGTTAATAACGATGCGACCTTCGCCTGGTACTAAACGTACACGAGCTACTGAGCTCTTACGGCGACCAGTACCATAATATTGAACTTGTGCCAAGATAGTAACCTCCTTAGTAATTATCCGCGTAATTCGTATACTTCTGGTTGTTGAGCAGCGTGTGGGTGCTCAGCTCCAGCGTATACGTGTAATTTTTTGTAGATTTGACGACCAAGAGAATTCTTTGGAAGCATACCTTTGATAGCAAGTTCAAGCATTCTCTCAGGGTAGTTTGTACGCATTTCAAGAGCAGTTCTAGTTTTAAGACCGCCTGGATGCATAGTGTGACGGTAATAAATTTTGTCAGTCAATTTTTTACCAGTCAAGTGGATTTTTTCAACATTGATTAGAATTACATGATCACCAGTGTCAATGTTCGGTGTAAAAGTTGGTTTATGTTTACCACGTAAGATGGATGCTACTTCAGTAGAAAGGCGACCCAAAGTTTTGCCTTCAGCGTCAATCACATACCATTTACGTTCTACTTCATTAGCTTTCGCCATAAATGTCGTACGCATGGTTAACCTCCTAAAAAACTTTTTAATTTTTTATATTTATTTTCAATCACAATAAACTTCCGGGGCTTATCGTGGGATTAAAATACATACCATATTATATTAACTTCTCCCAGATTCATTGTCAAGGGAATGTTACACTAGGATAAGTTGTCTATAAAACACTCTCTGCAACTCCATGAAAAGTTCAGTGTAGCGTCAAACCGCTCCATTACTGAGTTCATCTCGTTTCCCAGTTGTAAAAAAACTGGTATCACTTCGAAAATAATTTTATTTGTAAAAAACTTTCCATAAATATAAGCCTTGGGCTGGTGCTGTTTTCCCTGCAAAACTGCGGTCCTTTTTGGCCAAAATCCCGCTCATATCACGGGGTGACATCTTGCCGCTGCCGACATCCAGGAGCGTCCCAACCAAGATACGCACCATGTTATACAAAAAACCTTCGCCAACGAAGCGGAAAATCATGAAACCATCGCTCTCTTCAAAATCCATCACTTGTATCGTTCGAACTTTATCGACCACTTCCGTTTTAGCCGAACAAAAACTTGTAAAGTCATGTGTCCCGATCAAGTAGGAGATTGCTTCCTTCATCGCCTCCCCATCTAATGGGTAGGGATAATGATAAGAGTAATTTCGCTGGAACGGATCCCGCAGTTTCGAGCGGGCTATGATATACCGGTACTCTTTCCCAGTCGTATGGAACCTTGCATGAAAATCGTCAGGCACGATGTCGACTTCCAGAACGATGATATCGGTCGGAAGGAGGGCGCTGAACGCCTTTACCCAATTTTCCGTAGGGAATGTAAGGGGCGATTCAAAGTGAAGCACCTGCCCCTTTGCATGGACCCCTGAATCTGTCCTGCCTGAAGCAGTCACTTTTATAATTGTGCCTTTATGCATTTGGGCCAAGACTGCCTCGAATTCACTTTGTATGGTGCGCTTCTCAGGCTGCACCTGATAACCAGCAAAATCCGTGCCGTCATAAGCGATCACACATTTATATTTTGGCATAGTTCTCTTCCTTATTATGAACGTAATAAAAATAACATGACCGTTAGAACACCGATTGAGACCATCAAAAGACTATCACTCATCTTCCAGTTCAATTGGCGATATTTCGTGCGGCCTTCCCCGCCACGGTATCCTCTTGATTCCATGGCAGTTGCCAATTCCTCAGCCCGTTTGAACGAACTAACAAATAAAGGAACAAGCAGCGGTACAATCGATTTAACCCTGTCCTTTATCGGGCCAGATGAAAAGTCAACGCCCCTTGCAGTTTGAGCCTTCATGATTTTTTCCGTTTCCTCCATTAGCGTTGGAATGAAACGAAGGGCAATGGACATCATCAATGCCAGTTCATGTACAGGCATCTTCCACTTTTTCAAGGGACCCAACAGCTCTTCCATCCCATCTGTAATGGATATCGGGGATGTCGTCAAAGTTAAAAGTGACGTAACAAGGATTAATAAAGTAAATCTTACTGATATGAAAAAACCTTGAATCAGACCGCCTTCATAGATTTCAAACCAACCGTATTCAAAAAGCAAATCCCCTTCTTTCGTAAAAAATATATGGAGAAGGAATGTAAATACAATCAAGAAAAAGATTGGTTTTAACCCATTATAAAGATAACGAAGCGGTATTTTGGAAAGAATGATCAAAAGGATGGTGAATACAGCAAGCAAACCGTAAGAAACGACATTATTCGCCAAAAAGACGACACAAACAAACAGGAACACGAGGAGCAATTTAGCCCTTGGATCCATCTTGTGCATCAGTGAATTTGCAGGGACATAACGCCCGATAATCATTTTATCCAGCATCAGCGGTTCCCCCGTTTCATGGCTTTATCTATTTCTATCGCTAAATCACCGATATTAAGACATGGATGATCAAATCGAACACCAAGTTCCTTCTGGAGCTTTAGCTGAAAGCGGACCGTATCAGGAACATCCAGGCCAAGCTCCATTAATTGTTCCGGCTCCGAGAAAATTTCCTGCGGGGTTCCTTTTTTGAACACCGTACCCTTATGCATGATAATGATGTCATCCGCGTACTTGGCTGCATCCTCCATGCTATGAGTCACCAGAATCGTTGAAATGCCTCTTGCTTTATGCAGATCATAAAACATATCCATGATTTCTTTGCGTCCTCGCGGATCCAGACCCGCTGTAGGCTCATCAAGCACCAATACTTCCGGCTCCATGGCAAGTACCCCAGCGATGGCCACCCGTCGCATTTGTCCGCCGGATAAGTCGAATGGAGATTTTTCTAGAACTTCCTCATTCAGTCCGACTTGCACTATGGCTTTCCTGGCCAGTTTCTTAGCATCGATTTCAGAAACGCCAAAGTTCATCGGACCGAAACATATATCCTTTTCAACCGTTTCATCAAATAACTGATGTTCCGGAAACTGAAAAACAATTCCGACCTTTTGTCTTATTGGCCGCAAAGCCTTTTCTTTTCTTCCGGCTTCAATCGTCCGATCCCCAATGAAAACCCGACCCTTCGTCGGTTTTAAAAGAGCATTCAAATGCTGCAGTAGCGTGGATTTCCCGGACCCTGTATGCCCGATGATTGCGGTATAGGTTCCCGGCTCCATTGAAATATTGACATCATGAAGGGCTAGATGTTCAAAAGGAGTATTCACCTGATAGCGGTATTCTACATCATCGAGTGTAATTCGCATAAATCCTTCACCAACTCTTCCTCTGTCAAATGCCCATCAACTACACGAACACCATTTTTTTGTAACTCCTTGGTTAGTTTCACTGAAAAGGGAATATCCAGACCAAGAGCAATCAATTCTTCCTCTAACTCAAAAATATCCTGAGGCGATCCTTCACGATATAGCCGACCTTGGTTCATGACTATCATTCGATCAGCTTTCGCAGCTTCCTCAAGATCATGGGTGATTGATATGACAGTAATATCGTTTTCCTGCTTTAATTCCCTAACTGTTTCAAGCACTTCTTCACGGCCTCTTGGGTCAAGCATGGAGGTTGCTTCATCTAAGATGATTATGTCTGGCTGCAGGGCTATTACACCTGCTATGGCCACTCTTTGCTTTTGACCGCCGGATAGATGGTGCGGCTCTTGATTAAGAAAGGCATTCATTTTAACCTTATTTAACGCACCATGAACACGCTCCACCATAACCTGCTGAGAAACACCGGCGTTTTCTAAACCAAAAGCCACATCATCCTGAACTGTAGTGCCTACAAATTGATTATCTGGGTTTTGAAAAACCATGCCAATTTTCTGGCGTACATCCCAAACGGATTCTTCTGTCAAAAGTTGATCATTAATCGTAATGGTACCTGAGTTAGCGAACTGAAGACCATTCAGTAACTTCGCTAATGTCGACTTGCCAGAGCCATTATGTCCGACAATCGCAAGCCACTCCCCCTGATGAATATCAAAAGAAACATCATCCAAGGCGTTTCGAGACTGACCCTCATATTTAAAAACAATATTATTTAAAGAAACCAGCTTCTTCACCATGTGGCCCTCCTCATTCTCGACTGCACTCGTCTAAACTAACTCTGCTCACTCAATATAAATATAGTAGTTTTTCCTTCTGAAAATATAAAAAAACGCTGCACCCCTTCCACCGAAAGAATTTTCGGTAAATTAAGAGCAGCTAACAGCGGGCCTGTTACGAAAAACAGGTTATCTTATGATCGCTTATCAAAAGCGGGAAGGGATGCTTGAGCTAGACGTGAAGGCTCCCTGCATGATACAGGTTCCGCCAGCCATCGTAACACTCAATGCGAATTTCTAAAGTACAGAATTTCTATTTTAAAAAAAGAAAAAGGGCATAGAACAAGTGAGTATATTCATTTGTCCCGCCCTTTTTCATCGTTGTTATTAAACTAATTCAATAACCACGACTGGTGCACCGTCACCGCGGCGTGGACCAACTTTCATGATACGAGTGTATCCACCTTGACGTTCTTCATAACGTGGAGCCACGTCACTGAATAGTTTTTGAAGGGCATCTGTGCCATTCTCAGCGTCAGCGATTTCGTTACGGATGAAAGATGCAGCTTGACGGCGTGCATGCAAGTCACCACGTTTACCAAGAGTGATCATTTTATCTACTACAGAACGTAATTCCTTTGCACGTGCTTCAGTAGTTTCAATGCGCTCATGGATAATAAGATCCGTAGCTAAATCACGAAGTAATGCTTTACGTTGTGCGCTAGTGCGTCCTAACTTTCTGTAACCCATTAGAGATTCCCTCCTTTGTTGAAGTTCTATATTGTGTGTCTATAACAAGGCTCACAACATAATGGATTGATTCCGCCATGTTATCAGTCGTCTTTACGAAGACCTAAGCCTAATTCTTCTAGTTTCGCTTTCACTTCTTCAAGTGATTTACGTCCTAGATTACGTACTTTCATCATATCTTCTTCCGTTTTATGAGCTAGCTCTTGAACGGTATTGATTCCAGCACGTTTCAAGCAGTTGTAAGAACGAACAGAAAGGTCTAATTCTTCGATCGTCATCTCAAGAACTTTTTCTTTTTGATCTTCTTCTTTTTCAACCATGATTTCAGCATTTTGAGCTTCATCGGTTAAACCAACAAAGATATTTAAATGCTCTGTTAAAATCTTAGCTCCAAGTGCTACCGCTTCTTGCGGACCAGTACTGCCATCAGTCCAAACATCGAACGTTAACTTGTCAAAGTTAGACAACTGTCCAACACGTGTATTTTCAACTTGGAAAGATACGCGTGAAACTGGAGTGTAAAGAGCATCGATTGGAATTACACCAATTGGCTGGTCTTCTCTCTTGTTTTGAACAGCAGGAGTGTAGCCGCGGCCGCGACGTGCAGATAAACGCATACGCATATGACCGTTTTTACCAATTGTAGCAATATATAAATCCGGATTAAGAATTTCTACATCACTATCATGAGTGATATCAGCAGCCGTGATGACTCCGTCACCTTGAACGTCAATTTCCAGCGTCTTCTCTTCATCAGAGTAAATCTTAAGAGCTAGTTTTTTCACATTAAGAATGATAGATGTTACATCTTCCACGACGCCTTCAATTGTTGAGAACTCATGTAGCACTCCATCAATTTGTATAGCTGTGACAGCAGCACCTGGGAGTGAGGATAAAAGGATACGACGTAAGGAGTTACCCAATGTAGTACCATACCCACGCTCTAGTGGCTCTACGACGAATTTACCGTATTTGGTATCGTCGTTGATTTCAACCGTTTCGATTTTTGGTTTTTCTATTTCGATCATCAATAAACCCTCCTTCAAAACGTCAAAACCCCGGCAAGTAAAACGAATTCACTTAAACCGAAATTCCCCATGTATACGTTCCCGCTGTGCGCAACAACTGAAAATTAATCCTCTGTAAGAACGCAAACTCAGTATTATATCCCATTATTGACAGGAATACAAAATCTATACAGAAAAATTAAACACGGCGACGTTTTGGTGGACGGCATCCGTTATGTGGAACTGGAGTTACATCTTTAATTGCAGTTACTTCTAGGCCAGCAGCTTGAAGTGCACGAATAGCAGCCTCACGTCCAGCACCAGGTCCTTTAACTGTAACTTCAAGAGTTTTCATACCATGTTCAATTGATGTTTTAGCAGCTGTTTCAGCAGCCATTTGTGCAGCAAACGGAGTGGATTTACGAGATCCACGGAATCCTAGAGCTCCAGCACTTGACCAAGAAATAGCATTACCATGAGAGTCAGTGATCGTAACGATAGTGTTATTGAATGTTGAACGAATATGTGCAATACCAGTTTCTATATTCTTTTTCACACGACGTTTACGTGTATTAGTTTTACGTGCCATGAAAAGTAACCTCCTTTACTAATTATTTTTTCTTGTTAGCTACAGTACGACGAGGTCCTTTACGCGTACGAGCATTGTTTTTTGTATTTTGACCGCGAACAGGAAGACCACGACGGTGACGTAAACCACGGTATGAACCGATTTCCATTAAACGTTTGATGTTTAGGGAGATTTCACGACGAAGGTCGCCTTCTACTTTAAGCTTGTCAATGATATCACGAATTTTGTTCAATTCGTCTTCCGTTAAGTCACGAACGCGAGTTTCTTCAGAAACGCCTGCTTCTGCAAGAATCTTGATCGCTGTTTGTTTTCCAATACCATATATATATGTTAATGAGATAACAATACGTTTGTCACGGGGAATATCTACTCCAGCAATACGTGCCATGCTTGAGTGCACCTCCTTCTATTTAGCCTTGTTTTTGTTTATGTTTAGGGTTTTCGCAAATAACCATAACTTTACCTTTTCTGCGGATAACTTTACACTTTTCGCAGATTGGTTTGACTGATGGTCTGACTTTCATTGCTATCTAACCTCCTTATACAGATCGGAGCGAAACCGGATTATTTGAACCGGTATGTGATTCTGCCGCGAGTTAGATCATACGGGGAAAGCTCAACCGTAACTTTATCTCCAGGCAAAATGCGAATAAAGTGCATACGAATTTTACCGGATACATGAGCTAAAACAGTATGACCATTTTCTAATTCTACCTTAAACATTGCATTTGGCAAAGTCTCTTGTACTGTGCCTTCTACTTCAATTACATCATCTTTCGCCATTAAAGTGATTCTCCCTTCTCTATGCGTGAACCTATTAAAGGTACACATCTTTCCGTCAACATTACTACAGTCCAATCATCCTCATAAGTCTTACAATTCTGCATCAAGTATTCACCATTTTGTAGAACCAGGCTTTAACTGAGGACCTTTATCAGTTGGACCGAAATGAGGATTTTATGGGCCCTCATGTAAGTCTTGACCGATTCCGTGACCGACATACTCTCGAAATAGAGAAGCAATTAGTCTCGACATAGGTTTGAATAGCATGGGAGATGTTTGAAAGGCGCACGCCTGACATAGCTTCTTTCAACCCTCTATATCACGACTCTTTAGGAATCCCAATAGAGTCACTGCATTTCTTCATCAATTTTGCCGACCGGATATGTCCATGAAGATCACTTAAAAAGTAATCGCCCAATTCAGGGAATACCAAGTACAAGAACCTGATTAATAAATGTGCGAATGCTCTCGCGAAATCCATTATACCCTTTGTATTATAGGAATGCACCAAGTTTAACTAGTAAGTTATAAAAATGGTATGAATTTCATAAATCAATACGAATGATTAATTTTGTAAAGCACCAAGCAACACATCGATATTTTCAAATACCTTATTAATATCTTGCTGTCCGTTAATGTTGACCAAGTATCCTTTATCTCCGTAGAAATCAAGAAGTGGCTTGGTTTGTTTCAAATTCACATCTAAGCGATTTTGAACCGTTTCTGCATTATCGTCGGCACGTTGATATAATTCTCCGCCGCAGCGGTCGCATACATCATCTTTAGCAGGAGGATTGAAAACAAGATGGTATGTCGCACCACATGATTTGCAAATACGACGTCCTGTCAATCTTTCCATTAAGATGCTTTTATCAACATCGATATTAATGACAAAATTCATTTTGCGATCTAAATCAGCAAGAATGCCCTCAAGTGCTTCCGCCTGTGCCACAGTACGTGGAAATCCATCAAGCAAAAATCCTTTGAGGCAGTCTTCCTTGCTTAACCGTTCACGTACGATGCCAATGGTAACTTCATCAGGTACCAACTCGCCTTTGTCCATGAATGATTTCGCCTTTAGACCTAATTCTGTTCCATCTTTGATAGCTGTTCGGAACATATCTCCAGTAGAGATATGAGGGATATTATATTTTTCTACGATTTGTTCAGCTTGAGTGCCCTTACCAGCACCAGGCAGACCCATTAACACTAGATTCAATTTTCTTCCCCCTCAAACTCTATAATGGGTAAAGGGAACAAGCCGTTCCCAAAACTCATTACTTTATAAAGCCTTTATAGTGTCTCTTCACAAGTTGTGATTCCAGCTGCTTCATCGTATCAAGGGCAACCCCCACTACGATCAGCAAACTGGTTCCACCAATCTGTGCAGATTGAGGCAGATCAGCAAGCTTAATGAAAAATACCGGTAAAACGGCAATGATGGCTAAAAATATAGAGCCTACAAACGTCAGACGGTATAAAACACGTGTTAAATATTCTTGTGTACTCTTACCTGGACGGATCCCAGGCACATAGCCACCTTGCTTTTTCAAATTCTCAGCCATTTGTTCAGGGTTAACCTGAATGAATGCATAAAAATACGCAAAAGCAATGATAAGAGCAACATATATGATCATACCAATTGGCTTGGTATAATCAAGATTTGTTGATATCCAACTAGTCACGCTGTTCTTTCCAAAGAAAGAAGCGATTGTAGTGGGAGTAATGATAAATGCCATTGCAAAGATTACCGGAATAACCCCCGCAGCATTTACTTTCAATGGTAAATGAGTAGACTGGCCACCCATTTGTGTACGACCTACCGCAGCACGTTTCGCATACTGAATAGGAATTTTACGTAATGCCTGCTGAATGAAGATAACAGCAACCACGATTGCTAATACTGCTAAAACAATGAGGATAATCGTTATGATTCGTAAGAATAATTGATCACCGGCATTTTCAAATTGTTGGGCGTAAATCTGATTTGCCGTAGTTGGCAAACTAGCTACGATACCAGCAAAGATGATGATGGAGATCCCATTACCCACACCCTTAGCAGTGATCAGCTCCCCTAACCACAGAAGAAAAGCTGTTCCTGCCGTTAAGACAGTCGCAATAAGCAAGTATGTTGCAATTCCAGGATTTTCAATCAACTGTCCACCTGACATATTATTGAACCCATAAGACATACCAACTGCTTGGATAAATCCTAGGATAATAGTGAAGTAACGAGTGAATTGTGCTAATTTACGGCGCCCTGCTTCCCCTTGTTTAGACCATTCAGTGAACTTAGGAACAACATCCATCTGTAACAGCTGAACGATGATGGATGCCGTGATGTAAGGCATGATACCCATCGCTAATATCGAAAAGTTTTGCAGTGCTCCGCCGCCAAAGGTATTTAAAAGACCGATGACGCTCAGCTGGTCCTGTTCAGCGAGAAAATCGGCATTCACATGCGGTACAGGTATAAATGTACCGATGCGATAGACGATTAACATTAGAAGGGTAAAAATAATCTTATTCCTTATTTCACCCACGCGCATAAAATTGGAGATCGTGCGAAACATTAGATCACCTCTGTATTACCGCCAGCAGCTTCGATAGCTTCTTTAGCAGTAGACGAGAATTTGTGAGCTTTAACAGTAAGCTTTTTCTCAATGCTTCCTTTGGCAAGAATTTTGATTCCTGCTTTTTCTTTACTTACAACCCCAGTCTCAAGTAAAAGAGCTGGTGTTACTTCAGTACCGTCTTCGAAAAGATTTAACGTATCAAGATTCACGATAGCATAGTCTTTACGGTTGATGTTGGTAAATCCACGTTTAGGTAAACGTCTGAATAGAGGAGTTTGACCCCCTTCAAATCCAAGACGCACACCGCCGCCGGAGCGAGCGTTTTGTCCTTTGTGTCCTTTACCTGCTGTTTTACCGTTACCAGATCCAATACCGCGACCTTTACGTTTACGTTCTTTACGAGAACCTTCTGCAGCTTTTAACTCATGAAGTTTCATGTTGGCACCTCCTTGTTAAGTTAAAAATTATTTTATTGTTCTTTTACAGTAACAAGATGAGCAACTTTGGTAATCATACCGCGAATCGCAGGGTTATCTTCTTGAACAACCGTTTGATGCATTTTGCGTAAACCCAAAGTGTTAACTGTAACACGTTGATCTTCAGGACGACCAATCAAGCTGCGAGTGAGGGTGATTTCTAATTTATTAGCCATAATTCGATTTCCCTCCTTATCCTAACAGTTCTTGTACTGATTTTCCACGTAACTTAGCTACGTCTTCAGCACGTTTCAATTGCTTCAATCCTTCAATTGTTGCGCGAACCATATTAATAGGTGTATTAGTACCTAGTGATTTAGACAAGATATCGCTAACTCCGCCTAATTCAAGTACCGCACGAACAGGACCACCAGCAATTACTCCTGTACCTTCAGAAGCTGGTTTCAATAGAATGTGACCTGCGCCATAGCGACCGTTCACAAGATGAGGAATAGTAGTACCAACCATCGGTACAGTAATTAGATTTTTCTTAGCATCCTCAATAGCTTTACGGATAGCATCCGGAACTTCTTGAGCTTTACCAGTACCAAATCCAACATGACCATTTTTATCACCAACAACAACTAGTGCAGTGAAACGGAAACGACGTCCGCCTTTAACAACTTTAGCTACACGATTAACTGTAACTACGCGTTCTTCAAGTTCTAATTTATTAGGATCAATGCTACGCATCTGTTATGTCCCTCCTTATCCATTAAAATTCTAAGCCGTTTTCACGAGCAGCGTCAGCCAATGCTTTTACACGACCATGGAAGAGGTAACCACCGCGGTCAAACACCACAGCTTTGAAACCTTTTTCAACAGCACGTTTCGCAATAAGTTCGCCAACTTTTTGAGCTGCTTCAGCATTGCTACCTGCTTCGATATTGATCTCTTTATCAAGAGTTGAAGCACTTGCCAATGTTACGCCTTTTGCATCGTCAATTAATTGTGCGTAAATGTGTTTGTTTGAACGAAACACATTTAAACGAGGACGAGCTTCTGTTCCAGAAAGCTTAGCACGTACACGCGCATGTCTTTTCTGACGAGTAGCATTTTTATCAAGCTTCGTAATCATTTACGTCACTCCTTTCGTTTACTTATGCGGCATTACTTACCAGTTTTACCTTCTTTACGACGAACGAATTCGCCTTCGTAACGGATACCTTTACCTTTATACGGCTCAGGCGGGCGAACATCACGGATATTAGCTGCTAGAGCTCCTACACGTTCTTTGCTTGCACCTTTGATGATTACTTTTGTATTAGAAGGAACTTCGACTTCAACGCCAGCTTCTGGCTCTATTTCTACAGGGTGGGAATATCCTACGTTAAGGACAAGCTTGTTACCTTGCTTTTGTGCACGGTACCCAACCCCAATAAGTTCAAGTGATTTTACGAAACCTGTTGATACACCTTCAACCATGTTAGAGATAAGTGCGCGAGTAGTACCGTGTAAAGAACGGTGAGCCTTCTCGTCAGACGGACGTGTAACAGTTAACACGTTCTCTTCAACAACGATTGAAAGGTCAGGATTGAATGATCTAGTTAATTCACCTTTAGGTCCTTTAACAGTTACTTCACTTCCAGTAATAGTAACTGTCACGCCTGCAGGGATTTCAATAGGTTTTTTACCTATACGAGACATAATGTGCACCTCCATTCTTGTGAAAATGTATTACCAAACGTATGCTAAAACTTCTCCGCCAACTTGTTTAGAGCGAGCTTCCTTGTCTGTTAAAACTCCGTGAGAAGTAGAAACAATTGCGATACCTAAACCGTTAAGAACGCGTGGTACCTCTCCAGTTTTTGCATATACACGCAAACCAGGTTTGCTGATACGTTTTAGACCAGTGATAACACGTTCGTTGTTTGCACCGTATTTTAAGAAGATACGGATGATACCTTGTTTGTTGTCTTCGATTAATTCAAAGTCACGTACGAAGCCTTCACTTTTTAAGATCTCAGCAATTTCCTTTTTGATCTTTGAAGCAGGAACTTCCAGTTTTTCGTGACGAACCATATTCGCATTACGGATGCGAGTAAGCATATCTGCAATAGGATCTGTCATGACCATTATATTTTACCTCCTTCCCAAACTCGGGTTTTACCAGCTAGCTTTTTTAACGCCAGGAATTTGTCCTTTATATGCAAGTTCGCGGAAACAAATACGACAAAGTTTAAATTTACGTAGTACTGAATGTGGACGTCCGCAACGTTCGCAACGTGTATATTCTTGTACTTTAAACTTCTGTTCGCGTTTTTGCTTTACGATCATAGACTTTTTAGCCACGATTTCGCCTCCCTTTATTTAGAGATTACTTTTGGAACGGCATTCCAACTTGAGTAAGTAGTTCACGAGCTTCTTCGTCAGTGTTGGCAGTCGTTACGATAACGATGTCCATACCACGAACTTTGCTCACTTTATCGTAATCAATCTCAGGGAAGATAAGTTGTTCTTTAACGCCTAATGTATAGTTCCCACGTCCGTCAAAGGATTTCTTTGAAACGCCGCGGAAATCACGTACACGCGGTAAAGATACAGATACTAGCTTATCAAGGAATTGATACATACGCTCTCCACGTAATGTAACTTTCGCTCCGATAGGCATACCTTCACGCAAACGGAAACCTGCGATTGATTTTTTTGCTTTTGTTATAACTGGTTTTTGACCAGTGATCAATGTAAGTTCTTCAACAGCTGTATCTAAAGCTTTCGAGTTAGAAACTGCGTCACCCACACCCATGTTAATAACGATTTTCTCAATGTTTGGTACTTGCATTACTGATTGATAGTTGAATTTACCCATCAATGACGGTGTAATTTCACTTCTGAATTTTTCTTTAAGGCGGCTCATTGCTTAGTGTACCTCCCTTCATTTATGACTTATTTATCTAAAGATTCACCTGATATTTTAGCTACGCGTACTTTTTTACCATTTTCGATCTTATATCCAACACGAGTCGGTTTACCTGATTTAGGATCAAGTGGCATTACATTGGATACGTGAATAGCAGCTTCTTTGCTTATAATTCCACCTTGTGGATTAAGTTGAGATGGCTTGGAATGCTTTTTCACGATGTTAATTCCTTCAACAAGCACACGATTTTGTTTCGGATATGCAGAAAGAATTGTTCCTTGTTTGCCTTTGTCCTTACCAGAGATGACTACGACTTTGTCACCTTTTTTAACATGCATTAGCTTGGCACCTCCTTGAAAGGCTTTATACAAATTTTACATATTATAGAACTTCTGGAGCAAGAGAAACGATTTTCATGAAACTATTGTCACGTAATTCACGAGCAACAGGTCCAAAAATACGCGTTCCACGTGGGCTCTTATCGTCACGGATAATTACACATGCGTTTTCATCGAAACGAATGTAAGAACCGTCAGGACGACGCATACCACGTTTTGTACGGACAACAACAGCCTTAACGACTTCACCTTTTTTAACAACGCCTCCTGGTGTTGCCTGGTTGACTGTACAAACGATGATATCACCGATGTTTGCAGTTTTACGGCCAGAACCACCTAGGACTTTAATTGTTAGCACTTCACGAGCACCAGAATTGTCAGCGACTTTTAAACGAGATTCTTGTTGAATCATGTACGGTACCTCCCTTCGGAATTAGCTTAATCCGAACTATATTAAATGATTACTGCTTTTTCTACTACTTCTACAAGACGGAAGCGTTTTGTAGCTGAAAGTGGACGAGTTTCCATGATACGTACTACGTCGCCTGCTTTAGCTTCGTTTAGCTCGTCATGAGCTTTAAACTTTTTAGAGTATTTCACGCGTTTACCGTATAAAGAATGCTTTTTATAGGTTTCTACAACAACTGTAACTGTTTTATCCATTTTGTCGGATACTACGCGTCCAGTGTAGATTTTGCGTTGGTTGCGTTCGCTCATTCTGCAAACCTCCATTCATTATCGATTAGTGACACCGATCTCTCTTTGACGAACAACTGTTTTCATACGAGCAATCGATTTGCGAACTTCACGGATGCGAGCTGTATTTTCAAGTTGTCCAGTAGCTAACTGGAAACGAAGATTAAATAGTTCTTCTTTAAGAGATTTTAGTTTTTGTTCAATTTCAGCAGTGGTTAGATCTTTGATTTCATTAGCTTTCATTTGTTTCACCACCAATTTCCTCTCTTTTTACAAACTTGCATTTGATTGGAAGTTTGTGTGCTGCAAGGCGCAATGCTTCTCTTGCCACCTCTTCAGATACACCAGAGATTTCAAACATAACTTTGCCCGGTTTAACTACTGCTACCCAACCTTCAGGAGCACCTTTACCGGAACCCATCCGTACTTCAAGCGGCTTAGCTGTGTAAGGTTTGCTTGGGAAGATTTTGATCCAAACTTTCCCTCCACGTTTCATATAACGAGTCATCGCAATACGAGCTGCTTCGATTTGACGGTTCGTGATCCAGGAAGCTTCTTGAGCTTGAAGTCCAAATTCTCCGAAATGAACTTCAGTGCCGCCTTTAGCCATCCCTCTCATCTTACCGCGGTGTTCACGACGGTATTTTACGCGTTTTGGCAATAACATATTATTTTCCTCCTTCCTCAGATTTCTTCTTAGTAGGAAGAACTTCTCCACGGTAGATCCAAACTTTCACGCCTAGCTTACCGTAAGTAGTATCTGCTTCAGCATGAGCATAATCTATGTCTGCACGAAGTGTGTGAAGTGGAACTGTTCCTTCGCTGTAATGTTCAGCACGAGCAATATCAGCACCGCCAAGACGACCAGAAACTTGTGTTTTGATTCCTTTTGCTCCAGAACGCATAGTACGTTGGATAGCTTGCTTTTGAGCGCGACGGAATGAAACACGGTTTTCTAATTGACGAGCGATGTTTTCTGCAACCAATTTTGCATCAAGATCTGCTCTTTTAATTTCGATGATATTGATATGAACTCTTTTGCCAGTCAACTGGTTCAAAGCTTTACGAAGTGCTTCGACCTCAGTACCGCCTTTACCGATAACCATTCCTGGTTTAGCAGTGTGGACAGATACATTGATACGGTTAGCTGCACGCTCGATTTCAACTTTTGAAACAGAAGCATCATTTAGACGTTTCGCGATATATTCACGAACTTTGATGTCTTCATGCAAAAGAACTGCGTAGTCTTTATCAGCGTACCATTTGGATTCCCAGTCACGGATTATCCCGATACGCATACCGATTGGATTTACCTTTTGACCCACAGATTACCCCTCCTTCTTTTCTGATACAACGATTGTAATATGACTAGTACGTTTGTTAATTGCACTCGCACGACCTTGAGCGCGAGGACGGAAACGTTTTAATGTTGGTCCTTCGTTAACGTATGCCTCTGAAACGACTAGGTTATTAATATCCATTTCGTAGTTGTGTTCTGCATTTGCGATAGCAGATTTCAGAATTTTTTCTACGACTGGAGAAGCAGATTTTGGTGTTAAGCGAAGAATCGCTACTGCTTCACCTACTTGTTTTCCTCGAATTAAATCTGCGACTAAACGCACTTTACGAGGAGCAATACGAACTGTTTTAGCGACAGCTTTAGCTTGCATGAGATGCCCTCCTCTCATTAACGTCTTGTTTTCTTGTCATCACTTGCGTGACCTTTATAAGTGCGTGTAGGCGCGAATTCGCCTAGTTTGTGACCTACCATATCTTCTGTTACATAAACCGGCACATGCTTACGACCGTCATAAACGGCGATTGTGTGTCCGATGAATTGCGGGAAGATTGTTGAGCGACGAGACCAAGTTTTTACTACCTGTTTCTTGTCAGCTTCATTTAATTTTTCAACTTTTACCAATAAATGATCATCAACAAAAGGCCCTTTTTTTAAGCTACGACCCATGCGAGTACCTCCCTTCGTGACTGTTCTACGGTTCTATATATGAACCGTAGCTCAATCCCGTTATTTTTTACGACGACGTACGATAAATTTATCGGATTTGTTTTTCTTCTTACGAGTTTTGAATCCAAGAGTAGGTTTACCCCATGGAGACATTGGTGATTTACGTCCGATTGGCGCTTTACCTTCACCACCACCGTGTGGGTGATCATTCGGGTTCATTACAGATCCACGAACTGTTGGGCGTTTACCTAACCAACGGTTACGGCCAGCTTTACCAATGTTGATAAGTTCATGTTGTTCATTACCAACTTGACCGATTGATGCACGGCAAGTAGCAAGAATCATACGAACCTCACCTGAGTTTAAACGTACAAGTACATAACGACCTTCTTTACCAAGTACTTGAGCAGATGTTCCTGCTGAACGGACTAATTGTCCACCTTTTCCTGGTTTAAGTTCGATGTTATGAATTACTGTACCAACTGGGATGTTAATAAGAGGAAGTGCGTTACCCACTTTGATGTCAGCTTCTGGACCTGACATAACTTCCAAACCTACTTCTAGGTTTTTCGGAGCTAGGATATAACGTTTTTCTCCATCAACGTAATTAATTAATGCAATGTTTGCAGAACGATTTGGATCGTACTCAATAGTAGCAACGCGTCCTGGTATACCATCTTTATTCCGTTTGAAATCGATGATACGGTATTGACGCTTGTGGCCGCCACCTTGATGACGAACTGTTAACTTACCTTGGTTATTACGGCCGCCTTTGCTGTGTAAAGGAGCAAGTAATGATTTTTCCGGTTTGTCTGTAGTGATCTCAGCAAAATCGGAAGTTGTCATATTACGTCGACCGTTAGAGGTAGGTTTATACTTCTTAATCGCCATTTGTATTTCCCTCCTTCTCTAATGAATTAAGCCTCGAATAGCTCGATTTCTTTGCTGTCAGCAGTTAATTTAACAATAGCTTTACGGCGCTTGTTAGTATAGCCTGCATGTTTGCCCATGCGTTTGAATTTACCTTTGTAGTTCATGATGTTTACTTTCTCAACTTTAACGCCGAAAATTTCTTGAACAGCATCTTTAACTTGAGTTTTATTAGCTCTAACATCAACTTCAAAAGTATATTTCTTTTCAGCCATTATGTCTGAAGAGCGTTCAGTGATTACGGGGCGCTTAATGATATCGCGTGCATCCATTATGCAAGCACCTCCTCTACTTTTTCGACAGCTGATTTAGTCAAGATCAATTTGTTGTGTGAAACAACATCAAGAACATTAAGACCATCAGCTTCAACTACAGTAACACCAGGGATGTTACGTGCAGAAAGAGCAACTTTCTCATCTAAACCGTCAGTAACTACCAACGTTTTAGTATCAACAGAAAGGTTTTTAAGTACAGCTACAAACTCTTTTGTTTTTGGAGCTTCGAAAGACAAGCTTTCAAGTACCAAAATGTTCTCTTCCAATGCCTTTGCAGACAATGCAGATTTAATAGCTAAACGACGTACCTTTTTAGGTAGCTTGTAAGCGTAAGATCTTGGAGTTGGTCCAAAAACAACGCCACCGCCACGCCATTGTGGAGAACGGATAGAACCTTGACGCGCACGTCCTGTTCCTTTTTGTTTCCAAGGTTTACGTCCACCGCCTGCAACTTCAGAACGGTTTTTAACTTTATGAGTTCCTTGACGTAAGGAAGCTCGTTGCATGATGATTGCTTCAAATAATACGTGATTATTAGGTTCGATACCAAAGATGGATTCATTTAGTTCGATGTCGCCAACTTGTGAACCTGTTTGGTTGAACAATGTAACTTTTGGCATTCTATTGCTCCTCCTTTCTCAGAAATTACTTTGCTTTAACAGCAGTTTTAACTTTGATCAATGCTTTTCTAGCACCAGGTACATTACCTTTGATCAATAGTAGGTTACGTTCAACATCAACTTTAACGATAGCTAAGTTTTGAACAGTGATTTGCTCTCCACCCATACGTCCTGGTAAAAGTTTACCTTTGAATACGCGGTTTGGAGCTACAGGACCCATTGAACCTGGGCGACGGTGGTAACGAGAACCATGAGACATAGGTCCGCGAGATTGTCCATGACGCTTGATAGAGCCTTGGAATCCTTTACCTTTTGAAATTCCTGATACATCTACTAAATCGCCTTCAGCGAAAATACTTACATTGACTTCTTGACCGATCTCATATTCAGTAAGATCCGTTCCGCGGAATTCGCGAATGAAGCGCTTAGGAGTAGTATTTGCTTTTTCAACATGGCCCTTTTCAGGTTTGTTAGAAAGCTTTTCACGTTTGTTTTCAAAACCAACTTGAACTGCTTCATAGCCATCAGTTTCAACAGTTTTCTTTTGAAGAACCACGTTATTAGCAGCTTCGATAACTGTTACCGGAATAAGTTCACCGTTTTCAGCAAAAACTTGAGTCATACCGATTTTTCTTCCTAAGATTCCTTTGGTCATAAGTCACACCTCCTAGAGTAATTGTTCATATTTATATGAATTATAATTTGATTTCAATGTCAACGCCTGATGGTAAATCTAAACGCATCAATGAGTCAACTGTTTGTGGAGTTGGATTAACGATGTCGATTAGACGTTTATGCGTACGCATTTCGAATTGTTCACGAGAATCTTTGTATTTATGAACCGCACGTAGGATCGTATATACCGATCTTTCAGTAGGTAATGGAATTGGACCAGATACAGCCGCACCAGAACGTTTTGCAGTTTCAACAATTTTCTCAGCAGATTGATCAAGAATTCTGTGATCATATGCTTTTAAACGGATACGAATTTTTTGTTTTGCCATAATTTTCCCTCCTTTTCGCCTATTTTGAAATAGACCTTCTCAATGGAAATTTCCCACACACTCGCCATGGCAAAGCGGCCGGGTGTGTCAGCAACCTTCCATATCATCGCAGTCAAAGACCAACATTGTCTATTATACATAAAACACAAGCAGAACGCAAGTTAAACTTGAATTTTTCTTGTGCAGCACACTTTTATTATTATACATACTATCACAAGTATTTACAAGTACATTCTATATGGTCTTTCATATCCATTTTCTTCAATTCGATAATCCTCATGATACCGATTAAACACACTTCACTTTTACAGGTATTATAGAAGAAAGATTCAATATTCTTTAGAAAAAGAAAAGAAGCAGATGGCGTCCCATCTGCTTCTCCCGGAAGGCGTCCCTTCCAATATTGTTTTACGAATCAATTATTCTTGGATTGTAGCAACTACGCCAGCGCCTACAGTACGTCCACCCTCACGGATAGAGAATTTAGTACCTTCTTCGATAGCGATTGGAGCGATAAGTTCTACAGTCATTTCAATGTTGTCTCCAGGCATAACCATTTCTACGCCTTCAGGAAGGTTACAAATACCAGTTACGTCAGTTGTACGGAAGTAGAACTGAGGACGGTAGTTTGTAAAGAATGGAGTATGACGTCCACCTTCTTCTTTAGAAAGAACATAAACTTCAGCTTTGAACTTTGTGTGTGGAGTGATAGTGCTTGGTTTAGCAAGTACTTGTCCACGTTGGATATCTTCACGGGATACACCACGAAGTAGTGCACCGATGTTGTCACCAGCTTCAGCATAGTCAAGAAGTTTACGGAACATCTCAACACCAGTTACTGTTGTTGGTTTAGACTCTTCGTTGAATCCGATGATGTCAACAACGTCACCGACTTTAACTTGTCCACGCTCAACACGACCAGTAGCAACTGTTCCACGACCAGTGATTGAGAATACATCCTCAACTGGCATCATGAATGGTTTGTCAGTGTCACGAGTTGGTTCTGGGATATACTCGTCAACAGCTGTCATTAATTCATGAATTTTTTCTTCCCATGCTGCTTCTCCTTGAAGAGCTTTTAGTGCAGATCCTTTGATAACTGGAATGTCATCGCCAGGGAATTCGTATTCAGATAGAAGATCACGGATTTCCATTTCTACTAATTCAAGAAGTTCTTCGTCATCTACCATGTCGCATTTGTTCATGAATACTACTAGGTATGGTACACCTACTTGACGAGAAAGAAGGATGTGCTCACGAGTTTGTGGCATTGGGCCATCAGCAGCAGATACTACTAAGATTCCGCCGTCCATTTGTGCAGCACCAGTGATCATGTTTTTAACATAGTCAGCATGTCCTGGGCAGTCAACGTGTGCATAGTGACGAGTAGCTGTTTCGTACTCAACGTGTGCAGTAGAGATTGTGATACCACGTTCTCTTTCTTCTGGAGCACCATCGATTTGGTCATAAGCGCGAGCTTCTGCGCCACCAGATTTAGCAAGTACAGTTGTGATTGCAGCAGTTAGAGTTGTTTTACCATGGTCAACGTGACCAATTGTTCCAACGTTAACGTGCGGTTTTGAACGATCAAATTTAGCTTTTCCCATTAGGAATTCCTCCTTAAAATTATAAATAAAAGATTAAGTATATAAGGGCTGTGAAAGAAGACTAATTCTTCCATCACAGCTTACATAAGATAGTTATACTTTAATAAGAGATGAAAATCAATTATTCACCTTTATTTTTTTTGATGATTTCTTCAGAAATGCTCTTAGGTACTTCTTCATAATGATCGAAGTGCATAGAGAATGTTCCGCGTCCTTGAGTGTTAGAACGTAAGGATGTAGCATATCCGAACATTTCAGATAGTGGAACCATCGCTTTAACCATTTGCGTGTTACCGCGAGCTTCCATACCTTCTACACGACCACGACGAGATGTGATATCTCCCATGATGTCGCCTAGGTAATCTTCTGGAATAACTACTTCCACTTTCATGATAGGTTCAAGGATGACAGGACTACATTTAGATGCTGCATTTTTTAGTGCCATTGATGCAGCGATTTTAAATGCCATTTCATTGGAGTCAACGTCATGGTAAGATCCGTCGAATAATTTTGCTTTGATGTCGACTAGCGGGTAACCAGCAAGTACACCACGGTCAAGTGAATCAACTAATCCAGCTTGTACAGCAGGGATGTATTCACGTGGTACTACACCACCGACGATAGCATTTTCAAATTCGAAACCTTTACCTTCTTCGTTTGGACCGAATTCGATCCATACGTGTCCGAATTGTCCACGACCACCAGATTGGCGAACGAATTTACCTTCAACTTTGGCTGAACCACGGAAAGTTTCACGGTATGCTACTTGAGGAGCACCAACGTTTGCTTCCACTTTGAATTCACGACGCATACGGTCAACAAGGATGTCCAAGTGAAGTTCACCCATACCAGCGATGATTGTTTGACCAGTTTCTTGGTCAGTATGCGCACGGAATGTTGGATCTTCATCTTGTAGCTTTTGTAAAGCTTGAGACATTTTGTCTTGGTCTGCTTTTGATTTCGGTTCAACTGATAGTGAGATAACTGGCTCTGGGAACACCATGGATTCAAGAATTACTTGGTTCTTGTCATCACATAGAGTATCTCCAGTTGTAGTATCTTTCAATCCGACTGCAGCTGCGATATCCCCTGCGTATACAGTAGAGATTTCTTCACGGCTGTTAGCGTGCATTTGAAGGATACGTCCAATACGTTCACGTTTTCCTTTAGTTGAGTTGATTACATAAGATCCTGATTCTAATGTACCTGAGTACACACGGAAGAATGTAAGTTTACCAACGTAAGGGTCAGTCATAACTTTAAACGCTAAAGCTGAGAACGGTTCAGAATCATCTGAATGACGTTCCACTTCTTCTTCTGAATCCGGTAATGTACCTTTGATAGCTGGTACATCCAATGGAGATGGAAGGAAGTCGATAACGTTATCAAGCATTAATTGAACACCTTTGTTTTTGAAAGCTGATCCACAAATAACAGGGAAGAACTCAACATTAACGGTTGCTGTACGAATAGCTGCTTTCAATTCAGCAATGCTGATTTCTTCGCCGCCAAGGTATTTTTCCATTAAGTCTTCATTTACTTCCGCTACTGCTTCAATTAACTTTTCACGGTATTCTTCAGCTAATTCCCGGTGTTCTTCAGGAATTTCACCGACAGTGATGTCAGTTCCTAGGTCATTACCATAGAAATGAGTTTTCATTTCAATAAGGTCGATGATTGCAGAGAATTGATCCTCTGCTCCGATTGGTAACTGAACTGGGTGAGCGTTAGCTTGTAAACGATCGTGGATTGTTCCAACTGAATACAAGAAATCTGCACCGATTTTGTCCATTTTATTTACGAATACAACACGTGGTACACCGTAAGTTGTAGCTTGGCGCCAAACTGTTTCAGTTTGAGGCTCAACACCTGATTGGGCATCAAGTACAGCTACAGCTCCATCAAGTACGCGCAAAGAGCGTTCAACTTCAACTGTGAAGTCTACGTGTCCTGGTGTATCGATGATGTTTACACGGTGACCTTTCCACTGTGCAGTTGTTGCAGCAGAAGTGATCGTGATTCCGCGTTCTTGTTCCTGTTCCATCCAGTCCATTTGAGATGCACCTTCGTGCGTTTCACCAATTTTGTGGATTTTACCAGTGTAATATAGAACACGTTCTGTTGTTGTCGTTTTACCGGCATCGATGTGAGCCATGATACCGATATTACGAGTGTTTGCTAAGGAGAACTCTCTTGCCATTTGTCTTTCTCCTTCCTTCTATAAGGATTTTATAGTGATTGATCTTACCAGCGATAATGTGCGAAAGCTTTGTTGGCTTCAGCCATTTTGTGTGTATCTTCACGTTTCTTAACTGCTGCTCCAGTATTGTTGGCAGCATCCATGATTTCATAAGCTAAACGCTCTTCCATCGTTTTTTCTCCACGAAGGCGAGAGTAGTTTACTAACCAACGAAGTCCTAGAGTCGATTTGCGATCTGGACGCACCTCAACTGGTACTTGGTAGTTAGCTCCACCCACACGGCGTGCTTTTACTTCTAGTACAGGCATGATGTTTTTAAGTGCTTGATCGAAAACTTCGATCGGCTCATTGCCAGTACGTTCTTTGATTAAATCAAATGCAGAGTAAAGAATTTTTTGTGATTTACCTCTTTGTCCATCAACCATTAATTTGTTGATTAAGCGAGTCACAAGTTTTGAATTATATATTGGATCTGGTAATACGTCTCTTTTCGTTACAGGTCCTTTACGAGGCATTGTATTTCCTCCTTTCAAGAAAGTTCAATTTTTGTTTAAGATTATTTTTTTGCTGCTTTCGGACGCTTAGTACCGTATTTAGAACGGCCTTGCATACGATTGTTAACTCCAGCTGTATCAAGAGCACCACGTACGATATGGTAACGTACCCCTGGTAAATCTTTTACACGACCGCCACGGATAAGAACCACGCTGTGTTCTTGTAGGTTGTGACCGATACCTGGGATATAAGCTGTTACCTCGATACCGTTTGTTAAACGTACACGCGCATATTTACGTAACGCGGAGTTTGGTTTTTTCGGTGTCATAGTACCCACACGAGTGCAAACACCACGTTTTTGCGGAGATGATACGTTAGTTTGTGCTTTTTTAAAGCTGTTGTAGCCTTTGTTAAGTGCTGGAGATTTTGAATTAACCTCTTTAGACTCGCGTCCTTTACGCACTAATTGATTAATAGTAGGCATTACATTTTTCCTCCCTTCACGTTTTCATTTCTAGTACCACACATCCAGGTGGTTCATAAATGGGTAAAAACAAAGTCTTTGCAAATATTATTGCAAAAACATCTTTACTTTTTGATGGCAACAGTTGCTGCTCCGACATCAATACCACATGCTTTGCCAAGCATTCTCATCGAATCAACATATGTGATAGGAACATCCAATTCTTTGGCAGTCTCAACGACACGCCCAGTCAAGTATATATCTGCATCATCAGCGATGATAACTTCTTGAATTAAATTGTTTTTAAGAGCTCTAACTGCTTGCTTCGTCCCTATAATCACTGACTTTGCCTGTATTACTTTTTCATAAGACATGGTCCATATCCTCCAAAGTTACAGGGTAACATAGGAGCACCTTTGCTATAGTATCATTATTAGTCGGATACTGTCAACTTCTTTCAAAAAAATAATTCTAGCAAAAGGTTTTCCTTACATAATTCTATCAAGATTATTAATTTGCCTAAACGGAATATATCAAATCCTCATAGGGCATTTCAGCCGGCCATGAGTAATAAGAGAGACCAGCTCAATAAATTCTGATCCTTCAGCTCCAATAGTAACCAGGAGAGCGGTTTTCAGTATAAATGATTGAGCTGGTCCATTTTCCTTTAATCCACTGTTACTGTATCGGCACTTTCGTCACCAACGACGACAGGGTTTGCTTTTCTGTATCTAAGCATTCCCGTTCCTGCTGGGACAAGTTTACCGATGATGACATTTTCTTTAAGACCAAGCAATTCATCACGTTTTCCTTTTATTGCTGCATCAGTCAAGACTCTAGTCGTTTCTTGGAATGACGCTGCGGACAAGAAGGAATCCGTTTCTAGAGATGCTTTTGTGATACCTAGCAATACAGGGCGGCCTGTAGCTGGTAATTTGTTGGTCAGCAATGCATCTGTGTTTGCAGTAGTGAACTGGTTAACATCCAATAATGTTCCTGGAAGCACTTCAGTTTCACCTGCATCAAGCACACGGACTTTACGCATCATTTGTCTAACCATTACCTCGATATGTTTATCACCGATTTCAACACCTTGCATCCGGTATACTTTTTGAACTTCATGAAGCAGGTATTCCTGAACAGTAAGCACGTCTGTAACCTTCAGCAATTCTTTCGGATCGATGGAACCCTCTGTCAACTCTTCCCCACGACGGACAGGTGTATCAACAGTTACTCTTAGACGCGCTGTGTACGGCGCAGTATACGTGCGTGATTCAACAGCACCCTGAACGACGATTTCCTGTTGTTTATCGCGAATTTCATTGATCGAAACAATCGTTCCTTCGATTTCAGAAATGACAGCTTGACCTTTAGGATTTCTCGCTTCAAATATTTCTTGGATACGAGGAAGACCTTGAGTGATATCGTCCCCGGCAACCCCACCTGTATGGAATGTACGCATCGTCAACTGTGTACCAGGTTCTCCGATGGATTGAGCGGCAATAATACCGACTGCTTCGCCCACTTCAACTTCTTGACCGGTAGCCAAGTTGCGTCCATAACATTTTTTACATACACCATGGCTGGTGTTACATGTAAAGGCAGAACGGATCCATGCTGTTTCAATTCCAAGTGATTCAATATAATTAGCAAGATCTTCAGTAATAAGATCGTTTTCAGCCACGATTACTTCATTTGTTTCAGGATGTCTGATCGCTTTTCTTGCATAACGGCCCACTAGGCGCTCTTCAAGATGCTCGATTATTTCAGTACCCTCTCTTAAGGCTGAAATTTTCAAGCCGCGGTCCGTTCCACAATCGTCATCACGGATGATGACATCTTGGGCAACGTCAACAAGTCGACGGGTAAGGTAACCGGAATCGGCTGTTTTAAGGGCTGTATCGGCAAGACCTTTACGCGCACCATGTGTAGAGATGAAGTACTCCAACACTGTTAAACCTTCACGGAAACTTGATTTGATCGGTAATTCAATGATACGTCCAGCCGGGTTGGCCATCAAACCACGCATACCCGCAAGCTGCGTAAAGTTGGAAGCATTACCACGGGCACCGGAGTCACTCATCATGAAGATCGGGTTGCGTCGGTCCAGTGAGTCCATAAGTTTGGACTGGATGGTATCCTTGGCAGCACTCCAGATGGAAATGACGCGATCATAACGCTCATCCTCTGTAATTAGACCACGTCTGAACTGTTTCAAGACGTTATCCACTTTGGTTTGAGCCTCAGTAATGATTTCTTGTTTTTCTTTTAAAACGACAATATCAGCCACACCAACGGTAATACCGGCTTTTGTCGAATATTTGAATCCAAGATCTTTCATCCGGTCAAGCATTTTGGATGTTTCGGTAATTTTAAAGCGTTTAAAGACTTCCGCGATGATATTTCCAAGAATTTTTTTCTTGAAAGGATCGATAGCAGGTTGAGCCTTAATCAATTCAGGGATATTAGCGCCTTTTTCCACAAAATATTTCTCTGGAGTTTTGGTTTCCAAATTATATCGTGTCGGCTCGTTAATATACGGGAATGATTTTGGTAAAATTTCATTGAAGATCAATTTACCGACAGTGGTAATAAGCAGTTGGCGGTTTTGTTCTTCAGTGAATGTTTCATTATTCAGTGATGATGCATGTACGGCACAACGGGAATGTAAGTGTACATATCCGTTTTGGTATGCAAGCAATGCTTCACTTGTATCTTTAAAGATCATACCTTCGCCGATAGCGCCTTCTCTTTCCAACGTTAAGTAATAGTTACCTAATACCATATCTTGAGAAGGTGTAACGACAGGTTTACCATCTTTAGGGTTCAAAATGTTCTGTGCTGCAAGCATAAGCATACGTGCTTCGGCTTGGGCTTCAGAAGATAGAGGAACGTGGACCGCCATTTGGTCACCGTCAAAGTCAGCGTTGTAAGCTGTACATACAAGCGGATGCAAACGAATTGCGCGACCTTCAACCAACGTTGGTTCAAACGCTTGGATACCAAGTCTATGAAGAGTCGGTGCACGGTTCAATAGTACTGGGTGTTCTCTAATAACTTCTTCAAGCACATCCCATATTTCAGGAGATAAACGTTCAATTTTACGCTTAGCGGATTTGATGTTATGCGCTAGACCTCTTTGAACAAGCTCCTTCATAACGAATGGTTTGAATAATTCAATCGCCATTTCTTTAGGAAGACCACATTGGTACATCTTTAAGTTTGGTCCTACTACGATAACGGAACGGCCAGAGTAATCAACACGTTTACCAAGAAGGTTTTGACGGAAACGACCTTGTTTACCTTTTAACATGTGAGATAAAGATTTTAACGGACGGTTACCAGGTCCAGTTACCGGACGGCCGCGACGGCCATTATCGATAAGAGCATCGACAGCTTCTTGCAGCATACGCTTCTCATTTTGAACGATAATGCTTGGTGCTCCAAGATCCAGTAATCTTTTCAAACGATTATTACGGTTGATAACACGGCGATATAAATCATTTAGATCAGATGTGGCAAAACGTCCTCCATCAAGTTGAACCATAGGACGAAGTTCCGGTGGAATTACCGGAAGCACGTCAAGGATCATCCATGAAGGCTCATTTCCGGAGTTACGGAATGCCTCAAGCACTTCCAAGCGTTTGATAGCACGGGTTCTGCGTTGTCCTTGAGCTGTTTTAAGCTCCTCTTTCAACGACTCTACTTCCTTTTCCGTATCAATATCTTGTAAAAGTTTTTTAATAGCTTCCGCACCCATGGCAGCTTGGAATTTCTTACCGTATTTTTCACGGTATGTACGATATTCTTTTTCAGAAAGAAGCTGTTTCTTTTCTAAAGTTGTATCGCCCGTTTCAGTTACGACGTAAGATGCAAAGTAAATAACTTCTTCCAAAGCCCGTGGAGACATGTCAAGTACAAGTCCCATACGGCTAGGAATACCTTTAAAATACCATATGTGTGAAACTGGAGCTGCCAGCTCAATATGACCCATACGCTCACGACGCACCTTAGCACGAGTGACTTCAACGCCACAACGGTCACAGACTACGCCTTTATAACGAACACGTTTATATTTTCCGCAATGACATTCCCAGTCCTTTTGAGGTCCAAAAATTCTCTCACAGAATAAACCGTCTTTTTCTGGCTTTAGCGTACGATAGTTGATTGTTTCTGGTTTTTTAACTTCTCCATGGGACCAAGAACGAATCTTGTCTGGTGAAGCAAGACCAATTTTCATATACTCAAAATTATTAACGTCTAACAAGGGGCCTACCTCCCTTTTAATCTCCAGGTTTAACCCTTGATTGCCGTCAAATATCAGGCAATCTTACACCGGATGATGGTTGATTGAATCAATAAGGCTCTAACAAGGCAGCATGATCTTCCAATGAACATCTCGCTGCCAGTCAGAGCGGGTAATATATAACTAGATATGTTTATATTTAATTTTATTCTTTGACAGGTGCCCCTACTTCGGAAGCAACCATATCTTTAGTTTCTGAATCAAG
Source organism: Peribacillus phoenicis (assembly GCF_047238085.1). Lineage (NCBI taxonomy): Bacteria > Bacillati > Bacillota > Bacilli > Caryophanales > Bacillaceae > Peribacillus > Peribacillus phoenicis. The sequence goes on along the minus strand of NZ_JBDFMF010000001.1, from coordinate 5,284,740 downwards.
GCTTAATTTGTCTGCTTGGTTGGCTTCATCTTCATCTTCCAAATCACGCATTTCGATTTCACGATCTTCGGCATTGAGGATTTTAACATCCAATCCTAAACTTTGAAGCTCCTTAATCAATACTTTGAATGACTCAGGAACGCCTGGTTCAGGGACATTTTCACCTTTAACAATCGCTTCGTACGTTTTCACACGACCGACGACATCATCTGATTTAACGGTTAGGATTTCTTGTAATGTATAAGCAGCACCATAAGCTTCAAGTGCCCATACTTCCATCTCACCGAAACGCTGTCCACCAAATTGCGCTTTACCACCAAGTGGTTGCTGCGTAACAAGGGAGTAAGGACCAGTTGAACGTGCATGAAGTTTATCATCGACCATATGTGCCAGTTTGATCATATACATGACACCAACTGATACACGGTTATCGAAAGCTTCACCTGAACGGCCATCATAAAGGACAGTTTTTGCATCACGGGACATCCCGGCTTCTTCAATCGTACCCCAAACATCTTCCTCTGTGGCACCATCGAATACAGGAGATGCTACATGGATGCCAAGTGCGCGTGCAGCCATACCTAAGTGAAGCTCCAGCACCTGACCGATGTTCATACGTGAAGGTACACCCAATGGGTTTAACATGATGTCGACTGGAGTGCCATCCGGTAAATAAGGCATATCTTCTTCAGGAAGAATCCTGGAGATTACCCCTTTGTTACCATGTCGTCCAGCCATTTTATCGCCTTCATGGATTTTACGTTTTTGAACGATATATACACGTGCGAGTTGGTTTACACCAGGAGGCAGTTCATCGCCGTCTTCTCTGTTGAATACTTTAACATCAAGAACGATTCCTCCGCCGCCGTGAGGTACACGAAGTGATGTATCCCTTACTTCACGTGCTTTTTCACCGAAGATTGCATGTAATAGACGTTCCTCGGCAGTCAGTTCCGTTACACCTTTAGGCGTTACTTTACCAACGAGAAGGTCTCCGTCTTTCACTTCAGCACCCACACGGATAATTCCGCGCTCATCAAGATTACGAAGCGCATCTTCCCCTACGTTAGGGATATCACGGGTGATTTCTTCAGGCCCTAATTTTGTATCGCGTGATTCAGATTCATATTCTTCAATATGAATAGAAGTGTACACATCATCTTTAACCAATCGTTCACTCATGATGATGGCATCTTCATAGTTATATCCATCCCATGTCATGAAGGCAACCAATACGTTACGTCCAAGTGCCAACTCACCTTTTTCCATTGAAGGACCATCAGCAAGAATTTCACCTTTTACGACGTTGTCGCCAACACTGACGATAGGGCGTTGATTATAGCACGTTCCTTGGTTGGAACGAATGAATTTTAATAGACGATATTTATCAAGATTTCCTTTTACTTGCTGTCCGTCTACTTCACTTACCCTACGTACCCATACTTCACGTGATTCAACGTGCTCTACGATACCAGGGTGTTTACAGATTACAGCAGCACCGGAGTCTTTCGCTGAAACATACTCCATACCCGTTCCGACTCGAGGGGCTTCCGGTTGAAGCAAAGGAACTGCTTGACGTTGCATGTTCGCTCCCATAAGGGCACGGTTGGAGTCATCGTTTTCCAAGAAAGGAATACATGCAGTCGCAGCAGATACAACTTGTTTAGGAGATACATCCATGTAATCTACGCGGTCACGCGGAACAACGGTATTTTCACCGCGGAAACGTGCAACAACATCATTATCAAGGAATGAGCCGTCATCCGACAGTCGTACATTCGCTTGGGCAACTACATAATTATCTTCCTCATCAGCTGTTAAGTAATCGATTTGGCTTGTAATTCTACCTGTTTCAGGGTCCACACGACGATATGGTGTTTCAATGAAGCCATATGGGTTTACCTTTGCAAAACTGGATAACGAGTTAATCAAACCAATATTCGGTCCCTCAGGCGTTTCAATCGGACACATGCGACCATAGTGGGAATAATGAACGTCACGTACTTCAAAGCCAGCACGCTCACGTGTCAGACCACCAGGTCCCAATGCAGATAGACGACGTTTATGCGTCAATTCAGCAAGCGGATTCGTTTGATCCATGAACTGGGAAAGCTGTGAGCTTCCAAAGAACTCTTTAATTGATGCAATGACCGGGCGAATGTTGATTAGTTGCTGCGGAGTGATTGTATTCGTATCCTGAATGGACATTCTTTCACGAACAACACGCTCCATACGGGATAAACCAATTCTAAATTGGTTTTGCAGCAATTCACCAACGGAACGCAGACGACGGTTACCTAAATGGTCAATGTCATCCGTGATTCCCACACCATGCAATAAGTTAAAGAAATAACTGATGGAAGAAATGATATCAGCCGGTGTAATGTTTTTGACCTGGTCGGTCACATATGCATTACCGATGATATTGATCACTTTTTCGCCTTCGGCATCGTTTGGTGCAAACACTTTAATAGGTTGTAGAAGAGTTTCTTCTTCCACTACACCACCTGATGGATGGAATGTTTTGAATCCGATTCCACCTTCGATATGAGGCAGGATCCTATCAAGAGTCCGACGATCAAGCATTGTACCTTTTTCAACGATGATTTCACCTGTTTCAGGATCAATCAAAGTCTCTGCAATACGTTGTCCGAATAAACGGTTCTTGATATGCAGTTTTTTGTTTATTTTATAACGGCCTACATTAGCTAAATCATAACGTTTTGGATCAAAAAAGCGTGATACTAAAAGACTTTTCGCGTTTTCGACAGTAGGCGGTTCACCTGGGCGTAGACGCTCATAGATTTCCAGTAATGCTTTTTCCACACTCTCGGTGTTATCCTTTTCAAGAGTGTTGCGAAGGTATTCGTTGTCTCCGATCAAATCGATGATTTCTTGATCTGTTCCGAATCCAAGAGCACGCATTAATACCGTGATCGGTAATTTCCTGGTGCGGTCGATTCGAACATACACAACATCCTTGGCGTCTGTTTCATATTCGAGCCATGCGCCACGATTAGGAATAACGGTCGCAGAGAATCCAAGCTTACCGTTTTTATCCATTTTCCCATTATAGTAAACACTCGGTGAGCGCACTAATTGGGATACAATTACCCGTTCAGCACCATTGATGACAAATGTACCTGTTTCAGTCATCAGCGGGAAGTCACCCATAAATACATCCTGGTCTTTCACTTCCCCTGTTTCTTTGTTAACAAGGCGCACTTTCACACGAAGTGGTGCAGAATACGTAACATCGCGTTCCTTTGTTTCTTCCACAGAATACTTCGGCTCAGCTAAGCTGTAATCGATGAATTCTAACGATAAATTACCTGTAAAATCCTCAATAGGAGAAATATCCTGGAACATTTCCTTTAAACCTACATCTAGAAACCATTGATAAGAAGCTGTTTGAATTTCAATCAGATTCGGAAGGTCCAAAACCTCACTGATTCTTGCATAACTTCTACGTTGGCGGTGTCGTCCATACTGAACAAGTTGACCTGTCAACTGATTCACCCCTTAAATCAAGCGTTATAAGGATCCATTTGCCTCGGAAAAGGAATCATTTCCATAGACAAAAAGAAAATGGTTTTTATTTTAAAAACCACTATTTCTCATAAAACGAACTATTATTTATATATTTTTCCCATATTATCCATTGATTATACACCAATGGTATAAAAATTGCATAGTTACGGAATTATATATATGCATTTTATAATACTAACATAGCGAAAATTTAGAGTCAAACCTTTTTGGATAATAGTATATAGTAACCCTTTTTCTTAACGGGCACCTCAATATTTCCAAATAATTGCTCCATTTTATCCATTGCGGATGGAGCTCCTTGTTTTTTTTGAATGACAACCCATAATTCTCCACCAGCTACCAAACTGCGATAGCTTTCTTCTAAAATTTCGTGGACTACACTTTTACCTGCGCGAATGGGAGGGTTCGTAAGAATCGCTGCGAATTGATTGGAGGCAACTTTGTCAAAACGATCACTTTCGTAAATCTTCACGTTTGCGATCCCATTAGATGCAGCATTCTCTCTTGACAATTCAACTGCCCGGCTATTTATATCAATCATTTCTATCGTTCTATTGGGATAAGCTGCCGCAATCGATATTCCAATTGGTCCATAACCGCAACCAACATCGAGAATATTTCCTTCCACAGCCTCATTAAGGTTAAAACTCTCAACCAAAAGACGCGATCCGAAATCAACTTCCTTTTTCGAAAAAACACCATTATCACTTTTGAAGCGAAATGTACGTCCCTTTAATGTGAAATCCCAAAATTTCGGATTGCTTACGACATCCGGTTTTTGTGAGTAGTAATGCTCTGTCAGAGTCATCTCCCCCTATCAGAAAGGAATATTGAAGATTTAATGAGAGAAGAGAATTGAAGAATGGATGCTTGCATGCCGGAATGTCGTAATAACGAAATCCTCGTTATCAAACCATTAACGGCTAATTTCCGTCATTTCTTTAAAAATGAAGAAAAAAAGCCCGCCAGTGATAGCGAGCTTTTTGTTTATGCAAGATTACTTAACTTCAACGCCAGCTCCAACTTCTTCAAGTTTAGCTTTGATTTCTTCAGCTTCTTCTTTAGAAGCAGCTTCTTTGATTGCTTTTGGAGTGTTGTCAACAAGTTCTTTTGCTTCTTTAAGTCCAAGACCTGTAACTTCACGTACAGCTTTGATAACTTTGATTTTTTGATCTCCAGCAGATGTAAGGATTACATCAAACTCAGTTTTTTCTTCAGCAGCAGCGCCACCAGCAGCAGCTACAGCTACAGGTGCAGCAGCAGTTACGCCGAATTCTTCTTCGATAGCTTTTACAAGGTCGTTTAATTCTAAAACAGTCATATTTTTAACTGCTTCAATGATTTGATCTTTAGTCATTTTTATTTCCTCCTCGAAATGGTTGGTTTTTTTTTGAATCAGCAGGCTAAATAAGCGGTCAGCTTACGCGCCTTGTTCTTCTTTTTGCTCTGCAACAGCTTTTGTAGCAAGAGCAAGTCCGCGCATAGGTGCTTGTAGCACGCTGAGTAGCATTGAAAGTAGGCCTTCGCGTGAAGGTAGTTCTGCAAGAGCTTTAATTTCTTCAGCAGTTGCAACATTTCCTTCGATAACTCCAGCTTTGATTTCTAAAGCTTCATGTTTTTTCGCAAAATCGTTAAGGATTTTTGCTGGCGCAATAACATCTTCAGTTGAGAATGCAATTGCGTTTGGACCTGTTAATGATTCGTTCAAAGCGCTAAGTTCAGCACTTTCAGCAGCACGGCGAGTCATAGAGTTTTTGTAAACTTTAAACTCAACGCCAGCTTCACGAAGTTGCTTACGAAGTTCTGTTACTTCAGCAACAGTCAATCCACGGTAGTCAACAACTACTGTTGATTGGCTTGAAGTTAACTTTTCAGAAATCTCAGCAACGATTTTTTGCTTTTGTTCAATAATTGCGTTCATCCTTACACCTCCTGTAGATTTGCTTGAAAACATTTATACCGTTTCAAAGAAAAAGCCTTCATCTCTATTGCAGACATGAAGGCAGTAATTTCAAAAGTCATAGTCCAGGACTATTATTATCGAATTACCTCGGCAGGGAATTAAGCTCGTAATGAGCACCTACTGTCTACGGTACAAATAGTATTCATTTATTCACAACAAAACTTATTATAACAATAATAGTTTTGGTATGTCAATTATTTATTTGAAAGAAGAAGGATCAACTTTCACACCAGGGCCCATTGTAGTTGTTACAGAAACGTTTTTCATATAAGTTCCTTTAGCAGCCGCAGGTTTAACTTTCAATAATGTATCATAGATAGTAGTGAAGTTTTCCACTAGTTTAGCATCTTCGAAAGATACTTTACCGATTGGAGCGTGGATGTTACCAGCTTTATCTACGCGGTATTCAACTTTACCAGCTTTGATTTCATTAACAGCTTTCGTTACATCGAAAGTTACTGTGCCAGTTTTAGGGTTAGGCATTAAACCTTTAGGTCCTAATACACGGCCAAGTTTACCAACTTCACCCATCATGTCTGGAGTCGCAACGATTACATCGAATTCGAACCATCCTTGTTGGATTTTGTTGATGTAGTCAGATTCGCCAACGTAGTCAGCACCAGCAGCTTCCGCTTCTTTTGCTTTTTCGCCTTTTGCGAATACTAATACGCGTTGAGTTTTACCAGTACCATTCGGAAGAACAACAGCTCCACGAATTTGTTGGTCGGCTTTCTTAGGGTCTACGCCTAAACGGAAAGCAACTTCAACAGTCGCATCGAATTTTGCGAAGTTTGCTTTTTTAGCAACTTCGATTGCTTCAGTTACAGCATAAGCCTTAGATACTTCTACAAGCTTAGCTGCTTCAAGATACTTTTTACCTTTTTTAGCCATGATATAAATCCTCCTAAATTGTGGTTTTAACGGAATGACCTCCCACGAATAAAGGTTGCGAGTATCAATCGCAACCCCGTAGAAACAAATAGCAATTACATGGATTAGTCTTCGATGACAATACCCATGCTGCGAGCAGTACCTTCAACCATACGCATTGCAGCTTCAACGCTTGCAGCGTTTAGGTCAGGCATTTTAGTTTCAGCAATCTCGCGCACTTGATCACGCTTGACTGTAGCAACTTTATTACGGTTAGGTTCACCAGAACCAGACTCGATACCAGCTACTTTCTTAAGCAATACTGCAGCCGGTGGAGTTTTTGTAATGAATGTAAATGAACGGTCTTCAAATACCGTGATTTCAACAGGAATAATTAGACCAGCTTGATCTGCTGTACGAGCGTTGAACTCCTTACAGAATCCCATGATGTTTACACCAGCTTGACCTAATGCAGGACCGACTGGCGGTGCCGGATTCGCTTTACCAGCAGGAATTTGCAATTTAACCATTTTAATTACTTTTTTAGCCACGAGACACACCTCCTTATAAGTCCGTGATGTGGTAATAGGGTAATACCCTCCCACTCATCTTGAATTCTTTATATATTAATAAAGAATGCTTGTATCGTTGAGGCCTAAAAATTGAAACATACTGACCTTTGAAATTTTACCACTTTCAAAAGGCAATTTCAAGTTTTTTTCCGTTTATAATTTTTCCACTTGATTAAAATCAAGTTCAACCGGTGTATCACGGCCGAACATATTGACTAGAACCCTTACTTTACCTTTGTCTTTATCAAGTTCTTCAATAGGGCCGGCAAATGTTGCAAATGGTCCTTCCTTAACTTGAACCGTATCACCGATTTCAAAATCAACCTCGATTTTGCTTTCATCTACGCCCATTCGCTTAAGAACGACTTCAATTTCTTCCGGCAGCAATGCAGTCGGTTTTGAACCAGCTCCAGATGAACCTACGAAACCTGTTACTCCAGGCGTATTCCGGACAACATACCATGAATCATCAGTCATGATGATCTCAACCAACACATATCCTGGAAATACTTTCTTTTTGGTCACTTTCTTTTTGCCATCTTTCACTTCTGTTTCTTCTTCTTCTGGAACTACAACGCGAAAGATCTTGTCTTCCATCCCCATAGTTTCAACACGTTTTTCCAAGTTAGCCTTAACTTTGTTCTCATAACCTGAATAGGTGTGAACTACATACCAATTCTTTTCCATGTGTTAGGACTTTAACGTCCTTCCCTCCCTGCAATCAATCATTTTCTTTATTAATCTTTATCTTTGAACGTTTTAGCCAAAAAACCATACGGCGTCATCCCGACTTAACTAGAATATATTGTGATGAACATATTACAGCAGTGCTCGATTTTGAACTTCTTCACTTATTAAAAAAGACAAATTAAAAAACCCGTTTCCGGGCTTTTCTGCTGACACATATTATTCTATCACTATTATACCTTATTTTCGAATCTCTTATTCAATAACTAAGCGAATTAATTCGGAAATGCCCAAATCCACCACTGTAAAGAATAAAGCCATAAATACTACAGTCGTTACCACTACGATTGTATATTTGGTAAGCTCCTTGCGTTTCGGCCAGCTTACTTTTTGCATTTCGCGGGCGACTCCGCTGAAAAATTCGGTAAAACGTTTCATGAATGTACCTCCAAGCATTAGAAGCTTCTGTCAATCTATTTATAGAACGGTTATTTCGTTTCCTTATGAATCGAGTGTGAGTTGCACGTACTGCAAAATTTCTTGATTTCCAGTCGTTCGCCGCTTGTCGATTGTTTGCTCTCATAACTATAATTCCTTGTACCGCAACCAGTGCAGGCAAGAACTATTTTTTTTCGCATTAGATACACCTATCCTATCTACTATATCCATAAAACCTTATCACGGCTGTTTTTTATTGTCAATATCAAAGCGGGTTTCGACGATTATGGGCACCGGAAATCAGAATATCGGTTTACTTGACATCCATTAAAAATCTTTGTGAATAATAAACTTCCATGTGGAGAAGGGACAGATGAAATTAAGCGGAAAAAGCGGAGGGATTATAAACTGATTTCCCTTACTTCCAGATAGCGCTCGAGCTTTCTTTTCACCCGCTGAAGGGCGTTGTCGATTGACTTAACATGCCGGTTCAACTCTTCCGAAATTTCTTGGTAGGTTTGTCCATCCAGGTAAAGAGCTAACACTTTTCTCTCAAGATCACTCAGGAGCTCGGCCATCTTTAATTCGATATCGTCAAACTCTTCTTGGTTGATGATCAGTTCTTCCGGGTCCAAAACTTTCGTACCCGATATAATATCCATTAGAGTTCGATCCGATTCCTCATCGTAAATGGGCTTGTCCAGGGAAACATAGGAATTGAGCGGAATATGTTTTTGACGTGTTGCTGTTTTGATAGCTGTAATGATCTGCCTCGTAATGCATAGTTCTGCAAATGCTTTAAAAGAAGATAATTTATCCCCTTTAAAATCACGGACGGCCTTATATAAACCAATCATACCTTCTTGCACGATGTCTTCCTTATCGGCACCAATCAAGAAATAAGTCCTTGCCTTCGCTCTTACAAAATTACGATACTTTTGGATCAAATAATCCAGCGCTTCACTGTCTCCAGTGTGCACCAACCCTATCAATTCATCATCCTCAAACTGCAGATACTTTTCGTTAAGCTTCATTCCGAATTTGAGACCCACATTATATCCCCCTGACCTGACTCAGATAGAAATATTATACAGCAGGTAAATTTTACCCGTCAATGGTTCATATTTTACCCCGGCGCCATTTTTCGAAAATTTCTGCCACTTCTTCACTTAAAGGAATTTTAGCCACGGGTCTTATCGTCGTTGTTTTTCTTACATCTTTCTTGATTTCGCCTTGAATTTCTTCCATTTCAATAAGCAGTTCACGAGCGGATATCCTTAGGGCCCCTTGGCCGAAGATCACCCACTGTTCCGTGAAGTCAGAGGTTGCCACTTGAATTTGCGTTTTGACATTATTCAGTTCAATGGCCATCTTTTCAATTCTTTCATCCGCAGTTTCATTTTCTTTTGTAAAAATTACGTCAACTTTGTGATTTTTGAATATGCGGGCAATACCCTGAACATATTGAGCGTCAAATACGACAATTACACGGTATCCGGTAAATGCTTGATATTCCGCCATCATTTCTATCAACCGGTCCCTTGCAGCAGCAAGATCCCGTTCCTTTAATTCTCTCAGTTCCGGCCAAGCTCCAATAATGTTATAACCGTCCACTAACAGAATATTCATTTCATCATTGCCCTAGAGGATTTCTTTTTCTATAAACCTCATACATCAATAAACCGGCTGCTACCGATGCATTTAACGAAGTTACTTGACCTGCCATAGGGAGACGGACGAGAAAATCACATTTATCCTTCATTAACCGGGCCATGCCTTTTCCTTCGCTGCCGATAACAAGTCCGATAGGCATCTTTCCATCCATGTTACGGTAATCATCGCTGCCTTTCGCATCGGTACCGACTATCCATACCCCACGCTCTTTCAACTCTTCAACCGCTCTTGCCAAATTTGTAACGCGAGCTACCGGAATATACTCGATTGCACCCGTCGAGGCTTTTGCCACTGTTGCAGTCAAGCCCACCGCTCTCCTTTTTGGAATGATGATTCCATGGGCACCGACTGCATCAGCCGTCCTCATGATCGACCCTAAATTATGCGGATCTTCAACTTCATCAAGAATCATGAAAAAAGGTGCTTCGTCCCGTTCAGCCGCTTTTGCGAATAAATCATCCAGCTCCACATATTCATATGCAGCAACTTGTGCGACAACGCCTTGATGGATGCCTTCTGCCATTTGGTCAATTTTTTTCTTCGGTACGATTTGCACGAATACCTTCTTTTCCTTCGCCAGACCGATGAGTGGTTGCATCGAGCCTTTTTGCGAGCCTTCGGCTATCCAAATTTTATTAATATCCCGTTCGGAGCGAAGAGCTTCCAATACGGGGTTTCTGCCAATGATATATTCTTCGCTCATGGGTTACTCCCCTTTTCTTCTTCAATGTATTCAATGGATTTTTTGATGAGTTCTTCCATTCTTTCTATTCGGCCGGATAAATACAAAAATCCCATAAGTGCCTCGAAGGCTGTACTGTAGCGATACGTTTGCACATCTGTATTCTTCGGTACCGTACCGGATTTTGCATTTCGCCCGCGCCTAACGACTGCGGATTCCTCTTCCGATAAACAATCTGACTCCAGGAAAAAGTGGATGACTTTATTTTGCGCCTTAGCCGCTACAAAAGATGTAGCTTTTTTATGAAGTAGATTGGGCTTGACCGATCCTTTTTGAATGAGGTGATGCCGTATATATGTTTCGAATACGGCATCACCTATATATGCTAAAGCAAGACTGTTCAGCATTTTTGCATCTACCTTACTATCGTAATGAAGCATTAATTACCCTCTTTTCCATCTTGTACCTTGAGGGGTATCCTCTAATATGATATTCATGTTTTTCAAGCGATCACGAATTTCATCAGATAACCCAAAATTGCGGTCTTTCCGCGCTTGAATTCTCTGCTGTATCAACCCTTCAATTTCTTCATCCAAAAGCCCCTCTTCTTCAAGGGATAACCCCAGGACAGAAAATAAGATGTTGAATTTATCAAGGAAAGCGTTAATCACTTCCTTGTCTGTGTTTTTCTCCATCAAGTAATAATTCGCCTGTTTGGAAAGTTCAAAGAGCATGGATATTGCATTAGCTGTGTTGAAATCATCGTCCATTTCCTTAATGAATTGTTCCTGTAATTCATTAAGCTTCTCCAACCAAACATCATTATTCTCAGTCAATCCGTCACTTACTTGAAGACGATGCTTTAAGTTTTGATAAGATGTCCTTAAGCGTTCAAGGGACGCTTTTACATTTTCAAGCACTTCTTCGCTATAATTGATGGGATGACGGTAATGTACAGATAACATGAAGAAGCGTAACACTTGTGGATCATGCTTCTGAATGATGTCATGCACAAGGACGAAATTGCCTAAGGACTTAGACATTTTTTCATTCTCAATATTTATATACCCGTTATGCATCCAATAATTCGCAAAGGTCTTACCCGTCAATGCCTCGGATTGTGCAATTTCATTTTCATGATGCGGAAAAGCCAGATCTTGACCCCCTGCATGAATATCGATCGTATCGCCCAAATACTTTTTGACCATTGCGGAGCATTCTATATGCCAGCCAGGACGCCCCTTACCCCATGGGCTCTCCCAAGATATTTCATCATCCTTGGCCGTTTTCCAAAGGGCAAAATCAAGGGCATCTTGTTTTTTCTCCCCTATTTCAATACGGGCCCCCACTCGCAGCTCATCGATGGACTGATGTGAAAGCTTTCCATATCCCTCGAACTTACGAGTGCGGTAATACACATCCCCTTCAGATTCATAAGCGAATCCTTTTTCAATTAATGCCGAGATGAATTCAATGATTGCATCCATGTTCTCCATTACGGTTGGGTGAGCATCCGCTTTTTTGCAGCCCAATGCCGACACGTCTTCAAAATAAGCCTTGATGAAACGCTCTGAGATGGTCGGTACATCTTCACCCAATTCTTTTGCCGCGCGAATCAGCTTATCATCCACATCCGTAAAGTTCGAAACGAATTGCACATCATATCCACGGTAATCCAAATACCTACGAACGGTATCGAATACGATTGCCGGTCTTGCATTACCTATATGAATGTAATTATAGACAGTGGGCCCGCATACATACATCTTCACCTTTCCCTCTTCAATCGGGACGAAGGTTTCCTTTTTTCTTGTTGCTGTGTTATATATTTTAATCGCCATATTATAGACTCCTTTCTTCCTGCTTCTGTTCAGCCAACTTCTCTCTTAAGGCCCTGAGTTCACTATCCAATTCCTTAAAGCGATCAGCGATTGGATCAGGAAGATCACAATGATTTAGGTCTTTGTTGATTTTGATACCATCTTGAATGACCACTTTACCTGGAATGCCAACCACTGTAGAATTAGGCGGCACCTCTTTTAAAACAACCGATCCTGCACCGATTTTTGAGTTTTCCCCAACAGTGATGGAACCCAGCACTTTTGCTCCTGTAGCAATCAGGACATTATCCTTTATCGTAGGATGACGTTTTCCCTTTTCCTTTCCTGTCCCCCCGAGGGTTACACCTTGAAAGACGGATACATTGTCGCCAATTTCACAAGTTTCGCCAATGACGATCCCCATTCCATGGTCAATGAAGAAACGACGGCCAATCGTAGCCCCTGGATGAATTTCAATTCCGGTAAAAAACCGACTGATTTGAGATATACTTCTTGCCAGGAAAAAGAATTTCTTCTTGAATAGTGCGTGAGCCATCCTATGACTCCAAATTGCATGTAAACCCGCGTACGTCAATATGACTTCCAAATAGCTGCGCGCAGCAGGATCTTGATCAAAAACCACTTCGATATCCTCTTTAAACATCTTTAACAAAATGATTCCCCCCTATGTGCCGTCCTTTTCCAACATCCCCTTTTGAAGCTTTTAAAGCATATAAAAAAGCGTCTCTGTCCAAATAGACAGAGACGCTTGAAGCGCGGTTCCACTCTGTTTGGAATGTAAAAACCAGATAAAGCTTTTTCCTGTTTTTTTCATCCCCAACTTTAATCCCTGTAACGGAGGAAATTCCGCCTGTGCCTACTATAAGTTAGTTCAGCAAAGGACTCAAGGGTGCATTTCAGAAAACGAGAGGCTTGAACCACTTTCAGCAGGTTATGGTTCTCTCTAAAAAGCTTCGTTTACTTACTTCTCCCCATCTACGCGTTCTTTTGTAAGATTATTAAATACTATATTACATTTTCGACAAATTGTTAATATAAAATACTCTGAATACGCTGTTTAATTTTTTCCTTGCCCAGTAATGAAATCGCCTTAGGCAAGTCAGGACCATGTGTTTGGCCCGTGACGGCAGCCCTTATCGGCATGAATAATTTTTTCCCTTTATGACCTGTGCCTTTTTGTACGGCTTTAATCGACTTCTTGATTTCATCCGCGTTAAATTCTTCAAGCCCTTCAATCTCCTGAAGGAAAGCTTTCATGACTTCCGGCACCTGTTCTTCAGCCAGCACTTCCTTAGCTTCTTCCTCGAACACGACCTCATCCTTGAAAAACAGTTCAGATAGCTCGACTATTTCCGCTCCATAACTCATCTGCTCTTGAAAAAGGGAAACTAGCCCATGTACCCACTCTTCTTCTTCGGCGGTCAGTGTCTCTGAAACCTTCCCCGCTTTAATTAAGTGAGGCATTGACAAGTCCACTGCACGATTGACGTCCAATTGCTTCACATATTGGTTATTCATCCATGTAAGCTTTTGTTTATCGAAAAGTGCAGGTGATTTAGACAGCCGGTCAGCATCGAAATTATTAATGAATTCTTCCTTCGTGAAAATCTCTTCCTCCCCGACCGGAGACCATCCTAGTAATGTAATGAAATTGAATAACGCTTCAGGAACATAACCTAGCTCTTCATATTGCTCAATGAATTGAATGATCGACTCATCACGTTTACTCAGTTTCTTCCTGCTTTCGTTTACAATCAGCGTCATATGTCCGAATACCGGCGGTTCCCAGCCGAAAGCTTCATAAATCATCAATTGTTTTGGAGTATTGGAGATATGATCATCACCGCGAAGGACATGGGAAATCTTCATCAAATGATCATCGACGGCCACTGCAAAGTTATAAGTTGGAATGCCATCTTTTTTAACGATAACAAAATCACCAAAGCCATCTGTTTCAAATGAAACCTCATCCTTGACCATATCTTTGAAAGTAAGGACCTTCCCAGCTGGAACGGCAAAGCGAATGCTCGGTTTTCTTCCTTGTGCCACTAGTTCCGCTTGCTCTTCCTCAGTTAAATGCTTGCACTTCCCAGAATATTTTGGCGTTTCATTGCGTTCGACCTGTCCTTCACGCTCTGCTTCAAGCTCTTCTTCCGTACAATAGCATTTATATGCTAAACCCTTATCCAAAAGCTCTTGATACAATTCCTGATAAAGGTCGTTCCTTTCGGATTGACGATATGGCCCGTATTCACCGCCTACATCAACACCTTCATCCCAATCCATGCCAAGCCATTTCAAATATTTAAGCTGACTTTCCTCTCCGCCTTCAATATTTCTCTTTTGGTCGGTATCTTCAATACGGATGATGAATTTCCCGCCTTTATTTCGTGCGTATAAATAATTAAATAAAGCAGTCCGTGCATTACCAATATGTAAATGTCCAGTCGGACTCGGTGCATAGCGAACTCGAATATCGCTGCTCATGATATATATAGACCTCCCAGTCGTTCAATTCTATTGTATATATTATCATTTAAATACATTGGGATAAAGGCATCCACCCTAAAAACGAATTTAGTTTGATTTAACCAATAAGACTACAGCCTGTGCCGCGATTCCTTCGCTCCTGCCTGTAAATCCAAGTTTCTCGGTAGTGGTCGCCTTTACATTAATTCTGTCTATCGACGCATCTAAAAGTTCAGCAATCCTGCCTCGCATTTCCTCGATATACGGTGCCATTTTTGGGCTTTGTGCAATGATTGTACAGTCCGCATTGCCTAGGGAATATCCTTCTTTTTTTACGATCGCCCAAATATGCTGCAGCAGTTTTGCCGAATCGGCATCTTTAAATTCAGGGTCGGTATCCGGAAAATGCTTACCGATATCCCCTGCACCAATTGCCCCCAAGCAAGCATCGGCAACAGTATGCAGAAGGACATCCGCATCCGAATGACCTAGCAGACCTTTCTCATACGGAATCGTAATCCCGCCAATTATCAAAGGTCTTCCTTCCACAAGCTGATGAACGTCATATCCTTGTCCTATTCTAAACATATCATTCTCCCCAATCATCTTTTTCCATGTTGTTGTTTATGTAAAATCGCTTCTGCAAAATAAAGGTCTTCCTGAGTCGTAATTTTAATATTATCATAATTGCCCTGAATAATAACTACCTGTTCATTGATCCGCTCTAGCAAACTTGCATCATCCGTCCCTAAAAATGCTTCAGCTTCTGCCTGTTCATACGCATTTTTTAATATGGATAAACGAAAAGCTTGTGGAGTTTGTACCGCCCACAAGCTTGATCGTTCCACTGTTTCCACTACCTCTTTGTTTGCCGCTTTTTTAATCGTATCCTTAACGGGCACTGCAATTACGGCACCTCCATGCAGGGAGGCGGAAGTAGTCAATTCACTGATTTGCCCAAGATTGATAAAAGGGCGGGCACCGTCATGGACCAGGATGATGTCTTCTTCTGCATGTTGCAGTCCATTATACACGCTTTGTTGGCGCTCCTTGCCGCCCATGACCAGTTTCTTGACCTTTTTAAGCCCATACGCTGCTATCAATTGATTGAAATAATCCTTTTCTGCCGGGTTTATCGAAAGGATAACCCCCCGACAGTCAGGATCTTCTTCGAAGACACGCAGTGTATAAACAATGATCGGGATACCCGATAGTTCAATAAAAAGTTTATTCTTGCCCGCCTTCATTCTTTTGCCTTGTCCAGCTGCAGGTATCACTACTTCATAAAACATAACGGTTTCTCCTACTCTTCTTTATAATGCTTTTTCTAATAGTTTCGGTTTAGCGAATATCATCCGGCCTGCAGAGGTTTGCAATACACTTGTGACAAGTACATCGATCCGTTTCCCGATATGATCACGGCCACCCTCGACTACAATCATGGTGCCATCATCCAAATAAGCGATGCCTTGGTTCTGCTCTTTCCCGTCCTTGATGACTTGAACATTCATCTCTTCCCCAGGAAGTACCACAGGTTTTACGGCATTGGCCAGGTCATTGATATTAAGGACCGCCACATTTTGAAACTCGCATACTTTGTTTAAATTGAAATCATTGGTAACGACCATTCCGCCCGATATTTTGGCAAGCTTCACTAGTTTACTGTCCACTTCCTGAATGTCTTCAAAATCCCCCTCGTACATCTCCACTTTAATCGGTAGGTCTTTTTGAATTCGATTCAAGATATCCAAACCGCGTCTTCCGCGATTCCTTTTCAATGCATCAGATGAATCGGCAATGTGCTGCAGTTCGTTTAATACGAATTGAGGAATGACTATGGTACCCTCCAGAAAGCCCGTCTGACAGATATCCGCAATTCTACCATCAATGATGACGCTAGTATCGAGAATCTTCAGCCGCTTGCTATACCCCTCTTCATCCTCTTCGCTCGCATCACCATCAGTATTCTTTTTCTTATTGCTTTTCATGAATAAGCTCAATAGCTCATCACGTTTTTTAAAGCCCACTTGAAAACCAAGATAACCAAATAAAAGCGTAAGGATGATAGGTACCACTGTATTTAAAATAGGAACCTTGATGGCACTGAAGGCGGAGCCAACCAAGAACGCCGCAAGCAGTCCCACTAAAAGGCCGACGCTGCCAAAGATTATATCCGTAATCGGTATCTTAACAAGCTGTTCCTCCAGCCACTTCATAAAATAGATCACATGATCTACTGCCCAAAAAGTTATAAGATAAAAGATAATGGCACCCAACAGTACACTTACATAAGGATTGTTTAATAAAGCAATATCGTCTGCATGTAAAACAATTAATAATTCAGGAATTAGTAACATACCAAGTGTTCCGCCGACTATTAAGAAGCATGCTTGTATAATGCGTTTTAACATCCCTTTCACCTCCCTCTACTCATTATTGACCAATAAAATAAAATGAAACCTTCGAAAATTCGTTTTCATTATATACGTTAAATTCACTTAAGGAATTAGTGGATTTACAAATACGACTTCTTCTCTTTTTCGTAATATTAGCCTAGCACCCTGAGTTTTGAGTGTCAAAAATAAACACCAATCAATTTCAAGCTGGTTCAGGTGAATGTTAAAAGGCCAGCTGCTCCTTACATCCTTCTATTTGTGACCAGCTGATTTTTTAAAATGCGGAGTCCTTCTTTGATTTTATTGGCGCGGACTTCGCCTATACCCTCCACATCGTCAAGGTTTTCAACCGTTGCTTTATTGACTTCACTAAAGCTTCCGAACTGTTTCACTAAATTTTCGATGATCAAACCCGGCAGGCGTGGGATTTTATGAAGAATACGGTAACCACGGGGATGTACTGACTCATCAAGATGTATGTATCCATGATAGCCCAGCACCTTTAGAAGAATGCTTTCATCCAGTTTTTCCTGCATGGCCAACTCTTGAAGCCTAAAAATGATTTCCTCGGGATTTTCATCATTACTGGAGGTATAATCCTTGATAAGCCATTTTCCTTCCGTTTCAATATCTGCCAGGATTTCATTCATTTGCAAACGGATCAATCTTCCTTCCGTACCAAGCTCATTAAGGTACGTTAGTAGCTCGGCCTTGATTCTGAGCACCATTACATAACGGTGAAATTCCTGCAAAAGGTCGGCATAGGTCACGATTTCCTCAAACTCGAGCGCTCCTAAAACCGATATGCTCTGCTGCAGGACCACCTTGTATTTTTCCAGGGTCTGGATGGCCAAATTAGCCTTGGCGAGTATGACACCTATATCTTTAAGGGCATACCGGAAATTGCCCTGATATAAAGTGATGACATTCCGGCGTTGTGAGATTGCGACGACCAACGACTTGGTCTCCCTTGCCACACGTTCCGCTGTCCTATGCCGCATTCCCGTTTCAGTGGAAGGTGTGCTATTATCCGGCACTAATTGGGCATTTGCAAAAATGATCTTATCGGCCGTTTCATTTAAAATGATGGCCCCGTCCATCTTCGCCAACTCATATAATGTGCTGGGGGTACAGTTGCAGTTGATTTCGAAGCCGCCATCCACGATCGTTCGCACCTTCTCGTTATATCCGACAACTATCAAACCACCTGTATTTGCCCTCAGGACATTTTCAATGCCCTCCCGAAGCGGGGTACCCGGTGCTACAATTTGCAGAATTTCCAATTTTGTTTTCTCATACCCTTTTTTATCTGTCATACTTAACCCCCTAACGTTTGTTTAAGAGCCTCCGAAACCGATGAAACACCAACGATCTTAATACCTTTCGGGGCGGTCCATCCCCCTATATTATTAGCCGGTATGATAACCCGCTCAAACCCTAACTTCGCTGCTTCCTGCACCCTTTGTTCTATCCGTGACACCCTTCTGACTTCCCCAGTCAGCCCCACTTCACCAATGATGCAATCGGCAGGGTTTGTTGGTTTATCACGGAAGCTTGATGCAATGCTTATTGCGACAGCGAGGTCAATTGCCGGTTCATCAAGCTTGACCCCACCAGCAACCTTTAAATACGCATCCTGGTTTTGGAGCAGCAAGCCCACTCTCTTTTCCAGAACAGCCATTAAAAGCGAAACTCGATTGTGGTCAATTCCCGTGGCCATTCGCCTTGGGTTTCCAAAACTCGTAGGTGAAATCAATGCTTGAATTTCGACAAGCACCGGCCTTGTGCCCTCCATGGATGCGACGACCGTGGAACCCGAAGCTCCTTGCGACCGTTCTTCAAGGAAAATTTCCGATGGATTCGCAACCTCTTCCAATCCATGTTCTTTCATTTCAAAAATACCCATCTCATTCGTCGAACCAAAGCGATTTTTGACCGCGCGTATAATTCGATATGTATGGTGTCTTTCTCCTTCAAAATATAAAACGGTGTCAACCATGTGCTCAAGCAGTCGCGGCCCTGCAATGGCCCCTTCCTTTGTAACGTGACCGACGATAAAAATCGCGATCCCGTTCGTTTTAGCTATGCGCATGAGTGAGGCTGTGCATTCCCTCACTTGTGAAACGCTTCCCGGGGCAGATGTAACCTCCGAATGATATACCGTTTGAATGGAGTCAATAATGACCAAATCCGGTTTTACCTCTGTAATGGCCTGTTGGATATAGTCCATATCGGTTTCAGCATAAACGAATAGATGTTCCGACATGGTCCCAAGCCGGTCCGCTCTCAATTTGGTCTGCTTGACTGATTCTTCACCTGATATATATAGCACTTTTTTCTGTTTATGCGCCAATTGGGATGATACCTGTAAAAGCAGGGTGGACTTACCGATACCCGGGTCCCCTCCGATCAATACAAGTGACCCCTGTACGATCCCGCCCCCAAGAGCACGATTCAATTCCATTAAATCCGTCTTAATCCGTGGTTCTTTTTCTGATTGAATGGTCGTTATGGGTGCTGCCTTCTCCCGTTCCCCGGAACCTCTAACCTCCGAATGGGTAAAAGCGCCCTTTCTAGCAGGTTTAACAATTTCGGTTTCCTCGACCATTTTGTTCCATTCACCGCAGCCTGGGCATTTCCCCATCCATTTCGCGGACTCATATCCACAAGACTGACACATAAATTTTGTTTTCTTTTTTACAGCCATAAATTACTCCTCTTCCTTTGGAAAAAATATCTATATTAAGGATATTATATCTCTGTTTTATTTAAACCTTCTTAAGGCTAAGTTTTTTTAAAAAAATATTCACTTTGCTTGTCCCGTTTATACTCATATCTACCTATAGATAAAAAACAGAGGTACACTGCAAAAAAATCTGCGTGTACCTCGAAGTTTAGGATCAGGTTATTCACTTACATTAACAGGCTCGCCTTGCCGGATTGCAAACTCATTATTAACGACATCCATTACGACCGTTTGCCCTTTTTTCACGTTGCCCTTAAGCAACTCTTCGGATAGATAATCTTCTACATGCTTCTGAAGCGCCCTACGGATTGGCCTTGCCCCATATTCCGGATCAAAACCTTCCGTAGCAATTTTTTCTCTAGCCGCATCTGTCAGCTCCAAGTATATCTCCTGTTCTTTCAAACGGGTAGTAAGCTGATTTGACATTAATGTAACGATTTGTTTCAAATGATCCTTCTCTAATGAGTGGAACACGATGGTTTCATCAATACGATTCAGGAATTCCGGACGGAATGCACGTTTGAGTTCTTCCATCACTTTCCCTTTCATATTTTTATAGTCCTGGCCAGTATCCTGGATGTTAAAGCCGACATACTTATCGGTTTTCAAGGCCGACGCACCTACATTCGATGTCATGATCAGAATGGTATTCCTGAAATCGACAGTACGCCCCTTGGAATCTGTCAGTCTTCCGTCTTCCAATACTTGAAGAAGGATATTGAAGACATCCGGATGCGCCTTTTCTATTTCATCAAGCAGAACGACGGAGTATGGTTTCCTCCGCACTTTTTCCGTTAACTGACCGCCTTCTTCGTATCCAACATATCCTGGAGGGGATCCAACAAGACGTGAAGTCGAATGTTTCTCCATATATTCGGACATATCGATGCGAATCATGGCATCTTCATCACCAAATATGGATTCAGCCAAAGCACGGGCAAGCTCGGTTTTACCGACCCCTGTAGGTCCCAAGAAGATGAATGAACCAATTGGACGTTTAGGATCTTTCAAACCTGCCCTGGCACGTCGTACTGCTTTAGAAACCGCAATGACGGCCTCTTCCTGCCCAATTACACGATCATGGAGGATTGACTCCATATTAAGCAGTTTATCTGACTCTGTTTGCGCCAATTTAGTGACTGGCACTCCCGTCCAGCTGGATACGACATGTGCAATGTCATCCACAGTGACTTCACTGTTCTCCTGCCCTTGTTTTTCTTTCCAAGTTTTTTTCGTTTCTTCCAATTGTTCTCTTAAGCGTTGTTCCGTATCGCGAAGCGAAGCAGCTTTTTCAAATTCCTGACTCTGAACGGAAGCATCCTTTTCCTTGCGAACATCATCTAGCTTCACTTCAAGTTCCTTTAAGTTAGGTGGCGTTGTGTATGAGCGCAGTCTAACCTTGGAGCCAGCTTCATCAATCAAGTCAATTGCTTTATCCGGTAAAAAGCGATCGGAAATATAACGGTCGGATAATTTGACTGCGGCATCAATCGCTTCGTCAGTAATCGATACGCGGTGATGTGCCTCATAACGGTCACGCAGCCCCTTGAGAATTTGGATGGATTCCAAAATAGTCGGCTCATCGACTTGGATTGGCTGGAAGCGACGTTCAAGCGCAGCATCCTTTTCAATATACTTACGGTAT
Organism: Peribacillus phoenicis; assembly: GCF_047238085.1. Classification (NCBI taxonomy): domain Bacteria; kingdom Bacillati; phylum Bacillota; class Bacilli; order Caryophanales; family Bacillaceae; genus Peribacillus; species Peribacillus phoenicis. The sequence continues at coordinate 5,263,205 of NZ_JBDFMF010000001.1, read as the reverse complement.
TCATCCAATGTTGTAGCACCGATACATTGTAATTCACCACGGGCCAATGATGGTTTTAGGATATTGGAGGCATCAATGGCACCTTCTGCACCACCTGCACCAATCAATGTATGCAATTCATCGATGAATAGGATGATATTACCCGCCTGACGTATTTCATCCATGACTTTCTTCAACCGGTCCTCAAATTCACCACGGTATTTAGTACCAGCCACAACAGTACCCATATCAAGTGTCATTACGCGTTTATCGCGTAAAATTTCAGGTACCTCATTATTGATGATCTGTTGGGCAAGCCCTTCAGCAATGGCTGTTTTACCTACCCCAGGTTCACCGATCAATACTGGGTTATTTTTTGTACGACGGCTTAATACCTCAATGACACGCTGTATTTCCTTACTTCTTCCGATAACGGGATCTAGGCTTCCCTCCCTGGCAATCGCCGTTAAATCACGGGCTAAGCCATCCAGTGTCGGTGTGCTCGCATTTGAAGCGGCAGAACCTTGATGACCACCTGATTCATTGCTGCCCAAAAGCTGTAATACTTGTTGCCTGGCTTTATTTAAACTTACACCGAGATTATTCAATACGCGAGCAGCTACACCTTCCCCTTCTCGTATAAGACCTAGAAGAACATGCTCTGTCCCAACATATGAGTGACCTAATTTTCTTGCCTCATCCATGGAAAGTTCAATGACTTTCTTGGCTCTCGGGGTATAATGTATCGTTTGAGCCGTATCCTGTCCACGGCCAATTAAATTTTCCACTTCTTTCTGAATCTTTTCCGGACCCAATCCAAGAGCATATAACGCTTTGGCTGCAATACCATCACCTTCTCGGACAAGACCCAGTAAAATATGTTCCGTGCCAATATTATTATGACCTAAACGAATTGCCTCTTCTTGGGCTAATGCTAATACTTTCTGGGCTCTTTCAGTAAAACGACCAAACATCATAGGGAATTCCTCCTTAAGAATTTTCGTTTTGAATAAAGTTGCTGGCAATTCTCTAAGTAATGGCAGAAGCTTATTCTTGCTCCATATCTATTACATGAAATTTGATACTCCCTAAAGAGGTCAATGACCTCTAAGTGGAGGAAGATTCCGTGAAATTCAAGCGTTCCCGGATGAGTGCAGCTCTACGAATATCCCTTTCATGGGTTCTTAAAGGGCCGCCTGCGTACTTTTGTAAAAATCCCGACTGCGTCAAAATCATCAACTCATTTAAAATGCTTTTGGAAATATTTTTTATATACCCAAGATCTATCCCTAACCTAACGTCGGAGATACAGGTAGCTGCCTCCTTGGTCTCGATGATTCGAGCATTGGACAAAATTCCATATGAGCGGAAAATTCTATCTTCTAATTGTATGTGGGAAGTCCTCGCTAATGCATCCCTCGCTGACCGTTCCTGGGCTATGATTTGTTGCACTACACTTGTTAGGTCTTCAACGATATCCCTTTCCGACTTTCCAAGAGTAATTTGATTTGAGATTTGAAAAATATTCCCTAAAGCTTGACTGCCCTCTCCATAAATCCCTCGAACCACCAACCCCAATTGGTTGATAGCCGGTATGATATTATTCATCTGCTGTGTAAGGACCAGGCCGGGAAGATGCATCATGACTGAAGCCCTTAATCCTGTTCCCACATTAGTCGGACAACTAGTTAGGTATCCTCTTTCTTCATCATATGCATAGTCTATGGATTCTTCAATCCAATCGTCAAGAACATTTGCAATCTTTAAGGTTTCCTTCAGCTGCAATCCCGACATTAAACATTGAATACGGAGATGATCCTCTTCATTTATCATGATGCTTATTTCTTCATTTTCCGAAAGGAGACATGCGCTTTTCGCTGAATCTTCGACTAAATGAGGACTGATTAAATGTTTTTCAACGAGAACGCGCTTTTCCAGTGGCTGCAATTGGTCAATCTCTAAAAGTTCCAGTTTCCCAATCTCTGGAGTCACTTCCTCTTCACTTCTTTTTTTGACCAATTCAATTATTTTTTTAGCTTCTTCGTTAGAAAAGGAGGTTGGGAAGGTAAAGTCTTTGAAATTCCTGGCCAGCCGAATCCGCGAACTCAATACAATATCGATTTCCGGCCCTTCGGCACTCATCCAGGAACTCAAAGCGTTTTCTACAAACTTTTCCAAGCTCATAATTCCTCGCCTCCCTCTTGGGCTTCATACCTTTTTTCAAGGGAACGTACCTTATCTCTTACCTCTGCCGCTTTCTCGAATTCCTCTTGATCAATGTGGGCCTTTAAAACTTCTTTCAAATCTGAAATTTGCTTTCGAAGATAGATGGTGCCACCGATCCTTTTTGGAATTTTCCCTATATGTGCTGTATTGCCGCTATGAACTCTCTTTAAAATGGGATTTAACTGTTCATTGAACGTTTTATAACATTCGGCACAGCCAAACTTGCCAATATGGACAAATTCTTTATAAGATCGATGACAATGCGGACAACGCCTCTCTTCCGTTTTAGGAAATGCATTTGCCTTCGTCTGTTGAATATTCGACTCCATATTCAACAATCCTGCTAATAAATTATTTATTGAAAAACCAGGTCCGCCTGCATCCATGAATATTTCGCCTTTTTCCTGAGCACATTTCTCACAAATCATGACTTCAGTCTTTTTTCCATTGATGATTTTGGTGAAGTGCAGGGTAGCAGGCCTTTGATGACATTCTTGGCAAATCAACGTTCATCACCTCTGCCAGTTTCATTTATATTTTAAAGTCGTAAGCATCGCAGTTAAAATTCTTGCCCTAAGTTCATCTCGGTCAGGTAGGTCGATATAAATCACCGATCTATCTATGACGCTCATCATTATCTTTGCTTCTCTTTCATTAATGACGTCTTCATTCATCAGCCGTGAAATTACTCCTTCAGCCATCGATTGAGTTACCCTGGAACCAATAAGCGATAATAATTGGTTGATAAGTTGCACGGAATCCTGTGATTCCACCTTCATGATGCGTATATAACCGCCGCCCCCACGCTTACTCTCTACAACATAACCTCTCTCGATGGTAAACCTGGTATTGATTACGTAATTAATTTGAGAAGGAACACACTGAAATTTATCTGCTATTTCACTTCTTTTAATCTCCAAGATATCTTTTTGACTTATTTCAAGTACTTGCTTCAAATAAGTTTCGATAACATCAGATATGTTTCTCACTCAGCCTCCTCCATTCTGACTTTGACTATATTTGACTATTATTATACAAGGAAAAATGCATTTTGCAACTTAAACGCACTTTCTTTCTGTAATATCCATTTTCTCCAAATTATATGTAGTTACATACCCCATTGAACATTAAAGTTGAAATATCTTACATTAATACCCTAAAAAGATAAATGCAAAACCTGCTATTTTTTCCTTCTCCTTAAGGTTTCACAACTTAAATTCTGCCCAATTCCCAGCTCACCAAAAATAAGGCCAGCCCATGCTGTCACTGAAATAAAAAACTTTTTTAATTACGAACATCAAAAAAGACCAGCCGGATGGCTGATCTTAATAAATGGCTTGGCGGCGTCCTACTCTCACAGGGGGAAACCCCCAACTACCATCGGCGCTGAAGAGCTTAACTGCCGTGTTCGGAATGGGAACGGGTGTGACCTCTTCGCTATCGCCACCAAACATATGAGGAACGTTGTTCCTTCAAAACTAGATAATAAGAAGGTATTTCATTTTTTAAAAAGCGTTGGTTAAGTCCTCGATCTATTAGTATCAGTCAGCTCCACATGTCACCATGCTTCCACCTCTGACCTATCAACCTGATCATCTTTCAGGGATCTTACTAGCTTGCGCCATGGGAAATCTCATCTTGAGGGGGGCTTCATGCTTAGATGCTTTCAGCACTTATCCCGTCCGCACGTAGCTACCCAGCTATGCCTTTGGCAAGACAACTGGTACACCAGCGGTGCGTCCATCCCGGTCCTCTCGTACTAAGGACAGCTCCTCTCAAATTTCCTGCGCCCGCGACGGATAGGGACCGAACTGTCTCACGACGTTCTGAACCCAGCTCGCGTACCGCTTTAATGGGCGAACAGCCCAACCCTTGGGACCGACTACAGCCCCAGGATGCGATGAGCCGACATCGAGGTGCCAAACCTCCCCGTCGATGTGGACTCTTGGGGGAGATAAGCCTGTTATCCCCGGGGTAGCTTTTATCCGTTGAGCGATGGCCCTTCCATGCGGAACCACCGGATCACTAAGCCCGACTTTCGTCCCTGCTCGACTTGTAGGTCTCGCAGTCAAGCTCCCTTGTGCCTTTACACTCTACGAATGATTTCCAACCATTCTGAGGGAACCTTTGGGCGCCTCCGTTACTCTTTAGGAGGCGACCGCCCCAGTCAAACTGCCCACCTGACACTGTCTCCCACCCCGATAAGGGGCGCGGGTTAGAATTTCAATACAGCCAGGGTAGTATCCCACCAACGCCTCCACCGAAGCTGGCGCTCCGGCTTCTCAGGCTCCTACCTATCCTGTACAAGCTGTACCAAAATTCAATATCAGGCTGCAGTAAAGCTCCACGGGGTCTTTCCGTCCTGTCGCGGGTAACCTGCATCTTCACAGGTACTATAATTTCACCGAGTCTCTCGTTGAGACAGTGCCCAGATCGTTACACCTTTCGTGCGGGTCGGAACTTACCCGACAAGGAATTTCGCTACCTTAGGACCGTTATAGTTACGGCCGCCGTTTACTGGGGCTTCGGTTCAAAGCTTCGCTTGCGCTAACCTCTCCCCTTAACCTTCCAGCACCGGGCAGGTGTCAGCCCCTATACTTCGCCTTGCGGCTTCGCAGAGACCTGTGTTTTTGCTAAACAGTCGCCTGGGCCTATTCACTGCGGCTTTTCTGGGCTATTCACCCTAAAAAGCAACCCTTCTCCCGAAGTTACGGGGTCATTTTGCCGAGTTCCTTAACGAGAGTTCTCTCGCACACCTTAGGATTCTCTCCTCGCCTACCTGTGTCGGTTTGCGGTACGGGCACCTTACATCTCACTAGAGGCTTTTCTTGGCAGCGTGGAATCAGGAACTTCGGTACTATATTTCCCTCGCCATCACAGCTCCGCCTTAATGGAAACGGGATTTGCCTCGTTTCCGGCCTAACTGCTTGGACGCGCATATCCAACAGCGCGCTTACCCTATCCTTCTGCGTCCCCCCATCGTTCAAACGATGTATAGGTGGTACAGGAATATCAACCTGTTGTCCATCGCCTACGCCTTTCGGCCTCGGCTTAGGTCCCGACTAACCCTGAGCGGACGAGCCTTCCTCAGGAAACCTTAGGCATTCGGTGGAAGGGATTCTCACCCTTCTTTCGCTACTCATACCGGCATTCTCACTTCTAAGCGCTCCACCAGTCCTTCCGGTCTGACTTCAACGCCCTTAGAACGCTCTCCTACCATCGACACCATACGGTGTCAATCCACAGCTTCGGTGATACGTTTAGCCCCGGTACATTTTCGGCGCGGAGTCACTCGACCAGTGAGCTATTACGCACTCTTTAAATGGTGGCTGCTTCTAAGCCAACATCCTGGTTGTCTAAGCAACTCCACATCCTTTTCCACTTAACGTATACTTTGGGACCTTAGCTGGTGGTCTGGGCTGTTTCCCTTTCGACTACGGATCTTATCACTCGCAGTCTGACTCCCAAGAATAAGTATTTGGCATTCGGAGTTTGACTGAATTCGGTAACCCGTTGGGGGCCCCTAGTCCAATCAGTGCTCTACCTCCAATACTCTCATCTTGAGGCTAGCCCTAAAGCTATTTCGGAGAGAACCAGCTATCTCCAGGTTCGATTGGAATTTCTCCGCTACCCACACCTCATCCCCGCACTTTTCAACGTGCGTGGGTTCGGGCCTCCATTCAGTGTTACCTGAACTTCACCCTGGACATGGGTAGATCACCTGGTTTCGGGTCTACGACCTCATACTCATTCGCCCTATTCAGACTCGCTTTCGCTGCGGCTCCGTCTCATCAACTTAACCTCGCATGAAATCGTAACTCGCCGGTTCATTCTACAAAAGGCACGCCATTACCCATTAACGGGCTTTGACTACTTGTAGGCACACGGTTTCAGGATCTATTTCACTCCCCTTCCGGGGTGCTTTTCACCTTTCCCTCACGGTACTGGTTCACTATCGGTCACTAGGGAGTATTTAGCCTTGGGAGATGGTCCTCCCTGCTTCCGACGGGATTTCTCGTGTCCCGCCGTACTCAGGATCCACTCAGGAGGGAACGAAGTTTCAACTACAGGGTTTTTACCTTCTTCGACGGATCTTTCCAGATCGCTTCATTTACCCCGTTCCTTTGTAACTCCATGTTGAGTGTCCTACAACCCCAAGAGGCAAGCCTCTTGGTTTGGGCTAATTCCGTTTCGCTCGCCGCTACTCAGGAAATCGCGTTTGCTTTCTCTTCCTCCGGGTACTTAGATGTTTCAGTTCCCCGGGTCTGCCTTCAGTACCCTATGTATTCAGGTAAAGATACTGTTCCATTACGAACAGTGGGTTTCCCCATTCGGAAATCTCCGGATCAAAGCTTACTTACAGCTCCCCGAAGCATATCGGTGTTAGTCCCGTCCTTCATCGGCTCCTAGTGCCAAGGCATCCACCGTGCGCCCTTTCTAACTTAACCGTTAAAAAAGATCTTACAGATGCTTTGAAAAAAATTAATTGCCTTCTATCTATTATCTAGTTTTCAAGGAACAAAGCAGAAAGAATCCATCACATCGTGATGACTGTCTTTCCTATTTGAATGAATTACTCATTCAAAACTGAACAAAACAAAAGCGCTCTCGTAATTATCCTTAGAAAGGAGGTGATCCAGCCGCACCTTCCGATACGGCTACCTTGTTACGACTTCACCCCAATCATCTGTCCCACCTTAGGCGGCTGGCTCCATGAAGGTTACCTCACCGACTTCGGGTGTTACAAACTCTCGTGGTGTGACGGGCGGTGTGTACAAGGCCCGGGAACGTATTCACCGCGGCATGCTGATCCGCGATTACTAGCGATTCCGGCTTCATGCAGGCGAGTTGCAGCCTGCAATCCGAACTGAGAATGGCTTTATGGGATTCGCTTACCTTCGCAGGTTTGCAGCCCTTTGTACCATCCATTGTAGCACGTGTGTAGCCCAGGTCATAAGGGGCATGATGATTTGACGTCATCCCCACCTTCCTCCGGTTTGTCACCGGCAGTCACCTTAGAGTGCCCAACTGAATGCTGGCAACTAAGATCAAGGGTTGCGCTCGTTGCGGGACTTAACCCAACATCTCACGACACGAGCTGACGACAACCATGCACCACCTGTCACTCTGTCCCCCGAAGGGGAAAGCCCTATCTCTAGGGTTGTCAGAGGATGTCAAGACCTGGTAAGGTTCTTCGCGTTGCTTCGAATTAAACCACATGCTCCACCGCTTGTGCGGGCCCCCGTCAATTCCTTTGAGTTTCAGCCTTGCGGCCGTACTCCCCAGGCGGAGTGCTTAATGCGTTAGCTGCAGCACTAAAGGGCGGAAACCCTCTAACACTTAGCACTCATCGTTTACGGCGTGGACTACCAGGGTATCTAATCCTGTTTGCTCCCCACGCTTTCGCGCCTCAGTGTCAGTTACAGACCAGAAAGTCGCCTTCGCCACTGGTGTTCCTCCAAATCTCTACGCATTTCACCGCTACACTTGGAATTCCACTTTCCTCTTCTGCACTCAAGTTCCCCAGTTTCCAATGACCCTCCACGGTTGAGCCGTGGGCTTTCACATCAGACTTAAGGAACCACCTGCGCGCGCTTTACGCCCAATAATTCCGGACAACGCTTGCCACCTACGTATTACCGCGGCTGCTGGCACGTAGTTAGCCGTGGCTTTCTGGTTAGGTACCGTCAAGGTACCAGCAGTTACTCTGGTACTTGTTCTTCCCTAACAACAGAACTTTACGACCCGAAGGCCTTCTTCGTTCACGCGGCGTTGCTCCGTCAGACTTTCGTCCATTGCGGAAGATTCCCTACTGCTGCCTCCCGTAGGAGTCTGGGCCGTGTCTCAGTCCCAGTGTGGCCGATCACCCTCTCAGGTCGGCTACGCATCGTCGCCTTGGTGAGCCATTACCTCACCAACTAGCTAATGCGCCGCGGGCCCATCTATAAGTGACAGCGTAAACCGTCTTTCCATCTTCTCTCATGCGAGAAAAGAACGTATCCGGTATTAGCTCCGGTTTCCCGAAGTTATCCCAGTCTTATAGGCAGGTTGCCCACGTGTTACTCACCCGTCCGCCGCTAATCTCAGGGAGCAAGCTCCCATCGATTCGCTCGACTTGCATGTATTAGGCACGCCGCCAGCGTTCGTCCTGAGCCAGGATCAAACTCTCCGAAGAAATGTTTGACTTGCTCATTTGCTTTTTTGATAGTGTGTGCTCACTTAAAATTTAACGTTGGCGCTTTGTTTTGTTCAGTTTTCAAAGAGCAATTTGACTCTTCTTAAAGAATCAACTTTCATATCATAACAAACCCAAAACGGCTTGTCAAGTTTTTTTGGTGGAGCCTAGCGGGATCGAACCGCTGACCTCCTGCGTGCAAGGCAGGCGCTCTCCCAGCTGAGCTAAGGCCCCGAAAAAATAATGGTCGGGAAGACAGGATTCGAACCTGCGACCCCTTGGTCCCAAACCAAGTGCTCTACCAAGCTGAGCTACTTCCCGAAAAAAAATATGGTGCGCCCGGCGGGAGTCGAACCTACAACCTTCTGATTCGTAGTCAGATGCTCTATCCAATTGAGCTACGGGCGCATATTAAGATGGTGCCGAGGACCGGAATCGAACCGGTACGGTAGTCACCTACCGCAGGATTTTAAGTCCTGTGCGTCTGCCAGTTCCGCCACCCCGGCATAAATAAATAGTGGAGCGGAAGACGGGATTCGAACCCGCGACCCCAACCTTGGCAAGGTTGTATTCTACCACTGAACTACTTCCGCGAACATGCGGGTGAAGGGACTTGAACCCCCACGCCTTGCGGCGCCAGATCCTAAGTCTGGTGCGTCTGCCAATTCCGCCACACCCGCATAATAAAATGGTGAGCCATGAAGGATTCGAACCTTCGACCCTCTGATTAAAAGTCAGATGCTCTACCAACTGAGCTAATGGCTCATATAAACTATTTATATATGCTATATCAAGCTTGTATGAAAATGGTGCCGGCAAGAGGACTTGAACCCCCAACCTACTGATTACAAGTCAGTTGCTCTACCAGTTGAGCTACACCGGCAAGTGTAAAAATGGTGGAGGATGACGGGATCGAACCGCCGACCCTCTGCTTGTAAGGCAGATGCTCTCCCAGCTGAGCTAATCCTCCATATATAACTGCTTGGCGGCGTCCTACTCTCACAGGGGGAAACCCCCAACTACCATCGGCGCTGAAGAGCTTAACTGCCGTGTTCGGAATGGGAACGGGTGTGACCTCTTCGCTATCGCCACCAAACATATAAGGAACGTTGTTCCTTCAAAACTAGATAATAAGAAGGTATTTCATTTTTTTAAAAGCGTTGGTTAAGTCCTCGATCTATTAGTATCAGTCAGCTCCACATGTCGCCACGCTTCCACCTCTGACCTATCAACCTGATCATCTTTCAGGGATCTTACTAGCTTGCGCCATGGGAAATCTCATCTTGAGGGGGGCTTCATGCTTAGATGCTTTCAGCACTTATCCCGTCCGCACGTAGCTACCCAGCTATGCCTTTGGCAAGACAACTGGTACACCAGCGGTGCGTCCATCCCGGTCCTCTCGTACTAAGGACAGCTCCTCTCAAATTTCCTGCGCCCGCGACGGATAGGGACCGAACTGTCTCACGACGTTCTGAACCCAGCTCGCGTACCGCTTTAATGGGCGAACAGCCCAACCCTTGGGACCGACTACAGCCCCAGGATGCGATGAGCCGACATCGAGGTGCCAAACCTCCCCGTCGATGTGGACTCTTGGGGGAGATAAGCCTGTTATCCCCGGGGTAGCTTTTATCCGTTGAGCGATGGCCCTTCCATGCGGAACCACCGGATCACTAAGCCCGACTTTCGTCCCTGCTCGACTTGTAGGTCTCGCAGTCAAGCTCCCTTGTGCCTTTACACTCTACGAATGATTTCCAACCATTCTGAGGGAACCTTTGGGCGCCTCCGTTACTCTTTAGGAGGCGACCGCCCCAGTCAAACTGCCCACCTGACACTGTCTCCCACCCCGATAAGGGGCGCGGGTTAGAATTTCAATACAGCCAGGGTAGTATCCCACCAACGCCTCCACCGAAGCTGGCGCTCCGGCTTCTCAGGCTCCTACCTATCCTGTACAAGCTGTACCAAAATTCAATATCAGGCTGCAGTAAAGCTCCACGGGGTCTTTCCGTCCTGTCGCGGGTAACCTGCATCTTCACAGGTACTATAATTTCACCGAGTCTCTCGTTGAGACAGTGCCCAGATCGTTACACCTTTCGTGCGGGTCGGAACTTACCCGACAAGGAATTTCGCTACCTTAGGACCGTTATAGTTACGGCCGCCGTTTACTGGGGCTTCGGTTCAAAGCTTCGCTTGCGCTAACCTCTCCCCTTAACCTTCCAGCACCGGGCAGGTGTCAGCCCCTATACTTCGCCTTGCGGCTTCGCAGAGACCTGTGTTTTTGCTAAACAGTCGCCTGGGCCTATTCACTGCGGCTTTTCTGGGCTATTCACCCTAAAAAGCACCCCTTCTCCCGAAGTTACGGGGTCATTTTGCCGAGTTCCTTAACGAGAGTTCTCTCGCACACCTTAGGATTCTCTCCTCGCCTACCTGTGTCGGTTTGCGGTACGGGCACCTTACATCTCACTAGAGGCTTTTCTTGGCAGCGTGGAATCAGGAACTTCGGTACTATATTTCCCTCGCCATCACAGCTCCGCCTTAATGGAAACGGGATTTGCCTCGTTTCCGGCCTAACTGCTTGGACGCGCATATCCAACAGCGCGCTTACCCTATCCTTCTGCGTCCCCCCATCGTTCAAACGATGTATAGGTGGTACAGGAATATCAACCTGTTGTCCATCGCCTACGCCTTTCGGCCTCGGCTTAGGTCCCGACTAACCCTGAGCGGACGAGCCTTCCTCAGGAAACCTTAGGCATTCGGTGGAAGGGATTCTCACCCTTCTTTCGCTACTCATACCGGCATTCTCACTTCTAAGCGCTCCACCAGTCCTTCCGGTCTGACTTCAACGCCCTTAGAACGCTCTCCTACCATCGACACCATACGGTGTCAATCCACAGCTTCGGTGATACGTTTAGCCCCGGTACATTTTCGGCGCGGAGTCACTCGACCAGTGAGCTATTACGCACTCTTTAAATGGTGGCTGCTTCTAAGCCAACATCCTGGTTGTCTAAGCAACTCCACATCCTTTTCCACTTAACGTATACTTTGGGACCTTAGCTGGTGGTCTGGGCTGTTTCCCTTTCGACTACGGATCTTATCACTCGCAGTCTGACTCCCAAGAATAAGTATTTGGCATTCGGAGTTTGACTGAATTCGGTAACCCGTTGGGGGCCCCTAGTCCAATCAGTGCTCTACCTCCAATACTCTCATCTTGAGGCTAGCCCTAAAGCTATTTCGGAGAGAACCAGCTATCTCCAGGTTCGATTGGAATTTCTCCGCTACCCACACCTCATCCCCGCACTTTTCAACGTGCGTGGGTTCGGGCCTCCATTCAGTGTTACCTGAACTTCACCCTGGACATGGGTAGATCACCTGGTTTCGGGTCTACGACCTCATACTCATTCGCCCTATTCAGACTCGCTTTCGCTGCGGCTCCGTCTCATCAACTTAACCTCGCATGAAATCGTAACTCGCCGGTTCATTCTACAAAAGGCACGCCATTACCCATTAACGGGCTTTGACTACTTGTAGGCACACGGTTTCAGGATCTATTTCACTCCCCTTCCGGGGTGCTTTTCACCTTTCCCTCACGGTACTGGTTCACTATCGGTCACTAGGGAGTATTTAGCCTTGGGAGATGGTCCTCCCTGCTTCCGACGGGATTTCTCGTGTCCCGCCGTACTCAGGATCCACTCAGGAGGGAACGAAGTTTCAACTACAGGGTTTTTACCTTCTTCGACGGATCTTTCCAGATCGCTTCATTTACCCCGTTCCTTTGTAACTCCATGTTGAGTGTCCTACAACCCCAAGAGGCAAGCCTCTTGGTTTGGGCTAATTCCGTTTCGCTCGCCGCTACTCAGGAAATCGCGTTTGCTTTCTCTTCCTCCGGGTACTTAGATGTTTCAGTTCCCCGGGTCTGCCTTCAGTACCCTATGTATTCAGGTAAAGATACTGTTCCATTACGAACAGTGGGTTTCCCCATTCGGAAATCTCCGGATCAAAGCTTACTTACAGCTCCCCGAAGCATATCGGTGTTAGTCCCGTCCTTCATCGGCTCCTAGTGCCAAGGCATCCACCGTGCGCCCTTTCTAACTTAACCGTTAAAAAAGATCTTACAGATGCTTTGAAAAAAATTAATTGCCTTCTATCTATTATCTAGTTTTCAAGGAACAAAGCAGAAAGAATCCATCACATCGTGATGACTGTCTTTCCTATTTGAATGAATTACTCATTCAAAACTGAACAAAACAAAAGCGCTCTCGTAATTATCCTTAGAAAGGAGGTGATCCAGCCGCACCTTCCGATACGGCTACCTTGTTACGACTTCACCCCAATCATCTGTCCCACCTTAGGCGGCTGGCTCCATGAAGGTTACCTCACCGACTTCGGGTGTTACAAACTCTCGTGGTGTGACGGGCGGTGTGTACAAGGCCCGGGAACGTATTCACCGCGGCATGCTGATCCGCGATTACTAGCGATTCCGGCTTCATGCAGGCGAGTTGCAGCCTGCAATCCGAACTGAGAATGGCTTTATGGGATTCGCTTACCTTCGCAGGTTTGCAGCCCTTTGTACCATCCATTGTAGCACGTGTGTAGCCCAGGTCATAAGGGGCATGATGATTTGACGTCATCCCCACCTTCCTCCGGTTTGTCACCGGCAGTCACCTTAGAGTGCCCAACTGAATGCTGGCAACTAAGATCAAGGGTTGCGCTCGTTGCGGGACTTAACCCAACATCTCACGACACGAGCTGACGACAACCATGCACCACCTGTCACTCTGTCCCCCGAAGGGGAAAGCCCTATCTCTAGGGTTGTCAGAGGATGTCAAGACCTGGTAAGGTTCTTCGCGTTGCTTCGAATTAAACCACATGCTCCACCGCTTGTGCGGGCCCCCGTCAATTCCTTTGAGTTTCAGCCTTGCGGCCGTACTCCCCAGGCGGAGTGCTTAATGCGTTAGCTGCAGCACTAAAGGGCGGAAACCCTCTAACACTTAGCACTCATCGTTTACGGCGTGGACTACCAGGGTATCTAATCCTGTTTGCTCCCCACGCTTTCGCGCCTCAGTGTCAGTTACAGACCAGAAAGTCGCCTTCGCCACTGGTGTTCCTCCAAATCTCTACGCATTTCACCGCTACACTTGGAATTCCACTTTCCTCTTCTGCACTCAAGTTCCCCAGTTTCCAATGACCCTCCACGGTTGAGCCGTGGGCTTTCACATCAGACTTAAGGAACCACCTGCGCGCGCTTTACGCCCAATAATTCCGGACAACGCTTGCCACCTACGTATTACCGCGGCTGCTGGCACGTAGTTAGCCGTGGCTTTCTGGTTAGGTACCGTCAAGGTACCAGCAGTTACTCTGGTACTTGTTCTTCCCTAACAACAGAACTTTACGACCCGAAGGCCTTCTTCGTTCACGCGGCGTTGCTCCGTCAGACTTTCGTCCATTGCGGAAGATTCCCTACTGCTGCCTCCCGTAGGAGTCTGGGCCGTGTCTCAGTCCCAGTGTGGCCGATCACCCTCTCAGGTCGGCTACGCATCGTCGCCTTGGTGAGCCATTACCTCACCAACTAGCTAATGCGCCGCGGGCCCATCTATAAGTGACAGCGTAAACCGTCTTTCCATCTTCTCTCATGCGAGAAAAGAACGTATCCGGTATTAGCTCCGGTTTCCCGAAGTTATCCCAGTCTTATAGGCAGGTTGCCCACGTGTTACTCACCCGTCCGCCGCTAATCTCAGGGAGCAAGCTCCCATCGATTCGCTCGACTTGCATGTATTAGGCACGCCGCCAGCGTTCGTCCTGAGCCAGGATCAAACTCTCCGAAGAAATGTTTGACTTGCTCATTTGCTTTTTTGATAGTGTGTGCTCACTTAAAATTTAACGTTGGCGCTTTGTTTTGTTCAGTTTTCAAAGAGCAATGTCTTTCGGAACAGCTTATTTATAATAACACTTTCATCACTTCAAGTCAACAACTTTTTTTAAAACTTTTTAAAGTTTGTAATCTGTTTGCAACTCGTTCGTAACGACAGATATAAATATAACACCATTACGTTAACTGCGCAATACCTTTTATAAAGTTTTTTTGAGATAATGTTGTTTTTCTTTTAAACCCTAGAATCCACTCTATTGAAAGGCATGAAATTATAATTAAAAAACAAAAACCGAATTGGACTTACCAGGATCAAGAGCTACGCCCTTGATCCCAGCCATCCGAATCCGGCCCTGCAATCAAAACTCATTTTGCTTATATTAGCGATGTCTCATTAAAGGGAATAACAGGACGTCTCGTATAGAAGGAGAATTGGTCAATAGCATAACCAAACGGTCAACACCAATTCCCAGTCCGCCAGTCGGCGGCATTCCGTATTCTAACGCCTCCAAGAAATCTTCATCCATTTCATGAGCTTCATCATTACCTTGCTCTCGTTCTTTCAATTGAGCTTCAAAGCGTTGACGTTGATCAATAGGATCATTAAGTTCAGTGAAGGCATTTGCGTGCTCCCTGCCTACAATGAATAACTCAAAACGATCTGTGAAACGGGAATCTTCCGGATTTTTCTTTGCTAAAGGAGAGATTTCCACTGGATGCCCATAGATGAATGTAGGCTGAATTAACTTATCTTCGACCTTTTGTTCAAAGAATTCATTTACGATATGGCCGAACTCCATGGATTCCTTAACTTCAATCCCATTTTCTTTAGCAAGCTGCTGGGCTTCTTCTTTACTCATTTCAGTCCAGAAGTCCACACCAGTATATTCTTTTACAGCGTCAACCATGTGAAGTCGTTTCCATTCCGGTTTTAACTCTATCTCATACTCCCCATACTGGATGGTAGTCGTCCCAAGAACTTCTTGAGCTATATGGGCAATCAGGTTTTCCGTTAAACTCATGATATCTTGGTAATCCGCATAAGCTTCGTACAATTCGATCAAAGTGAATTCAGGATTGTGCCTTGTGGACACTCCTTCATTTCTGAAAACCCGGCCAATTTCATAAACTTTCTCCAATCCGCCAACAATTAAGCGTTTTAGATGCAGTTCAATGGCGATCCTTAAATTCAAAGGCATATCCAAAGCATTATGGTGAGTAAGGAAAGGACGTGCAGCAGCTCCACCAGCAACAGAGTGCAATAGCGGCGTCTCCACTTCAAGGTATCCATGATCGTCCAAATAACGTCTCATGGCTTGTACAATACGACTGCGCATGATCAACGTATTTTTACTTTCCTCATTTGTAATTAAATCGACATAACGTTTACGATAACGCTCTTCAACGTCCTTTAAGCCATGAAATTTATCAGGTAACGGGCGAAGCGCCTTAGCAAGGAACACATACTCTTTAGCTTTAATGGAAAGTTCCCCGACTTTTGTTTTGAAGATAACGCCAGTTACCCCTACGATATCGCCAAGATCCGTTTGGTTGAAAATTTGGTAAGAACCTTCCCCTATGTTATCCAGACGAACGTAGATTTGGATTTGGCCGCTAATATCCTGGATATGGGCAAATCCCGCTTTCCCTTTTCCGCGCTTCGTCATGACACGGCCAGCGATCGTAACTTCAATTTCTTTTTCTTCAAGATCTTCCTTTTCTAATTCACCATAAGCACTGATTATCTCCTGAGTGTTATGTGTGCGCTCGAACCTGCTCCCGAAAGGGTCTTGTCCATTATCAATCATGGCCTGCATTTTATCGCGCCTTACCTGCAGTTGGTCATTCAATTCTTCATGACTCACGAAAATCATCTCCATCTTTATTAATAAATGCCTTATATAATTAATCAGAAATTCTTTTGCATACATATTTATTCTTACATAAAGTAAAGGAATTCAACAGCTTTTTATCTTAAAACATTGCTTATGTACATATAAAAACTGCCAGGATTACTGGCAGTTAAGATAAGCGTATTATAGGAAAATAGGAAGGTAATGTCAAACATCAGACCATTTGGATATTCTGTTGCTTCGCTTCAATATCATCAACAAGTCCATAAAGAAGCTTTACAACATCTTCCCTTGTTTCACAATAATTAATTCCTTTGCGAGCTTGAGCATTCCCTTTAACACCCTTTAAATACCAAGAAGCATGCTTACGCATTTCACGAACAGCGACATTTTCATTTTTCAACGCAATCAGACGATCCATATGAAGCACGCAAACGTCCATCTTTTCACGAACTGAAGGTTCATCCATCAGTTGACCGGTTTCTAGATATTTTACAGTCCGGTAGATCATCCATGGGTTACCTAGGGCTGCACGGCCGATCATGACTCCATCAACACCAGTTTCCTTCAGCATTCTTTCCGCATCCTGTGGAGTTTCCACATCACCGTTACCGATAAGGGGAATATTAATCGACCTCTTCACTTCACGGATGATGTCCCAGTTAGCTTTTCCTTCATACATTTGAACTCGTGTCCTGCCATGCATGGAAACAGCTTTACCGCCTGCACGTTCAACAGCCTGGGCATTTTGAATCGCAAAAACATGCTCATCATCCCAGCCTATGCGCATTTTCACCGTTACCGGCTTATCAACGGCATCAACCACGGCTGAAACCATCTCATAAATTTTGTTTGGATCGAGAAGCCACTTCGCACCCGCATCACATTTAGTGATTTTAGGAACAGGGCAGCCCATGTTGATATCAATGATATCAGCATTTGTATTTTTATCTACAAATTGTGCAGCTTCGACCAAAGATTTCTTTTCACCGCCAAAGATTTGCAAGCTTAACGGCTTTTCTCTTTCATCTATATAAAGCATATTCATCGTTCTAGCATTTTGTAAAACGATTCCCTTATCACTGACCATCTCCGCACAAACAAGACCAGCACCAAATTCCTTGACGGTCAAGCGGAATGCCGAGTTGCAGACTCCCGCCATCGGTGCCAGCACTACCGGATTCTTCATTTCTATATCGCCTATTTTTAACACGTTGACCTCCTATAACATTCTTTCATTTATCGTCAGGTGGCTGAAGCTCTTCAATGGAAACATGCAGAATTTCCGCCACTTCCAGTAAAAATGCCTCTGAAGGGTTGCGGTTCCCCCGTTCAACTTCTCCCAGCAAGGAAACGGAAACACCTATTTCCCTCGCAAACCCTTCCTGGGTATAACCCTTTAACTTACGAAAAGCGCGAATACGCCTTCCCCATTTTTCACCTTCCATAATCGAACTCCTTCTTTATCCGAAATCTGTTCAAGCAGGTCGCTCAAAGGTGCATCCATTTGCGGAAGTGATATATCAGGGTCCACTTCCATTAAAGGCACGATAACAAAAGCCCTCTCGTGCATACGAGGGTGCGGGACTGAAAGAATCTCTGTCTTAATATTTTCTTGATTATATAACAAAATGTCAAGGTCTATAGTACGGGGACCCCACCTAATTTCCCTTTTTCTTCCTAAATCTTGTTCGATTTTCATACAAGCGTGAAGTAAGTTTTCAGGTTCTAAATCGGTTTCCACTTTAAGAACAGCATTTAAAAAACAGTCCTGGTCTTCATATCCTATCGGGTCTGTTTCATATAAAGAAGAGCAGGCCATCATCTTGATATGCGGATTATCAGACAATAATTGGAAAGCTCTTCGGAATGTTTCAAGGCGATCCCCTAAGTTCGACCCTATTGAAAGGTAAGCAATATTTATCACAATCAGCGTCCCCTTACAATCTCTATAGCAACAGACTCATAGTGACCTGCTATTGGAGGATCTGGTTTATAAACCTTGACGGTGCATGTCTCGATGGAAGAATATTTATTAAGCAGTTCAGAAGCGATTTTTTCAGCGACAGCTTCCACTAACTTAAAAGGTTCTCCCTCAACAACACTTTTACACACTTCATATAACTCGCCATAGTTGATTGAGTCTTCAAGGTTGTCACTCTTCCCTGCCTTGGCTAAATCAGTCTGGACGATTAAATCCACTTTAAACCGCTGACCAAGCTTCGTTTCCTCCGGAAAAACTCCATGATAACCGTAAAACTCCATCTTATTCACATATATCTTATCCATTTCATTCACCTTTTCCTAATAGAGCATCCATCATCTTTGCAGTCCGTGCCATTTCCTTCACATCATGTACGCGAACCATCTGACAGCCTTGTTGAATTCCATGGCAAATTGTAGCGGCAGTGCCTTCCATCCGCTCACTAGGCGGCAGGTCCAGAACATGGCCAATCATGGACTTTCTTGATGTGGCTAACAGAACTGGATAACCTAACGATACCAGCTTATCAAGATTTCTCATCATTTCTAAATTTAACTTTAAATCTTTCGCAAAGCCAATTCCTGGATCGAGAATGATGTTTTCATCCTTGACACCTGCATCCTTCACCAACATGATGCTTTCGAATAAATCTTGAAGTACATCCCGGACAAAATGTCCATATTCCATATTACCCCTGTTATGCATCAAGATAATCGGCACCTTATATTCCGCAGCAACCCTTGACATCAAGGTATCGGCTTTACCTCCCCAAATATCATTTAATATATGGGCTCCTGCCTTTACCGCCTCTTCTGCAACTCTTGATTTATACGTATCGACCGATATCGGAATCTCAATATTACGCGATATGGCTTCAATAATTGGGGCGACTCTCTCTATTTCCTCTTCATCCGATATCCTCTCATAGTTAGGACGGGTCGACTCACCACCTACATCCAATATATCCGCGCCATCGTTGACCATTCGTTCAGCATGCTTCAAAGCAGCATCTATCCGATTATATTTTCCGCCATCCGAAAAGGAATCCGGCGTAACATTCAAAATCCCCATGATTAAGGTTTTCTTGCTGTAATCCAAATCAAATGAACCGCATTTTATTTTTGATGCTCCTGCTAATGACATCCAACGTTCTCCTTCACCTAAAGAAATCTATATATACGAGTTTACCCATTTACATAGGTATAGTGCAAGCTCCATGAAAATCAGGGATACTTCTGCATACTTTGCTCAAAAAAGAAAAGCAAAGCCCCATAGGAACTTCGCTTCTCATTTTTAGTGTCTTGTCTTACTCAAAGTTATATAATGGTGTACTTAAGTAGCGTTCACCATTACTCGGTATGATGGCAAGTACCTTTTTGCCTTTTCCCAGTTTGTCAGCCACTTTAATGGCAGCTGCGATTGCACCTCCAGAAGAAATTCCGCCAAGGATTCCTTCCTCTTTTGCTGCACGGCGTGCATAATCAAAAGATTCCTCTGTATTGACTTGAATGATTTCGTCATAGAGATCTGTATTCAATATACTTGGAATGAAGCCTGCTCCGATTCCTTGGATTTTATGAGGTCCTGGAGTCCCACCCGATAATACTGGAGAATCCGCAGGTTCAACAGCGTAAATTTTAATGTCAGGGAATTTTTCACGCAGGACTTCACCGGCACCTGTTATGGTTCCCCCAGTACCGATTCCGGCAACGAATGCATCCAAGCCTTCATCTCCAAAGGCTTCAACGATTTCAGGGCCTGTAGTGTTCCGATGTACTTCAGGGTTGGCTTCGTTTTCGAATTGCTGTGGAATGAAGTAACCTTTTTCTTTAGAAAGCTCAGTCGCCTTTGCGATTGCACCCTTCATTCCTTCAGGTCCAGGAGTAAGAACTAATTCTGCCCCATATGCGCGAAGCAAGTTACGGCGTTCCAAGCTCATCGTCTCCGGCATAACCAGAATTGATTTATAGCCCTTTGCCGCAGCTACCATTGCCAAACCTATTCCCGTATTTCCGCTTGTAGGTTCAATGATCGTATCACCTGGCTTAAGAGTACCATTTTTTTCTGCCGCTTCGATCATCGCAAGGGCGATACGGTCTTTTACACTGCTGCCTGGGTTAAAATACTCAAGTTTCAAATAAATATCTGCACTGTTTTCATTTTGAAGCTTGTTTAACTTAACAATAGGTGTTTGTCCAATTAAATCGATTACAGAATTAGCTATACGTGCCATTTTCTCCACTCCCTTATCATTTCAATACCGAGTATGTTTATTGGTTTTATAATTTTAAAGTTACCAGTTTTAATAGTTCATTGTCAATGATTATATACTATATTCTAAATTTTCTCACACAACCATTGACCTACTTTTCTTCCTTCAATCCATAAAACCATTCTACATCAAATTCATCCCAGAAAATTTTCCCTGAGACCGGTGTCTGAATCTGTTCAAGAGCTATTTGGCGGTGAATCTTGTCTTTAACTTCTTCATATTCATACTGCTTGCCCTTTATTCTTTCATGCAGGTAGAGAACGGCCCAGCCATCCTCCGTTTGGATTGCATCACTCCACTTCTTCACCTTCAATTTCTCGGCAGCGGTTATGTATTCCTTGGAGACTTGCTCGTTATCCTGGGATATATAACCCATGTCGCCTCCTTGATTGGCAGTGAATTCATCAAGGGACTTCTCCATTGCCAATACATCAAAGGAGACACCCTTCTCCAGTTCACGTATGACTTGGTCTGCCTGCTTTTTTGTAGAAGTGGTGATATGGGAAACATGGAAAGCAGTAGGGATTCTGTAGATATCCTTATTATTATCATAATGACTCCGCATTGCTGTTTCGGAAACCGAAACGTCCTTGGTGAGGAGCTTCTCGAGAAGGAGACTCGACTGAATTTCCTGCCTCAGTTGATCGTTACTTTTATTAAGGTTCTGACCGGCAGTCCCATACATCGTTTTCATCATTTTAAGTTCCCGATCAAGCTCTTCATCCGAAGTCTTCACTTTGTATTTTTCAGCTGCCTGTTTCACTACCTCTTTATCGACCATATCCTCAAGTACATCTTCCCCATATCTTTTTTCGAGCTCATTAATCCATGCTTCCCGGGAAATATCCTTGGACCCAACCTTTGCGGCCGTTTCTTCCCCAATGACGGATTTTGAAATGATTAGTGGTTTTATGACAAAGATAATGATAGTCAAAAGGTTCAACAAGGCAAGGCCGGCAATAATCGCCCGAAGCTTTTGTTTTGGCAAACCCTTATCCCCCGTAAATTATTTTTTTGTTTCTGCCTCTAATTCCTCGAGTTCTTCCTTCGAGAATTGGTAGGTCTGATTACAAAAATGACAATGCGCCTCCGCTTGTCCGTCTGTCTCAATGATATCCCGGATCTCAGCTTGCCCTAGGCTAATCAATGCGGTGGCAATTCTCTCCCTGGAACATTGACAGGAGAATTGGACATCCATTTTTTCTAGTATATTCACATTGCCCTCACCTAATATTTCGGTTAGGATTTCTTCAGGAGTCATGCCACTTTGAATCATCTTGGAAACAGGAGTTATCGTGCTTAGTCGATTTTCGATTTTGGAAATCGTATCTTCGGATGTACCCGGCATCAACTGAATGATAAATCCACCCGCTGCAAGGATTGAATTATCCGGATTCACGAGAACCCCAACCCCCACAGATGATGGCACCTGTTCGGAAGTAACAAAGTAATAAGTGAAATCTTCGCCTAACTCTCCCGATACAAGCGGTACTTGCCCCGAAAAGTAATCACGAAGACCAATGTCTTTGACAACAGTCAGCAATCCATCGGTACCCACCGCTCTCCTTACATCCAGCTTTCCCTGCTCATTCAAATCAAAGTGGGTTTGCGGGTGAGTGACATAACCGCGGACTTCTCCCTTTGCATTGCTGTCGACCAGGATGGAACCAATCGGTCCACCGCCCTCGATTTTAATCGTCAGCTTTTCTTCACCTTTTAACATTCCGCCCATCATAACTCCTGCCGTCATAGCCCGTCCTAGGGCAGCAGAAGCAGTAGGCCATGTATAATGGCGTCGCTGCGCTTCTCCTACGGTGTTTGTTGTTGAAACAGCATATGCCCGTACCTGTCCTTCATAGCCTAACGCCTTTATTAGATAATCCTTCATTTATTTTGCTCCTTTCAAGCTTTGTATTACTTCTTCACTTGCTCCCGATTACGTTTATAAATCAGCTGCAGCCCCTTCAAGGTCAAAAATGGCTCCACAACGTCAATCACAGTGGACTCATTAGCAATTAAGGTAGCCAGTCCGCCTGTCGCTATTACCGTTGGTTCTAGATTACTTTGCGCCTTAATTCGATTAACGATTCCTTCTACCTGTCCAACATATCCATACAAAATGCCAGCCTGCATGGCGGACACCGTATTTTTCCCAATAATCCCTTCCGGTCGGCTGATTTCTATTCTTGGAAGTTTGGCTGCTTTTGAATAAAGTGCTTCAGTAGAAATATTTATACCCGGAGCAATGGCTCCGCCCATGTATTGTTTATCCTCATTTATGTAGCAATATGTCGTTGCCGTACCAAAATCCACGATAATGAGAGGGCTTCCATATTCCTGAATGCCTGCAACCGCATTAACGATTCGGTCGGCTCCCACCTCACGGGGATTTTCGTATTTAATATTCAATCCAGTTTTTATTCCAGGTCCAACTATTAGCGGTTTAATTCCAAAGTATTTTTTGCACATACGTTCAAGCGCAAACATAATCGGCGGAACTACCGAAGAAATAATGATTCCATCAAATTGATCAAACGAAAGACCTTCATGTTGAAGCAAAGACTTTATGACCATTCCATACTCATCTTCTGTCTTGTGACGGTTAGTCTCTATTCGCCAATGATATTTTAAAATATCTTCATCGTATACGCCTAATACAGTATTCGTATTCCCAACATCCAATACAAAAATCATCGTTTCATCACTCCGGTAAATTATTCTCCAACATCATAACACACTGTTATTTCCCACGCTATTAGTCGCACTTTTCCAATGGTAACCAAAAAACTTTATCATAAGAGTTAAGAAAAGGGTATTTCCGAGGCGGAAATACCCTTTTGAATTTAGTCACTTAAGACTTTTTATTGTCATCTTCGTTCGGGAAGGAAAGCGGCTGATCTTGAGGTGCACCTTCTTTGATTGGAGGAGTATTCAATCCTTCCTCCGTTATTTCAAGGTCCTCAGGTCCTCTTTTATCCAACGGATCTAATAGGGCCTCTTTTTCTTCCTTCTTCTTATTGATGTTCACCTTGACATTCTCATCAGTGGTTAAGTTCCCATTCAGTGCCGTATAATCACGTTCTGGCAATTTACCTTTATGGAATAAACTTTTGATTTGTTCAGCATCAAGTGTTTCCACTTCAAGCAGGGTTTTTGCAACCAAATCAAGTTTTTCACGATTTTCAGTAAGGATCTTCTTACATCTTTCGTATGCTTCCTTGATGATACGTTGAATTTCAAGATCGATTTCATATGCTATTGCATCTGAATAGTTTTGATCATTGTTGAAATCGCGGCCTAGGAAGACCTGACCTTGAGAGTTACCGAATTGAAGCGGCCCAAGCTTACTCATGCCATATTCCATAACCATGCTCCGAGCTATGCCCGTTGCACGCTGGAAGTCGTTATGCGCACCGGTACTCACTTCTCCGAATGTAACTTCTTCGGCTACACGGCCACCCAATAGTCCTACGATTTTATCTTTAAGCTCAGGTTCCGTCATGAAGAAACGATCTTCTTTCGGCAGCATAACTGCATAACCGCCAGCTTGACCACGAGGGACAATCGTAACTTTATGAACGACTTCGGCATCATCCAGAACCAATCCAATAATGGTATGGCCTGCTTCATGCCACGCTACGATATTTCTTTCCTTTTTGGAAATGACACGGTTTTTCTTGGCAGGTCCAGCGATAACACGATCCGAAGCTTCATCCAAATCGGACATGTCGATCTTCTTCTTATCTTGACGGGCAGCTACAAGAGCCGCTTCATTCAGTAAGTTTTCAAGATCGGCACCAGAAAATCCTGGAGTACGCTGAGCGATCGCTTTCAAATCGACTGTTTCTGCTAAAGGTTTATTGCGCGCATGCACTTTCAGCACTTCTTCACGGCCCTTGACATCAGGGCGGCCTACCGTTATTTGACGGTCAAAACGTCCTGGACGCAATAATGCCGGATCCAATACATCAGCACGGTTAGTCGCAGCAATGATTATGATTCCTTCATTACCACCGAAACCATCCATCTCCACCAGGAGTTGGTTCAATGTCTGTTCACGTTCATCGTGACCGCCACCAAGACCTGCTCCACGTTGACGTCCGACTGCATCAATTTCATCGATAAAGATGATACATGGTGCATTCTTCTTAGCATTTTCAAACAAATCACGAACACGGGATGCACCGACACCCACAAACATCTCAACAAAATCAGAACCACTGATTGAGAAGAAAGGAGTTCCGGCTTCACCAGCTACTGCTCGTGCAAGTAAAGTTTTACCTGTACCAGGAGGCCCAACTAAAAGTACCCCTTTAGGAATCCGGGCACCAAGCTCGGCATATTTGCGAGGGTCTTTCAAGAATTCAACGACCTCGACAAGTTCCTGCTTTTCTTCGTCCGCTCCGGCAACATCATTGAAGCGTACTTTTTTCTTATCATCATTATACAATTTCGCCTTACTTTTCCCGAAGTTCATGACGCGGCCACCACCGCCGCCTTGAGCTTGGTTAAGTAAAAAGAAGAAGAGGATAAAAATGATTACAAATGGAATGATGGAAGTGAAAAATGTCACCCAGCCACTTGTCTTTTCTGGAGGTTCGACATTGATGATGTCTTTTCCCAGCTTGGTTACAGCGTCATTGATCCGGCTTTGCGAATACTCACTGAAAGGCACGTACGTCACAAAGAATTTGTTTTCCTCATAACCTTTGAGCTTTCCTGTGATTTCAAATACACTGCTTTCGGGCTGCATCGTAAGTGATGTAACGTCCCCACTCTCCAAATGCTTATAGAATTCATCTTGGGTCAATTTTACGTTTGGTTCATTGTTATTATTAAAAATACTTACAATCCCAATGATGACCAAAAAGATCAGTAAATAAAATATGGTATTACGGAAGATCCGATTCATCCCTTACCTCCTCCCACGGGTAAACAAACTATAGTAAATACTATCATACAAAATTAATGAATTACAATAATTTAACACCGCTGTTTTTATCTGGTCTTCTCTTTCAAACAGGTACGATTAATTCGAGTAAATTTCAGGCTTCAATATGCCAATATACGGGAGATTACGATACTTTTCCGCAAAATCAAGACCATATCCGACAACAAATGCATCCGGTACGATGAACCCGGCATAGTCCGGAGTGATATCCGCTTTCCTGCCTGTTGGTTTATCCAATAAGGTAACGATTTTAATTGATTTTGCTTTTCGGTAACGGAAAAGTTCCGCAAGATAGCTAAGAGTCAAACCGCTGTCGATAATATCTTCGATGATTAAAATATCCCGGCCCTCAACTGATGTATCAAGATCCTTGATGATTTTCACTTCACCGGAAGATACAGTGGAGTTACCATAGCTTGAAACATCCATAAAGTCCATTTCAAGATGTGTATCAACGCGTTTCAGTAAATCTGACATAAATGGCATGGCGCCTTTCAGCACTCCGATGGCCAACGGGAACTTACCTTGGTAATCAGCTTCAAGCTGCGCACCCAATTCCCTGATTTTCTTTTGAAGTTCTTCCTCTGTTATTAAAACCTTTTCAATGTCGTTTTGCATGGTCATTGTAATTAATTGCCCCCCATGAAGAATTAAGCTTTTTTATATTCTAAGTAGATTAAAGATTTTTCATCAGAAATTATATCCGGCTCAACGTTCGATTTCTTTAAACCAGGCAGCCAAATGACCGTTCCAGTTTGATCGATGATGACCGGCCACACATTTCTTTCTAGCATCGGGATCTTTTCATTAATAAAAATATCCTTTAACTTTTTAGTTCCACCTAATCCCTTGACGGCCATCCGTTCGCCTTCATTCCTGGTTCGGACTGTAAGAGGAAGCTGAACAGCTGATTCGGGAAGTATAAAAGAATGATTTCCTCTAAGCACCGGAATTTCTTCTTTTATATAGTGCGCTTTAATCTTATATCCATTCGGAAGAATAGTCTCACCGGGAATTTGTAATTTAAAGGAATATTTATGGCTTTTTTGCCGGAAAAACCTAAACGTGCAAGTTTGATATGATTTTTCCGCAATAAGGCCCTCCGGAAGATGCAATTCTGCAGATGGTTGAGGATTCAAAAACAAAACTAAAAGTTGGTCAATATGTAATGCCGAAAGCGATGAAGGTCTCTCCAAATAAAGATAGTTTAATATTAGTTGAATCGCCCTTCTTTGTAAAGGTTTAGGCATCGCGAGAACCTGATCAATCTGAATAACCGCTTGATCTTTATCCTGTGTGATCCAAACATCGGACATTTTGCTTGAAACCAAGTTCAAAAAAAACTCTTCATCTTCATAAAGCTCTTCACTGAATCGTTGAAAATGCTCATGAACCTTGCCGTTTTCTTTCTTTAAAAACGGAAGGACTTCATGTCTAAAACGATTTCTTGCATAGACACCCGTTTCATTGCTCGGATCAAACCTTGGTTCGATATCATGAAGGCCCGCATATTCGATTATTTGGCTTTTCGTGATTTCAAGAAAGGGCCTGATCAGATTTCCGGAATGGAAACGTCTCTTTATAGGAATACCTGCCCTTGCCTTCCCTGTCGCCCCTCTTGTTAAACGCATGAGCATCGTTTCGATTTGATCATCTCCATGATGCCCCAGGACAAGAGTGGAGGCTTGATGCTTATCCATCATTTCTTCATAAAAAGCAAAACGCAGCTTTCTTGACGTTATTTGTGAACTTTCCCCCGTCTGTTTCATCCGGGCAGGAACATCGATCCTTTTTCCCTCAAATGTAATGCCCCACCGTTCACATATATGCTCGACATATTTATAATCCTCATAGGATTCTTCACCACGAAACATATGGTCAACACTTGCAACGATCATCTCGTAATGAAAAAGAGATTGAATTTCCTTAAGGATATGGAGAAGCACCAATGAATCCGGTCCTCCGGAAACGCCTATTAGCAACTTCGAGTTTTCCTTAATCAATTCGTTTCTATAAATGGTGCTCAGAACTTTTTCCTTTAACATACAATCTTCCTTCTTTATGAACAGGCATTAGTTTTATACGATTCAATCATGAAATTGTTTCATTTATTCCATGGCATTCACCTAATAACTATATCATAACAACTGTTCATATATGTAAAGAACATAGAGCATCGATATGATGGCAACCAGCAAAAAAGTTTCAAAAAAACCGCCACTTTTCTTTTTTGAATGGTTTTGGGACCTTCTTGCTTGTCTCGTTGCAGGTTGAATTGTTTGTGACTGGCCGGTAGCTGCCTGGGTCGTACCCTTTTTCTTCGAGTGATTTTGCTTACTTAGCACCGTGACCAAATCCTCCCTCATTTGGAGGGCAGAATCATACTGCCCGTGAAGTGCTTTATCCAACATCTTTCTATATGGGTGCAATTCCTTTTTCTGCTTAATCAAGTCGTTAAGCTGTCTATACCCCTCCCCTTGCTTGTGGAAACGTCCAGGATAGGCCGAGTTGATTATAATCATTGCCACAGCGAACAAGTCATATTGCGGATCTGCCCTTCTTGATCCGAGTCCCCAGTAACCCCTGTCAAAGAACTCGGTGAATTCTTTAACAGATCGCCCAATTAAGGTGGTTCCGCCTACATCCACGCACCTCACCTTATAGGCTGGTGAAGTCACGATCAAATTCTCAGGTTTTAAATCGCCGAACACCCAGCCATTGGTATGCAAGGCAGACAAGCTGGTTAAAAGCTGAAGCATTAAGACTCCAATCCATGATGACCCTTTCTTATCGATGAAACGCAAAAAATCGTGTCCGTGGATATATTCCATGACATAAAAAGGGAGCTGCTTTCCTGTCTTCATGAAATCATCCACTTCCAAAAAGGAAGGTCCAAGGGTAGACCCCTGGACCTTTGAAAAGGATTTTAGGATATTCATCTCCGAAATAATGGACGTCCCATTATCACTGAGCTTTAAAGCATAATGACGATTTTTGCTTTCAACCAAATAGACGATCCCGTTCGCTCCACACCCCAATTCCTTAATTATTTTGTACTGGTTTTTATTCCATTTTCCAGTGACCAAACTGCCAGGCAGGAGTTTACATTGATTCCTCAAAGTATTGTTCATCATCATGTGATAACAATCCCCTCAATGAACGTTTTTTATTGAAATATGTTAAAGCTTCACGAATGGCTGGACCTGTCGGAGTGAGTCCCCCTGTACTAAGCTTAGGAAAAGTTGCCGTCAGGGCTTCAAGGTTCGGGGTCCAATCCAGCAACTTTTCAACATCATTTCTTTTCCCAGGAAATACGAATACGGAAAAACGGCTGTCACCCATTCTTGCATTCATGCTAAGGGAAAGATCTAATAAGGAATCTTTTACTGTAGGCAGTTTGTGTTTCATGCTTGCACTGGTATCAACAAGAATCAGTACTTCGAGCTTGCTCGTTTCCCCAAGCTCATCGACCACCTCCATCACTTCTCCTCGTTTATCCGGCGGAAGATCCTCCATCGTTTTTGAATCTCCAAGTATTTGTTGAAGTTCACGATTGATAACTCCCTGTATAGTTTGAGTCATTGCCTTTTGTGTCACCATTTGGACGGTTTGGGACAACTGCTGGGCATAGACTATTTGACTTACGCCACCTCCTGAACCAGCAATCTTCTCGATCTCCTTAAGACCCTTTTCATCTATCACATCATTTTCCATGACACCTATGACATTGATGGTTATGCCTTGCTTCCTTGCTAATTCAGCCATGGCAGACGGCTCCTCACCATGATTTGAGCATCCGTCGGTTATAAGCAAAATCTGTTTTAATGTTCCTGCTTTCATGTTTTGCTCTCCCTTCCTATCAATTTGTTACCATAATTGACTAAAAAAGGGGAATTTATACGCTAAGACATCGCATCAAGTCACATCATGGAGCGGAGTGATTGAAAAGTCTCTTTACCTTTTAACCTTCTTCCATTTCACCACCTCATTTTTGGTTTTATTTATTTTATATATATAAACGGCCTACTGGGCCTTTTTGCGTTTTGGAGAAACGGGAATGGATGCCCATTTCGGTGTGTTATGCTTGATTTTTGATGTTACCACTGTCATGTCATCATCTATGATCCCTTTTGTTCGGATGACCTCTTCCAATATTAAATCAGAGATTTCCTGCGGATCGTCTGTTTCCATTTCCTTGATTTTCCGTTTAAGCCAGAACTCGATATTTTCAACATGTGAGGGGCCATCGAACACTCCATCGCTCATCATGATTAGTATGTCCCCTGCCTTGAGCTCTTCTGATACAACATCAACATCGAAATCCTGGATGATTCCCATAGGGAGATTACTTGATTCAATTTTTATTATCCTATCCCCCCTTTTAATGAAACTCGGTATCGAACAGATTTTTAAAAACTTAGCCTTTGCGTCCTGAAGATCAATCATTGCCAAATCAAGAGTTGAAAATATTTCATCGGTAGTGCGTAGAGATAATACGGAGTTTACGGATTTAATGGCTATTTTTTCTTCAATTCCCGATTGTAAAAATTTTTGAAGCAGCTTCAATGTCTCTGTACTTTCAAAATGGGCCCTTTCCCCATTTCCCATCCCATCACTAATGGCTATTGCGAATTTGCCGCAGCCAATTTCCATGGTCGTATGACTATCTCCTGATACAAGCCCTCCCCCCTTGGCAGCATGAGCCACACCCGTTTCGACCGTGAATTTTTTTGCTGACCTAAATATCACCTCACATTGCCCGTTTGGATACGTTGCACACTCTTCTGAATGAACGACTATCGTTTCCCCTAAAATGTCAGAAAGCATAGGTGCAATCAATTTTTCACATTCCCCTCTGCCCTGGCAGTATGGGACACTCATCTCTATATCAACATTCCCTTGTTCTAGACTGTATATTTCTACATACCCTATGTGCAGGCCAAAATCCTGGATGGCTTCCAAAATGGATTCTTCATGTACATGATGATTCTTCCTTTCCCTTTGAATTTCTTTCGCAAAATCATCCATTACTGCCGAAACGCCCCGCAGTTGATCCGCAACTAGCTTCCGGCTTTCCTTCACCTGCCTTTTTAATTTTTGGTTTGCTTCAAAATAAGTAAGCTCCTGTGATATCGCCCCAATGACCTGAGGCCCGCGGCTACAATATTTCCCCCATTCCTTCGAAGTCTTTTGGGGGAGCTGACCATTATTTTCACTTAATTGAAGCATAATTTCCTGCATGCCGTCATAGGTTGTATTAAAGTTCTTGGACCAGCACTGTTCCTTTTTAAAACAAAGCTGGCACGTCTTTTCCGTTACATTACTTAAGAAGTAGTCGAATTCTTTCTCATCTTCCTCCAATCTCCCTCTTTCATCCACTTGGGAAAAGCTATTGGAGAGCGCCTCAAATACATGAGAGAATTGCTCCACCCTTTGAGCGGTGACATCCCTCACTTTTCGGGCATACTGCTGCTGTTCATCAGAATTCTCGACTGTTCCCGGTATATGTTTCGCTATTTTGTTGATTATGGATGACGGTGTCAATATAAATAGGGCCACAGCTATAATTGATTCATAGAGTGTCACCATAATATTGCTGGTGCCCTCACCATATAAACCTATCAGTAATGTAGCAATCATGAGGCCGCTAGCAACCCCTATCTTCCTTCCCTCCTTCAACAAACCGCCCAGAAGCCCGGAAAAAGCGAGAAGACTCATTTGATAGAGACTAGCAATACTTGCCAGGCTGAATATCAATCCAGTAACTACACCTACAGTGGAGCCTATGGCGGCCCCTCCCGCCAGCCCGAAGAGGAGGACCAAGTATCGCGAGAATATATGGTCGAGTGATAGATCGTATATCATCCAGCCGATGGTTCCGGTCATCACCGAGGCCAGCAGGATGATGATGCTGACGATTTCCTCCGTCTTTAATGATTGGGACTTTGTCCGAATGGTCAGCAGCGGGATGGACTGTATGAAGATTAAAGTTAATATCATTGCGAGTCCCGCCTCTACTCCTATCATCATTAAGTCGTACAGCTGAATCGTTCGGAATACCAGATATTGCTCTGCCAGGTTGACCAGGAATAGTGAAGCGAAGACGTACATCGACATCGTCTTGAATTGTCCTTCCACGGCGGGCTTCTTGATCTTATGAAATAACAGGAGCAGGAACGCCGATGCAAAGATGACTAAACTATTAGAGTAGTGAACGGTCAGCCCACCTGCAATCAATCCGAATAAAGCAAGTGGTGCCCTGTCACGTCTCATGAGAAACACGGCTGCGAAAAACGGAAGTCCAAATGGTGCCAGCTGCGAAAGAATTAATGCCCGTCCTAATAAAAAACCAATAATTGCTAAAGAGATACCTTTTTTTATGAATATGTCTTCCGACTTCATTTGCAGTTGTTGGATCCAATTGATGGCCCCTGCCTTCGCTTCTTTTAACTGAACATCACCAAGAGGTTCCATCATAGGTCTTTCTACTTTTTCCATTTCAACACCCCATTCGTATTAGTGATTTTTATTATATAGAGGGCTTGTTTATTTTTTTGTCAGAATTTTATAAGCAGATAAGAAAAACGTTCGACGAAATTCTTCTAGAACAATCATTTGTATACAGGTTTTTGTGCCTTTTTTTCCAATACAGAAACGGGTGTTCTTTTTTTTTTGAAGAAAAGCAAAGTTTTTAGGTTATTTTTGCGGAAAATAACACGAATAAATAATCGGGAAATGGAAACCGACAAACTTTATTTTTTTGTTGACATTTATTCTTCACGAATGTAAGATATAACTTGTGCTTCAGTAGCATTTACCATTATGGCGGCGTAGCTCAGCTGGCTAGAGCGTACGGTTCATACC
This sequence comes from Peribacillus phoenicis, assembly GCF_047238085.1. NCBI lineage: Bacteria > Bacillati > Bacillota > Bacilli > Caryophanales > Bacillaceae > Peribacillus > Peribacillus phoenicis. The sequence goes on along the minus strand of NZ_JBDFMF010000001.1, from coordinate 5,231,038 downwards.
CGTGAGGTCGGGGGTTCGATCCCCTCTGCCGCTATCTTTTTTCTTGAAAATAATGGCCCGTTGGTCAAGCGGTTAAGACACCGCCCTTTCACGGCGGTAACACGGGTTCGAATCCCGTACGGGTCATCAAATACAAAAGCGCCTCTGTACACTTATCTCATTAAGTGTACAGAGGCGCTTTTTTTATGTTGTTGATAATTAAAAGAAGACAAGCCGGCAAGCTTGCCTTTATCTACACTATGAATAATTTCACAGGAAAAGTTGCTAAACTATTATTTTCAGCAGCAGTTTTATCCGCGTCTTCCTCCTCGACCTCCCCGTTTCGTTTCGGTGCTACGTTTAAGGGTCGTTAAGCGGTCTTCGCTATCTTTTAAGAATTTAGCCATTTTTTGCTCAAAGTTTTCCTTCGGTTGGAAACCATTACCTTTCGAGCGGAAGTCTTTGGAACGGCTGTCATTCCCTCTTCCTTGGCGCGGACGTGGTGTGTATGCAGGTTTTTGCTCAGCTTCAGGACGGTCTATCGCTTTTTTTATGGACAAGCCAATCTTGCCATCTTTAACATTGATGACTTTCACCTCAACTGTATCGCCCACTTTTAAATGATCATTGATATCCTTGACGTAGTTATCAGCCACTTCACTGATATGGACAAGACCGGTTGAACCTTGAGGTAGCTCTACAAATGCACCAAAATTAGTTATGCCTGTTACTTTACCTTGTAACTTGCTGCCTACTTCGATTGACATAAAAAAAATGTTCCTCCTTAGAAATGTTAAAAAATCTCTTCACTCTATATTATAACGAAAGTAAAAAAACAGTGTCAATATTAGTCACTATCTTCCTTCCCTTTTGGAAGGGTAAATATGATTTCGCCTTTTTCAGATAAGAAATAATCCCGTCTGGCTATTTTTGCTATATAGTCGTCGTCATTAAGCTTTACGATTTCTTCTTTAAGAAGGGTCTCGTCTTTTTTCAATTCAGCTAACTTTCCCTTCAATTCTTCCTTCTGTTGTACTTTCTCATCCAGTGCAACATTTTGCGTTATGAGGGTGGAAACGGCAAAAATCAAAAAGACAGCGGCGAAAACTGAGTAAAGAGTTAATCTACGCATTAGACCACGCTTCTTTTTTTCTACGGTTTGTACTTTTTTCTCTTGTTGAGCGACGTAGGGATTTTCTATTTTTGCCACTTTCCTTTTACGCAGGCTACTCATTTTTTATCGCTCCTCATTTCTTTTTATTTCTCCATCTATTTAGCGTTCTAAATATAGAATTCTTTATTTTCAATAAAATCCCTTTTCCTTTATTATAAAACTTCCCGACGTTTTTCGTAACAAAAACCGGCAATAAATTCCATATATAGATCAGAATCCATTTTAATGGCCTCCAGAAAATATTCAAAATAAATAGAAGTATTTTCCCCACCCATTTTAATAATGCTAAAACGAACTTACCTATCCCGAAGATGATGGCTATTACAGATACTATTACCCATTTTATCGGAACAAATATCAGGATGTGAACCGAATTCGTTATAAATCTCGCCAACTTTATCACAAGTATTATCAAAAACTCTAAAAAACGTTGATAGAAACCTTTGAAAAGTGCTTGATAAGCTGAAAAACCGCATAATAAGGCCAAAAATAAATAAAGGCGAAACTCTCCCTCATTCACTAAAAACAAAACATAAAAAATAAGGAGACCCTGAATGATCCAGAAAAGGAAGTCATGGATGAATACAATCCATCTTTTCCTTTCTGAACGTTTCAGGAACCGGCTATACGTATCCAGGGCAGCTCCAAAGCCACTGCCCATGCCTATCATCGCAAGCAACGTATAAAATTGAATCGTTAAGGTCATTTGAACAATTTGCCAAAGAAGCCTTTAGCTTTCTCCCCTGATTGCTCATCTAAATAAACAAGGTCGAAAATCTTTCCCTTAATGGAGACGATGCCTTTATCAACGTCTAAATTCTTCATTTGCAAGTTTTGGCCCCGGATAGATAAGAATCCCATTACAGTTTCGAGCAGAAACTCCTCATTATCAAAACTTTCAACTTGTTTGACACCGGTAATATCAAGTAAACGGCGGCCTTTCATCGTTACATCATGCTCTTGGGTTGTTCCCTTTGTGTAACCAGCATTCGGATCATTATATTGGCTCATTTTTTCATCCCTCACAGTACCACTGATTTTGTACAAGTGTATGTCCGTGAGAGCGGAATTAGAACCAAGCCTGTCCTTACTCCTCCGCTAGCTTTTCTTCCTTTACGATGGTATACATATCTGCAGCCGCTTCTTTTTTCGTCGTTTCTTGAATTTTATCGACACGTACCGTAACGAGCTTTTGACCGAATCGTACAGTCAATTCATCGCCATCTTTCACATTCGAACTTGCTTTGGCCTGTTGTCCGTTAATCGTGATTCTCCCTTTATCCGCAACCTCTTTCGCAAGTGTGCGGCGCTTGATCAACCTCGAAACTTTTAGGAATTTATCCAATCTCATCGACATTAAAATCTCTCCCTTAATTAAAGTCCTTTAGCTTTTGCTTCATCCCAATATGAATCCAGTTCTTCCAATGTATAATCCTCAAACTTTTTGTCTGCCCTTTGAATGCACTCTTCTATATATGTAAAACGCCGGTGGAATTTCTGGTTTGCTTTGTAGACGGCTTCTTCCGCTTGTATGTCATAATAACGTGAAATGTTGACAAGCGCAAAAAAGAGGTCGCCCAGCTCTGATTTTATTCTTTCGACATCCCTGTTCGGGCTTAATATTTCCGCTTCCAATTCCTGCACTTCTTCCCTGACCTTTTTCCAGGCTTCGGAAACCTCATCCCAATCAAATCCGACCTTCGCAGCCCTTTTTTGGTACTCTTCGGCCCGAAGTAAGTTTGGCAGCGATTTCTCAATCCCATCCAGTATGGATTGCGGAGCTTTTGTTTCGCTCCCTTTTTCATTCTCTTTGATTTTCTGCCAGTTCACTAATACATCTTCCTCGCCGTTCACTTCAACATCTCCGAATACATGAGGGTGGCGTCGAATCATTTTCGCCGTAATGCCTTCAATCACATCGTCTATCGTGAACATGCCCTCATCTTCACCGATTTGTGAATGAATCATCACTTGAAGCAGGACATCCCCAAGTTCACCAACCATGCCCTCATCGTCCTCTTCATCGATGGAATCAATCAGCTCATATGCCTCTTCTATTAGATATTTCTTCAAGCTTTCATGAGTTTGTTTCTTATCCCAAGGACATCCGTCAGGACCTCTAAGTTCTGCAATGACCTGACGCAGCTTAGAAAACTCCCTGTTTCGTAAAGCTTCTTCTCTAACCGGCGGGACATAAACACTCGTCAAGTTACTTAACTCCATCTGACGGTCGAGTTCGAACAGAGCGCATTTTGTCACTTTTTCCTGACTGCTTCCTGCCGCTGTAACGATATATACCTCGTAGTCATCCGGTAGCTTTTCCATTAAAGTCAGCTTCACATTGGACGCACTGAATGCGTCATACACCTGTCCGATTATAATATGCTGGGTAATGTGCAAATCATCTGGTGAGAGATCTGTTCCATCCAATAGCTGGAACCCTTCAATCGGATCGATTTTAACAGCCTGAAACAAGGGATCAAGGAAACTCTGCCCGCCTTCCAGTTTAATGGCTATTCCAAGAGCCGGTCCCTTTTCGAGCAAAAGCTGAACCGTTTTTTCCGCTACCATAGGATGCCCCGGAACTGCGTAAAGAACGGAACGGTTTGAAGCCTCTTGTAATAATGTTCCGGCAATTTCTTCATATACGGCTTCAAATTGGTCGTGCTTTTCATATATCCCGTCAAACGCCGTGAAATTGATTCCTTCCCTTTTCAAATCCCCAATTACAGGATGATCAATCGTTCTGACGAAGCATTGTTCTGTTTGTAGCAATTTTTTATAAATTCCTAATGGAAGCTGATCTAAATCTCCTGCACCAAGGCCTATTATCGTAATCTCATTCATGATTTCGTATACTCCTATTCGTTATTATAAATCGTTTAAGCTTTGAACCTGCAGGTATAAGTGCAAGTTCTTCTTCACCAAATAAGCCTGCACGAATAGCGGTCATCACAAAAACGGCTGCACCGATCCCTACACCGGTCAAAGCTTGGATCGTAGCTAACAACCGGCTCTCGCTTTGGGCCATCAATTCGAATAAGCCATTGAATAAAACAACCGCCGTACCCATGTAAACCGTACTCTTCAAAATTATTAACACGTGCTTCTTTTCAATTAATGTCTTTTTAATATGTACTCTCAATACCACATAAAATAATACAGTCATGATCATAAACGCAAGCACTGTTGCCGAGGCTGCACCCGCGATTTTGTAATGGGGCACCAGGACAAGGTTCAAAGCCCACTTGCTGACCACACCCACAAGCGTAATGATCACCGGTATGAACGAATAGCCTAAGCTTTGAATCACTGCCGCTTCTGCCATTATGACGGATGTGAATAAAATCGATAATGAGAAAATTGCTAAAGTAATGGTCCCTTTAACATCCGTGAACAGCATATGATTGACAGGCTTCATCGTCACCACCAGCCCGATCGCAGCTGCGAGTCCTATCGTCGCGCTTACACGAAGCGCCAATTTGATTTTATTCAATAATTCATGTTCACTTTTCCTCTGAACGAATCCGGATATTACAGGTACCAGCGCCAATGCAAAAGAATTAGCCACGACTGTACCTAGCTGAAGCAAAGGCTGTCCCCGGTCATATACCCCTTTCCATTCTTTGGCTTCCCTTTCCCCCATCCCCGTTTCCCTTAGTAGGGAATATAGGTGCAGAGAATCGACAAACTGAAACAAGATAAGGATCAAGCCAGTTATGCAAAAGGCCAACCCTTGGAAAATCAGGACTTTTGAGATTTTGATGAAATTTACCGGTTTGATTCTCATTTGTAAAAAGAGCTTCCATTCTTCTCTTAAAATAATGAAAGCAATAAGCAGTACCAGGCCAGTTATGCCGCCTGTTATCGAACCGAGGACCGCCCCCTTGCCGACAACATAATCAGAGTAGTCCTGATACACGAATATTGTGGAAAGAACCAGTATCGTCAACACACGGATGCATTGTTCAGCGACCTGCGAACTTGCCGTCGGTAACATGTAGTTTATTCCTTGAAAATAGCCTCTTAAAACAGATGAAATCGGCATTAATAGATAAGAATAGGCAACGATTCTCAGCAGACCGGCTAAATGCGGATCCTTCATCCATCCTGCAATCCAATCAGCGCCAAGGAACAGTGCAGCAAACATCATGACTCCTATCGAACTTAAGACGATGAATGATGTCATTAAAATGTCCTTGACAGCAAAGTTATTTTTGGATGACTCCCGCTCAGCAATAAGTTTGGATATGACTACCGGAAAGCCGAGTGTTGATAATGTAAAAGCAACACCGTAGAAGGGGTAGACCTGTTGATAGATATAAAACCCGATGTCACCCGCAATGTTCTGATAAGGTATGCGATAGGCCGCACTCAATACTTTTACGATAATCGCAGCTGCGCTCAAAATCAGTGCACCTCGAAAAAGTTCATTTGATGTTTTATTAGGCTTTTCAGCCATTCTTTTTCCCCTTTTCACTCATATGTGGTAGTTATTATAGCATAATTCTAATGGTTATTTTTCAATTCCAGCCATACTGTTAATTTTTTTCCATATGCACTTCTTTTTTTGAAATTGCAAAAAGGACAGCGTGATTGCTGCCCTTTCCACCTTTAAAAATATAATGGCATGTCCAAGGTTACTGTTCCATTTGTCTAGCTAGGAAGCTTGCTGCTGTTTCAACCGATTTCTGTTCCACTTCACCAATGGTACTATCTTTGGAGAAAATCAAGACGGCACCAATCGGGTCTCCACTCGCAATGATCGGAGCTGCAGTATAAGATTGGACCTCTTCATCATTGGAATCAACGAATGAAACTTGTCCGTTCGGAGATTCGAGGACAGGATTTCTTTCTTCCATGATTTTTTCCACTAGTTCACTAACACTTTTATTTAAGTATTCTTTTTTGGAGCCGCCTGCCACTGCAATGTAAGTATCCCTGTCACAAATCATAACTGGGTTTCCAAGGCTATCATAAAGTGCTTCTGCATATTCCCTAGCAAAATCGCCTAATTCACTAATAGGGGAGTATTTCTTAAGGATGACTTCTCCATCTCTATCCACAAATATTTCCAGTGGATCTCCTTCACGGATACGGAGGGTCCTGCGAATTTCTTTCGGGATGACGACTCTTCCTAAATCATCAATTCGGCGAACGATACCAGTTGCTTTCATCTAATGTTGCCTCACTTTCATCTAATTGATTTGATAAATCCTCATTTTGTAGCAAAATCATCACCAGCTATTGTACTTAGTATTTTTCTAATGGTAAGTTCTATGCACTTTGAAAAAATTTTTCTTTTTGTTGCATTTTTTTACCATGGTACCTAAAAAAATTTCTCCAAGAGGACTATCATTCAATTTTAGTTTTTTGTGGCTTGCGTCTCTTTTTTTACATACTGTAAACCCTTGGTCATCTCAAATAAGATATTAAGCCATTTGCTTTGTTCTACGCCTTTTATGTGCAGGACCAGCTTCATTCTATTGCCGTCCATGCCGAAGCCGACCATACGGCCATACTTCGATCCCAGCTCGAACACCTTTTGTCCATCCACATCGCTGCTGACCTTTTCCCTAAGGATAATGCTGATTTCCTGCTTTAATTGTTTAATGCTTTCAATTCCGGCCTTTTCAGCATATACCTTCATTTCGGCAATCATGAATAAATAGGAAACTTCTTCTGGATACTCTCCGAAACGATCGATCATTTCATCCTGTAATTCTTCCACTTCTTCTAGCGAAGCAATACCTCTGAACCTTTTATACATTTCTATTTTCTGATGTCCATCCATTATGTAGGCATCAGGGATATAAGCATCCACTTCAACGTCGATTTCAAGGGTGTTCTTTTCTTCGGCTGGCTGGTCATTACGTTTCGCATCTACCGCTTCTTTCAACATTTGTGAATACAGATCAAAACCGACTGAATCAATGAAGCCATGTTGTTGAGCCCCTAGAATGTTTCCGGCTCCCCTGATGGATAAATCACGCATCGCGATTTTGAACCCTGAACCCAATTCTGTAAATTCCTTAATGGATTGAAGACGTTTTTCTGCCACTTCCGTCAACACTTTATCTTTCCTATAAGTGAAGAATGCATATGCCACCCGATTGGATCGACCTACACGCCCACGCAGCTGATAGAGCTGTGAAAGTCCCATTCTATCCGCTTCATTCACGATAAGCGTATTGACATTCGGGATATCGACACCCGTCTCTATAATGGTTGTACTTACCAAAACATCATATTCACCTTCTAAAAAGCCGAACATGACGGCTTCCAGTTCTTGCTCTGTCATTTGCCCATGAGCAAAGGTGACACGGGCATCGGGCACCAGCATGGAAATTTCTTCTGCTTTTCTTGCTATATCCTCTACCCGATTGTAAAGGAAATAAACCTGACCACCCCTGGCCAATTCCCGTTCTATCGCTTCCGTTACCAATGAGCCATTATACTCCATGACATAAGTTTGGATCGGGAACCGGTTCTCAGGTGGTGTTTCGATGACGGACAGATCCCTCACGCCCAACATCGACATATGAAGTGTCCTCGGAATCGGCGTCGCAGTCAAAGTCAGTACATCCACATTAGTTTTTAACCGTTTGATCTTTTCCTTATGTGTAACGCCAAAGCGCTGTTCTTCATCAATGATAAGCAATCCCAAATCGCGGTACACGATATCTTTGGATAAAATCCTATGCGTGCCAACCACGATATCCACCGTGCCGGCCTTCAATCCTTTAATCGTTTCGGTTTGCTGTTTTTTAGTCCGGAAACGGCTCATATGACCAATCGAAATCGGATAATCTTGAAAACGCTCCCTTAATGTTTCATAATGCTGCTGGGCGAGGATTGTGGTCGGAACAAGAAATGCAACCTGCTTGCCATCCATTATGGCTTTAAAAGCGGCTCGGATGGCCACCTCTGTCTTCCCATATCCAACATCACCGCATAATAAACGATCCATCGGCCGTTCCCGTTCCATATCCTTTTTGATTTCGACTATGGAACGTAATTGATCTTCCGTTTCGTTATAAGCGAATGATGTTTCGAATTCTCTCTGCATATCACCATCAGGTGAAAAGGCATAGCCCTTTGCCGCTTCCCTCTCTGCGTATAACTTGATTAAATCATCGGCAATGTTCTCAACAGATGATTGAACCTTGCTTTTAACACGTTTCCATTCCGTTCCGCCTAGCTTATAGAGCTTCGGTTCTTTTCCTTCAGAACCGACATATTTTTGGACAAGATCAATTTGGTCGACAGGAACATACAATTTGTCATCCGCTTGATAACGAATATTCAGGTAATCTTTATGGACCCCATTTATCGTAAGGGTTTCAATACCCAAGTATTTACCGATACCATGATTAACATGAACGACATAGTCACCGATCTTCAGTTCGGAATAACTCTTGATTCGCTCCGCATTCGATAGTTTCTGTCTCCGTACTGATTTCTTTGACTTTTTATTAAACAATTCCGTTTCCGTGATGATACTGAATTTTTGCATAGGTAATTCAAAACCGCTATTCAGACTGCCGCGTAAAATCTGTACTTTACCTGGAAGAATGCTGTTCGCATTAAACAGTTCTGCTGCCTCTATATCATAATCGGCTAAAACCGAATGCAGCTTTTTTACCCGTTCTTCATCCTGTCCAAGTATGACGACTGTATATTTCCCTTTTTTCCACCGTTCCAGTTCAGCTTTGAACACATTCATCTGTCCATGGAAATTTTGCATTTGTTTACTGGCAAAATTCAGGATATTCTGAGGATTCGTATGCGGTACATGTCGTAAAAACAATGAAAGGTATACAAACGGCCTGATGGATTTCACTATTAATTCCTGCATAGGATGAGCCAATTTTATGTCATGGATAATTTGTCCCTGACTTAAAAGGTCTGTGTACCACCCAGCCTCTTCCTTTTCCAATGAATCATTGATTTCCTGGATTCTACTGATTTCATCTAAGAAAACCAAACCATTTACCGGTAAATAATCTATTAAACTAGCTGGATCTTCATACGCTAAACTTAAGTATTTAAAGATTTTGTCGGGTATATTCCCCATTTTCAGCTGTTCAAGTTCATAACTGACCTTTTGAACCAGCTGTTCCTTGGTTTTCTCGTCTTTAAGTTTCTTCAAGCTTTTACTTAATCCGCTCTCGAGCCTTGTTATGATTCTTTCGATATGCTCCGTCTCTAGCAAAGCCTCACTGACGGGACCAATCGTCACCTTCTTGAGTTTCTCGATGGATCGCTGATCTTCACTTGAAAAGGTCCTTATTGAATCTATTTCGGTATCGAATAATTCAATTCGTATTGGATTAGGTTCGGTGATCGGATAAATATCGATGATGCCGCCCCTGATACTGAATTCACCTGGAGAAGCAACCATTTCAGACCGGTTATAACCCATGGCAATGAATTTATTAAGCGTTGGTTCAAGCTCGATATCTTCCCCTAAATTAAACGTTAGCTGATGCCTCTTCCAAATATCCTTTGGAGGAAGCACACGACGCACCCCTGGAATTGGCGCAATGACAATCCCTTTCTTTCCTTCCGCCCAAAAGTTCAATGCCTCTACACGTTGAGCCCTTAATTCCGGGCTGGCTACACTCAAATCAGCCGCGATCAATTCATTGGCTGGATATATATATAATTCTTCCTCGGGAATGAAACTGGATAAGTCCTCTTGGAATTTTTGTGCTTGCAATAAATTATGGGTAACCAATAAAATAGGCCTATTCGTCTTTTCATATACGGAAGCCAGCAATAGTGATCTCGAGGAACCTGTCAGACCAGAGACGATTTGCTCCTTAAGTCCTTCATCAATGCCGGCTATTAACGAATGAACATCATCTTGTTTGGAGAACAAGTTCTGTAATCCATTCATTTTCTTCCCCCCTCTCTTAACGTGCGAAAACCATTTGAAATCTTTGTATTAGAACTTGGCCAATTAACCAAGCGTCCTTTTTATTAACGGCATTTTTTTGTGCCCTGGTATTCCAGACAAACGGAAAAATGCTTTGGATTTTGTCCAAAGCCCTCTCCCGCTAATGAATAATATAATCGTTTTCATATAAATCAGGGTTTCTTTGCAGCGATTCATGACAGTCTTCACATATCGCCCTTACATGCATATCCCCTTCAGAATCATAAACGATCATCTCTTGTCGCTCTTCATCGGTAAGTTGATTAAAACCTAACTGCTCCGTACTCAGTGAGTGTGCCTCGATTGAGCCCAGCTTAGTTCCGCAATGTCGGCATCGATAATGGAGAGCCATTTGGTAACCCCCTATTTTAGTAATAGTGTTAGTATGTACAAAAGTAGAGGGGTTTTATTCAGCGAAACAGGAAGATATTATTCTTTACTTATATCTACTCTCTGCTTATTGGTTATATTCGTTCATGACCTGTAGAAATGGTTTTTCCAACCAGGCTTCACAAGAAGCTGCGCTTTTTTCGATCGTTGCCCCGACATGATCCCATTCTTCAGGCGAAAAACGCCCTAAAACATAGTCAGATACCGGAATACGGCCAAGCGGGCGGCCAATGCCTATTCTGATTCGATTGAATTCCTGCGTACCCAAATGGGCAATTGAAGATTTTATCCCATTATGACCGCCTGCACTTCCTTTTTGACGAAGGCGAAGCTTCCCTGGAGGCAAATCAAGGTCATCATATATAATGACAACATCCGCGATATCCACCTTAAAGAAATGCATGACAGCCGAAATGGATTCCCCTGACAAATTCATGTAGGTTAAGGGTTTAAGCAATAAAACTTTTTCTCCCTTCACCATTCCCACACCATAGATCCCCTTATGCTTTGCTTGATCAAGTGGGATCGACCATCTTTTGGATAACTCATCTATTACTTCAAATCCGACGTTATGCCGAGTTTTTTCATATTGTTTACCTGGGTTCCCTAACCCTACAATAATTTTCATGATTCACACTCCGTCATTACGGTTATTTAGGGAGTTACGCTGGGACGAAGTTTTTCCAAGATCATTGACCTTAGAAAAATAGTACCCTAATTTCAAGCTTGCCTGCAAGCGACCGGAGAACTAATTAGGAAAAACCCTAATTAAAGAAGTCAATCATGGTCCGGCTTAAATGGATGCATCCAGAGATTGAAAAGACGTAACTCGTTAAGAGCTACGCCTATTATATCACGATTCACTTGTTTAATCCCGGCATCATGACTCTGGTGATGCCTTGGTTTCCCTGCCTTCTTCATTTTCAGGAATACCGCCATCTTGCTGTTCACCTGTACTTATTTCCTCTTCCTGGCGAGGAGCCAAAACAGATGCAACGACTTCTTCACCATCATTGCCGATTGTAACTTGTTTATTCGTTTGGATATCGGATATGTAGATTGTATCCCCTACCTGAAGTTCGGTAACGTCAACATCGATGGAGTCAGGAATGTCATTAGGTTTAGCCGTAACCGTCACTTCATGAAGAGACTGCTGAAGGACCCCGCCGTCTTTCACGCCTTTACAAACACCGACAAGGTTAATGCGAACTTGTGCCTGTAATTGGGCGGACATATCTACAATTAAAAAGTCTGCATGATAAATGGAGTTCTTTATTGGATCCTTTTGATAGTCAGAGAGCATGACTTTATAATTCTTACCTTCCAAGTCCAATGAAATGATTCCATTACGGCCTATTTCCTTGATTGTCTTTTGAAGCTCAATATTATTGACTGAAATGGCCGTACTGTCATTTTTATTGCCATATACTATCGCAGGGATTTCGCCGTTTTCTCTCAAATTCCTTAAATTAGAGTGTTTTGAATCCGTACGTTCTTTCGCAGCTAATATATTACTCATACATCCTCCGCCTTCCTGAATATGAATTGCAAGTTTCTCTATATTTAACATTTCCCTAAATGGCGAATCATTAAACATGAAAGGTAAAATCCGAAGGGAGCAAGAAGGTGATAAACATATGGTAAACATAGGAATTTTCTGCAAAATCTTTTTTCATTTTTTTCTCTGATTCAAGCGTGAATCGCCTTTTTTTCCATTTCCCCCTCAACTTGCATCACCCGGTTAAGGATTTGGACTGCTAGTGATGAATATTGAATGCTATCCTTTTTCCGCGGTCTCGGCAGATTGATTTCCTTATTCATGACGACTTTGCCTTCTTCGATTAATATGACACGGTCGGCAAGCATTACGGCTTCTTCAACATCATGTGTAACAAGCAAGGCAGTAAAGTCCCTTTTCCTCCATAGCTCCTCAATCAGCCTTTGCATGCCAATTCTCGTCAAAGCATCCAATGCCCCCAACGGCTCATCCAAGAGGAGTATGTCAGGCTGGTTCACCAATGCCCTCGCTAATGCCACCCTTTGTTTCTGCCCCCCAGATAAAACGGACGGCCACTCATTTGCTCGATCTGCAAGGCCCACTTGCTCCAGTAATTCCATAGCATTTGGCCTCCAATCCCCTTTTAAGCCTACACCAATATTTTCAAGGATTTTTTTCCAAGGAAACAGCCTTCCATCCTGGAACATCGTACGTGACGATTTATTTAATCCATTCAATGGCTTTCCATTCACCAGTATCTGCCCGCCCGTCGGCTGTTCCAGTCCTGCCACAAGACGAAGCAAGGTGCTCTTTCCACACCCACTCTTACCGACAATGGCTACAAATTCCCCTTTTTTAAATGTGAGGTCCATTCCCTTTAATACTTCAAACTCCCCAAAATCCTTTCTTACACCCTGCAACTCCAACGAATTACCATTTATCATATTAATGACCTCCTCATTGGTATGATGGATGCCACTTTAAGCATCTTTTTTCAATTAATTTGGCCGCAACGTCCGATATTTTTCCCAATAAGGCATATAAGAGAATACTGAGAACAACAATATCCATCCTCATGAATTCCCGGGCATTCATAGCCATATATCCTATTCCGGAATTGGCGGATATTGTTTCTGCGACAATTAATGTGACCCACATGATTCCAAGGGAGAAGCGGATACCCACCAAAATGGATGGAAAGGCTGCAGGGAGGATCACATTCCAGAATAAAGAAAAACCACTTAACCCATAAACCCTTGCCGCTTCAATTAAATCCTTATCCACCGATTTCACTCCATGAAATGTATTTAAGTAGATAGGAAATAGAACCCCTAAAGCAACAAGGAAAACTTTCGCTTCTTCTTCTATACCAAACCATAGAATCACCAGTGGTATTAAAGCTAAATGCGGAATGTTACGCAACATCTGAAGCGATGTATCGAATAAGCTTTCAGCAATGGATGATAATCCATTTAACAACCCTAGTACAAAACCAATGACCCCGCCGATTAAAAAGCCGATGAATGCCCGCTGAGCACTGATGCCGATATAATCTATAAGTTCCCCTGTTTTCAATAAAGCGACGCCAGCTTGAAAGACTTCAGTCGGGGCAGGCAATATCCGTTCCGACAGAATCCCCCACAAAGACAGCAGCTGCCAAGTTACCAAAAGGAGAATGGGCACAAGCCATGATATGAGGTGGAACCTATTGAACTTTTTGTTTAACTTCATCTTCAATTTCACTTCCTTTTGTAGGGTAGTGGTCATTTGCCAGTATTTCCCCGAATGGACTCGTCGCTTTCGAAACAGGAACTTGCTGCTGTTCGACAGGGAGTAAAGGGAATAATAATTCCGCCACACGGTACGCTTCTTCCAAGTGAGGGTACCCGGATAAAACAAAGGATTCTATTCCGATTTCTTCATATTCCTTCATTCTGGCGGCAACATTTTCCGCACTTCCGACTAGTGCTGTACCGGCACCACCGCGCACTAGACCTACACCCGCCCATAAATTTGGACTGATTTCGAGTGAATCCCTGCTTCCATTATGAAGTTGCGACATCCGCTTCTGTCCCACTGAATCAAATCGCTCAAAAATCTTTTGTGAATTTTCAATCATTTCATCATCCACATATTTAATGAGTTCGTCCGCTGCCTGCCAAGCTTTTTCTTCCGTTTCTCTTACAATGACATGCATGCGAATGCCGAATCTGACTTCACGTCCGTACTCGGCTGCTTTTTTACGTACCTTTTCAATTTTTTCAGCCACTTGCACCGGCGGCTCACCCCAAGTCAAGTAGACATCAATATGCTTTCCCGATATATCGATGGCTGGCTCGGATGAACCTCCGAAATAGAGCGGTGGGTACGGTTTTTGTACAGGTGACAACAGAATATTCCCGCCTTCAACCTTTAGATGCTCCCCTTCATAGTCCACACTCTCACCAGACATTTCCCTTCTCCAGATATCGAGAAATTCATTTGTTTGCTCATAGCGTTCCTCATGATTTAGAAACACGCCATCACCTGCCAATTCGACTGGGTCCCCCCCCAGTTACAACATTGATCAAAAGACGGCCATTCGACAACCGGTCGAAGCTTGAAGCCATACGCGCAGCCAAGGTTGGCGACATTAAACCTGGACGGATCGCAACTAAAAATTTCATTCTTTCCGTTGCAGAAATCAATGAAGAACCAACTACCCAAGCATCCTCACAAGACCGGCCTGTTGGAAGCAAAGCCCCTTCAAAACCTAAATGATCGACTGCCTGTGCAATTTGTCTTAAATAAGGAAGTGTAATCGCTCTCCCTCCCTTTGTCGATCCTAAATAGCGACTTTCCCCATGTGATGGCAAAAACCAAAATACTTTCATTTTATTTCCCCCTTAATTTTTTTAACATCTGCAGATGCATCTAGAACATTAATCTTGCTTGGAATTAATTTAAGATTAAAAAATGTATCGGCAATCTTTTGTTGATCATCCAAAACCGTACTGGAAATCTCCTCAAGTCCGTATTCTTTTCTATTTAATGTTTTTTCCAATGCCTCCACACTCATTCCAATTTCCGGAGATAAAAACTCAGCGACCTCCCTTGGGTTTTCTTCAATCCATTTATCAACTTTTATCAGTTCTTCTTTGATGATCTTCAAAGCCTCTTCGTTCCCGGCAAATGAATCAGTTGCCAAGAAGAATTCACGATTCGCAACCAGTCCTTCTCCATCCCGGATCGTTTTCGTTTCAAGCTCCAATTCCGCCGCTGATAAAAATGGATCCCATATTACCCAGGCATCAATTTGGTTTCCTTCAAAAGCGGCCCTCGCATCTGCCGGTGGCAAGTAGACCGGGGTAATATCATCAAGAGTAAGTCCTGCTTCCTCTAAAGCTTTGACCAATAAATAATGAACATTGGAACCTTTATTCAAACCAACCTTCTTTCCCTTTAAATCTTTCACATTTTTAATGGGTGAATCATTTTGTACGACTATGGCCTCTCCTGATGGGTTTGCCGGTTGATTGGCAATATAGACAAGCGGAGCCTTGGCTGCCTGTGCAAATATCGGCGGCGCCTCCCCTGTGTGCCCAAAATCAAGGCTGCCGACATTCAAGGCTTCAAGCAGCTGAGGTCCTGCAGGGAATTCAGTCCAATCGACGGTATATCCCACTTCTTTTAAACGTGTTTCCAGATTCCCTTTTGATTTTAAAATATTTAATGTCCCGAATTTTTGATAACCGATTCGGATGGTTTTATCTGATTCTTTTGCGTCAGCACTTGTGGAACTGTTCTTTTCCTGCCCACATGCACTTACTATCAGCATGAAGATGCTGAAGATGGACAGCAGCCATATCTTTCGTTTTTTCTTCATATTCTGCACACCCTTCTTAAACTATTTATATAAAAATAAAAGGCTCCTTTCCTTCACCGATAAGACAATAGGGCAAAATGATGCCTAATGTTCTATTGGTAAGTGAAAAGGAGCCTTCGGTAGTCCGATCGGCGTTAACCAGTATGCACCTGCGTTAGTACAGTTTTCATTTGAAAATGAAATGAATTGTATAGCTATTTTATTATCACTATTCTCATCTGTCAACTAAGAATTAAGTGTTTTCTGAAACTTTAAACAAAAACACGGCGAGCCCGATGGCCCGCCGTGTTTTCGTTTATTATGTTATCAATCGAATAATGTGCTGACTGATTGTTCCTCATGCACACGAATAATTGCTTCTGCAATCAATGGTGCTACAGAAAGTCCAACAATTTTATCGATTTTCTTATCTTCAGATAGGGCAATCGAGTTAGTCACGACCAATTCCTTGATCGTTGAATTTTGAATCCTTTCGATGGCAGGACCTGAAAGGACTGGGTGTGTACAACAGGCATACACTGCTTTAGCGCCATTCTCCACAAGGGCATTGGCCGCTAGTGTAATAGTTCCTGCAGTATCGATGATGTCATCAATCAGTATTGCTGTCTTCCCTTCAATATTACCAATGATGTTCATGACTTCAGCCACGTTCGGTCTTGGACGGCGCTTATCGATAATGGCGATCGGCGCTTTTAGGCGATCGGCCATTTTACGGGCACGTGTTACACCGCCATGATCTGGGGAAACGATGACGATATCACTTAAATCTTTTTCCTTGAAGAAATCAGCTAAAATCGGAACAGCAACAAGGTGATCGATCAGAATATCGAAGAAACCTTGAATTTGTGGTGCGTGAAGATCTAATGTGATTACTCGGTGGGCACCAGCCGTTTCTAAAAGATTTGCGACAAGTTTAGCTGTAATTGGTTCACGCGCACGCGCTTTACGATCTTGTCGGGCATAACCGTAATATGGCATTACAATATTGATCGTTTTAGCTGAAGCACGTTTAAGAGCATCGATCATAATTAAAAGTTCCATTAAATTTTCATTGACTGGTTGGCTTGTTGATTGGATTACGTATACGTCACAGCCACGAATACTTTCTTCAATATTAATCTGAACTTCACCGTCACTGAAACTTGTTACGCTACATTTTCCAAGTTCAACACCGATTGCAGCAGCAATTTCCTGAGCTAAATCGAAGTTTGAATTTAAAGAGAATACTTTTAAATTAGGATCTAAATACTGATTTGACATGATGACCTCCGTCGGTTATTTATTAAATTTCAAATTCTTGACATAATCTTCTTTGTTAACTTGACGAGCCCGAGCAACGGATAGGGCATCCTGCGGTACATCTTGGGTGATGGTTGACCCAGCAGCTACATATGCTCCTTCTCCTACCGTTACAGGTGCAACTAGATTAGAATTGCAGCCTATGAAAACATTGTCTTCAATCTTCGTCAAATATTTATTTTTCCCGTCGTAATTCACGGTAATAGATCCGCAGCCTATATTAACATTCTCCCCAACCTCTGCATCACCAATATAACTCAAATGCGATACTTTGCTTCCTTTGCCAAAAACGGTCTTTTTAATTTCGACAAAATTACCGATCTTAACGGAATCCTTAATATCTGATTGAGGTCTAACATGTGCGAATGGACCGATTTTTACAAAACTTCCAATACTGCTTTCATGTACAACCGATTGGAGGACTTCCGTTCCATCACCAATTTCACAATTACTGATTTCCGTATTCGGGCCAATTAAGCAATCCTGCCCGATAATACTTTTTCCTTTAATGAATGACCCAGGGTTAATGACTGTATCCTGCCCGATTTGTACATCCGCTTCAATGAACGTAGTAAGCGGATCGATGATCGTTACACCATTCCTCATATGCTTTTCATTGATGCGTTTCCGTAAAACTTGTTCAGCCTGCGATAAAGCCACACGGTCATTCACACCCAATGTTTCCTCGAAATCACTGGATTGGAAGGCCGTCACCACTTCGCCTTCCTGTTTTAAGATTTCAATGACATCCGGTAAGTAATATTCTCCCTGGACATTTTCATTTGAAACTTTTTTCAGCGCGTTAAACAATGCTTGATTGTCGAAGCAATATGTACCGGTATTTATTTCCTTAACATATCTTTCTTCATCAGAGGCATCCTTATGCTCGACGATTTTTTCTACAAGTCCGCCTTCACCGCGAAGGACCCTTCCATAGCCAGCAGGGTTATCTGCATATGCTGTTAAGATTGTTGCTTTCGCCTGACTTTGCTCATGCAATGCTATAAGCTCTTTCATCGTTTCCGCTTTAATCAGAGGCGTATCACCGCAAATAACAAGGGTCGTACCATTTTTTACGGATAAAACGCTTTCCGCTTGCATTACAGCATGTGCCGTACCTAGTTGCTGTTCTTGTAAGGCATACTTGCATGAATCACCAAGTTGTTCTTGAACTTTTTCAGCTCCATGGCCGATGACTGTTACAATATCTTCTATTTGAAGTTGATTGACTTGATCGATAACATGTTGTACCATTGGTTTCCCGCAAACAGGGTGCAAAACCTTATAAAGCTTAGATTTCATCCTAGTACCTTGCCCAGCGGCCAATATTATTGCATAACGATTACTCATAACAGGCCTCCATTTTCACCTTTTTATCCACTAAAAATATTATCTCAAATAGTGATTCTTTTCAAGGTAACAATTAAAAGTACATATAATTGTCAACCGATCAGGTGAAAAAAGTTCGATATCAAACTGCCTTAAAAATGTTATTATAGGACCTTGGAGAATTATTTTACATCATGTTCGATGTCATTTTCATTAACGGCATAATACAGAAACAATGTCTCCTGCCTTTTAGAACACCAGTTGACCCCCATTATCCCAAAACACTGCCATGGTGCGCCATACACTATGTACAAGCCATTTGGGCATACTTCACCCTTTGTTAACTCCCATTCCGAAATCAGGTTACCAATTCATTTCATCTTCAGCCAGATGGCTAGAGTAAGTGGTATCCCTTAAATCTCACTTACAGGAATTTCAATATCTGGGTGGACAAAAAGGTTTAAAAATTAAAAAGGACGGGTACTTAAACTTTTGAAGATAACAACGTAGGTTTAACAATTCATTAAAGTAAATGTCTGCATGATAAGCGGACAAGTTCTAAACTTATCCGTTTTTGAATAATAAAAAAGAGCACTACTTATGAAGTAGGCTCTAGATGCACGAATTATAAATTTAAAGTTTAAAAGTAAAGTTATTTTAAGAAGCACCTGCTCCAGCTTCCTCTAATTCAGTTTCAAGTTCTCCCAATCGATGATATTCTGTCAAGACAGCTTCTTGAATTTTCCCGCGTGTCGAGGAATTGATTGGATGAGCGATATCCCGGAATTCTCCATCTGGAGTTCGTTTACTTGGCATTGCTACAAATAAACCATTATTTCCGTCGATCACACGAATATCATGAACCACAAATTCATTATCCAGTGTAATTGATGCGATAGCTCTCATACGACCATCCGTATTCACACGGCGTAATCTTACGTCAGTTACTTCCATTTAAGCTCACCATCCCTTTTTGTTGTTGTTAAAACTTAAAGTACATATTCAACAAAAAAACGTGAACTCCTTCTATTATCTGTAATTTTTTTAGAAAATTCAGCCTAGTTTTTAAAAACTTTAAAAATCACCCATATATTACAGGAAAATTACCCATTACGAATGGCCTTCAAAAAAATAAAAAAACGCCCGTTTATTTAACGAGCGCTACCACTTCTATTTCCACTAGTGCATCTTTCGGAAGCCGAGCAACCTCTACACAAGAGCGAGCAGGTTTGTGAGCAGAAAAATATTCTCCGTATATTTCATTAATCGAACCGAAATCTTCCATACTTTTAATGAATACTGTAGCCTTAATGACAGTTTCCAATGAAGCCCCAGCTTCTTTCAATACAGCTTGGAGATTCTTAAAGACCTGGTGTGTTTGTTCCTTGACATCCCCTGTAACCATCTCACCAGAAGCAGTAAGTGGAATCTGTCCTGAACTGAAAAATAACTTATCCACGATCACGCCTTGTGAATATGGTCCGATCGCTGCCGGTGCTTCATCCGTATGTATCGTTTTCATGAAATGATTCCCCCTAATCCTTTTTCGTAAAATAATTGCCTCGGCTGACATTGATTTTCTTGTCTCTTTCGACCACCTGTGTCAACTTGATTAATGAAACATAGTCCTCGACAAGGCACTCCTCCGTATGTTCGGATTCGACCAGCACCGCAATACCGGCAACTGTTGCCTTGAATTCATCCAATAGACTGACCATACCGTTGATGGTACCCCCAGCCTTCATGAAATCGTCTACAATTAATACATTCGAACCCTCAACCAAGCTT
Organism: Peribacillus phoenicis; assembly: GCF_047238085.1. Classification (NCBI taxonomy): domain Bacteria; kingdom Bacillati; phylum Bacillota; class Bacilli; order Caryophanales; family Bacillaceae; genus Peribacillus; species Peribacillus phoenicis. The sequence continues at coordinate 5,210,775 of NZ_JBDFMF010000001.1, read as the reverse complement.
CTCTTAGAGAGTACCATAGTCTGAATCCTCTTTGAAGAGCCAGAAACATAATTGATGCTCACTGTAGAACCTTCCGTTACTTTATTATTCCTTCTTACAATGACAACTGGAACATTCAAATAATTTGCCACGGCGTATGCTAATGATATCCCTTTGGTTGCCATTGTCATGATGACTGAGACATTTTTCTTGGCATACATTGAAGCGATTATCCTTCCAACCTTATTCACGGTTTGCGGATGTCCTAATATGTCTGTCATATATAGATAACCGCCAGGAAGCAGCCTTTCGGGACTAGCGATCGTATCGCATAATCCGTCAATGAAGGCATTGGCTTCCTCTTCCTTGATGGAAACAATATATTTCACTCCACCGGCCGCACCTGGAACGGTTGTCAAAGATCCTATCCCGCGTTGTTCAAAGGTATCTTTGATGATCGTCAAATCTTCACTGATCGAGGATTTTGCCGAACTATACCTTTCAGCAAAATAAGTCAGCGAAACAAGTTCCCCCGGATGTTCTAATAAATAATTGGTCATATCGACTAGCCTCTCGCTGCGACGAAATTTCATTGAGACACCCCCTTTGTGAATTCCGAATATTATATAGCAACTATACCACTAATGTACGTTTCTATTCAAGATTGTTTCGATCACCCAGTAAACGGACTGCATAGACTTGATCACAAAATCCGCGAAGTCCATTATAAATTCTTTGCATGCGCGAATCATGTTCCACCAAACCAAAAACGGTCGGACCACTTCCGCTCATCAGAGACCGAATCTGCTCCAAATGTCTTCATTTGATCTTTAATGTTCGCAACCTCTGGGTATAACTGCAATGTCACCTGTTCCAGAACATTGCCCAACCCCTCGCATACATCGTGATAATTGTTTTCCATAATAGCCGTAATCATTCCAGGTACATCCGGATGCTCCATTTTTGAAGTTTGGAGCCTTTTGTATATATCAGCTGTCGAAACGCCGATCGTCGGTTTGGCCAAGATGACCCAGCATTTTGGCGGTGCAGGAAGATGCGTGATTTTTTCCCCGCGCCCTCTGGCCAATGCCGTACCTCCGTATACACAAAATGAAACATCAGAGCCAATTTCAGCTCCTATTTCCGCAAGTTCATCCATGGAAAGACCTAGCTTCCACAGTCTATTTAAGCCTCTTAATGTAGCTGCGGCATCACTGCTTCCACCAGCAAGCCCTGCGGCTACAGGGATATTTTTCTCTATAGTTATAGAAACACCTTTATTGATTCCAAAACGTTCCTTTAGAATAAATGCGGCTTGATAAGCTAAATTCCGATGATCATCCGGAACAAATCGATTATGGGATAGAATTTGGATATGATTTCCCGTTATTTCCTTTAGTTCAATTCTATCGGCAAGGTCGACTGTCGTCATGATCATTTCCACCTCATGATACCCATCAGGCCGTTTGAAAAGCACATCCAAAGCCAAATTAATTTTAGCCGGGGCTTTTTCCATAAGCTTCAATATGTCCACCTACTTTAACGTTCTTAAAAGTTCTTGTCCTATTCTATCATATTTGTTTATATTCTAAAGGTTTTTTCATCGTAATTTCAATGTAATGAAGCTAAGATTGGCCTTTAGAGGGGAATAGACACATGTAGGCACATGGAGAGCAGCCACTTCCTGAATCCCAAAAGACTTGCTACATATCCAAATAGCAATTACCGATACATAAAAAAACCAGACTCCTTAACTACAATGTAAGCAAAAATGAATAGAGCTATACATTGCATAAAGAGTCCGGCTACTTTCAACATGACGGCATGATACAATTAAGTGTTTATCTTACTCCTTGTTCACCAATTGACGTTGTGCTTTTTCGATAGCAAGTTTTACCATGTTCCCTGCGTCCCTCGCCCGGATTCCTCCCCAGCCTTCTTTCTGGACAACATCGTAAAATCCAAGTTCTTTAGCCAATTCCTCTTTAAGACCATTTGACATAATCCCTTTTTTCCTGCTCAAGCGAAGCAACCCCTTTCACATGCCGTCACATGCCTAGTGTTTGCATCATACGCTATTTCATTACATCCTTTATAAGCCTTTATTGGGACTCACAGGATATTTTATACAAAACAAAAAGCAGCAAACATAGTTGTTCGCTGCCTCGTCTAAGTTAAATCTCTTGTTGTTTGTTTAAAAATGTTAGTTCTACGGTTTCCGTTAAAACATCCGCATAGCTGTAAGATACTCTTTCAAACGCATTTTCATCTTGGTCGAGCTCAATTACAAAAACAGCCGGATAAGTTTCCGCCAAAGTTCCAAATCGTTCTACAGTCTTTCTTCTTCCACCGTTTGCTTTTAAGAGCAATCTTTTACCTAGGTTTGAATCAAGTGCAGTTTTAATATCAGCTAGAGTTTTTGGCATTTTCGGTCCACCTCACTAAGTTAAGTATATCACAATTTACAAATATACGCAAACAAAATAATAAATTATATCAGCACTTAAAAATGTAGTCAATATATTTTTATCTGAAATCCGGCAAAATCGCGAACAATTTTATTATATCCTGGGAAATGAAAAATTATGTAAACGAACTATTTCATTAATTATGAAACCGAATTTTCGTAGTTAAATCATTACTTAGTGACATTACCAAACAAAAAACCCGTTTTTTTGTGAGGATATCCGAATTCTTCCCCACCAAAAGCAAGCTGCATTCTTTCAAAATGCAGCTCGTTCATTCTTCTTGAAATGGCTTGAACGGCAACCCGGTTCGTAACACCCCTTTAGTCTCAATTCCCCCCAAACCCTTCTCTCCCGTTAATGTATTCCGAAGGACATCCCATACATGAATATGATCGGAAAAAGGTGTAAAGCTTATCTTTCCGACGATATATACCGGATCAAGAGCATGTATATTAACACGGGAGGGTGAACTTGCAAAATTTGCACCCGCTTGGATTAATGATTCAAAATGCGATTGACAAGCCCCGGCAAATATAATCAGTTGGTCTAAATGGGAAACCTTCCTTCGTGCTTCTCTAACTGTCTGTACAAAATCCTTTGAGTGACGGTAGGCATTGATATCGGACATCGGTCCTTTTGATTTTGAATAGGCATCATGACCGGTGACAACAAGAATGTCCGGCCGATAATGGTCCAACAAACCCCCTATTCTTTGGGGCATTTCCTTTTCATTGCAATAGATGCCATTGACCGGAATACCGAATTTCTGATATAGCTCCATGCATTTCCTTAAGTAAGATGCATCCCCATCAACATGGAGGACCCTCCCTGGTATCTGAAAATATTCACCGCTATACCGATAGCCATTACTCGTTTGATAGCCATTTTTTTGTTGTTGCAGCTCTAGATCTTGTGTTAATAAGCGGTAAGATTGTTCTTGAAGTATCTCATTCGTTCTTTGTCGATCATTTCTTTCATTATCATTAATGATCATTAAATCTTGAAAAGGTGCATCTGCAATCAGTCGGATATCTTCCCCATAAAGAATAGCTTCACGCCTTCCGTCAATATCACGGATATCGATTACCCGGAACAACACGTCGCATTTATAAGAAACCCGACCGACAATATCGTTTATTTGAATATTCATGGCCCCACCCCATGAGAAGACTTATTTTCAGCCCGCCCTAGTTTATTTTCATTCTTAAGTTATGCGAACCATTCTTGAATGGTGAAAGGTTGGGATTGATTACATTTTTGGGTACGCCCATCATGGTATGCCGATATCAAAATAAAAAAAGCCGGAAGCTGGGAGTGACCCCATTCCGACTTTTATCTTCATTATCTTTATTTGAAATTCGGCAATAACGCATCACTTAAGCGGCCAAATTCTTTGATGCTCAGTGTTTCTCCTCGTCTGGAAGGATCAACTTCTGCGGCTTCGAGAGCGGCAAGTATGAGTTCTTTTTTCGACTTGCCATCCGGCAGCTGACTGGTTAAGTTATTTAAAATCGTTTTCCGGCGCTGTGCAAAGCTCGCCCGGGTCACAGTGAATAAGAAATCCTCATCCAGGACCTCAACGATTGGCTTATCGCGCAAGGTAAGGCGAATTACAGCTGAATCAACATTAGGCTGAGGCATGAATACCGTTTTGGGTACGATCATCACTGTTTCGGCTTCGGTATAGTATTGAATCGCAATGGATAAAGAACCATATTCCTTTGTCCCAGGTTTTGCGGCAATTCGATCAGCCACTTCCTTTTGCAGCATGCACACGATGCCTCTAATGGGCAGGTCCTCTGACAATAGCTTTAAAATGATCGGCGTCGTGACATAGTATGGCAGATTTGCAACAACCATCAGGTCCGAGAAGCCAGCGAATTCCTCCTCGATTACCTTCTTGACATCAGCCTTGAGAACATCCCCGTGAATGATGTTTACATTGTTATAGGGAGACAGTGTATCCGATAAGATGGGCAGTAGACGCTGATCAATCTCAAAGGCCGCAACCTTTTTGCTGCTTTTCGCTAGTTGTTCCGTCAATGCCCCGATTCCCGGCCCAATTTCGATGGCGCCGCTTTCCTCTGTCAAATTGGCATGTTCGACAATACGTTTCAAGATATTCGTATCGATTAAAAAGTTTTGTCCTAAGCTCTTTTTAAAGGAGAATCCGTATTTCTTTAATATTTCTTTCGTTCTGACAGGGGTTGCAATATCCTTATTCATTATTTTCCTCCTGAATTATCTGTACCATCGCTTTCTCAAAAGCATCAGTTGATATTTGGAACATTTTTAGTCTCTTATATAACTGTTTACCATTGGTAAACCCGATTTTTAAAATAGATCCAAGTTTTTCCCTTCGTTCCTTGGCACCGGATCCCCCGATTAAACCTGCATCTATTAAATCCTGCTGTGAAATCTCTTCTGAAGCCTCTTCATCCATTAACTGGGCATCCTTTAAAGCATTACGAATCGCCTCAGGAGAAGCATGTTCCACACCAATTCCTCTACCTGACTTAGGAAGGGCTTCCTCCTTCGTTAAAAAGGCGTGTTTACAGCCTTTTACTTGTTCTGAAATGATGTTCCTGATTTTTTGACCAGGAAAATCAGGGTCTGTGAAAATGATGGCTCCACGCGTCTTTTGTGCAAGCCTCACTTGCTCGATACAGGACTCATTCACCGCAGAACCGTTGGTTTCTATTGTATCAGCATTAACAGCCCTTTTTATCGCTACCGTATCATCTTTTCCTTCTACAACAATAATCTCTTTAATCTTCTTCATGGTTTCCTCCATACAGAAAAGCGCAAACGCTTTGATTAGCTCTTGGATAAACGTAACCGGTCCCCCGTAAAATTTTTCTGGATAGAGAATCCAGTCAAGATCATTTATGAAAGTTTACACACATAAATTGAAATCTTATGGAATAGTGAGACGTCTATCTTATTAAAACAGTTTTACATAGGGTTTTTCAACAAGTGGAAAATAAAACGCAAAAAACAGGAGACGAATTCATCTCCTGCGAGAGAAACCTTATTAGTCCAATACGCGAACCTTTACTCTCTTTACGCCCCAACGATAGGCATCATTTTTTGAGGAAAAGAAGACATCAATCTTATTTCCCTTTATTGCTCCGCCTTTGTCAGCAGCTACAGCATAGCCGTATCCCTCTACATATACTTTCGACCCCAAAGGAATTACGCTTGGATCGACAGCAATGATCTTCGCACCCGGATTACTCTTAAGATCTACACCTGTAGAAGTGACACCGGAACAGCCCTTACAACTGGCAGTATAAGCTGTTGATGAAACGTATATTTCTTTTCCACTTGAAGAACTAACGTTAGTTACTCCGCGTGATGCCTGGGCAACTGTCGTTCGAGTTCCGACCGTTACAACTTTATCCTGCTTTTTATTAACTACTTTTTCTGAAAGTAATTCTCTTTTGACCTCTTTGCCATTTTCCTTAACAACTTCATATTTCTTGGAAATGAGTCCGTCTTTTCCTTCTTTGACAATTTTCTCTTTCCCTTTTGATAAAGAGTCATCTTTTTTTGTTATGACAGCAAAGTCAACTGGTTCTTCCACTACATCGGTGACTTTTTCAATTCGAACTACGTTTACCGTATTCTCAGCTTCAACTTTTTCGGTTAATTCTGGCTCAACTCTATCCAAATCATTGAGTTTTACTCCTTGTTGCTTTAAAAAGTCAGCGACAGTAGTCGAAGTTGACCATACCTGCTTTTCGTCTCCACCTACCACTAATTTCAGTGAAAAGGCTTTGTCTATGGCAACTTCCATATTCGCTTTCAGCTTCGTATTTTTTGAAGGGGTGATCTTATCCTGTTCCTTCACACTAAGATCTTGATCTTTTAAAAGTTCATCTACCGTTTCGGCAGTGGACCAGACTTCCTCCGTCTTACCATCCTGTACCATGACGATTTTTTGTGCAGGCTTCCAAACCACCTCCAAATCATCATCAACCTTCGTGGCTCTTGATGGATGGACATAGTCTGCGGCTTGAACGGTAATCTCTAAATCTTCCAACATATCATTTACAGTAGCTGCGTGTGTACGCACTACCTCTTTTTTTCCGTCTAACATGATTGTTACTGTATCCTTTGTACCTTGATATATTAGTATTCCCAATGCTGTAGAAACAAGAATAGCACTGCAAATGGCAATTGCCATTCTCTTCTTCCCAAAAGGTTTGGGAATAAGGTTTTTCATAGTTTTTAATAGAATGAAAAACTCCTCCTTCCTCCCGGTGATTATATAGACTTAGTTATCAAGCTGTCAACCCATTCACTTCTCATACAGGAAATTACTACCTATTATGCATATTCCATATTGAAAAGGAAAGGGTGACTTCTCGACATAATAAGCCTATAGTTGGAGCGAGATTTGTAGAAACTTTAAAAAAATGCGATTTTAGCTAGCGAACCCCGGGAGATATTGTAAAATAAAATGTCAGTTAATGCCGAATAATTTCTTGGCATTTTCTGTTGTCGCCTGGGAAACTTCCTCTATTGTAAGTTGTTTGATTTCTGCAATTTGTTCAGCAACAAGCTTCACATACGAAGGTTCATTACGCTTCCCTCTATAAGGATGGGGAGCCAAATATGGACAATCGGTCTCTATCAGTAAACGGTCTAAAGGTACGACCGCTGCCACTTCCTTTGGTTTTTTTGCATTCTTGAAGGTCACAGGGCCACCCAATGAAATATAAAAATTCATATTGATGCATTCCAAAGCTGTTTCCGCACTTCCGCTAAAGCAATGCATGATGCCTCCAACCATTGATGCCTCTTCTTCCTTGAGTATGTTCACGATATCCGCGGTCGCTTCCCGATTATGGATGATAATGGGCAGCCCCACCTTTTTTGCCAATCGGATTTGCTTCCTGAACACCTCCATTTGAACATCTTTCGGTGATTTATCCCAATGATAATCCAGGCCCATCTCACCAATGGCCACAACCTTTGGATGGTTGGATAATTCCTCGATCCATTGTAAGTCCTCTTCTGTCATATCTATAGCATCGACAGGATGCCAGCCGACTGCGGCATACATGAAATCATAAGCTTCTATCAATTCCATTGCCCTTATAATAGTAGGCCGGTCAAAACCAACGACTACCATATTATTGACTCCTGCTTCCTTAGCTCTTTCTATTACGTCTTCGAGATCCTCGTTGAATTGTTCCGCATTAACATGTACATGTGTATCAAATAACATTATTTTTCTTCCTTTCTAGCACTATTTTATAAAAAAATGAAAGTTTTATGTTTCACATTTAGGTAACAAACAGATTACAAAGGACCTTATATGCTCAACAAATAAATTCAATACCAAAAACAAAACCTGTATAAAAGTACTTTTTCCAAAAGCATAAAGAAAAAAACATAAAAATGTTTCATATGAAACACCTTTATGTTTTCATCGGTTTATTTCACCTTTGAACCATTTGGGATCGATGAATCTATTGTAGCGACTGAGAGTACACCATCTTGGCTTCCCGCCAAAATCATTCCTTGCGAGAGCTCGCCACGAAGTTTAACAGGTTTCAAATTCGTTACGCATATCACTTTTTTGCCCACTAAATCTTCGGGTTTATAATGCTGTGCAATGCCTGAAACGACTTGCCGTTTCTCATAGCCCAAATCAAGCTGAAGTTTAAGAAGCTTATCCGCCTTCTTTACTGGTTCAACTTCCATGACCTGAGCAACACGCAGCTCCACTTTTGTAAAGTCATCAATAGTGATCTCATCAACCTCGGGAATCGCCACTTCCACTTTTTCCTCGGCCTTAGGTGCATCACCCTGCATTTGTTCTTTAATATATAAAACTTCCTCTTCCATATCCAAACGAGGGAAGATCGGGTCTCCCTTCAAAACTTTTGTTTCAGCAGGAATTTGACCGAACTCCGCTAAACTGTCCCAGGATTTCAACACATCATCTTTGATGCTAAGCTGAGCAAAGATTTTTTCTGGTGTTTGCGTCAAGAACGGTTTCAAAAGGATTGCTGTCCTGCGTAATGATTCCGCCAAATGAACCATGACACTAGCAAGGTCTGCTTTCCTTGATTCATCTTTAGCAAGAGTCCATGGCTGGGTTTCATCAATGAATTTGTTAGTTCTGCTCACGAGTTGCCAAATGGATGTTAGTGCAACTGAAAATTCCATGTTTTCCATTGCTTCCTCATACTTGCCTACCGTATCTTGATTCATTTCAAGCAAAGCCTTTTCGAATTCACCATTGGATCCATCGTAATTTGGAATTACACCATCAAAATACTTATTGACCATTGCTACTGTTCGATTTAATAAATTCCCTAAATCATTTGCCAGGTCAAAATTAATCCGTTCAACAAACCCTTCCGGTGTAAATACTCCATCAGAACCAAATGGAACTTCACGCAATAAATAATAGCGTAAAGAATCCAAACCGTAACGATCAATCAATGTAACGGGATCCACTACATTCCCTTTTGATTTGGACATTTTACCATCTTTCATGAGAAGCCATCCGTGGGCAAAGACTTTCTTTGGAAGCGGCACATCAAGTGCCATTAACATGATCGGCCAATAGATCGTATGGAAACGCACGATTTCCTTTCCGACCAGATGTACATCGGCCGGCCAATAATTCAAGTATTTAGAATCATTATCCGTTCCGTACCCTAATGCCGTTATATAATTGGTCAAAGCATCTATCCAGACATAAATAACATGCTTTGGATCTCCCGGCACCTTGATGCCCCAATCGAAAGTAGTACGTGAAACGGCCAGATCTTCCAATCCAGGCTTGATGAAGTTATTGATCATTTCATTTTTGCGGGATTCCGGTTGAATGAAATCCGGGTTCTCCTCATAAAACTTCAGTAACCGATCCGCATATTTACTCATCTTAAAGAAATAAGATTCCTCTTTCACCTTCTCAACAGGCCTGCCGCAATCAGGACAGTTTCCATTGCTTTCTTCCACCTGACGTTCCGTGAAGAAAGATTCGCAAGGTGTACAATATAGCCCTTCATATTGGTCCAAGTATATATCACCCTGGTCCAATAGCCTTTTGAATATCTTGGCAACAACCTCTTTATGGCGATCTTCCGTGGTCCTTATGAAATCATCATATGAAATATCAAGCTTTTCCCAGAGCTCTTTAATCCCTGATACGATATTATCTACATATTGCTGTGGAGTGATTCCTTCCTCAGCCGCTTTACGCTGGATTTTTTGACCATGTTCATCAGTGCCTGTTAAGTACATGACATCGAAACCACGCATCCTTTTATAACGAGCCATGGCATCCCCTGCAACTGTCGTATACGCGTGCCCTATATGTAAATTACCACTCGGATAATATATGGGTGTCGTGATATAGAATGTTTTTAATTTATCTTGCACTACGTTCCCTCCTCATCTTTTGAAAAACCGGCTAAAGGATTGACCCAAGCCATAAGAATATATTTAAGTTATTATCTCTATTTTAACGCTATATGCGACAATAATCACTAATCTAATCATGTGTTAATAGAATTAAAAAAATTATATTTAAAAATAAGTGATCTGGACGTGAACTTCCCTTATGACAGCATTACCTCTTACCTCAACAAAATATACCTAAATTTCTTTTTTTGTGCAACAACTCACATATTCATACTTTTTCAGAAAATTATCCTTAATTCAGAACTTTTGTTTTGAAACTAAATTATATTTAATCATATAATAATGAAGTATGTTTTATATGCACACTTTGTCGAAATCTGGTGAAGTGAGGGGTTCTTTGTAGCCTTGCTATTTCTTTACTTTTAAAGGCATAACCGATTTTTTCTCTTTAAAAGCCTTTTTGTTACACAAATGGGCCATGCTATTTCTTACAAAAAAATGAAAATAAATCATTGACGAATTTGGGAATGGCTGGTATTATAAATTTATAAAAAAATTTGTCGAATAATGGCGAAAAAAATAGAAATAGGGTACTAGATTGTAACTGAGAGGAGAAATTATAAAAATGAAATCTACAGGTATTGTTCGTAAAGTTGATGAGTTAGGCCGGGTGGTTATTCCAATCGAACTTCGTCGTACATTGGGTATCGCTGAGAAAGACGCTCTTGAAATCTATGTTGATGATGAGCGCATCATCTTAAAAAAATACAAACCAAACATGACTTGCCAAGTTACAGGTGAAGTTTCCGATAACAACCTTACACTTGCTAATGGTAAATTGATCCTTAGTCGTGAAGGTGCAGAATTACTTATTCAAGAAATTCAACAAAACTTCACTGCTTCTAAATAAATGATATAAAAAAACTTCCGGTCTTCGGAAGTTTTTTTATGTTTATTATTCTTGTATATCAATATGATATGCTTGATATACATCCCGTTTTTGCATATTGCGATCTTTTGCGACCTGCTTGATTGCGTCCTTTGAAGTGAACTGCTTGGTTTCCATATAATGATTAACATGACCGACGATGTCAAGGGCCATCCACCAAGCTTCTTCAGGTTCCTCCTCCGACCATTGCCCTCCTTCTATTATTAAACAGAACTCTCCGCGAATTTCGGATTCCATCGCCCACGTCAATGCTTCACTCACAGTCCCTCGGATGAACTCTTCAAACTTCTTGGTCAATTCACGGCATAATACTATACGACGGTCACCTAAAATTTCATGCATATGTTTCAATGTTTCTTTCAAGCGATGTGGCGACTCATAAACGATCCAAGTCGACTCCATTTTTTTTAATTTTTCCAGCTCCTTCTTTTTTTCTTTTGCTCCCCGTTGTAAAAAGCCATAAAAGTAAAAAGGCTGCGGAGTCAGTCCAGATGCGATCAATGCAGTTAATGCAGCATTTGCCCCAGGCAACGGGATGACTTTAAACTGTTCGGCAATGGCTTCTTTGACCAGTTCATACCCCGGATCGGATATCGTCGGCAAGCCCGCATCACTTACCAATGCAATGACCTCTCCAGATCGAAGCCTCTCAAGCATCTGCTTCCCGCTATATTCCTTATTATGTTCATGGTAACTGACGATAGGTGTCGAAATTTCAAAGTAGTTGCATAATTTCTTCGTATTTCGCGTGTCCTCAGCAGCAATGACATCCGCTTCCTTCAAGATTCTTAAAGCCCGGAAACTCATATCCTCAAGATTTCCTATCGGTGTAGGAACCAGATACAGAGCTGGCTCCAATCCTTCTTTTTCAAAACTCTTTTGCTGCCACATATCATGTATCCTCCTTTGCCATCCACTTTTGCTTTTGTTTTCTTGTTAATTGCTTGAATTTATATTCAGCCTGCATGGCCAATGTCTGTGTTTCGAATATTTCATGATAAATCAGTTCAACCGGGGTCCGGCCTCGTGTATACTTTGCACCCCTGCCTTGATTATGAGCATCAATCCTACGGTCCAAATTATTTGTATACCCGGCATAATAGCTTCCGTCCCTGCATTTTAAAACATAAAAATAATGCTTATTCCTCTCCATATAAAATCCTTCTGATTTCCGGATTATACTCATTCTGATCATTATAGACAACAAGCGGAGGAAGAATCTTCAAATCAGGGTTGCCGTCCTTTATCCCTTCAATAAGAATCGTATTCGCTTCTTTTGAACTCTTTGGATAAACGAATTGCAGTCGCTTCGGTTCTATTCTGTACATCCTCATGAAATGGAGGATATCCATCAGGCGGCCCGGTCTATGAACGAATGCCGCTTTCCCACCTTGACGCAGCAACTGACTTGAGACACGCATGACGTCCTCAAGATTACACATTAGTTCATGTCGGGCAATTGCAAAATGTTCATTTTTGTTAATTTCCTCGATGGATGGCGTTGGGAAATAGGGTGGATTGCAAGTAACGACATCATATTTGCTATACCCTATCTGTTTAGGAATTTCCTTTATATCCCCATGAATCATCTCGATCTGGGAGGATACGCCATTATAGTCCATGCTCCTCTGGGCCATATCATATAAACGCTCTTGAATTTCAACACCGGTAATTTTCCCTTTCGTTCTTGTACTCAGCAGCAAAGGTATGACCCCATTCCCTGAGCAAAGATCTACGATTTTTCCTTTTTGGATCGGGACATTTACGAACCTTGATAATAAAACGGCATCTAATGAAAAAGAGAACACCGACGGGCTCTGGATGATCCTTAATTTCTCAGCCAATAGATAATCCAGGCGCTCATCTCCTTTAAGTTCTACCATTGCTGTTACCCTCCTAATCATGTATGGAAAAAAGCATGTTCAGGGTCCATGCTTCGACATTACTATCGTACAAAAAGGGGCCTGACTCATAGTATGCGTCAGACCCCGAATCACTATATATTGTAAACGGTCTATCTATCACGTAAAAGAGATGGAACATCTTTTATATTATTCCATTATCACTTCTTGTTTAAAAAAGATAAACAGAACAGGCAATCTCCTTCTTTTCTTAAACTGCCAAAATGCAGATTGCAAATGTGAAAGCCTTCTTGATAGATACGGGCTAAATTATCATAGCCTTCCCCGATATCCATAACCTTGTCCGCACTTGCAGTACGGTTTTTCACTTTTTGTTTGACCTTTACTGCAGCAGGAGCAGTTTCGACTTCCACAAGGCCCAACCGATGGCGCAAATGCTCGTTCTCCAGCTTGAGCGACTGATTTTCCTCAAGGATTTCAGCTAAGTTCTGCTTCAATTCTCCAAGCTGCTTATATAATTGGCCTATCTGGGTTTCCATATTGGTCACCGACTCAAAAATATCTTTCTTATCCACGCTCTCCCACCACCTTAATAATCTGTGGCTTGAATAGAAACGGCTCCCTCTTTTAGAATCTCATCTAGAGTATACTCTAATACTCTTTCTTGCTCGATTAGTTCAATCTGAAGTACGCGTTCTAGAATATTAAGCCCCACTACCTTGCCTTTGCCACCAGGCGTATTAATCATTTCACCTAAATCAGGAAGCATTTCCTTCGCACTTTCATACTCATCATTTTCATATTTCAGACAGCACATCAATCGACCGCATAAACCTGAGATTTTTGTAGGGTTTAATGATAAATTCTGATCCTTCGCCATTTTGATGGAAACCGGTTCAAAATCCCCAAGAAATGTGGAGCAACAAAGCATTCTGCCACAAGGTCCGATGCCACCAAGCATCTTTGCCTCATCCCTAACCCCAATTTGGCGCAGTTCTATGCGAGTTCTGAATATGGCAGCTAAATCTTTGACTAAATCACGGAAATCCACGCGACCATCCGCTGTAAAATAAAACACGACTTTATTTCTGTCGAAAGTATATGACACATCAACCAGCTTCATATCCAGCTTATGCTCCACAACCTTTTGACAACATATAGAGTAAGCCTCTTCTGCAGCCGCCTTGTTCTCGTCTACAATCAGCTTATCTTTTGCATCAGCGACCCGAAGTACTTTTTTCAATGGCAGGACAACATCGTTTTCATCTACTTGTTTACGGGCTGTAACGACTTTACCGAATTCAACACCGCGGACAGTCTCCACTATTACAAAATCGTCCTTAGGAATAGTGAATTCACCCGGATCGAAGTAGTATATTTTGCCCGCCTTTTTAAAACGGACACCTACAACATCATACAAATCATGATCCCTCCTGCAAATTCAGCACAAGCTGTTCCATCAACAGCTGTGGATTCGTGTTGGACATCAGCTTCCTTTTTGCTTCCAAAATGCAACCCATATGTTCAGCAAGGCGTCTTGGGGAAAGATGAAGAGCGTGAGTTTCAAATTCCTTCAGTTTATTTTGGAATACAACGAAGTCCTTTTTGTCCAACTGAATGTATAATAAATCCTTATATATAAGAAGTAACAAATCAAGACCTCTGTCAACCTGTTCTCTTTCTTTAAAGTGTGTGGACCAATCCGTCTGAAGGTACAGCAATGCCTTCAAGGAATTGAGTTTTAACACTTCATATAATTTTACCACTATTTTTTGAGCTTGTACAAACCATTCATCATGGCTAAGCTCAATTCCAGCTTCCACATTCTGTGTTATGTGTGCGATGACCGAAGCCAGCTGTGGTTCTAACTCCTGTTCTATCAGCTTCCGTCTCACATTCTCCGGAGATAATGGTTTGAATGAAATTACTTGGCACCTAGATAATATAGTCGGTAGAATCCTCTGAAGCTGTTCGGTCATCAATATTGCTACAGTATCAGCCGAAGGTTCTTCTAAAAATTTCAATAGACTGTTGGCTGCCCCCACCGACATTTTGTCCGCATCGGCAATCATATAAACCTTTCGATCTGCCTCTACACTTTTTTTCGAAAATTCTTCCTGCAGCCCCTTGATTTGTTCTTTCTTTATTGAGAGACCGTCTCTTTCTATCAAATGGACATCAGGATGATTCCCACTTGAAATCCGTTTGCAATTCCGACAAAGTTCGCATGGCTCATAACCTGCTGTCGGGGCTTCACATAGTAAGCTTTTGGCAAAGGCATTGCTTATCTCTTGCTTACCTGTCCCTTTTTCCCCTTCAAATAAATACGCATGTGCCACCCTGTTCTTCGTTATGCTATTTTGCAGCATCGTCATTACCTGCGGCTGAATTTCACTCATGTCCTGCCATGTTTTATCCAAAACCATCAACTCACTTAAGTATATAAATTAATCAGCAGACCTTTAATCTCGCCAATCATTTCCAATATTTCAAGCGAACTTTTCTCTTTATTAAGAATTTCCTCGCTTAACTCAACTAATCTTGCATCTATCGTTTCCACGGTTTTCAACGGCCGGCTTTGTCCATATTCGTTCCAGCTCGTAGATTGTTTCAGTTCCAGTCCATATTCAACCGCTTCTTTAACAAACCGTTTCACCAATGCTTTATATTTTGCCAATTCCCTAAAAGTACGTGACCTTACTAAACGCTGACCCGCCCCTTCAATATCGCCTATCAAACGGTTTAATGTTTGGACTTGCATCTTTTGATCCTGTGTCTGGACCATTTGTTGAAATCTTCCATTTCCAGTTTGAAACTGTTTGGCATCCTGACGCGATTTATCCAGCTTAATAGGGATATCATGGTTGATTTTCATAATGAACCTCCCTGAAACTAACCGTTAAAATTGTAAAAAGTTTTCAACCGGCAGAACAAAAATGGTCGCTCCGCCTACTTGAATCTCCACTGGGTAAGGTACATAGGACTCGGCATTCCCGCCCATCGGTGAAACCGGTGATACTAATTGGGATCGTGACTGACAATTCTGTTTGATTATCTGAATGGCTTGGTCAACACGTTCATCCTCTGTGCCAATCATGAAAGTCGTATTACCTGATTTTAAAAACCCGCCAGTGCTGGCTAGCTTGGTCGTTCCGAAATTATTTTCCACTAATTGATTCAGCAGGCGATGACTATCCTTGTCTTGTACGACAGCAATGATCATTTTCATTTTCATCATCCTCCGGTTACTCTGAATTTTTACTAACTCCATTATATCAACTAGTCCTTGCCTGGAATAGTATTGGTTGAATAATATGGAAACCTATATATTCAGTTTCCCGCTTTCGCTAAAAAATCCAACAAGCTGGCTTTCGTTTCTTCAAGTACTTCATCTATTGTCCGGCCTGCATCCACGATGATGAAACGGTCTTTCCATCTATTTATAATGAACTGATACCCCTCACAAACTTTTTTATGGAAGTCGAGGGCTTCAAGATCCAGCCGGTTCACTTCCCTTTCCCCATTGGACTGGATACGTCTTAATCCCTCTTCTGGGTCGATATCAAAAAAGAGCGTGGCATCTGGCATCATATCTCCTATTGCGAATTTATTGATATTGTAAACTTCTTCTATATCCAAACCCCTTGCATGGCCCTGATAGGCTAACGAGCTGTCTATAAACCGGTCACAGAGGACAATTCCCCCTCGTTCCAACTCCGGCATGACCACTTCCACTAAATGCTGACGCCTTGCTGCTGCGTATAATAAAGCCTCTGTTCTCGGGTCCATGGCTGTATTATCTTTATTAAGGATCACTTCCCTAATTTGCTCCGAAATGGGAACTCCACCTGGCTCACGCGTTAATAGTACTTGGTAGCCTTCTTGTTGCAGAGCCTTGCCAAGCATTTGGGCAATTGTTGTTTTCCCGGCACCCTCAGGCCCTTCCATTGTTATAAAAATACCACGTTTCATCGATGTACCTCCAAGGTTCTTTGTTTGTAGTATAACATTTTAACCAGTCTGCCCGCTTTCATAAACGATCAATTCTCCGTTTGAAAGGGAGGAACCGCCATGAAACCTTGATCCCAGTTCTAGCAGGCTTCTCAAAATGGATATATGTTCAGGAGTAATCATTTCCCCGGACATAATCAAAGGGATGCCCGGTGGATAAGGAATGACCATCTCGGCAGATACCTCACCCACTGCTTTGTGTAATGCGACAGGTTTTGATTTACTATGCTTCATGACGGAGTATGGCATTTCAAGTCCTGTCATTGACCTTCGTTCAGGCAAGCTTTCCCCAAGATTCGCTTCCTTTAATCCAATTCTGCCTTCAGTGGCACTTTTTATAGTTTGAACGATTTCATGAAAAGGAAATTCGGCACCCATTTTTAATAAGGGTAAAATCAGTAATAAATTATCACGATCAGCCAATTCCGTAAAAATGCCTTCGGCTTCACATAGCTGCTGTAATTCAAACCCGCTTAAACCATTTGTTGATTGAATGACTACTTTCAACGGGTCTGCCGCGATGCCTAGTGGCGCCTCCAGCACCCTTACTGTTTCCAGGTCACCTAATTCGCCTCTGAAATCTAATATCTTTTCAATAAGGGAACTTTTATCTTCTGATGTAAAAGCGGCTAAGTAGGCCCTGGCCAAGTCGAGCGATCCCATAATCGGGTAAGATGGACTGCTCGACTGAAGCATTTGTAAATAGAATGATACTTGATCGACATCAACTAAGGATGAATTCACATGAAGAAATGACCCCATTGTCATGGCCGGCAGTGTTTTATGCGCAGACTGGACAACGGCATCTGCCCCTGCCAAAATGGCCGGCTTTGGAAACGGACTTCCTAACTGAAAATGAGCGCCATGTGCCTCGTCCACCAGAACCGGAATCCCCTTTTGATGTGCGAGTCTTACCATTTCCGTCAAGTCTTCACCAAGACCATAATAATTAGGATAGGTAACAATGATGGCTTTTACATCTGGATGTACACTCAAGGCTTCTTCAATTAATTTTGATCTTACACCGCCAGCAATGCCCCATTTCTCATAATAAGCCGGTTGTAAAAAGATCGGTTGTACATTCGCTAACATCAATCCGTGTAAAATTGATTTATGGCAGTTTCTTTGGACAAGGACCTTATCGCCTTCCCGGCAGGTAGCAAGAATCATGGCAATGTTGCCTACGGTTGACCCATTAACGAGAAAATAACTCCGCTTTACCCCATATAGATCAGCGAGTAGTTGCTCGGACTTTAAAATGGCGCCCTCTGGAGCATGCAGGTCATCTAAACCGCTTAACTCCGTGGCATCAATACCAAGCAGGGGGTTATATAAAGCTTGGCCCTTTTTACTAAACACCCATCCATTTTTATGTCCTGGGACATGCAGGGATATTGGGCTTTTTTTATGAAATGCACTCATTGCATCGAACAACGGTGTCTGAGATTGATTCATTTTTCTCTTCCCTCACGTCTTAGTATTTTTTCATTTTATCAAATAAGTTCAATTTTATCTCATATTGCGACAATAGGAAGGCGATTATGTATCCCCAAACAGTCTGGTTGCAGCTTGAAGCGTGTTGGCAAGCATTCTTCTAAAGTACCAAAAAAAGAATCAGAGACTAAAGAAACACACCATTTCTTTTTTCTCTGATTCTTTAACTTTCCACAAACTATTTTTTCATGATAATATTTCAGGATTAGTGATTTTTCTTAATTTCTTTAAGTAATATTGGTATTTGGGGTCGTTCGTATCCGTCCCGATCATATCCCTTTCGCATTCCTCGCAAATAAAAGTCGTATATAGATGTATACCCATACCTTTTATTTCTTCACAAACCGCGCATGTTTCCCCTGCCGTTGTTTTGGTTGTTGTTGTCCCCAACATCTCCACCTCCATACCTGCATTCTCCCCAAAAACCATTGTTCGCATACATTAATTTAAATAGTTTAAGAGAACCGGGGATGCTTTTAACAATGTATGATGAAGAATTTCATTACGTGTATGTCTTTATAAAAGTTTCCATAATCGATAATCCCTTCATATCCAATGATTTTTCTTAGCATTATGCAAAAAAAGACCAGCCGGATGGCTGATCTTTTGAAATGGCTTGGCGGCGTCCTACTCTCACAGGGGGAAACCCCCAACTACCATCGGCGCTGAAGAGCTTAACTGCCGTGTTCGGAATGGGAACGGGTGTGACCTCTTCGCTATCGCCACCAAACATATGAGGAACGTTGTTCCTTCAAAACTAGATAATAAGAAGGTATTTCATTTTTTTAAAAGCGTTGGTTAAGTCCTCGATCTATTAGTATCAGTCAGCTCCACATGTCGCCACGCTTCCACCTCTGACCTATCAACCTGATCATCTTTCAGGGATCTTACTAGCTTGCGCCATGGGAAATCTCATCTTGAGGGGGGCTTCATGCTTAGATGCTTTCAGCACTTATCCCGTCCGCACGTAGCTACCCAGCTATGCCTTTGGCAAGACAACTGGTACACCAGCGGTGCGTCCATCCCGGTCCTCTCGTACTAAGGACAGCTCCTCTCAAATTTCCTGCGCCCGCGACGGATAGGGACCGAACTGTCTCACGACGTTCTGAACCCAGCTCGCGTACCGCTTTAATGGGCGAACAGCCCAACCCTTGGGACCGACTACAGCCCCAGGATGCGATGAGCCGACATCGAGGTGCCAAACCTCCCCGTCGATGTGGACTCTTGGGGGAGATAAGCCTGTTATCCCCGGGGTAGCTTTTATCCGTTGAGCGATGGCCCTTCCATGCGGAACCACCGGATCACTAAGCCCGACTTTCGTCCCTGCTCGACTTGTAGGTCTCGCAGTCAAGCTCCCTTGTGCCTTTACACTCTACGAATGATTTCCAACCATTCTGAGGGAACCTTTGGGCGCCTCCGTTACTCTTTAGGAGGCGACCGCCCCAGTCAAACTGCCCACCTGACACTGTCTCCCACCCCGATAAGGGGCGCGGGTTAGAATTTCAATACAGCCAGGGTAGTATCCCACCAACGCCTCCACCGAAGCTGGCGCTCCGGCTTCTCAGGCTCCTACCTATCCTGTACAAGCTGTACCAAAATTCAATATCAGGCTGCAGTAAAGCTCCACGGGGTCTTTCCGTCCTGTCGCGGGTAACCTGCATCTTCACAGGTACTATAATTTCACCGAGTCTCTCGTTGAGACAGTGCCCAGATCGTTACACCTTTCGTGCGGGTCGGAACTTACCCGACAAGGAATTTCGCTACCTTAGGACCGTTATAGTTACGGCCGCCGTTTACTGGGGCTTCGGTTCAAAGCTTCGCTTGCGCTAACCTCTCCCCTTAACCTTCCAGCACCGGGCAGGTGTCAGCCCCTATACTTCGCCTTGCGGCTTCGCAGAGACCTGTGTTTTTGCTAAACAGTCGCCTGGGCCTATTCACTGCGGCTTTTCTGGGCTATTCACCCTAAAAAGCACCCCTTCTCCCGAAGTTACGGGGTCATTTTGCCGAGTTCCTTAACGAGAGTTCTCTCGCACACCTTAGGATTCTCTCCTCGCCTACCTGTGTCGGTTTGCGGTACGGGCACCTTACATCTCACTAGAGGCTTTTCTTGGCAGCGTGGAATCAGGAACTTCGGTACTATATTTCCCTCGCCATCACAGCTCCGCCTTAATGGAAACGGGATTTGCCTCGTTTCCGGCCTAACTGCTTGGACGCGCATATCCAACAGCGCGCTTACCCTATCCTTCTGCGTCCCCCCATCGTTCAAACGATGTATAGGTGGTACAGGAATATCAACCTGTTGTCCATCGCCTACGCCTTTCGGCCTCGGCTTAGGTCCCGACTAACCCTGAGCGGACGAGCCTTCCTCAGGAAACCTTAGGCATTCGGTGGAAGGGATTCTCACCCTTCTTTCGCTACTCATACCGGCATTCTCACTTCTAAGCGCTCCACCAGTCCTTCCGGTCTGACTTCAACGCCCTTAGAACGCTCTCCTACCATCGACACCATACGGTGTCAATCCACAGCTTCGGTGATACGTTTAGCCCCGGTACATTTTCGGCGCGGAGTCACTCGACCAGTGAGCTATTACGCACTCTTTAAATGGTGGCTGCTTCTAAGCCAA
>NZ_JBDFMF010000001.1:4312500-5187500 GCF_047238085.1 Peribacillus phoenicis | reverse complement strand
ACGTATTACCGCGGCTGCTGGCACGTAGTTAGCCGTGGCTTTCTGGTTAGGTACCGTCAAGGTACCAGCAGTTACTCTGGTACTTGTTCTTCCCTAACAACAGAACTTTACGACCCGAAGGCCTTCTTCGTTCACGCGGCGTTGCTCCGTCAGACTTTCGTCCATTGCGGAAGATTCCCTACTGCTGCCTCCCGTAGGAGTCTGGGCCGTGTCTCAGTCCCAGTGTGGCCGATCACCCTCTCAGGTCGGCTACGCATCGTCGCCTTGGTGAGCCATTACCTCACCAACTAGCTAATGCGCCGCGGGCCCATCTATAAGTGACAGCGTAAACCGTCTTTCCATCTTCTCTCATGCGAGAAAAGAACGTATCCGGTATTAGCTCCGGTTTCCCGAAGTTATCCCAGTCTTATAGGCAGGTTGCCCACGTGTTACTCACCCGTCCGCCGCTAATCTCAGGGAGCAAGCTCCCGTCGATTCGCTCGACTTGCATGTATTAGGCACGCCGCCAGCGTTCGTCCTGAGCCAGGATCAAACTCTCCGAAGAAATGTTTGACTTGCTCATTTGCTTTTTTAATAGTGTGTGCTCACTTAAAATTTAACGTTGGCGCTTTGTTTTGTTCAGTTTTCAAAGAGCGATTTATTGTCGTTACTTCGTAAGCGACTTTATTATCTTATCACTTACTCAATCTAATGTCAATAACTTTTTTATATTGTTTTTTTGATTGAGCAATTTATGATGTCGTTATTGGCGACTCCTAATATATTATCAGGTTGAAGAGTTATCGTCAATGGTTTAATTAGTTATTTTAAAAAAACTATAACATGATGAAAACCCCATGGAGATATCCATGAGGTTTTCATAAGAATGACTTCTACGCATTTCCTTTAGATAATCCAATAACCAATGGCTGCCAAAGCGGCAACTCCCGGTATTCCAAGCAGGCCGGCGACTGCCGAGGTAACAGGGTTGATGGGGACATGAATGCCCGCTTGATTCCCAAGTGTATTCAAAAAGAACAAAAATGCTGCACCGATAATGATCTTTATAATCCCCTGCCCTATGAACCGGACGGGTCTTAATGGCGCCCCGATAATAAGGAGCATTAAAATCAGGCCGCCAATTACGGCAACAAAGACAACTGGTTCCAAACTCATTCCTCCCCGCAAGCTTGTACTACACTTATATGAAGGGAACGATGGATTAAGAACTGAAAAAATGGCCATGAGGAATACGAAATCCTTCACAGCCATTTCCTTATCATCTTTTTAAGCGGACATTCCTTCTTTTAACTTCCCTGAATAGGTAGAAATATTTCACTTCCGCCAGCCTCGTTTGGGCGATTACTTCCTCAGATGGATCAACGCTTTTTTCAAGTAGTGATTTTTGATTATGCCAATTCCATTTCAACTGTTCAAGCTCTTCGATTAATGAATCATTGAATTCATTCCGAAGTTTCTTTTTTTTACGAAAGAACAAGTGAAGTCCTCCCAGCTACCTTATATTTCTCTTCTTCCTTCAATTGCTTTTGATAGCGTCACTTCATCCGCATACTCCAAATCTCCGCCAACAGGAAGTCCGTGGGCAATTCGGGTCACTTTTATTCCTGAAGGTCTAAGCAACCGCGAAATATACATGGCTGTCGCTTCACCTTCAATGTTAGGATTAGTAGCCAAAATGACCTCCAGCACTGTTTCATCTTGCAGGCGCTTTAATAAATCAGGAATATTTATATCTTCCGGACCGATTCCGTCCATCGGGGAAATACTGCCATGCAGTACATGGTATAAACCATTGAACTCTCTCATCTTTTCCATAGCTATTACATCTTTAGGGTCCTGAACCACACAAATCAAACTTCTGTCCCTCTTTTGATCTTCGCAGATATAACAGGGATCTTGATCGGTAATATGACCACAGACTGAGCAATACATAAGATTCCGCTTAGCATTAACAAGTGCCTTTGCAAAATCCAAAACAGTATCTTCCTTCATGCTTAATACATGAAAGGCTAATCGAGCAGCCGTTTTAGGACCAATCCCCGGCAATTTCATAAAACTGTCAATGAGCTTGGAAATTGGTTCTGGATAATGCATCGAATTCCTCCTAAAAATTTCAAAAGAAACCCCCTGAAAGGAAGTTTCTTTTGAACTTGCTTAAAACATACCCGGAAGGTTCATTCCCTTAGTGAATTGTCCCATCGTTTGGTTTGTCAATTCTTCCGCCTTTTTCAAAGCATCGTTAGTCGCAGCCAGAACTAAATCCTGAAGCATATCGATATCATCCGGATCGACAACTTCCGGTTTGATGATTACATCGACGATTTCTTTATGTCCAGTCACGATGACCGTTACCATTCCGCCGCCAGCAGTTCCTTCAATCTTTTTTTCACCTAATTCTTCTTGTGCCTCTGCCATCTTCTTTTGCATCTTTTGCATTTGTTTCATCATGTTCTGCATATTACCGCCGCGCATACCCATTTTCCTTACCTCCAATTATTCTTTAATTTCAAGTAAATCATCGCCGACTAATTTTCTAGCCTCTGCTATAAAGGGGTCTTCTTCTTTTGATTCCGTTTCTTCTGGACCGTCGAACTGCTGTGTTGAGATGAAGTCCTCCCGCAACCTTTGCCACTGGCTCTCCGGAACTCCAGCTATCTCCATTCGGTGTCCGGTCAATTGCTGCATGATCGAGGCTATCACTTCCACGAAACGGTTATTTTCCATTGCCATTTGACAATGAATATCATATTTGAATTTTACCACAAAAGCTTCAGTTGACGCAGCAACAGGTTCTGCCTCCGTTAATAAAGCTGCCAATGACTTTTGGTTTTGCTGACCTAACTGCTCAAGCACTTCCCCCCACTTACTTTTCACAGCATTAAGACCTGGCTTTGTAGCTTGTTTCAAAACTTGATTGATCTTCCCTGCAGGTGCTTTATATGCCTTTTTAACGGCCCTTTGCACCTTAGCCTGCTCTGCAGGCTTTTCTGTCATGGCTGCCGGAATGCCGTTTTTCTGCATTTCAATCAATTTCTTCTCTAAATCTTCTATTTTCTGCTGCAGCTGCAACAGCTGCCCGTTATCATTTTGATTTGGCCTTTGCTCATTACATAACTTCACAAGTGCCACTTCAAGGAAAATCCTTGGATGATTTGTCCATTTCATATCCTGCTGTGTTTGATTGAAGCTTTCGATAATGGAGTAAATCGATTCAGAAGAGATCACTTCTGCCAATTCCTTAAATTGGGGATCTATCAAAACACGCTCGAAGGATTCTGCCAGTGCCGGTGCCGTTTGAAACAAAAGCATGTCACGGAAATAATAAATCATGTCTTCAATGAACCGAGCCGGGTCTTTTCCCATGGCCAGCAATTCTTCAAGGACTTCAAGTGCCACCGCTACTTCTTTATCATATATAGCTTTTGCCAGCCGGCTTAAAAACGCCTGCGAAACAGAACCGGTGACAGTCAATGCATCTTCCACAGAAACCGTCTCTGAACTGAAGGATATCGCTTGATCAAGAAGGCTTAGTGCATCCCGCATCCCGCCTTCGGCTGCCCTCGCAATGATATGCAGGGCTTGTTCATCACATGAAACACCTGTTTCTGCGATGATCTGTGACATCCTGCCAACTATATCTTGAGGCTGGATCCTTTTAAAATCAAACCTTTGGCAACGGGAAATGATCGTTAGTGGAATCTTATGAGGTTCAGTCGTCGCCAATATAAAAATCACGTGCTTCGGGGGTTCTTCCAATGTCTTCAAAAGTGCATTGAAAGCACCCTGTGATAGCATATGTACCTCATCAATGATATAAACTTTATATGTAACCGCGTTCGGTGCATATTTGACCTTATCACGAATGTCACGGATTTCCTCGACACCATTATTGGATGCTGCATCAATTTCTATAACATCTGATATGGAGCCATCGGTGATTCCGCGGCAGGTAGCACATTCGTTACAGGGCTCACTTGTCGGGGCATGCTCACAATTCACTGCTTTTGCCAGAATTTTAGCAGCACTTGTTTTCCCTGTTCCACGCGGACCGGAAAATAAATAGGCATGCGAAACCTTCTGCCCGACCAAGGCATTCTGCAACGTTTTCGTTACATGTTCCTGCCCGACTACATCAATGAATTGTTGTGGCCGCCATACCCGGTATAATGCTTGATACCCCACGGAAATCCCTCCTTTTTTTCTCCACCTTGTTTATTATACATTACTGATTTCCTTAATATCAAAGTCTAAAAAGAAATTCTATCATTGTCTCATTTTTTTCAAAAATGCCAAGCGCTTTACCTTCTTGGCATAAAAAAAAACCCACCCGATACGAATGAGTTTTTTGTTTATGTAAAATAACTGCCGTGCACCTTCTGTCGATTAGCAACCATAAGCGTTACTTAAGCAGTTAGCTCGGCCCAGGCAACCCTGCGGCACATGAGAACTTCCACTTAATGCTGCTTCCTTCCGGACCTGACATGGTTCATGGAGTCCCATTGCGCAGGACCCGGGCGTCAACACCACTTACTTAAGGCAGGCCCTACAGAATGCTAACCTCGAGAAGGGATTCAACCTCGCTAGAGCGGATTGCGAGTACAGGGCACCGCTACCTCCCCGTCTAGCACGGCAAAAGTAATACCAAATTCAAAGCGTCATGTCGACGCATAATTCATTATACTAAGGTAACAAAAAAAACGCAAGTGTTGTTCATGGACAGTTTGATTCCAAATTTATCAAATGAAGCAAAGCCTCATCTTCAACATTCGTTTTCACCTATTTATTTTCCTCGGCAATTTTGAGTGCTTGCTCTCTTTTCAACGTTTTCTTTCTATCCCTAAGTTCTTTAAAAAATGAAGTCAATATCCAGCCGCACTCTTCCCCTAATACACCGCTTGTTACATCACATTGATGGTTGAAGCGTTCATCTTGGAGTAAATCCATGAATGTCCCTGCACAGCCAGCCTTTGGGTCATGGGCTCCAAAAACAACCCTTTTTACCCTTGATTGCAAGATGGCACCAGCACACATGGGACAGGGCTCCAGCGTTACATATAATGTCGCATCTTCAAGACGCCAACTGCCAGTAGCACGGCAAGCCTCATTGATCGCAAGCAGCTCCGCATGTGCCGTCGCATTCTGTTCCGTTTCCCTCAGGTTATGCCCCGTCGAAATAACTTGATCATCTATTACGATTAAAGCGCCAATCGGCACTTCATTCAACATCTGCGCCTTTTCCGCTTCCTTTAAGGCTAAATTCATGTAATAAACATCATCCTTCATAAAAAAACCCCCTTATATTAAGTAGGAGTAAACAGACAAATATAAGACAAAATAAAGGTCATACTACTTGTTCTAATGAATAGTAACGCATGCGGCATACGTGCTGCAAGTAAATTCTCACATTACAGGAGGATATACCATGAATCGACCTGAAACGCCTTCTTTTGCATTGCTTATCATTGATATGATCAATGATTTTGATTTCAAATACGGGAATATGCTCCTTGCACATACGAAGCTTATCGTCGATCCGATTTTGAAATTAAAAAAGCAAATGAAAGAAAAGGGTTTTCCAATCATTTATATCAACGATCATTATGATTTATGGCAGGCTGACTTCGATAAAATTATTGCTAGATGTAAAAATGAAGGGAATGCCTCATTAATCGAAAGAATAAAACCTCAACAGGATGAATTCTTTCTCATCAAGCCGAAGCATTCCGCATTTTATGGGACGGCACTCAATACACTGCTTAAACGATTAAACGTGGAAACCCTGATCATTACTGGAATAGCTGGCAACATCTGCGTCCTATTCACGGCCAATGATGCCTATATGCGGGAATATAAATTATGGATTCCGAAGGATTGCATCGCTTCTGCATCAAAGGAAGATAATCATTACGCATTAAAGATGATGAACCATGTTCTCAAGGCGTCCATAAAAGAAGGTGAAGACATTTAAGCATTCAATTGAACAAGGGCACTAACCTACATACATCCCCGATAACACTCTTTCATTCTCTTTCTTTATCAACCTGACAAAAATGTCACTAAAGTCCCAAGTCTGTGATACAATATCTCTTGGCGAAAAACCTAATAACCGGGAATTTCAGCTTGATACCTCATTGAAGGAGGACAGATTGGATGAAATCCACCCCATTTATCACTGTCGAAGGTCCAATCGGCGTGGGAAAAACATCACTTGCAAAAGTTATCGCAGATCATTTTCAAATTTCATTATTGAAGGAAATTGTTGATGAAAATCCATTTCTCGGGAAATTCTATAAAGATATTGATGAGTGGAGCTTTCAAACAGAAATGTTTTTTCTGTGTAACCGTTATAAACAATTGGAAGATATCGATAAAAAGTATCTTACTAATGACCAAGCCGTGGTGGCTGATTACCATATATTCAAGAACTTGATATTTGCTGAACGAACGTTAAAGAACGGACAATACAATAAATACCTTGAAATATTCAATATTTTAACACGGGATATGCCTAAACCTAATATGGTGATTTATTTAAACGCAAGTCTTGATACTCTTCTTTCCCGAATCGGTAAAAGAGGTCGTGAATTCGAAAAAAATATATCCTCCATTTATTTAGAGCAGTTATCCGCGGATTATCGAACATTCATGGAAACATTTGAGAAACAGCACCCTGACATACCTGTTCTTACATTCAACGGAGATGAGCTGGATTTTGTCGGGAACAAGGATGATTTGAAAACGATAATCAGCCAAATAGAGAATGCCCTGCACAAAGGAGTAAAGTCAAATGAACTTACGAAAGAAATATAATATTCCAAACAACGCCGTCATCACGATAGCAGGGACGGTTGGCGTAGGAAAATCGACCATGACCAATGCGTTAGCCGATGCCCTTCAATTCAGGACATCCTTTGAAAAGGTTGATACGAACCCCTACCTGGATAAGTTTTACGATGATTTTAATCGCTGGAGTTTCCACCTGCAAATCTATTTCCTCGCTGAACGTTTTAAAGAGCAAAAAAAAATCTTCGAATATGGCGGTGGTTTTATCCAAGACCGTTCCATTTATGAAGACACAGGGATATTTGCAAAAATGCATTATGAAAAAGGCACGATGAATGATGTGGACTACGAAACGTATACAAGCCTTTTCAATGCCATGGTAATGACGCCATACTTCCCGCACCCTGATTTACTAATCTATCTCGAAGGTTCGCTTGATGATATCCTCGACCGGATCCAAGAACGCGGCCGTCCAATGGAACAGCATACCCCAATTGAATATTGGCAGGAAATGCACGGCCGTTACGAGGAATGGATTGATCAATTCAACGCCTGCCCTGTCCTACGATTAAATATAAACGAATATGACCTTATGCAGGATGAAGCAAGCATCGAACCTCTTATAAAACGGATTGCCGAATATATGGAGCAAACCAAGTTGCTGCGAAATGTATAAAAAGAAAAACCACCGGTTATCCGGTGGTTTTTTAATATATTAGAAAACAAAAATTCCGTTACATATCTGCAACGGAATTCATCGATATCCAATTTATGCGCTGTGGTTATTAATAAGTTATGGAGGAGGTAGAGGGATTCGAACCCCCGCGGGATTTGACTCCCCTGTCGGTTTTCAAGACCGATCCCTTCAGCCGGACTTGGGTATACCTCCGTATCAACATTTATTATATTACATGGAATTAAAATTAAAGTCAAGCGCTCTATAAAGTTTTTTTAAAATAATTTTCAAACTTTGATAAAAAGGGGAATCAGCCTCCTTAATCAGAAGCTGATTCCTTTTGACTTACGGTTTAATGACTTCCGCACCGCGCATATATGGACGTAATACTTCAGGTATGATAACACTGCCATCTTCCTGCTGGTAATTTTCCAAAAGGGCAGCGACTGTACGGCCGATTGCCAAACCTGATCCATTTAGAGTATGGACGTGTTCCGGTTTGCCTTTTGCATCACGTCTGAAGCGAATATTGGCCCGTCTAGCCTGGAATGCTTCAAAGTTACTGCAAGAAGAAATTTCGCGGTACGTTCCATAACTCGGGATCCAAACCTCGATATCATACTTTTTAGCAGCAGTGAAGCCAAGATCTCCCGTACACATGCTCAGCACTCGGTATGGAAGTCCTAGCAATTGAAGGACCTTCTCCGCATGACCCGTGAGATTTTCCAATTCTGCATAAGAATCTTCCGGCTTCACGAATTTCACTAGTTCAACTTTATTGAACTGGTGCTGACGAATTAACCCGCGGGTATCACGACCTGCAGATCCTGCCTCTGAACGGAAAGAAGCGCTGTATGCCGCATAGCTTATCGGCAGATCGTCCATGCTCATGATTTCATCACGATGGAAGTTTGTCACCGGGACTTCAGCTGTAGGAATCAAGAAGTAATCATCACTTTCAATACGGAAAGCATCCTCTTCGAATTTTGGCAATTGACCTGTGCCAGTCATGCTTGCACGGTTAACCATATAAGGTGGCAGCATTTCTTCATATCCATGTTCCTCAACATGAAGGTCTAACATAAAGCTAATTAATGCACGTTCTAATCGAGCACCAAGACCCCTATAAAATACAAATCGGCTTCCGGTCACTTTTGCTGCCCGTTCAAAATCCAGGATGCCTAGATCTCCGGCTACATCCCAGTGTGGTTTCGGTTCAAACTTGAATTCCGGTAACTCTCCCCATTTACGGATTTCGACATTATCGTCTTCCGTCTCACCAACAGGCACACTTTCATGCGGAATGTTCGGAATGGAAAGAAGTAATGTTTCTAACTGGGCTTCCACTTCACGAAGTTCATCATCGAATCCTTTGATACGGTCACCAACTTCACGCATTTGGGCAATCAGCTGATCTGCATCTTTTTTTTCCCGTTTCAATACGGCCACTTGCTGTGAAACTTCATTTCTTTGGCTTTTCAACTTTTCCGTATCAGCAATCAAATTCCGACGCTTTACATCAAGTTCCTCGAATTTACCTAAATCGGTCAAATCTTCTCCTCTAAATTGCAATACACGCTTCACTTCTTCAAAATTATTTCTTACATATTTCAAATCCAACATCTTCAGTTCCTCCTTAATATTTTGATGTTTTATCAAAGAACGCAAAAAACTCCCGTCCCCTGAAGAAGGGACGAGAGTTAACCCGCGTTGCCACCCTAGTTGAAGGCCTATTAAAAAACGCCTACCACTTATCACGATAACGGCTTTTAACCGAAAGTACTTACTGACCCAAAAGGCTTTCCATACTCTGCTCCAGGAGGGATTCACAAAACTCTTACACCGATTTCCACCAGCCATCGGCTCTCTATAGAAAGAAATATTTGTTACTATTTCCTGTCATTGCTTTCTTATATAATCAGATTGTTTTCCATAATGTACTATAATTTTATACATTACGCAACCGTTTTATACGTGAAACTTAAAACCAGCCTTTAACAGTGGAAGCTACACTGCTCCATACGTCACCAAAGAATCCGCCAACCGCTCGCATTGATAGTACGAACCAGTTTGCCTTTTCAACAGATTCAGCAGCTACGACGTTAACCTTAACCTGATCTCCGTTGATGTACCCGTAATTTTCTCCTTTTTTAGGAGTGACTGTGATGTAACCTAGCTTTTCACCTTTTTTGATTGGTGCAGTCAGCTTACCATCATCATTCAATTTGTTTTTATCGATCACTAAATCTGTTTTATAGTTGTCTTTCTCACCATTTTCAACAAGTAGCTCGATCGCTTTTTCAGATTGAATCTTAACGTTTTTTTCCTTGCCTTTCACTACTGAAAGTGTTTCTTTCCCTTTCACCTGGTAGTTGGCAGGAAGGACTTTTTCCTTTTTAAAGGTTGCATAAGCATAGTTCATAAGCTTAGTGCTATCCGCAAAACGTTCGTTTTTATTAGTGGACTTCATGACCACCGTGATATAGCGCTGACCGTCCTGGATAACCGTCCCTGTGTGTCCATATCCGGCAAAGTCAGTAGATCCCGTTTTTAGTCCATCTACGCCTTTATATTCAAATATCAGGCCAGGCAGCATCCAGTTGAAGTTCGGATATTCTTTTCCATCACGGAATTTCAATTTAGGGATGCTGGCGATTTTCAACACTTCCGGATAATCATTTATTAAACGATACGCAAGAAGTGCAGTATCTTTTGCTGTCATGATATTTTCATCATCTTCATCACCTGAAGGAAACTGCCCTAATAAATCACCGTTATTCAAGCCGCTGGCATTAACGAATTTATGGTTTTTCAAGCCTAATTCATTCGCTTTTTCGTTCATTAACTTAACGAAGCTCTTTTCACTTCCGGAAACTAGCTGTGCTAAAGCTACTGTTGCCGCATTTCCGGAATAGACGGCCATAGCTTGATATAGTTCCTTAACTGTATAATCTTCACCTTCCGTTAACCCAACATTCGACAAATTGGGTGCTTTTGAAAGGTCATGTACGTATTTATTTATTTTAACTTTTTGATCCCAACTGATTTTCCCATTTTCAATTGACTCCATTATGATGTACTCTGTCATCATTTTAGACATGGATGCAATCCCTAATACTTTATCGGCATTTTTTTCATACACGATTTGTCCTGTTTCACCATCAATGATGATGGCTGCCTCTGCTTTTAAACCCAAATTATCAGATTCAGCAACAGCTTCCCCCGGTTGATAGGCAAATTGCGACATAACAAGAACAAAAACAAAAGTGAAAATGAGGGTCATCTTGCTGATTTTTTTCAATTTCCAATACCTCCAACTTTTAAGCTAATCTCTATAACAAAGAAGAAACTTTATGTAATTTCCTTGACACCTTGTCTAGTTTATCACAGAAAAAATAAAAAAAATAGACAGAGTAATCGCAGACTCTGTCTATTTTAACAATAAATTTTAATGACGATTATATGTTAAATTCATTACATTGAGTAGTTCGGTGCTTCTTTTGTAATTTGGACATCATGAGGATGGCTTTCCCTTAATCCAGCACCAGTCATTTTTACAAATTGAGAGTTTTCCCTCAACTCTTCCAATGTGGCTGTACCGCAATATCCCATACCTGAACGAATGCCGCCAATCAGCTGGAAAATGGTATCTGATAGAGGTCCTTTATATGGAAGGCGCCCTTCGATGCCTTCCGGTACGAATTTCTTGTTATCTTCTTGGAAGTAACGGTCCTTAGATCCCTTTTCCATAGCAGCAACAGAGCCCATACCCCGATACACTTTAAAACGGCGGCCTTGGAAAATTTCCGTTTCGCCAGGGCTTTCAGTTACACCAGCAAGCATACTGCCAAGCATTACTGCATGTCCGCCTGCAGCCAGGGCTTTAACGATATCACCAGAGTATTTGATTCCGCCATCAGCGATAATCGTTTTACCATGTTTTCTTGCTTCTGTCGCACAATCGAAGACTGCCGTGATTTGCGGAACACCTACACCAGCTACAACCCTTGTCGTACAGATTGACCCTGGTCCGATTCCCACTTTCACTACATCAGCTCCCGCTTCAATCAATGCTTTCGTACCTTCAGCTGTTGCCACATTACCGGCAATGATCGTCAATTCAGGATATGTCGCGCGGATTTCCTTAACCATTTCAAGGACGCCTTCTGAATGACCGTGAGCAGTATCAAGTACAATTGCATCGACATGGGATTTAACCAGCATTTCGACACGCTTCATTGTATCCTTGGTCACGCCGACTGCAGCACCTGCAAGTAACCTTCCTTGCTTATCTTTCGCCGAATTCGGGAACTCGATGACTTTCTCGATATCCTTGATCGTAATAAGTCCTTTAAGGACTCCATTATCGTCCACAAGGGGAAGCTTTTCAATTTTGTATTTTTGAAGGATCTTCTCTGCTTGTTCCAAGTTAGTTCCCACTGGCGCTGTGACCAGATTCTCTACAGTCATGACACTGGAAATCTTCAAGGAAAAATCGGAAATAAATCGCAAATCACGGTTTGTAATGATACCCACAAGTTTTTGATCCTCTATATTGTTGACTACAGGAACACCTGAAATGCGATATTTACCCATTAAATGCTCTGCATCGAATACTTGGTGATCCGGCGTTAAGAAAAATGGATCGGTAATTACACCGCTTTCTGAACGTTTTACTTTATCCACCAGTTCAGCTTGTGCTTCAATGGACATATTTTTATGAATGATACCCAATCCGCCTTGACGGGCCATGGCAATTGCCATCTCAGCTTCTGTCACGGTATCCATTCCTGCGCTGATGATAGGAAGGTTGAGCCTTAAGTTTTCAGCTAAGTTGACTTGAAGGTTAACATCTTTCGGCAAAACCTCTGATTTCGCTGGAATTAATAGGACATCATCAAAGGTTAAACCTTCTTTTGCAAATTTATTTTCCCACATTATTTTCCCCTCCTGCTTAAAAATATTATTTGTAGGTTATCAATAGGACATACTACTGTCAAGAAGAGAAATAAAAGTTTGATTATTCTATTAATTAGGAGGATAGCTGCAATGCCTGAAAACAATGATAATTTCGATAAATATACACCTTTTTTTTCCGCATCTTCCTCACAACTTTTTTTGCAAAAATGTTACACGCACGAAAAAATAGCAGAAGCGGAAATAAAAAGTTACGATAATTGTTATCCATTTATTTACCATCTTGAACACGCTAAAACTTATTATAATCAGGCTGCCATTGCACCACTTTCCATACAACCAATACTTACATTTTATGGATTCGCTCAATTGTTAAAGGCTTGTCTGCTCACGATTGATCCTAACTATCCGGAATCAACTTCTATGCTTGCCCATGGGGTAACAACGAGAAAAAAGAAAAAACAACAATATGAATTTTTAAAGGACGAAGTGAAAACGCAAAAGAATGGACTTTTCACCTGCATTGCCGAGAAGTTATTCCATATCAAGCATCTGGAAGGTGAAAAGTTTTCCATGGGAACATTAATGAAGGAAATCCCAGACATGCAAAAATATACATGGTCGGTTTCAAGGAAAAATTTCGTCGACATGTTACCGTCTTCGAATGGCTTTCAATTACCTTCAGCGGTATTGGATAGCTATCAAATGTCCAGCAGTCGGTTGGAAGAATTTTTGAAAGCAAAAACGAATCGAGTTTACAGTATTTCAGAAGCTACTGGGACACTGCATTTAAAAACAGATGGCGTCCCTAATCATAATGCAACTTCCCCAATACGGTATAATTTAGCAGAAGGACAGTTCATGCTATCACTTAATAAAGATTCGTCAGCTTTTTCATTACCTGAACTTTTGATCCATTATTTGATTTCTTATAACCTTAGCATAATAGCTCGTTATGAAACAGAATGGTGGGCAGAACTGTTGAAAACCATGCCTAATGATGATTACCCCTGCATTGTTCAATTCCTTAAAATAAGCCAAGCTAAGGTGCCATTCTTAATATTTGAATGGATCAAGTCCGGAAGGTTCCACCTTTGATTCCATTTGGTGAATTGATCTGGTTAGAAACGAAGAAAAAGACCAGCCGAATGGCTGATCTTAATAAATGGCTTGGCGGCGTCCTACTCTCACAGGGGGAAACCCCCAACTACCATCGGCGCTGAAGAGCTTAACTGCCGTGTTCGGAATGGGAACGGGTGTGACCTCTTCGCTATCGCCACCAAACATATGAGGAACGTTGTTCCTTCAAAACTAGATAATAAGAAGGTATTTCATTTTTTTAAAAGCGTTGGTTAAGTCCTCGATCTATTAGTATCAGTCAGCTCCACATGTCGCCACGCTTCCACCTCTGACCTATCAACCTGATCATCTTTCAGGGATCTTACTAGCTTGCGCCATGGGAAATCTCATCTTGAGGGGGGCTTCATGCTTAGATGCTTTCAGCACTTATCCCGTCCGCACGTAGCTACCCAGCTATGCCTTTGGCAAGACAACTGGTACACCAGCGGTGCGTCCATCCCGGTCCTCTCGTACTAAGGACAGCTCCTCTCAAATTTCCTGCGCCCGCGACGGATAGGGACCGAACTGTCTCACGACGTTCTGAACCCAGCTCGCGTACCGCTTTAATGGGCGAACAGCCCAACCCTTGGGACCGACTACAGCCCCAGGATGCGATGAGCCGACATCGAGGTGCCAAACCTCCCCGTCGATGTGGACTCTTGGGGGAGATAAGCCTGTTATCCCCGGGGTAGCTTTTATCCGTTGAGCGATGGCCCTTCCATGCGGAACCACCGGATCACTAAGCCCGACTTTCGTCCCTGCTCGACTTGTAGGTCTCGCAGTCAAGCTCCCTTGTGCCTTTACACTCTACGAATGATTTCCAACCATTCTGAGGGAACCTTTGGGCGCCTCCGTTACTCTTTAGGAGGCGACCGCCCCAGTCAAACTGCCCACCTGACACTGTCTCCCACCCCGATAAGGGGCGCGGGTTAGAATTTCAATACAGCCAGGGTAGTATCCCACCAACGCCTCCACCGAAGCTGGCGCTCCGGCTTCTCAGGCTCCTACCTATCCTGTACAAGCTGTACCAAAATTCAATATCAGGCTGCAGTAAAGCTCCACGGGGTCTTTCCGTCCTGTCGCGGGTAACCTGCATCTTCACAGGTACTATAATTTCACCGAGTCTCTCGTTGAGACAGTGCCCAGATCGTTACACCTTTCGTGCGGGTCGGAACTTACCCGACAAGGAATTTCGCTACCTTAGGACCGTTATAGTTACGGCCGCCGTTTACTGGGGCTTCGGTTCAAAGCTTCGCTTGCGCTAACCTCTCCCCTTAACCTTCCAGCACCGGGCAGGTGTCAGCCCCTATACTTCGCCTTGCGGCTTCGCAGAGACCTGTGTTTTTGCTAAACAGTCGCCTGGGCCTATTCACTGCGGCTTTTCTGGGCTATTCACCCTAAAAAGCACCCCTTCTCCCGAAGTTACGGGGTCATTTTGCCGAGTTCCTTAACGAGAGTTCTCTCGCACACCTTAGGATTCTCTCCTCGCCTACCTGTGTCGGTTTGCGGTACGGGCACCTTACATCTCACTAGAGGCTTTTCTTGGCAGCGTGGAATCAGGAACTTCGGTACTATATTTCCCTCGCCATCACAGCTCCGCCTTAATGGAAACGGGATTTGCCTCGTTTCCGGCCTAACTGCTTGGACGCGCATATCCAACAGCGCGCTTACCCTATCCTTCTGCGTCCCCCCATCGTTCAAACGATGTATAGGTGGTACAGGAATATCAACCTGTTGTCCATCGCCTACGCCTTTCGGCCTCGGCTTAGGTCCCGACTAACCCTGAGCGGACGAGCCTTCCTCAGGAAACCTTAGGCATTCGGTGGAAGGGATTCTCACCCTTCTTTCGCTACTCATACCGGCATTCTCACTTCTAAGCGCTCCACCAGTCCTTCCGGTCTGACTTCAACGCCCTTAGAACGCTCTCCTACCATCGACACCATACGGTGTCAATCCACAGCTTCGGTGATACGTTTAGCCCCGGTACATTTTCGGCGCGGAGTCACTCGACCAGTGAGCTATTACGCACTCTTTAAATGGTGGCTGCTTCTAAGCCAACATCCTGGTTGTCTAAGCAACTCCACATCCTTTTCCACTTAACGTATACTTTGGGACCTTAGCTGGTGGTCTGGGCTGTTTCCCTTTCGACTACGGATCTTATCACTCGCAGTCTGACTCCCAAGAATAAGTATTTGGCATTCGGAGTTTGACTGAATTCGGTAACCCGTTGGGGGCCCCTAGTCCAATCAGTGCTCTACCTCCAATACTCTCATCTTGAGGCTAGCCCTAAAGCTATTTCGGAGAGAACCAGCTATCTCCAGGTTCGATTGGAATTTCTCCGCTACCCACACCTCATCCCCGCACTTTTCAACGTGCGTGGGTTCGGGCCTCCATTCAGTGTTACCTGAACTTCACCCTGGACATGGGTAGATCACCTGGTTTCGGGTCTACGACCTCATACTCATTCGCCCTATTCAGACTCGCTTTCGCTGCGGCTCCGTCTCATCAACTTAACCTCGCATGAAATCGTAACTCGCCGGTTCATTCTACAAAAGGCACGCCATTACCCATTAACGGGCTTTGACTACTTGTAGGCACACGGTTTCAGGATCTATTTCACTCCCCTTCCGGGGTGCTTTTCACCTTTCCCTCACGGTACTGGTTCACTATCGGTCACTAGGGAGTATTTAGCCTTGGGAGATGGTCCTCCCTGCTTCCGACGGGATTTCTCGTGTCCCGCCGTACTCAGGATCCACTCAGGAGGGAACGAAGTTTCAACTACAGGGTTTTTACCTTCTTCGACGGATCTTTCCAGATCGCTTCATTTACCCCGTTCCTTTGTAACTCCATGTTGAGTGTCCTACAACCCCAAGAGGCAAGCCTCTTGGTTTGGGCTAATTCCGTTTCGCTCGCCGCTACTCAGGAAATCGCGTTTGCTTTCTCTTCCTCCGGGTACTTAGATGTTTCAGTTCCCCGGGTCTGCCTTCAGTACCCTATGTATTCAGGTAAAGATACTGTTCCATTACGAACAGTGGGTTTCCCCATTCGGAAATCTCCGGATCAAAGCTTACTTACAGCTCCCCGAAGCATATCGGTGTTAGTCCCGTCCTTCATCGGCTCCTAGTGCCAAGGCATCCACCGTGCGCCCTTTCTAACTTAACCGTTAAAAAAGATCTTACAGATGCTTTGAAAAAAATTAATTGCCTTCTATCTATTATCTAGTTTTCAAGGAACAAGCTGTCCCAATCACAACGTGATTGTTTCATTGGTGGAGCCTAGCGGGATCGAACCGCTGACCTCCTGCGTGCAAGGCAGGCGCTCTCCCAGCTGAGCTAAGGCCCCGTTTTGGGAAATGGAATGGTGGGCCTAAATGGACTCGAACCATCGACCTCACGCTTATCAGGCGTGCGCTCTAACCAGCTGAGCTATAGGCCCATTCACATAAATAATAAGCTTCTGCTTCCCAAGCTTATCGCGGGATTGCTATTTAATTGAATGAATCACTCATTCAAAACTGAACAAAACAAAAGCGCACTCGTAATTATCCTTAGAAAGGAGGTGATCCAGCCGCACCTTCCGATACGGCTACCTTGTTACGACTTCACCCCAATCATCTGTCCCACCTTAGGCGGCTGGCTCCATGAAGGTTACCTCACCGACTTCGGGTGTTACAAACTCTCGTGGTGTGACGGGCGGTGTGTACAAGGCCCGGGAACGTATTCACCGCGGCATGCTGATCCGCGATTACTAGCGATTCCGGCTTCATGCAGGCGAGTTGCAGCCTGCAATCCGAACTGAGAATGGCTTTATGGGATTCGCTTACCTTCGCAGGTTTGCAGCCCTTTGTACCATCCATTGTAGCACGTGTGTAGCCCAGGTCATAAGGGGCATGATGATTTGACGTCATCCCCACCTTCCTCCGGTTTGTCACCGGCAGTCACCTTAGAGTGCCCAACTGAATGCTGGCAACTAAGATCAAGGGTTGCGCTCGTTGCGGGACTTAACCCAACATCTCACGACACGAGCTGACGACAACCATGCACCACCTGTCACTCTGTCCCCCGAAGGGGAAAGCCCTATCTCTAGGGTTGTCAGAGGATGTCAAGACCTGGTAAGGTTCTTCGCGTTGCTTCGAATTAAACCACATGCTCCACCGCTTGTGCGGGCCCCCGTCAATTCCTTTGAGTTTCAGCCTTGCGGCCGTACTCCCCAGGCGGAGTGCTTAATGCGTTAGCTGCAGCACTAAAGGGCGGAAACCCTCTAACACTTAGCACTCATCGTTTACGGCGTGGACTACCAGGGTATCTAATCCTGTTTGCTCCCCACGCTTTCGCGCCTCAGTGTCAGTTACAGA
The DNA here is from genome assembly GCF_047238085.1 of Peribacillus phoenicis. Classification (NCBI taxonomy): domain Bacteria; kingdom Bacillati; phylum Bacillota; class Bacilli; order Caryophanales; family Bacillaceae; genus Peribacillus; species Peribacillus phoenicis. The sequence goes on along the minus strand of NZ_JBDFMF010000001.1, from coordinate 5,169,651 downwards.
CCAGAAAGTCGCCTTCGCCACTGGTGTTCCTCCAAATCTCTACGCATTTCACCGCTACACTTGGAATTCCACTTTCCTCTTCTGCACTCAAGTCCCCCAGTTTCCAATGACCCTCCACGGTTGAGCCGTGGGCTTTCACATCAGACTTAAGGAACCACCTGCGCGCGCTTTACGCCCAATAATTCCGGACAACGCTTGCCACCTACGTATTACCGCGGCTGCTGGCACGTAGTTAGCCGTGGCTTTCTGGTTAGGTACCGTCAAGGTACCAGCAGTTACTCTGGTACTTGTTCTTCCCTAACAACAGAACTTTACGACCCGAAGGCCTTCTTCGTTCACGCGGCGTTGCTCCGTCAGACTTTCGTCCATTGCGGAAGATTCCCTACTGCTGCCTCCCGTAGGAGTCTGGGCCGTGTCTCAGTCCCAGTGTGGCCGATCACCCTCTCAGGTCGGCTACGCATCGTCGCCTTGGTGAGCCATTACCTCACCAACTAGCTAATGCGCCGCGGGCCCATCTATAAGTGACAGCGTAAACCGTCTTTCCATCTTCTCTCATGCGAGAAAAGAACGTATCCGGTATTAGCTCCGGTTTCCCGAAGTTATCCCAGTCTTATAGGCAGGTTGCCCACGTGTTACTCACCCGTCCGCCGCTAATCTCAGGGAGCAAGCTCCCATCGATTCGCTCGACTTGCATGTATTAGGCACGCCGCCAGCGTTCGTCCTGAGCCAGGATCAAACTCTCCGAAGAAATGTTTGACTTGCTCATTTGCTTTTTTGATAGTGTGTGCTCACTTAAAATTTAACGTTGGCGCTTTGTTTTGTTCAGTTTTCAAAGAGCAATTTAAGTCGTTCGTTTGGAAACGACTTTAATAATATATCAACTATATTATTTTTTGTCAACAACTTTTTTTCTTTCGCTGTCGACTTAGTTATTATATCTAGTATCAGGAATAAAAGCAATAGTTATTTTAAAATAAATAATATACATGAATTCATAGATTTCAAATCCTATGACTGTACACCTAATCAAGAAGAAAAAGCTTACATTTTAAGAGTAAACTTTTTCTTTGAACATTATAGTATCTCTTCTATATATAATTCCCGGTTAATCCCTAAATTGATAATTTCTTCACTATCCATCACCTTTATGACCGGTTTTGTTTGCGAGCCGGCATCAATAAAAATGATTTCAGCGATGAATCCATTGTTCAGTTTGACCCTGCTTCCTATGGAAAAATTAGCGAAGCTTGATAACAAGGTCTTAACTACCCCAATATCAAATTTACCAAAATCATCATGTAAGATCATCTCTAATACCTTAAACGGTGATTGTTTCTTTCTATATGTCCTTTCGGAAGTCATGGCGTGAAATACATCTGCAACAGCAATGATTTTTGAGAATAAGTTCATGGGCTTTGTATTCAATCTTTTGGGATAACCCGTTCCATCTAACCTTCCATGATGCTCTAGAACGGCTATCTTCACACTATCCTTTATGATGGAACTATCTTTAATCATCTTGTAGCTGAAAATAGGATGAGCATGTATCTCCTCATAATCATCCGCTGTCAGGCTTTCCGTTTTATTTAATAACCTTGGTGGCAGCTTCGCCATCCCGCAATCTGCCAGACATCCGCCTATTGCCGCTTGGTAGACATCAGCCCTATTGCATTTCATTTTATATGCAATATATCCTCCTATCAATCCAATGGAAATGGCATGATGATATACATATTCTTCTTTATTGCAATAGTGGTGCAGCATCAAAATGTTTCCTGGTTCCTCTAAAGCCTTATCCATAAGGGGAATCATGATTAAACGAATCATCGCCACCTCAACTTTACTGCCCGCCTGCCAATTTTTAAACAATCGTTTATATGTTTGTACTGACTTAAGATACAAATCCGTAAAATCCGATGACTCTTCCAGCTCATCCAATTCTGGATCTATCACTTCTTTCGGCAGAAATTTCTTTCCATCAATCAAAGTTTTTTCAACGCTTACCTCTGTTATTAAAAAGGCTTGCAATGCCTCAATCAATCGCGTGGTCAATATTGTTTTTTCATGCATTATGGGGCGGTTCGAAAGACCTCTAATTTCTTTCGAGAGGATGCAGCCTTCGATTAAATAGCGAGTTTTCACTAGCAAAACGTTTCACCTCGGTAGTATTAATGAGTATCATTTTACTTGAAAAACATGGTAAGAACTATCTTTATTATTATTAAATACCTAAAAAAAATCAATTTATTAGCAATCCTCTCCAAAATCCATAAGTCTTTTTACCCAAACTAAAACCACTCTTGATATCATTTTGAAATCCAGCTAATGCGCAAAAAAAGGACCCAGCTTAATTGCTGGGTCTACAGTTTTTTTACGGTTTTTACAATTTGAGCGTTGCCTACAGGTACTCGCTTTCCCCGGGCGGTCCGCCCTCGGCGTTTGCGCCTGCAGGGTCTCCCTTGACTCGCTTTTCCCGCAGAAGTCTCGCACACCCGCTCCAATCAACTTTGTTTTAACTTTTGATAGAACCCTTTTGCCTAAAGTCTTCATTGTTTTAAAAATAGAATTAATAAAATTTTAACTTTAGGCTAAAATTCAAAGGGAATTTCAAAAGGGGTTCGGAATTTTAATTCCGAACCCCTTTTTTTATGGGAAAAATTATTCTTCCGTATCTTTTTCAGTTTCTTCATTTTCTTCAATTACAGTAGGTTCAGGATCAGAATCCGGATCTAGAGTCGTGACCGTTTCTATATCCAGGTCTTTTTCTTCTTCTTCTTCCCTTCCTACAATGGCAACCGTCGAAACATATTCATTATCTGCGGATTCGAGTCGGATGAGCTTAACACCCTGTGTATTACGGCCCGTTTTAGAAATGCCTTCGACTTCCATTCGGATCAATACACCAGCTGCTGTAATCAGCATTAAATCTTCATCTACACCCGTAACTGTTTTCACGGCTATAAGTTCACCATTTTTCTCAGTGACATTACATGTTTTTATTCCTTTTCCTCCACGGCTTTGAATACGGTATTCTTCCGCAGAGGTCCGTTTTCCATAACCGTTTTTCGTAACGATCAGGACTTCTTCATCATCTTCAAGAATTTCCATTCCGACAACTTCATCATTCGTCCCTAAGGAAATTCCTTTCACTCCCGCTGCAGTACGTCCCATTGTCCGTACATCCGTCTCAGGGAAACGGATCATCATCCCGGCTTTCGTTCCAATTATGATCTGTTTCTCTCCATTCGTAAGACGGACAGAAATCAATTCATCATCTTCACGTAAACCTAGGGCAATTAAACCATTATTACGGATATTTGCAAAAGATGACAAAGGTGTACGCTTCGATATTCCATGTCTGGTCGTGAAGAATAAATACCAATCGTCAGCAAATTCCTTCACCGGTATGATTGCATTGACCCACTCGCCTTTATCGACTTCCAACAAGTTGATAAGCGGCAATCCTTTTGCCGTCCTGCCATATTCAGGTATTTCATATCCTTTGGAACGATAGACTTTACCTTTGTTGGTGAAGAATAATAGAGTGTCATGAGTCGAAGTGGTTAACAAGTGACCGACAAAGTCATCTGTATTCGTGCCCATACCCTGTATTCCGCGACCCCCGCGTTTTTGACTGCGGTACGTGGTTGCAGGCAAGCGTTTAATATAACCGTTATGCGTAAGTGTCACGATTATATTTTCCTCTGGGATTAAATCTTCATCTTCCAGGCTTTCAAAGCCGGCTAATGTGATTTCAGTTCTCCGTTTATCATCAAAACGTTCTTTAATTTCAAGAAGCTCTTCACGAATAATTTCAAGAACCTTTTCCTCATCAGCAAGAATCGCTTTATATTCTGCAATAATAGCCATTAATGCCTGATATTCATCTTCAATTTTTTCACGTTCCAGACCTGTCAAGCGCTGTAAACGCATATCCAGGATAGCTTGCGCCTGTTTTTCGGAAAGTGAGAATTGTGTCATTAAGCCTTCACGGGCAATGTCTGTCGTTTGGGAACTTCGAATCAACGTAATGACTGCGTCCAAATTATCAAGTGCAATGCGCAAACCTTCTAAAATATGGGCACGGGCCTCCGCTTTCCGTAATTCAAACTCAGTCCTGCGCCGTATGACTACCTGCTGATGCTCCAAGTAGTAGTGCAGGCATTGTTTTAAATTCAGCACTTTAGGCTGACCGTCCACCAAAGCAAGCAGATTGATTCCGAAGGTGGTCTGCATCGCAGTATGCTTATACAGGTTGTTTAAAAGGACATTCGCGTTAACATCCTTTCTAAGCTCCATGACGATACGCATCCCATTGCGATCCGATTCATCCCGTAAGTCGGTAATGCCTTCGATTTTCTTATCTCGAGCAAGTTCTGCAATTTTTTCAATCAGTCTTGCTTTATTCACTTGATAAGGGATTTCCTTAACAAGGATTACCTGTTTACCATTCGGTTTCTCTTCAATCTCGACTTTCGCCCGTTGAATGATTGACCCTTTTCCGGTTTCATAGGCCTTTCTGATTCCGCTTCTCCCTAAAATCAAACCGGCTGTCGGAAAGTCCGGACCAGGGATATATTCCATCAACTCTGGAATTGTAATTTCAGGATTCTTGCTTAAAGCCAATACGCCGTCAATTACCTCACCTAATTGATGGGGCGGAATATTGGTTGCCATTCCTACCGCTATTCCTGATGAACCATTCACCAACAAGTTCGGGAAACGGGCAGGCATGACGGCTGGTTCTCTTTCTGAACCATCATAGTTATCCTGGAAATTGACCGTATCTTTATTTAAATCGCGAAGTAACTCCATCGAGATTTTCGACATTCTCGCTTCGGTGTACCTCATTGCGGCAGCTTGGTCACCATCGACCGAACCGAAATTACCATGACCATCTACAAGCATATAGCGATAGTTAAAAGGTTGCGCCATCCGTACCATCGTTTCATATACAGCCGAATCACCATGCGGGTGATACTTACCGATGACTTCCCCGACAATACGGGCTGATTTCTTAAATGGTTTATCCGAAGTCATTCCAAGATCGTTCATTGCATAAAGAATTCTTCGGTGTACCGGTTTCAAACCGTCCCTTACATCAGGCAAAGCCCTCGACACGATAACACTCATCGCATAATCCAAAAACGATGTCCGCATCTCGGTACTTATATTTATTTCTTTTACACCTGATCTTTCATTTTCTGACATGGAGCCAACCTCCTATTAAAAGCTTATACTCTCATTTAAATTTAACTGTTCGTGCACTATGTAAAGAACAGGATGTAAAAGCATCCTGTCAAAAAATCAGATATCAAGATTTTTTACATAAATTGCATTTTCTTCAATGAAGTTACGTCGCGGTTCGACCTTGTCGCCCATCAACATCTCGAAAGTTTCATCTGCCTCGGCAGCATCTTTCAAACTGACTTGAAGCAGCGTTCTCGTTTCAGGGTTCATGGTCGTTTCCCACAATTGCTCCGGATTCATTTCCCCCAGCCCTTTATAACGCTGCAGGTTAGGCTTGGGAGTACTTGGCAAACTGGCCATGATTTCTTCAAGCTGGCGGTCATTATAAGCATAATCCACTTTTTTCCCTTGCTGAATCTTGAAAAGTGGCGGCTGAGCAATATATATATATCCATACTCGATGATTTTTCGCATATACCGGTAGAAGAATGTCAACATCAGTGTTCTGATATGGGCACCATCCACATCCGCATCGGTCATGATAACAATTTTATGGTATCTGGCCTTTTCAGTATTGAATTCATCACCAATGCCTGTTCCAAGTGCTGTGATGATCGTACCTATTTCTTCATTGTGCAGGATTCTGTCCAATCTCGCTTTTTCAACATTCAGGATTTTACCCCTTAGCGGCAAGATAGCTTGGAAATGGCGGTCCCGCCCTTGTTTTGCCGAACCTCCCGCAGAGTTTCCTTCAACGATGTATAATTCGCTGATACTCGGGTCCTTAGAAGAACAATCTGCCAATTTACCTGGTAGATTGGATACTTCCAAAGCACTTTTCCTCCGGGTCAATTCACGTGCTTTCTTCGCTGCCAATCGGGCTCTCGCTGCCATTTGCCCTTTATCTACAATTTTTCGGGCCACGGCAGGGTTTTCATATAAGAAGGCATCAAGTCGTTCCGAAAGAATGGAATCAGTAACCGTTCTTACCTCAGAGTTTCCGAGTTTGGTTTTCGTCTGACCTTCAAATTGCGGGTCAGGATGCTTAATCGAAATGATTGCCGTTAAACCTTCCCGGACATCTTCACCTGAGAAATTGGCATCCGCTTCTTTTAAAAGACCATTTTTCCGTGCATAATCATTGATGACACGGGTCAAAGCAGTCTTGAATCCTGATTCATGTGTACCGCCTTCATAGGTATGAATATTATTGGCAAAAGAAAAGACATTACTGATATAGCTGTCATTATATTGCAAAGCCAATTCAACGGAAATTCCATCTTTCTCGCCTTCCATGAAAATCGGTTCCTCATGCAATACCTCTTTAGAACGGTTCAAATGCTCAACATAAGATTTGATACCGCCCTCATAGTGGTAATCCCTGATTTTCTCTTCTTCTTCACGTTTATCTTCAATGATCAGATTCAAGCCTTTATTCAGGAATGCAAGCTCACGGATTCGTGTGGCTAATGTATCGAAATCATATTCCAAGGTATCCGTGAAGATTTCACCATCAGGAATGAAGTGTACAGTCGTTCCGGTATGATCGGTTTCCCCGATGATTTTCAAATCTTCTTTTGGGATACCGCGGTTAAATTGCTGATAATGGATTTTACCTTCACGATGAACGTAAACTTCCAATACCGTGGATAAGGCATTAACTACTGATGCCCCCACACCATGCAGACCGCCGGAGACCTTATAACCTCCGCCGCCAAATTTACCGCCCGCATGAAGGACCGTCATGATTACTTCTACAGCTGGGCGTCCCATTTTTTCATGGATCCCCACTGGGATTCCCCGACCATTATCGACTACTGTTATGCTATTGTCTTCTTCGATCGTCACTTTGATTTCCGTACAGAAACCAGCTAGTGCCTCATCAATACTATTATCGACAATTTCCCAAACAAGATGGTGAAGTCCTTTTGCAGAGGTAGTGCCGATATACATCCCCGGACGTTTACGAACTGCTTCTAAGCCTTCTAAAACCTGTATCTGATTCTCATCGTATGCCTGAGCTTGTACTTCTTTTTGTTCCATTGTCATACGTATCACCTACACTTTTCTTTTGGCATTATCAATTTTAAGGAGTAATTATAACGTTTAGCTACAATTCAAAGAATATCTATATCATCGATTAAGAGCGATGGCTGCAGTGAACGCTTTTTCAAAGTGGACGACGCAAGCGGTGAATAATATACCTGTTTTTCCGTCACTACAATCGATTTAACCGAGTTTTTTGCTAAATGGTAAGTTACATCAGACTTTTTCTCCAAAAATTCACTCATGATCGGAGAGGCCTGAAGCAGCTTCTTATCTAAAATGGCTATGACATCGTCCGTTTTCACAAGAATGTCTTCACCAATATGGAGATACATACATTCACCTCATCATTTAACCTTTTTTATACTTCCTTGACTAACATAAAAGGTGGACGCTTCTCTTAGGGTTTGATGATCGATTCCATCAACGGAGGGTGTCGTCACGAATGTTTGCACTTTCCCTTGTATTGTATTCAGTAAATGGGATTGACGGAAATCGTCAAGTTCCGATAACACATCATCCAATAATAAAATGGGATACTCGCCGATTTCTTCATGGATCAGCTCAATTTCGGCAAGTTTCAAAGACAGGGCTGTCGTACGCTGTTGTCCTTGTGAACCGTATGTCTGGACATCACGGTCATTCACAAAAAAAACCAGGTCGTCACGATGAGGACCTACCAGTGTTACACCCCGTTCAATTTCCCTTGTTTTTATTTTATCAAATTTTTCTGTGTATACTTCTATCATTTTCGTCAAATCCATAGATTCTGATACATCAAGCGACGGTTTATATTGGATTTTCAATACTTCTAGATTTCTGGAGATCCCCGAATGAATCGGCTCTGCCCATTGCTGGAGCTTTAAAAGAAACTCGTATCTTCTTTCGACAATTTTCGCTGCGTACTGAATAAATTGATCGGTCAGCACGTCAAGCATCGTCGTATCCGTTTGTTTCCGGGTCTGCAGAAGCTTTAAGTAATGATTTCTTTGTTGAAGTATTTTATGATATTGGCTCATATCATGAAGGTATACGGGAGAAACCTGGCCAATTTCCATATCTATAAAACGGCGTCTGACTAGAGGACTTCCCTTTACAAGGTTAAGGTCCTCAGGCGCAAACATGACCACATTCATATTTCCGACATATTGACTCAACTTTCTTTGTTCAATATGGTTGCACTTCGCCTTTTTCCCTTTTTTTGAAATGGTCAGCTCAAGTGGTATTGAGGTATTTCTCTTTCTAACTCTTCCTTCTATTTTAGCATACTCTTCATCCCAGCGAATAAGTTCTTTATCATTTGAGGTGCGATGAGATTTTGCCATTGCTAAAACAAAAATAGATTCCATGACGTTTGTTTTTCCTTGAGCATTTTCGCCGAGGATTACATTGACTTTATTCTCAAAAGTCAGATTCAATTCGGTATAGTTGCGGTAATTTTTCAAACTTATATTTTCAATATACATATTCCGCTCTTCCCTTATGTTTTAGCTTGTAATTGTGTAGGTGCCAAATCCAGGAATTTCTATTTTATCACCTGATCTTAATTTTCTTCCTCTTCTCACGTCTAATTCGCCATTAATGTAAACCTCGTATTCACTCAAGAACCATTTGGCCATTCCGCCGCTTTGGATTAAATCGGCCAATTTCAGGAATTGTCCAAGCGTAATATATTCAGTATTGATTTTTATGGAGTCCATTTCATGCTTCACTCATTTCTAAGTAGTCTTTAATATTTCATTTTACTAAATTAATCCCATTAAGACAAAGTATAGCTTTTTCAGTTCTTGTTTTTAGCGATTCAGCGTTCCGTACAACATTTAAAAAACGCCAAAAACCTTTTGGAAACCTATGTTTAAATATAAAAAAATTAAAGACCTGCTATACAAGCCTTTAATTTTTTTGAAATATTATTTTAGCTTAGTAAGTTCTTACCGGGAGAATTAATTGCAGCATGGAATCATCATGTAGCGGACGAATGACAAACGGTCGCATTGCACCCGTGAAATTAATTTTTATATCGGAACCTTCCAATGCTTTTAGAGCATCCATTACAAATTTGGCACTGAATGAGATCTTCAGGTCTTCACCTTCAATGGCTTCTGCCTGTACCTCTTCAATTACTTTACCAATTTCAGGAGTATTGGAAGAGACTTCGATTATACGCCCTTCCAGGGTTGTCAATTTGACGACATTATTTCTTCCTTCTCTCGCCAATAAAGAAGCCCTGTCGATCGCTTGTAGAAAATCCTTGGTGTGAACAGTCACATCGGTTTTGCTATCTGATGGAATCAAGCGTGATGTATCAGGATAATTCCCTTCAAGCAGTCTTGAGAAGAATAATAAATTTTCAGCTTTGAAAAGTACTTGGTTTTCAGTAATGACGATTTCAATAAGTTCGTTTGTATCATCAAGGATTTTACTTAACTCATTCAGACTTTTACCTGGGATGACAACGCTATAGGTCCCGTTAATTTTGTTTTCTATTTTGGCTGTCCTCATTGCCAGCCTATGGCTATCTGTTGCAATACAGGTCAATTCGTCATCTTGAACCTTCAAGTTTACACCTGTTAAGATGGGGCGTGTTTCTGACGTGGACACTGCAAAGCCAGTTTGTCTGATAAGGGTCTTTAAAAGGTCCGTTGGAAGTTTGAAAATATTTTCTTCTTCAATGATCGGAAGATGTGGATATTCCTCGGGATCCAGTCCATTTAGATTAAATTCAGCTTTACCAGAGCGAATAATCGTTTGAAAGTTATTCTCCACTTCAATTTCTACAGTATCCATCGGCAGCTTTTTGACAATTTCACTGAAAAAACGGGCATTCAGGACAATACCGCCGCTGCTTTTAACTTCAACAATCTCATCTCCGTCAACCTCAGCCGGAATGAATGATTGGATGGAGATATCAGAATCACTTCCTGTTAGAGTAACACCTTCACTAGTAACGCTTATTTTTATCCCCGTTAGTATCGGAATCGTTGTCCTTGATGTGACTGCTTTCATTACTTCTTGGACACTATGAACTAATCGATCTCTTTGGATTATAAATCTCATGTTTCATCCTCCAATTTTTTATTGCCGAATAGGCATATTTATTAATAATTTTTATTAAAAAAGATAGTAGTAATAGTAGTAGGGCCTGTTGATATGTGGATAAGTCCACTCAACCTAAGGAAAAATAGTCTATCCACATGTGGACAGACTGTGTGTAAGTAGTCGTCAGTTATTCACATTATCCAGAATCCATTATACCCTCAGCTGGTCCTGAATTTCTTTAACCTGACGTTGTAGCTGGGTGTCCGTTTGCATGAGTTTGGAGATTTTTTCATGCGCATGGATAACGGTCGTATGATCGCGACCTCCAAATTCATCACCTATCTTGGGCAGGGATGAGTCCGTCAACTCCCTGGAAAGATACATGGCGATCTGTCTTGGAAATGCTACGGATTTAGTCCGTTTTTTCGCCTTGAAATCCTCAAGTTTGACACTATAATGTTCACCGACCGTCTTCTGGATTTCCAAGATGGTGATTATTTTAGGTTTTGAGCTAGGGATGATGTCTTTTAATGCTTCAGCTGCCAAATCAGCATTTATATCTTTATTAATCAATGAAGAATAAGCGACGACACGAATAAGTGCACCCTCAAGCTCACGAATATTGGAATCGATTTGGTTGGCGATATAGAGCATGACTTCGTTCGGGATATCAAGACCCTCAGCTTTTGCCTTTTTACGCAATATGGCAATCCGCGTTTCTAGATCAGGTGGCGTGATATCCGTAATCAAACCCCACTCAAACCTTGAACGGAGGCGATCCTCTAGTGTAGGTATCTCTTTTGGCGGGCGGTCACTCGAGATGACGATTTGTTTGCTTTCTTCATGCAACGCATTGAATGTATGGAAAAACTCTTCTTGAGTTTGTTCTTTTCCCGCAAGAAATTGAATATCATCAATTAATAAAACATCCACGCTTCGATATCTATCACGGAATTCCCCAGCTTTATTGTCCCGGATCGAGTTGATGAATTCATTCGTGAACTTTTCAGACGATAAATAAACGACCTTCGCATTCGGATTATGCTCTAGAACATAATGCCCGATTGCATGCATTAAATGAGTTTTTCCAAGGCCGACGCCCCCGTATATGAATAAGGGATTATAGGCTTTGGCCGGTGCTTCTGCGACAGCGAGAGACGCGGCATGGGCAAAACGATTCCCGGAGCCGATGACAAACGTATCGAATGTATTTTTCGCATTAAGCATATGCTGTGGAAATGCAGCATGCTCTTTATCCTGCTTTTTTATCTTTTTAGGCTGAACAGGAACGGTAAAATCATCATCTTCTTGATTGGGGGGAATGATGAATTTTGCTTCCAATTCCTCACCGGTAAGTTCAAACAATACATCGGAAATAAGATGGGAATAGCGTTCTTCAAGCCAATCCCTGGCAAATTCATTGGGAGCGGTGACTGTTAATGTATCACCTTGCAGTAAATAAGCCTTGGTTGATTTAAGCCAAGTCTCAAAGCTTGGTTTACTGATTTTTTTTTCGATTTTTCCGAGCGCCTGGTTCCAGAGGCTATCGATGTTATCCAAACTTATCCCTCCTTTGCAAAATATTTTTAATAATTGTATCTAAATGTATAGGCACAAATAAACTCATCGATTGCCGTCTTTATATTAATTTTGACAGCAAAGGTTCGGTGAGCTGTATTAAGAAATTTTTGTGTTGTGTAATGAAGTGCCTAAAAACTATATCTTGCGCTGTACAACCTTTGTACAGCCTACATCTGGTAATCCAGCGTAGACATGAATGTTTATTCATCAACAGGTATTTTAAGAAATATATAATAAAGAAGAAAAAAGGGTTTTCGACAATATCCACCATCTGTGGACAGATTAATATACACAGGTCGGATAAACTATCCACAAGTTATTCACAGTCTGTGGATAAACGTTACCTGTTGATAAAGTTATTCAGAGTGAAAACACAAATATAATATCAGAAATTCAGGCGTCTTGCAATGGGTTAGAAAACTTTATCCACAACTTACCGAGCTTGTGGGAAAAACTTTTCCACAGGCCATTGTTATGTGCAAAAGTCTATAAAATGGGATGTGGATAGAAAAAAACATGTCGAAATTTATCCACAGACCGTGATTATAGGCTTGGCTAATTTGATTTGAACGAAGTTGGTCAAGCCGAAAGAGCTGCATAACAGATCGAAAAATGATTCACGTCCATTCTTAATTATTTGTCGAATGTTGTTTCGAACAAGGGAGGATTCATTGCGAATCTCATATTTGTGCTCATGGATAAAATGATGGAAATTTGCCTTTCCCCAAAAATTTCTATATCAGTTCGGAGCAAAATCATTTACAATAGGCTAGGTAGTAAAAAAAGGCCAACTGGACATTGAGCATTAAAAAAGAAATATTTTTATGGATGAGGTTGACAAGTAGAAACCTCCATCTATATAATTGTAAAGACTGTCTTTAACTGTTATTCCTCAGGGAGGTGTCATATAATGAAAAGAACTTATCAACCGAATAACCGCAAACATAGTAAAGTTCACGGTTTCCGTGCACGTATGAGCACGAAAAACGGACGTAGAGTAATCGCTGCACGTCGCCGTAAGGGCAGAAAAGTATTATCTGCATAGACCACTGAAAAGTCTCAGTGGTCTTTTTTCGCAAAATAAGGGATTTACTGAGACTCAATTCATGTAATGAAGGTGTAAAAATGAAAAAAAAGTTAAGGATTAAGAAAGAGGACGAATTTCAGCTTGTGTTTAAAAAAGGTGAGTCTTCTGCTAATCGGCAATTCGTTGTCTATGTCCTTGAAAAGCCAGGTCAGGATTATTTTCGGATCGGCCTTTCAGTCAGTAAAAAAATCGGGAACGCCGTTGTAAGGAACCAAATTAAAAGATACATACGGCAAGCGTTTTTGGAATTGAAAGAAGATATAGAAGAGGGTAAGGATTATATTGTGATTGCTCGAAAACCAGCAGCGGAGATGGACTTTTTCCAGGTGAAAAGCAGCTTGATCCATGTCCTGAAACGTTCTAAATCACTAAACTTTAAAATGAAAAAACAATAAAGTCCCCTTAATATCGAATAAGCACTCCTCGGATCATGTGGTTACTTGAGAAAGATGACATAGAAAATCCCGATTGTAACTGTGGAAAAAGTGGATTGCTTTTCCTTGAAATCTTCTATCAAACAGTTCACAATTGTTTCAAAAAAGATTGATTGCAGTTAGGAGGAAATTACGGTTGAAAAAACGAATATTACTCATTATTGGACTAGCCTCGATAATGATGTTGTTAGCAGGGTGTACGGAAATTAAAGAACCTATTACTGCGGATAGTGAAGGTTTTTGGAATTCATACATTGTCTATCCATTATCAGCCCTGATCATTTGGCTTTCTGAAGCATTTGGCGAGAACTATGGTTTGGGAATCATCGGTGTTACACTAATCATTCGCTTAGCATTACTTCCATTAATGATCAAACAGGTGAAAAGCTCGAAAGCAATGCAGGCCATTCAGCCTGAAATGAAAGAACTTCAAGCAAAATACAGCTCAAAAGATGCTGCCACACAACAAAAACTACAGCAAGAAACAATGGCTCTATTTTCAAAATATAATGTGAATCCATTGGCGGGATGTTTGCCGATATTGGTGCAAATGCCAATTTTGATCGGATTTTACCATGCAATCAGCCGTACGGAAGAAATTGCTTTACATAGTTTTCTTTGGTTTGATTTAGGTTCCCCGGATCCTTATTATATTTTACCGGTCGTTGCAGGTATCACGACTTTTATCCAGCAAAAGATGTCCATGGTTGGAATGAACTCCAATCCACAAATGGCGGCACAAATGACGATGATGCTTTACATCATGCCAATCATGATTGTTGTATTTGCTATTAATTTCCCCGCTGCTCTTTCTCTTTACTGGGTAGTTGGTAACCTTTTTGGTATCGTTCAAACATATTTCATCAAAGGTCCGGATCTTAGAAAAGCAGCTGCGGAAAACGCGGGAGGGGCAAAGAAAAAGTGAAAAAAGTAACTGCTACAGGACAATCTGTCGAAGAAGCAGTAAATTTAGCTTTAGCTCAACTGAACAGCACTAAAGATCGCGTGGAGATTGAAATAGAAGATGAAGGCAAAAAAGGATTTTTTGGTTTATTTGGTGCAAGGAAGGCAATCGTCCATGTGACCTTGCCTGCCGATCCCATTGAAGAGACACTGGGATTTTTGAAGAATGTCAGCGTGGAAATGGGAGTCAATGCACAAATTGATGTCACCCGTAAAGGTAAGAATGTAACATTCCATTTATCAGGTGATAAAATTGCCTTATTGATTGGAAAAAGGGGTCAAACACTAAATTCACTTCAGTATTTAGCACAGCTGGTTGCAAATCGATATTCGAAGCAGTTTTTGAATATTACTGTAGATGCAGAAGATTATCGAAATCGCCGCAATGACACTTTAATCCAATTGGCCGAAAGAATGGCAAATAAAGCCATGAAAACAGGTAAAGCTGTTTCACTTGAGCCGATGCCATCCTATGAACGAAAGGTCATCCATAATGCTCTCTTGGATTATCCAAAAATAAAAACGACTTCAAGTGGGACGGAACCTTATCGCCACTTAGTCATTACTCCACTTAAATGAACCTTCTGCTTTTAAGCAGGGGTTCTTTTTTTTAGGCCTTGCTATCAATGTGTGTCGAATATTTTTATACAAAGTACTAATTCAACAATAAGTGACATATTTCTTTATATATTCTTGATCCGTAAAGGGAAGCGGACGATATTTGTTATTCACATGTGGATAAGTTAAAATAGATGTTACAGAATATGGATTGACGGCATGTGGATAACTCTTGAGAGGAAGGAGTATCTACTTTTTTTCATCAATATACTGTGGTATTGTAGTAATTTAGGGATTCGACGATTTTATTATCAGAAAAAAATAGAAACATCAATATATAAGAGGTGAAAACATGGAATTCGATACAATCACCGCTATCTCTACTCCCTTAGGGGAAGGGGCAATCGCCATCGTTAGAATCAGCGGTGATGAGGCCATAGAAATAGCCGACAGGATCTTTAAAGGACCAGGTGGAAAAGGATTGCTTGATGTGAAATCACACACGATTCATTATGGCCACCTTATCCAGCCAAAAACAGGTGAAATCATAGAGGAAGTCATGGTTTCGGTCATGATGGGTCCAAAGACATTTACAAGGGAAGATGTAGTTGAAATAAATTGTCACGGTGGAATCGTTTCGGTCAATCGGGTATTGCAGCTCATTCTCTCACAAGGTGCTCGTTTAGCGGAACCTGGTGAATTTACGAAACGGGCTTTTTTGAATGGCAGGATCGATCTTTCTCAAGCTGAGGCCGTTATGGATTTAATCCGCGCTAAAACGGATAAAGCGATGAATGTTGCATTAGGTCAAATGGAAGGCCGGCTTTCGAAATTAATTCAAAATCTGCGTCAGGAAATTTTACAGACCCTCGCTCAAGTCGAGGTTAATATAGATTATCCGGAATATGATGATGTCGAAGAAATGACGCATCGTTTATTTTTGGAAAAGGGCAGTTATGTGAAGAATGAAATAGAGAAGCTGCTTCACACGGCCCAACAGGGTAAGATACTTAGGGATGGGCTTGCGACCGTTATCATTGGGCGCCCTAATGTCGGAAAATCTTCTTTGCTTAACAGCTTAGTTCATGAAAATAAAGCGATTGTCACTGATATTCCAGGTACAACACGTGACGTAATTGAAGAGTATGTCAATGTTCGCGGTGTACCGCTTAAACTCGTCGATACAGCAGGAATTCGCGAAACGGAAGATATCGTTGAACGAATTGGAGTTGAACGGTCTCGTGCAGTATTAAAAGAGGCTGATTTAATATTGCTTGTATTGAACTATTCCGATGATTTCACTGCCGAAGATGAGAAATTGTTTCAAGCGGTTGAGGGAATGGATGTTATCGTTATCATCAATAAAACCGACCTTCCACAAAAAATCGATATGGCAAAGGTTAAGGAAAAGGCGGCATCCCATAAAGTTGTTTCCACTTCATTACTGGAGGATCGAGGGGTCGATGAATTGGAAGAAGCCATCGCTTCTTTATTTTTTGAAGGTTCTTTAGAAACGGGAGACCTGACGTATGTTTCCAATGCAAGGCATATAGCTTTACTGGGACAGGCATTACAGTCTATTGAAGATGCAATCGATGCTATTGAAATGGGTACGCCGGTTGATTTGGTTCAAATCGATTTCACGAAAGCCTGGGAGATCCTTGGAGAAATCATTGGCGAAAGCGTTCAGGATAATTTGATCAACCAATTGTTCTCTCAATTTTGTTTAGGAAAATAAGCGTAAAAGGAGGAAAAGGATATGCAATACGAAGCAGGTAGCTATGATGTCATTGTTATTGGTGCCGGTCATGCTGGCAGTGAGGCAGGCCTTGCAGCTGCAAGAGTAGGAGCTAAAACGTTGATGATCACCATTAATTTGGATATGGTCGCCTTTATGCCATGCAATCCCTCCGTTGGCGGGCCGGCAAAAGGGATAGTCGTTAGGGAAATTGACGCTTTAGGCGGTGAAATGGGAAGGAATATCGACAAGACCCATATTCAAATGAGGATGCTCAATACGGCTAAAGGTCCGGCTGTTCGTGCGCTGCGGGCGCAGGCAGATAAATTTCTCTATCAGCAAGAAATGAAAAAAACGATAGAAGACCAAGAAAATTTGACATTGATTCAAGGAATGGTAGAAGAATTAATTGTTGAAAACGACGTATGTACGGGTGTCATCACTAAAACAGGAGCGGTGTACCGTGCGAAAACTGTCGTAATCACGACGGGAACATATTTACGCGGTGAAATCATTTTAGGGGAACTGAAATATTCAAGCGGCCCAAATAACCAGCAGCCTTCCATCAGGCTTTCTGAACATTTAGAGCAGTTAGGATTTGACTTGGTCCGTTTTAAAACAGGAACGCCGCCACGAGTGAATAGCTCTTCCATAGATTACAGCAAAACGGAAATTCAGCCTGGCGATGAAGTGCCACGCGCATTTTCTTATGAAACGACAAAGTTCATAACGGATCAATTGCCATGCTGGTTGACATACACGAATGAGGGGACACATCAGCTCATTGATGAAAATCTGCACCGTTCTCCAATGTATTCCGGAATGATTAAAGGAACCGGACCGCGATATTGTCCATCGATAGAAGATAAAGTCGTTCGTTTTAATGATAAACCACGGCATCAAATCTTCCTGGAACCTGAAGGCCGCAATACAAAGGAAGTTTATGTGCAAGGTTTATCCACCAGTCTGCCTGAAGATGTACAAGTGAAAATCCTGCAAACAATTCCAGGACTTGAAAAGGCGGAAATGATGCGTGCTGGATATGCAATTGAATATGATGCTATCGTTCCTACGCAGTTATGGCCTACACTTGAAACGAAGAAAATCAAAAATCTGTATACTGCTGGCCAAATTAACGGGACATCCGGCTACGAGGAAGCAGCAGGACAAGGATTGATGGCCGGTATTAATGCAGGATTGAATGCAATGGGAAAAGAAGAACTGATTTTAAGCCGTTCGGATGCCTATATTGGTGTTCTCATTGATGACCTTGTGACGAAAGGTACGAATGAACCATACCGTTTACTGACTTCGCGTGCAGAATACCGTTTATTATTGCGTCATGATAATGCCGATTTACGCTTAACGGAAATTGGATTCAATATCGGGATGATCAAAGAAGAACGCTACAATCGTTTCCTTATGAAAAAAGAAGCGGTTGAAATGGAAAAGGAACGACTGAAATCAAACTTCATCAAACCGACCAAAGAGGTTCAAGAAGTCATTACTGCAAGCGGCGGCAGTGAGTTGAAGGATGGAATCCGTGCCTCCGATTTATTGAAACGGCCTGAAATGGATTATTCCCACATTCAGAAGTTGGCGCCAAGTGATGTCGAACTGAGCGATGAAGTGACGGAACAGGTCGAAATCCAGATCAAGTATGAAGGATATATCGAAAAATCCTTGCAGCAAGTCGATCGCCTGAAAAAAATGGAGAATAAAAAGATTCCAGAGAATATCGATTATGATGCAATTTCTGGTCTTGCAACGGAAGCACGTCAAAAGTTAAAGCAGGTCCACCCGCTATCAGTAGCTCAGGCTTCAAGAATTTCAGGTGTGAATCCCGCTGATGTTTCCATTTTGCTTGTTTATTTGGAACAAGGTAAGATCGCCAGAGTATCTCAGTAATGGAAATACCCGAAAAGGATTGAAGCAGACATGAATATTGAACAGTTCCAACAAGCACTGCTGGAGAAAGGAATCGAGCTATCTCCTCAACAGCTTGATCAGTTTGACACTTATTATCGATTATTGGTGGAATGGAACGAAAAGATGAACTTAACAGCCATCACTGATAAAGAAGAAGTTTATCTGAAGCATTTTTATGATTCAATCAGTGCAGCCTTCTATTTTGACTTTAATAAATCATATCGAATTTGCGATGTTGGGGCTGGAGCTGGATTTCCGAGTATTCCCTTGAAGATTTGTTTCCCTGATATCCACGTCTCGATTGTGGATTCCTTGAATAAGCGAATTTCTTTTTTGAATCACCTTGCGGATTCCTTGCAATTAAAGGGAGTTTCCTTCTATCATGACCGGGCTGAAACCTTCGCCCAAAAACCGGAGCATCGCGAATCCTATGATATTGTCATGGCAAGGGCGGTAGCCAGGATGTCCGTTTTAAGTGAACTATGTTTGCCGCTTGTTAAACCGGATGGGACGTTCATTGCAATGAAAGCGGCTAGTGCACAAGATGAAATGGACACTGGGAAGAAGGCCATTTTTACATTAGGCGGAGAAATCGAAGAAATTCATCCTTTCACATTGCCAGAGGAAAATAGTGAAAGAAACATCATTACTGTAAAAAAAGTGAAGAAGACTCCTAAAAAATACCCGAGAAAACCAGGGACACCAAATAAACAGCCTATTGAATAATCTTTGCAAGAGGAGTATGTTTTCATAGTAAGCGCAGATGATTCAAATACATGGCTGGTACTTGCCCTTATTTTCTTTTACTATAAATGTATGAACTTATTATTTTCACTCAATACTGCATTTGCCAACAAAGGCATTAGGTACATGTTAAAACGTGTGCCCTGTGCTGGCTGATTCAGGGAAATAGTCTAGGGAATGCCGGCCGATATCCATAATAACTGGCCTTCCATTCCTCATTATTACCTTGATGGCGCCAGTCGACATGTTTTTTACAGTGAAGGGCCATATGTATAACCATGTCGGGAAATGTATGCAGGACTTGTCCTTTAAATAGAGAATATGTTATTTGGGAGTTTTAAAAGGTGGTGTAGGAAGATGAAGCATCCTTTTTCGCGGTTCTTTGGGTTTGGCGAAAAAGAAGAAGAGCAACTAGAGATGGAGACACCTAGCAATAATAATGAAGAGATAAGAAAAATTTCCATTTCTGATATTGTGCCTAATCGATTTCAACCAAGGACCGTTTTTAATGACGATAAAATTGCTGAATTGGCTCAAACGATTCATACTCATGGGATCATTCAACCAATTGTAGTAAGGGCTTATGGTCAGGGAAAATATGAAATCATTGCAGGTGAGCGTCGTTTCCGGGCCATGCAAAAGCTTGGCTGGGAATTGGCACCTGCTATAATCAAGGATTTCACCGATACAGAAACGGCTTCCGTCGCGCTGATAGAAAACCTTCAGCGTGAAGAACTGACACCGATTGAAGAAGCTTTGGCTTACGGAAAACTATTGGAGCTGCATAGTTTAACCCAAGAAGCGCTGGCACAAAGACTGGGAATAGGTCAATCTACCGTGGCGAATAAGCTTCGGCTGCTTAAGCTGCCACAGGAGGTTCAGGATGCACTTCTTCAAAAGCAAATTACGGAACGCCATGCCCGTTCGTTGATACCGTTAAAGAGTCCTGAAAAGCAGCTTAAACTGCTTGTGGAAATCATCGAAAAAGGGTTGAACGTCAAGCAGACCGAAGAGCAAGTCGTCAAGCTCCTGACGGGTACTGTGCAGAAGCCGAAACCTAAGCGAAAAGCGTTTAGTAAAGACATGAGGATTGCCGTGAATACCATACGCCAATCACTCAATATGGTTACAGACAATGGAATAAATTTGGATGCAGAGGAAGAAGAATTCGAGGAGTATTATCAGTTCACGATTAAAATACCCAAGAAAAAAACTTGATTCCCTATCCTTAGCCCGCTTGGTAGTCTTCGATTACCAAGCTTTTTTATTTTCACTCCAAAACTGGCATTTTCCGCCTTGAAAACATTCAAATTTCCCCGGGTTTTTAATGCTTTTAGGTGTATTTGAAATTTTAAGAGGAATTTCAGAAAACGATTTCTTCCAGTAACATTCATGATAAAATAGAAAGAAATAAATGGATTTACGGTACAAATCAGTAGATATAGCGTGATGAAGATAGTTGAAAGCAGGTGAATTCGTGGGGAAGATTCTCGCCATTGCCAATCAAAAGGGCGGTGTTGGAAAAACGACAACTTCTGTCAGTCTAAGTGCTTGTCTTGCATATATAGGACAGAAAGTCTTAATGGTCGATATTGACCCGCAGGGAAATGCGACAAGCGGTGCAGGTATCGACAAAGCAGATGTGGAACAATGTATTTATGATGTATTGGTTGATGATGTCGAGGCCAGTACCGTTATCATGGAAACAAAGGTAGAAAACCTATATGCCATACCTGCGACAATTCAACTTGCAGGTGCAGAAATTGAACTTGTTCCAACCATCTCAAGGGAAGTCCGATTAAAAAGGGCCTTAGAAGAGGTGCAAAGCCAATATGATTACATTGTGGTTGACTGTCCTCCATCATTGGGTTTGCTTACGCTAAATGCCTTAACGGCCGCTGATGCAGTTTTGATTCCGGTACAATGTGAATATTATGCATTGGAAGGTTTGAGTCAACTTTTGAATACGGTCCGCCTCGTCCAAAAGCATTTGAACCATGATTTGAAAATCGAGGGTGTGCTTTTGACGATGTTGGATGCAAGAACAAATCTAGGTCTCCAGGTCATAGAAGAAGTAAAAAAATACTTTCAGGATAAAGTCTATCAAACCATCATTCCCCGCAATGTCCGTTTGAGTGAAGCACCGAGCCATGGAGAACCGATAATTATATATGATCCAAAGTCACGTGGGGCGGAGGTCTATCTAGAACTGGCAAAGGAAGTGGTATCAAATGGCTAAAGGACTTGGCAAAGGACTTAACGCACTTTTCAACAGTGGGGAGATCAGTAAAGATGAAATCGTGCGCGAAATCAAAGTAAGGGAATTAAGGCCAAATCCTTATCAGCCCCGAAAGAACTTTCGGCTTGAAGCTATAGAGGAATTAAAGCAATCCATCATGGAACACGGGATATTACAGCCGATTATTGCCCGGGAAAGCATTAAGGGATATGAAATTGTGGCTGGGGAAAGGCGTTACCGAGCTGCCAAAGAAGCTGGTTTAAATACAGTTCCGGTCGTTGTGAGGAAATTGAGCGAACAGCAGATGATGGAACTGGCGATTTTGGAAAACCTGCAACGGGAGGATTTGAATCCGATCGAGGAAGCCGTTGCTTACCAAACACTTCTTGAAAAATTGGAAATTACTCAGGAGCAGTTGGCCAATCGGCTGGGTAAAAGCCGGCCCCATATAGCAAACCATGTTAGATTACTTTCTTTGCCTGAAGGGATTAGGAGATATATCTCGGACGGGGAAATTTCCATGGGGCATGGACGGGCATTGCTAGGTTTAAAGAAAAAAGAGATGCTTAAGCCGGTAGTGGATAAAATCCTCAAAGAAGGTATGAATGTCAGACAGCTAGAGCAATATATACATCAATTGAATGATACCGTTTCACGTGAAACCAAACCTAAGAAACAAGAGAAAAAAGATATATTCATAAAGCAACGGGAGACAAGTCTGCGTGAAAGACTAGGGACGAGCGTAACGATAAAACAAAGCAAGAAAAAAGGAAAAATAGAAATTGAATTCTTTTCAAAAGAAGATTTAGAGAGAATTTTGAACTTGATCGATCAAGAGAACCTTTCCTCTTAGATCGCCTTTATGAAAAGATCGTGACGACTTATGCAGAAAATTAGGTGGATGAGATGGTATTATTAGGGGCCTTGGTGAATGGTGCCTGCATTTTAATCGGTTCGATTTTAGGAATGTTTTTACAACATATACCTGAAAAGATAAAAGAAACGGTCATGAGCGGCATCGGTTTGGCTGTCATGGTCTTAGGTTTGCAGATGGGGTTTAAAAGTGATAATTTCCTTGTTGTCATTTTAAGTATTGTCGGAGGGGCTGTCCTTGGTGAATGGATGAATCTTGAGGCTAAGCTTAATTCTTTAGGAAATTGGCTTGAACGCAGGATGAAAGCGAAGGAAGGATCTTCGATATCTCAGGGGTTTGTAACGGCTACGCTCATATTTGGCATTGGGGCGATGGCCATTATCGGTGCCCTGGATAGCGGTATCCGGAATGATCATGACGTTTTGATAACAAAAGCGATCATCGATGGATTTACAGCATTGGTCCTTGCCAGCACGCTCGGCATAGGTGTACTTTTTTCAGCATTTCCGATCATTCTTTATGAGGGGTTAATGGCGATTTTTTCAAGGCAGATCAATACGATGATCCCAACTGCTTTAATGGATTCCTTCATATTGGAAATGACGGCAACTGGGGGAGTCATGATTTTGGCAATTGGCTTGAATATTATCGGTGTCACCAAAATAAGGGTGGCGAATCTGCTTCCAGGCATAATGATCACCGCCATTCTGGTTACTTTCATGTATTATGTATAAAAAAGAAGGAAGGGGATGACCCCTTCCTTCTTTTTTATCATAAGCAAAAATCGATCAAAGGGTTTTTTCTTGCTTGAATGACCATGTGAAAGGAGTGATGGTAGGTTTTATTGGATAATGATTTTGTGCTTCATGAATCCCTTCGGCAATGGTTTTGGCCATTTTTAGCACAAGATTAAGACGAGTGTTCTGCAAGACCATAAACTCCATGAATCCACTTACATTCACGATTCCTGTAATATGGGCATTTCCAACGGAAGGAAGATCTTTATTGACCCCAGCACCCGGCTTCACTGGTCCCTGGCCGATTTGAACTATGCCGACGCTTTTCATTTTCCCTAAGCAAGCATCGATTCCGACTATAAATGGATTGACATGCATCTTTTTGATTTCATTTAATTTTTCCTGTAAATTCATCGCATGTATAGGGTCATCCAGAGTACCATAAACATGGAATGAAGAAGAACTGTTTTCAGCTTTTTCACTAAGCAGAGTGCCGACAAGTGGTCCGAGTGAATCGCCTGTGGAACGGTCTGTGCCTATACAGACGATGACGATTGGTTGAAGCTTTCCGGTAGGTAGGAGGTTGATCAATTCCTGGGAAATTTGTTTGGATGCATCCGTATCTTCATGCAGGATGCGACTCAATCTATTTTTGTTATTATTAAATAGACTAGAATTCAGATTCATCGGCTCAACTCCTTTACTTTATTTGGTATTACAGTATACGGATAAAAAGGGGAAAATATACGGTATTTAACATAATGGATGAGGGAATTTTTTGTAGAACATGCAATCAGTTGAAGGGGATATGAATCGTCGCTTATCCTCTATCAATTACTTTCATTTATACTTTCTAGTAAATAATTGCTTGAATATCTGGGAAAAACCTTCTAAATCTTTTACCTATATACCCATAATTTTTTTGTACAGAAACCATTTTTTATTGATAAAATAGAGAAAATCTCTCTATTTCATGGTTATCTCCATGCATGAAGGGTAGAGGAATGCGTCTATATGGGAAAAAAACATATAGAAGATATAATAGTTTTGCAGTTATTTGCATTAGGCAGGAGGAAAAGATGGATCGCATTTATGATAACGTTACAAATGAGATATTGGATGAAAAGATATGGTTGCGGATGGGTGAGGGCATTATTAAAATCTTCCTTATTCTGTTGTTATCGCGTATTATTATTACAATAGGAAAGACTATTCTGAATAAATTTTTCAAAGCACGTTTAAGAAGTCCCCTTCGGGTATCGGAGCGCAGGGAAGCGACACTCATTAAATTGCTGGAAAATATCATTACCTATATCATCAATTTCATTGCCATGATAATGATTCTGGATATTTTTGGACTTGAAGTGATGCCATTACTCGCTGGTGCCGGTGTTCTCGGTTTGGCGGTTGGGTTTGGTGCCCAAAGTTTGGTCAAGGATATAATTACCGGGTTTTTCGTGATTTTTGAAGATCATTTCTCGGTTGGGGATTATATTAAAATCAATAATTTTGAAGGGGAAGTCATTGAAATCGGGCTTCGTACTACGAAAATTAAAAGCGGTGCAGGGGAATTGCACTTCATACCCAACGGCAGCATCATCCAGGTCACGAATTATTCCATTTTAAATAGTATGGCTGTTGTTGATGTGACCATACCTAACGATGGATCGGTCGAGCGTGCCGAGAAGGTGCTGATTGATCTTTTAAACAGTATGGAAGGCAAATACGAAGCCCTGGTTAAAGCACCAGAATTTTTGGGAATTGAAAAAATCAGTCCTGAAGAAATCGTCTTTCGGGTTAAAGCGGAAACAAAGCCGATGCATCACATCGAAATCAGCAGGATATTAAGAAATGAAATAAGTGCTGCGCTTGATTCAAGTGGGATTAAATCTACGTACAATGGCAGCGAGTCATAGGAGTTAGGGGGCTCATGGTTATGGAAGAAAAGGAATTTGCACTTAAGGATATTGTGGAAATGAAGAAACCACATCCGTGTGGAGTGAATAAGTGGAGAATTATACGGCTCGGAATGGATATCCGGATAAAATGTGAAGGGTGCGGTCATAGCGTGATGCTGCCCCGACGTGAATTCGCGAAGAAAATGAAAAAAGTTCTGCAAAAGCATGAGGAGTGATCATGCTTTTTTTTGGGGAGTGAAAGTAGTCCGGCGTTTCTCATGATTTACTTGTCTTTTTAGGAAGCGAAATCTATAATTGGGAAAGGTTTAGGTAATTGGATGGTCTTTATAGAAGATCGGTTCTTTTCCCATATGTACGAATCATCTTGAAGGAGTGAAATATAAATGGCTTTAACAGCTGGTATAGTCGGTTTGCCTAACGTAGGTAAATCCACTTTATTTAATGCAATTACTCAGGCGGGTGCGGAATCTGCCAACTATCCTTTCTGTACGATCGACCCTAATGTCGGGATCGTGGAAGTGCCAGATCACCGTCTGCAAAAATTGACTGAATTGGTTAAACCGAAAAAGACGGTTCCGACAGCATTTGAATTCACGGATATCGCCGGGATTGTAAAAGGAGCAAGTAAAGGAGAAGGATTGGGTAATAAATTCCTTTCCCACATCCGTCAAGTGGATGCCATTTGTCAAGTCGTCCGTTGCTTTGCAGACGATAACATTACCCATGTTTCCGGAAAAGTTAATCCAATCGATGATATTGAAGTCATCAACCTTGAATTGATCCTTGCCGATTTGGAATCTGTTGTCAAACGCATTGACCGTGTCGGAAAAATGGCCAAGCAAAAAGATAAAGCCGCTGTTGCAGAACATGAAATCCTTGTGGCTTTAAAAGAAGCTTTGGAAGATGAAAAGCCTGCACGTTCCGTCGAGTTTACTGAAGAGCAGCAAAAAATCGTGAAGGGCATGCATTTACTTACAGCGAAGCCGACGCTTTACGTAGCGAACGTGAGCGAAGATGAAGTGGCGAATGCTGACGATAATGAATATGTACAGCAAGTTCGTGAATATGCTGCGAAGGAAAATGCCGAAGTAATCGTGATTTGTGCCAAAATCGAAGAAGAAATTGCAGAGCTTGAAGGTGAAGAAAAGGAAATGTTCCTATCTGAACTTGGCATTGAGGAGTCAGGTCTTGATCAGTTGATCCGTGCTTCTTATAATCTGCTTGGATTGGCAACATACTTTACAGCTGGTGTACAGGAAGTGCGTGCTTGGACATTCCGCAAAGGAATGAAAGCCCCTCAATGTGCCGGCGTCATTCACACGGACTTCGAACGTGGTTTCATCCGTGCCGAAACGGTTTCTTATACCGATTTACTTGAAGCGGGCAGTCATGGTGCCGCAAAAGAAGCGGGTAAAGTCCGTTTGGAAGGAAAAGAATACATCGTTAACGATGGTGATGTTATCCATTTCCGTTTTAACGTTTAAGATTCAAAGACCCTTATTTCCTCAAGTTTTAATCCATTTATTTTAAAACAAAAAAGACTGTAGGCAAAAGGAGTTCTATCTTAATATTAGAACAAAGTTGATTGGAACGGAAGGTACGAGACTCCTGCGGAAAGCGAGTGCCTGAAGTGGAAATCAACGGTCAAATTTTTAAAACCTAAAAAAGAGTGCATGCAAACTGAATGATTATCGAGTTTGTATGCACTCTGAAGGACCCTACCGTTCCATATGTAGGGTCTTTTTTGCGACTTGAATCATTCGATTACAATTAATTGTAATAAGTCGAACCGTTCGTTGCAAAGCATCTTTAACTATGCTATAATTTTATCTTGTGAGTAATTATAAATAATTGCTCCTTGCCCAATTGGGCCGCTTAGACCAAAAGGAGGTGACAGTGATGAGAAAATACGAAATTATGTATATCATCCGTCCAAACATTGAGGAAGAAGCTAAAAAAGCTTTAGTTGAACGTTTCAACACAATCCTTTCTGATAATGGTGCGGAAGTAGAAGCAAAAGAATGGGGTAAACGCCGTCTTGCATACGAAATCAATGATTTCCGTGATGGTTACTACATGCTTCTTAAAGTTAACGCTGAAAGTGCTGCGATTCAAGAATTCGATCGTCTTGCTAAAATCAGTGAAGACATTATTCGCCACATGGCTACTAGAGAAGAAGTTTAATTCAATATTTAATATAAATTCTAATCTTGTTTCACATGAAACAAGCTTGAAACCTAGGGGTTGATTCTGATGATGAATCGCGTAGTTTTGGTAGGACGCTTAACTAAAGATCCTGAATTACGATATACACCTAATGGGGTTCCCGTAGCTACCTTTACTTTGGCTGTGAACCGTAGTTTTACGAATCAGCAGGGTGAACGTGAAGCGGATTTCATTAACTGTGTAGTTTGGCGTAAACCGGCAGAAAATGTAGCTAACTTCTTGAAAAAGGGCAGTTTAGCTGGCGTGGATGGACGTGTCCAAACACGTAATTATGAAGGACAAGACGGCAAACGCGTATATGTGACGGAGATTCTGGCTGAGAGCGTTCAATTCCTTGAACCACGAAGCAGTTCAGCGGGTGAAAGAAATGAAGGCGGTTCTTACGGTGGAGGTCAAAGAAGTTATGGCAATAACGGAAATGACAACAATTCGTATGGACAAAATCCTAATCAGAATCAACGGAGCAATAACAACTACACTCGTGTAGATGATGATCCATTTGCTAATGACGGTAAAACAATCGACATTTCAGATGATGATCTTCCGTTTTAAACAGCCGTTTAAAATGAAAATTCAAAAAAGCAGGGAGGGAAATATATTATGGCAATGGGTGGACGTAAAGGACGCGGTAAGCGTAAAAAGGTTTGTTATTTCACATCTAACGGAATCACTAAAATTGATTACAAAGATACAGATCTTCTTAAAAAATTCGTCTCAGAACGCGGTAAAATTTTACCACGTCGTGTAACTGGCACAAGCGCTAAATATCAACGTAAATTAACGATTGCTATTAAACGCTCACGTACTATGGCATTACTACCATACGTATCTGGTGAATAATAAATTGGCACATTGAGGAGTTATCCTTAATGTGCCTTTTTTATAAGTTATCACTTATGCCTGAAAACTGCTGAATTGCGGTTTTTTTTATTTCAGAAGGAAGTTATCCGGGCGCTTTCCTCAGAAAAAATAATCATATCCTAAAAAAGACTGTGATGTTTGAAATATCCTGGCTGTAACGGATACAATATAAAGATGGAGATAAGACATCAATAATAACAGGGGGTGAAATAAAGATGAATAGCGGGAGACGAATTGCCGAGGGCGGAGCACTTCTGGCACTATATTGCATTTTATTGTTCATCACCATTCAAATCCCACTATTGGGTATTTTCACTGCTTTCTTTTTACCCATTCCATTCATACTGGTCACAATCAAACAAAAGTTATCGTGGAGCCTTGGTTACTTATTTGTAGCCTCGTTATTGTCGATCCTCATCGGGACGATATTGTCTGTTCCCCTGACCTTGCTCATGGGGGCAACGGGAATTGCGATCGGCTATTTTTTGAAAAAGGACAAACCGATGGCACCTATGTTCATAAGTGCAGTCCTTGTCTTTCTGGGGGGCATTTTATTAATATATGCAGCTTCAGTTTTGATAACGGATGTTAATTACATAGAAGAATCGATGAACATTCTTGAGGGGTCCATTGAAAATACAATCGGCATCATGGATTCTTTTGGACAGGCACCGACGGAACAAGTCAAAAAGCAGATGTATGAATCAATCGATATGATGAACACGCTGATGCCAAGTTTGTTCGTCTTGATGTCCGTCATCATGGTTTTATTGATTTTCTTTGCGGCGCACCCCATTGTGAAGAGATTCAGTGATAAGGCGTTAAAATGGCCCCATTTTCGAGATCTGCGACTCCCGAAAAGCCTTTTATGGTATTATTTAATTACGATGCTTCTTGCTCTTTTTGTGAATACGGACAAGAACAGTTTTGTATATATGGCCATAACGAACCTATTTTTCATACTGCAGTTCTTCATATTATTACAAGGGTATTCCCTGATATTCTATATCGCTCATGTTAAGTCATGGGTTAAGGCGATACCGGTTTTAATCGTGGTTTTTTCTTTGCTTCTGCCGATTCCGATTATTACGACGGCCGTCCGATTTTTAGGTATAATAGATTTAGGCTTTCCGTTTAGGGAGACAATCAAGAAAAAGGAATAGAAGACTTTTTTGTAAAACAGATGCTTTTAGGAGCTGAAACTATGCCATCTTATTTGAAAGAATACTCGATTAAGTCCCCATTGTATGGGGTGCTCGCCGCGGTCGTTTTACTTTTGGGCGTCCTGGCTTATTATAATTGGGTTATTGCACTTGTTGGATTATTGATTCTTGCTGGTTTATTTTATTTAACATTAAGAATGGTAGAAAAAAAGCAACGGAAGACAGAAGAGTATATAACGACTTTATCTTACCGTTTAAAGAAGGTAGGCGAAGAAGCGTTATTGGAAATGCCGATTGGGATCATGCTCTTTAATGAGGATTATTACATTGAATGGACCAATCCATTCCTGGCTTCTTGTTTTAGTGAAGACTCCTTGGCAGGAAGATCGCTATACGATGTTGCGGACTCGATAGTACCGTTAATCAAGCAAGAGATCGAGACAGAGACACTTACGCTCCACGATCGGAAATTCAAGGTGGTCCATAAGCGTGATGAAAGGCTTCTTTACTTTTTTGATGTGACTGAGCAAGTGGAAATCGAGAAATTATATGAAGATGAGCGAACGGCAATTGCGATCATTCTTCTTGATAACTATGATGATTTGACCCAGGGTATGGATGATCAGCGCAAAAGCAGCATTAATAGCTTGGTTACCTCACTTCTTGATAAATGGGCAAGGGATAATGGCGTTTTCTTTAAACGGGTTTCCTCGGAACGATTCATCGCTGTCTTTAATGAGCATATCCTTCAGCAGCTTGAAAAGGGGAAATTCTCGATTTTGGATGAAATCAGGGAAACGACGGCCAAGCAAAATGTCCCATTGACCTTGAGCATCGGTGTCGGCTCGGCCGTGTCATCCTTGCCGGAACTAGGTACGCTTGCACAGTCCAGCTTGGATCTCGCTTTAGGACGTGGCGGTGACCAGGTAGCCATAAAGCAAGCGAATGGAAAAGTGAAATTCTATGGCGGCAAAACCAATCCGATGGAAAAACGCACGAGGGTCCGTGCCCGTGTTATTTCGCATGCATTGAAGGATATAGTACTTGATAGCGATAAAGTCATTGTCATGGGCCATAAAAACCCGGATATGGACGCAATCGGTTCAGCAATCGGCATCTTGAAGGTTGCCCAAATGAATGAACGTGAAGGTTATATTGTCATCAACACCCAGCAGCTCGATAGCAGCGTCCTTCGTTTAATGGAAGAGATCAAAAATAAAGAAGAGCTGTATGCCCGGTTCATAACACCTGATGATGCATTTGAAATGATTACGGATGAGACGTTGCTGGTTGTAGTTGATACGCATAAACCTTCCATGGTAATTGAAGAGCGGTTATTGAATAGGATCGATAAGGTTGTGGTCATCGATCATCATCGCCGGGGTGAGGAGTTCATAAAGAACTCATTGCTCGTCTATATGGAGCCATATGCCTCTTCAACGGCAGAACTTGTGACCGAACTGCTTGAATATCAGCCGAAACGCTCAAAGATAGATATGCTGGAGTCGACGGCGCTTCTTGCAGGTATCATCGTCGATACGAAAAGCTTCACCTTGAGAACGGGTTCACGCACTTTCGATGCCGCCTCTTATCTAAGGGCGCATGGAGCTGATACGGTACTTGTCCAGAAATTCTTAAAAGAAGACGTGGACACCTATATCAAACGTTCGAAGCTCATTGAAGAAGTCATCTTTTATAAAAAGGGAATTGCCATTGCAGCGGCAAAAACCGATCAGGTTCATAATCAGGTGCTCATTGCTCAGGCTGCGGACACCCTATTGACCATGGATGGCGTTGTCGCTTCCTTTGTAATGGCAAAGCGATCTGATGATACAGTTGGCATAAGTGCGCGCTCTCTCGGTGATATCAATGTACAGGTGATCATGGAAATGTTGAATGGAGGCGGACATCTAACAAATGCAGCCACTCAGCAGGTATGCTCCATTAATGAAGCCGAAAGTCGATTGAAAGCAGCTATTGATGAATATTTAGAAGGGGGACATAAAGAATGAAAGTGATATTTCTTAAAGACGTAAAAGGTAAAGGGAAAAAAGGGGAAGTTAAAAATGTTGCAGATGGTTATGCACATAATTTCCTGCTTAAACAAGGATTGGCGGTTGAAGCAAATAATTCAAATGTAAAAACTTTGGAAGCCCAGAAAAATAAAGAAGAATCACTTGCAGCGGAAGAGCTGCAGCAAGCTGAAGAATTGAAAGTGCAGCTGGAGAAGTTAACGGTTGAACTATCAGCCAAAGCCGGTGAGGGCGGGCGTTTGTTCGGTTCAATCACGACTAAACAAATTGCCTCGGAGCTTCAGAAAAAACACGGTATCAAGATAGATAAACGTAAAATGGAGCTTGCTGACGGCATCCGTTCTTTAGGGCATACAAAGCTTCCAGTCAAGCTTCATCCTGAGGTCACTGCGACACTGACTGTGCATGTGAAAGAAATTAACTAATTTTAGCTGTTTCATATCTGTGAAAAATTGATAAAATAGAGATAGACGAAAAATGTGATTGGGCATGTTGTCCTTTCACTTTTTTCTTTTTTACTAGAAACATATAAAAGGTATCCTCTTAGATTGGGAGGTTTTAAGATATGATAGAACAATTTCAGGATAGGATTCCCCCTCAAAATATAGAAGCCGAACAGGCTGTACTGGGAGCCATTTTTCTAGAGCCCTCTTCATTGACCGTTACATCGGAAGTTTTGATTCCGGAAGACTTTTACAGAAGCTCTCATCAAAAGATTTTTAATGTGATGCTTAAATTGAATGACGAAGGAAAAGCTGTCGATTTGATTACGGTGACAGAGGAACTGGCTGCGACAAAAAACCTTGAAGAAGTTGGCGGTGTTTCTTATTTAAGTGAATTGGCCGGATCGGTGCCTACCGCGGCCAATATTGAATATTATGCCCGCATCGTCGAGGAGAAGTCATTGCTGCGTCGTTTGATCAGGACAGCGACCAACATCGCTCAGGAAGGCTACAGTCGCGAGGACGAGGTCGAGGAGCTGCTCGGGGAAGCAGAAAAAACGATCATGGAAGTGGCCCAGCGTAAAAATTCCGGGTCTTTTCAAAATATTAAAGATGTATTGGTAGCGACGTACGATAACATAGAAGTTTTGACTACCCGTAAAGGGGATGTCACGGGAATACCGACAGGGTTTGCTGAACTGGATCGAATGACAGCAGGGTTCCAACGTAATGACCTCATTATAGTGGGTGCCCGTCCTTCGGTTGGTAAAACCGCTTTTGCATTGAATATCGCTCAAAACGTTGCTACCAAAACGGAGGAGAATGTAGCGATTTTCAGTCTTGAAATGGGTGCAGAGCAGCTCGTTATGCGTATGCTCTGTGCTGAAGGGAATATCAACGCCCAGAATTTACGGACAGGTTCCTTAACTGATGAGGATTGGCGTAAACTGACGATGGCGATGGGAAGCTTGTCGAATGCCGGCATTTATATCGATGATACCCCTGGTGTGAGGATTGGTGAAATCCGTTCAAAATGCCGTCGTTTGAAGCAGGAACATGGCCTTGGCATGATATTGATCGATTACCTGCAGTTAATTCAAGGCGATGGTCGTTCAGGCGACAACCGTCAGCAAGAGGTATCCGAGATTTCACGTTCACTCAAAGCGCTCGCCCGTGAACTTAAAGTGCCCGTCATCGCCCTTTCCCAGCTATCGCGGGGAGTGGAGCAACGTCAGGATAAGCGCCCGATGATGTCTGATATCCGGGAATCCGGGAGTATCGAGCAAGATGCTGATATCGTAGCATTCTTATACCGTGATGATTATTATGATAAAGAATCCGAGAATAAAAATATCATTGAAATCATTATAGCGAAACAGCGTAATGGTCCGGTAGGCACGGTTTCGCTTGCATTCGTGAAAGAATATAATAAATTCGTTAACCTCGAACGCCGCTTCGATGATGATTCGATGTCTCCCGGCGCATAGAAAACTGCCTGCCATTCATGCGATGGCGGGCTTTCTTTGTTTCGGGAAAAAGAAAGGCCGTTATGATAATAGAAAAAGAAATCAGAGGGTACAATAATGTTTGACAATCCAAAAAAAACGGAAAGAAATTTCTTATATTTACGAACAAAGAATTTTTTAAAAAGTTTATTGTTCGGATTTTGTATTGACTTCCAGTTTGGATTATTGATAAAATAGGTTTGTTTGATAAGAACCGGTTAATGATCGGTATTACGTGAACCTTTGGAGGTGCTTTATTCAGATGTCATCAGTTGTAGTAGTCGGTACACAATGGGGAGACGAAGGTAAAGGTAAAATAACAGATTTTCTATCCCAGAATGCGGAAGCCATCGCTCGTTATCAAGGTGGAAATAATGCAGGGCATACAATAAAATTTAACGGCGTTACCTATAAACTGCATTTAATTCCGTCAGGGATTTTTTATAGTGATAAGATTTGTGTCATTGGAAATGGTATGGTGGTTGATCCAAAAGCTCTTGTAGAGGAGCTTGCTTATTTACATAGCCATGGGGTGAGTACGGATAATCTTCGTATCTCGAACCGTGCACATGTCATTCTTCCTTACCATATCAAATTGGATGAAGTCGAAGAAGACCGTAAAGGCGCCAACAAAATTGGAACGACTAAAAAAGGAATCGGCCCTGCATATATGGACAAAGCTGCTCGTAACGGAATCCGCATGGCAGACCTTTTGGACCGTGAAATTTTCGAGGAAAAATTGTCTCAAAATCTTGTCGAAAAAAACCGTATGTTCGAACGTTTCTATGAAACGGAAGGTTTCAAAATCGAAGATATCTTGGAAGAATACTATGAGTACGGACAACAAGTGCAGAAATATGTTTGTGATACATCCGTTGTATTGAATGACGCACTTGATGAAGGAAAACGGGTATTATTCGAAGGGGCACAAGGTGTTATGCTTGATATCGATCAAGGAACATACCCATTCGTCACTTCATCTAACCCGGTTGCAGGTGGAGTTACGATCGGTTCTGGTGTAGGTCCTACGAAAATCAACCATGTGGTTGGAGTATGTAAAGCATATACAAGCCGTGTGGGCGATGGTCCTTTCCCTACAGAATTACATGATGAAGTCGGCAACCAAATCCGGGAAATTGGCCGGGAATATGGTACGACTACAGGGAGACCTCGCCGTGTAGGCTGGTTTGACGCTGTTGTCGTTCGCCATGCTCGCCGTGTCAGCGGGATTACCGATTTATCATTGAACTCGATTGACGTATTATCAGGTCTTGATACGGTCAAAATTTGTGTGGCTTATGACTACAAAGGCGAGATCATTCATGAGGTTCCAGCGACTTTGAAAGCGATTGGCGAATGTAAACCAGTCTATGAAGAGCTGCCAGGCTGGTCAGAAGACATCACAGGCTGCAAATCATTGGATGAACTTCCAGAGAACGCTCGCCACTATGTAGAGCGCGTATCTCAATTGGTAGGCATTCCTTTGACTACTTTCTCTGTCGGTCCTGACCGTAACCAAACTAATGTCGTGAGAAGCCCTTGGCGTCTAGCGTAATTCATGAAAAAAGAGCTGGCTTTTTTTGCCGGCTCTTCTTTCATTATTTAGATTAATGCATCATCTGTCACATACGGGATACCGAATGAATGGATTAAACTGTAGGGAAAATGAAAAAGATAAGAAAAAAATAATTTTATTTCAAAAAACTATTGCCTAAACTATACTAACCATGATATTATCAAAAGCGTCGTCACAATAGAACAAGCCATTAACAAGCTGCAGATGTTAAGTTCACATCATGTAAAGAAACATTTCATTAGAACGAGCCATTAGCTCAGTTGGTAGAGCATCTGACTTTTAATCAGAGGGTCGAAGGTTCGAATCCTTCATGGCTCACCATTTTTTCCGGCCCATTGGTCAAGCGGTTAAGACACCGCCCTTTCACGGCGGTAACACGGGTTCGAATCCCGTATGGGTCACTTCTTTATATAAATGCTTTACTGGTCCCGTGGTGTAGCGGTTAACATGCCTGCCTGTCACGCAGGAGATCGCGGGTTCGATTCCCGTCGGGACCGCCATTTTATTTTTATTCTAAAATAGAATATTTGGCTCAGTAGCTCAGTCGGTAGAGCAAAGGACTGAAAATCCTTGTGTCGGCGGTTCGATTCCGTCCTGAGCCATCCTTTTATAAACGCCTTTCCTTTAGGGCGTTTTTTTGTTTGCATTCAGATGTATTTTGAATGAAATACTGTTAATAGATTGTTAACGATTTGTAACATACCAATTTGGACCAATTTGTCATATAACTCGCTTTTAACCTTACTGGGCTTAGGTCCACCCCTTTTTCCGCAGTTTATTGAACCTTTCCCACTACCATATTTATTGGTACATGTTGTCACCATTTATACAGTTCTATTACATTATGAAGTCTGTTTCTTGTTTTTTTTCTTAATATGGTAGAGTTATGAGTGATAAAAATCATTATAGCAATCAGTCATGAGCATGTGGATATTTAAATTGGACTAATAAAACTCAAAATAAATTTGATTAGTTTCTTAATTGGTGACTGAGCCGTTAAGGAGGACAATATATGTTTAGCTCAAAAGGTAAGGGGATCATCCTGTTGATGGTTTCCGTCATTTTAGTGCTTGCAGGAAATCGGGCAACTGCTGCTGGGCTATCGGAAACTGCAACCATACAGCATGTTTATCTTAACGATGAGTTCGTCGGAAGTGTCACGGATGAAACGGAAATCGAAAAGATCGTAGCCGATAAAGTGGAAGAAGCACAGGAAGATTATCCTGACTTTACATTCGATAAGGAGAAACAGCTGACTTTTGTACCTGAAGAGGTATTCGATGAAGAGGTAAAAGAGGATCAGGCTGTTAAGGGAATTCAAGATCAGTTGAATGTGAAGGCAGAGGCGTATGAAATCGACATAGATAATCAGGCGGTCGCTTACGTTGCGTCAAAGGAAGATGCCGAGGATGTTCTGGAGAAAATCACTTTATTATATGTAGATGAAGAGGAATACGCTGAATACGAATCAGGAAAAAAAGAAAGTGAAAAAGATGCGGATCCGTTAAAAGAGCCAGGAAGCAGAATTCTGGACATCGAATTTTCACATCCAGTTACGTCTATAAAGACAATGGTATATCCAGACGAAATCAAGAGCGTCGATGAAACCCTTTCCATGATAGAAGAAGGAAAGGAAGAAACGACGATCTATGAGGCTAAGGAAGATGAAGATCTTGAAGCCATTGCCACTAGCCATGATATGGACCTGGATCAACTGCTGGAGCTGAATCCGGGACAGGATGAGAATAGAGGTATTAAAGAGGGCGAGCGTCTCTATGTGACCGAGCGTACCCCCTATGTGAACGTAATGGTAGAAAGAGAAGTATTTAAAGAAGAGAGAATTCCTTTTCAAAAGAAAGTGAAGGAGGATGACGAACTTCCAAAGGGCGAGATCATTACTGATCAAATGGGGAATGAGGGGATTCTTGCGTTCACCTATAATGTAACTGAAACAAACGGAAAGAAAATCAGTGAAACGATCGTAAAAAAAGAAGTCACGGAAAAAGCCGAAACGGAAATCACTAGAAAAGGCACCAAGGTCATTCCTTCACATGGAAGCGGTACATATTCATGGCCTGCAGATGGGGGCTATATTTCCAGTAAGCAGGGCCAGCGCTGGGGGAAAC
The DNA here is from genome assembly GCF_047238085.1 of Peribacillus phoenicis. Lineage (NCBI taxonomy): Bacteria > Bacillati > Bacillota > Bacilli > Caryophanales > Bacillaceae > Peribacillus > Peribacillus phoenicis. Next base: position 5,132,640 of record NZ_JBDFMF010000001.1, on the reverse strand, counting down.
TTCATAAAGGTATTGATATTGCCCGTCCGACCACCAGGACCATAACGGCAGCAGATCATGGGATAATCGAAACTGCCGGAAACTCCGGAGGATATGGAAATAAGATAACGATCAATCATAATAACGGGTATAAGACAGTGTATGCCCATTTGGATTCAATAGATGTAAAAGCAGGACAAAAGGTTGAAAAAGGCATGAAAATCGGCATGATGGGTTCAACAGGGCACTCGACTGGTGTCCACCTCCATTTTGAAATATATAAAAATGGATCTCTCATTAATCCGCTAAACTATATAAGTCAGTAACCGGTGGAAGTCTTCGAAAAATATTCGAAGACTTCTTCTGCTTCATACATAGATGAGAATAATAGGAAAAAGGTGATTTAATGCCTATAAAATGATAAAGTAGAATAGAGACAATTTGCTTTCATTCCGGTGTTCAGCCCCTTTTATTGGGTATATATATAACTTTGCTGAAACAGGTTGCGAAGATTGGTGCAAGCAGAAGGAAAAGTGAATGAGGTCCCGGATAAGGACACGGTTTTTAATAGATTCAGTTCAGTTATTAAAAAGGAGATAAGTACATGGATAAAAAGATTCTGGTAGTGGATGACGAAAAGCCAATTGCTGATATATTACAATTCAATCTAAAAAAAGAAGGCTATGAAGTTTTTTGTGCTTATGATGGCAATGAAGCCCTCAAAATGGTAGAAGAACGGCAACCTGATTTGATTTTACTTGATATCATGCTGCCGCAGCGCGATGGGATGGAAGTTTGCAGGGAAGTAAGAAAGAAGTATGAAACGCCGATCATCATGTTAACGGCAAAAGATTCAGAGATAGATAAGGTCTTAGGATTGGAGCTTGGTGCAGACGACTATGTGACAAAGCCTTTTAGTACCCGGGAAATAATTGCCCGCGTTAAGGCGAACCTAAGACGACAGCAAGCTGTTCCGGTTCCCGATCAAGAAAATGAACCGAAGGAAATTACGATAGGAACGCTCACAATCCATCCGGATGCCTATGTGGTATCCAAGCGGGGCGATACGATTGAATTGACGCATCGCGAATTTGAGTTGCTTCATTACTTAGCGAAGCACATCGGTCAGGTCATGACAAGGGAGCACTTATTGCAAACCGTGTGGGGCTATGATTATTTCGGGGATGTACGGACGGTCGATGTAACGGTCAGACGTCTTCGTGAGAAGATTGAAGACAATCCTAGCCATCCTGGCTGGATTGTAACTAGAAGAGGGGTCGGTTATTACCTGCGTAACCCTGAACAGGAGTAGTTTCTATGAAAAAGGTTGGTTTTTTTCGCTCAATCCATTTTAAATTTGTTCTGATTTATGTTTTGCTCATTTTCGTGGCGATGCAAATAATCGGGGTATATTTTGTTGGGGAATTGGAAGAAAATCTTGTCGGGAACTTTACGAAATCAATAAAAGGCCACGTTAACCTGCTTACCTACAGCATTGGTGAAGAAATGGAAAAAGAGAGGGGAGAGGAAGATCCAACCCTCGAAGAAGCGATTGATACGATATTGAAAGACCGGGATAATTCATCGAATGATATTTCGGAAGTACGTGTCATCGACACCCGCAGCAGACGCGTGATCGGTACTTCAGCCCGAGGTAACCAGGATATTGTAGGGAAGAAGACAACAGAGGTCCTTATCAAGAATACGCTCATTTATGGAAAAGAAGATAATGATATATTTCGGGATAAGAAAACAGGCATGCGGCTCTGGGTCCTTTCGACACCCGTTGAAGCAAATGGGGAGGTCATTGGTGCCGTCTATGTAATAGCTGAGATGGAAAATGTCTTTGAGCAGATGGATGAAATCAATAGCATCTTCATGACGGGTACGGCCATCGCCTTAGTCATTACGGCGATCTTGGGGATCCTGCTCGCACGAACGATCACTAGACCAATGTCTGATATGAGAAAACAGGCCCTGGTGATGGCAAAAGGGAATTTCTCCAGAAAAGTCAGGGTATATGGCGATGATGAAATTGGCCAGCTTGCCGTCACTTTCAATAATTTGACCAAAAAGCTTCAAGAGTCGCAATCAAGTACAGAAGGAGAGCGGCGGAAGCTATCATCTGTACTGGCCAATATGACGGATGGCGTAATTTCAACGGACAGGCGCGGTCGGGTGAACTTGATTAATGAACCTGCGGCACAATTATTGAATGTCTCGCGTGAAACCGTCATGAATCAACCGATCATTGAGGTTTTGGGTCTTGAAGAAGAATATAAATTTGATGATTTACTGGAAGAGCGAGAGTCCGTAATCCTTGATTACAGCAAAAAAAATCGGCCTTTCATTTTGAGGGGGAACTTTTCGGTCATTCAAAAGGAAACGGGATTCGTTAATGGTTTGATTACTGTTTTGCATGATATAACAGAGCAAGAGAAAATCGAGAGTGAACGCAGGGAATTTGTTGCCAATGTATCACATGAACTGCGAACTCCGCTAACGACGATGAGAAGTTACCTGGAGGCATTGGCTGAAGGTGCATGGAAGGACGAGGAAATCGCTCCATCCTTTTTAAGTGTGACCCAAAATGAAACGGAGCGAATGATCAGGCTTGTTAATGATCTGTTACAGCTTTCGAAAATGGACAGTAAAGATTACAGGCTTAAAACAGGCTGGGTGAATTTCAATAAATTCTATGACCACATCATCGATCGTTTTGAAATGACGAAAAATGATGACATCACGTTTAAGCGTGATTTGCCGAAGGAAGCTTATTTTGTGGATATTGATGAAGATAAAATTACCCAGGTTCTCTATAATGTAATCTCCAACTCATTAAAGTACTCGCCTGAAGGGGGTCAAGTGACTTTCCGCGTCAGGGCATCTGATGGCTTTATCATTGTGAGCATTACAGATCAAGGAGTGGGTATCCCGAAAAACGTCATTGATAAAATTTTCGACCGCTTCTACCGTGTGGATAAAGCAAGGGCCCGTAACTTAGGCGGGACAGGGCTTGGTTTAGCGATTGCAAAAGAGATGGTCGTGGCGCATGGCGGGAAAATATGGGCGGAAAGTGTGGATGGAAAAGGAACTACCGTGTTCTTTACACTTCCTTACGAACAGGAAGAAGAGGATGATTGGTCATGAATTTTGAACGTGCAAAAAGTATCATACTGATTATTTTGGTTGGGACAAGCATTTTTTTGACATGGAGCATTTGGACTTACGAGCCTGAATATGATCTATTTGAACAATCGTCGGAATTTATAAAGATTAAAAGCGATGTCCAGATTGTCAGTGATGTCATTAAACCAGTCAGTATCCTTTTCCATGGCAATGGGCAGCATTTCCAGACTTCCAATCCGGCAGAAATTAATGAAATGGAAAAACAATTTTCGCAATGGCGTTTCAGAGGCTTAAAAGAGGTATCCGTAAAAAGGCTGCAAAGGAAATTTGACGATTTTGTCCATGAAGATGGGTCGATTGAAATCGAATTTTCCGATGATATTCCCATCGCTCTTTATAAAACGGTATTGAATATAACGGATAAGGAAGTGCCTGAATTTTCGTTTGATCGAATCATCATTAAACAAAAGGATATCAGCGGTAATGAATCTGCCGTTTATTTTGTTTCCTATGATCAAGAGAAGATTTATCAAGCTATGGTGGACTCTAAAAAACTAAGGAATTTCATGGATTCATTTTATAGGGGTTCCTACGATAAGCACCCTGAATACACGGCCGAAACGATAAACAGCAAAAGGACGCTGTTCGTCCCGGAAAACCCAGTGGAGATCAACAGACTTGAATATTATATTGACTATTTGGATATTGGAAACTTGAAAAATGCGTTATTTAACTATCCGAAGTTCGTACGCCAGGAATCCGTTTCGGTCGGTGAGGAATACACGGATGGAACAAGACTTATGACGGTCAATAAAGAGAATTACTTAATTTCTTATATCAATCCGGCACAAAAGTTATTTGGCAGGTCCAGTGACCTTCTGCAAAAAAGCATCGATTTCATCAATGATCATGCTGGTTGGGAAGATAACAATTACCGCTTTGCCTATATGTCGGAGAATGAACAACGAGTGGTATTTCGCTTATTCGTGAATGGTTATCCGGCTTTCAATGATTATGGAATGACTGAAATCGAGCAAATTTGGGGGAAAGAAGAAATTTATAGCTATGACCGCCCGTACTTTTCACTTGACTCAGTCCTCCCGTCAGAAGGATCACCAAAGACTTTACCAAGCGGTAAAGAAGTATTGAATAAGCTGAAATCGAAAGATAATATCGATTTCAAAAGCGTGGAGGACATCTCGATTGGTTATAGATTGAATAAATCCCTCGATTCCAAACTTGTGACTCTAGTTACACTCGAGCCCACTTGGTATTATCGTATCGGCGATAAATGGTTTATTGTGCCTTTTGAAGAAGGAGGCGATCAAAGTGGATTGGAATAATACAAAGTCGATATTCATCATGGTTTTCTTCATTTTGAATATTTTTCTTCTTTATCAATTCCTGGAAAAGATTAATGACTCCCAATTAGAAAGCTTTACGGAGCCCCTTACGGATGAACTTTTAAAAGAAGATGAGATTACAATAGAAACCCCACTTCCGAAACAAAAGTTGAAGGATCAATTCCTGATTGCCCAAAGCAAGACCTTCGAGAAGAAAGATATACAGCACCTAAAGAATCAAAAAGCAAAAATCATCGATGATAAGAAGCTTGTGGGTACATTTAAGATACCGGTTGGCATGAAAGCGGAAATTAATGCTGCAGACCTTGATATATTCCTGAAGGAGTATATATTAAATGGAAGCGAGTATCATTTTTGGAGCTATGATGAAATAAGCCAGACCATCACCTGCTATCAAGTGGCAGATAAAAAGATGTTTTATAATAATAGTAAGGGTAAGGTCACTTTATATCTGAACAAGAAGGGTGAAATCGTCTCCTATGAACAGATGTATTTAGAGGGGATCGAAAAATTCAACAAACCTAAAGAATTGGTATCTGCTTTAACTGCTATTGGAGCATTGTATGATAATGATGATATTGCTCCCAAAAGCAAAGTCACGAATGTAAAATTAGGTTTTTACAATTCGCTGCAGACGACATCTGTGTCACATTTACTTGTGCCAACATGGTGGGTGGTCATTGATGACGAAACGGATCTCTTCGTGAACGCTTTTGATGGAGAGGTCATTGAATTGAATACAGAAGAAAAAATACTGGAGTGAGTATAGATGACAATGCATTTTAGTGTTCTCGCAAGCGGGAGTACAGGAAATGCCTTTTTCGTGGAAACGGAGGATCAATCATTCCTCGTCGATGCCGGCTTAAGCGGTAAAGCCCTGGAAGCGTTGTTTCAGGATATAGGCCGTGATATGTCAAAGCTATCCGGTATCCTTGTTACCCATGAACACAGCGACCATATTAAAGGTCTTGGCGTGGTTGCCAGAAAACATAAACTCCCGATATATGCGAATGCAAAAACATGGAATGCCATGGATCGATCGATCGGTGAAATTGCAACCGAACAAAAATTCACATTTGAAATGGAACAGGTCAAAACGTTCGGCAGCCTTGATATAGAATCTTTCGGCGTTTCACATGATGCGGCAGAGCCGATGTTTTACGTGTTTCATCATGACGATAAGAAACTTGTGGTCATTACCGATACAGGGTACGTAAGTGATCGGATGAAAGGAATCATCTCTAATGCCGATGCATATGTATTCGAAAGTAACCATGACGTGTCCATGCTGAGGATGGGTAAATATCCATGGAGCATCAAGCGCCGGATATTAAGTGATGTCGGACATGTTTGTAATGAAGACGCCGCCCTTGCCATGAGTGAAGTGGCCGGTGATAAGACCAAGCGGATTTACTTGGCCCACTTAAGCCTTGATAACAATATGAAGGATCTAGCAAGAATGTCGGTGGAACAAACGTTAAAGACAAAGGGGATCATCGTAGGTGAACAATTTTCCTTATATGATACTGACCCGAAAAGACCAACGGAACTTGTTACATTATAAATAAAAGGAATGGATGAGGGATACCTTGTCCATTCCTTTTTATTTTTAAAAATTTCGATTCGTAAGTTACGAATCGGATTAAAAGGGGTATCGTTTGGTTAGAACTGTATAGGTAAAAGAAAAATGGCTGTATATTAGTCAATTTTAAGTTTTCCCTTAAATAAAAGCATGCATTTTTTTAGAAAAAATTCGGTAATTGAGTATAATTGAGGGAGGATACCAAACAATAGAATTGCTATAATTCATTCCTAAAATGAGAGGATGGGGCGGTCTTGGGTTATTATGATCAGAATGATGAGAACCAAAATAAACGGAAAAAGAGCCATACGAGCTATTTTCTAGCAGGCTTGGGGGGCGCCATTATCGGGGCCTTACTTATTTTATTAGCCTTTCCGGGAAGTGGACTGTTAAATAACGATGATAACGAAATTACAACCGAAAAATCAACGGGAAGTGAGTCCACGGAGCAGGCTCAGCAAAACCTTACTGTTGATGTAACAAGTGCCGTCACCAATGCCGTTGATAAAGCCAGCGACGCAGTGGTCGGCATCACAAACATTCAGGAAACGAACTTCTGGGGTCAAGGGAGCAACGCCGAGGACAGTTCGGCAGAAGCCGGCACAGGTTCGGGAGTCGTCTACAAAAAAGATGGCGGCAAGGCCTATATCGTCACGAATAATCACGTCATTGAAGGCGCTAATGAACTGGAAGTGACATTAAGTGATGGCACTAAATTGCCAGCTGAACTACAAGGCAGTGACCCATGGACAGATTTAGCCGTCATTGTCGTGAATGGTGATAAAATCAAAACCATTGCAGAATTCGGAAAATCCGACAAATTGAAACCTGGTGAGCCTGTAATTGCCATTGGTAACCCACTAGGCCTTCAATTCTCTGGATCGATCACACAAGGAATCATCTCCGGTTTGGAGCGCACGATAGAGGTCGATATCAATGAGGACGGCCAAGTGGATTGGAATGCGGAGGTCATTCAGACCGATGCAGCGATTAATCCAGGTAACAGCGGGGGGGCACTCGTTAATATGTCAGGGCAGGTCATCGGAATAAATTCGATGAAGATTGCAGAAAATGCAGTGGAAGGAATCGGTTCTTTCCATCCCAATCGATTCAGTTATCCCGATTATTAATGATATAGAGGAATTTGGTGAAGTGAAACGTGCTTTCTTGGGTGTGAACTTGGCATCTGTAGAAGAAATTTCCCAATACCATCAACAAAATACATTAAAGCTGCCAAGGAAAGTTACTTCTGGCGTTGCAATAACAGGCGTTCAAAGCAACTCTCCAGCATCCAAAGCAGGATTGAAGGAATTTGACGTCGTAGTTGGAATGGATAATGAAAAAATCCATGATGTCGTCGAATTAAGAAAATACCTTTACAATGAAAAACAAGTCGGTGATAAAGTTAAAATCACTTATTACCGTGACGGAAAGAAGGCAACTACGGAAGTCACGCTTTCAAGCAGCGAAATCTAAAACGCAAACGGACAGGGGGCGGGCAATGCTTCCTGTCCTTTATATTTCCTTGCGATTTTCTTATTTTTTGTTACGATTACCTGTGGATATATAAAGAAATTAATGGAGTTCACCCAACCTGTGGATAATTGGGAACAGAAGTACTTGGAATAATGAAATGAGAGAGAAAGGAGATATGAAAGATGAAATTATATTGCTGTCAGGAGCATGTTGACATGGCGCTGGATGAAGTGGTATACGAGTGTGAAACCTATCCTGTTTTAACGCTGGTTCCTGAAGAAAATCAGTTATCAACAACCTGTGAATATTGTCGAAACGTGGCAATATATCTAGTAGGGAACTAATATTCCCATACAAGATGTGGATAGATTTTGTGGATATGTGGATAACTGTTGTGGATAACATGTTTGTAACCTGTTCTTAACTTGTTCTTAACATTTTTCGAAGAATGAACCTGAGGGTGGAATTGTTTAGATTCAAGCTTTTTGTTGTTCAAATAAAAGAAGCTCTGTTGGAAAATGGATCCTTGGAAATCCAGCATAATTCTTTATCGGATCTTAACTTGATCGATCGAAATTTTTTACCGTTGCCGATTTCAGGGGCAGCGGTTTTTATTTGAAGGGTCATGGAACCCCTTTAAATAAAAATTGGAAAGGATATGCTTGTTTTGCTTATAGGTCACTGTAAGGTATGATAATAGGTAGGCAAATCCGACAACTGATAGTAAAACCATAATGAAAGTTAGAGGATATATATGAAAATAACGATTATTACTGTTGGCAAGCTAAAGGAAAAATACTTAAAGCAAGGTATTGCTGAATATACAAAAAGGTTAAGTGCCTATGCTAATATAGAACTTGTTGAAGTACCGGATGAAAAAGCTCCGGAGAACCTGAGTGCAGCGGACATGGACATTGTAAAGCAAAAGGAGGGTGAACGAATTCTGGCTAAAGTCAGCCCGGACACCTACGTGATAACGCTTGAAATCAATGGAAAACAGCTTACTTCAGAGCAGCTGGCCACTCATATGGATCAGCTCGCCACTTATGGAAAGAGCAAAATTGCCTTTATTATTGGCGGGTCGCTTGGACTTGGCACCGAGGTGTTATCAAGAAGCGATTATGCCCTTTCCTTCTCGAAAATGACTTTTCCGCATCAATTGATGAAACTGGTTCTTGTGGAGCAAATATATCGGGCTTATCGGATAAATAGAAATGAACCATATCATAAATGAAAGAACTGATTCCGAGGTTAACATATTAAATCTTAATGTAATGAAAAGAGGGTAACGAATGAATAAAGAGTCCATTTATGGTTTAACATTCGAACAATTGACAGCGTGGCTTTCGGACCATGGCCATAAAAAATTCAGAGCTTCCCAAGTCTGGGAGTGGCTTTATAGAACACGTGTGACGAGTTTCTCTGAAATGACGGATGTTAATAAAGACTGCATAAAATTACTTGAAGAGCACTTTGTCATCCAGACTTTGACTGAGCACGTTAAGCAAGAATCAGCGGATGGTACGATCAAGTTTCTGTTTAAATTACAGGATGGAAACCTTATCGAAACGGTCATGATGAGACATAAATACGGAATTTCGGTTTGTGTCACCACCCAAGTGGGCTGCAATATTGGCTGCAGTTTCTGTGCAAGTGGATTATTGGCCAAAAGCCGTGATTTATCCAGCGGGGAAATAGTGGAACAAATCATGAACGTTCAACTGCATCTGGATAAATTGGAACAAGAGGATGTTGTAAGTCATGTTGTTGTAATGGGGATTGGCGAACCGTTCGATAACTTTGAAAACATGATAGACTTTTTGAAGGTGCTCATGGACCATAAGGGTCTTGCTATCGCTGCTAGGCGGATTACTGTTTCAACGAGCGGTCTTGCCAATAAGATTTATGAATTCACCGATACCCAATTACAGGTGAATCTGGCCATCTCATTACATGCGCCGAATAATGAACTCAGGACACGAATCATGAAAATAAACCGAGGTATACCGATAGAAAAATTAATGAAATCTCTTGATTATTATTTAGAGAAAACGAATAGGAGAATTACGATCGAATATATCCTATTGAAAGATGTTAATGACCATCAAGAAGAAGCCGAGCAACTCGCCGATCTTCTTGATGACAAAAAACATCGGCTCTATGTCAACCTGATCCCCTATAATCCTGTAGATGAGCATAGCCAATACCAAAGAAGTGAAAAAGAGTCCGTTCTCTCGTTTTATGATACGCTGAAAAAGAGAGGCATCAATTGTAAAATTCGCCAAGAACATGGAACGGATATTGATGCGGCTTGCGGTCAGCTTAGAAGTAAACAAATCAAGAAAGCTGAAGCCCAATAATTTATTAAGAGAGACCCAAGCCAGAAACCCCATCAAAAAGAGGCCGCATATTTTGCGGCCTCTTTTGGTGTGATTTTATTATTTAGCTATTTCTTTTACTGAGGCGACTTCATAAGTAGTAAGCTCGCTGCCTAGAATTGGAGATTCTTTTTTTGCTTCACCGGAACCTGGTTCAGGCCGTTTATGTGCAGCTTTGAATGCATCGCTATTTCTCCAAGCAGTAAAGTTATCTAGGTTTTCCCAGTACATATTAACGCTCAGTTCATCGTGATCCGACAAATTCTGCGTTAATAATACTTCAACTTTTACGAAGCCTTCCATAGTATCAAGTGGACCTGGTGCAGTAAATCCTGGGGCCATGACTGCCCCCATCCCTTTTTTGACTCTGATTCTATTCGTTACGATTATCATAAATCAGCTCTCCTTTTGGACTTCGGTTTAGAATCTACACCCTATTTTTACGCAATTTCATACATATTTTAGCATATTGAAAGAAGCAGGGTCCATTTTGATTAACTCTGATCATGAGATCCTGATGACCCTTGTTTTAATGAAGACGGACGCTTCATTATATTGAAATAAAGCAATTGAATTTGGATATTACAAGGTTTATCGATGCATATCGCGTATAATAGAAATCTGTATAAGGAAATTACGATTATGGAAACAATAAGGCAACATACTAAACAACAAAAGAGGCTGTTATATGAATGAATTAAGTTTTACTGATTATACATTAAGCGATGAAATTGTAAGGGCATTAGAAAGCTTGGGATATCATCGTCCAACCGAGGTACAGCGTGAAGTGATTCCAGTGGCGCTGAAAAAGCGTGATCTTGTCGTAAAATCGCAAACGGGAAGCGGCAAGACCGCTTCATTCGGCATACCGATCTGCGAAATGGTCGATTGGGAGGAGAATAAGCCTCAGGCGCTTATTTTAACACCGACACGTGAGCTTGCCGTGCAGGTTAAAGAGGATATTACGAATATTGGCAGATTTAAGAGGATAAAGGCTACTGCGGTTTATGGAAAACATCCATTCGCACTGCAAAAAGCGGAATTGAAACAAAAAAGCCATGTAGTCGTTGGAACCCCGGGGCGTGTTCTGGATCATATCGAGAAAGGGACATTCGCCTTGGAACGCTTAACTCATTTAGTTATTGATGAAGCGGATGAAATGCTGAATATGGGCTTCATTGAACAAGTGGAAGCCATTATTAAAGAGCTTCCGAAAGATAGAGTAACCATGCTGTTCTCTGCTACGTTACCTGAGAGTATAAAAAAGCTATGCAAGCAATATATGAAAGATCCTTTGGATATTGAAATCAAAGCAAAGGGATTAACGACGGAGAAAATTGAACATGCTCTTATTGAAGTGAAGGAAGATGATAAGTTTTCCCTGCTTAGGGACGTCACCATCACGGAAAACCCCGATAGCTGTATCATTTTCTGCCGGACAAAAGATAGGGTGGACCAAATATGTGAACAGCTGCTGGAACTGGAATATCCGTGTGATATGATTCACGGCGGCATGCTTCAGGAAGATCGCCTTGCAGTGATGAATGAATTCAGAAGAGGTGAATTCCGCTATTTGGTTGCGACAGATGTTGCTGCACGTGGAATTGACATCGATAATATAACCCATGTGATTAACTATGACCTGCCATTGGAAAAGGAAAGTTACGTACATCGGACTGGAAGAACTGGACGAGCCGGTAAAAAAGGAAAGGCCATTACTTTTGTGACGCCGTATGAAGACAAATTCCTTACTGAGATTCAAAGCTATATCGGTTTTGAAATCCCTAAGATGACTGTTCCTTCAAAAGAGGAAGTCTCCAATAAAAAAATGGAATTCGAAGCGAAACTGGAAGCTCGTCCAAAGATCAAAAAAGATAAAAGTGAACAATTGAATAAACAAATCATGAAGCTGTATTTTAATGGCGGCAAGAAAAAGAAACTCAGGGCTGTGGATTTTGTCGGAACCATCGCTAAGATTGATGGAGTGAATGCAGAGGACATCGGGATCATTACGATCCAGGATAATGTTTCTTATGTGGAAATATTGAATGAAAAGGGACCGCTTGTCTTGAAAGTGATGAAAAATACGAAAGTAAAAGGCAAGCTTTTGAAGGTTTCAGAGGCCTTTAAGAACTAAAAGAGAAAGAAGCGGGAGGGTTATCTAACTAAGGATAACCAATTAAAGTTGGTTCTGTTTGTTTGTAGGCAAAAGGGGTTCTATCTAGTTTTTAAAAAAAGTTGATTGGAACGTAAGGAACGAGATTCCTGCGGGGGAATCGTGTCCAGGGGAGACCCCGAAGGGCAATGGCGCCGAGAGCGGACCGCACGCGGAAAGCGAGTGTCTAGAGTGGAAAACAACGTTCCTGTAGAAAAAAGTGGGGTGGTGGAAGTTTTGAGAGTAAACCTCCACCGCTTTTTTCTTGCTAAAAAAAGCTTCTTTTATTTTTTTTGAAATTTTATAAATTCTAAATACATCATCGGGAAAACAATTACAAACATTATTATAAAACCTATTATTATTCCTACCAAACTTTTATCCTGAGTTATGGACATGGATACATAATAGAACGCTACACTCGTAATAATTAAATATAATAAATATCTTAAATACTTCATTTTGTTATATCAATCCACCCATTATTTTTATACCAATCCTTAGAATCTAAAAATTTTGCTATGGCTACACCAACATCTGCATAGTCTAAAGCAAAACTGACAGCACCACCAATTACTGTTGCTATGGCAACTCCTCTTACCGTTTGAATCCCAAGCTTCTTTGCTTGAGCTGTAGCTACCCTAGATATTCCTTCGGTAGCTGCTTTTTTTCCTTTCTTCTTTATATAACTTTTTACTGCACTTACACCCCCACCAACTACTCCACCTATTGCTACATTGAAAACAGACCCTGCAAAGTAAACACCAACTCTTACTTTTCCTTTTTGTTTATTAGATGCATATACTTTCTCTGAACCAAAAAGTAAGTTTTTTGCCTTAGAGAATAAAGCTAATTCTTCATATTCTAACTTTTCTACATAGTTTTCTTCTAATTGTTCTTGAGCAGCCTTTAAATCATTAAATGTCTCTGAATTTCCATCAAAAATACCTATAAGTGCTTCTTCTAATAACTCTACTTCCTCAGTACCAGAAATTGCTGCTGCTTCTTCAATTGTTTTTATAAATTCTTTTTTTTCAACTTCATTCATTTTTGATATATCTAAATTATCAACCGAAGCTTCAAAATCAAAATTTTCATCTAGTATTTCATGGTTAAATTCCTCAGCACCATTATCTGTGTTTACTCCTAAATCTTCAATTTCTGTATCACTTAACTTATCTAATTCATTATAAGTTAAATCTTCTAATAATGATTCATTCTCAAATTTTTCTCTAAAATCTTCTAATGAATCAGTTGTATTAGCAAAGGCTAAAAATGTTTCACCAACCGTTGAAAATAATAAAATAAAAATAGTAAAAATTACAACCTTTGGTACAAAGAGTTTACTCATATGACAATACCCTCCTTTTAATAAATTATAATAACTATGATAATCCATTTGTACTATAAAAAGGAGCTATTTTTATATTTACAATAAAAGTATTAAGAAAAATTATTAATATTAGGTATTTAGTCTGTATATTATTGCTCTTTTTTAGTGATAATTTAATTGGAAAACTATTAGATAGATTTAGCTTTTTATACGTTTTGATAACCTATCCTGAAATAATTCGAGCTACCCCAGGACAGACCTACACCGTGAAGATTCTTTCTCCAAATTCTGTTTATCCATTAAAACAGAGTGGTATATGAGGAAGGATGACGCAATTATTTCGAAACAATAAATACATCTGTTTGTAGAAAAAAGGGGTTTATCTAATTTTAAAACAAAGTTGATTGGAACGTAAGGTGCGAGACTCCTGCGGGAAAAGCGAGTCAAGGGGAGACCCCGCAGGCGCAAAGGCGCCGAGGAGGCTCGCGGACCGCCCGCGGAAAGCGAGTGCCTGGAGTGGAGGTCAACGATCCTGTAGACAATAAACAACACGATTAAATCTGAATTCTTAGACATGGAGGGGAATGAGTGGGATGACGAAAGCAAATGAAAGCGGAAGAATCGATGAGCAAAGTAAGCAGCAGCAGTTGGATCAATATCGAGTGGACGATAATGGGAAAAAGATGACGACTAACCAAGGTTTGCGTGTTTCTGAGGATGAGCATTCTTTGAAAGCTGGAACCCGTGGTCCAACTTTAATGGAGGATTTTCATTTTCGTGAAAAAATGACTCATTTTGACCATGAGCGTATTCCTGAGCGGATTGTCCATGCGCGTGGATCTGGAGCACATGGATATTTTCAGGTATATGAACCGATGACCGAATATACAAAAGCCAAGTTTCTTCAAGACCCTTCAGTCAAGACACCAGTATTCGTTCGTTACTCCACTGTGGCGGGTTCCCGCGGATCGGCAGACTCGGTCCGTGATGTAAGGGGATTCTCTACAAAGTTTTATACGGAGGAAGGAAACTATGATTTGGTCGGAAATAATATTCCGGTATTTTTTATCCAGGATGCCATTAAGTTCCCGGATTTAATCCATGCGGTTAAACCGGAGCCTCATAATGAAATACCTCAGGCCGCGTCTGCCCATGATACTTTTTGGGACTTCGTCGCCAACAATGAAGAAACCGCACATATGGTCATGTGGCATCTATCTGATAGGGCCATACCGAGAAGTTTCCGGATGATGGAAGGGTTTGGTGTCCACACATTCCGTTTTGTAAATGAACAAGGCGTTGCCCATTTCGTTAAATTTCATTGGAAGCCTCTACTGGGAGTTAAATCCCTTGTCTGGGATGAGGCACAGAAAATTGCAGGGAAGAATCCTGATTTTCACCGCCAAGATCTGTGGGAAGCGATAGATACCGGAAATTATCCTGAATTTGAATTTGGCGTCCAAATGATTAAGGAAGAAGATGAATTCACATTCGACTTTGATATCCTTGATCCTACTAAACTATGGCCGGAAGAACAAATCCCGGTTAAAATAATCGGAAAAATGGTTTTGAACCAAAATACGGATAACTTTTTTGCAGAGACGGAACAGATAGCTTTCCATCCGGGGCATGTTGTACCTGGTATTGATTTTTCAAATGATCCGCTGCTTCAGGGACGTTTATTCTCATACACCGATACCCAGCTATCCAGGTTGGGAGGACCGAACTTCCATGAGCTTCCGATTAATAGGTCAGTTGCCCCCGTCCATAATAATCAGCGCGATGGCATGCACAGAATGTCAATAAATCCAGGGCCGGTCAGCTACCACAAAAATTCTCTTGCAGGCAACTCTCCTGAACCTGCTTCGGAAGAGGAAGGCGGCTATGCACATTACCAGGAAAAAGTCGATGGCAGGAAGGTCCGGCAGCGCAGTGAAAGCTTCAAGGATCATTACAGCCAGGCTAAACTATTTTGGAATAGCATGACGGAAGTGGAGAAGGAGCATATTATACAGGCTTTCCACTTTGAAGTGGGAAAAGTGAAAAATAAGGACGTTCAGCAGCAAATTGTCGAGATGTTCAGCAATGTAGATGTTGAACTGGCCAAAACAATCGCTACTGGAGTGGGCGTGAATCCTCCAGCCAACAAAAGTGAGGTTAAAATGGAATTGGCATCTCCGGCTTTAAGCCAGGAGCAAATGAAAGTGAACACGGCGGCAACAAGAAAAGTGGCAATCTTGGCTGCAGATGGTTTCAACGGGTCAGAGGTTAATCAAATCTTGGAATCATTTAAATCGGCAGGTATAACGGCTGAAATCATCAGTCATAATCGTGGAGTGATTACAAGTTCTGAAGGACAGCAGGTCGAGGTGAATCAGACATTCCTGACAGCCGATTCGGTACTTTTCGATGCTGTATATGTGGCAGGAGGCCAGGAGAGTGTCGATTTCTTAAAGGCGTCCAAGGAACCCATTCACTTTGTTGATGAAGCCTACAATCATTTCAAAGCGATTGGAGCGGGAAAAGAAGGAGCCGAGATCTTATCGAAGGCAGGCATCGTTTCCAATGATCCAGCCGGAGGCATTGTAGCTATTACGGATAAAAATAGTGGTTATGCCTTTATCGAGGCAATTGCCAAGCACCGTCACTGGACACGCGCTTAATATTGAATCAAAACCCCCAGACTTGGAGTCTGGGGGTTTTTCAATAAACAGGTATCATGCTACTTTGCCTTTTCTTCAAAAAGCGATGCAATGCCAACGATAACCTTAGTGGCCAGTATCATATTATCGACGGAAATAAATTCATATTTGCCATGAAAGTTCTCCCCGCCCGTAAAGATGTTGGGTGTTGGCAGTCCCATATAAGATAATTGAGAACCGTCCGTACCACCGCGTATTGGTGAGATTTTCGGTTTTATATCGAGTTTCTCCATTGCTTCATGGGCAATATCCACGATTTCCTTAACGGGCTCAATTTTTTCCTTCATGTTGAAGTATTGGTCGTGTAATTCAAGCTGGATCCGGTTTTGCCCATATTTTTCTTTTAAATCCTCGCTTACTTTTGTTATATATTCCTTGCGGTCATTAAATTTTTGGCGGTCGAAATCCCTGATGATGTAAGAAAGCTTGGTCTCTTCCACATCACCGTGAAATGAAAGCAGATGATAAAATCCTTCGTAACCCTCCGTATATTCCGGTGCTTCCGCCACTGGGAGCCTATTATGGAATTCCATTGCGATTTTGGCTGAATTGACCATTTTTCCTTTAGCCGTACCAGGGTGAATATTCGTCCCTTTGATCAGGATTTTGGCCGATGCTGCATTAAAGCTTTCATATTCAAGTTCTCCAAGTGGGCCGCCGTCCACGGTGTAGGCAAATTGGGCACCAAAAGCATCTACATCAAACTTATGGGGTCCCCTTCCGATTTCCTCATCGGGAGTAAAAGCAACACGGATTTTTCCATGCTTGATTTCCGGATGCTGAATCAAGTAATCCATGGCAGTCATGATTTCGGCAATTCCAGCCTTATTATCTGCTCCCAACAGGGTTGTCCCATCCGTCGTAATCAAGGTATGCCCTTTATAGTTCTTAAGCGAAGGAAAATCATCAGGTGAAAGAATGACATCCAATTTTTCATGTAAAGTAAGAACTTTGCCATCATAGTTGTCAACGATTTGCGGTTTTACATCTTTTCCAGTGAAATCCGTTGCTGTATCGACATGGGCCAAGAAACCGATTGTCGGGACATCCTTATTTGAATTGGCTGGCAAGGTTGCCATGACATAGCCGTTCCCATCAATTGTCACATCCTTCATCCCAATGGATTGAAGTTCCTTGACCAATGCATTTGCCAAGGTCAGCTGTCCGGGTGTAGAAGGGCATGAGGGATTTTCCTCATTCGATTGGGTATCCACTTTCACATAAGAAGTGAATCTTTCAATGATTTCATTTTTCACTTTTCCTTCAACTCCTTTTTCCCTTATCTTACCATGATTGACCGGAATGGAAAAATTATCTTTTTCCAAATCTTCTAGGGTGGTGTAATCAGCAAAGAACAGCATATCTGCAAAAGACATGCCGTTCCTTGCTATCTCTTTTTAGAGTGGATTATTCAAGGCCCATACGGATACGCTTTTTCCATGAACGGGGAATGTCGCGAACCCATCTTCTTCAATGGTGATGTGGTCATCTCTATGATAGGTTAAATCACTCCAGATTTCACCAGCCCGATGTTCACCGACGAACATCCTTTTTTCACTGTTGTGATCTCCATTAGAGATAATGACCGCACACCCCGAGCCTTCTAGCTCTTCAACTCCGTGCCGGACCCAGCCTATCGTATTTGGATCATCAAAGTAATCGGTTTGTTCTCCGTAAGCTTTTTCATACCTAGCGAATAATAGGCGATCCAGGATATCCTTTTTCCCAGGCACCGGAGAAGGTCCGCCGATTCCATAATAGTCTCCGTAAAAGACACACGGATAACCGCAAAGTCTAAGCAAGGTAAGTGCATATGCCGATGGCTTGAACCAGTCCTTTACCCAAGACTCCAGGGATTCATGAGGCTGGGAGTCATGGTTATCGACAAAAGTGACAGCCTCTGCTGGATTGGTTTGGACGAGGGTATCATCAAAGATGGTTGAGAGGTCGAAGTCTGTTCCTGCGTTTGAGGCCTCATGAAATTTATAATGCAGGGAAACATCGAACAAGTTGAGGTCATGATTGGTTTGCTCTAAGTAAGTTTGACAGGCTTTAACATCCGCCTTCCAAAATTCGCCGACCATGAAAAAATGTTCCTTTGTATAAGGAATGAGTTCTTGGAGAAATTCGTTGATGAATTCATAATCGATATGTTTAACGGCGTCCAAACGAAAACCATCACACTTTAACGTATCAACCATCCATTTTCCCCAGCTAATCATTTCCTGACGAACTTCCGGCAGGCTGTAATCGATGTTGGCAAACATTAAATAATCGTAGTTTCCGAATTCATCGATGACATGCTTATTCCAGTGCTTATTTTCGCCTGTGATGCGAAATACACCCATTTTGTCGTTTTCGGCATCATAGTCTGTACCATTGAAATGAGTATGGTTCCACTTAAAGTCAGAGTATTTATTTTTACGTCCCGGAAAATCGAATTTGGTCCAGCCTTCCATTTCGAATGGTTCTGAAATATCTTCCATACGGTTGTCTGGATTGACTTCAATCACCTCGAATTTTTCGGTTCCGTCAGCTCCTGCCTTATGGTTCATGACTAAATCGATATAAACGCAAAGTCCGTAGTTATGACAGGTGGCTATTGCTTGCAGCAATTCATCTTTGGTTCCGTATTTGGTACGAACGGTTCCTTTTTGGTCAAATTCCCCCAAATCGTAACCGTCATATATTCCATATCCATTATCCCCAACGGATTGCCCTTTGGTGACTGGCGGAAGCCAAACGCAGTCAATTCCTATATCCTTCAACTTGGAGGCTGCATATTTCAATCTTTCCCAATGAGAACCATCTGCCTCAAGATGCCACTCAAAAAATTGCATCATCGTATGATTTCTTTTCATCCGTTCCCCCCCTGACACCGACCTGTTTTAACAAAAGTGAAACTAATGCGATCGGATAAAGTAATAATGGAAATCTTTACCCACTAAAATCAAATGATAAACAAGTGAACAATCCTCAGGATAGAGGTTCATCTACCTCTCTATTTTACTATTTTATACCAAATAAGGGTATTTTATATTGATTAGCAGCTAAAAATAATTCAAATGTGTAGGAATAGCCCGGAAAAGGCATAGGCTACATCAATAAAAAAGGCATCCCGAATAAATTGGGATACCTCAGACTGTAGATAAACTCGATGAAAATAAAGTTTGCCCACAGTTTTTTTATGGCTTTTACGATTTGACCGTTGATTTCCCCTCCAGGTACTCGCTTTCCGCGGGCGGTCCGGGAGCCTCCTCGGCTTAAGCCTGCGGGGTCTCCCCTAGACGCGCTTTTCCCGCAGGAGTCTCGCACCTTACACTCCAATCAACTTTGTTATAAAATTTAGATAGAACCTCTTTTGCAAGGTATCCCGAATATTTTGAAATACCTTTTTCGTATTGGAGGGGGATAGTCTATCATCCTTTTTTACCTCTTCGTTTAAAGAAGTGGGCGAAAGCAATTGCACCTAATAATAAGATTAGAAGCACGGAAGATAGAATGATCGTATCTTTTGAGGAACTGCTGTTACCTGCCCCCTTTTGGGCCATGTTCCCTGTTATACCAGGAGGTGCACCATTCCCGCCCCGGTCCATGTCAGGAGGCTGCATCGCCGCCCCATTCTCGCCGCCCATGTTTGGTGGTTGCTGACCTGCATTTGCGTCATCGGCGATATTAGGAGCTCCGCCGCCCATACTGCTTTCTGTCTCGGCTTCCACGACCAGGTCTCCTGAAAGCTGTGCCAAGATTGATTCAGCACGTATGACAGCGAAGTCAACCAGGGTTTCCTCGCCTGACGTTGCTTCTGTATACTCGTCCATTGTATAAAACTTGGTCGGGTCCTTTTTCACATATGGTGTGATCAAAGTAGAAATTTCAGTCGTCATTGCTGTCATATTTTCTTCAGAGAAAAAATCTGTGGCAATGTCATTTAGATAATCATAATATTTTTCACGGTACTCGTCGTTGGAAAGCAGGGCATTCAATAAAGGGCGCTCTTCAAGGGTCGTACCTGAAACAGGCTCGGTAATGCTGAAGTTGATATTACTTTCATTCATGAAATTTGAACTCATATCCATCATTCCGCCACCGTTCATATTCGGTGCCCCTCCAAGGAGTTCCTTGTCATCCTGCTTAGTGCCATCGGCGTTACCCTCAGCAGCCGTTCCATCTTTTTGGTCAGCGGTTTCTTGATCAGAGGCGCCTGCCAGTCGCCCGCCGCCTCCGGAATAACCGCCAAATGACATATTATAGTCCCAAGGCAATATCGAAAAGACCCCGTTTTCTTCATACAGGTAGTAATTGTGCTTTTTATCTCCTTGATAGTGATCGAGGTTGACAAGGGCAGTATTGGCTGCGAAATAGCGCAGCATCTCATCGACATCCAGGACTTCCTCCAGATTCCCACCATTATTGATGCTATCAAGCATTTTGATCATGGCGGATTGGTCCGAATTATCGTTTGTTTTCAAGTTTAATCCTGAGTAGTCATCAATGTCTTCGCTGATCCACTTTAAATCGCTTCCCGTACCATCCGGATAATAGAGATCACCTGTGCCATCAGTGAAGTTGGTGTTTAGAAAGGTTTCCTCTATAGCCTCCACCCCTAGATAAAGGCCCCATTCCTTTCCATTGATGGTCACGTACATATAGGAATGTCCTGGAGTCGCTATGCCCATCTTATCCATTAATTCATAGGAAAGGTATTCTCTCATATAGGTTGGATCGCTGTAATTATTGTTGAGGGCCAACTTCTTCAGGCCGTGTAAATCTTGATCTTCCTGATAATAATCAAAATCTATCTTCCAGCTATAACGATCGGAATCTCCCATTTGAACAACGGAATTCAAGGACAGGTTTCCCTTGGTGCGAAATCCCACGTTTTTAACCGTCTCCCCATCTATCGTTACATCGGCATTTACGATCTCCTTTTCAGTGGGGTTATCCAGGATGGAATCCAAGTCCTCTTCAGCCAATGTTATATCAACGGTTGTCACCTTACTTTGGTCAAATACAGATGTTGTATAAGTATTTCCTTTAGTGGCTTTTTCAACTTGAAGATTGGGAAGGAAGAACATCACTGCTATAAAAATCATTATCAATAATCCAATGGTCGCTACTACATATCTTGTTTTTAACACGCCTTGGCTCCTTCCTCCTGTAGTCTTATATAGAGGGGTGGGCATGGAGTTTTATGTCCGCCATCTATCTTAAGCTGTGAAGTTGCCATCATAACTTAACATGATGGCAGAGTGAACGCTGTTCATGTCCTTGACTTGATTAATGAATTCCGCATTATTATCTTTTAATCGAATTTCATATGTCACTTCGAGGTTATTATCCGCCATGACGGATTTCGATTTGACGGAATGCTTTTTCACCTTGTTGGATATCATTTCTTCCAACGTTTTTTCAATTGACGCATCTGAATATTTAACGATTAATAAAAATGGGTTTTCAACAGTGATCCGATTGGCAAATATGAGCATGACGATACCTATTAAGATGGCACCGATGATAACCAGCGGAATTAGTCCTGCCCCGCATAAAATCCCGGAGGCCGCTGCCCAGAATAGGAAGACCAAGTCCATGGGATCTTTGATAGGCGTTCTGAATCGTACGATGGAGAGTGCACCGACCATACCAAGGGAGATAACGATATTCGTTGATATGCCCATGATGATCAAAGCCGTGGCCATTGTCATGATGATGAGGGATATATTGAAGTTGTGTGAGTACATCACACCGGAAAAGGTCTTCTTATAAATGACGTAAATGAACAATCCGATGGCAAATGCCAACAGTAATCCGATTAGGGAGTCAATGATTGAAAAGCTCTCGGTCTTGTCCAAAAAGCTGGATTTGAAAATATCATTAAAAGTGGTGCTAGTTGTCGTCGTATCCATTTGCTATTCCTCCAAATATTATGTGTTTGCTGCAATCAGCCGTATCTTCTGCTTAGTTGGTATTTTGAAAAAGCTGTTTTTCTAGTATCGATGATGGATAACAATTGTTTGATGATATCCGGAAGAAATTCATCAAACTTTATTTCCAGGATGACACAATTTGGGTCTAAAGCATCAACCACGATTAATTCGGGATTCAGGAAGTCCGTATCCCGATAGCTCGTTTTCACATTACTGTCAAAGGTGACCCGCACATTTCCGTACTCATAGATGAATACCTCCCTTTCATAGTCAACGACGGTCGTCGGCTTGATTTGGAAAAGGGTCATTTGAACGTATAAGTCCCTGAGAATAGCCCTTGAATCCTCGGACATCCAATCTATATCCCCTGAACGAATCCGTTCGTATTCCTCGGCAGAAAGCCTGCACTTCTGTTTATAGGTAAGGTTATTCCGCTTACTCTTTTTTTCTAGATTGATGTAATCGGCATTATGATTATAAAGTCTAGCCCTGAACTTATCCCTGTGATAGAATCCCTCTGTTTTTTGCCGCAGGATTTTATTGTCAAAGTTATCGAAATAGACACTTCGAATTAAATATTTCCCATCCAGACCATGGGGATCAAGCCTCATGAAGTTTTGTAGATTTTTTCTTAATAAATGACAATCCGCCTTGGTGATTGCATGTTTGAGTTCACGCCTTCCCTTTAAACCATTCATCGTTGTTGTTCCTCCTTTTCCTTGGTTTTTGACTGCATTCAGCTTATTAACAGAATCTTAATAAAACCTTAAGAACATTTTTATATTCAATAGATAAATAGAGAATAGTCCCCAGTTTTAACCTTTTCTTAATTTTATTGGAAATTAATAGAAGAAAAATGAGTGAATTTACTCATTGAGAATAATTATCATTATCAGTAAAATAAGGTCCATGATAATGATAATTATTCTCAATTAATTCAATACTGGAGGTTCACTATGGTAACGAATACGCTTACAAAAAATGATCAACTACTGGAACAACAAAATACAAGGGAATCAAATGCCCGATCTTATCCTAGAAGATTACCCATAGCGATCGATCAAGCAGAGGGAATTTACCTAACAGACATGGATGGAAAACGATATATTGATTTTCTTGCCGGGGCTGGAACATTAGCGCTCGGACACAATCATCCGGCCGTGCTTGAAGCAATGGAAAAAGTTCTTAAAGATAAACGTCCTTTACATACATTGGACTTTACGACGCCGATCAAAGAGCAGTTCATCGATGAAATTTTTGAATGTCTGCCTGAGGAATTCAGGAAAAATGCAAAAATTCAATTCTGCGGTCCAACTGGCGGAGATGCCATTGAGGCAGCTCTTAAACTTGTTAAAACAGCTACAGGCAATAGAAGCATTTTATCCTTCCAAGGAGCTTACCACGGGGCAACGCATGCAACGATGTCAATCAGCGGCAATACAAAACCAAAGGAAAAAGTACAAGGGTTAATGCCAGATGTACAATTTCTGCCGTATCCCTATCAATATCGCTGTCCCTTCGGAATAGGCGGAGAAGAAAGCCATAAAATCAGCAGCCAGTATATCGAAAATCTATTGAATGATCCCGAATCAGGATTATTGGCACCTGCAGGAATGATTTTGGAGGCAGTACAAGGCGAGGGAGGTTCCATTCCAGCACCAATTCCATGGCTTAAGGAAATCAGAAGAATAACAAAAGAGAAGGGCATTCCGTTAATTATCGACGAAGTTCAATCAGGTATCGGCCGTACAGGGAAAATGTTTGCCTTTGAACATGCAGGAATCGTTCCGGATGTTCTTGTACTATCCAAAGCAATAGGCGGAAGTCTTCCATTATCGGTAGTGATTTATAACAAAGAGCTGGACCTATGGTCACCAGGTGCACATATCGGGACGTTCCGCGGAAATCAATTGGCGATGGCAGCAGGAACAGCTACTTTAAAATACATGAAAGAGACGAATCTTGTGGACCATGCCGCTAAAATGGGAGAAATCTTAAAGGATATTCTTAAAGATTTGCAAAAAGATATTCAGCAGATCGGGGATGTCAGGGGCAGGGGATTAATGGTCGGTGTGGAAATGATCAATCATGAAGAACCGCAAAATGCGAATGGGAGCCATCCTGCTGATTCGCAACTTGCCAGTGCCATTCAACAGGAATGTTTTAAAAGAGGGTTGATTCTGGAAGTTGGCGGCAGACATGGAAGTGTAGTGAGGTTCTTGCCTCCATTGATCGTAACGGAATCCCAGCTTCGCGAGGCCACTGCAATTTTCGAACAAGCTGTTCGTGCAGCTGTTGCAAGAGGGTGAATGACCAATGATCGAAATGATAAATAAAACGGATTTTGCTTATTCTCGATTGTTCTTGAATAACGAAGAAGGCTTCAATAACTACAGCCAGTCATTAAACATCATTGAAAAAAAGCTGACCAGCTTTTTAAAAGGTAATAATTCACCATACTCTGGGAAAAAACCGTATGAAATCGAAGCAAGATTAAGCGAGCTGACCCTCGCTTCTCCAAAAGGAAAGACAATGGAAGCGGTAGCGGATGAGCTGGCAGAGTTTGTTATTAATGACAGCATCAATGTACACAGCCCTGCTTGTATCGGACATTTGCATTGCCCGACATTAATCCCTGCGGTGGCTGCCGAAATGATTATCGGTACGTTGAATCAATCCATGGATTCATGGGACCAAAGCTCGGCTGCAACCTTCGTTGAAGAGCGTTTAATAGATTGGCTGTGCAGTCAGGTAGGGTTGCCGGAACAAGCAGATGGGATTTTCACAAGCGGTGGAACCCAATCTAATTATATGGGCCTGCTATTGGCTAGGGACGCTTATTGTAAGCGTGTCTGGGGTGTTGACGTTCAACAGCATGGCTTGCCGGTCGAGGCGAAAAAATTACGGATCTTATGCTCCGAGGCTGCCCACTTTACGGTTCGTAAATCAGCGGCACAGCTGGGGCTTGGTGAACAGGCTGTAATCACGATTAAAACGGATTCAAATCATCGTCTGTCCGTAGCTGAATTAAATCAACAACTGCTGCAATTAGAGGAACAGGGTTTACTTCCCTTTGCCATCGTTGCAACTTGTGGAACCACGGATTTTGGTTCAATCGATCCGTTACACGAATTGTCCGAAGCTGCAAGGAAGAATGGGATATGGCTGCATGTGGATGCCGCATATGGAGGCGCGATGATTTTAAGTAAGGATTACAAAGAGTTGATCAGCGGAATTGAACGGGCCGACTCGATTACGGTCGATTTTCACAAATTATTCTATCAACCCATCAGCTGTGGTGCTTTTCTTGTCTCTGACAGCAACTCATTTCAATATATCCAGCATCACGCAGATTATTTGAATCCACAGGAAGATGAAGCGGAGGGCATGGTTCACTTAGTCAATAAATCGGTTCAAACGACGAGAAGGTTCGACGCACTGAAACTCTGGATGTCATTGAAGGTCGTTGGACTGGATGCCTTTGCCGAAATGATCGATTATACTTGTCACCTTGCACGTGAAGCGGCTGTGAAGATCGATAAAGAGGAAGGATTCACAGTATTGAATAAAGACCCTGAATTGAATGCGGTTGTATTCCGTTATAATCCCGAAGGAGAAAGTGATCAGTTAGTAAATCTATTAAATAAACATATTCAGCAAGAATTACTGATAAGCGGACGTGCATTTTTAGCAAAAACTCGTTTTGAAGGCCAGGTATATTTAAAAATGACACTATTGAATCCAATGACAAGGCTTGAACACATAGAGGAAATTTTAGACGAAATTCGAGTATTAGGTGAAATGTTCAAGATGATGGAGGAATGAATATGAATGGTAAGCAAATAGCTGAAAGGGCGACGATGCAAAGCTTTCTGAATTGTTATTTCCGGGAAACCGGAAATTGCAGTTTAGAAGAAACGAAAAACTGGCCGAATTTGGAGGGATCCATTTCGGATTCATTAATGGTCAGTAAGCTCATATCCCAAGATATTGAATTGCTTGTTCCGCTTAAATATTGGTCGGAAACGGGGCGTCATATTTTTAACTTCCCGATTTACTATCAAACTGCATCCAAACAAGTGCATGAATTAGATTACGTGACAATGGTCTCGATTGTTTCTAAAGAATTATTGAATGAGCAGGGCCGGACGGATAGTGAAGATGAGTTGATGCTGCGCGTAATCCTAAGCAGCCAAAATATTCAACGGTATGTTGAAGCCAGGACTGAAGACGTTGATGCACTTCAAAGTCCTGAATTCACCTACATCGAAGCAGAGCAGTCTCTATTATTCGGGCACCTGTTCCACCCGACACCGAAAAGCAAGCAGGGAATTTCAGAAAAAGATGAATGGATCTATTCACCAGAATTAAAAGGGGAGTTTCAGCTGCACTACTTCCTGGCAGAACCTTCAATTGTCATCCAGGATTCCAGTGAAGTCACATCGGCAAGTGAGATCATTAAACAGGAATTAGCCGGTGACTTGGAGATTTCCAGTGAATTCCGAAGAACGTATTGCCAAAAGGAAAGCCGATATATCATCATCCCGGCACACCCTCTCCAGGCAAAAGTGCTTATCGAAAAAGAAGAGGTCAAGAGGCTACTCGAGCAAGGGACACTAGTTTATGCAGGACCGCTCGGGAAAAAATTCACGGCCACCTCTTCATTTAGAACGGTATATAGTGCCACATCGAGATATATGTACAAATTTTCCGTTCCGGTTAAAATTACGAATTCCTTACGTGCAAATCTGCAAAAAGAATTGGATCGTGGTGTGGAAATTGCAAAATTAATAGATTCTAAAGTGGGCGACGATCTAAAAGAACGGCACCCCTCATTCCGTATCATCAAGGACCCTGCTTACCTAACGATCAAAACGACCGAGCAAGAATCAGGATTCGATGTTGATATTCGGGAAAATCCTTTTTATGAAAACGCTAAACAAGCAAGCCTGATTGCCGGCTTATGTCAGGATAATGCATATGGTGCCCCATCAAGACTTGGAGCGATCATCCGCAAATTATCAGCTGATGAAAACCGCAGTACCGAAGAAGTGAGTAAGGATTGGTTCAAAACCTATCTGTCAATGACATTGAAACCGATGCTTTGGCTATTTGAAGAGTATGGAATTGTTTTGGAGGCCCATCAACAAAATTCCATCATTCAACTTCAAGATGGGTATCCAGCCACTTTTTATTATCGTGATAATCAAGGGTATTACTATTGTGAGTCCAAAGTGGACAGGCTGCTGAAGATCTTGCCTGAACTAAGTGAAAAAAGCTTCACGATTTGTTCTGATGAAGTCGCTGAAGAAAGACTGCAATACTATTTCTTTTTTAATCACTTATTAGGCTTAATCAATAATTTCGGTACGGAAGGATTAGTATCAGAAAAAACACTGTTACAGCTCGTTCAGGAACAACTGGAAACATGCAGCACGGAAAGCGGAGATGAAGGTTTGAATCGAGTTGTTTCAAAATTGCTTCATGCCAGGGAATTATCTTGTAAGGCTAATTTACTGACACGATTTCATGATATGGATGAGCTTGTCGGTTCACTTGAGACACAATCCGTTTATACAACGATTGATAATCCGTTTGCGCAGGGGGTTATGACCGTCCATGAAAAATAGTTATGAAGAAATGCTTAAGGACTGTAATCAGCAGCTTTCATTTGTCAAAGTTGAATTTGAGAGGGATTTGGATACATTGCATAAATGGATGCATGAAGATCATGTGATACCCTACTGGAATTTGAATTTCACAAAAGAAAAATTCGCTGTTCATTTAAAAAAGGCATTGGCTGATACACACCAAACACTCTATTTAGGCTGTCTGGAATCCATTCCCATGAGCTATTGGGAATCGTATTGGGTAAAAGGCGATATCATCGAAGATTATTATGAATCCGAAGAGGGAGATCAAGGCATTCATTTACTCATTGGTGATCCGGATTATCTAGGAAAAGGACTGGCTTTGCCGTTTTTACGTGCAATGGTGAAATTCCAACTACTGACTTCAACAACAAACAAAGTGATGGCAGAACCGGATATCAGGAATGCAAAGATGATTCATTTATTTGAAAAGTGCGGGTTTACCCCAATTAAAGAGATTGAGCTCCCAGACAAAACAGCATTGCTAATGTCATGTACACGGGAGAATTTCGAGAGGAAGTGGAACTATGGAGAAGCAACAATCTATCTATGACCTGGTAGGGATAGGGATAGGTCCATTTAATCTTGGACTTGCGGCCCTTTTGGAGAAAACCCCGGAGTTGAATGCCGTCTTTTTTGAGAAAAAGCGGGAATTTAATTGGCATGAAGGGATGCTGTTGGAAGGGACAACTCTGCAAGTACCGTTCTTTGCCGATTTGGTTAGCATGGCAGATGTGACAAGCCCATATAGTTACCTGAATTATTTACAGCAGCATGATCGGCTTTATCATTTCTACTTCCTTGAAAAATTCTTGATTCCGCGAAAAGAATATAACGATTATTGCCGCTGGGCTGCCCGTCAACTTGATAGCTGCCGTTTTGGAAAAGCGGTGGAGGCGGTTGAATATATAGGGGATCAAGATGAACCCTGCTATCAAATCAGTGTTAGGGATGCACAATCACAAAAGATCGAAGTCTATTATAGCCGTCATGTAGTCATGGGAATTGGCAGCGCCCCGACTGTTCCATCGGCCTTTCATCCATATATGGGAGAGAGCATCCTGCATTCGGCCGATTATTTACGGAATAAAGAAAATATCTTAAAGAAAAAATCCGTAACGGTTGTCGGATCTGGACAAAGTGCAGCCGAGGTCTTTCTGGATCTGCTTAATGAGCAGGAGGAAAATGGCTACCAGCTAAACTGGTATACAAGATCAAAGGGATTTTTCCCTATGGAATATTCAAAACTCGGGTTGGAATACTTCACGCCGGATTACCTTGATTTCTTTTATCGGCTGCCGCAGGAAAAGAAGGATGAAATCCTGCCGAAACAGGATTTATTGTATAAAGGCATCAGCGCCACTACAATCGCAGCAATTTTTGACAAGATGTATGAAAAATCGATTGGAAATGCCGAACTGTCCATTGAACTTCGGGCAATGACGGAAGTTACGGCGGTTAACCCTGCTGATAAGGGCTGGGAATTGAAATGCCGACAGTGGGTAGAAGATAGCGAATTTGATGTGGATACAGAGGCGATCGTTTTTGGGACGGGCTATAAATCAACCCTTCCGGCATTCCTTGAAACCATGGAGGACCATTTAGTCCGCGATGACTTGGGTCGTCTTGCAATAACGAAAGACTATCGGGTAGGAACGGCCATCTCTACACCGAATCACCTTTTTATTCAAAATGGCGAGATACATACACATGGTGTGGGTGCTCCGGATCTAGGCTTAGGAGCATTCCGAAATTCGATTATCATCAATCAATTGGCAGGTAAAGAAGTTTATCCATCGAAGCCAAAGGGTGCATTTCAGTCATTCCGTGTAAAAACACCCGTCATGGCTTACTAAGAGAAGGAAGGGGAGAATTATATGCAGTTCATAAATGAAGTGGAACAGGCAGTTTCAGAAAAAAATTGGTCGATAGTAAACCAAAACCTGCTGGCAAAGATGATTTCTGAGTATATGTATGAAGATATGATCCATCCAGCTGTCCTGAACGAAAACGCAGCAGGGAATCTATATGAGTTAAAGATAAATGAGGGGAAATCTTATCGATTTTTGGCGTCGCCCCGTCTTTTTGACAGCTATGAGGTACAGGCCGAGTCGATCCAGGAATGTGAAACGGAAGGTTTTACACAGGCCAAGGATGCCATTCAATTCATTTTGGACATCCAGCCGTTAATTGGGATGACTGCAGAAACAACAGGACATTTAATCAAGGAATTCCATCATACGCTGCTTGCGGATCTCCAATTGCTATCCAAACCTGAACAAGATGCGGATGATTTAGTTGAACTGGATTATGCATTACTTGAAGGAGAAATGAGCGGTCACCCTTGGATTGCTTATAACAAGGGAAGAATCGGTTTCGGTTATGATGATTATTTGCAGTTCGCCCCAGAAAACCAGAAGGAAGTTCAGTTATCCTGGATTGCCGTCCATAAAACGAGGGGTGAGTTCAATTCAGTCGAAACGTTATCCTATAAGCAACTGATGGAGAATGAACTGGATGGGGAAACCCAAAAATCATTTGCAAAGATATTGACAGAAAAAGGGCTGAACGCAGAAAACTATTACTACCTCCCAGTTCATGAATGGCAGTGGAAGAATGTAATCATCCAGAACTTTACCGATGACCTGGCTAAAGGGCTGATCGTAGCTTTGGGAAATGGTCCTGATAAGTATCTGCCGCAACAATCCATCCGGACATTTGTTAATGTATCGAATAAGGATAAACACCACGTCAAGCTGCCGATGAGCATTTTAAATACGCTAGTCTACCGTGGATTGCCAGCTGAACGCACGGTCATTGCCCCAAAAATCACAACGTATATAAAGAACATTTATGAAAATGATTCATTCTTGAAAGAACAATGCAAAGTAGTGCTTCCTGGTGAAGTGGCCAGTTTAAATGTTGATCACCCGTATTATTCCAAGCTAGAGAATGTACCGTATCAATATTTAGAGATGCTGGGGGGGATTTGGAGAGAAAGTATTTACAGTTATATGGAAGAAGGCGAAAAGCCCATTACGCTTGCGTCCCTTTTACATGTAGACAGCAAAGGTAAACCATATGTGGAAAGCCTTATTGAAAAATCGGGATTGACTGCAGAAGCCTGGACAGCTCAATTATTCGACGTCATCCTATCCCCATTACTGCATTTTATCTATCAATATGGATTGGTCTTCTCGCCGCATGGTCAAAATACCATTTTAGTTTTGAAGGATTACAAGCCTCACCGTTTGGCCATCAAGGATTTTGTAGATGATGTAAACGTAAGTGATCAGCCGCTTCCTGAATTAAGCAGCCTTCCTGATGATTTAAGGAAAGTACTAAGAAGTGAGACTCCAGAGGGGCTGGTTCAATTCATTTTCACGGGACTGTTCATCTGTCATTTCCGATACTTGTCAACACTTCTCATGAAGAGGTCCCTTTTGGATGAGAATGCTTTCTGGGAAGGCGTCGCCCGAACAATCCTGACACATCAGAAAAAATTCCCTATGTTACAGGATCGTTTCGATACATTCAATTTCTTTGCGCCAAAATTAACAAAACTTTGCCTGAATAGAAATCGGATGCTTCAATATGGATATAGCGATGGTGAAGACCGTCCGCATGCATCTGAGTTTGGGCATGTGAATAATGCCCTTTATGAAAAGTTACCTGCAAAATCGCTTTAAAGTTAAACTGGCTCAGACTTTTGAGCCAGTTTTCTTATGGTTTTAACAATTTGACCGTTGATTTCCGCTCCAGGTACTGGCTTTCCACGGCGTTCCGCCCTCGGTGCTGGGGTCTCCCTTGGACAAGCTTTCCCCGTAGGAGTCTCCTCCCTTCAGCTCCAATCAACTTAGTTTTAACGGTTAGGTAGAACTACTGTTGTCTACAGTCTTTTATGATTTAAATAGCTTAAGTCTTGAGTAATGAGGATGTTAAACCTATATATGGGAAACTCAAAGAGACGAAATGTACGCATAAAAGTAGGATTGTGTTATCCTCTTTGGGTCAAATTCCCTAAAAATTATCTTTGGAATAGGGCTTGCCGTTCATTTAAATTGGTGATAAGCTATGTGTAAACGGTTACACAAAATTATTGAGGGTGATATATTGGCAACTATTCGGGATGTGGCAAAGGAAGCTGGAGTTTCTGTGGCAACGGTTTCCAGAGTTATGAATGGCAGTGGTTATGCACATGAGGACACAAAAAAGGTGGTCATGGCAGCTGTTGAAAAATTGAATTATAAACCGAATGAAGTGGCAAGATCCCTCTACAAACGTAAATCCAAATTGGTTGGATTGATTTTGCCGGACATTACGAATCCCTTCTTCCCAGAAATGGCAAGAGGTGTCGAGGATTATCTGCAGCAATTTGGTTATCGGTTAATTTTTGGAAATAGTGATGAAAAGAGAGATAAAGAAATAGAATATATCGACACATTCCTGCAAAATAATGTAGTGGGCATGATTGCTTCAACTAGTGAAGAAGCCAATGAAAATTTCGATAATCTGGATATTCCAGTTGTCCTTCTCGACCGTACAGCTGACAAGTTACCAGCTGTTTATTCCGATCAAAAGACAGGCGGTAAGCTGGCAGCACGCGTATTGCTGGATAGAGGCAGTACGAATATCGTCCTCATTAGGGGGCCAGTCGAAATAAAGCCTGTATATGAACGGTACATGGCAGCATTGGAAGAATTGAAACAAGCAAAAGTGAACGTGCAAGTCATGGATTCATCCCTAACTCTTCAGGGCGGCCAAACATGCGTGAAGCAGCTTTTCGAGCAATATCCGGAAACCGATGGAATTATTGCTTGTAATGATATTGTTGCAGCCGCCGCACTTCAAGAGATACTAAAACGGGGAATACGGATACCGGAAGACATACAATTGATCGGCTATGATGATATCGCCTTCACAGCGTTATTGCACCCGCCTTTATCGACAATTCGGCAGCCAGCCTATGAGATGGGGGCACAAGCGGCGGAAATGCTAATTAAAAGGATCAATCAAGAAAAAATGGAAGTAACACATAAAAAGCTCCCTGTTTCTTTTGTGGAGAGACAAACAACGAGAAGGAAGGCGGAGAAGACATGATTAGAATTGCAGTAGTCGGAAGTTCGTCAATGGACTTAGTGGTGACATCAGCCAAACGGCCAATGGCGGGGGAAACGGTTTTAGGGGAGTCCTTTATCACGGTTCCTGGAGGAAAGGGAGCCAACCAGGCTGTTGCAGCGGCACGTCTTGGTGCAGAAGTGTCGATGGTTGGATGTGTAGGAGATGATGTCTATGGAGAGATCATCTTAGAAAACCTGAAAAAAAATCATGTAAACACGGAGTATGTGGAACCGGTTACAGGGTCTGCTTCCGGGACAGCACACATTACCCTTTCGGAAGGTGATAACAGCATTATTGTCGTAAAAGGTGCGAATGATTTCATTACTCCTGAATATGTACAAAAGGCGAAAAAGGTAATAGAAGATTCGGATATCGTGTTGGTTCAGCAGGAAATACCTGAGGAAACGGTGGAGTTTCTGGCTGACTTGTGCAACACGCTTCAAAAGAGATTACTATTGAACCCAGCTCCCGCCCGCAAGCTAAGCGAGGCAGTCATTCAACAGGCATCATTCCTTACTCCGAATGAACATGAATTCGAGATACTATTCAATGGGAGAGATAGAACGGAAGTCTTGACTGAGTATCCAAATAAATTATTCATTACCGAAGGGAAAAATGGCGTCCGTTATTTTGACGGACATGAAGAAAAGGTTGTTCCAAGTTTTGAAGTGGAAGCGGTGGATACGACAGGGGCAGGGGATACTTTCAATGCTGCCTTTGCGGTGGCTGTTGCAGAAGGAAAAAGTTTTGACGAATGTTTGTTGTTCGCGAACCGGGCAGCCTCCATTTCCGTGACGAAATTAGGCGCACAAGGCGGCATGCCGCAAAGGTTAGAGGTCGAGAGGGGCTTTGAAGCATGAAACGTCAAGGAATCATCAATAGTTCAATAGCCAAGGTCCTGGTTGACCTTGGTCATACCGATTATATTGTCGTAGGTGATGCTGGGCTGCCGGTGCCACCCGGAGTATGCAAGATAGATTTAGCATTGACGCCTGGAACACCATCATTTCAAGATGTCGTCCGGGCGGTTCACGAAGATATGGTTGTTGAAAAAGTTATCGCTGCCACAGAAGTGAAGGTTAAAAACCCGGAACAGCATCAATACATGGAGCAGCAATTCGGAGCAGCGATTGAATATGTTTCCCATGAGGATTTTAAAAGGCTGACAAGTAACGCGAAAGCAATAATCCGGACCGGGGAGACGACGCCATATTCAAATTGCATATTGCAGTCTGGAGTATTCTTTTAAAGAAATGAGATGATGAGCATGCAAATCGAAATGCACAATATTTATAAAGCATTTGGTCAAAACAAGGTATTGGAAGGTGTTCATTTTTCTTTAGAGGCTGGGGAAGTACATGCACTAATGGGGGAAAATGGTGCGGGGAAATCAACCTTGATGAACATTTTGACCGGGCTGCATAAACAAGATCAAGGGACGATTGAGATTAACGGTAAAGAAACCTCATTCAAGGATTCAAAGGAAGCGGAAGAGGCAGGAATGGCCTTTATTCGTCAGGAATTGAATATTTGGCCAGAAATGACCGTGCTGGAGAATCTATTTATCGGCAGGGAAATGGTGAATGCCTTCGGCGTCCTGAAGACGAAACAAATGAAAGCGCGTGCAAACGAGATTTTTAAAACACTTAATATTTCCCTTCCTTTTGATAAGGAAGCCGGATTGTGTTCTGTCGGGGAACAGCAAATGATTGAAATTGCCAAGGCGCTCATGACGGATGCCGAAGTCATCATCATGGACGAGCCCACAGCAGCTTTAACTGATAGAGAAATAGAGAAGCTCTTTGAAGTGATGAAGGGACTTACCAAAAAGGGTGTTTCGCTTGTTTATATTTCTCATCGGATGGAAGAAATATTCGCCATTTGTGACCGGATCACTGTAATGCGTGACGGAAAAACCGTCGATACGAAAAGAATTGCAGATACAAATTTCGATGAAGTCGTTCAAAAAATGGTAGGGCGGGAGCTGGAGGACCGTTTTCCTCATCGTGAAGCGAATCCTGGCGACATAGTCCTTGATGTAAAAGGTTTAACTAAAAAGGGGCTTTTTGAAGATATCCATTTCGCGGTTCGCCAAGGTGAGATTGTCGGTGTCGCCGGATTGATGGGAGCAGGAAGAACAGAAATAATGCGCGCCCTTTTTGGTGTCGACCAAATAGACAGGGGTGAAATCACCATTGAAGGCAAGAAGGTTTCCATACGAAAACCAACGGATGCAGTTCGACACGGCCTGGCTTTCATTACGGAAAATCGGAAAGAAGAGGGGTTGATCCTGGACTTTTCTGTAAGGGAAAATATCGGCTTGCCGAATCTCAAAAGTTTTGCTCCTAACGGAATCGTAAAAACGGAAGATGAGATGAACTTTGCCGAAATGATGATTAAGCGACTTCATGTAAAGACATCTTCTGCTGAAACGGTCATCGGCAATCTATCCGGAGGAAATCAACAGAAGGTGGTAATAGCCAAATGGATCGGCACTTCCCCTAAAGTTTTAATTATGGATGAACCGACCAGAGGCATAGATGTTGGCGCAAAACGTGAAATTTACGAGTTGATGAATGAATTGACGGAGCGAGGCATCGCCATCATCATGGTTTCGTCAGAGCTTCCGGAAATCATTGGAATGAGTGATAGAATCCTTGTCGTTCACGAAGGTGAGATTGCTGGGGAATTGTTAAAGCAGGAAGCGACGCAAGAAAAAATTATGGCATTGGCGACAGGAGGGAACTAGGATGAAACTTGAGGCTACAGGGAAAAGCGGGATTTGGCAGAAATTCGGTCCGTTACTCGCCCTGGTACTTTTATTTATCGTAATAACCGTTTTAAATCCATCATTCATGGAACCGAATAATATTTTGAATTTATTGCGTCAAACCTCCATTAATGCACTTATTGCATTTGGAATGACCTTTATCATATTGACAGGCGGCATCGACTTGTCCGTCGGTTCCATTTTAGCTCTATCCAGCGCACTTATGGCTGGTATGATGGTCTCGGGATTAGATCCGATTTTAGCAATATTAGTAGGCATTCTACTAGGTGCAATAATGGGTGTAATCAATGGGATACTCGTCTCAAAGGGAAAAATGGCCCCTTTCATCGTGACACTGGCCACCATGACGATTTTCCGGGGATTAACGCTTGTGTATACGGATGGAAAGCCGATTACAGGAATTGGCGATTCCGTTATGTTCCAGATGCTTGGGAGAGGTTACTTCCTTGGAGTGCCAGTACCGGCCGTTGTGATGGTCATCGCTTTCTTAATCCTATGGTTCCTGCTTCATAAAACATCCTTTGGCCGTAAAACTTATGCCATTGGAGGAAATGAAAGGGCTTCCCGTATTTCGGGGATTAAAGTTGACCGGGTCAAGGTGGCCATCTATGGTCTGGCCGGTACGATGGCGGCCATTGCCGGTGCCATTTTGACATCCCGTCTGAATTCGGCACAGCCGACGGCAGGCCAATCCTATGAAATGGATGCCATCGCAGCCGTAGTGCTGGGCGGAACGAGCCTTTCAGGCGGTAAAGGGCGCTTGTTCGGTACGCTGGTCGGTGTCCTGATCATCGGTACCTTGAATAACGGCATGAATTTACTTGGTGTATCCTCTTTTTACCAGCAAGTGGTAAAAGGTGCAGTTATATTAATCGCGGTCTTACTTGACCGTAAAAAATCATAAGAAGAGGTGTAATCAATGAAAAAAATAGTATCGATCATCATGGTTCTTTCTTTAATGGTCTTGGCTGCCTGTTCAATGGATTCTGGTCTAACAGATGATAAAAAAGAAAAGAAAGACTCCATGAAAGACGTGAAAGTCGGAGTCAGCATCTCTACTTTAAACAATCCATTCTTCGTTTCCTTAAAAGATGGTATTGAAAAAGAAGCAAAAGAAAAAGGCATGAAAGTCACAGTTGTTGACGCCCAAGATGATACGGCAAAACAAATCAGCGGAATTGAAGATCTAATCCTTCAAAAGGTTGATGTCCTTCTTGTGAATCCTACTGACTCTGCGGCAATATCTTCAGCCGTTCAATCAGCTAATGAAGCGGGCATTCCCGTTATCACGATTGACCGATCTTCAGACGAAGGAGACATTGAAACGTTCATCGCTTCCGATAATGTGGCTGGCGGGGAAATGGCTGCAGAATATCTAGTTAAAGAGCTTGGCGAAAAAGCGAAAGTAGTGGAACTTGAAGGGGTATCTGGTGCATCTGCAACTCGTGAACGCGGGAAAGGTTTCCACAATATTGCGGACAAGCAGTTAGATGTCCTGACAAGCCAAACGGCGGAATTCGACCGGACAAAAGGGCTTAACGTCATGGAAAATATCCTGCAAGGCGATAAAGACATCCAAGCGGTATTCGCCCATAATGATGAAATGGCACTAGGAGCCATTGAAGCAATCAAGGCAGCTGGAAAAGACATCATCGTAGTTGGTTTTGACGGAAATGATGATGCATTGAAAGCAGTTGAAAATGGTGAACTAAATGCTACAATCGCCCAACAACCGGCACTTATCGGTGAAGAAGCGGTTAATGCGGCTGAAAAAATCTTAAAAGGCGACAAAGTGGATGACACAATATCCGTTCCATTGAAATTGGTCACCAAAGAATGATTGTCATACAAACAATGAGGGTGCCGGAACTTTTCCGGCACTCCTTTTTTAATTCCGTTGATGTTATCTGATTGTGGATATTCAGCTTGAATTGATATGAATGAGAGAGGTGAGAAAGTGAGATCATTCTTTTACAAAAGTAAGGCGGCCCATGTCGGACCGCCTCCTAAATCAACTGATTGCTAGAGTATACCTTGAGTCAGCATCGCATCCGCCACTTTAAGGAATCCGGCAATATTGGCCCCAACAACTAAGTTGCCAGGCTCACCATATGCTTCTGCAGCCTCTACACTGTTTTTATAGATGTTCTTCATGATTTCATGCAGCTTGGCATCGACTTCTTCGAAAGTCCAAGGCATCCTGGCACTGTTTTGGGCCATTTCGAGTGCCGACACGGCTACGCCGCCTGCATTGGCCGCTTTTGCTGGTCCAAAAAGGATGCCGTTATTAAGGAAAACATCAATGGCCTCAAGGGTTGAAGGCATATTAGCACCCTCACCGACTGCCTTCACATTATTTTTGATCAGTAATTTTGCTGCTTCTTCATCGATTTCATTTTGTGTGGCACAAGGCAATGCGATGTCACATGGTACAGACCAAATGCCGTAGCTCCCTTCATGATATACAGCTTCCGGGTGCGCATCGACATACTCGCTCATG
The DNA here is from genome assembly GCF_047238085.1 of Peribacillus phoenicis. Classification (NCBI taxonomy): domain Bacteria; kingdom Bacillati; phylum Bacillota; class Bacilli; order Caryophanales; family Bacillaceae; genus Peribacillus; species Peribacillus phoenicis. The sequence goes on along the minus strand of NZ_JBDFMF010000001.1, from coordinate 5,094,552 downwards.
CGTTTTCGTTCCACTTCTTTTAGGCGTCGTACTGTATCCAGGTTCAGACCATTTTCATCATATATGTAGCCATTGGAGTCGCTGCATGCAACAACTTTTGCGCCTAGCTGTGTAGCTTTTTCAATGGCATAAATGGATACATTGCCAGATCCGGAGATAACGACGGTGCTGCCATGGAATTGTAACCCTTTGTCTTTTAGCATTTCTTCAACAAAGTAAACCGTTCCATATCCAGTCGCTTCTTTACGGGCCAAGCTTCCGCCATAACTTATGCCTTTACCGGTTAGAACACCGGCATGGTAGCTGCCCTGCATCTTTTTATACTGACCGAACAGGTAACCGATCTCTCTTGCACCGACTCCGATGTCGCCAGCTGGTACGTCTGTATCAGGTCCGATATAGCGAGATAGTTCCGACATGAAGCTTTGGCAAAAACGCATGATTTCTGCATCCGATTTTCCTTTTGGATCGAAGTCCGACCCGCCTTTTCCCCCACCGATCGGCTGGCCAGTAAGAGAGTTTTTAAAGATTTGCTCGAAACCAAGAAACTTTATGATGCTGGAATTGACAGTGGGGTGGAATCGGAGACCGCCTTTGAATGGTCCGATTGCACTGTTGAATTGCACACGAAAACCACGGTTTACTTGAACATTGCCCAGGTCATCAACCCAAGAAACACGGAAGGTGATCATTCTTTCGGGTTCAACCAGCCTCTCCAATATCCCGCTTTTCATATATTCAGGATGTTTTGCAAAAACGGGGATCAGTGAAAGGAATATCTCCTTTACAGCTTGATGGAACTCATTTTCGTGAGGGTTACGCTCCTTTACCTGTGCGTATACTTGACTTACGAACTCTTTGGCAACTTGCAATTCCTCATGCTCAACTTCCTGTGAAGTGGTCATTGTTCTCTCTCCTTTAGATAAATACATAAAATATTAAATAGGGTAAGTCTATCGGTTTTTATATGATACTTTCATGGTATAATTTTAAAAAGAAATAAACAATCTGAATATTAGATAAATAACATGCTGTTTTGATATGAAAGAGGGAGCTTAGATTGGAATTAAGACAAATCGAGTATTTCATTGAAGTGGCAAAGCGTGAACATATGACGGAAGCAGCAGTGGATTTGCATGTTGCCCAGTCTGCTGTCAGTCGCCAAATATACAATTTAGAAGAAGAGCTGGGTGTGCCCTTATTTATCAGGGAAGGCCGAAAGATTAGATTAACGCCAATAGGACATACATTTTTAGCTCATATGGAACAAGCTATGGATATTATCGATCGTGCCAAGCGTGAGATGGCTGAGTGTCTGGATCCGGAAAAAGGGACAATCCGCATCGGCTTTCCCAGCAGTTTAGCTTCTTATATATTGCCAAGGGCCATTTCCGACTTCAGGGAAAGTTACCCGCAGGCGAAATTCACATTGAAACAAGGTTCATATCGCTACCTGATAGATTCTGTGATTAAAGGTAACATTAACATGGCATTGATCGGTCCGCTGCCGGTGAATGAAAAGAAAATCAAAGGTGAAACGCTGTTTATTGAGAACTTAGTTGCCCTTTTACCAGAAAGCCATCCTTTGGCCCTAAAGAAATCATTATCCTTGAATGAGCTTCAAGGAAATCCGTTCATCTTATCTCCAAAGGGTTATGTTTTAAGGGATCTCGTTATGAAAGCTTGCAAATTGCATGGCTTTGAACCGGAAGTGGCATTTGAAGGGAAGGATACTGATGCCATAAAAGGACTGGTGGCAGCAGGTCTGGGTATAACCTTGATACCTGAGATTTCCTTGATTGATAGCTTGCCGCGTTTTACGGTTAAATTGCCGCTGGAGGATCCATCTGTAACCAGGGCTGTAGGGGTCATCGTTCCGACTGATAGGGAACTGATGCCAACAGAGAAATTGTTTTACCAATATTTGAAGGACACTTTTGCAAAATTGGAAGGTTTTCAAAAATAGGATGGGTATTTATTAGAAAAGTCATAAATCCAGCTAGTTGAGAGAATCCTTAAGGGTTCTTTTTTTTGTCGAAAATGTACCGAAATAGCTCCATGTAGACATTCTTAAAAGGGGATAACTTATTTTAAAATAATAAATTATTAGCTTTTATTTGATCGTAATGTGTTAAACCTTTATATTTTGAAAGCGCTTTTATTTTATTAGAATAAAAATATCACTTACATTATCAGAAAATTCATGTTATTATACGAACAGACATTAACAGACATTTAGGTAGCGGTACGATATACTTAATAGGTTTTTTAAATGAAGACCTTTATTTTTTTTTCGATTTTACTAAATTGAATATTCTGATAATTAATAAGGAGTGGAGATAAAGTGAGCAGGAAAGAATACATCAGCGATCGAATGTACAAGGCATCAACAGGGATAGCTAACGCTGTTTTGGTTACATTAGGGATCGGGTTATTGTTTGAATCAATAGGGGGATATTTAGGCTGGGAGGTCTTCCTGGCAATAGGCGGGGCCGCAAAGGTCTTGCTAGCGCCAGCTTTAGGAGCAGGTATCGCATATCAGCTAGGAGGAAATTCATTAATTATCTTTAGCGCCATGGCTTCAAGTGCTGTTGGGGGTGCTGCCATTCACAGAACTGCTGAGGGTGCCTTCACGATTGTTACGGGTCAGCCACTAAGTGCTGTCTTGGCAGCGGTAATTGCAACATATATAGGTAAGCGCCTAATCGGCAAAACGAAGTTGGACATCATGGCCATCCCAATGGGAGCAGTTCTTGTCGGTGGAGTTTCGGGATATGGCCTGGCTCTTGTCACCACTCCGCTCCTAACATGGATAAGCAGTCAAACCACCGCTGCGGTCGAGGGTTCTCCCTTAATCGGTTCCATGGTCATAGCCTTGGTATGGAGCATTTTATTGATGACACCGGCGTCTTCCGCAGCACTGGCGATCGCCCTGCAATTAGATCCCGTTTCCAGTGCTGCAGCCCTAATCGGATGTACGGTTCAGTTTGTCGGGTTCACTGTCATGTCTTATAAAGATAATGATATGGGCGGGTTCCTGGCACAGATGGTCGTTACGCCAAAAGTCCAATTTCCTAACTTGATCAAAAAGCCATTATATGTAATTCCTCCTTTTGTGGCGGCAATCATCTGTGCGCCTATCGCAACCTTGGCATTCGACTTTCAAGTGCCATATGAGCTTGGAGGCATGGGGTTAAGTTCAATGATTGCCCCGATTGCCATCATAACTGGTCAGGGGCTGTACACGTTTTTGATTTATGTGGCAGTGGGTATGGTATTGCCAGCTGTGATCACACTGGCATTGCATCGGGTATTGAAGATGATGGGTAAAGTTAAGCCAGGAGATCTTCATTTAGAAGTTTCATAATCAAAGTTTTCTTGGAAACCAGCCTGGTTAAGGAACCGGGCTGGTTTTTATTTATAAAGGGATTAGGGTAAAATGGGGAGGAAAGCATTTGCATAGATAGGATGATATAGATGGGAAAAGAAATAGATATAAAAGTGAAAGCTAAGTACGTGAGTAAAATCGGCAAGGGTTTTCCCTTGATTGTTAAAGAATCGATAGCCAACCTTAATGACCTTCAGGAAGAGGGGGCCTTGGTGCGTTTGGTGGATGAAAACAACCGCTTTCTGGCAAAAGGTTATTATGGTAAACAGAATAAGGGCTATGGCTGGGTATTGACCCGAAGAGAAAATGAAAAGATCGATCAATCCTTCTTTAACGGCAAAATCCAGGCAGCCTATGAATTCCGAAAGTCTTTTTTTGAAGATGGGGAGACTACAGCTTTCCGCTTGTTTAATGGGGAAGGTGATGGAATTGGCGGTTTAATCATTGATCATTATGATGGTCACTATGTCATTAGCTGGTATAGCAAAGGGATATATTCCTTTAGAGACTACATCATTAAGGCATTGCAGGAAACGGTCGAGGTCAAATCGATTTATCAAAAGAAACGCTTTGATACAAAGGGGCAGTACGTGGATGAAGATGATTTTGTCTTGGGGGAACAGCCGGCATTTCCGCTTCTTGTAAAGGAGAATGGAGTCCATTTCGCTGTTTATCTGAATGATGGGGCAATGGTCGGTGTCTTCCTTGATCAACGCGATGTCAGAAGGAAAATCCGCGATGAATACGCCAAAGGGAAAACCGTGTTGAATATGTTCTCCTATACGGGGGCATTCTCCGTGTTTGCCGCTTTAGGCGGTGCTATTAAAACAACGAGTGTCGACCTGGCGAATCGCAGTTTACCAAAGACGATCGAGCAGTTCAGTGTGAATGAAATAGATCCCGAAGCCCACAATATCGTGGTGATGGATGTTTTTAAATATTTTAAATATGCAGTGAAGAAGGCTTTGAAATTCGAAATGGTCATCCTCGATCCGCCCAGCTTTGCCAAATCGAAGAAGTTTACTTTCAGTGCCGGAAAAGACTATACGAATCTACTGAAGGATACCATTTCCATTACGGAAGACAATGGGGTCATTATCGCCTCAACTAATTGCAGTACGTTCGACATGAAAAAATTCAAGAACTTCATTGATGTTGCTTTCAAGGAAATGAATGGAAAGTATGAAATCATGGAACAATTCTCATTGCCGGCTGATTTTAAAACAATTCCTGAGTATAAGGAAGGGAATTATTTAAAAGTAGTCTTCATTAAGAAAATTAAAGGATAAGAAAAGGCGTCCACAGTTCAAGCAGAACTGTGAATGCCTTTTTTATAATGAAAATGTTTCATGTGGAACGATTGGACATTAGATTCACTGGATAGGCCGTTCACTTTTCAAACCTTTCGATACATGAAAGGAAGGTTTCCTTCGAATGCTGTTAGCAATGCAAAACTGGGCTGCATAGTAGGTAAGCATGATCAGTGGACCTGAAAAGGCAACATCATCGATAAACTTGTTCCAAGATAAAATGGAGTCGGAAATCATGAAGAGGAGCCCGCCGATGATTGCGGCCGCATTTCCGGTCATAAATGCCGCCCAGCCCATAAGGGAGATGACCGTTACATAACAAATCACAGGTATGATGAGGTTATGTTCACCTTTTTCGATTAACGAATGTACAATTTCACGGCTAATCCAAGTGGAGTAAATGCTAATCGGAAGAATCGTCGCAAATCGGAGCCATGAAAAGTTCCATCGTCCAAAGAATGCCGAAATATAGAAAAGGTGGCCGATCAAGAAGGCGGAAAGCCCGATGACGAACCAAATCAACAAACCATCTCCAAGCATGCAAAAGAATAAACCAAGAAGGATTAAGAATTGGTAACGACCCCGTCTTCCCACATTAGTGCGGACGTAGAGCAAAATCAATAACATGGGGAGTACCTTGAACAGTATTTTGATGATCAAAGGCTCTTCCGGTATAAGAAAAATATAGGATAGTCCCGTGATAAGGATTGCCCCAGGTAAGCATTTCATTAACATTCCATTCCCTCCTTCAATCTTTAATTCTATGCAAGGGGATGGAACCCCTTGTCAATGAAAGAACTGTTTGAAAGAAAGTCGTGAAAATGAAAAAACTGACCCCTGTTTTAACCAGGAGCCAGTCAGTCATAAGAATCATACGGCTGAGTTTTCTTTAACAAAAGCTTGTTTTAACCAGTTTTTCCCCTCAACAAGCCTTGTGACAAGCATGGCACAAACCGTGTTTCCTGTTGAGTTAAGCAGTGTAGCGGGAGCATCGATGATCGTGGATATAACGGCAATGATCGGCAGGACTTCCACAGGGAAGCCGAATACACTAAGAATCAGCATTTCCCCAATCATGCCGCCCCCAGGAATGGCACCCATAACAGCTCCAACCAAAAAGGCAACAGCTAGTATACTTAAAATGCTTGAAATGCTTGTCATATCCTTTCCAAATAAGCTGAATAGGAAAACGATTTTCAATACCCCGCCGAATACCGAACCATCTTTATGGGTGTTGGCTCCGAGTGGGATGACAGTCTCTGCTATATCCTTAGGCACGCCCATTTTCTTGACTGATTCCAGATTGACTGGAATGGACGCGGCACTTGAACAAGTGGCGATCGCTGTAATGGATGGTGTCAGGGCATTTTTCCAAAATAGTTTAACTCCATCTTTCCCGCCTGCGATAAAGGCATACAAAGTGAAAAAGCCGAAATAATAAATCAAGGCCAAGACTAGATAAAGAATGAAAGTGCGGGCATAGCCTTCTAAAATCTGCGGCCCAAGCTGCCCGATAATCGCCGCAAAATAAGCACCAAGTCCAATTGGAGCATAGTACATCACGATTTTGACGACCTTCATCATGACAGCTGTACCCGCTGTCAAAAACTCAGTAATTGGTCTTGCTTTCTCACCGACCAGTGCAGTGGAAAGTCCGATTAGTACTGAGAAAACGATAAGCTGAAGCATATTGCTTCTGGAGAACAGTTCTGGGAAATCGGAAACGGTTACAGTGTTGACCAGTTGACTGAAGAAAGATACTTCTTCGATGGTCTCTTCAGGGGAACTGTTTTCCATCAGTTCTTTAATGGCTGTCGTATCTGTGCCTTCCAACGGATTGACAATGGTTGTCCCAATAAATCCAATGACGGCGGCCAAAGCGGCTGTTGTCAGGAATACGAGAACGATACTTCCCATGATTTTTCCGAGACGCTTCATTCCGCTCATATTGGCAATCGCTGAAGCAATGCTGAAAAATACCAATGGCACGATGATCGTGAACATCAGATTTAAGAATAAGTCCCCTAGAGGCTGTATGACCGAGGTTTTATCCCCGAAAACCACACCCGCTATCCCGCCGATAATAATGGCAGTGAGCAGTATTAAAGAGGATCGATAGTTTTTGATAAAACTCTTCATTAAAATTCCGTCCTTTCAGGATGAAGATATCAATAAAAATATACTTCATTATCAACTCTAAAATCAGGTTTGACAATATATTTTTATAGGAAGGAATGTTAAAAGAAGAAATGCAATAAATAATAATGGTGAATGGATGATGAAAATATCAAGAAGGAGGGATAGAATGGCATTTATTGAGGTGGAAGAAGGCGTTCGCTTATTTTATGAAGAAAAGGGCCAGGGGAAACCGATTAACTTTATCCATGGTGTGTGGATGAGCAGCCGGTTTTTTAAAAGGCAGCTTCCGTACTTTTCAGAAAAATATAGAACGATCTTACTTGATTTAAGAAGCCATGGCCAGTCAAATCATGTACATTACGGAAATACGGTCTCCGTTTATGCAAAAGATCTTCATGCGTTCATAGGTGAACTGGGATTAAAGGATGTCATACTTGTAGGCTGGTCGATGGGGGCATTTGTCGTCTGGGAGTATCTTAAGCAATTCGGTGAGGAAAATATTCATTCAACCGTGATTGTGGATGAATTGGCATCTGATTTCAAGTGGCCCGATTTTAATATCGGCGCATTTGATATGGACACGTTGATTGCCTTCATGACTGAAATTCAAACGAATCGTTCCCCATTTTTGCAAAGCTTCCTTGCTTCCATGTTCAACAATGAATTATCGGCAGAGGATGCAAGCTGGATGCTTGGAGAAGTGACCAAAATGCCGGAATCCATCGCCAGTAGCATTCTATTTGACCAATCGATAGTGGACTATCGTGAATTCTTGCCAGAAATCAATATTCCGACACTTCTCTGTTTTGGAAGGCATGAAAAAGTCATTCCTGTAGCTGCAGGGGAACATTTGCATAAAAACATTCCGAATTCCAAACTAGTAATCTTTGAAGATAGCTGCCATTGTCCATTTATGGAAGAAAGCGACTTGTTTAATGAAACAGTGGATTGCTTCATTCAAAAGGGAGTATAGTCGTACAGGATAGGAAAAGGGGGATGCAGTGACCGTTCCTGCACTCCTTTTAATTATGGATATAATTGAATTTTCTTTCAACTAAACGGTTTCGGCAGGAAATAAAGGGAATACTGGTACTAAGGAAGATAGTAGTGAAGGTTAATGGAATTGATAAATTAAATAGCTAATATTTTTATATCCTTTTCACAGGAATTGGGCTATTATGAGGTGGATTTAAATTGGTGTGATCGTTATCTGTTATTTAGAGAAACTCATGCAGGAAGTGATGGAGAGGATAAAATGGATGATCGTTTACCATACAATGAAATTATAGATGTATGTTTACTTGCGGGAAAAATCATGCTTCAGAACGGAGCGGAAACATCAAGGGTGGAAGATACGATGGTTAGGATCGCTGCAGCCTTTGGGTGCGGTGAATCACACAGTTTTTCGACCCCTACAGGAATTATTTTTTCGCTGGATGGTATGCACCCGGCTTCAAAATTAATCAGAGTTTCCCAACGATCTACAGATTTACATAAAGTGACGCTGGTTAATAGTATATCCCGAAGCATTTCCAGCAAGGAAATGACACCGGAGGAAGCATATCTACGGTTAAAACAAATCGAAAAGGCCGGGATGGGCTATCCCATGTGGGTACAGGTCTTTGCTGCATTTATAGCGAGCGGCTGCTTTTTAATCATGTTTCAAGGACAGTGGAATGATTTCATCTGGTCCTGTATAGCTGGAGCAATGGGATTCTCATGCCTGCTTTATTTGCACTGGTTACTGGAAGTTCGTTTTTTTGCTGAATTCATCGCCTCTTTAGTCGTAGGGTTAGTAGCTATATTCTTTGTCCAGATTGGAGTTGGAAGTCATTTGGACACGATAATCATTGGAGCGGTGATGCCGCTTGTGCCAGGGCTGTTAATTACGAATGCGGCCAGGGATTTAATTGCAGGTCATTTGGTTTCGGGTCTATCCAAGGGTGCGGATGCAGGTTTGACTGCTTTAGCCATTGGGGCAGGAATATCGGCTGCGTTTGTTTTCTTATGATTTTAGGGGAGGAAGAATGATGATTGCACAGCTTATTACAAGTTTCATTGCCTCAGCCGCCTTTGGAGTCATCTTCAATGTACCAAAAAATTCATTGTTTCAATGTGGTTTCGTAGGGATGTTGGGGTGGGTCTTATACTTTGCTTTGGTTGAAAATGAGATAAACAGCATCATTGCAACTTTAGCGGCTGCATTTATCGTTGCGGTTATCAGCCAGTATTTTGCTAAAAGGTATAAAACTCCGATCACGATTTTCAATGTATCGGGAATCATTCCCCTCGTGCCTGGAGGTTTGTCATATGATGCGATGAAGCATTTTGTCGGAAATGATTTCTATGTCGCCGTTCAGCTGGCGGCCAAGGTCTTCATGCTCGCTGGTGCCATTGCGATGGGGCTGATCTTTGCAGAAGTCATGAACCAGTTAGTAACTAAGTACAATAGAAGGAAGTTAAGATTGAGAAGTTAGCGGGAATCTTCCTGATGAATATGTTCTGAATAAAGAGAAAGGAGAGCAGGTCGAACACCCTGATCTCCTTTCTCTTTTGATATTTTAAAATAATAATAAATCTAGCTTATATAGGATCTTTCATCCCAGTGTTAGCCGTGACCAAGATTTCGTCGTATTTTTTGGCATCAGCTTTCTTGCTTGACAGGAGTGTTCCGGCGATGGCTGCGATAAACCCAATCGGGATGGAGATGATGCCTGGATTGGCAAGCGGGAATAATGGCTCCCCAACGAATATTGCCGCTCCCTCTACCGGTGACCAGACATTGGGACTTAGGAACACAAGCAATAAAGAACTGACCAGTCCAACTATCATGCCCGTGACAGCCCCAGCAGTGTTAAAACGTTTCCAGAATACCGTGAAGACAATGATTGGCAGATTGGCACTGGCAGCGACGGCAAAGGCGAGTGAAACAAGAAAGGCGACATTCATGTTTTGGGCAAATAAGGCAAGGATGATGGAGAGGACGGATACTCCGATGGATGCCCAACGAGCTGCAACGACTTGTTCCTTGTCAGTGGCTTGGCCTTTCCGGATGATGTGGCCATAGAAGTCATGGGCAAAGGCAGATGCTGCCGATAGGACGAGACCTGCTACAACCGCTAAAATGGTTGCGAAAGCAACAGCAGAGACGAAGGCGAAAAGGAAGTCACCCCCAATGGCTTCGGCAAGGAGCGGAGCGGCCATATTGCCGGCTGCATTCGCGGCTATGATTTTGTCGTATCCAACAAAAGCTGCCGCCCCAAAGCCGAGGAAAATGGTCATTATATAAAAGATGCCAATGATCCACGTGGCATATACTACGGACTTACGGGCTGTGATGGCGTCTTTTACCGTAAAGAAACGGATGAGAATGTGAGGTAGTCCAGCTGTACCGAGTACAAGCGCTAAATTAAGGGATAAAGTATCCAAAGGATCCTTGAATTTGTTACCGGGGTTGAGGAAATCCGCGCCCAAAGGAGTGGCTGTTTTCATTTGCTTGAACATCTCGATCACGCTAAAGTCGAATTTCGCCAACACGATGATGGAGATGATGAATGTACCTGCCATCAATAAAACAGCTTTAACGATTTGGACCCAACTGGTGGCCGTCATACCGCCAAATACGACATATACGGTCATTAAAATACCTACAATGATGACGGAGTAAAGATAATCAATTCCAAGTAAGAGTTTTATAAGGGCACCTGCACCGACTAATTGGGCGATCATATAAAAGGTTGAAATGGAAATGGTGTTAAGAGCAGCAACCCCGCGTACTTTCTTTTCATTGAAACGGGCAGCGATCATGTCCGCCAATGTATACTTGCCAAGGTTACGGAGCGGTTCGGCCACGATATAAAGAACGACCAGATACGCAACCAGAAAACCTATGCTATAGAAAAAACCATCAAATCCAGAGAGTGCGACCATGCCGGCTATCCCCAAAAATGAGGCGGCGGACATATAATCTCCCGCAATGGCCCAGCCATTCTGCCAGCCAGTAAGGCTGCTGTCAGCCGTATAAAAGTCCGCGGTCGTTTTGGTGCGCCGTGAAGCAAAATAGGTAATGACCAATGTTAGTCCGACAATGATTAGAAATAATATAAAAGCAAGTATATTCATTGTGAATTCACCTTTTATCCTTTCGCTTCTTTAACGATTTTTTCTACTAATTGGTCAAATGTCGCAGCTTTTTTGGAATAGAGGATGCATAATGTCCACGTCATGATAAATTGAGCGAAGGCAAAGATCCAGGCCCAGCTGATTGCCCCAAAAGCAATTGAGTTAAGAACTTTAGAATAGGAAGTTAGTATGGGTAGGGTGAAATAAAAAACCATGAAAAAAATGGATAGCGGGACGATGAAATTGCGTTTTTTCCTTAAGAGCTCTTGAAAAGATTGTGATTGGACGATCTTGGTGTAGTCCGTGGAAGCGCTTGCCTCGGTTTCCTTAGCGATTGAATCGTTTGATGCCAAGTTGGTTCCCCCTTCATCATCATTGATTTGGTTTTCATTACCAATTTCCGATAACAGTATCAGTATATATTTTTCAGAATATATTGTAAATTTAAATGCTGAAAATAAAGCATTTTTCGTTCGACACCAAAGGACGAGTAATTAAGCGGAAGGCCGGATTATCCGCAACGAAGGCCGAATAATGACACGGAAGGTCGGATTATCCGCGACGAAGGTCGAATAATCCACGACGAAGGCCGAATAATTAAGCGAAAGGCCGAATTATCCGCGGCAAAGGCAAAGGGTTTACAACTTAACGAGCCATTAAGGAAAAGTTAAGCTTCTTTCACGATACTGGTTTCAATGAAGGAAATCTGAAAGGAGAAAAGTGATGAAAAAGTTGATAATGATAGGTACGGTTTTAGTGCTGGCGATTGGGGGATGCGTTTGGTTTTTCATGAAGGACAATGCTGAGCCTGTAATAGCAAAGTCGGTGACGGCTACAGTTGAAAAGGGAGATCTTGAAGTTCAAATAAGCGGTTCCGGATCGGTCGCCGCAATCAATAGTGAGGACATCACTTCCTCGGTAACGGATGAAGTGGATGAAGTCCTTGTAGCGAAGAATGAATTGGTTGAGAAAGGTGATGAACTCATTACCTTCACGGATGGAAGTGACCCGATAACGGCACCATTCGATGGCACCGTGACAACATTGGATGTAGAAGAAGGAGATCGTGTATCAAGCAGTGAAGTGGTGGCACATGTTACGGATTATAAAAAATTGAAAACCACGATCAGCGTTGATGAATTGGATGTTCCGAGCGTTAAAAAAGGACAAACGGTTGAAATTAAAGCCAGTGCTTTTGAAGATGAAACGTTTACGGGGGAAGTGACCAGTGTAGCAAAGGAAGGTACATATGAGAATGGAGTTTCTTCGTTCGATGTCACTATCAAAATTGACAAACCCGGCGATATAAAAATTGGGATGTCGACTGAAGTGAGCATTTTGACGAATAGTGTAAAAGATGCTTTATATGTTCCGATTGAAGCAGTCCAAATGGACGGTGAAGAGAAATATGTGAATATACAACAATCCGGTACAACTGAAGGAACAGCCAGTACAAAAAAAGTGGTTGAGACTGGAATCAGCAATGATAGGTATATTGAAATAACTTCGGGTCTTGAAGAGGGCCAGTTTGTTTCCTTGCCCATTACCATCAATGAAAGCTCCACTGGCAGTGACGGCGAAGGAATGAGGGGAGGCCAAGGAGGCGAGATAAGAATGCAGAGCGGCAGCGGAATGCCGAGCGGCGGGATGCCAAGCGGTGGCGGAATGCCGAGTGGCAAGGGAGGTCAGTAAAATGGCGAAACCCATCATAAAAATTAAGAACATGTCTAAATCATATGAATTAGGCGGTGAAACGGTTAAGGCCCTTCAAGATGTCTGTCTTACAATCGAGAAAGGCGATTTCATTTCGATCATCGGACCTTCTGGATCAGGGAAATCGACGTTCATGAATATGATTGGCTGTCTTGACAAGCCTGACATAGGTGAATATCTTCTTGATGGTAAAGAAGTGGAAAAGATGAAGGATAATGAGCTGGCTGCCATTCGTAATATTAAAATAGGATTTATCTTTCAAAATTTCAACCTGTTGGCAAAACTGACAGCGTTGGAGAATGTCGAACTTCCCCTGGTTTATAGAGGGGCAAGCGTGAAGGAAAGAAGGGAAGTGGCCAATGCGTGCCTTGATATGGTGGGCCTTGTTGACCGGAAGAATCATCTGCCGACCCAACTGTCGGGTGGACAGCAGCAAAGAGTTGCGATTGCAAGGGCACTTGCCGGTAATCCCCCCGTTTTATTGGCGGATGAGCCGACGGGGGCGCTGGATAGTAAAACGAGTAAAGAAGTGCTGCAGATGCTGAAGGAATTGAATGAAAAGGGACAAACAATCATTCTTATAACCCATGACTTGGAAGTTGCTAAAGAAGCGACCCGTGTCGTCCGGATACAGGATGGTCAGCTATTTGAAAACGGAGGTGATTGGATTGAACCTGAGCGAATCAATGAAGATGGCTATACGCAGTATCAAAACCAATAAAGTCAGAGCATTTTTAACCATGCTTGGAATCATAATTGGAGTTGCTTCCGTAATCGTCCTGGTTTCGATTGGGCAGGGTTCCTCACAGTCCGTTCAGGATGAGATCAATAGCCTGGGAACGAACCTGATAACGGTAAGTGTCACGGATACCGACTCCGTGGAGCTGACGGATGATACAATTGAACAGTTTAAAGAGCTGAGCGGGATATCGGAAGTGGCGCCTGTGGTCACTGGACGCGTTTATGCTAAGAACGGAGAAGCTACGGCACAGGTTTCAATGACCGGTGCAACTTCATCCTACTTATCAGTCAGGGATTTGGAGCTCAGTCAAGGCCGGTTTTTGACGGATATGGAAACGGAATTACGCTCCAAGGTCGTTGTCCTGGGGTCAGATACAGCCACCACGCTTTTTGAAAATCAAAAACCCCTGGACCAGAACGTGCTTATCGGCGGTGTTTCCTATCGCGTGATCGGTGTCCTGAAATCGGTGGGCACCTCAATGGGATCGAGCGGGGATGATGTAATCATTGCACCGATCACCACTGCCGAAAGGGCTACAGGCAGCACGACAATCGGAACCGTTTATTTAAAAGCGGAGAACGAGAATATCATGGATAGGACGATGTACCAGGTACAAGGTGCAATGACCACATCATTCCCAGAACAGAGTGATAACTATTCGGTGTCCAATCAAGAAGATCTGATGGATACAATGAGCTCTGTATCGGATACGTTCACACTCATGCTTGGCGGTATTGCCAGTATTTCGTTACTGGTAGGCGGAATCGGGATCATGAATATCATGTTGGTTTCCGTCTCAGAGAGGACGAAGGAAATCGGGATCAGAAAAGCAATTGGGGCAAATCGGAAATCGATTCTTCTTCAGTTTTTAATTGAAGCGATGGTCCTGAGCTGCTTCGGGGGATTGTTGGGGGTTGGAATTGGCTTGGGAATCGCAAAATTGATTTCAGCTTTTTCAAGTTTAACGATCAGTTATTCATGGTCGGTGACATTGTTTGCCTTCTTATTCTCCATTTTAATCGGGATAATGTTTGGCGTATTTCCAGCCAATAAGGCATCCAAATTAAATCCAATTCAAGCATTGCGTCACGAATGAACATACAATTTGAGAGAAAGCAGGCGAATAAAAGCCCGCTTTCTTTTGCATATGAAAAAGGATAAAATCAACATATATATCACAATTGAAGCGGTTGGGAGGTACCCTGAATGAAGGTTTTGGTGGTAGAAGATAATGTTTCATTATTAGAATCGATCCGACAGATTCTGACGGATGAATATGAAGTCGATACAGCGGATAATGGGGAAGATGGGCTATTCATGGCTCAGCAAAGTATATACGATATCATCATTTTGGATGTAATGCTTCCGGGAATCGATGGGTTTGAAATCGTACGGAAAATCAGGGAAGCAAAAATCGATACAAGTGTCTTGTTTTTGACAGCAAAAGATGCACTTGAGGATCGTGTCAGAGGATTGGAAATGGGTGGCGATGATTATTTAGTCAAGCCGTTCCAGGCACCGGAACTTAAGGCAAGGATTCGTGCCCTCCTTCGAAGGAGCGGCATAATATCGCTTGAGCAGCATGTGAAATACCGTAATATTGAACTGTTGGAAAAAGAAAAGGATATTTTGGTTGATGGAAAGGTCATTAAAATGACCTTGAAACAGTTTGAATTACTGGAATACCTAATTCAAAATAATGGGAAAATATTGACCCGTGAGCAGATTTTCGACCGCATTTGGGGGTTTGATTCAGATACGACAATTGCCATTGTGGAAGTGTTCATCCATCACCTTAGAAAAAAATTGGAACCTTTCAATTATCATAAAGATATTCAAACCGTTCGGGGTATTGGTTATATGCTAAAACAACCATAAGGGGATCATCATGTTCCAAAAAACACGACTTCAACTAACATTATTGAATTCTATCGTCTTTATTGTCTTAATAGCCATATTAAGCAGAACGATTTATTTCTATACGGAAAATCAGATCTATAAGGATGTCAATGATTCACTTATAAAGGATTACAGGGATTTCAATAATGGCGGCATGCCAGGCGGACGTCCGCAAGGTGAATTTCTCTTAGGACCGGGACCGAGCGTCATCGTTTGGGGACCGGATGATACGATCATTGAGCCAAGACTGAGTGTAGACCATTTTTTTAAGGTCAATGAACAACAATTTTTCCCTAAAAATTTTGATGAGATTGAAGAAATATCGGTGAATGGATACACGTATCGGGCCCTTTCGACCAAGGTCGATACGGGGTATGGTGAGATGGCCGTACAATTCATC
This sequence comes from Peribacillus phoenicis, assembly GCF_047238085.1. NCBI lineage: Bacteria > Bacillati > Bacillota > Bacilli > Caryophanales > Bacillaceae > Peribacillus > Peribacillus phoenicis. The sequence continues at coordinate 5,078,839 of NZ_JBDFMF010000001.1, read as the reverse complement.
AAGAATGTCGATACAGAAAAAGAAATGCTCGATCGTTTGCTGCTCATATTGTTTGTTGGCGGAGGAATTGGAAGTCTAGTGGCGGTAGGCGCAGGCTATCTTCTGGCAGGACGGGCCCTGATCCCGGTCAAGAAATCCTGGGATCAGCAGCAGCAGTTTGTCTCGGATGCTTCACATGAAATTCGAACGCCGCTTGCTGTCATTCAATCGCGGGCTGATTTGCTATTTCAATCACCGAACGCGACAATCGAGGAAAAAGCCGTTGATATATCCATCATTTCGAAAGAAGTCCGGAGATTGAATAAGCTTGTTAACGGACTTTTGACCTTGACCAGAACGGATTCGAATCAAATGGAGGTTAAGAAATCGAACTTTTTCCTTGATGACTTACTTATGGATATCGTGGAACAGTATGCGGATATAGCTTCTTTTCAAGGAAAATCAATCATTAGCCATGCTCCCGAACAGGTAGTGTTTCATGGTGATAAAGAGAGAATTCATCAGCTATTGGTGATCTTGGTGGATAATGCCATGAAATTCACCGAGGAAGGCGGGGAAATTTCCCTATCCTGCATCAAGAATGCTTCATCCATCATTCTTACTGTAGAAGATAATGGAATAGGCATTCCACAGGAAGAACTCCCCTTGATTTTTAACCGTTTTTATCAAGTGGAGCAATCCCGCTCGGCTAATGAAGGCTCTGGCTTAGGTCTATCCATTGCCAAATGGATTGTAAACACACATCAAGGGAACATCAAGGTTACAAGTGAACAGAATGAACGGACCCGTTTTGAAATCACTTTTCCGAGAAATCAAAGGAAAAATTAGATGCCATCCAATACGAAAAAGACCCTTACTTTCTTCCTTGCTGCTTAAGGAAATATTAAGGGTCTTTTTAGATAATCATCTTATAAATACATTTATTTTCGGAGGGGAATCATTGATGAAAAGACTTGGTAGGTTACACTTTTTGGTTGGAATATTGGCTTCGGTCCTTTTAATGGTCCAAGCAGTCACCGGGATCATGATGTATGTGGATGGCAGCGGCAATGAACCCATGAATCGACAGGCGGTGATGGGCCAGCCTGCCGAACGCACCACAACAGAATCGGATACGGAAGAATCGGCTAATAGCAGTACGGTGACAGATGAATCATCTACGGAAACGGCAACTAATGATACGCAGGGCACTCCACAAGGGGGGCCTAATGGTTCCGGGACTCCAGGGGAGATGCCAAGTGGTGGCGGTTTCCAAGGCAGAGACTCTTTTGCTGGGAAATTCATCGACTTTTATCAAGGGGCAGGTGGCTTGACCGTTTCCATCATCATCTTTGTAATTGGAGGCGCTGGATTAGCGACAACGGTGATATCCAGAAAAACAGCTGCTGAATAGTCGATATTATTTGAGGCAAGAGAAGGTTTCTTTCGAAGGGGAGCCTTCTTTTTTAATTCACGAAACCCATTATTGTCACTAATTGTTATTTTAAAAAGGAAAATAATAATTGCACTTAAAAAAATATTAGTTTAATATAGACTTCTGGAGAGGTACGTACATGTATTTTGGATGAAAGAGAAAACGTTTGCATAAATTTTTTGAGGGTAACCTACTATTAATGCACGAACATTAAATTCACCCTTAGTGGAGGCAGAATATATGAAATTTCTGATTGCAATTTTAGGACTGGTTATTGTTTTTGGACTAGCTTTATTAGCCAGCAGTGACCGGAAGAAAGTTAAAATTAAACCGATCATCCTCATGCTGATCATTCAGCTTATTTTAACTTATTTATTATTAAATACGAAGTTTGGTTTAGTGATTATCAATTCGATTGCCGATGGTTTCGGAAAACTTTTAGAATGGGCAAATGAAGGGATCACTTTTGTATTTGGCGGGATTGTAAACGAAGGAGCGTCGCCCTTCTTTTTAAATGTCCTTCTTCCAATCGTATTCATCTCAGCATTAATCGGGATATTACAGCACTTCAAGATCCTCCCGTTCATCATGAAGTGGATTGGATTCCTTCTAAGTAAGGTGAATGGGATGGGTAAATTGGAATCTTACAATGCTGTCGCATCAGCAATAGTGGGCCAATCCGAAGTTTTCATAACCTTGAAAAAACAACTCGGTGCCATTCCGCCATCTCGCATGTATACGCTTTGTGCATCAGCCATGTCAACTGTATCGATGTCGATCGTTGGCGCTTATATGACGATGATTGAACCAAAGTACGTTGTGACTGCAATTGTTATTAACATGTTTGGTGGATTTATCATCGCATCCATTATCAATCCTTATACCGTAACGGATGAAGAGGATATTCTCCCTGTTGAAGAAGGGGCAGAGAAGCAGTCTTTCTTCGAAATGCTTGGGGAATATATCATGGATGGGTTTAAGGTTGCTATCACTGTAGCAGCGATGTTAATTGGTTTCGTTGCTTTAATCGCAGGGATCAACAGCGTATTCGACATGATCTTCGGCATCAGCTTCCAAGACATCATGGGATATATCTTTGCACCGTTTGCCTTTATCATGGGTATACCGATTTCAGAAACCGTGACTGCTGGAGGAATCATGGCAACGAAACTGGTAACCAATGAATTCGTTGCCATGCTGAGCTTAGGGGACGCATCAGCTGCCTTGAGCGAAAGGACGATAGGGATCGTTTCGGTTTTCTTGGTTTCATTCGCCAATTTCTCATCAATTGGAATCATTGCCGGTGCAGTCAAAGGACTTCATGAAAAACAGGGTAATGTTGTAGCACGTTTCGGCTTGAAGCTGCTTTACGGTGCGACTCTTGTCAGCATCCTATCAGCGATCATTGTAAGTGTGATACTTTAAATAACGGTTCTAACACAAAAAAGGCACTTGGGTTTACTCCTAAGTGCCTCTTTTATATTTGTTACGCAAAGGTAGAATTTTGAATTTGAAGGTGTTTGGCTTGCTGGTATATAATACATAAAATGACAGGTGTGAAAGGGGAGTTTTAGGATGACGATGGATGGAAAAGAAACGGCTATCTTTGCAGGAGGCTGCTTTTGGTGCATGGTTGCTCCCTTTGATGAAAGTGATGGTATCATTTCAGTGACATCAGGTTATACAGGCGGTAAATTTGCCGCTCCTAGTTATAAACAAGTGATTACCGGTGCGACTGATCATGTTGAAGCGGTTCAAGTGGTATTCGATCCATCAATCATTTCCTATAAAACTTTATTAGAGATATTCTGGCAGCAAATCGATCCTACGGATGACGATGGACAGTTCTCGGATAGGGGAAAGCAATACAAGGCTGCCATTTTCTATCTTAATGAACGTCAGAAACAGGAGGCAGAACAATCGAAGGAAGATTTAATGATGAGCGGGCGGTTTAAGAAACCTATTGTTACGGGTATTCTACCCTCGGGGGAATTTTACGCCGCTGAGGAATATCATCAAGAATTCTATCGGAAAAATCAATTTCGCTATGCATTGTATCGTAAAGGCTCAGGACGGGATGCTTTCATTAAAGAAAATTGGCCTAAGGATAATGCACACCTTAGAAAGACCTTAACGGAGAATCAGTTTCATGTCACCCAGGAAAATGGCACGGAGCCGCCTTTCGATAATGCCTATTGGGATCACTTTGAAGAAGGCATTTATGTGGATGTTGTTTCTGGGGAGCCCCTATTCAGTTCGCGGGATAAATATGATAGCGGCTGTGGGTGGCCAAGCTTCACGAAGCCCATCATGTCGGCAAGTGTCAATGAAAAAATGGATCTCAGCCACCGAATGACCCGGACCGAGGTGCGCAGCAGGGATGCCGATTCACACCTTGGACATGTTTTTCCTGATGGCCCAAGTCCTAAAGGCATGAGATATTGCATAAACTCTGCGGCCCTTCGATTCATTCCTAGAAATGAAATGGAGAAAGCGGGATATGGAGATTTATTAATACTATTTAAAATGAAATAACTAGTGAGATAGGGGAACACAAATGGATAAAATAGATGAAAGATTATATCGATATATCCTTGATAACTCATCCAAGATTACGGAAAACTGGCTGGCTTTAAGGGAAAAGCAGTCTGGATCCATCTATTCAATAGATTCTAATGAGGAAATCGAAAAGCTGCTTAGGGAACAGAATACATTGACGATCAAGACAGTGACCAGTGCTTTACTTGAAGATAAAACTGCTTTTATTGAAACGATGGAGCAGTGGGCCACACTTGTCGCGAAGAGCAGGGTTGAATCGGACACCCCCATTTACGAAGTGTTGGAAGCGCTTAATAAGGTTCGCGAAACATATTGGGCCTTCATCACTGATTATATGCTAAAGGATACTGGGATAACGAAGGATACAATCATCCGGTGGAGCCGGATTATTAATCGTGCCTTCGATCAATTGAACCGTGAGTTCACTGAGCAGTATTACCTTTTGACAAAAGAACGACTCCTTGCTCAACAGGAGCTGATTAATGAACTGGGCGCACCTGTCATTCCTATTGTTGATGCCATTGCGGTTTTGCCGTTAATCGGTGAAATCGATACCTATCGGGCAAAGGAAATTTTGAATGGGACTCCAAGCAAATGCATTAGCAAAAATATCACACACTTATTCATCGATTTATCGGGAGTATCCCTTTTGGATACGATGGTTGCCCAACAGATCTATCAATTGATAAGTACCCTGAACCTGTTAGGCATTCAATCGACCATTTCCGGGATTCGTCCTGAAGTGGCCCAGACATCGATTCAGTTAGGTTTTGATTTTAGTCAGGTTTCGACACATAGTACTCTTAAACAGGCCCTTTCCAAGCAAGGGATCAAACTTTACGAGAAAAAATGATATAAAGGTGCAAAAAATGAAAAAGAACCAGATCCCACTAGGAATCTGGTTCTTTTTCGTGATTCTATAACTTGAATGAACTTTTCAACCCGACAATTTGGTTGAAGACCAAGTGATCGGCCGCAGTGAGTTTTGAATCAACATTATAATAGCCATGCCTGAAGAATTGGAATTTATCCTGAGGCTTAACATCTTTCATGTTAGGCTCGACAAATCCTTGTAAAATTTCTATAGAATCAGGGTTTACCCGGTCCAGGAATGATTTTTCTTCCTCTTCATCATTTTCCTTATCCAGGATTAAAGGCTGATAGTTGCGGAATTCCGCTGAAACGGCTTGTGAAGCTTCGACCCAGTGCAATGTACCTTTTACTTTACGGCCAGTGAAGCCAGATCCGCTTTTCGTTTCAATGTCGTATGTGCAGCGAAGTTCAATGACGTTACCGGCATCATCTTTTATCACTTCTTCACATTTAATGAAATAAGCATGTTTCAAACGAACTTCATTGCCCGGGAAAAGTCGGAAATACTTTTTCGGCGGGTTCTCCATGAAATCGTCCTGTTCGATATATATTTCACGTGAAAACGGGATTTGGCGTGTGCCCATTTCCGGAACTTCCGGATTGACCTCGGCATCCAGCCATTCTATCTCGCCTTCCGGATAGTTGGTGATGACCACTTTAAGCGGGTTCAGGATTGCCATAGTCCGTGGAGCCTTGAGCTTTAAGTCTTCCCGCACGAAATGATCAAGCATTTGAGAGTCCACGACACCGCTTGTTTTTGCGACACCTATCTCTTGGCAGAATGCACGAATCGCTTCGGGTGTATACCCGCGTCTCCGCAAGCCTGAAACAGTAGGCATCCGCGGGTCGTCCCAGCCGTCCACGAAGCCCTCATCGACAAGCTGCTTCAGTTTTCGCTTGCTCATTACTGTATTGGTCAGGTTAAGACGGCCAAATTCATATTGTTTTGGTTTGCTTTCCATTTCACAATTCTCAACGATCCAGTCATAAAGAGGGCGTTGATCTTCGAACTCAAGCGTACAAATGGAGTGTGTGACTCCCTCGATGGCATCTTCAATTGGGTGGGCAAAGGCATACATTGGGTAGATGCACCATTTGTTGCCGGTATTATGGTGTTCAGTATGGGAGATACGGTATATGACGGGATCACGCAAATTAATGTTAGGTGAGCTCATATCGATTTTTGCACGTAAGACTTTTGCGCCGTTTTCGAATTCGCCGCTGCGCATCTTTTCAAATAGTTCAAGATTTTCCTCGACGGTTCTATTTCGGTAGGGGCTATCCTTCCCTGGCTCAGTCAGCGTTCCGCGATATTCACGGATTTGGTCGGCATTAAGGTCGTCCACATATGCCAGTCCTTTATTGATGAGCAGCACAGCTCTTTTATACATTTCATCAAAATAGTCGGAAGCGAAGAAAAGGTTATCCCAGTCGTAACCGAGCCACTTTACATCTTCCTTTATGGAGTTGACAAACTCAATATCCTCTTTCAATGGATTCGTATCATCGAAACGAAGGTTAGTTTTCCCATTGAAATCATCAGCCACCCCAAAATTCAAAATGATTGATTTGGCATGCCCGATATGTAAATATCCATTTGGTTCAGGAGGGAAGCGGGTGATGACATGATCATGTTTTCCGGACTCTAGATCATCTTTTATAATATTTTTAATAAAATTCGAAGAGTTATTTTCCAACTGAATTCGACCTCTTTCATTTATATACTTCTTTTAATTTTACTTGTATATATACCATAAATACAGATATTTTTCCATGTTCGAGCCGGAATCAGGGTTTATCTGAAACAATTCATCAAGTATTTAGTTTGTACAATCAGGGCGGAAATATCCCTGAAACTTTAATCATGGAATTTAGGGGACTACCTAACTGGATATTAAAGAAACCAATAAATCCTTTTTCATTCAAAAAAAGCAATACAGGAATTCACGCCTGTATTGCTTTTAATCTCGCTAGCAGACAGATTTTAGAATTAAAATCAAAAGACTGTCGTTTGCAAAAATTCTTTTGTACGCTCTTCTTTTGGATTGGTAAAGAATTCTTTTGGCGGTCCGCTTTCGACAACCCTCCCATTATGCATGAAGACAATCCAATCCCCGACTTCACGTGCAAAGCTCATTTCATGTGTAACGACTACCATTGTCATCCCTTCCAAGGCAAGTTCCTTCATCGTGGCAAGAACTTCCCCGACAAGTTCGGGATCCAGAGCCGAGGTGGGCTCATCAAAGAGCAGGATATCAGGTTTCATGGCAAGGGCGCGGGCTATGGCAACACGCTGTTTCTGCCCGCCTGAGAGCTTGCTTGGATAGACATCCGCTTTATCTGATAAACCGACTTTGGCAAGCAATGCCTTTGCTTCTTCAATCGCTTGGGCCTTAGGGATCTTTTTGACGTGTGTCGGTGCTTCGATGACATTTTCCAGCACTGTCATATGAGGAAAGAGGTAGAAATGCTGAAATACCATTCCGACTTTCTCTCGAATTTTATTAATATCATGGGTACCTGGATTGATTTCCGTTCCTTCAATGAGGATTTGGCCGCTGTCTTTCTTCTCTAAATAATTCAAACAGCGGAGCAGGGTGCTTTTTCCCGAACCACTCGGTCCGATCAAACAGACAACATCGCTATCGAGCACCTTCATATCAATATCTTTAAGTACATGCAGGTTTCCATACGATTTATTTAAATTCCTTATCCGAATCATTTCTTTTTGTTCCATTTCAATTCCCCCTATCGATCACTGATGGACAGTTTCTTTTCGAATAAATTGACGATAATGGTCAGGAAAGCCACTAGAATCAAGTAGTAGACCGCTACAATCAATAAATAAGTCATTTCATCAAAATTATTCGAGCCTAACGTAGTCGCCACATTAAACAGCTCATTCATGGATATGAAGGCTGCCAGTGATGAATCCTTGAGCCCGATGATGAATTGGTTGCCAAGCGGCGGCAATGCGCGGCGGAAGGCTTGAGGCAAGATGATTCTCCTTAAGGTGAGCGAATTGCTCATGCCAAGGGAGCGTCCGGCCTCCATTTGACCTTTGTCGATGGATTGGATCGTACCACGTAAAATCTCTGAGATATAAGCTCCATTATGGAAGGCCAGGGCAAGTGACGCCGCCCAGAAGTCCGGCAGTAAGAAGAGATTGCTGATACCGAAATAGAGTATGAATATCTGTACGATTAAAGGTGTTCCACGTACCAGGAATACATATGTATCTGAAATCCATGCAAGAATTTTTATATTGGATATTTTTAAAAGTGCAAATAGCAAACCGATGAGGATACCTACCAATATGGAGACTACCGTCAGTTCCAATGTGAGGAGCATGGCTCGGATGAATACGTCCGAGGAGCTAAATAATGTATCAAAAAAATGTGAAAAACTAGGCAATGTAATGACTCCCTTTCTATCAATCTTTATTCAGGCTTAGTTGTGATGTCCTCACCAAAGTATTTTTTGCTGATTTCCGCAAGAGTTCCATCTTCCCGGAGGTTTTCAAGTGCTTCGTTGATGCGTGCAAGCAGCTGAGGGTTGTCGTTAGGCAGTACGATGGCCTGCTCGCTTCGTTCAATCAATTGCCTTCCTTCGATGTCGAAACCTTCCTTGGTCGCTTCCTTGCCGGTTACGAAGTCGGTGATGACGGCATCATGACGTCCTCCGCTCAATGCTTTCAGGGCGGTGATATCACTGTCATAGGTTTTTACATTGGTTGTATATTTTTCTGCTGTGGTTGCGTACGTAGAGCCTTTAGAAGCCGCAACTTCCTTACCCTTTAAATCTTCAACCGTTTTAATATCACTATCCGAACGGACGAAAATTTGAGGACCTGAGTAGTAATAAGGGGTCGAGAAGGCAACATGTTTACTTCGTTGTTCATTGATTGTATGACTGGCAACCGCGGCATCTGCCCGACCGGTTTTAACACCTTCCACGATACCTTTGAACTTTATCCGTTTAGGCACTGGTTCTAGGTCGAGTTCCTTTGCAATTGCATCGCCAACTTCAATATCGAACCCGGTTACGGTCATGTCATCATTGACATAACTGAATGGCTTGAATTCACCTGAGGCAGCGAAAACAAACTGGTCCTCATTGATCAGCTTACTCCCGTCCTCCAGCTGGTCCTTTTCAGCACAGCCGGACAGAAGACCAAGAACAGCCAGAATGGATACAATGAATGTAACTGATGATTTCATGATAATTTCATTTCCCCCTTTGAAAAAAACTAATAGATTGGTCTATACCCTTATGAAGCAGTGGATAACCTTATTAACTAGGGAAAATAAAACTCAAATAAAAAAGGTTGTCCAGATCATGCCGACATTTCATTCAAGAATCCCCCTTCACTATGCATTTCATAAAGGTTCTCGGCCTTTGCCTTCATTTCCTTTAAATACACCAGTTATTTATTGGAAGAATGATAGTGCCTATTAATAGAGGATGCGAACTAATGGTATCTTTTCATCCTCATATCTAGGTCACTTCTATTTCAATATAAAAAAGTCGACCGTGATCAGGCCGACTTTTCCGGGATTAAAACCTATGAAATATGAATAGAGGATAGCTTTATAAAAAGGAAACTCCATTTGATTTTGCAAGTGTTACAAGAGTAGAACTAGTGACTCTTGGAATAAAATACCCTTATTTCATATCATCACTTTCTCTTTATTTACTCAAAAATGAAACCCATTGTTCCAAAGTAGGAACGTTAAATAATTTACTTTTATATACGATTAAATTATTACAATTCAATCTTCATTAATCAAAGATATGTGGGCTGAATTAAAAGCTGATGCTTCATTTAAATCCCATGTATCAAGTTCAAAAGAAGGAAGAATTAAAGATCAATTCATTTGTCATGCTGTAAATCCATTAACAATTTACAAGTCACCTTGGAACTTAGAACCTTGGCGTCCAGATTTATCGCTATCATCAACTTATTACAATAGATGCAATCCGTAATGATTTTTACAACAAGTATAAATTTTAAGTAAGAGGATGAATTCACATGTTTGATAGTACCAATCAAGCAATATATGAGCCAGATTATATTTCTCTACTGTTACTGCTTTTAGGAATTGTTTATGTGATCTACTTCGGATTAACTATCGTTAAAATCAAATTAGATACATTAGCTATAAGTACCCTTGCTATTTCCCTTCTTACTTATTTACTAGTGGGATTTTATATGGCAGGCTTTGGCTTTTATATTGATGAGGAAACCCCGAACAACCTAGTATTTGAGAAATACGGATTCCCGGATTTAATTTTATTGGCGTTCCCTTATATCTTTTTATCTCTAGCGGCAAGTCTAGGTGAAAAAAAACAAAATAAATAATAAAATAAAAAAGCTTCTCTAAACAGAGACACCTCGTTTCAATATTAGTCATTTTTGCGATTACTGCCCCCCTGTTAAAGAAGGGGGGTCTTTGCATTCAATCCTGAATTGATTGACTGACTTTAATTTTGGCCATGAGTTGAAGTATAATATAGCAAAATAGAAGAAGGGCAGTTGGGAAAATGGTGAGCAACTTTGTGCAAGAGCAGTTACAGGAATTTCGCGAAAGAAATCAAGATAGAGGCCGTTTAATTATAAAATGTCCTGACCAGCCGGGAATTGTTTCGACAGTTACGGCTTTTCTTAAAGAATATGATGCAAATATTGTTGAATTGAGTCAGTATTCGATGAATCCTGAGGGCGGTACCTTTTTCACCAGGATCGAGTTCGATTGTCCAGGATTGAATGACAAGGCAGCGGATATGCAACTGGCATTCCAGGAAGTTTCGACAGCATTCTCGATGCAATGGACATTTAATCATGTGAGTGATCTGAAGAGGACGGCAATCTTCGTTTCGAAGGAACCCCATTGCCTTCTGGAATTGCTATGGGAGTGGCAAAGCGGAGATTTATTGGCTGACATTGCGCTAGTCATCAGCAATCATGAAGATACGAGGGAAATTGTCGAATCGATGGGCATCCCGTTTTATTACATTCCTGCCAATAAGGATATACGTAAGGAAGTGGAGACTAAACAGCTTGGACTTCTGGAAGAATTCAAAGTGGACCTTATTGTTTTAGCCAGGTATATGCAGATATTGACGCCGGATTTCGTAGCGGCCCATCCGAACAGGATCATCAATATCCATCATTCATTTTTACCTGCCTTCATTGGAGCCCGGCCTTATGAACGAGCTTATGACAGAGGTGTTAAGCTGATTGGGGCGACTTCCCATTATGTGACGAATGATTTGGATGAAGGTCCAATCATCGAGCAGGATATCGAACGGGTGGACCATCGTGATTCTGCCGGGGATATGAAGAAAATCGGTCGTTCAGCTGAACGCAGGGTGCTGGCACGTGCCGTTAAATGGCATTTGGAGGACCGCGTCATTGTTCATGAAAATAAAACGGTAGTCTTTTAAAATGAAAAACCCCCCTTTGAATGCCGAGGGGGGTTCCGTTTGCGACAAAAGGAGGTTCGGATTGCTCCCATCCTAGAACCATGATTTTAGTACAATACTGAATTATCAGTCATGTTTTTTTACTTGATTATAGGAATGATACCCTTACTAGATTGAAGAAATTTGCGACACTCCTGCTGAATAACTGGCTAGCCGAGACCCCGGAGACGCTTGCCGGCGAGGAGGCTTGGCAGACAGTCGGCGGAAAGGGAGCGGATTTCTGAAATCAGCTGGAACTTTTTTAAACGAATTGAAATTAAACTAGTTCTTCTCTAATTTGTCTACAGTCTGAACCCCCCTTTGGGTTGCCAAGGGGGGTTTTTAGGATGGAATTTAGTGAGTTGCTAGTACGTGTACTCCACCCTTACTGAGGCAGTGATGTTCAATTCACCAGGCTGAATCGGAGTAGTCGCCATTTTTGAAAAGGTACTTGTTTGGTAAAGCATGGGGGTTGCCGTTTCGGATAGCTCTTCAACCTGATTAGGGACTGGGTTCAATGAGATTCCTAGCGTTCGAGCCATGGAGAGTGCTTTTTCATATGCATTTTTTAAAGCGAGAGAAAGTGCCTGGTTATAGTATGCTTCTGGATTGGATAAAGAGAAGCGGATGCTGGTGATTGAATTGGCGCCGCTTTTGACGGCCGTGTCGATTATGCTGCCTATTTTCTCGATGTCGGACGTTTGGGCTTGTATGATGTGCTGGACTTTGTAGTTCTTGAACAATTCCTTTCCGTCAATATAATCATATTGTGGATCGATTCTGTAATCACTCGTTTTCAATTGCTCTTCGGGAATGCCTGCGGATTTAAGTGATGCGATGACATTTGCGATTGCTTGGGAATTGGCTTGCTGGGCCTTTTGCGGGTCCTCATCCTCTGTTATGACTCCAAGGGTGATCGTAGCTTGATCCGGAGCAGCAGATAGCGTCTCTGAGCCGGAAACTTTCAATATATGTTCATCGTTGCGGTAATAATCCCTATCGGGGGCATTGTATTCTTGATTCATTTTGACACCAGCCTTTTTAAGAGGTAATCTCACCCCTATTGTACGAATTATGAATGGAAAACATGATTGAAATATTCCCTTTGTCATTAATTCATCGAACAATCACAAAAAAACACTCGGCCTTGACCGAGTGCACATTACTTATGAATGACTTGAACCCTGCCCACCTGGCCATCAGTCAATCTTACTTTAATTCCATGAGGGTGAGTGCTGGAGTTGGTTAAAATATCCTTTACAGTGCCGCTTGTCAGTTTTCCGGTGCGTTGATCTGCTTTAAGTACAATGTCCACAGAGGCACCTGGGGTAATATCTTTCCGGTTTTTACCGTTCATGTTCAATTCAATCCTTTTCACAGTTATTTGCAACCATTCAATCATGCAGTAACTTCAGTATAAGGAAAACGGCGGGCCCAGTCGACTATTAGATAAAATCACAAATTGGCACTTAGCGAATTTTCTTCAATGGTTCGACAGCAGGGCCATTTAACACTTCACCAGCGATAGAGTAGCGGGAGCCATGACATGGGCAATCCCAAGTACGGTCGCCGCTATTCCAGGCAACTTCACACCCCATATGTGTACAGGTGGAATCAACAATATGGAGCTGGCCATCATGATCACGATAACACCCAGCTTTGTCCCCATTCACCTTCACGATTGCTCCTTCATCAATTCCTATGTCTTCCGGCGTTTTATGATTGAAGGCCAATTTGCCTTTGATGAGATGCTTCGCCACATCAGCATTATCTTGGAGAATATTCTTCACACCTTTTAAACGGGCAGGATCATACAATTCCGCATACCGGTTATCTCTTTGCAAAATCCGGTCAGTTAAAATCCTGGCGGCAATCGATCCGTTCGTCATTCCCCATTTCGCATAGCCGGTAGCTATCAGGACGTTTTGATGATTGGGTGTCACCGGCCCGACGAAGGGGATATTATCCGGTGTCACAATATCCTGTGCCGACCAGCGGTAGGGAATGTCTTTCACATCGAAATACTGGGAACTGAATTCCTTCAGTGCTTCATAATGCTCGATCGTCGAGATTCCCTGTCCTGTTTTATGGCCATCTCCGCCAACAAGTATAAGTTTTTCCCCATTGTCCAACTCCGTATAGCGAAGGGAGCGGGTAGGGCTGTCGGCACTGTAATACATCCCACCGGGATATTCCTGTTCAGTCCTGATTCCAAGTACATAGGATCTTTTTACATGAACACGGGCAAAGTATAAGCCCATTTCATCATTAAAGGGGAAGTGGGAAGCAACAATGACCTGATTGCTTTTGATTGTTTGTCCCGTATCCGTCAGAACGGTCGGTGGATCGCCGTCTTCAATCTTCATTGCCGTGGTCCGTTCATAAATGGTGCCTCCGCTTTCGAGAATTGTCGAAATGAGGGCAGTTAAGTATTTTAACGGGTGAAACTGTGCTTGGTCTTTCATTATCACAGCAGCTTTACAAGGAATGGAGAAAGGGATATTCTCCGCATAATCCCCCCGAATGCCGAGTTTTTGATAGGCTTTCAATTCATTTTGAATTTTGCTTTTATATTCCTCAGTATTTGCGTACACATAGGCATCCTGTGCAGTCAAATTACATTCTATGGAATGTTCTTCTACCAAGTCTTTGATAAGCTTCATTCCATCTGTATTGGCTTCATAATAAAGTTTGGCATTCTCTTCACCATGGTCAGTGATCAGCTGGTCGTAAATCAGGCCATGCTGGGCCGTGATTTTTGCTGTAGTGTGTCCTGTCGTTCCAGTAAGGATTTCGCCTGCTTCAATCAGAGTGACTTTAACACCTTGTTTAGCTAGTAGATACGCAGATGTGATTCCGGTAATTCCGCCGCCCACTATTAAGACATCAGTGGTTATGTCTGTATCTAGTTTAGAAAAAGAAGGGAAAGTTAACTCACTGCGCCAATAGGGTTCCGGAAATCGGGGAAGGTCTGTATTTTTTTCAATCATTTTAATACCTCCATACAGTTCATTAGTTGAATTGTCCATTTATTACCATACCCAAATCCGTTATTTATACGCTTATTTTTGTAAGAAGAAAGAATAAAAAAATACATTATTTGGTTTGTTTACAAATATGTATACATGTAAACAAAAATAGATGTTTTGTACACAAATATGTATATATGTTTACAAACCCGTACACATGTCTGTATATAAGGTGTATACATGTTTGTTCCTAATGTATACACAAATGAATACAATTCGACAAATGAAAATAAAGCTACAGCTTATGAAGTATCGACTAATATAGAAATCTCTTCTATCGAGAGTGCTCCACCTAATTTTTTCTATGAAAAAGGGGATGTTTTTAGATGAGTTCTAGAATCGCAGCAGTAGACGTAGGAAATGATGCAATTAAAACTATTTTTGGAAAGCTAGAGCCTAAAACTATATATACCAAATGTCATTGCAAAAGACATGAAGATCGGCCAGTCATAGGAATCGAAGAACTCGATGTAAAAAACCTTGGAAGGGATACATATTAGAGTCCATTCACCAGCCTTGCAAGACAATAATGCCATTTATCGTGTCGGAAATTTAGCGACAAAAAGTGAAAACCCAACAGAACTAGATTTGGGGAGCAGTAAATCAGAGGAGGAACAAACATTAGTATTTGCGTATACATAAGCATCTTGTACATTCAATAGAATGTTCTTCTATCAATCCTTTGATAGCTCCGTTCCTTCAGTGTTGTCCTCATATAGTATAGTCTGGCCTATTCCTCACTGTGATCAGTAATAAATTGGTCGTAAATCAAGCCGTGCTGGACCGTGATTTTTACGGTTGTGTGGCCTGTTGTTCCATTAAGGGTCTCATCTGCCTCAATGAATGTGGCTTTCACACCTTGCTTGGCTAATAGATAAGCTAAAGTGATACCCGTAATTCCGCCACCAACGATTAAGACATCAGTTGTTATATCTGTTTCTAGCTTAGAAAACGAAGGAAGGATAAAGTGCTGCTCCAATATGGCTACGGGTATTGAGGAAGTTCTGTATTTTTTCAGTGATTTTAATATCTTCATACGTTTCATTAGTGGTTTGTCCAATTTATTACCATGACCAAATTCTCCTTTTTTACGCTTTCTTTTATATGAATAAGATTATTAAAAGTTAGTTTTTTTGATTGTTTGCAATATTGTATACATGTAAACGAAAATAGTTGGTTTGTACACAAAAAAAGTAAACAAGTTTACAAACAAATACACATGGCTATATATAACGTGTGTACATATTTGTTCCTAATGTGTACACAAATGAATACAATTCGACAAATAAAGCTACAACTTATGAAGCATTGACTAATATAGAAACCTTTTCTATGCTTAATAGAGTGCTCCACCTAAATTTTTTTTATGAAAAAGGGGATGTTTTTAGATGAGTTCTAGAATCGCAGCAATAGACGTAGGAAATGATGCAATTAAAGCTATTTTTGGAAAGCTAGAGTCTGAACTATATATACCAAATGTCATTGCAAAAGACATTGAAGATCGTCCGGTCATAGGAATCGAAGAACTCGATGAAAAAAACCCATTGGAAGGGTTACATATTAGAGTCCATTCACCAGCATTGCAAGACAATAATGCCATTTATCGTGTCGGAAATTTAGCGACAAAAAGTGATAACCCAACAGAACTAGATTTGGGGAGCAGTAAATCAGAGGAAGACCAAACATTAGTAATGCTTTTTGCGGCTATTGCATTGGATGCTGCCAAGCAAGGGAATAATGATAAGTTCAAAAAAGTAAATAACGTTGTCGAAGCGAATTATACGCTGGGCACAGGTCTACCTCTTCGGGAAGTTAAGGAAGGGAAAGATGTTGGGTACCGTTCGAAGCTACTGGGATCCGTTCACCAAGTAGAATTTTTAATTACACCTAAATACCAAGGTATTAAGGTTAATATCAAATTTGATGAAGTGAAAGTCTATCCAGAGGGCTTCGCCGCATACATTAATTTAGTCATGGACAATGATCTGAATATCATTAACCGTGAATTGATAGATAGAAGAATTCTCATTCAAGATATTGGCGGACTATCGACAGATATCGCGGTCATTAAAAACCGTAAAGTTGACGATGATAAGGCGCAAGGATTCAATCTAGGAGTAGCTGAGGCTCTTGAATCTATTCGTGAAGAAATCAGAAAAAAACACGGTGTCGAGCTGGATAGCAGACGAGATGTCGTTGAAATCATCACGAAGAAAAACGATCGTAACCATATTATGGTTCGCGGAAGCCGGACAAGCGTCCATGATATCGTCGACCGGATTTTAGGAGAACTTGCGAAAAAGCAATATCGCCATCTGCGCAACGTATGGCAGAAAAACTCGCAAACGGAAATCTGCTATTTTGTTGGCGGAGGTTCGATTGTCTTGAAAGATTACCTGAAAACGCTCAATCAGAATTTTGATGGCTACAATATAGACTTTTTTGAAGATGAACGGGAAAGCGTTTGGATGATGGCCAACGCCTATTATAAATTGATTTCGGATTTTAATCGCCGGAATTCAAAGGAACAGCAGCAATCCCACCAAAAGAAGAAAGAACAAAGATCAGGTGCTGTTAAATAGGTGAGAGAATGAAAAAAACAGCTTCTTCTGAAATCAAAAGAGGACAAGCCATCACTTTTCGTATCCCTTCAGATGTATCAGATTATACGTTAAGGCAGCTGCAGAAATTGAAGGAAACGGAAAGAAGGAATTTTTCCAGTAAAATTGCCGAGTATGTTCTCGATGGAATCGGACAATCGACCCATCAGGAACGGGAAATGATTGCCCTGCCCATGCCGAACAAGCTTAGCAAATCTCAGCGTGACTGGCTCAAGCATTCCCACTCAGAAGCTATGCTTGGAACGATTATGTACCATCTTTTATCCGATCCTTTACGCGCAACAGCCTTGCTAGCCTCATTAGGCAGCAATGTAATTAATGAGGAGATTTATTTGCAGGATGAGCCCGAAGAACAGGATAATGAAGTGGTGCAGCCAGAAATATCTAAGAAAGATTTGGATGACTTTGATTGGAGTTTGGAAAAAACCACACAACAAGTGGAGGAACCAGAACCTGAAGAGGAAAATCTTGATGATCTCCTTGGTGATTTTCTCGATCAAATGAACCAGTGAGTGAACATATAGGAGGATATCTGACTACAAGTTGGATATCCTCCTTTTTCTTTGCGGGGGTTATGAGGAATGAAACATAAAAAAGAATATATATCAAGCTGCAGCCTTTTCCCGGCAAACATCGGGGAAAGGCTTTTTCTGTCGAATGAGAGATTACCCCCCTTGTAATCGCCGGACACATTCCTTCTCTTTTCAATAGTGGCGCAAGGAGGTTTGTTTTCCCATCACAATCCGGTTTACCCCTGAGCTATTGAAGGTTTTTTGTATGGGAAAATTGGCCGTACGTTTAAGCTACTGTCCCAAGATTAACACAAGATATGTTGATTTTGAGAAATGCAAATCTCACTTCCCTTGTAAAATTAGATATGCACCCCTTCCTTTCCAGGCCGACTATGGTGTCTTTGTCATCAGCCCCTGAAGTGTGTAAAACAACTGCCGAAAAATGAATAAGAGACATGGGAGTTTTCAGATGAAACATCTATATAAAATTACAGGAATATTTACCGTGTTAATCATGACGTTCTTCTCCCTTCAGTCAACTGCCGTCGGGGCAAACGAGGTCTGCAGTCCCACAACGGGTACCGCGATTCAGTTATTGGACAATAAAGGGGAGTTAAAACAAACGCTGTCACTAGACGCGAACCATTCCGCCACATCGATCCGGAAAATCCTTAACAATGCCATTACAAAGGTTTCAGCCTATCCGCAAGATGTATCGAATGGGAAAAGGGGAACGGTCCGTTTGTCAAAAGGCCAGTTTACGGCGAGTGCGTTTATTGCAATGAAAGAAGGGGTCACTTTAGAAGGGACGGTGGAGAACGAAAGAACCGTCACGACAATGTGTACCCAGCCCTCAAGCGATTCTGTCACCATTAAAATCATGGTGAGCCATACTGGTGTCAAAAACCTGATACTAGAAGGAAAGCGACGGACGGAAGACCCCAAAACTGGGAAACCGAGAAATTATTATGAAGCAAGGAACAGGGGCATCGAGGTTACTGCAATCGATCAATCCAAATCCCCGTCGGATTTGGTGTCTGTCTATTCGGCTGTAAATGATTTGCACAGGCTTCAAAATATCCTGATCGAAGATGTTCAAATCACCGGGTATGAAGGATATGGCATTTACTTAGAACATGTGAATGGAGTCATGATTAAAGGGTCTGATTCAAGAAAAAGAAACAAAATGATCATAAAGGATATTGGATATGCAGGCATCGGCGGTTATTCTGCGAGTAACGTGACTGTAAGGCATGCGGCAGTGATAAATCTTGGACCCGGGGAGACGGTGGGCAATACCAAACAAAGCTATGGCATCGCCTTTAGTCACCGGAAAGACAGTGCCGGAGATGCAATAACTCAATCAAAGTTCCCGCGAAGTGACACAATCGCAGTCGATGGGAATGTGGTGGCGAACAACCCAGGATGGGAAGGAATTGACACCCATTCAGGCCAAAATGTTTCCTTCACGAATAATGTCATCTTAAACACGCGTTTTCCAATCATTGTCGGCGGAATGGATTACAAGGGAGGAGCTATCTCAGCTTACCCACCCGGCAATATTACGATTGAGGGGAATAGAATCAATTCTTTTAATGATTATGCGTATTACGATATAGATAAAAATGCAACAGTCAGCGAACGGGGCATTACAGTCAACGGAACGCAATACCATGATCTTACTGAAACAAAGATGGGCTTCCTGCAAAAGGTCGTGATTAAAGGCAATTATGTGAATGATGTCCGGGCTAATGTCGAGGAATGGGGAGGCATCAGTATTCATGTGACCAAAAATGCCCTTATTGAAAGCAATATCATTGAAAATAGCCTCAACAATGGGATTGCGATGCTTAGCTCCAACAAGTTCACCAAAATCAAAGGAAACATCATAAACCAAATTCATAAATCCGATGAAATGTTTATTTCAGCGGGCATTGGTATCAGAGGATCGCATAATAACGGCAGCCCTACAAATGATTATGCCTTCACCTCTTTGAACATGAAAAATAACGGTATTGAAAGGGATAACATATTTACCGAAGTTGGGCCTGAAATCCATGTACAAGACAAAACGGTTTATAACCGCCTGGATGACTGGATTGCCATTACGGCCTTCCTTGACTGGAACAAACCTAATGTGTTGAAAAAGCAGGAGTAAGGAATGGCTATATAAGATGCTAGTGGGTTTCAAAGTTAAAACGCCCCATTCTAAAAAAGGGACAAGCCTCACCTATATTAAGTGTTACATTTGTTTTCTGGGGTGAATGCAATAGGGAAAGCATTACTCTGTAAGTCAAATTGAATCACAGTGGGTAAAAGAGGAAGTGAAAAAGTGAAGATTCTTTATTTGCATCAATATTTCAATACCGATAAAGGCAGTACCCGATCTTATGAAATAGCTAAATTTTTAGTCTCTAAAAATAATAAAGTCACCATCATCACCGGAAATTCCATAGATTCGCGTGAGGGAATAAAGATCATATCAACCAAAACTAAATATAAACAAGAATATAGTTACCTGAAAAGATTATTATCGTTTATTCATTATATGTATAAGAGTTTTTTCATTGGGGTGAAGGAGAAGGAGGTAGAGGTAGTTTATGCTTCCTCGACCCCTTTGACAATTGGATTGATAGGTATGCTCCTTGCTAAGGTAAAGCGCAGCGAATTTGTGTTTGAAGTAAGGGATTTATGGCCAGATATACCTATTGAGCTGGGAATCATCAGACATGAATGGTTAAAGAGAATTTTATTGAAGCTAGAAAGCATTATTTATTCTTCGGCTGATAAAATCATCGTGCTTTCGCCTGGGATGAAGGAAGATTTATTGAAAAAAGGAGTTAAACGGGAAAAAATTGCTACGGTTACTAACTTTGCGGATATAAACTATTTTTCTCGAATTCGTTCCGAAGATAAAGAAGAAGCATTGGATAAATTAGGTTTAAAAGCGAAGTTTATCTGTTTATATGCAGGCACATTAGGATTTATCAATAATATCGATTATATTTTACAGCTTGCCGAAAAGACGGATGACCCCGATATTGTCTACCTAATTGTAGGGGATGGAAAGGAAAAAGAACGCTTAATTCAAGTGAAAGAGAGCAAAAAATTAAACAACGTCATTTTCTTGGATCAGGTATCTAAAAAAGAAGCGTACTTATTGATGGCCGTATCTCATATAGGTCTGTGTTTTGTACGTGATTATGAAATTTTGGATAGGAATAGTCAAAATAAACTTTTTGATTTTTGGGCAGCCGGAAAACCAACATTAATAAACTATAAAGGCTGGCAGCATGAGGTCATGACAAAATATGATGCAGGTCACGGTTTTGAATATAGTGAAGAATCAAAGATGATAGAGTATGTAAAATCAATGAAAAGTGACAAACAAATGTATCTGAAAATCCAAGAAAATATAAAACGTTTAACCCTGAATTATGAGAAAAGCAAATTGATTTCAAAACTGGAGAGAACACTGTCGGAATTGATTGTTAATGATCATTGAATAATCAAGTTCCTCTTGAACAATGGTGAATATTTGTCTGCATCTCACTTAACGTCTATTGAAAGATCTAATTTTGGAAAAAGGATGGAGTTCCATGGAGACTATCGTAAATACAAAGCCAGTGATAACAGGTTGGGTAAAACGGGAATACCTTAAGAACATTGAGCGCATTTTGGATTCTGGCAGGCTAATTTTAGGTGAGTATACTCGAAAATTTGAAGAAAGCGTCAGACAATACAGTGATTCTAAGTATGCTGTCGCACTTTCCAGTGCCACGGCTGCCATTGAAATTATTTTAAAATATCTAGATGTTGAAGACAAAGAAGTGATCATGCCAAGCAATACGTTCATTTCTCCAGTATATGCGGTGAAAAATGCGAAAGGAAGAGTCGTTCTTTGTGACATTAATTTAGAGGATTTCAATTTGGATTTAAATAGCCTGAAGAACGCCGTGACTCCTAAAACGAAAGTTGTCTTAATTACGTATATTGCCGGAAAGATCCCTGATAACATCTTTGAGATTAAAGAGTTTTGTGATGAGAATAATCTTTATCTAATCGAAGATGCTTCACATGCTTTTGGTGCCACTATAAATGGATATAAAGCCGGTACAATTGGATTTGCTGGGGTTTTTTCAATGTACCCCACTAAAATTGTTACAAGTGCAACAGGGGGTGTCATTACTTCGGACGATATAGATTTAATCAAATACTGTGAGTTGTTAAGGCATCATGGGAATGAAAATGGTGCAGTCAACCAAGTATTATCCGGTGACATGCTTCTCAGTGAATTTAATGCATTGCTTGGTTATCTGCAAGTTCAGGAAGCTTATGGGATGATCCAGGTCAGGCAGGAAATCTTCAGTTTCTATAAGGAGACTTTGAAGGATATTTTTCATGAACACGGTCTTTACTTCCAAGCTTCATCTGACCACAATATATCAACATTTTATAAAATTATCGTCATGTCTAAAAGCAAAGAGCAATGCGAGAAATTTAAAAAGCATTTAAAAGAGTCTCATATTAGCACCGGGCATTGTTATGGGGTCCCATTACATTTACAGCCCACATTATTGGAGGAATATCCCCTGGCATCTCTCCCGAATGCCGATAGATTTCGTGAATCTCATTTCACGTTGCCATGTCACTTGGATTTGTCTGATGAGGATTTGAATTACATTGCAGCTAAATGTAAACAGGTAGTGGAACATGGCGATTAAAAATAGGATTGGAGTGGTGGGATCAGGTTCAATAAGCTGTGCCATGATTGATGCCATTAATGAAAGTTCAAATGGAGAGGTAATGGGAATTTGGGGGAGAAGATTTCATTTTGCCAAGAAGCTTGCAAAAGAAAAAGGAGTGTCTAAAGTTTATGGATCCCTGAATGAAGTGTTTGAAGATGATGAGCTGGATACTGTTTATATAGCCACTCCAAATGCTTCCCATTATGAACAAGCGTTAGCAGCCATTGAGCATGGAAAGAACGTTATTGTGGAGAAAACGGCATTCATGACAGCCAATCAGGCCAAT
Organism: Peribacillus phoenicis; assembly: GCF_047238085.1. NCBI lineage: Bacteria > Bacillati > Bacillota > Bacilli > Caryophanales > Bacillaceae > Peribacillus > Peribacillus phoenicis. The sequence goes on along the minus strand of NZ_JBDFMF010000001.1, from coordinate 5,056,332 downwards.
CGAGTATTCGATGCTGCAGAAAAACAAAATGTTTTTGTGTTCGAGGCAGTAAGATCCATTTATGAACCCAACTTTCAAATTTTAAAGAACGCTATTAAAAAGGTAGGAAAAATCCATGGGGCAACCCTAAAGTACCAAAACTATTCCAAGCAGTACTCGGCTTTATTAAAAGGGGAAACAGCGCCACTTTTCGATGAAAATCATGGTGGCGGCACATTAAGAACAATTGGAATTTATCCTATTTATGCTGCCATTCAATTATTTGGTGTTCCCGTTAAAAGTTTTTATTTTAAACAACTGATCGTAAAAAACATTGATTTAGGCGGCACGTGCATTTTTGAATATGAAGATTTTAAAATAACGATGTTGATTTCAAAAATTAACTTAACGAATGATTCAATATCGGAAATTTACGGAGAGAATGGAACCTTGCGTTTTCACTCGTTATACGATATTCGCACAATAAGTTACCGCAGTATCATTAATGACATGGAAGAAACGATAAGTGAACCTATCAGTGATAATAGTTTGCTTTATGAAATCACTGAATTTTCAGAATGGATTTTAATGAAAAATGTAACGGCCTACATGGAACAAAAGAACATTGCGCTTAAAGCGATATCTATCATTGAACAAGCTTTAAATGGAGGAACATGATGAAAAAAATATTGCTAGTAACAGCACACCCAGATGATGCGGAAATTAGTATGGGCGGTACCATTCGTAAGCTGTTGAACCAAGGACATTACATTATCAACATCATATTTTCCATCCCTTCGAATATCGAGGTCAGGAAACAAGAGGCAATAGAGTCATCAAAGAATTTCGGATATGAGGTACAGTTTTCCAAGTACTGTGAGGGTAATAACGTTGAGGATATCCCTCTTCATAAATTAATAAAAGAGCTCGACGATATCATCGAAAAGATGGATCCGGACGAAGTCTACACACATTGGATGAATGACAGTCATCAAGATCATCAAAAGTTATCAAAGGTGGTAAGAAGCTGTTTCAGGAAAAAACAATTCACCATATATGAATTCGAACAAATCAACCAAAATAATAACATCGCTGCCAATCAATTTCACCCGAATATCTATAGTGATATTACAGAGTTCATGGAAGATAAAAAACGTATGATTACCATGTTCCAATCACAGCTAACCGGTTATATGGGGCATTATTTAGTGAATGCGGAGCATATCGGCAGTTGGAGGGGTTCCCAAGTGAATTGCAAATACGCGGAGACATTCCTATTAATTTTTTCAAAAGAGGTTTTGTAGGTGAAAAAAAAGAATATAGTCACAATTCACCAGCCCAATTTCTTGCCTTGGATTGGTTTGATTCATAAGGTTTTTCAATCGGACGTTTTTATATATTTGACCGATGTGAAATACTCTTCAAGTAATTTTCAAAATAAAACATATATTCTAGGTGCTGATGGAAAAGAGTCAAGGCTAACTGTACCGCTTCAAAAAAAGCCTGAAATGTTACATGAAAAATTAATCAGTTATCATTCCCCAAATCAAAAATGGAAAAGGAATCATTTGAAGCAAATATCGGAAGTTTATAAAAAAACTCGGCACTTTCAAGATTTTTTCCCGCTGTTGGAAGAAGCATATCAAAAAGAACACGCTTTGTTAGTCGATTTAAATATTCATTTATTTGAATTGATTTTAAAGTATTTAAACTATGAAGGAGAAACACACCTTTCCAATGATTTTAACACTTCCTTTGGAAAAACAGAGAGATTAGTTAGCTTAATTAAGCAAACCGAAGGTACATGCTATTTAAGCGGGAAAAGCGGAAAGGATTACTTGGAAGAAGAATTGTTTCATAAAGAAGGAGTTGAAGTCGTTTATCAAAAGTTCATACATCCCGTGTATTATGTGAAAAATGAAAAAGAATGTGTAAAAAATTTATCGATTCTAGACTGGATCATGCACGATCCGGCGGATCAAATAAAAGAAACGTTAACGAAAGATAAATTAGGCAAATCAGAACAATGTAAATGAGAATATAAAATAGAGATGTGGCGTGGTTGAAAATATGAAAATAAAAAATGAATTTATAAATAAAATCCTTTTATTATTAACAGGGAATTCACTTGCACAGCTTATTCTATTCGCAAGTTCTCCCATACTGACAAGAATATATACACCAGAAGATTTTGGGGTGTTTTCAACCTATACGTCACTATTGGCCATTCTCATATCATTTTCATCTCTTTGTTTAGAAAAGGCGATTCCTCTAGAAAAAAACCATAGTAATATGGTTCACTTGATGTACATTAGCATGTTTACGATTGCCGTCGTTTGTATCCTGAATATAGGTTTGGGCTTCCTTAATCTATCATTATTTCGATTATACGGTATAGAAGCTTCGATTATGAATGACCTTTTGCTTTCAATTGGCCTGTTTTTTGCTGGAATCTATCAAGTGATGAGCTACTGGATGTTAAAAGAAGATAAGTTTAAAGGACTAACTCATTCTAAACTGCTTCAATCGATTAGCAATGTAACAAGTCAGTTCTCATTTATTTCCATTAATCATGTGACTCCAGGAATTGGTTTAATAGCGGGTGATATGATAGGACGGGGAATAACCCTTGTGTACATTTGGCGATATTACTTAAAGCGAATGCATTGGCCAAAAGTGAACTATAGGAGAATCGGTTATTTGCTTAAAAAATATGAGAAATTCGCCAAATACTCCACATGGTCAACCCTCTTAAGTTCCTTATCTCTGCAAATCATTTTTTTGTTATTGATGCGTCTATACGGACCTGACGTGACAGGGCATTTTTCCATGGCTTCAAAAACGATAGGTCTGCCCATTACGATGGTGGGAGCGAGTATTTCGACAGTATTCTATGCCGAAGTGGCAAAAAGCATTTCAAATGAACCAGGAAGAGTTTTACATTTGTATAAGAGCATTATTACTAAAACGGCCATGTTAGGTGTGCCGTTAATGGCAATTTTGGCATGGATAGCACCCGGTGTCTTCAGCTTTGTTTTTGGAGAAGAGTGGCGTGTTTCCGGTGAATATGTGACATTGATGTCATTTATGTTTATAAGTCAAGTGATTGTCATGCCGGTTTCTCAAATATTGTATTTAGCCAAAAAACAACGGACTCAACTCTTATGGGATGTTTCAAGGCTGTTACTGTCATCGATTGGAGTACTGGTCATTTTCATTTCAGGGGGTTCAGCTAAAGCAGCCATTTTATACTTTAGCATTTGTATGGGGGCCAGCTACTACTTTTTTGCTTTCCTTGGCTATAGGGCGATACATTCCATAGATCGAGAGGATATCTAAAAAAATGAAGCTGATTCAACTGGGTCTGGTAGGAATATACGTCTGGTTACTGGATATATCCTACGTTTACTTTATTTCCCCTGAATATGCTTATATGGGGTATATATATCGGCAACATCCAAGTGCAGTCATGATAGTGATTTCCATGTTTTTTATTATATTGCCAGTCATATTCATAAAAAAGGAACTGGATAAGCCGTCGGAACTCGTTTTCTGGATTTTGTATTTTATTGTCTATATACCGGTAGTATGGGTTCCGAACTATTTATTTACGCTGCAGCCTGATTTTATATATACGAATGTTCTTTTGTTTTTTTGTTTACTTATCATTGGGAATGTAAATAGATTGCCAGCCATGAAGTTTACACCTCCTAATGTTAATCTCGGTCTATTAAAAATCATTTTTGTTATAACATTATTGATTTTTTTTCTTTACATTTTCAAAGTTTCGGGGGGAATTAGTCTAAAGCCTCCTATAAATTCTGAGGATATCTATGATAAGCGAATGACCTTTCGAACAAAACTAACCCCTCTTGCAGGCTATATTATACAGTGGCTTGCAAAAGTATGTAATCCATTGGTCGTGACCATTGGATTATGCAAAAAAAAATATACCTATGTGGTTATCGGACTAGGGCTGCAATACCTTTTGTACACCGTCAATGGCTTGAAATCCACTCTTTTATCGACTGGATTATTAATCATTGTATTCATTGCTTTTCGGAAGAAGGGAAGGGATTTTTCCATACTTTTTTGTATAAGTCTTTGCTCGCTGTTAGGCATCAGCATTTTTCTGGATTTTATCCTTGATCAGGCATATTTTTCTAATTTGTTTGCCAGAAGGATGATCATCACACCGGGCTTGCTGACAAGCTATTATGTAGACTTCTTTTCAACTCATCCAAAAGCCTTGCTATCGTATAATATTTTAGAAAAATTCATAGATCCTGTTTATGACAAGAGTCCGCCATACATTATCGGTACAGAGTACTTTGGCCGACCAGAAATGGCAGCCAATGCCAATATGTTCGCCGATGCTTTTGCTAATTTCGGTTATATTGGATTCTTGGTTTATACAGTGATCTTAGCAGCGATATTATGGTTTTATGATAGCCTTACGCAAAATGAAAAGTGGCAAGGTGTCGGCATAATCCTGTTTGTTGTACCTGCATGGTGTTTAGCGGATACTGCGCTTACCACAACGTTTGTGACAGGCGGGATGTTTTTTACTTTCGTTATCATGTATTTATTGTTAGGGTCAGATTTACAAAAGGGAGATAACAGATGAAGTTATTTTATAATATTAGTTCGGTGCACCCATGGAATGATACGAGGATTTATTTTCGGCAAGCCTTTTCTTTTGGAGAAACGGGAATGTACAAGGTGAAGCATATAGCGATTGAAAATAACTTGATCCCTGAAAATATCCCTGCCAATATCGAAGTTGAACTGTTGACTAAGAAATCCAGGAAAGGGCGAATGTTGAATTGGATTGCTCTTTACCGCAAGATCAATAAAGATAAACCTGATGTGATTCAGTTTCATGATCCGGAGCTGCTGATTTTAATGAACATCATAAGAAGGATTCCCCGTTATCATCCAGTCATTGTTTATGACATGCATGAAAATGTACCAAAGGTCCTTATGAGAAAAAAAATCCCCGGAATTGCATTGAGAATGTATCGTCATTTGGAGAAACGATTGCTAAGGGCATGCAGCGGAGTCGTGTTTGCAGAAATGACGTATAAAGAGGATTATCAGTTCTTAACTTGTCCAACAACAGATGTGTACAATTACCCGAAAATTCCTGAAATGAAAGAAAACAAAGGAAAAGAGGATGTTTTCACCTTTATCTACCTAGGAAGCATCTCTGATATACGTGGCGGGGAAACCATGCTGATTCTTGCAAAAAGATTACTAGAATTAAAGAAAGTGTTTCATATGAAAATAATTGGAACGGGCAGGGAAGGATACATCGGAAAATTGAAAACATTCATCCTGGACAACGGCTTGGAAGATTATATCAGTCTAGAGGGTGTAATGGCCTTTGATAAAGCATTCGAGTCTATCCAGAAAGCACATGCAGGCATGGCATTTTTAGTTCCTGATCCTAATTTCATGGGTGGTAAAACAACAAAGTGTTTTGAATATATGGCCGCTGGCATTCCATTTATGGTCTCTGATTTTCTTATTCAAGATGTACTGGATAAATGGTGCTGTGGAGTGTCGGCCGATGTAGCAAACATGGATGATATGGTTCAAAAAGCGGTTTATTTACTGGAATCCCCTGAGGAAGCCGCGAACATGGGGGAACGAGGAAAAGCTGCATATAGACAAGAATATAATTGGGAGAATGAAGAGGAAAAACTACTATCTCTGTTTGATGAATTAAATTCATGCTCCTAGGAGGTTTGGTATGGGATTATTTAAATGGATAAATAAATTGGCGTTTATTAGTAACTGGGGGAGACTGGGCGGAATCCACGGAATAATCGTCATGTTTGTTTACCGGATAGGCAATATAATTTACTATAAAGTGAACGTTCCAATCTTAAAACAAGTATTATGGATTTTGTACCGCATGATTGATTTGTTAATTATAAGACTCTTCATGAACTGTGAATTTCCTGCGCAATCTCAAATAGGAAAAAAATTGCATCTCCCACATGGAGCTAAAGGCATTATAATCAATCCGTTTACTAAAATAGGGGATCATGTTACAATATTGCACCAGGTAACGTTCGGGCAAAGTAAAGAAAGCAGAAAAGCTCCTGAGGTTTGTGATTATGCATATATTGGAGTGGGCGCTAAAATATTGGGCGGCATCCGAATTGGCAATAATTCGAAAGTGGGAGCAAATGCTGTTGTTTTGACATCCGTTCCCGATAATTGCACGGCAGTTGGAGTGCCAAGTGTGATTAAAGGTAAGCAGAAAGAAAACGTTATAAAATAATTGCACGTAAACAAATAAAGGAGTGTTCAATTAGCCTAATTGAACACTCCTTTTTATTATCCCATGGTGCCCTTCATGAGATGATCAAGCCAGGAAAATCAGTTGATAAAGAAATAGAGCAGCAAACATGTACACGAACGGATGCACTTCACGGAATTTGCCTCTTGCCATTTTTAAAATGGGGTAGGCGATGAATCCGAGTGCTATCCCGTTGGCGATGCTTGATGTTAAAGGCATGGCGACAATGACCAAAAAGGCTGGGAATGATTCATCAAAGTGTGTCCAGTCAATTTCATTAATGCTCTTAATCATCATGCTTCCCACGATGATCAAGCTAGGTGCCGTGATTGCCGCTACATTTGAGACAGCTCCTATCAGCGGGCTGAAGAAGGCGGTTATTAAGAATAGGATGGCCACTACCAAAGCGGTTAAACCTGTCTTGCCCCCCGCTCCTACACCAGCTGATGATTCAACCGAGGCAGCGGTCGGGCTTGTACCGAACATTGCGCCGACAGTAGTGCCGACGGAATCTGCAAAGAAGGCACTGCCGGATTTTTCAAGCTTATTCTCCTTCAGCAATCCAGCTTGACGGACAATTCCTAATAAAGCACCGGTCGTATCGAATAGCATTACAAGTAAAATGGAGAAGACGACGCCATAAAGCCCATAGTTAATGACATCGGCGATAGATGTGATTGGATTGGCGACTATTATTCCTTCAGGTAAGGAAGGAGTGGAAACCAGGCCGTTAATTTGCAATTGGCCTGTAAAAAAAGCGATTATGGCTGTCACGATCATTCCGATGAATATCGCTCCCTGTACATTCCGAACGATCAGCACGATCGTTATGACCAGACCAACCAATGTAAGTGCCACACTTGGATCCCTGAAGCTTCCAAGGGTCACCAGGTTGGATTCATGCTGTGTTACGACACCTGACAAACGAAGTCCGATGAAGGTGATGAAAAGCCCGATTCCGGCACTGATTGCATGCTTCAAGTTATTTGGTATGGCCTCGATCAATTTTGAGCGGAAAGAGGTTAGGGATAAAAGGATAAAGATGATGCCCGTAACAAAGACTGCAGAGAAAGCAACTGTGTATGAGATATCATGGGTTCCCAATACCGAGTATGCAAAGTAAGCATTCAATCCCATTGCCGGTGCTATGACAATTGGGTAATTGGCTAAAAGGGCCATGCATAGGGTACCGACTATTATTGCGATTATGGTTGCTGTGAATGCCTGGTCGAATGGAACGCCGGCATCAGAAAGGATCATGGGGTTTACAACGATGATATAAGCCAGTGTTAAAAAGGTTGTAAGCCCCGCAAGTACTTCCGTCTTAATATTTGAATTCCGTTCTTTTAATTTAAACATGCGGTCACTCCTTTTTTCTATACAAAAAATCCTTGCAAAAATCTACAAGGAGGAGATGCTTACCCTTTTTCAAGTAAGTAGCTCGATGATAATAAATCTTATAAATTATATTAGAAAAATAAATAAAGTACAATAGCATGAAAAATTTTAAGGTACAGGTTTTCTCGAAAATAGATAATGATATACTAACAAATAGCTTAGACTAAGGATAATGACATGAAGTGAACGAAGCTGTTACCATTATAGTGGATTTATCAGTCAATTAAATGAAGAAATTCAGAAAGTAGGCCCATACATGACAGAATTCATCGACCTTGGCGTCAGCCCGGCGATTAATAAGATATTAAAGCAAATAGGAATATCCGCCCCTACCCCGATTCAGGAGAAATCGATACCAGATATCCTTGCTGGAAGGGATGTCATCGCGAAGGCGCAGACGGGAACGGGGAAGACTTTGGCATTTTTGCTGCCAATCCTGGAAAAAGTCGATCCCGCCGCATCCCACATACAATCACTGATCGTCACGCCAACGAGGGAATTGGCTTTGCAAATCACTGCTGAATTGAAAAAATTCGCTGATGAAATCGAAGGACTTCAAGTGCTTGCAGTTTATGGCGGACAGGATGTCGAGCAGCAAATGAAAAAGCTGACAAGAAATATCTCCGTGGTGGTCGCCACGCCAGGCAGGTTATTAGATCATTTACGAAGAGGCACCATCGATCTCTCACAAACTGGAACACTCGTGCTTGATGAAGCTGATCAAATGCTTCATATTGGGTTTTTACCAGAAGTGGAAGAGATCATGGGACAGCTTCCAGAGGAGCGCCAAACGCTGCTCTTTTCAGCGACGATGCCTGAACAGGTGCATCAATTGGCTAAACGCTACATGACTAAACCATTGACTGCCGCTGTGAAGGCTGAGCAAGTAACGGTCGAGAAAATCAGGCAGCTTGTCATCGAGACGACCGATCGTGCCAAACAGTCTTCATTAATCAACATGATCAAAGAAGAACAGCCATACCTTGCGATCATATTTTGCCGTACAAAACGGCGCGTTTCGGTTTTGAATGATGCCCTGAAGGCAGCTGGATTCAATTCTGAAGAGCTTCATGGTGACCTTTCACAGGCAAAGCGGGAACGTGTGATGAAAAACTTCAGAGACGCAAAGCTTCAATATTTAGTGGCAACGGACGTTGCTGCACGAGGGCTCGATGTAGAAGGCGTGACCCATGTGTTTAATTATGATGTACCCGAGGATGCAGAAAGTTACATCCACCGAATTGGCCGGACTGGCCGAGCGGGTGAGAACGGCTTGGCTGTAACCTTCATAGCAACGAAGGATCTTCAGCTATTAAGCGATATTGAAAAAGGGATCTCCATGAAAATCGAAAGAAGGACGATTGAAGGAGTGAAAATGTTCCAACCAGATGAGGTGAGGCAAAAAAGGAAGCGTCAAGAAGATTCTTCTGATGAGGGTACCCGCCGACCGCGGTCGGGAGGTGGAAGGAAACATCGGGAACGGATAGATACGAGAGGACCGAATCGAGGCAGTCACCGTTCTGTAAACCAAGCGGACAATCGTGAAGTCGAGAGGGAGAAACCACGTGGAGGCCGGATGGAAAACGGTCGTGGACCTATTCGTGACGATTCACGGGGAAGCCGTTCGGAAAACGGCCGTGGACCTATTCGTGATGATTCACGGGGAGGCCGTTCGGAAAACGGCCGCGGACCAAGGCGAGAGAATCCGCGGGGTGGCCGCTCGGAAGAAAGCCGTGGGCCAAAGCGTGACAATCCGCGAGGAGATCAAAGAGACAGCCGAAGATCTCCTAGTGCACAAGGTCCAAGTAATCGTAGGGGTGGATCTGGCAGCTTTTCTAATAGAGGGAGAAACCGGTAAAAGGGGGAGACGGGAGTGGAAAAGCCTTGGTTGGCAGAATATCCAGTTTCGCTGGAGCTGGCAGGGAAATTGATCATGCTGCAGTTTCCGGAAATTGAGTTGAAAGAGATCAAGCAACTTGGGGAGGGTTTCGATAACACGGTGATACAAATCAATGGGCAATTTGTATTCCGTTTCCCCCGCCGCCCTATTGCAGTTACGTTGATTCAGGTGGAAAGTCAGCTTTTGCCATCCATTGCAGGCACTTTGCCGCTTGCTATCCCTGAACCGATCTTTTTTGGGAAACCAAGTACCCTGTATCCTTATCCTTTTACCGGTTATAAAATGGTAAAAGGACACTTGCCTGAAGAAGAATCAGAGGCAAGTAAGGTCGAATCGGCAAAAAGGTTTGCCCGTTTTTTGAAGGTTCTTCACAGTTTTCCTGCGGAAAGGGCTATGCGTTTGGGTGTGCAGTCTGATGGGATGATGAGGCTTGATGTATCCTATCGAAAGAAATCACTTATGGAAAATGTCTCAAATCTATTAAAGCTAGGATACTTTGAACAGGCACAGGCGGTTAAGGATTTTGTTGAAGCCTTAGGCGATTTGGATGTTCAGCATCCGATTTCACTCGTTCACGGAGACATTCATATCCGGAATGTTTTACTTGATGACGAAGGCGTTCTCGCAGGTATCATTGATTGGGGAGATGTTCATATCGGGAATCCAGCCATTGATTTCTCCTTTTTATACAGTTATTTCCCAAAAGAGGCGCGCAGAGCTTTTTTCGAAATCTATGGTGAAATCGAAAAGGAAACAGAGAGCTTAGCCCGGTTCAGAGCCATATATATGCTTGTTACATTACTCGTTTATGGCATAGACCGCCACGATGAAGAGCTGATTGCCATTACGAGTACCGGTTTGAAATTTGCTATGGAAGAATAATCGTCATTCTCTTTTGATGTTTAGGAGGTACATATGAAGGCAAGTTATTATCATACAATCACCTTAATGGCGAACATGTTGGATCAAGCTAATATTCCATACCAATATACAGGTCGATCTGCTCTGTTCGTACAAGGAGTGGATATCGATGAATATCATAAAATCGACCTGGATGTACAATGGGATGTCTTTAATGAGTCTTTGGATCTTTTTTCCGAATACTCCCCAACAAAGCCTGAAAGAAGTCCTGAGACTGCATTCTTTCTAATGGATGTCGAGGGGGTTTCTGTCACTGTTCGCTGCCGGTTTAACACGACCATTAAAACGGACCCTTATCGCTTGTCCATAAAGATGGGGAATATGGAGGTTTGGTGCAGGTCGTTATACAGTTATTTATACGAAGAAGAAATGAGAAAGTACAGTACCGTGATTCATGCTTACTTATCAGCCGAGCAGAAGGGGTTCACAGCGGAAAATGAACAGGCGTGGAACCAGAATAATTATTTAGCGCTTGTCAATCGTTATGGAGATCCCGTGGAATTGGCATCAAAAATCAAGCAAAACCCAAAATGGAGACTGCACCCTTTTTATAAGTATATGGGAGATATATCCGGTAAAAAAATCACTCATTTGATGGGATCGAACGGTGTCAAAGCAGTTGCCCTTGCCATGTTGGGAGCTGAAGTGAAAGTTGTTGATTTTTCCCAGGAAAACGCAATGTTTGCAAATGAGCTGGCGAGTGGTGCCAATGTCTCCATCGAGTATATCGTTTCGGATGTCCTTTCACTATCATCCGAGCATGTATCAGGGAATCAGGATTTGATTTTAATGGAGCTCGGTGTGCTTCACTACTTAATAGATCTGCAGCCGTTATTTGAAAAAATTAAAATGATGCTGAAACCTGGAGGCCGATTCGTACTGCATGAATTTCACCCGATTTCAACAAAGCTCATTACTTCAAATGGTAAAAAACACAAAGTCACAGGCAACTATTTCGCTCCGGCAATCGAAAACAATGAGGTCGCATTTTCGAAGCATATGCCTAATGAGGAAAAAGGGAGCCTTTCAAGAGTTGTACAGCGTAAATGGACAATCGGGGAACTTATAACGTCAATAGGTCAATCAGGGCTGGTTATTAAAGTACTCGAGGAAGAACCTAATCATAAAATCCATGATATTGGGCTTCCGAAAACATATACCTTGGTGGCGGAACGAGTTTAAGCTGCATGATGAGGGAATGATAGCTGACTGAAGGAGCCTTTTCAGTCAGCTTTTTATTTATTCCATAATAAAGGGGATGCCGCGTACCGCGACATCCCCGAAAAAATTAATTTTGTGCCGACCATTCCTCTACATCCCATACTTTGGTTACCCAATCTTCATAGAAATCAGGTTCATGGCATACAAGGACAATCGTTCCTTTATACTCTTTCAATGCACGTTTCAGTTCTTCTTTTGCAACGACATCCAAATGGTTCGTCGGTTCATCGAATAACAGCCAATTGCTTTCGGTAAGCATGAGTTTACATAGGCGCACTTTTGCTTGTTCTCCACCGCTTAAATGGCTCATCGGACGTGTAATGTGCTCGTTTTTCAAACCGACACGGGCAAGAATCGCACGTACCTGCGGTTGGTCCAGATGCGGAAATGCATTCCATACTTCATCGATCGGCGTCGTATCGCCTGCTTTCACTTCTTGTTCAAAATAAGAAGAAAAAAGGAAGTCGCCAAGTGATCTTTTACCGCCTAGAGGATCGATTTTACCCAAAATCGTTTTTAATAGAGTGGATTTACCAACTCCGTTACAGCCGACCACGGCAATTTTTTCTCCCCGCTCGATGGTCATGGACAACTTCGGAAGCAATGGGCTGTCATATCCGATCTCCAGATCTTCACCTTCAAATACATAACGGCTGCTCGCACGTGACTCTTTAAAGTCAAAGGTAGGTTTCATTGCAGTTTCCGGACGATCGATACGTTCCATGCGGTTCAATTGCTTTTGACGGCTCTTTGCCCGACCGGTCGTTGAATAGCGGGCTTTATTTTTTGCAATGAAATCTTCCTGCTTTTTAATGAATTCACGCTGTTTTTCATATGCGTTAATATGTTGGTTTTTATTCAATTCAGCCAGCTCAAGGAATTTTTCATAAGTTGCCGTGTAACGGGTCAGTTTAGAAAATTCAAGATGGAAAATGACGTCGACGACGCCGTTCATGAACTCGGTGTCATGCGAAATTAATAAGAATGCATTAGGATATTCCTTTAAGTAGCTGCTCAGCCAGCGGATATGCTCTACATCCAAGTAGTTCGTCGGTTCATCAAGGAGCAGTACTTCAGGCTGTTCCAAAAGTAGCTTGGCTAGTAAAACCTTTGTCCGTTGTCCGCCGCTTAGGGCAGAGACATCACGGTCCAAGCCGATTGCATCCAACCCTAAACCGCGTGCCGCTTCTTCAATTTTAATATCCAGATTGTAAAAACCGCCGGCTTCCAGCTTGTCCTGAATCTCACCCATTTGTTCCAAGAGTTCTTCAAGTTCCTCCGGAGTGGCCGTCCCCATTTTTTCTGTTACTTCATTCAGTGCTTTTTCCTGCTCGAATAAAGGTAAGTATGCATCCCTTAAGACGTCGCGAATCGATTTACCTTTAGAAAGTATCGTATGTTGATCAAGATAGCCATATTCGACACCAGGTGTCCATTCCACCCGGCCATCATCATGGATGAGTTGCCCTGTAATGATATTCATCATAGTTGACTTCCCGACACCATTTGCCCCGACCAGACCAACATGTTCCCCGGCCATCAGGCGGAAGGAAACATCCTTGAATAAGGTACGGTCACCAAAGCTGTGTGCTAATTTATCTATAGAAAGTAAGCTCATTTATATTGAACCTCCCAATTAATTTGAAAAAATCCCTACGTTTCATCATACTAAAATCTGCACAGGAATGCTATCTAATCTATTAATTTACATAAATGTGGGTACTGAGAAGAGCGGCCCATCGAATACTGTGTTATGGAACTTCCGCCTTCTCCGCGAGTGGTCGATACTCTCTACTGCGAATCATAAAAAGGACTCAATTAAATGTCAAAAAAGACACAAGGAGTTTCAAATTTGAAACTCCTTGTGTCTTTAATTTTTATAAAATGAAGATATCCCATCTTAATTTATGAAGCTTTATTCGGGAAATCGGAGTAACCATCACAAATTAGAAAAAAGCTCATTCGAAATTACTATTTTGAGAACTGTTTCTGATTCATCCATTATAAAGGCCTTTTTTTTTTGCACAATATAATCAAGTTGAACAGGGTAAGTTTAATGGGTGTGGAGTCTCTAAATTGGCGCCGTTAGAGAACTATTACTTAGGGTGAATATAGATTATTGTAATTAACGGAATGTTAAAAAATTAGATAATGTGGCTTGATAAGGGAAGTGCTTCCTACTCACACCCAAGCAAATATTACCAAGGAAAGAAATATACAATAAAAGTTAAAAGTGCTGTCAGTGGTTCAGTACGTATTGGCGCTGAAAATAATAATCTTACTTCAAAATCACACACCGTATCAGGATATTGGGATCCAGCAGTACGTTAATAGGAAGATAGCATATCCATATTCATGTATGTTAGAGGCCGCCCCCTTTTTACCATCATGAAAGATTTGTAAGAAGGGGGCTTATATGATATTTAAAATGCATAACAAGGAGAAAAAATGAAAAGTCAATTTAGTAGAGTGTTAAGAAATAAATTAAGCCGTATTGTAATTTTAGCTATCATCCTGATTCCTTGTATGGAGATCATTCAGTTATTATCGGCTGTTATTTATGAAGATTCCTATCTGGCGGAGGCCTTTTTTCTTTCAGGGTCGACGATTGGACATGTAACACAAATTATTTTACTGTGGTTTCTCCCACTTTACTTACTGGTGATTTGCTCAGATGATCCTATACAAGATAAGAAGACAGGCGTTAGAGACATTTGGATTTCTAAATTAGGAAAAAAGAAATACTTCTTTGTTAAGCTTAAAACTGCTTTTATTATGTCTTTTTCTGTGATTTTTTTAGCCTTAACAATAAATTTTCTAATCAATTTTCTTTTTTTTGATATGGCTGGATTTAGTTCAGCGAACAATTATGACGGAGTGTCAGGGGAAGCTTTTTTAAAGAAGCAAGTGGAAAGTCCTTATCTTAGTATCTTTTTATTTTCCTTAACAACCTCTTTTTTTGCGGGTTTGATAGGGGCTGCTGGTACTTGCTTTAGTATGCTGACTTACGATAAAAAAATAACGTATCCAGTAACGTTTGCATTTTGGTATATCCTTATTTCAAATAAGGAGTCGGTAATGTATCTATTTCAACCGTTTGCCGAGTACGGGTTAGAGACTTTAGTACCCATTTTTATTACTTCAACTCTTGCTTTTCTTATTCTGTATATATTGACGTACCTCCATGAGGTGAAGATAAATGAAATCTAAACGGTTGCTTTCAACTATCTGTTTATTCCTGTTTATGGTGGTGCTTTGGTATAAACAAACAAGTGACTTTGTTCATCTTCAACCACTTTATAACAGGTTTCTCTCAATAAACTCTAATATATATTCGCCGAATTCAATCGAAGCACATGTGCTATTTTTCACTTATCCTTTTTTGATGTTCGTAAAAAACACTGCAACTCCAAGTCATGCAGCAGCAACAGTTAGATATTTAATGCGTGGTGCAAAATATCAGAAGGACGTTCTAAATGCTTTCTATGCAGTTCTTATTTTCGTTACAATCCATCTTTTCATTTTAAGTGGCTATAACTTTTTCTATTTGGGAAGTGTTTTTTTAAAAGATGTAAGTTTTGTTCAGATCCTATTATGTGAGTTTCTTGGTCTTGTTTTTTATTATTTCTCGCTAGCTCTTCTTTATATAGCGATTAAAACGATCCTAAATTCAGATATATTATCTTACTCTTTTGTGTTTTTTATTGTGACATTGACTTTCTTTTTCAATAAGTTAGTCATGCAAGAGTTGTATACACCGATTCGAGATCTAGCAAATATCGTTTTATTATTAGTAGCTTCTGGTGATATGTACAGTATAGTAACGATTTTTTTGCGCCAAATAACGATTGTCGTAGTCCTGCTTGTTTTTGGGTGGAACATGTTTCAAAGGAAGGATTACCTGAAAAATGACTCAATTTAGAAATGAAGCGTTCATCTTGTTTATTGTTGCACTCATCCAATATGTATATTTCATGAATGATAGTTTAGCTCATTCTTCCTTTCCGTTTTTGGATGGGGTACCGACACCAGTTAGTTATCCTCACTCAGTTACCTATTTAATGGGCTGGTATATATCGATAGCTGCAAGTAGCTTCATTTTATTAGGACACATCTCGGATTCACTATTTGATTACGGAAAATATATCATTTTAAGGGGAAAAAGTAGGATTTCATGGCTAATGTCTAAAGTAATCCATATGTGGAGGGTTGTACTGGTTTTAGTTTTTTCTCAATTAATTGCTACAACTTTTTTTCAAACAATCTTGGAATCTGATCCTGTACTTGAATTTACACACCTGTTTGAAGGTATATTGTTTTATGTGTTAACAATCATGGCTATTTTATCCATACAAATGATATTGGAACTGTATATGAAATCTCAATTGGCGTTTATATTAACCAATTGTTATGTGCTTCTATCAATAACGATTGTTGAAGGTTTCGTTCAAAAAAAAGTGCTATTTCATGTGTTTTTCCCGAACCTTTCAATGAGTTTTCGCAATGGCATTATTGCTAATCCTAACTTGCAGGAAACGGTAGGCCAATTAAATGAGCCGGGGCTTTTTTTAGTTGTTATTATTTTGTTTCTGCTTTGTCTTTCCGTAATAAGAATAAAAAAAATAGAATTAATGTGAGGAATTATAATGATTGAAGTCCATGACTTATCAAAGAAGTTAAAAAAAAATAATGTTTTACAAAACATCACTTACACCTTCGAAAAAGGGAGAATCTATGGTTTGGTTGGAAAAAATGGATCTGGTAAGACCATGTTGCTTCGGGCGATAGCTGGACTTATTATTCCAACTGAAGGCAGTGTAACCATTAATGAAAAAGTATTGCATAAAGATATTTCGTTTCCGCCAAGTATCGGTATTATTATTGAAAATCTCGAATTGCTTCCCCAATTCGATGCTGAGACTAATTTGAAAATTCTTGCTGCGATTAAGAAAACAGCGTCGCTCGAAGATATACAACACGCCATAAAGAGACTTGAGCTGGATCGGTTCGGTACATTGAAAGTAAGAAAATATTCTCTAGGTATGAAGCAGCGACTGAATATAGCACAAGCAATTTTTGAAAAACCTGAAATTATTTTATTGGATGAACCAACTAATGCAATTGATGAAAAAGGTGTGGAACTTGATATTTTTCAAGAAGAACGGGAGAGAGGTGCAACTATCATTATTGCCACTCATAATAAAGAGGATGTTTTCCCGATTTGTGATGAAGTTATAGAAATTAGTAATGGACGGTTAAAATGATGAGAAAATCTCAAATGATTTTTTTGGTTATCACATTTGTATGTTTACTCACAATCATATCCATACCGGAATTCATAAAATCTCTTACGCCAAATGAACACCTTGAAACAAAAAAAATCAAGGGCGGAGGTATCGAATACAGACTCACACAAGGCAACTTCCATGTAGGAAACGATATTCCAGAGGGGTATTATGACGTTACAAGCGATGGTGATAATTATTTTAATGGTACTCAACTTTCAGATGGTGATCATTTTTTAGGTTTGAAACTTTATGATGAAAATATAGCCCAAGTTAGTGGAAAAGGAACAATTAAGCTTGAAAGATCAGCTTTTTCACCAGTTAGTAAAGATGGTGATGTCTATAAAATACATCATTCTGGTTTCTATCAAATTGATGAACAAATAAAATCCGGAAAATATATCATTACTTATGAAACCAGGAATAATGAATCATTAAAGGAGGATCCATGGTTCCAAATTATATCTGATGATTTGCAAAAAATTATAGGAGGAGATTCCTTTGGAGATGCTAATCAGTTTGAAATTGACCTGAAGGAGAATACATGGTTGGAACTTAACCAAAGTGGATTTTCGACTAATAAAAATGTTTCTTTCTTCTTAACACCTGTAAAATAGGCGTAAATTGACACTTAATAACGATATAATCTTCATCTTTTGTTCTGCTCCACACTGTACGTGCAGCTTTCACCTCATAAAGCTTCCAAATCACTCATTTTACGAAGATTATGTACGTTCTTTATCTCAAATGGACTTCGACAGGGCATTTTAAAGATTGGTTATCGTCTCGTTTTGGGTTGCGGAAATCAATTTGGATGTTTTGCCCTCCGCTCCCTAAATCTACATTTTCGGGAGTGGAGGGCAAAAAATTATTATTTATCTAAATTAAACCCTTTTAATAAGTCCGCAAATGGATTATTAATCGGTTCGGCTTCTTTTTCCTGCTCTTTTAAATATTTCTGAACGGAACGTTTATCCACTTTTCCACCAGACTCTTTTTTACGTCTTGCTTCAAAAGCAGATAGTTTCTCGCGGTATCCGCATTTACATGTGAAGATTTGACCATCGCCTTCACCACGTAGTTCCATTTTCTTTTTACATTGTGGACAGCGTGCATTCGTTACACGGGCGACATTCTTTTTATGGCCGCATTCACGATCTTGGCAGACGAGCATTTTGCCTTTTTTGCTATTCACTTCAAGCATTGGCTTACCACAGTCTGGACAGGATTTCGTTGAGATATTGTCATGTTTATATTTTTTGTCACTCGTTTTGATTGCACTGACAATCTCTTTTGTGTAATCTTTCATTTCATTGATGAACACATCTTTTTTCAGTTTCCCTTTTGCGATTAGCTCGAGCTTTTGTTCCCACTCAGCTGTTGTTGCAGGAGATTTTAGTTTTTCTGGCACTAAATCTAAAAGCTGACGCCCCTTAGCTGTGATATAGATTTCCTTACCGCCACGTTTTTCGAATAAGAACGAATTAAATAATTTATCGATGATATCAGCACGAGTGGCTACTGTACCAAGTCCTCCAGTAGATTTTAACGTGTCCACAAGCTTTTTATCATTTGTTTTCATGTATTTCGTGGGATTTTCCATTGCTGATAGTAAAGTCGCCTCAGTAAAGCGTGCTGGGGGCTTTGTTTGGCCTGACGTTTGAGTGATTATTTTTGTCTTTAATACATCGTCTTTTTCAATACGAGGTAATAACTGCTCTTTTACATCATCTGATTCTTCATCATCAAAATGGTTTGCATAAACTTCTTTCCAGCCAGAATGAATCACTGTTTTTCCTTTAGCGATAAATTTTTGATCCCCGATTTTCGTTTGCACTGTTAATTGCTCATATTCAAATGCAGGGAATAAAACAGCTAAGAAACGTTTCACGACAAGGTCGTAGATTTTGCGTTCTTTGTCAGTGAAGGATGAAATATTTACGTAACCTTCAGTTGGAATAATGGCATGGTGATCACTCACTTTACTATCATCCACAAATCCTTTTGACACTTTAATAGGTTTACTTAACACTTTATTTGCAAGAGGACGATATTCACCTATGGCACATGCTTTTAAACGCTCCGGAAGCGTACTAACGATATCGGATGATAAATAACGTGAATCTGTACGGGGATAAGTCAAGACTTTGTGTTGCTCGTACAATTTTTGCATAATGTTCAATGTTTCTTTAGCAGAATAGCCAAAGAGTTTATTCCCATCACGTTGTAACTCTGTTAAATCATATAGACCAGGTGCGAATGTTTTCTTTGCTTTGCGGTCAATGGTAACAACAGTCGCATCTTTACTTCCAAGTGATTTCACGATTGCGTCGGTCTTTTCTTTATTAAAGCTGCGACTATTTCCATTTTCATCTTGCCACGTTAACTTGAGTCCATCCGTTTGGGCTTCGATTCCATAATAGGTTTGCGGTTTGAAATTCGCAATTTCCTCTTCGCGTGCTGCAACCATTGCAACTGTTGGTGTTTGAACACGTCCACAGTTTAATTGTGCATTAAATTTTGTCGTTAAGGCACGAGTTGCATTCAAGCCGATATACCAATCCGCTTCCGAACGTGCTACTGCAGAAGTATACAAGTCTTCATAAGCTTTACCAGGCTTTAAGTTATTGAATCCATCTTTAATAGCTTTATCTGTTACAGAAGAAATCCAGAGTCGTTTGATAGGCTTATGAACTTTTGCTTTATCAATAATCCAACGTGCAACTAATTCTCCTTCTCTCCCTGCATCAGTAGCCACAATTACTTCATTTACATCACTGCGATTTAATTGTGTTTTAACAGTATTAAATTGCTTTCCTGTTTGTTTCATGACAACTAACTTCATGTGTTCAGGAAGCATAGGAAGGTCTTCCAGTTTCCAGGTTTTATATTTAATATCGTATGCCTCTGGATCTGCTAGTGTAACTAAATGTCCTAATGCCCACGTAACGATGTATTTATCGCCTTCTAAAAACCCATTGCCTTTTTTATTGCACTTCAATACATTTGCGATATCACGTGCAACTGAAGGCTTCTCAGCAATTACCACACTTTTTGACATTTGTTCAAACTCCCTTACTAACTATTTACCGTCTAATATAACATAATTTCAAGGAGGAAATTGCCCCATACACTCCTATTTTAGAGGACATAATAGACATTGCTTGTTTGAGAATTTAAACTTCTTTTTTTAAGCGTGAAATTTCATTTAACTTTTTTAGGAGAAATTGTAGTTTCTATATTTGAATAAATCTTAAAGTAGGAGATATTCCATATTCGTCCCCGTCAGGAACGAAATGTCCTGATTGCGGCAAGCTGATGCTAGAAGTGAATAGTAAAAAGGGAAAAATGCTCGTCTGTCAAGATCGTGATTGCGGCCACAAAAAAAGTGTTTCACGTGTAACAAATGCCAGATGCCCGCAATGTCATAAAAAGATGGAAATGCGCGGTCAAGGAGAAGCACAGACATTCACCTGTAAATGCGGTTTTCACGAAAAACTATCTTCTTACAATAAACGAAGAGGGCAAAATAAAAATCAAAAAGTATCCAAAAATGAAGTATCCAATTATATGAAAAAGCAAAATAAAGAAGAGCCGATTAATACTGCATTGGCAGATGCCTTGGCGAAACTGAAATTCGATAAATAAAAGAAAAAGGATGGAGCAATCGCTCCATCCTTTTTCGGTATATTCCTGCTTCGACTAAATTTCATTCAGTACGGTGCCATGTAATTCATATTCAAGTGTTTTGTCAGTGTGTGTGTGTTTATCCGAATCTACTCGTATGAGCGTACTGAATGGCTTCTGATCACCCGGACTGAAAATTGCTTCATCATTCTCTGGATTCCATAGGCTGTAAATACTCATGATCGTATCTTCCTCCTTTGGATGAGAAGACTAGTAATTCCCATGTTTGATTATCATCCAACTCTTCAATTGACTCTAACGCTGATCACCGGGACTAAAAACCGCTGCGTCATTCTCTTTGTTCCATTGGCTTCTGATTGTACTCATCATGCACTATCATCTCCTTTGGTGAGAATGTCTTACAGTATTTGTATACCCGGATTGGACAGGTTAAAACATATATTTCAAAAAAAGACATGATTATATCCAGAAATCCATTATTTTTTTCAGGTATATATTGACGTAATAAATACAACGCTTTTTACTATCAAACAGTTTGTATTCTTGTTCGCCAATATTTCCAACCTTTATGCATAGTTTGCAATCAGATTTTTTATATCTATATGGCTTGATGAAATAATTTAGCTTTGAGATCTGCGTTTTCTCCATCAAAAAATCAATTGTTCTTAACCAACAGAAAAAACCCCCTGTTACTCCGCGGAAGGACCGCTTGTAACAGGGGTTTATAATTAGCGTCCCAGATAGGAATCGAACCTACGACCTACAGCTTAGGAGGCTGTCGCTCTATCCTGCTGAGCTACTGGGACATATAAAAAAGTCGACGACTTATTTATTATATTTCTTATAGGCAAACTTTTCAAGCTAATAGCACATACTTATGAAAAAAAATCCTTACTCTTGTCTTTCCCTTTTTTTCATTTAATGGAATACTTTATTAATCGCTAGTTTTCTGGTACTATTTCACTATAAAAAATTAGGAGAATGATAGTGGGAAAATATAGAGTTTTATGGATGGCGGCATTGCTGGGGATTTTGATTTTACCTGGATGCTCACAAGGGATTTTAGAAGGTATAGGCACAAAGACTGCTGCACCGATTGCGGAAGATGAAATTGAAGTCGCCGAAGCGGCGGAGAATGCGGAAGGGCAGGAATTGGAGGGCAAAATCGATACGGAAGACTGGATAACGGTCGAGTCCGACGTCCAGCTTCCAATCTTGATGTATCACAGCATTTCTGAAGGTAATCGCCTTCGGGTTCCAAGGGAGGAATTCCGGTCTCAGATGGCTTGGCTTCGGGAGAATGGCTACTATACATTATCCCCTGAAGAAGCATTCCTCGTATTAACCGAGAATCGGATGCCAAGTGAGAAGTGCGTCTGGCTTACTTTTGATGATGGCTATACAGATAACTTCACGGAGGCTTTTCCGATAATAAAAGAAAATGATATGAAAGCAACTGTCTTCATGATCGGGAAGTCCATTGATAAAGGTCATCACCTGACTGAAAATCAAATGATGGAGATGAGCAGGAATGGGATTTCGATCGAAAGCCATACTATCAACCATTTGGAGCTGAACCGCATGACGGCAGAGCAGCAAGAAGCTGAAATGGTCCAGTCGAAGGAGCTATTCGACCGTATTCTCGACCAGGACACGACAGTGCTTTCCTATCCGGTTGGCCGGTATAACGAAGAGACTCTCAGGCTGTCAGAGGAAGCTGGATACAAGATGGCAGTCACTACCGAACCTGGGGGAGCTTCAAGGGAACAAGGGATGCATGCCCTGCATCGAGTTCGGATTTCACCCGGGTTATCAGTCGATGGGTTTGCGTCACTGATTGAAAATGCTTCAAATCATTGAAGGTGGCAGGGGCATTTCGAACCTGTTCAGAAAAATCATTTAATAATCGATTCTTACATGGTGTATAATGAAGGCAGTGAAAATTATATACATATGAACGATTTGGTGTCGTAATGACTTAAAAGGGAAGCTGGTGAAATGCCAGCGCGGTCCCGCCACTGTATATGGGAGCTGACGGCTGTGTACCACTGTATGAGATATGGGAAGGTGCCGTTGACGATGACCATGAGCCAGGAGACCTGCCAAAATTCGTACACCTGTAACCTACGCGGATGGGAAGGTGTGTGGCAGACCATAAGAAGTCCGTAATGATATTGTTGCCATACAAGCACCTTCCGTTTAACGGGAGGTGCTTTTTGTTTTGGGGGCATCTTCCAAGATTATGAGGTGGAAAGAAATTAAATAAAAAGATTGTGGGGAATGAAAATGAAGAAAATTTTTGGTCTGATACTGTTGATGTTGCTTGTTGCAGGCATGATGGTCGGCTGCAGTGACACTACTGATGAAGGAAAAGAAAAGCAGCAAACGAATCATGCTCAACACGAAGCTTTCCCGATTACGATTAAAGATGCAACTGGGGAAAAAGTAACGATAGAACAAAAACCGAAGAAAATCGTTTCGTTAATACCAAGTAATACGGAAGTGGTCTTTGCACTTGGTTTGGGTAAAAAGGTCATTGGTGTTTCCGATAATGATAATTACCCGGAAGAAACGAAGGAAATTGAGAAAGTTGGCGGAATGGAAATGAACACGGAGCTGATTGTCTCCATGAAGCCTGACCTTGTTCTTGCGCATGCATCAAGTGCCCATAATTCGAATGAGGGTTTACAACAGCTTAAGGATGCTGGAATAGATGTCCTCGTAGTCAATGATGCACAAAGCTTTGACCAAGTCTATGAGTCTATTGAAATGATTGGACAGGCAACGGGTGAACATGACAAGGCAAACGAAATCGTTGCGGATATGAAAACGAAGCTCAAGGATATCGAGGAAAAAGCCAAATCCGTAAAGGAAGAGGATAGGAAGACAGTTTTAGTGGAGGTTTCGCCTTCACCGGAAATATACACACCGGGAAAAAATACTTTCATGAATGAGATGCTTAATATTATTTCAGCGGATAATGCTGCTGCTGATTTGGACGGTTGGGCAAAAATTGATGAAGAGTCGATGATTGCTGCAAATCCTGATGTCATCATTACAACTTATGGTTATTATACGAAAGATTCAGTAAGTGAAGTGAAGGGCCGAAAAGGATGGCAAGACGTAAATGCTGTTAAGAATGGCAAAGTCTTTGATGTCCATTCTGACTTGGTGACCCGTTCCGGTCCACGCTTGATAGAGGGAGTAGAGGAACTTGCCAAATCAGTCTATCCGAACCAATTTAACAACTAAATGGACGTTTGCTTATTTGATTGCGTTGTTAATTTTGTTATTCGCAATGACGATAGGCATTTCCTTTGGTTCGGTGTCAGTACCGATTCCCGTACTTTTACAAATAATCGGCAAGGAGATCTTTCATTTGCCGATTTCTGCTGATCCGGATGTGATGCTGACGAATATCGTGATGAACATCCGCTTGCCGCGTGTGTTGCTTGCGGGTTTGGTCGGGGCATCGCTTGCGATTGCGGGTGCGGCATTTCAGGGGCTGCTCCGGAACCCGCTCGCTGATCCTTACACATTAGGTATTTCATCAGGAGCATCGGTCGGCGCCGTATTGACAATATTCTTGAATATATCACTGCCGTTCATCGGTTTATACACTCTTCCGGCACTGAGCATCTTATGCTCAGTGCTCACGATGCTCTGCGTATTGACTTTTGCAAAAAAAATGGATCGATCGATGAAAGTGGAAACGATCATTTTAACGGGAATCATTTTCAGCTCGTTTTTAAGTGCATTCATTTCATTGATGATTGCGCTGACGGGTGATGAATTAAGACAAATCATCGGCTGGTTGATGGGAAGCGTTTCAATGCGCGGATGGAATTATATTGCAATCATTTTGCCGTTTTTTATTCTTGGTTCGTTTATCTTGATCATGAATACAAGTGAATTGAATGCGATGACTTTTGGGGAAGACCGGGCAAAACACTTAGGTGTGAATGTTAAGCGGCGGAAAATGTGGATCTTGATAGCCGGTTCGACATTGACAGGGGCAGCGGTTGCCGTTTCAGGGGCGATTGGCTTTGTAGGATTGGTCATTCCTCATTTTGTCCGAAAGATATGGGGACCTGACCATAAACATTTGCTTCCGCTGTCATTGTTGATAGGAAGCGGATTTCTAATTTTGGCTGACTTTGTAGCACGGACGGTCATTGCCCCATCGGAACTGCCGATCGGGGTGATCACCTCACTTATCGGGGCACCTGCATTTGCGCTGATTTTATTAAAGAGACGGAGAGAAGGGTAAAAACGGATGCTTGAAGTTAAAGGGTTAACAGGTGGATATGACAACAAAGCTGTTTTGGACTCTGTCTCTTTTGATGTACATAAAGGAGAATTATTCGGGATTCTTGGTCCTAATGGCAGCGGAAAAACGACGCTCTTAGGAATGCTTAGCGGGGTGCTCGATTATAAGGGCGGAAGCGTACGGATAAGAGGTAGGGATTTGAAGGATTATTCGTCAAAACAACTTGCACAGGTCATTGCTGTGCTCCCTCAACATTCCTCATTAGCTTTCTCCTATACAGTAAAAGAGACGGTCTCACTTGGGCGATATGCCCATCAATCAGGTTGGTTCCATAGTTGGTCCGCAGAAGATGAAGCGATTGTCCAACGGGTTATGGAACAAACGGGCGTAGCCGATTTCCAGGATCTGCATTTTGAACGATTATCAGGAGGGGAGAGGCAGCGGGTCCTGCTGGCACAGGCACTTGCCCAAGAGCCTGAAATCCTTTTTTTGGATGAACCTACGAATCACTTGGATCTTTCCTATCAAAAAGACCTTCTTGATTTAATGAGGAAAATGGCAAAAGAGCAGAATTTGACCGTTATTTCAATTTTCCATGACCTGAATTTGGCTGGGTTATATTGTGATCGGCTGATGTTGCTTGAGAAGGGGAAAATTCAGGTTGTTGATGTGCCGAATGAAGTGCTCCAACAGGAACGGATTCAGGGTGTATATCATACGACGATCGAAAAACATCCACATCCCGCCCTTCCGAAACCGCAGATGTTCATCGTTCCGGAAAAGCATGGCCATGATACTATTACATGGGAAATTGATGAATCTTATCTGACAGTCGGACCTGAGATGATTCAATTGGATTCTCCGATCCCGCTTAGAACGATGTCTTCCGGAGTGACTGGTTCGGGGACGGGCTGGCATAAATATTTTGTGAATAGGCACGTACATCATGGCTATGACTGCGAGGATCATCATGTTGAAATGGCCGAGTATTTAAAAACTCATGGTTTTGAACCTCAGGAGACGGTAGGGATGATGACAGCTGTCTTTCTCGATACGGTTGCTTTCAAGCTTTTAAGAGCGGAAGATTTCTCTGTTTTCATTATCGTGACGGCTGGTGTAGGAAATGCCATCGACGCTTCTTTAGCTGACCGGCATTCTTGGAGTTCCGCTCCGGGAACGATAAATACATGGATATTCGTAAATGGACATTTGGCAGAAGAGGCTTTCATCCACAGCATAGTTACTGCGACCGAGGCAAAAGTAAAAGCGCTTCATGATTTGCATGTACTGGATAAGGTGACAAATACATGTGCAACAGGAACATCGACTGACAGCATTTTGATTGCGGCTGCTCAAAGAGGGGCAAAGCTTCAATATGCAGGCACCATCACTCCGTTAGGGAAGCTGATCAGTCGCGGTGTATATGATTGTACAGTGGAAGCATTAAAGAATAATCGGAAACGGATTGAGGATTTATGATCTATCATCATCTTTTTGCGGTTACGCTGGCATTTTTCCTTGATCTATTAATCGGTGATCCGCCAAATTGGCCGCATCCAGTCAAATGGATAGGAACGATGATAAGCAAGCTGGATCTGGCATTCAATAGAGGGGCATATAAGAAACGGAATGGACTCTTCATGTTGATCATCGTCTTATCGGCGGTGTTATTGATTACGGGTCTTACCGTCTATTTGGCTTATCTAATCCATCCGCTTGCAGGTATCCTTTGGGAAGCTGCTGTCATTTCTACTACGATAGCTCAGAAGGGCTTGAAGCAAGCTGGGATGGATGTTTGCCTTCCGCTTAATGAACGCGATTTTCCTGAAGCGAGGCTAAAGCTTTCCTATATCGTGGGCCGTGATACGGAGGATCTTGATGAATCCGAAATTGTCAGGGGCACCGTGGAAACTGTAGCGGAAAATACCAGTGATGGGATTACAGCCCCAATGTTTTGGGCAGCTATTGGCGGTGCGCAGCTCGCTATGGTGTACAGGGCGATTAATACATGCGATTCCATGGTAGGGTACAAAAATGATAAATATGGGCAATTCGGCTGGGCTTCAGCCAAGCTCGATGATATCGTGAACTGGATTCCCAGCCGCCTCACCGGTTACCTGATGTTACTGAGCTCAAAATCTCACTATCATGGATTTGGTGCTAGATGGAGGATATTGTTTAATGACGCAAAAAAACATCCAAGCCCGAATAGCGGGTGGTGTGAAGCAGGCGTTGCTGCGATTTTGGGAATACAGCTTGGAGGCCTTAATATGTACAACGGAATTGTTTCCGACCGTGCGAGGATGGGAGTTCCGCTTGTTCGATTGGAAGCAAAACATATACCAAAAACGATTACCATCATGCATCGGTCATCTTTTCTATTTCTGCTGATGCTATGGCTAGGGGGGCTTATTCTTGACATTACCTTCTCATGGCTCTAATCCTCATTATCTTTATGAAGCGCTGAAAATCGAGATGCCTGAAGGGGTTCTCGACTTCAGTGCTAACATCAACCCATTGGGTCCGCCTTTACGCATAAAGGAACAGTGGGCTGGATTTTTCGAAGGAATCCTTCAATACCCAGATCCGCATGCCATTGAACTGACAAAATCCATTGCAAAAAAAGAAGCTCTTCCTGAGCAATCCGTTTTGGTGGGGAACGGTGGTGCTGAAATAATCATGCTGGTAGCGAACGGATTAGCCAATCAAAGGGTGCTGATCATTCAGCCGGCATTTGCGGAATATGCTGAAGCTTGTTTGGCAGCAGGATGTAAGGTCGATTTTCACCAGCTTGATGCTCCTGAGTGGCAATTGGACTTGGAGCGATTGATTCCCCGATTACCCGAATATGATGCAATTTTCTTATGTACGCCTAATAATCCGACGGGTGTTTCATTTAATCGGGATGCAGTCAGGGAATTGATCATGGAATGCCAAAAAGCGGATTGCCTGGTTGTATTGGATGAGGCTTTTTATGATTTTACGGAAGATGCCTTTAGTTATGCTTCTTTAATCAATGCATTTCCACATTTACTCATTCTAAGATCAATGACTAAAATCTTTGCAATCCCGGGTTTGAGACTAGGCTATTTGCTTGCGGCACCTGACATCATAAAACGGGTAAGAAACTATAAGCCGCATTGGAGCGTCAACCACGTGGCGCTTGAAGTGGGGAAAATCTGTTTTGCGGAAGAAGCCTATATGAGAAAAACAAGAGACTATATTGCATGGCAAAAGCAAAAACTATTCCGGTTTTATGAGGAGCAAGGGTTGAATGTCTCGGCTAGCACAGTTAATTTTTATTTGGTGAAGGATGAATCTCTATCCCTTTTCCCCTTTTTGCTGAAAAAAGGAATCGTACCGCGCCATACCTATAATTTTCCGGGTTTGGACGGAGTGTGGCTTCGGTTTGCAGTGAAGAGTGAACATGATAACGAAGCACTGATGGAGGGGGTAAGACAGTGGAGAAAGCAAGGCTCTGTTTTATAACCGGGGGTGTCCGTTCAGGAAAAAGCAGCTTCGCAGAAAGAAAAGCACTGGAGTTTGCGCTCCAAACGAATGGGAACTTGCATTATCTCGCCTGCGGCCGTGTTAGTGATGCTGAAATGGGTGAACGCATCCTTAGGCATCGGAAAGATAGGGAAAGCAGCCCGATTGCTTGGAAGACCTCTGAATACGCAACGGATATTACAAGAATAGGTGCGGACATTGATCATGATTCCATAATTCTGCTCGATTGTCTGACAACCCTGCTTGATAACGAGCTATTTGGCCCTGGCATTCCGCTTGAAGAAGAATTCTTAAATAGCGTTTTTTCAAAAATAATAACCGGGATCAATGAGATAAGAAAACAATCCAGCTGTTTAATAGTCGTGAGCAATGAATTGGTGCAGGAACCGATTTTTCAGGATGATTTCCTCCATATATACGGAAAAACACTGGGCCTGCTTCATCAAACGATCGTCGGGCAGGCCGATGAAGCCTATCTAGTGGAAGCGGGGATTCCATTGCGGAAGAAAGGGGGGATGCAGGGATGAGCGGAGTGATCGGATTTTTAATTAACCTGCAGTTCTTTACCGTCTTTCCAATAAAGAAGCAGCTTCCGATGGAGAAGAAATATATTCACCGTGCCATTCAAACCTTTCCATTAGTAGGTCTTTTGCTAGGATTGTTATTGGGCGGCGTTTTGTATGCACTAGTGGAATGGACCCCATTGTCATCGCTTGCGATTGCCTTTTTCCTTTGGTTTTTGACCATGGCATTAACGGGAGGTTTGCATCTCGATGGCTGGATCGATGCAAGTGATGCTTTTTTTTCCTATCAGGATAAAGATCGGCGATTGGAAATCATGAAGGATTCCAGGACAGGTGCATTCGGTGTCATCTCCGTCATAGTCCTATTGGCCGCAAGGTTTCTATTTATCTATGAAATTGTCGAAAGGGTAAATGAATGGACATACTTCTTGATCATTGCCCTTCCGCTCTTAAGCAAATGTGTGATGGGTTATTTACTCATCCGGATGCCGCTGGCTAAAAAAGAGGGGCTAGGAGCTTTTTTTCAAAGTGCAGTGACGAAAAGCAGTTTGCCCATTTATTGGCTGTATCTCCTTGTAAGTCTGACGATTGCCTGGATCATCGATTTTAAGCTTGTCACCTTATTTTTCATCATGTTTCTGGCTGCCGTGTTTTTCCTGGTTTATATAAAACGTAAAATCGTCAGTTGGTTCGGTGGGATAACGGGGGATGTACTGGGGGCTTCCGTGGAAGGGGTTGAGCTTTGGTTATGGCTGATATTGTGGCTATTACACTACTTCGCCATGGGCTGACAGCAGCAAATGAACGTAAGGCCTATTTAGGCTGGACGGATTCTCCATTAAGTACCGAAGGAGAAAAGGAAATACTGGACTTAAGGGGCTCATACCCACAGTATGAAAAAATTTTCAGCAGTGATTTGCCCCGCTGTGTGGAAACTGCACGACTTCTGTTTCCGCATGCAGTTCCGGTCAAAAACCCTTCGTTCCGTGAGATGAACTTCGGCAATTGGGAAGGACGGACGTATCATGAGTTGAAGACAGATGGAGATTATCTTAATTGGCTGGAACGTCCCATGGAGGCACTGGTGCCTGGGGGTGAAAGTTATCCGGCATTTTCCGAGCGTGTGAATAATGGCTGGAAGGAATTGATTGCCTGTAAGGAGAACCGATTTGCCCTAATGACGCATGGAGGGGTAATCCGTGATTTATTGGTCCGCTATGCCCCGCAGGAAAAGTCTTTTTTTGATTGGAGGATTTCCCATGGCCGGGGATATGAGCTGATATGGGAAGACCGGAACAGCTTAAGGAGGGGAGAACGCTGCACTTTGTTACAGGAGGCGCCTATAATGGCAAAACTAAATGGGTAAAGCAATTTTATGGTTTGGAAAATGATGTCCTTTGGCTATCCGGTTATCGAAAAGAACAGCCGGAAATGATTGTTTTCCAAGGCAAGACTGTTGTATTGCAAGGGTTGGATGCATGGATTCAACAAGATGCAGAAAAGATGGATTCAGATTCGATTCGAAAAAAATGGAAGGAAATCATGGCTGATTGGCGAATATGGGAGAAAGAAAGAGATGAACGCAACTGCATTGTGATCGGTTCAGATATCACCAAAGGCATAGTGCCGATGGAAGAAAGAGATCGCAGATGGCGCGATGCCTGCGGATGGGTCTTTCAAGATGTAGTATCCATATCAAGGCGCGTTGATATCATCTGGTATGGAATTGACCAGCGAATAAAGTAGAGGAGGTAATTGGGATGAAAATCTATACACGTACAGGGGATAAGGGACAAACAAGCGTAATCGGAGGTCGGCTTGACAAGGATGACATCCGTGTCGAATCTTATGGAACGGTTGATGAAGTGAATAGCTATATCGGTCTTGCGGTGACAGAATTGGATGCAGCGATATTTACGGATATATTGGCCGACCTAGAGAAAATCCAGCATGAGTTGTTTGACTGCGGCGGTGATTTGGCAACGGTTTCCGAGAAGGCCCCACAAAAGCTGACGGATGAGGCCATTACCTATTTGGAAGAACGGATAGATGCTTTCATACTTGAAGCGCCGGAATTGGAAAAGTTTATCCTGCCTGGCGGCTCAAAAGCGGCTGCAACCATTCATATTGCCCGAACCGTTACAAGAAGGGCAGAACGATTGGTAGTTTCATTGATCAAGTCCGGTGCGGCTGTTTCACCATTATCACTTCAATATTTAAATCGTTTGTCGGATTACTTCTTTGCTGTTGCACGTGTGATCAATTTCCGTCTTGGTGTGAAAGATGTGGAGTATATCCGCAGCGCAAATGTGTTCCGTGGAGGGAAAAGAAAGGAAAAAGAGTAAACATGGACGTAAGAAAAATTAGTGCAATCGCTATATTCATTGCCTTATCGGCGGTAGGGGCAATGATTAAAATCCCTTCCCCGATCGGGAGCATCGCTTTGGATAGTTTCCCGGCCCTTTTGGCGGCTGTCATACTTGGCCCGGTATCGGGGGCTATAGTTGCTGGGCTTGGTCATATCATTTCAGCGTTCATCGGCGGCATGCCGCTTGGGCCATTCCACTTTTTGATCATGGTCGAAATGGCAGTCCTGGCATGGATGTTTGGCATTTTATATATAAACGGAAAAAAAGTAGGCGCATTTTTCCTCTTCTTTATCGGTAATGCCTTCGTTTTAGCCCTGCCTTTCGCATTTCTGATCAGCCCTGGTTTTTACACGTTATTGGTTCCGGGATTAACGGCAGCGACGGCGGTAAATGTAGTATTGGCTGCCCTTTTACTGCCACGCTTGGAGCCTGTTTTGAAAAAAATGCTTTTTAAAGATGGACTTGTAGAATGAGTGATTCATTGATTTTGCCATTTTCCGAATCAGATTCATTGATTGTTTCTAGTGATAATAGCGGCGGTATCGGGCTGAAGGAAAAGGACCTTGTCCATGTCCCTTATGAAGTCGTTGGCTATTATTCCTTTCGGGTTGCCGTCATGGAGTGTTTGGGCGTTGGCGGAAGACCCGTATCCGTCGTTCTAAATAATTTCTGCGGTGATGAAGCCTGGGAGGACTTGACCAGGGGTGTCAAAAAGGGGCTGGGTGAATTGGGAATGGAGGATCTTCCCATCACTGGCAGCACAGAAAGTAACATGCCGCTTCTTCAATCAGCACTTGGTCTTATGGTGATTGGGAAACGAGTGAATGAACGTGTTAAAAAGCAACAGCCCTTACGGAAAATCGCTCTGATCGGCAAGCCGCTCGTTGGAGAAGAAGTAATGGAACAGCAAGATTGGGTCGCGCCATTATCTTTATATAAAAGCCTATGTGAAATGGAAGACGTTCTGGCACTTCCAGTCGGCTCAAAAGGGATAGCATATGAATGGAAGCACCTGGATCAAAGTGGTGAAGGTGTTTCTGAGCATATAAGTGATAAAGTCGATATCGAAAAATCATCAGGACCATCCACCTGCTTCCTCATTGCCTATCCTGAACATTTGGAGAAAGAAATCAAGCACATATCCGGTCCTCTTTTCATTGGAGAATGATGTTCTCATGACTGAATCAGGCATCGAGTTTGTTCATAAAGAACTGGTTCGATGCTTTTTTCATTGAAATCTTACTTTTATTGATTGTTAGCCATAATAATGGTTTGCTCTTAATATCATAGCCAAAGCAAGATGGTCCCCATTTATTGCGTTACTTCTTGCTTCCGTCATTTTAGGGTTATCGCAGGTATGGATATTCCGGATGTTGCAGATGCTGTTCAGATAGGGGGAGGTAATACTCTTGGTTTGCCGAGTCGGCGGTGCAGTGATGGAGCTAATCCCTTTTGGCATTTTATATGCTTTGATCATCGGAATTCCCAATGCCATTGTTAATGGATGTACAAGCATCGAGAGGCTAGCGGAACACGATTTTAATGCCGATCTTTTTATTGTTGCTTTCGGTGCTTTGTTTGCTGAAGATTCAATATGAAATGATTGGAATGCCTTCATTGGAAAGCCAATCATCACCCTCATGATTTCTGTGGTCGTTTCATTCTTTACATTAGGATGCGCTAGAGGTTTTAATAAAGAAGAACTAAACCAATTCATGTCCGCCTGCCTCCATCATCTTGATTATCGGGGCGTGCGGTGCATTTAAAATTGTATTGATCACGAGCGGGGTGGATGAAGCCGTTGCAGCTTATGTTCGCTAAAGATTTAATTTAACAGTCTCACAAAGGTTAAAGTCTTGGACGGTTATGGAAACGATTATATCAGTCGTTTCACTTATCCTAATCTTACTATTGAATTCAATTGTTTAAGAGAAAGGAGCATGTTGTAAATATGGGACATTCAGGTTATATGATGGGGATAGATATTGGTACGACGAGTACGAAGGTTGTTCTTTTTTCAAAAGGGGGGGAGGTTGTCCAATCTTGTTCGAGGGGATATCCTCTGCACAGTCCAACTCCTTCCGTGGCGGAACAAGATCCCGAAGAAATTTATAAAGCGGTCATCATTGCAATAGGCGAGGTTATGATTGCAAGCGGGATAGAAAAGCAAGAACTGGGCTTGATATCGTTCAGTTCGGCGATGCATAGCTTGATTGCAATGGGAAAAGACGGCAGACCGCTGACAAATAGCATTACATGGGCTGATAATCGAAGTGTTGCCTATGCGAGGAAATTGAAGGCTTCGGAACAAGGGATGCAATTGTATCACAGGACCGGAACACCCATTCACCCGATGTCCCCAATCACGAAAGTAATGTGGTTAAAAAATGAGCATCCCGCTATTTTTAACGAAACGGACAAATTTATCGGAATTAAAGAATACATCATCTATAAATTTTTCAATGAGTATGTGATGGATTATTCACTCGCTTCTGCAACGGGCATGTTCAACATGAATGACCTGAAGTGGGATGAAGAGGCACTCACCATTGCTGGAATTGGGGCTGATAAGCTGCCGATGCTTGTCCCTACAACGCATATCCTCTCAGGATTAAGTGAGGAATTAGCTGCGAAAATGAACATTCAGGCTGGTACCCCGTTTGTGATTGGCGCGAGTGATGGTGTGCTTGCCAACTTAGGGCAAAACGCAATCAAGCCAGGCGTCCTGGCAGTGACAATCGGAACGAGCGGTGCGGTAAGAACCGTCAGTGACCGGCCGCTTACCGATCCGAAAGGCAGGACATTCTGCTATGCCCTTACTGAGAATCATTGGGTAATCGGCGGACCGGTCAACAATGGGGGAATCACCTTCCGATGGGCACGCGATCAATTAGGCCGTGTGGAAATCGAAAAAGCGAAGGCTTCGGGACAGGACTCCTATGAGATCCTTACGGATATGGCTTCCAATATTGCACCTGGTTCTGATGGTTTGATATTCCACCCGTATATGGCAGGGGAACGGGCACCATTATGGAGTGCCGATGCAAGGGGCTCCTTCTTCGGACTGGCGCTTCATCACACTCGTGACCATATGGTCCGGGCAGTGCTGGAGGGTGTGATGTATAATTTGTACAGTGTCCTTCTTGCTGTTAAGGAATTGACGGGTGCTCCCGAGAAGATCCATGCAAGCGGCGGATTTGTCCGTTCAAAGCTCTGGCGCCAAATCATGGCTGACATATTCAATCAAAACGTGACAATTCCCGAAAGCTTCGAGAGTTCAAGCTTAGGTGCAGCCGTTCTTGGATTATACGCTTTAGGCGAAATCCAAAGCCTTGATGAGGTTGAAGGTATGGTTGGTGAAACGAATGAACTTATCCCGATCGAAGAGAACGTTAAAGTATATGAAGAATTAATGTCGATTTATTTATCCGTGAGCAGGCAATTGGAAGGCGACTACAAGAGAATCGCTGATTTCCAAAGACGTCATTTAGAATGATTCTTAGGGAAAGCACAGATGCAGTAGGCACTGTGCTTTTCTTTTTGCCTGGTATTTAAAATGGTAAGATGGTAGAAAACGATAAGGGGAATTTTCTATGGGAGCCAGTAAAACGAATGCAATGCGAATTCTTGATAACAAACGTATAGAGTATGGCATGATGAGCTATGATGCCCGCGATGGAAAAATCGATGGGATCACTGTTGCGGACAAAATTGGAAAAGCGCCAGAAACCGTTTTTAAAACGCTTGTTACCCATAACGGACCGCAGCAGCTTTACGTATTTGTCATTCCTGTAGCCACCGAACTGGATTTGAAAAAAGCAGCGAAGGCTGCAGGTGCAAAAAAAATTGAAATGCTTGCGGTTAAAGATCTGCAAAAATACACAGGGTACATTCGGGGAGGCTGTTCACCGATCGGAATGAAAAAGCTATACCCGACCTTTATTGACGAAAGTGCAGCAAACCTGCCTGAAATCATCGTAAGCGGGGGAAAGATCGGTACACAGATCGTGTTAAAACCGTCAGAATTCCTAGAGGTCACACAAGCGGAATCTGCAGCCCTAATAAAATAGACTGTTAACCTGTAGGCATTCACCTATTAGTTCTTTTCTGCATACGCTGTCTTGAAGATCACATCTGTATTGTGAGGGAGAGTGTGAAAGTGACAGGAAAAGTGATGCATTATTTCGCAGGAGGCAATACGGCTAAAGGTTTTTATAGTTTATATGATTCCAATTTGGCAGGTCTGGAAAGATTGTTCATTTTAAAAGGAGGACCTGGTTCCGGTAAATCGACCATTATGAAAAAAATCGGCCAAGAATGGCTGGATAAAGACTATGACATCGAGTATTTACATTGTTCGTCCGATAATGATTCCATTGATGGAGTGATCATTCCTGCTTTGAAAATCGGACTCGTGGATGGGACCGCGCCGCATGTGATTGAGCCGAAGGCACCTGGGGCAATTGAGGAATATGTCAATCTGGGGGCTGCCTGGAATTCCCAGCAGCTGGCTTCTGAAAGAGCGGCCATCATAAGATTGACGAATGCGAGAAGCAAGAGTTTCGAGAAGGCATATGCCCTATTCGCTGAAGCATTGAAGATACATGATGAATGGGAAGACATTTATAAAGCAAATATTGATTTCGCTAAATTGAATGGGTTGACCAATAAATTGATAGAAGGCTTTTATAGAGATATAACCCTTAATAAGAAGTCAGATGTTCGTCACCGATTCTTAGGGGCAGCTACACCAAAGGGTGCAGTTGATTTCATCCCGAATATTACTGAGGGAATACAAAAACGGTACTTTTTAAAGGGACGTCCAGGTTCAGGGAAATCAACGATGCTGAAAAAGATTGCAAAGGCTGCGGAGCAAAGGGGCTTTGATGTGGAAGTATATCATTGCGGATTCGATCCGCATAGCTTGGACATGGTAATCGTCCGGGAGGTAGGGATCGCCATTTTTGACAGCACATCACCTCATGAATATTTCCCGAGTTGTGAAGGTGATGAAATCATAGATATATATAAAACGGCTATCCTGCCTGGAACAGATGAAATTTATGCCGATCAGTTAAAGGATGTTTCCACCAGGTATCGGACAAAAATGAATGAAGCGACAGCAAATCTGGCTAAGGCGAAAGAACTGCATGACGAACTTGAAAAGATTTATGTAAAAGCAATGGACTTTACAGCCATCGATGACATTCAAAGAGACATCCAAGAACAGATCATTGAACGGGCACAAGATGTCGATAGCCAAACGATTCTGCATTAAGAAAACAAACTGCGCCTATTTTAATAGGTGCAGTTTATTTATATACATAAGACGATTTTTTAATGACGGAAGTCACACAAGAATAGATACGGGTTTGTTAAACGTGTTTATCCACGTCCTTTCGGTTAAAATAGGGATTATATTGAAAAAAAAGGAGCCGGTTGAATTGATAAAGACGATTGCGATTGATATGGACGGAACATTGTTAAACAAAATGCAAAAGGTCAGTGAGGATAATAAGCAAGCTATCCAGAGGGCGCAAAGTGAGGGAGTGGAAGTGATCATTGCTACTGGAAGATCTTATGTGGAAGCAAGGTTCGCTTTAGATGAAGCAGGCATCGTTTGCCCTGTCATCTGTGTAAATGGTGCCGCCCTCTTCACGGAGGACGGAAATATTGCCGCTTCCAATCCAATGTCAGCTGCCACTGCTAAAATGGTCGCTGGATTCCTCGAAGAACAAGGGATTTATTTCGAAATATATACGAGTCAGGGAATTTATTCTAAAGACTATGAAAACGCAATATCTGTTTTGGTTGATGTATTCGTTACAGCCAATCCGGACATTGACCCTGAGAATATGCGGAAATATGCGGAGGAGCGTTTACAGCTTGGACAGGTAACTTCCATTACCGATTATTCCGAGTTATTTAGCCGTTCGAATGAGGAATATTATAAAATTCTCAGCTTTTCAAAGGATTTAAATTTATTAAATGAAATTGCTTCGAAATTGAAAGGACAGGGAGTTACAGTCACTTCATCGGGACGTGAAAATGTGGAAATCATGAGTGAAACAGCTCAAAAAGGTACGGCACTTGAAACATATGTGAATGGAAAATCCGGCTCGATGCAGGAAACGATGGCTATTGGGGATAATTATAATGATGTATCTATGTTTGAACGGGTAGGCTTGTCTGTCGCAATGGGAAATGCCCCGCTCGAAATAAAAAAACTGTGTGATGAAGTAACAGGCAAGAATGATGAATCCGGTGTAGCGGAGGCCATTTTAAAGGTACTTAAACAGTCAGCCTATTAAACTCATGAATCGAAGGGGGAAAGACTTTTGAAAAAGTTGCTCTTATTTTTCCTTATGGCTGCATTGATTTTAACTGGATGTAACATGAATGATGATGACAGTAAAACCGAGCCGAATCCTGACAAGGAAGTGACGGGCACTTTAGGCGAAGATCCGGATGTGCTGGTAACGAACTTGCATGCCCCATGGTCGATTCAGAAGAATGGGGACACAATGTATGTTTCGGAGCGGACAGGAACCATCGTTGAATGGGACAATGGTAAGATGACACGGCAAAAGGTCAACCTAAAAAAGACATTGTCATCTAAAGCGGAAGCTGGTTTGCTTGGATTTTTATTAGCTCCCGATTTTTCTAACAGTGGGCAAGCTTTCGCTTATTATACGTATGAAGAAGGCGGGAATTCCATCAATCGAATCGTCATTTTAGAAAAAAATGATGATGAGTGGCAGGAGATGGAGACCTTAATCGACGGAATACCAAGCGGGGACTTCCACCATGGCGGCAGGATCAAGATTGGTCAGGATGATAAGCTATATGCAACGACAGGTGATGCAAGAAGGGCTGAGATCGCACAGGACACAGATTCTTTAGGCGGGAAAATTCTGCGCATGAACCTGGATGGCACCATTCCGAACGATAATCCTTTCGCGAATTCATACGTCTATTCATACGGTCACCGCAATCCACAAGGCCTTGCTTGGGATGATGCAGGACAGTTGTATGAAAGTGAGCACGGAGATTCGGCTCACGATGAATTAAATAAAATTGATCCGGGTAAGAACTATGGCTGGCCAGAGAAACAGGGCGATGAGCAAAAAGCTGATATGGTAAAACCATTGATTCATTCCGGTGAAAATACATGGGCTCCTTCTGGCATGGCCTATTTTGACGGAAAGCTCTATTTTGCAGCCTTAAGGGGCGAAGCGCTTAAAAGTTATGATGTAAAAAGCGGAAAACTGACTAATATCATTACGGGCTCAGGAAGGATACGCGATGTATTCGTTGATGAAGAATTTCTTTATTTCATAAGCAACAATACGGACGGCCGAGGAAATCCTGATGAAAAGGATGATAAGCTTTATCGTTTGCCGCTATCTCGGTTAAATATGCCTTGATGTAATGAGAAGAAAAGAAGCTTATAATCGGAAACCTCGCTAATAGCGGGGTTTTCCTTTTGGTTTATGTCCTATAAACTCACGAGTAAAAGCGCGAAACTCACGAGTATTTGCGCGAAATTCACGAGTAAAAGCGTGAAACTCACGAGTAAAAGCACCAAACTCACGGAGTATTTTCTCCATACTCCCAAATAAAAGCCCGAATCTCCTGAAAAGGGGATTTTTTGTGTCGGAAGCGATGGAGAAGCTGAGGAAACAGTGTGTCTACGATTATTTTCGTTCATCCGAAGTCTAGACATTTTTCATGAATAGGTGTATAGTTACCTAGGTAACTAATTTACAGGAGGAATACCTTTGTCCTTTCAAAATGGTTTTTTTCATCATAACTTACAATTTTCAAGGTCATTTACGAAAAAGTTAAATGAACAATTGGCCAAGGTTGATCTTTTTCATTCACAATGGTCGATTGTATATTATCTGAGTCAGTTTGGCTGTTCTACGCTTGTTGAAATAAGCACTTATTTAGATGTGGAGAAACCGACGGTAACGAGGACGGTAAATCGGTTGGAAGAACTTGATTTGATTGAACAAGTCCCAGGAAAAGATAAGCGGGAACGGAGAATACAGTTAACGGAGTCAGGTGTAAGGACCTATCAAGAGGCCAAAAAGGTAGTTGAGGAATTTGAACTTCAATTAATGAGCGGTTTGGCTGAAGAAGACCGGGAGACAACGTTACGAACGTTGATTTTCCTGAAGGAAAAATTAAAACAATAGTAAGGAAGAAGGATTGAAATGAATCACAAACCAAAATTGTGGACGAAAGACTTTCTGATTGTTTCGTCTGCGAACTTTTTTCTATTCTTAACTTTTTATGTCTTGATGGTGACATTGACCATTTATACGATGGATAATTTTCATGCATCGCAAGCACAAGCTGGGCTTGCTTCAAGTATTTTTGTTCTTGGGGCTGTGCTTGTCAGACCGATTGCAGGGAAAAAAATTGACAAGATCGGCCGCAGAAAGATGTTGCTTGGCTCGTTGGTTCTATTCCTGATCGCATCCATCGGCTATTTCCTGGTGAATGGTTTATCCCTCTTATTGATCGATCGGCTTATTCACGGTTTTGCTTTTGGCCTTGCCACTACGGCAACTGGAACGATTGCTGCAGATATCATTCCGAATGAAAGACGCGGGGAAGGCACAGGTTACTTTGCCATGAGTACAAACTTGGCAATGGCTTTCGGCCCGTTTATTGGATTGCTGATAACACAGCATTTCAGTTATTCCATCATTTTCTATGCAGCCTCTTTATTTGCCGCGTTTTCTTTAGTTGCATCGTTATTCATGAATGTGCCTGAAGGGGAAAAGGTCGGAGCTTCGGCACAAAAAGGATTTAAAATCAGTGATTACTTTGAAAAAAGGGCACTGCCCATTTCCATTTTTATCGGGTTTGCCGGATTTACCTATTCGAGCATCTTGTCCTATTTAACATCTTTTGCAAAAGAAATGGATTTAATGGATGCGGCAAGCTTTTTCTTTGTCGTATTTGCTGTATTCCTTTTGGCTTCCCGTCCGTTTACAGGCCGGATGTTTGATGTGAAGGGGGAAAATGCAGTTATTTACCCATCGCTCTTGCTATTTGCCGTCGGT
Organism: Peribacillus phoenicis; assembly: GCF_047238085.1. Classification (NCBI taxonomy): domain Bacteria; kingdom Bacillati; phylum Bacillota; class Bacilli; order Caryophanales; family Bacillaceae; genus Peribacillus; species Peribacillus phoenicis. The sequence goes on along the minus strand of NZ_JBDFMF010000001.1, from coordinate 5,015,920 downwards.
ATGGTCATCCTCAGCCAATCGCATCATGGTATCACGCTTTTGATTGCCGGTGCCTTTATTGGAGTGGGGTATGGTACGTTCCAATCAAGCAGTCAAGCGATTTCCATCAAGGAAGCCCCATCGAATCGGATGGGGTTAGCCACATCCACGTTTTTTACAATGTATGACTTCGGTATTGGTGTGGGCCCATTCCTATTGGGATTCCTTATTCCATATACAGGGTTCAAAGGGTTATTCATGGGAATGTCGATCTTTGCGTTCATACTTATTGGCATTTATTACTTGGCGCATGGAAAAAAAGCCTCGGCAAGAGTGAGAATGCAGCATGAGGAACGCTTGTCTGCCTAATTTTTTGAATATGATTGTATAAAATGAAGAATTTTGGGGATGCTTATATTATGATTGATTTTCCAAAGTATCCCCCTTTTCTCCGCCTGTATCCCACAGGCGTTTTTTTATGCCATAAACAAAGAAAACCGCCATATTGGCGGTTTCTTTAAAACTTATAGGTCCATAATCGTTCTTTACGGATCCAGTCTAGAAAATCGGCATCCTGATTTTCGAATTTCTCTTTCCAATCGATCACCATTGCCTGAGTTTGCGAACGGTGGGCAGTGAATGTGGCTACCTTTTTTTCTTCGACGGCAGAGATATCATGGATAATGTCAGGTTGCCCTAATTCGTCAATGCAGTTATTCGAGAAGGCGACACAATGAAGTTTAGGCCTCTCTTTCGCATCCATTCTTTCAACGGCCCGCACCACAGCCCGTGCTGTCGCTTCATGGTCAGGATGGACACTGTATCCTGGGTAAAACGTAATGATCAATGAAGGATTCAATTCATTGATGGCATCGGTAAATAATGAAGTAAGCTTTTCATCATCTTCGAATTCAATTGTCTTATCACGCAATCCAAGCATGCGTAAATCTTGGATGCCAATCGCATTTGCTGCATCGATTAATTCCTTTTTGCGAATTTTAGGGAGCGATTCCCTTGTTGCAAATGGAGGGTTTCCTAAATTACGTCCCATTTCTCCTAAAGTTAAGCATAAATAGGTGACAGGAGTGCCCGCTTCTCTATGAAGGGCAAGCGTTCCGGAGACCGAGAAGGCTTCATCATCGGGATGTGGGAATATAACTAATACATGGCGTTCTTTTTCCAAGGTATATTTCTCCTTCCGTTCTACTTACAGTGAGTATGGTTATCGGTAAATGGGAGTTTTCATCGGAATTATATGATATATATCATGCAAGTTGTCATCATTCAAAAGGAGTGGGACTGAGCTGCATGGAGACAGCAAGCTTTCCGGAAAAATCAAGGCCTGCCAATAGCAATCTCCCTTGTTCATCCATTTCGAAGTGGTTAACGCCTTCTGCATATACCCAGCCAATATTGAGCTTCAAGCCGATGCGGTAGGGCCCATCCCCAACTATCTTCCCATGTTCATACTGTATAAGAGCATTACGAATATAAGCACCTGCCGAAAAGAAAGCTTCATCTACATGAGTGGCATAGGCACCATTTGTCGTTTCAAGGTGAAGATATACATCTTGTCCTGCGAAAGAATCAATGGCATTTTGCACCTCTGTACGGTCTATAGGTTTCATTCTATAATTTCCTCCTTAACTGGGCGGCTAGATAAGCTTTTCCTTCTTTCTATTTTACTAAATAAAAACAAAAAAAGCGAAAAAGGCCGCTCGATGAATTTGAGCGGCCATTAAACTTGATGTTTTATTTTTGTGTTTTTTCAGCGATTCCATATTTATGGTATGCACCATGATTGACAGGTCCAACATAATCATTCATCTTCCAAGAATGGCGAACGGCCTCGGTGATGAAGTCTTTAGCAATGAGGACAGCCTCACGCGGGCTTTTCCCTTCAGCCAATTGAGCTGCGATGGCTGCTGAAGATGAACAGCCGGCACCATGTGTATTGGTCGTTTCGATTTTTTCTGATTCAAGGATTTCAAATTCAGTTCCATCATATAAAAGGTCAATGGCTTTATCATGATCCAGCTTATTACCGCCTTTGATCAAGACATATTTTGCACCAAGTGCATGAATCTTTTCGGCTGCAGCCCTCATATCGTCAATCGTCTTGATAGGCGCAGTTCCCGCTAACTGAGCGGCCTCGAACAGGTTTGGCGTGACTACAGTTGCACGTGGAACAAGCAGTTCGCGCAGAGCTACAGCAGTTTCAGGGTGCAATACTTCATCTTCACCTTTACATACCATAACTGGATCGATTACGACCTTGTCCAGCTTCAACTCGTCTATTTTACGGGCAACAAGTTCAATGATTTCCACTGATCCAAGCATTCCCGTTTTCATGGCATCAATGCCGATTGATAGAATCGTTTCGATTTGGGCTTCTAAAACCTCGACCGGTGTAGGGAATACATTATGGGACCAGCCATTCTTTGGATCCATCGTCACGATTGTCGTTAATGCGGACATACCGTAAACGCCGAATTCTTGGAATGTCTTTAAATCCGCTTGAAGACCGGCACCGCCGCTCGAATCCGATCCGGCAACTGTCATAGCTCTTTTCATAGTCATTATGTGACCTCCTCAGGAGAATTAGATATCGATATTATCAGCATACCAGTTAATATCCTATTTTTAGAATATACCAAAATTTCTTTTATGTAAAACTTAGTTTTCACCTTAATATGAGTACCTTAAGAAAGGTAATGGAATGGCCACGCATGTGTCATTTTTCGGACCTGGAATTCAGAATATAAAATGGAAGTGTGGCCTACTTTCCATCTTTTGATTTACAAAGCAAAGTTTGCGAAGGTGTCATTATTTTCAAAGTTGATTTAAAATATTTAAATATAGTGGATACATTTAGTATAGCTTTACCGTTCGATGCTGGATTAAACCCAAAAAAGGGAGGGTGATTTCTATGGAATGGACAATGTTGCTTTTAGCTGGTGGGAAATCAAGCCGTATGGGCGTGAATAAGGCCCTGTTGACCATAAGTGGCGTTGTGAACATTTCAAGAGTGGCATCCGAATTGAAAAAGGTGTCAGAAAACATTATGGTCATTACGAATACATTTGAAGAATATCGTTTTCTGCAGCTGCCGCTAATTCCGGATTTACATAAAGATCATGGACCTCTTGGCGGATTGCATGCAGGGTTGACCTCATCGAAAACGGAGCTTCAGTTCCTTGCAGCCTGTGATATGCCGTTTGTGAATGCTGATGCCATAAAGGATATCATTTCCCATTATGAACCTGAATTCGATGCAGTCATTCCAGAAATAAATGGCAGGATCCAGCCGCTTTTTGCTGTTTACCATAAAAGGTGTCTTCCTGTACTGACGGACTGTTTATTAAAACATGAATTGAAAATGAGTCTATTTTTGGAAAAGATTTCGGTGAAAATCATGAAAGAAACCGACTTTAAGTTATATCGCGAGAATCCTGAACATTTTCAATACCTTTTTTTCAATATGAATACGATGGAAGATTATCAAGAGGCAGGTTATATTGATCAAACTGAATTATATATAAAGGATGGTAGACATGAATTATAATATTTCAAAAGAGCCGATTGTCATCCAGGAAGTGATTGATAAAGTAGTCAGTCGAAATGCAGGTGCCGTCACGACCTTTATTGGTACGGTGAGGGAAATGACGAAAGGAAAAAAGACTCTCTTCTTAATATATGAAGCGTATGAACCGATGGCCATCAAGAAATTGGAGCAAATCGGATCTGAGATCAAGGAGCGTTGGCCTGATGCAGAAACGGCGATCACCCATCGTGTAGGTAAACTTGAAATCACGGATATCGCAGTGGTTATTGCCGTTAGTACGCCACACCGAAATGATGCATATGAGGCAAACAGGTATGCGATTGAAAGAATTAAAGAAATCGTCCCGATTTGGAAAAAAGAACACTGGGAAGATGGGGAGACATGGGTCGGAAACCAGTTGGAAACCGTTCCATATCCAACGGGGAAACCGGAAGAGGGGGATATTGATGGTTAATGTACTTTTATTTGCCCATTTGAAAGATGAGCTAGGCAAAGAGACTGTTACTATAGAAGGAAATGGAATGAGTGTGGCCCAGCTAAAAGGAAAAATGAAGGTGGATTTTCAATTGGAAGGTCTTGAAACTGTGATGACAGCGGTCAATGAAGAATTTGCCGATGATGACACAATTCTATCTGATGGAGATACAGTTGCTTTCATTCCGCCAGTAAGTGGAGGCTAAAGCATTCGGAAGGGAGGGTTCACGGTGAAAGAGCGATTTTCAAGGCAGACTTTATTCGCCCCCATCGGTGAAGGGGGCCAATTGAAAATTATGAAGAAGCATGTCTTGCTTCTTGGTGCAGGGGCTTTGGGATCTGCTAATGCCGAGGCCCTTACTCGTGCAGGAGTAGGGAAGCTTACCATTGTCGACAGGGATTATGTCGAGACCAGTAATTTACAGCGCCAACAAATGTATACGGAACGGGATGTCGAGGAGAAGCTGCCAAAAGCAGAAGCGGCAAAGCGTCATTTATTTGATATCAATCATGAAGTTGAAGTGAATGCCATCATCATGGACGCAACTGCCCAAAACCTTGAGCAGCTGCTTGGTGATGTTGATTTGATATTGGATGCAACCGATAATTTTGAGACACGGATGATTATTAATGATTTATCACAAAAGCTTCATATACCGTGGATTTATGGGGCATGTGTGGGGAGTGTGGGCATGGCTTTGACTATCCTTCCCGGACAGACTCCATGTTTGCACTGTTTGCTTAAAGCTATCCCCATTCAAGGGATGACCTGTGACACAGGAGGAATCATATCACCAGCTGTAACGATGGTAGTGGCACACCAAACTGCCGAAGCTTTGAAAATCCTTGTTGAAGATTGGGAATCGGTACGACCTGCACTTGTTACTTTTGATCTGTGGAGAAATCAATACCAAACCGTTAAATTGACAAAAGCGAAAAAGAAAGATTGTCTCTCATGCGGAGAGCAGAGGACATACCCCTTTTTAACAATGGAAAATGCAACGAAAACGGCTGTTCTTTGCGGGAGGGACACTGTACAGGTAAGACCGCCAAAACCTTTGGAATTGCAGCTCGAGAAATTAGCCAAAGATCTGGACGGCAGCGGCTATTTGGTGAAATTCAATCCATTTCTTCTCTCTTGTGAAAAAGCTGGGGAGCGTATCGTCATTTTCAAGGATGGACGGGCGTTGATTCACGGTACGAAGGACATGGTCCATGCAAAGGCCGCGTACCAAAGAATCCTTGGATAATGAATATAAAAAGCGAGGCCACAGGTTTTGGGGCCTCGCTTTTTTATGAATCCATATAGGGTAATGGTCATCGGGTTTAGTGTGTAACCCCGTCTTTATTATCTTGTTTCGAAGCGACGATGACTACTTTTCCTTCGTCAAGAACTTCCTCGTAACGTTCTGCCTCCATATCACTAAGGCCAAGGTTGCTCATTCGATTACGAAGTTCATCTCCGCGTGATTTAAAGAGATTTCCGACGGTATCAAGGAAACCTTGTTCCTTCATGCCTACACCTTCTGTATTTGTATTCTCGGTAAGGTGTTTTGAACGGGTTTTGTCATGGGCAAACAAATATACATCGTCTTTCGTATAACCTGATGTAATTAATTCATCGATTTTTTCCTTTGCTTGTAAACCGTTTTCTACTACATGTACTTGATACATATAAACTCCTCCTTGAATTTTAGTGAGATTCTCTTGGAAATAGGTAAATGGAATCTTGCTTATTACAGTTGTTGATTGGCTATAGTAGTATATAACCTCGTTTGGGCACGGATAAACATTTTTATCGAAGAATATTTAGTAAGTGGTGAAGCGGAATACCTTTTGAATGCGGTAGGTCAAGTATTTGAAGACAGGCAGTTTCTTTTGGTATTCACTGTAATCCACCGTGTAAGTTCCGTTTTGATTTGTCCAAAGTCTTTGAAAATAGCTATCGACATCCTTGGAAACGTCAGCATCATTTGGAGCATGGATTTCAACATTCGCTTCAAGATTATAGTCATCCAGATTGCGGGAGGTATAATTAGCCGATCCTCCAAGGATAACCGTTTCATTAGCCTTTTGGATCATCATCAACTTTGTATGGAACTGTTCTTTATCTGTTTTGTACCAGCGGATCGAGATGTTTTCATCCCCCAGTTTTTCGAATTCGGCGGCAACCGGAAGATTGGGAAGCCCGATTTTCTCACTTCCGAAAGCGTTTTGATTCGGATCCAATATCATTTGAATCTTCACACCCCGTTCAGCTGCATCCGTTAATGCCTCGACAACCTCGCGATCGGCAATGTAGAACATGGCAAGATGGATCTTGTCCCCCTTTTTTGCATCTTTAATTGCCTTAAGGACATGTTTATTGATTTTTCCTTCCGTTAGCAGTTGTACCGATATCGGTCCTTTATCTGCCGATGTCCCCTTGAACTCAGGAAATGACTTTGGTCCTCCCGAGAATTTCGAAGCGGCTTCTTCGGCTTTAAGAAAATCACCGATGATATTCCCATCCATCTGGAACGCGATATTGGAATGGAATCCACTTGCGTCATGAGGATTGGCAGATGAGATGATGGCCGTTTTTTCAGTAGCGACCACTTTTCTGTGATTGGCTTTGATATTCATCAGTCTAAGATAAGAACGCAAGGTGACCTTTGGCGCGCTTTTGGCCATTGGATTGACAATCCAGCCTTTTCCGCTTTCACCGAACCATTGGAAAAAGGTCCGATACACCCCTGAATAGAGAGGATTCGGATCCCGGAGGCGGTCTAGGTTGGTAACGATGACATCAATTCCATTTTTCTTCATCGTTTCCAATGCCTCTAATTGGTAGGCATTATAGGAAGTATTCACTTCATCTGTAATGAATATAACCTTGAGATCAGGTTTCCTTTTCTTCTGTTTCACCAGATTATCCTTCAGAGTCTCGGTTAACTTCGGGAAGTTTACCTTTTCATCATAAAAAGCATTAAACAAAAACATATCGATTACGATATAAGAATCAGCCTCTTCTATTGCTTGATTAATGGTTTGGAAAATTCGCTGCTCATGTTGCAGATTCCCTTGTTCATCGTGGTAGGAGAGGTCATAGATGAAATCGATATCCTCGACATGATGAACTTTTCCTTCATAAGAAATACCATCGGGGAGAGGCTTGTAGCTGTTATAGACGATTACGATTGCAATGACGATCAAAATGCTGACAAGCAGATAAAATCGTTTTCTTTTGTACCATTTTTTCATAGGGAATCCTCCAACATGGTTAAATTGCTTACTAACTTTCTATTTTCCCACTTTTGGGGTATATAGAAACATAAATCGTAATCTATGGAAAAGGCAAGGCGATTAAGTTTGATATAATATAGTTTCAAAAAGTGGAAAGGGGCTGTGGCAGATGGAAAAGCAGTTATTGACAAATGATTGGTGGCCTCTATTGAAAGAGGAATTCAAAAAAGAATATTACCAGGAGCTAAGGGAATTTATAAAGCAAGAGTACAGCCAGCAAGTCATTCATCCTGATCAGGACGATATTTTCAATGCGCTTCACTATACTCCTTATGAGGACGTAAAGGTTGTCATCCTTGGACAGGACCCTTACCATGGGCCTGGTCAAGCGCATGGCCTTAGTTTTTCAGTTAAGCCGGAAGTTCGCATCCCACCCTCTTTAAAAAATATCTTTAAAGAGTTAAACACCGATCTAGGCTATGAGGTTCCGGATAATGGTTACCTTGTTGAATGGGCAAAACGGGGAGTGCTTCTATTGAATACCGTCTTGACTGTGCGTGAGGGAGAGGCGCACTCACACCGCGGAAAAGGGTGGGAAATCTTTACGAATCAAGTTATTCGCCTATTGAATGACCGTCCGAAACCGGTTGTATTCATTCTTTGGGGAAAACCTGCTCAAACCAAAATCCCTTTGATTGATGAAACCCGCCATAAAATCATTAAGTCCGTACATCCAAGTCCGCTGTCGGCTACCCGTGGTTTCTTTGGCACAAAACCTTTTTCCAAAACAAATCAATTGCTGATGGAAATGGGGGAATCCCCAATTGATTGGAAAATTTCGAACCGATGATATGGGCAGGAAAACGAAACGGGTGAATTGTATGGCGTGCAGTCATTTCTATATAACTTGGGATCCAAGTTTTCCAAAGGGCTGCCGTGCTTTTCAATTCAAAACATCAAACCAGCCTTCTCTTGATGTCTTTCATTCTTCAGGACAGCCATGCTTGAAATTTCAAGCCAAGCCAATGAAAAGGTAGGAAATATGCAAGGTGTTTTCTTCTCTGATTTTTGCTATGCTAGATATGATAGTTTTGACCTGTATATAGACGAGGTGGTAAAGTTGGATATTTCATCAAGACAAATGTTAGATAAAATCGAAGAGCTTGTTTTAAAAGCGAAACAGACAAATTCAGAGGATAAGGTGCAGGGGTATGTAATTGCGATTAAGTCCCTTTGTGAAGTAATGGTTGATGAAAAAGCGGTGAACATCAGCATACCGAAGCCAATCACATTGACCCAGCCCGTTATGTCGGCTACACCGAATGTAGAACCGGTTAAAATGGATGAGGCCAATGGGGAGTCCTTGTTCGATTTTTAAATTAGGGAAGGGGAGCGAAATAATTGAAACTGTTCATCATTTTAGGTGCATTGAATGGGTTTATTGCTGTGGCACTAGGTGCATTCGGTGCACACGGACTGGAAGGGAAAATTCCCGATAAATATTTAGAAACCTGGCAAACCGCTGTTCAATATCAAATGTTCCATGCGGTGGGTTTATTGGTACTCGGTTTATTGGCCGGGAAAATTTCAAGTCCGCTGATCAACTGGTCCGGCTGGCTTATGTTAATAGGAATTATCCTGTTTTCCGGAAGTCTATTTGTTCTAAGCGTTACGCAAATCAAAGTCCTGGGGGCCATCACACCGCTTGGCGGAGTTTCTTTCTTGGTTGCTTGGGTCTTAATGATCGTTGCTGCATATAAATACTTGTAATGAAGGTAGCTGATCTTCTTGGGTCAGCTTTTTTTGTCAAAAAGTCATTCCAATAAAGAAGAGCCTCAAAATCAAATAGATTCTGAGGCTCTTCTATTTAGGATTTGTTTACCTTGGCGAATAGGTGGTAAGCCCAGTGCCCCCGAATGGATATTCATATTCGATTTCTTCATCAAACGTTATATAATCTAAGTATACCATCGGGATTAAGTATCGTTTTCCCGTTTGAGGATCGCTTATGATTAAGTGATCGCGTCCTGCAGCCTCGATGATTCCTTTGAAGATCTTGGCATTCCATTCCTTGTTGTTTTCAAACGTTGTATAAACAGTGGCCAATTTCCCTTTATTCAAACGCAAGATGTTCTCGATGTACGACTGTTCGACCGGAAGCATGCCAGGTATCTGTGGTCCGGAAGGGGGTTGACCCATCGTTATCGGCATTTGTTGTGGCGTACCTGCCATAGTGGGCTGTTGTTGCTGGTATGATGGCTGTTGGTATCCTTGCTGCGGGTAACCTTGTTGCTGGTTAGGATTTTGCTGCCTTAGTTCAGGCTCATTATTTTCATAGGGGTAATAAGGGCTTCCTCCGTACGGATAATTACCATAAGGATTATTTTGTGACATTGCATTCCCTCCTAAATTCAAGGTTTAGTTGATGCTGTGGAATTTGGACAATCCGAGAGAGTGGACTGGAAGAAACAGTGCGATTTATAGCGACCGGTAGTATTGTATATGTTTTCTGGACAATCTCCGGGTGGCTTAAAAAACCACAATGCATGTTAAGCGATACATAACGGCAGCCGTTCATGATATAAGCGATATCCTCTTGCCGGCAAATGAATAAAAGTAACGTTCCTTCACCTCGCTGGAGTCAGGAATTGCCTTGATCAATTTTCCTGAAGCTGAATGGGACTGTGAAAAAATGAATTCATCACTATTGAAAATGTATGGGATGTGGAATGGATTTATTCCAAAGCCGGGGAAAAATAAGGAGGGGACGCAAAAAAAGCTTCCGGAAACCGGAAGCTCATCGTCTTATACGTATAGGAATGAAGGTACGTTTTCTTCCGGCAGGATATTGCCTACAAAGAAAGAACCAAATGCAGCGTAACGTGCACTTACTTCATCAAAACGCATTTCATAGATTAATTTTTTGAATTGAAGGACATCATCTGCGAATAGTGTCACGCCCCATTCATAATCGTCAAAACCGACAGAACCCGAAATGATTTGTTTTACTTTACCGGCATAACTGCGGCCAATCAAGCCGTGGGAACGCATTAAGCCTTTGCGCTCTTCCATGGAAAGCATATACCAGTTATCATCGCCATCACGACGCTTGTCCATTGGATAGAAGCATACATGTTTCGCCTTTGGAAGTATCGGATAAAGTCTGGAACGGACATGAGGGTTCTGGTATGGGTCCTCACCATCTCCACCAGCTAAGTAATTGCTTAATTCCACGACGGAAACGTATGAATAAGCGGGAATTGTATATTCGGCAAGCTTCGTTTTGTTGAATTCGTTTTCAATTGCATTCAATTCTTCCATTGTTGGGCGGGCAAACATAAGCATGAAGTCCGCTTTCTGACCAACGATGGAATAAAGGGCATGGCTGCCTTCATTGTCGCTTTGTGTCATATTCCATTTATCCAGTAATCCTTGGAATTCAGAGATGGCCAATTGGCGCTCGTCACTTGATAACGTTTTCCAAGAAGACCAGTCGATTAGACGGAAATCATGTAAACAATACCAGCCGTCCAGTGTTTGTGCTGCTTCACTCATTACGATCACTCCTAAGTCTTATTATAACTTTAATATAACATAGTTTCAGTATAAGGAAATTTATATCAACCCGCAAACACCATCACTGTTTTTCGGTGTTTCTGCAATTTTCAAATTTGCGGATGGCTGGAATTTACCTGGCTGCTGGAGTATTCTTAAAAGAAGACGACAATGGATTTTAACGGATGGTTAAATATAGAAAAAAATGGGGAAACGTATCTAAAAAGGAGGAAGAGCCAATGAGTGATTTATTTGAAATATTGGAATCGAAAATTACGGGGCATAATTTAAAGATCGTTTTTCCAGAAGGGTTGGATGAACGGATTTTGGGAGCGGCAGGCAGGCTTGCCAAAGCAAAACTGGTGACACCGGTATTGATCGGGGATATCGGGTTGATTCAAGAGAAGGCAAAAGATCTAAAGATCTCCCTTGATGCAATCGAAATATATGATCCGAAGAATTATATCATGATGGATGAAATGGTTGAAGCGTTCGTGAAGGTCCGTGATGGTAAAGCGACCGATGTACAAGCACGTGAAATCTTAAAGGATGAGAACTATTTTGGAACCATGCTCGTCCATATGAAACTGGCACATGGAATGGTTAGTGGCGCAACGCATTCGACTGCGGATACGGTTCGCCCAGCCTTAAAGATCATTAAAACAAAGCCGGGCGTCCAAAAAACCTCGGGAGTATTCATCATGGTCCGGGATGAAGAAAAATATGTATTCGCGGATTGTGCGATCAATATAAACCCCAGTTCCCAGGACCTGGCTGAAATTGCTATAGAAAGTGCGAAGACTGCAATAATGTTCGATATCGAACCGCGTGTGGCGATGCTGAGCTTTTCGACAAAGGGATCGGCAACATCCCCCGAGACCTTAAAAGTGGTTGATGCCGTCGATTTGGCAAAAGAAATGGACCCTGAAGTCATTCTTGATGGGGAATTTCAGTTTGACGCGGCCTTCGTTCCTTCGGTAGCAAGGAAAAAAGCACCGGATTCCCTTATTCAGGGGGATGCGAATGTTTTTATTTTCCCAAGTCTCGAAGCAGGGAACATCAGCTATAAGATGGTACAGCGCTTGGGTGGCTTCGAAGCGGTCGGTCCGATCCTTCAGGGGCTGAATCGTCCGGTGAATGACCTTTCGAGGGGATGCAGTGAAGAGGATGTATATAAACTGGCTGTCATTACAGCGGCACAGGGATTTGTGGCGCAGTATCAATAGACAGCTTGAGGATTAAATGTAGAGGGAGATTCGTATGGGTGAAACAGATTCATTATTAATGCAGCAAGAGTGGAGGATTATTGATCAATCTTCCGTTGGACCTCAGTTTCCAGCTCTGGAGTCCTTTGCGATGGATGATACATTTTGCGCTTCCGTAGGGTCAGGTAAATCAGCGGCTGTAGCCAGGGCGTGGGTACACCACCGAACCATCGTCATGGGTATACAGGATACGAAGTTACCTTTTCTTAAAAAGGGTTTGGATCATTTGGAAGAACATGGTTTTCAGGCCATCGTGAGGAATTCCGGAGGGCTGGCAGTCGTCCTGGATGAGGGGGTCCTTAATTTTTCGCTCATTTTTCCTGAAAACGAGCAGAAAATTGAGATCAATCGTGGATATGATGCGATGTGGAAGCTTGTCCAATTGATGTTTTCCGATTTCCCAGTCAAGATGGAGGCGCGGGAAATCGTCGGTTCCTATTGTCCTGGCAGTTATGATTTAAGTATAAATGGTCAAAAGTTTGCCGGTATATCCCAACGCAGGATCCGCAATGGCGTAGCGGTGCAAATCTATTTGTGTGTCAATGGAAGCGGGGCTGAACGTGCCAGTCTCGTGAAGGGTTTTTATGATGCAGCTAAAGGAAATGCAGAAACCAAATTCGCTTATCCTGATATCGTCCCTTCGGTAATGGCGTCCCTAACAGAATTGTTGGGTGTACAATTGAGTGTTCAAGACGTGATGATCAGATTCCTTCAAGTGTTGAAGGAACATAGCGAAAGGATATTCTCTGACACACTTTCCGTTCAGGAATGGCCGCTGTATGAGGCGTACTTGACGAGAGTGGTGGAACGCAATGATAAAGTATTCGATGCATTAAAGGATTGATATGACAGAAGCCGTTCCATTAAGTCAGGAACGGCTTCTGTCATTTAATACGACTTTAGCATTCACTGAAACTGTAAAAGGACTGTATGATAGGCGAAGATAGTATTCCATCTTTCTTGAAACAATGAAAAAAGAGCCTTGTTGGCTCTCTTTTTCGGATAAACATGGGGGAAACGGCCTCTGGCATGTGGTTGATCTGTATAACAGAACCCCACATTATCTTATTACTCGGCCATTTTTTCCAAATTGCCATTCCGGTCCATCTTGAACTTAGTTGCCGGACGTTCCTCTTCCTCTAACAAAACCAGCTTTCTTGCTCGATTCATGATATTCATCAAAGTTTCATAATCTTCCTGCATCAAGCCGCTGTTTTGTTCTAGGTGGCTGATTTTATTCTCCAATTCTTCGTTTCGCTTTTTCAGCCCTTTAATTTCAAGCTTCAATCTTTCATTTTCGGTTTTTAATACTTCGGCTTGAAGCATGCGACCGTTCATGGATTCTAAATAGGCGATGACGGTATCAAGGCTCATGGCCGTTTCCAAAGTTACTGGTGTGTGCAGTGTCTTAGGAGCGAGGGCTTCTGCCACAACGAATTCCTCTGCTGCTTCATAATTGGTAGTATCGACTTCGGAATTCAACTCTAGTTCCTCTTCTTGTACATGGGGAACCATTATGTCGGAAATCGTTGGGGACGGCGGTGTATAAAGAAGCCGTTTTTTCCCTCCTTGATCTTTTCCAAGGATCCTTTGCCGCTGCTTACGCTGTTTCTTGGCAAGGGAAAGCGCTTTATCATAATTATGGCGGACAACTGCATTCCAGCGGAATCCGCATGCTGCAGAGGTGCGATTCAACTTATCTCCTACCTCTTCAAAAGCATTGAGCTGAGTGCTGCCTTCCCGCACATGGCGCAATACCGTTTCTGCCAAAAGCAAATCATCTTCTTCTGTCCAGGCGTCTTGACGAACCTTCATTTCTACATACTCCCTTTCTGGTAATTTTTAAAATAAATAACTATATAAAATATCGTGTGGCAGTGGTTTATGGAATGTTCTACTAGCATTTTGGACAAAATATGGATTTTTTATACAAAAAGGTTAAAAGGATACTAGTTTTTTGATTATTTACATCCTTTTCACATCATCCAGCCCTCTTGATATTCATAAGTAGAAACGGTAAAATACCCTTTAGTCGTATAAATGGATGAAAAATAGTTTGTCATGGAAAGGATGGTGACCGGAGGATGTCCAATGAATTCAGAGTGTGCGATGACTGCTTGGCGGTAAACATTAAAACGTTGATCCCGCGTCTTGAAAAGCTTGATCCCGACGCGAAAATTGAAGTGGGCTGTCAATCCTATTGCGGTCCTGGCAGAAAGAAGTCTTTTGCCTTTGTCAATAACCGTCCAGTTGCTGCACCGACAGAAGACGAGTTACTAGATAAAATCAATAAAAAACTAAAGTAGGATCCATGATATATAGTTAGAGTGGATTGTTTGCTTATGATAAATGAAACAAGTAATCATCACCCAGATTCGACACACTGCGGTGATTTTTTATTTCTTTATTTTCAAGACAAAATCGGACTGAAACTTCCGTTTTCTTACAAAATGACCTCTCTTACTAGCAAGGTGGAAGTTAGGGTTTTTTGTCAAAACACGCTATAATGAGTGCATCGAGATTACGAAAAAGAGGGTAGTTCATGGAATATTCCGGCGAAAAATTACAAGAAGAAAAAGTATTCAAGGACCCGGTGCACCGATATATACATGTTCGCGACCGGGTTATATGGGATTTAATAGGGACGAAGGAATTTCAGCGTCTTCGAAGGATCAAACAGCTGGGAACGACTTATTTAACCTTTCATGGTGCGGAACATAGTCGGCTTAGCCATTCGCTTGGAGTATACGAGATTGTTCGGAGAATCGTGGATGATGTTTTCGAGGGCAGACCCGAATGGAAACCTGAGGAACGGTTACTATCCTTGTGCGCAGCACTTCTGCATGATTTGGGTCATGGTCCTTTCTCTCATTCTTTTGAAAAGGTGTTTGACCTGGATCATGAGCAATTCACGAGGCAGATAATCCTCGGCGATACGGAAGTTAATAAGATCCTCCTTAGGGTTGGACGTGATTTTCCTAAAAAAGTGGCGGAAGTCATAGCGAAAACCTATAAAGGCAAATTAGTAGTCAGCCTGATTTCAAGTCAGATCGATGCTGATAGAATGGACTATTTACAGCGTGATGCTTACTTCACTGGCGTGAGTTATGGACATTTCGATATGGAAAGGCTTTTGCGTGTAATGAGGCCAAGGGAAGAACATGCCGTCATAAAACAAAGCGGGATGCATGCGGTTGAGGATTATATCATGAGTCGCTACCAAATGTATTGGCAGGTTTATTTCCATCCAGTTACGAGAAGTGCGGAGGTCATACTTACCAAGATTCTACATAGAGCGAAACATTTATATGAATCCGGTTATGAGTTTGCCCAAGAACCACACCATTTTTATTCATTGTTCAGGGGAGACGTGACTTTAACGGACTACTTGAAAATGGATGAAGCGGTGATGCTCTATTATTTCGAAGCATGGGAAGACGAAAACGATGCGATTTTAAAAGATTTATGCACTCGCTTCGTTAACCGTAAACTATTTAAATATGTGGAATTCCATCCATCGAACAGTCAAATGAACAGGTTGATGGAGTTAAGGACGCTATTCAAGAAGGCAGGCATCGATCCGGATTATTATCTTGTCGTCGATTCTTCATCAGATCTCCCGTATGATTTTTACCGGCCAGGTGAGGAAGAGGAGAGACTGCCGATTCACTTGCTGAAAAATAATGGCGAAATTCGTGAATTATCGCGTGAATCCGAAATTGTCGATGCAATTTCAGGGAAAAGAAGAACGGATCATAAGTTGTATTATCCAGCGGATTTATTGCGTGATGAATCTACGAAGAAAAATATAAAAAAACAGATTCGAAAGCTTCTGGAGCTATCGGATTAGAGTGGTACATTTTTGGTGAGGAGTGACGAGCCTTGTTTAAGGATCATGCAAACATTATCAATGCAATTTCTACTGCCGGTGAAATCTCGGGTCGGAAAAAATTACAGAAGATCGTTTATATCGCGAAGAAGCTGTCCTTCCCATTTCATGAAAAGTTTCAGTTTCACTTTTATGGACCGTATTCGGAGGAGTTGACCTTACGTATTGAAGAGCTCTGCGAAATGGGCTACTTGAATGAAGTAAGGGAAAAAAAAGCAGGCTATTATCAATATTGTTATTCGATAACGGATGCAGGCCGGGATTTCCTATCCATACAGGAAGTGGAGATGCCGGCACTTGAGGCATGCTTACAGGATATGAACGAACAGAATGCCAGGTTTTTGGAGCTGGTTTCAACGGTATTATACTTCGACACGCTTGAAAAAGAGGAAGTCACCGAGAAAATTTTCACGCTGAAAAGCAAACAAAAATATACGCTTGAAGAAATTGATGAGGCATATGAATATATTGAGCAGCTAAAAACAAAAGCTAAGCCGAATTGATGGCTTAGCTTTTCTCCATTATGTAAATCTTATAAATCGCTTTTACGGATACCGGCTACTGCTAAATGATTTTTTGACATTTCTTCAATGAAAATCGTCACGGCTTCAGCTGGTGCTCCAGTTGTTTCCGTAACTGCTGCAGTCACCTTTTCGACTAAAGCCTTTTTTTGTTCGTCTGTACGGCCTTCAAGCATTTTGACTGTTACATATGGCATCTCTTTTTCCCCCTTCCTCTCTTATCTTGTAGTGTTTCACAATGGAAAAAGAAATGCAAGACACGGAAGTCAGAGTTTTTTCACTTCTTGCTCTTTTGATGTATACTAACGGTAATAAATATTGGGGGAGAAGCTATCGATGCAATTCTTGGAGCAAATAGAACGGTTTTTGGTTTATCCTTTGGAAAAGCTTCCATATGTCATTGTGTCACTGTTGATCGCATTTACGGTTCATGAATTTTCCCATGCTTATGTGGCCTATAAGTTCGGTGACCCGACTGCTAAGAATGAAGGAAGAGTCACATTGAATCCGATTTCGCATTTGGATCCGATCGGAACATTGTTGATATTAATAGCTGGATTTGGTTGGGCGAGACCTGTACCGGTCAATCGTTTTCATTTCAAGAATCCAAAATTGGCAGGAGTGCTCGTCTCTTTTGCCGGTCCGTTCAGCAATTTGATTGTTGCAATTTTGGGGTATTTGATTTTTTACGGATTGCTTGCCGCAGGCGTTGGACCTGATTTACCGTTTTTCGTCGAGCCTTTCTTAAGTATACTCATAAATTTAAATGTCCTTTTATTTGTATTTAATCTGTTACCGCTGCCGCCGCTCGATGGCTATAGAATCATTCAGGATCTTGTTTCAGCAGACTTGCGGTCAAAAATGACCCAGTATGAACAATACGGCTCGCTTATTTTTTTGATCCTGATCATCACACCGCTGAGCAAGTATACAATTGGCCCGATTTTGGAAACTGGTAGAGACTTTGTTGGAGGCATCTTAAGTCAATTTTTTTCACTTTTGTTTTTTTAACCAATATAAGGAATGACATACAATAAAGGGGGATACGAACATGGAAGAACAACCAAAGAAAAAGGTAGGCTTCAATATTATAAAAAACGACCCTACAGAAGGTCATGGCGGATATGGAGCAGGGGTTTTGACGCTCGATAATATTTCTCCGGTCATCATCGATGTTGATGCAGGTGAAGCAGAGGTCGATATCGGCGCGATGCATGCAAGAAGTGCAGTGGAAAAAGGGATCAAGTTTTTAAAGACAAAAGAGGAGGTCCCGAATGCCAAACCTTACTGGCTTGTTTGGGTGACCATTGAAGCCACTCAAAATGGCCCGCACTATGCAGGTGTGACAGCATGTGAAATGATGGTCGACAGGTCAATTAGACGCGGTTACAAATCGCTCCCGGAGCATGTTAACCGGATGGATAAATCGCTAAAACGAAAAATCATCGTCGAGGACATGGACGATAAATCAAAACGTGTGCTTGCAGACTTCCTGAGAAATCATGATGCAGGAATGTGGGAGCGTTCTTCAGATCTGCTGAAGGAGTCATTGACGGTTTGAATCTCGTTTAATGGGTGAAATGTTAAGTTTAGTGAAAAATGCACTTGTAGGAAAGCGATAAAATCAGTAAACTTAAAGACAGCAGTTTAGTCACTGTGGAACTAGGACAGAAAAACCCCCGAAGCCGCTGCCGGCTTCGGGGGTTTTTCGTTATCCCCAAGGTTTTAAGACTTTTTTGTACCATGGGGCCTTTTTATGTTCTTCTTCTTTTGGGGCATGTTTCGGACTCTCACCCTTAAAGTGCTCGGCACAGTATTCGACAGGTTCGGTCCCTTTAACATAATAAGTCATTCTTGAGGCAGGACAGTCCTTTGTGGCCAATTTTCCGCTAACGGGGTTCACGTTTACCCCGATTACGTTTTCGGTTTCCTTAAACGATTTTGCCGGTTTCCCTTGCAGGCCCTTTTCCATATAGGAAGCCCAGATTTTCTTTGCATAGCCTTTTTCAGCAGGGATCTCGATCTTTTTGCCTTGATCATATCCAGTCCATACTCCTGCTACAAGCTCCGGTGTGTAACCGATCATCCAGCTATCAGTCGGGGTGGAGCCTGATTTGCCGGCATATGGTCGGGATAGCTGGGAACTGATGGTGCTGCCGGTCACTTTCGTATAGCCATTTAGGGTTTCATCGAAAACCCCTGTAAGCATCTGGGTCATGACAAATGCCTTATCCTCATCCAAAATCTGTTCAGGTTTCTCATTTTCATCAAAAATCACTTCACCTTTTTGATTTTCAACCTTTTTGATAAACACGGGTTCAACCTTCTTGCCGCCGTTAGCCAGAATGCTGTATGCGTTCACCATTTCAATCGCCCTTACACCTGACGTACCGAGTGCCAGGGAAGGAACCGCATCCATCTTTGCCGTGATGCCGAAACGGTGCGCCGTATCGACCAATGCCTGTTCCCCAAGGAACAAGTGCGTTTTTACGGCGAAGATATTATCGGAAAGAGCAATGGCCTGGGCCATCGTGATTTCGCCTTCCGCATATTGATGGTTGTAATTATGCGGTGTGTAAGATGAGTGACCATCATCGAAAGAAAATGTAGTTGTCTCGCTTTTTAAGGTGGTGGACGGTGTGAAACCATTCTCTAATGCTGAATAGTATAGCAAGGGCTTTATGGTTGAACCAGGCTGGCGAACGGCCTGTGTGGCCCGATTGAATGGCGACTCGGAGTAATCTTTCCCTCCGACCAGCGCACGGACCTCCCCGGTATCCGGATCCATTGCCACTATCGAGGCTTGAATGCCTGAAGACTTGGGTATGGTATTGGAAAGAACTTCTTCGGCAGCATCCTGCTGGGTTTCGTCCAGTGTGGTATAGACCTTAAGCCCGCCAAGCTCGATCGTCCGGTCATCTAAATTAAGCTGAGTTTTTAAAGCCTGCTTGACGGCATCCTGGAAATAGGGAGCGGTCTTCTTTGTGACCGTTCCGTGTTCTCCCTTTAATGTAAGGGATGTTCGCAGCGCTTCCGCGATATCCTTTCCTGAAACGTAGTTTTTGCTTTTCATGGCTTGCAGGACGACTTTCTGCCTTGATTTCGCTTTTTCAAAGTTATCCAATGGAGAATAATTTGACGGCCCTTTTGGTATTCCAGCCAGCATGCTCGCTTCAGGAAGGGTCAAATCCTTGGCATCCTTGCCAAAGTAATATTGACTTGCAGCTTGGGCTCCATAGGCGCCATGGCCATAGTAAATCGTATTTAAATAGCCTTCTAGAATTTCCTTTTTGGAGTAGTTCATTTCTAAACGTATCGTATAAAAGGCCTCATTAAATTTACGCGACCACGTTTTGTCATGCCCAAGAAACAGGTTCCTGGCATACTGCTGGGTAATGGTGCTTGCACCCTGGACTTTGGACATTGCCTTAATATCAGCAAGGATGGCTCCGCCGATCCGCTTTATATCAAATCCATTATGAGTGTAAAATTGACGGTCCTCAACGGCGACAGTCGCTTTGATGAGCTCTGGTGAAATCGACTCCATTCCGGCCCAATAACGTTTCTGGCCATTATCGGTTTCACCAATCACATTTCCATTATCACTATAATAGAGAGTGGACTGCGGCACGACCAAAGGAGGCGGACCTAATATTTTTGCATAAATCAGTAAAGAGAGAAGCAATACAAAGAGTATTGTGAGCCCGATTGTGGCAAGGATAATGAAGGCCCGTACATATTTAGTTGTCCTTTTAAATCGTTCGCTTGGAATCAATTCCATTGCTTTCACCTCTCTTATCAGGTAAGAATCTAGTATCTATTACTATTATGGAAAAAAAAGAAAATTTTAAACATAAGAACTGCATTTAAGAAATTTATCTTGCAATTCTGCTAGATTCGTCTATAATTTTTCTAGCTAATGACTATACCGATTTTGGGGAACCTATAAGGTGACTGACAATATGAAATGGAAAAGGAGCGTTAATAAATGAGCATTTGGTTTACTGAAAAACAAACAGAGAACTTTGGTATTACGATGAAAGTGAATCGTACTTTACATACGGAGCAAACTGAGTTTCAAAAGCTTGATATGATTGAAACGGAAGAGTGGGGCAATATGCTATTGCTGGATGACATGGTAATGACTTCACAGCGCGATGAATTCGTTTACCACGAAATGGTAGCCCATGTTCCTTTATTTACCCATCCTAATCCAGAAAACGTTTTGGTTGTAGGAGGAGGGGACGGAGGAGTTATCCGTGAAATCCTAAAACACCCAAGCGTAAAAAAAGCTACATTGGTGGATATCGATGGGAAAGTTATCGAATACTCAAAGAAATTCCTGCCGGAAATTGCAGGCATGCTTGAAGATCCGCGTGTAGACGTACAAGTTGGGGATGGCTTCATGCACATCGCCAAAAGTGAAAATGAGTATGACGTGATCATGGTTGACTCGACTGAACCTGTCGGACCTGCTGTCAATTTATTCACTAAAGGTTTTTATGCCGGGATTTCCAAGGCTTTGAAAGAAGACGGGATTTTTGTGGCACAATCCGACAATCCTTGGTTTAAAGCGGACTTAATTCGTGATGTACAACGTGATGTAAAAGAAATTTTTCCAATCACCAGCTTGTATTTAGCGAATATCCCGACATACCCAAGCGGCCTTTGGGCGTTCACGATCGGATCGAAAAAATATAATCCATTAGAAGTGACTGAAGATCGTTTCCATGAATTAGAAACGAAATATTATACAAAAGAACTTCATAAAGCAGCTTTCGTTCTGCCTAAATTCGTTCAAGATTTAGTGAAATAAGGGAGGCATGGACCATGAAATTCGATGAAGCCTATTCAGGCAATGTATTCATTAAAAGCCATCCTGTTTTTGAGGAATCGGAAGCTGTGCTATACGGCATGCCGATGGACTGGACGGTAAGCTTCCGTCCGGGTTCCCGCTTCGGCCCTACCCGAATTCGTGAAGTTTCGATTGGTTTGGAAGAGTACAGCCCGTATTTAGATCGTGAATTAGAGGAAGTTAAATTCTTTGATGCCGGGGATATTCCATTACCATTCGGCAATCCGCAGCGCAGTATCGATATGATTGAAAAATATGTCGACAGCTTGTTGGATGCAGGTAAGTTCCCAATAGGTATGGGAGGGGAACATCTTGTAACATGGCCTGTCATCAAAGCCATGTTCAAAAAGTATCCCGATATGGCCATCATCCATATGGACGCCCATACAGATTTACGTGAGGATTATGAAGGAGAACCGCTTTCCCATGCGTCCATCATCCGTAAATCCGCAGAACTTATCGGCCCGAAAAATGTATACTCTTTCGGCATTCGTTCCGGTTTGAAGGAAGAATTCCAATGGGCAAAAGAAAATGGCATGCACATCTCTAAATTTGAAGTTCTTGAACCTCTGAAAGAAGTACTGCCGCAGTTAGCTGGCCGACCTGTATATGTGACGATCGACATCGATGTTCTTGATCCTGCGCACGCGCCGGGAACAGGCACCGTAGATTGTGGAGGCATCACCTCCAAAGAGCTTTTAGCTTCGATTCATGAGATAGCACGTTCTGAAATTAATGTAGTCGGCTGCGATTTGGTAGAAGTGGCACCGATTTATGATCCATCCGAGCAAACTGCGAACACTGCGAGCAAGCTGATTCGCGAAATGATTTTAGGTTGGGTTCAAAAAGGTTAATGGATGTAAGACCTGACTGACTATTCCTGTTTTTTAGCGGGAATGGTCTTTTTTTATCCATTCCGGGAAAGAATTTTACGTCTGATGGACTCTATTTGAATAATTCCGCCCCGATGAGTCATTATTGTGTTAAATTCAAATGAATTGCAAGAACATGATTTCGACAGTTTATCCTCACTTTTTTTGATTTACACTTTATTTTCCGCTCCAAGTTGAAACTTCCTTGAAGAATATTTATACTTATAAAGTTAAGAACGACATGATGAAGGAAGTGTTGCTTTGACTCTTCATGATATAGATAAGCAAGCGATTAAAGTGACTTTACAGACAAAAATCAAGCACGGCTCAGAAACGGATACGTATGAGCTGGTCACATTTGGTACAAAAATGTATAAAGGTGCAGATTTATATTTGCAATATAAAGAGGAAAATGAAGCCGGTCAAACGCAAACGACGATCAAGCACAAACCGGATGAAACGATCCTGCTTAGAAATGGTGCCATTAAAATGAGACAGCTTTTCCGCCTGCAGGAAGCGACAAATGGACATTACGAAAGTATATATGGCAGGTTAGGATTACGGACGACCGCGAAGAAGATACATCATCAATGGGATGAGCAGACCAAACAAGGGAAACTCGTCCTTAAATATACGTTACATATGCAGGGAAGCGAACCCGGTCAATATGAGATGACGATTTCCTACAAGGAGGAAGTATAGCGCATGAATATAGTAAAAGAGGTACAGGAAAAGCTGAAAGAAGAGATTAAAGCGGCAGTCATTAAAGCTGGTTTAGCAACGGAAGAGCAGATTCCAAATGTTGTATTGGAGCTGCCAAGAGATAAGACACATGGAGATTATTCCACGAACATGGCCATGCAATTAACGAAGATTGCAAAGAAAGCACCAAAGATGATAGCAGAGGCAATCATCGAAAACTTTGACAACTCAAAAGCATCCATCGAAAAAATTGAAATTGCAGGACCAGGTTTCATCAACTTCTACATGAATAATGCCTATTTGACAGAATTGGTTCCTGTCATTTTGAAAGTGGATGAAGCATATGGGGAAAGTGACTTTGGAAAAGGAGAAAAAATCCAAGTGGAGTTCGTTTCAGCGAATCCAACCGGTGATCTCCATCTTGGTCATGCACGTGGTGCAGCAGTAGGTGATACACTATGTAATATCCTTTCTAAAGCAGGTTACGATGTTTCACGTGAATACTATATCAATGATGCAGGAAACCAAATCAATAACTTGGCCATTTCCATAGAAGCTCGCTATTTCCAGGCACTTGGCCTCGAAAAGGATATGCCGGAGGGCGGTTATCATGGTGAAGATATCATTGGCATCGGTAAGACGCTTGCAAGTGAATATGGGGATAAATATGTTAATGCCGATGAGAAGGAACGTTTTGAATTTTTCCGTGAGTATGGCTTGAAATATGAAATGGAAAAACTGAAAACGGACTTGGGTAATTTCCGTGTCGGATTTGATGTATGGTACTCCGAAACATCCCTCTATCAAGACGGTAAAATTGATGAAGCACTTAAAGTGTTGAGGGAAAGGGGCCATGTTTACGAGGAAGATGGTGCTACATGGTTCCGCTCTACGGAATTAGGCGATGATAAAGACCGGGTGCTTATTAAGCAGGATGGATCTTACACATATCTGACACCGGATATTGCCTATCACCGTAATAAATTGGAACGCGGCTTTGAAACACTGATCAATATCTGGGGGGCAGATCACCACGGCTATATCCCGCGTATGAAAGCGGCGATCGAAGCATTAGGATACAATCGCGAGCAGCTTGAAGTCGAAATCATCCAGCTTGTTCACCTGTACAAGGATGGCGAGAAAATGAAGATGAGCAAGCGTACAGGTAAAGCAGTTACGATGCGTGACCTTATTGATGAAGTAGGTCTGGATGCAACACGTTATTTCTTTGCGATGAGAAGTGCGGATACTCATATGGACTTCGATTTGGATCTTGCGGTCTCACAATCCAATGAAAATCCGGTATATTATGCACAGTATGCCCACGCCCGTATTTCCAGCATTTTGCGCCAAGGTGTGGAACAAGGGATCAGCTATGAAGGAGTCACTGATTTCTCTGCCCTATCTACTGAAAAAGAAGTGGAGCTTTTGAAGAAATTAGGAGAATTCCCGCAGGCAATAGCGGAAGCGGCCGAAAAACGGATGCCTCACCGCATGACGAATTATATATATGACCTGGCTTCTACATTCCACAGTTTCTACAATGCAGATAAGGTTCTGGATGTTGAAGAGATGGAAAGAAGTAAGGCGCGTTTAGGACTGGTCAAATCCGTCCAAATTACTTTAAAGAATGCATTAGCCATCATCGGGGTTTCGGCACCGGAAAAAATGTAATGGAAAAAAGCGGCTGTTTCTAGAGAAACAGCCGCTTTTTTTTAGGTTAATTAGCACTCGACGGCACCGCCGCTCACCCTTTTTACACCACGAACCTTAGCTATATCTTCAATCAGCTGCAACATTGCCCGATCCTTCATCTTGGCCTCGATCATGAAATCCACGTCCTGTCCAAGATCCTTAAGCACTTTAAAAAGGGGCATGATGAACTCCAAATCGATATAATCTGCATGCGAGCGAAATTCACCTGCCGATTTTGGTGATGAAATATGAATCTTTGGTACCACCCCTGCCTGACCCCAAGTGGTGAACACCTCGGTGAGCAGCTCGTTAAGCGGCTCGTCTGAAAGGTTTGCGAGATGATGGTGGTAATCGAATACAAGTGGGATGCCCTCCCTCTTACATACGCCCAGGGTTTCAGATGCTGTATAGGTTTTATCATCATTCTCCAAAGTCATTCTTTCCTTGACGTGCATAGGCAGCGATTTAAGGTTGTCATGAACCCTAACAAGGGCGGACTCTTTATCACCATAGGCTCCACCGACATGGATATTGATGAAAGAGGTGTCCGCTATGCCCATTGCATCAAGCATTTTATAATGGAACTCCATATCTTTCACGGCATTTTGTGTAATCTCGGGCTTAGGGCTGGTGAACAGCGTAAACTGATTCGGATGAAAGCTGAGCCTCATTTTGTGTGCAGTTGCCCAGTCGCCAAGCTGTTTCCACTCTCTTTTAAAAGGAGTGACGAAATCCCATTCTATTTCGGGATGTGTGGCTAAAGGTACAATGGAACTGGACATCCGGTATATTTCTATTTGGTGTGCCGTGTTATATTGAAGGACCCTTAACGTATTTTCAATGTTCTGCCTTGTCACATCCAGAAGTTTTTCCATTCCTTTTTCTGGGCCAAGTGTGCTATATCGCTTGAAAGTAAGTGTCTTGGCCGGAGAAGCTTCCCATAAACAGGTCGCATTGGATACGAACCCAAATCTTATTTTCATTATATTTTTCTCCTTGAGCAAAGGGTTGTCAAAGAAAAGGAGAAAGGATGGAAGCCAGCGATTCTTTTGCTGAACGGACTACATTCATCTTGGAAAGAGCGTCCCCATTTAGCGGCTTGGATTCGGCCATGTCCACTGCCAATTCCTTTTCTACATCTTTTATAAATGTCCGGTCAAATACGATGCAGTTCATTTCACTATTTAAAAAACAACTGCGTTTATCAAAATTAGCCGTACCGATATCACACATTATATCATCGATCAGTATCACTTTAGAATGGTAGAACCCTCTTTGAAATTGCATGATTTCAGCCCCGTCATTTATTAGTACCCGGAAATAGGGAAAAGAAGCTTCCTTGACAAGGGCATGGTCTGAAATTTCAGGTACGATGACCGTAACGGAAACATTGCGTGCAAGGGCTTCCCTTAATTCTTGAAATAAAGTTTCACTGGGAATGAAGTATGGAGTTCCGATAATGATTTTTTTAGTGGCTTGACGAATCATGTGTGTCAAGGACTGTTCAAGATCACTGCCATTCGTGACGACAAACTGATGTGCCTGAGTCCCGGGAGTCAATGTCGGAAAATAAGCAGGTGTTCCTCTGTAATCCTCGTTTGTATCATAGAACCAATCCGAGAGGAAGACTTCCTGAAGGTCCTTTACACCTTCCCCGGTCATTTTTAAATGGTAATCTCTCCATGGGTTCAGCTTCTCCCCTTGGTTTATATACTCCTTACCGATATTAAAGCCGCCAAGATAGCCGATTTTTCCATCTATCACCGTGATCTTACGGTGATTTCTTTTTTGTATGGTATAGAAAAGGAAGGGGAGTTTCGGTTTAAAGCTGAAAGAAAAATGAACGCCACTTTCAGTCAGCTCCTGAATGGTTTGGCGGGACATCTTTTTACTTCCTATCCAATCGACTAAAAGCCGCACTTCCACGCCCTCTTCCGCTTTTGACTGCAGTAACTTCAAAAAGTCCTTGCTGAATTTATCATTTTTTACTATATAAAAAAGGATATGGATGGAATCCTGAGCTTGCTTGACTTCCTTGATATAATCTTCAAACAGGATTTTCCCTGATGTGAATACAGTCATTTCACTGTTCCGAGGCGGATATTTAATGTTGGTTGCGTGCTTCAAATAACGTTTATGCCCTACCTTAAGATCAACCCAGCACCAAGAGAAGATCAATAAAAATATAGAGGCAATCGTAGTGATTATCTTCAAAAAAATCCCCCCTAAATGATTATATTTAGTTTGGCTCTAATTCCCTGTCAGTAACCATTAAAAAGCGGGGAAAGGGTCCTCATTTTTTTAGAATGCAGAAGGGTAATGCATGGAATTGTCGAATTATATAATTAAGGGGCAGAAAAATTAAATAGTTTTTAAAAGAAAAAAGTTGACTGAATGCTCATTCATTATATAATGGAGTTAATCAAATTTCAGAAAAATGCCAAATTTCCCATAATGGTACCTGGCATTTTGCAATTTACTAAAGAGGGGGAAAGACTGCATGGAAATGAATGGTTTACTGTGGATCAACTTAGTTGCATTCCTGCTTGTAACCGCTTACGCCGCCGGTTTGTTTGTCTATTTGATAAAGACTCGTATTGCTTATATAAAACTTGGCAAAAAAGTGGAATTCGATAACCGTGTGAAAGATCGTCTTGTTAAAATAGGGGTTTATGTATTTGGACAGAAGAAGCTTTTTAAAGATAAAAAGAGCGGGATCATTCATGCCTTATTATTTTATGGTTTCATCTTAGTGCAATTTGGCGCACTTGACTTTTTTGTTAAAGGCTTAAGACCGGGGTGGCATTTACCGTTTGGCCCTGTTTATCCGGCCTTTACTTTCTTCCAGGAAATTGTGACGCTTACCGTTCTTGTTGCAATCCTATGGGCGGCATACCGTCGTTATGTCGAAAAGCTCGTTCGCTTGAAAAGGGATTTCAAGGCAGGTTTGGTTGTCATCTTCATCACCGGTATCATGATCACCGTATTGCTGGGGAATGGAATGGGAATGATCTGGCATGGACACGATGCAACCTGGTCAGAGCCAGTCGCATCGAGCATCGCATTTTTATTCGGCTGGATGGGAACAACAGCGGCAACCGTCGTTTTTTATGTAGCTTGGTGGCTGCATTTACTGATCATATTATCTTTCCTTGTTTATATCCCGCAATCTAAGCATGCTCACTTGATTGCCGGCCCGATAAATGTATTCCTTAATCGCCTGGACAATCCCGGAAAATTGAAACCGGTTGATTTGGAAGAAGAAATTCTCGACAAAGAAGGTAATCAATATTACGGTGCCAAATATATCGAGGACTTGACGCAATATCAAATGGTGGACCTCTATGCCTGTGTGGAGTGCGGTCGCTGTACGAATATGTGCCCGGCTACAGGTACCGGTAAAATGCTGTCACCGATGGATATCATAATCAAGATGCGTGACCATTTGACAAATACAGGCGCTGCCGTTACTACGAAGCAGCCATGGGTGCCATCTTTTGTTTTTGGGAATACGAAAGGAAATAAGATCGCTTTGGCTGGTGCCGCGCAGGGGGCGCAGGAATCAGCTGCAGCAACAGAAGCTTACAGTCCGAGCCTGATTGGCGAAGTCATTACGGAAGAAGAACTTTGGGCTTGTACCACATGCCGGAACTGTGAAGATCAATGCCCGGTAATGAATGAACATGTTGACAAGATCATCGATATGCGCCGATATCTAGTGTTGACGGAAGGCAGACTGGATCCTGATGCGCAACGTGCCATGACGAATATTGAGCGTCAAGGGAACCCGTGGGGACTGAACCGTAAAGAGAGAGAAGATTGGCGAAGCCTTCGGGAAGATGTCCTCGTCCCAACCGTGAAGGAACTAAAAAAGGCAGACGAAGAATTCGAGTATTTATTTTGGGTGGGTTCAATGGGGTCGTACGATAACCGAAG
This sequence comes from Peribacillus phoenicis, assembly GCF_047238085.1. Classification (NCBI taxonomy): domain Bacteria; kingdom Bacillati; phylum Bacillota; class Bacilli; order Caryophanales; family Bacillaceae; genus Peribacillus; species Peribacillus phoenicis. Next base: position 4,987,387 of record NZ_JBDFMF010000001.1, on the reverse strand, counting down.
CCAGAAGATTGCCCTTTCCTTTGCTAAATTATTGAATGAAGCAGGCGTTAAATTTGCAATTCTCGGAAATAAGGAGAAAAACTCAGGGGATACTCCGCGTCGATTGGGTAATGAGTTTGTTTTCCAGGAACTTGCAATGAAAAATATAGAAGAATTCCAGAAGAATGAAATAAAGAAAATCGTTACGATCGATCCGCATGCTTACAATATCTTTAAGAATGAGTATCCGGATTTTGGCTTGGAAGCGGAAGTGTATCACCATACTGAATTGTTAGCCAAACTTGTCAGTGAAGGCAGGTTGGTCCCTCAGTATCCGGTGAATGAGACGATTACATTCCACGATTCCTGTTACTTGGGAAGGTACAATGAAGTTTACAGCCCGCCGCGTGAAATCTTGCAATCCATTGCTGGTGTGAAACTTATTGAAATGGAGCGTAACCGTGAAAAGGGAATGTGCTGTGGAGCTGGAGGCGGTTTGATGTGGATGGAAGAGGAAACAGGAAACCGTATTAATGTGGCCCGTACCGAACAAGCTCTGGCCGTAAGTCCAACAGTGATCAGTTCCGGATGTCCTTATTGCCTGACCATGCTATCCGATGGGACGAAAGCAAAAGAAGTTGAGGAAAATGTTAAGACGTATGATGTAGCAGAACTACTCGAAAAAGCGGTCATTGGTGAAAATAAATCGATTGCATCTTAATTTAAATGGAATTGCCTGCTTCTTTTATAAGGGATGAAATAAAAGGGAGCAGGCAATTTTTTCAATATTTACAAACTGAATATTTTCATTTTTGGGAAAAATGTGTAATATAATATTAAGCGCTTACAACACTATTTTTTTAACTCCAAATTGAGCGAGCGTTCAATCAATGTTACTTATAGGGGGAAATAATGATGGCGAAAACAGTGATTATTAGCGGTGTGAGAACACCTTTTGGTAAATTTGGCGGTGGCCTTAGCAGTTTGACAGCATCACAACTTGGTGGAATAGCAATCAAAGAGGCACTTGTCCGGGCAGGGATCGAAGGCAGCCAAGTAGATGAGGTCATCATGGGGAATGTGCTACAGGCGGGCCAAGGCCAAATACCTTCCCGCCAGGCAGCCCGTCATGCTGGAATGCCATGGGAAGTGAAAACGGAAACCATTAATAAAGTATGCGCATCAGGACTTCGCAGTGTGACATTGGCTGATCAGATCATTCGCTTAGGTGAAGAAGAAATCATTGTTGCCGGCGGAATGGAATCGATGAGCAATGCTCCTTATATCCTTCCGAAAGCAAGGTGGGGATTAAGGATGGGTGATGGAGAGCTGAAGGATACGATGATTTCGGATGGACTTAGCTGCAGCTTTACGGGCGTGCATATGGGGACTTATGGAAACAGTACTGCCGAGGATCTTGAAATCACCCGTGAGGAACAAGATAGCTGGGCTTACGAGAGTCATCAAAAAGCGATAAAAGCAATCGATGGCGGTATCCTTGCAGAAGAAATCATTTCCGTACAGGTGCCGGTGCGGAAAAGCGAACCAATTACCGTTGAACATGATGAAGCCCCAAGAAAAGATACATCTGCCGGGAAGTTAGCTAAATTAGGTCCAGCTTTCAATAATGATGGGACCATTACGGCAGGTAATGCACCAGGTGTCAATGATGGGGCAGGTGCACTCGTATTGATGAGTGAGGAACGTGCGGAAAAGGAAGGGAAAACGCCTTTTGCCTATATTTTAGCTCATGCAGAAGTGGCAGTGGAAGCAAAGGACTTTCCTAAAACGCCAGGTTTGGTCATAAATGAACTCCTGAAGAAGACAGGTAAATCGATAGAGGAAATTGATTTGTTTGAAGTGAACGAAGCATTTGCTGCGGTTGCGCTGGCCAGTGGGAAAATTGCCAACATCGAGCCGGGAAAAGTGAATGTAAACGGAGGGGCTGTAGCATTAGGTCACCCGATCGGGGCGAGTGGTGCCCGCATCATCATTACGCTGATGCATGAATTGAAACGCCGCGGAGGGGGATTGGGCATCGCAGCGATCTGCAGTGGCGGCGGTCAGGGAGATGCCATTTTAATTGAAGTGCCTAAGCAAGGATAATAGTTTCATAGATAGATACATGAGGAGGGATTTTTCATGGGCATTCAAAAAGTGATGGTCATTGGTGCTGGACAGATGGGTTCTGGCATTGCCCAGGTCTGTGCAATGAGCGGTTATGAAGTTCTTTTACATGATTTAAAAGATGAATATGTAGAAAAGGGGTTAGGGACAATTACCAAGAACCTTTCCCGGCAGGTTGAAAAAGGAAAAATGGAATCCGAGGAGAAGGATATAATCCTTTCCCGGTTGACTTCCTCGACGGATTTGAAAAATGCGGCTGCGGTGGATTTAGTGATTGAAGCGGCAGTGGAAAATATGGAGATAAAAACAAAAATTTTCGCCGATTTGGATGAAATCACGCCACAACACGTCATTCTTGCATCCAATACTTCTTCACTTCCGATTACAGAGATAGCCGCGGCAACGAAAAGGCCGGATAAGGTAATTGGCATGCATTTTATGAACCCAGTGCCAGTCATGAAGCTGGTTGAGATCATTCGCGGCCTTGCTACAGCGGATGAAGTTTATAAAGAAGTTGAAGAGATGGCTGAATCCTTAAACAAGGTACCGGTGGAAGTCAATGATTTCCCGGGTTTTGTAGCGAATCGGATTTTGATGCCGATGATCAATGAGGCCATTTATACCCTTTATGAGGGCGTCGCCACTAAAGAGGCGATTGACGACGTGATGAAGCTGGGAATGAACCATCCGATGGGCCCGCTTACGCTAGCTGACTTCATTGGACTAGACACATGCCTGTATATAATGGAAACCCTTCACCAAGGGCTCGGAGACGATAAATACAGACCGTGTCCGTTGTTAAGGAAATATGTAAAGGCTGGATGGCTAGGAAAGAAATCAGGACGGGGCTTTTACGAATATAACTAATCTTAGAAAGATGTGCAGCTAGGGAGGGATGAAGGATGGATTTCAAGTTTACAGAAGAACAGGAAATGATGCGGAAAATGGTAAGCGCTTTTGCGGAGAATGAGATTACCCCTCATATCGAGGCAATGGAAACGGGCGTGTTTCCAAAAACGATTCTGCAAAAAATGGGTGAGCTTGGTTTGATGGGAATCCCGATTTCAGAAGAATACGGTGGCGCAGGTATGGACTTCATGTCTTATATCATCGCCATCAATGAAATTTCCAAAGTTAGTCCAACTCTCGGTGTTATATTGTCCGTTCATACTTCTGTTGGAACAAATCCAATCGTTTATTTTGGAACGGAAGAGCAGAAGCGAATGTATGTGCCTAAGTTAGCCGCTGGTAAATATTTAGGTGCCTTTTGCTTGACTGAGCAAAGCTCAGGTTCCGATGCTGCGAGTTTGAAGTCGAAGGCAGTGGCAGTAAAGGAAGACGGAAAATATCGAATAAACGGGTCCAAGGTTTTTATCACCAATGGCGGGGAAGCGGATGTATTCATTGTTTTTGCTTCAACCGACCCTCAGAAGGGAAGCAAGGGAATCTCTGCTTTTATTGTAGAAAAAGGGACGCCAGGCTTAATCATCGGTAAAGATGAACGTAAAATGGGCCTTCATGGCTCGAGCACCGTACAGGTGACGTTCGAGGATATGAAAGTGCCTGCAGCCAATCTCCTTGGCAAAGAAGGGGAAGGCTTTAAGATCGCAATGGCCAACTTGGATGCTGGAAGGATAGGCATTGCTGCTCAAGCGCTGGGAATTGCAGAAGGCGCCATGGAACATGCTGTCCAATATGCAAAAGACAGAGTTCAATTCGGCAAACCTATTGCAGCACAACAGGGGATTGGTTTCAAGCTTGCTGAAATGGCAACGAGTATAGAAGCTTCAAGGTTACTCGTCTATCGCGCGGCGTTTTTACGCTCACAGGGATTGAAGTGCGGTAAAGAGGCGGCAATGGCTAAGCTATTCGCTTCGAGGACGGCTGTTGATGTGGCGATAGAAGCAGTCCAGGTGTTCGGAGGCTATGGATACACGACGGAATATCCTGTCGAACGCTATTTCAGGGATGCAAAGGTAACTGAAATTTATGAGGGAACCAGCGAAATACAGAGAATGGTCATCAGTAAGAATCTATAATTCACGAAATATTTAGGAGGCATGGACATGCAATTTAAGCTAACGGAAGAGCATGAAATGATCAGGAAAATGGTGCGCGATTTTGCCCAGAATGAAGTGGCTCCGACAGCTGCCGAGAGGGATGAAGAAGAACGATTTGACCGTGAGATCTTCGATAAAATGGCTGAACTTGGATTGACTGGGATTCCGTGGCCTGAGGAATACGGCGGAATTGGAAGTGATTATTTAGCGTACTGCATAGCGATTGAGGAACTTTCCCGTGTTTGCGCTTCCACTGGGGTGACTTTATCAGCCCATACTTCCCTTGCAGGATGGCCAATATATAAGTTTGGATCTGAAGAGCAAAAGCAAAAATACCTTCGCCCGATGGCACAGGGTGAAAAAATCGGTGCATATGGGCTGACAGAGCCTAGCTCAGGCTCTGACGCAGGCGGTATGAGAACGACTGCAAAGCTTGTAGGTGATGAATATATTATCAGCGGTTCAAAAATCTTCATTACGAACGGCGGGATTGCGGATACATATGTCGTCTTTGCATTGACGGATCCAGCATCCAAACAAAAAGGAACGAGTGCATTTATCGTTGAAAAGGACTTCCCGGGTTTTAGTGTCGGCAAAAAAGAGAAGAAGCTTGGAATCCGTTCATCACCGACCACGGAAATCATTTTTGATGAATGCCGAGTGCCTAAAGAAAATCTTCTTGGAAAAGAAGGAGAGGGCTTTAAGATAGCGATGATGACGCTTGATGGCGGCCGTAATGGGATTGCAGCCCAGGCAGTGGGCATAGCCCAAGGAGCATTGGATGCCGCAGTTGATTATGCAAAAGAGCGCGTCCAATTCGGGAAGCCGATTTCTGCACAGCAAGGAATCGGTTTTAAGTTGGCGGATATGGCAACGGGTGTTGAAGCTTCAAGGCTATTAACCTATCAGGCTGCCTGGTTGGAATCGGCGGGTCTTCCTTATGGAAAAGAGTCAGCCATGTCCAAACTTTTTGCTGGAGATACAGCCATGAAAGTGACGACAGAAGCCGTGCAGGTCTTTGGAGGTTATGGATATACAAAGGATTATCCTGTAGAACGGTATATGCGTGATGCGAAAATTACCCAAATCTATGAAGGTACACAGGAAATTCAAAAGCTGGTCATCTCACGGATGATTACTAAATAGGATTGAAATTGAGGTTTTCCGATGAGGCATTGCCCTTTACCGGAATACCCTTTTCAATTTCTTCAGAATGTCTTTGGCAATTAAATGATGGGCTTATTAAAAGGAGTTTGAAAATGGAAAAAAGAGAGGTTCTTGCATCTGTAAAGGATGAACGGCTGGTTGAAAAAAGGCGTACACAAATGATTAAAGGAGCGGTGACCCTTTTTAAGGAAAAGGGATTTCATCGTACGACTACCAGGGAAATTGCCAAAGCGGCCGGCTTTAGTATTGGCACGTTATACGAGTATATCCGAACAAAGGAAGATATATTATATCTCGTTTGTGATTTTATCTACGATGAAGTCCAGGAAAAGCTTCAGAAAGAAATAGATCAGAGCGATGGGACACTTGAAAGCTTGAAGCTTACTATCGCCTATTTTTATAAAGTGATGGATGATATGCAGGACGAAGTGCTGGTCATGTATCAAGAGGTGAAAGCACTGACGAAAGATGCTTTACCTTATGTATTGAATAAAGAACTTCGGATGGTCGGCATGTTTGAAAAGGTGATAACGAAATGTGTTGAGAATGGGGAGCTATCATTGACGGCAAAACAAATAAGCCTTGTTTCTCATAATATTTTCGTTCAGGGACAGATGTGGAGTTTTAGAAGGTGGGCATTGCATAAAGAGTATACGCTTCCGGAATATGTTGAACTGCAGACGCAATTATTGATTCAAAATATATCGCTTCAGAAAAATACTGAGTTAAATTCGTTTCAATAAGGAGGAGCTCAATGGGTACAGTTGAGGTGTATAAACCGAAGAACCATATTAGATTCGTTACTGCTTCGAGTTTATTCGATGGACATGATGCATCTATCAATATTATGAGGAGAATCCTTCAGTCCAGCGGTGCAGAAGTCATTCATCTAGGTCATAATCGTTCGGTGGAAGAGATCGTGAATGCGGCCATCCAGGAAGATGTTCAAGGCATAGCCATGTCATCTTACCAAGGCGGACATGTGGAATATTTTAAATATATGTATGACCTGCTGAAGGAAAAGGGAGCCGGGCACATTCGTATTTTTGCCGGCGGCGGCGGGGTCATCATCCCAAGGGAAATTAAAGAACTCCATGATTATGGGATTGCCCGAATCTTTTCTCCTGATGAAGGGCGGGAATATGGGCTTCAAGGAATGATAAACGTATTAATGGAGGAGTGTGATTTCTCGACAGTCAAACCATCTTTACAGGAACGTTTTGATGAATTGATTGCTGGGGGAACAAATGCCATTGCCCAATTCATTACCTTTGCCGAAAACAGACTCGATGCTTCACAGGAATCAGCGGCAGCGGTGGAGAGTCTTTTTGAGCAGATCAAGACTTCCGAAAAGAAGGTTCCTGTTCTAGGGATTACAGGGACTGGCGGTGCTGGAAAAAGTTCATTGACTGATGAATTGATACGAAGGTTCATTAACGAGATTCCAGACGAGAGAGTCGCCATTTTATCTGTAGACCCGACCAAACAGAAAACGGGCGGTGCCCTGCTTGGTGACAGGATTAGAATGAACTCGATTTTTTCAGAGCGTGTTTATATGCGGAGCCTGGCCACGCGCCATTCAAAAAGTGAGTTGTCTTTGGCGATAAAAGATGCCATTTCAGTCGTGAAGGCAGCTGGCTTCGATTTAATCATCGTTGAAACGAGCGGAATTGGTCAGGGAGATGCAGAAATTGCCGAGATATGCGATGTATCCATGTATGTAATGACGAGTGAATTCGGTGCACCTTCGCAACTTGAAAAGATCGATATGATTGATTATGCAGACTTGATAGTCATTAACAAATACGAGCGCAAAGGCTCAGAGGATGCAAAAAACCAGGTTCAAAAGCAATACCAAAGAAGCCGTACACTATTTGATCAAGATCCGTCTGAAATGCCAGTATACGGTACCATCGCTTCCCAATTCAATGACCCAGGCACCAATGCATTGTTCGCTGCACTGATTGAAAAGCTTAATGAAAAATCAGGGACGGGTTGGAGTACCGCCTTTTCGAAAGAAGCCGATGTTTACAAGCAAAATGTCATCATCCCTACTGACCGTCGGTATTATTTACGTGAAATCAGTGATACGGTCAGATCTTATCATAAGCGTGCGGCTGAACAAGTACGTATTGCCCGCAGGCTTTTCCAGCTTGAAGGAGCAATTGATGCAATTAAGGAAAATGATAACAACGAAGATATGGTGGCTTCTTTAGAAAAACTGAAAAAGGAAACCGCTTCGAATTTATCACCTGAATCTAAAAAAATACTTTCTGGATGGATGGAATTAAAAGAAAAGTATGCAGGAGAGCAGTTTGTAACGAAAGTCAGGGATAAAGAAATCGTCACAAAGCTGAAAACTAAAAGTTTATCAGGTTTAATGATTCCGAGAGTGTCACTGCCTAAATATGTGGATTATGGAGAGATCTTAGGATGGGTATTCCGAGAGAACGTTCCGGGCTTCTTTCCTTACACAGCGGGAGTCTTTCCATTCAAGCGTGAAGGAGAGGACCCGAAGCGGCAATTTGCCGGTGAAGGATCACCCGACCGAACCAACAGGCGTTTTCATTATTTGTCAAAGGATGATAATGCTAAACGGCTAAGTACGGCTTTCGATTCGGTAACTTTATATGGCGAGGATCCCGATCACCGGCCAGATATCTATGGAAAGGTAGGGGAAAGTGGAGTCAGCATCTGTACGTTGGATGACATGAAAAAGCTGTATGCAGGCTTTGACCTTTGCCACCCCTCAACCTCTGTATCGATGACCATCAATGGACCGGCACCAATCATTTTGGCCATGTATATGAATACGGCAGTCGATCAGCAGATTCAACGGAAAGAAGAAGAGTTAGGCCGTCCCCTTACGGATGCAGAAGCTGAAGAAGTGCAGGCTTATACCCTTCAAACGGTACGCGGAACTGTTCAAGCGGATATTCTGAAAGAGGACCAAGGCCAGAATACATGCATCTTCTCTACGGAATTTGCTTTAAGGTTAATGGGGGACATTCAAGCATATTTCATCGATCGAAAAGTCAGGAACTACTACTCTGTATCCATTTCCGGCTATCACATTGCAGAAGCGGGTGCCAATCCCATTTCACAGCTTGCTTTTACATTAGCGAATGGCTTTACTTACATCGAATATTATTTAAGTCGCGGAATGAATATTGATGACTTTGCCCCGAATTTGTCGTTCTTCTTCTCAAATGGGCTCGACCCGGAATATACGGTTATCGGGAGGGTGGCAAGAAGGATTTGGGCTACGGTCATGCGGGATAAATATGGTGCGAACGACCGCAGCCAGAAGCTCAAATACCATATACAGACTTCCGGGCGCTCCCTTCATGCGCAAGAAATTGATTTCAATGATATCAGAACGACACTTCAGGCTTTAATGGCGCTACAGGACAACTGTAATTCCCTGCATACTAATGCGTACGATGAAGCCATCACGACGCCTACTGAAGAATCCGTGCGCCGGGCAATGGCCATACAAATGATCATTACAAAGGAGCATGGGCTCTCAAAAAATGAAAACCCGATGCAAGGAGCCTTCATCGTAGAGGAATTGACGGATCTCGTTGAAGAGGCCGTACTGCAAGAGTTCGATCGCATCAATGATCGAGGCGGTGTGCTGGGTGCAATGGAGACGCAGTATCAGCGCGGGAAAATCCAGGATGAATCGATGCATTACGAAATGAAAAAGCATACGGGAGAATTGCCGATCATTGGCGTCAATACGTATTTGAATCCAAATCCTCCTTCCGAAGAAGCGGTGAACAGCATGGAAATTGCCCGTGCAACAAAGGAAGAAAAGGAAGGGCAAATCATAAATCTCCGGGCTTTCCAGGAAAGAAATAAGGAGTTCACGGATGAGGCGCTAACTAAACTGAAATTGGCAGCCATGAATGGGGAAAATATCTTTGCTGAACTCATGAACTGCGTCAAAGTGGCCAGTCTTGGTCAGATAACTAGGGCGCTATATGATGTAGGCGGTCAATATCGAAGGAATATGTAAACTGAGTAAGGGGCTCCGAACGTTTAGGGGCCTCTTTTTTAAATAATTCCCCTCTTTTTTAACAAAATGAAGATTTTACCTTATAATTATTTGGAAAAGGGGCAAAAATGAAGAATCAGCCCTATTGGAGTTGAGAAAATGAACCTGAAAATGATTGGATTGATCATAGGGTATATTCTTGCCATCATTATTTTATTTGAGCTGTATGAGCATCAATTGGGTGCCATCTCTTTTTTTATCCTGACTATTGTCTTTTTTACGGCAGCCTATCGACAGAAGTCGAAAAAGGAAAGTGAATGATTTTTAGCATTTGGTTTCCTGAATGATAGACAATAAGGTAAATCTGTGAAAGTATCAGATAGAACTAGCATAAACCCAATTAGATTGTTTATAATGGAGTATATGTCTAGCAGGAATTGTCGTTATTTTATCGAACTACTGTTTTAGATTATTTTTTTATGTGAAAAAACACGGAATTCAGTGTTTGAATAGAGAAGGGAAGTGCGGAATTTGAGTTTAAAACAATACTCAAAAGAGCAGTTATTGGAAATGTCCTTAATAGAGATGGCATATGATTTGTTAGTGGAAAGAAATGAACCGATTCCATTTAAAGACTTAATAAGTGAGTTAGCTTCGCTGCACCATTTATCTAAAGCGGAAGTGGAAAAGAAAATTGCACAATTCTATACGGATTTAAATGTGGATGGCCGCTTCACTTCACTTGGGGACAACCGCTGGGGATTGAAAACATGGTACCCGGTTGACCAAATCGAAGAAGAAGTCGTACATGTTGTAAAACCTAAAAAGAAAAAGAAAGCCAAAAAGGCCGCTGCCGTTATCGACGATTTCGATGAACTTGAAGACGAAGATCTTGACTTTGAAGAAGATATCGATGATCTGGACGAGGATGACGATGATGACGATGATGATATTCTAGGTACTCCAGTCATCGACGAAGTGCTTTTGGATGATGACGTGGATGATGACGACGATCTGGAAGAAGAAATAATCGAAGATGATGCATTTGTCCTGGAAGATGATGAGGACGAAGACGAAGACGAAGATGAAGATGACGTGGATGACTTGGATGAAGAGGATGAGAAATAAATAATCGCCCTTGACTTTTTGAGGCGGAATTTGTAGAATCATTTTTGGGCTCCTTAAAAAAGGACACAATGATTAAATTATATCGCTCCCTTACTTTTATTGTAAGCGGAGCGTTTTTGTTTTTAATGATGGAATGAATAAATGACATCATTTTTTTATTTTTAAAAATGATTTCTCGTAGAATTGTAAAAACTATAGAGAACATATTTATGTTTACTGTCATTTAAGGAAATTTATTCTTGTTCATGTATCCTGCATGACTCTCACTAAAGACCTTTAAGTGATTAATGGTTTGTACTGGTTTACGGTTTTAGCTTTTAACCGCTCATGTGGCGGAAGATTTGATTCAGTTCCGATTTAATGATGCGAAGAACAGAATTGGAAGAAAACATTCTATAGGAGGATATAAAATGACAAAATATATTTTTGTGACAGGTGGAGTAGTTTCTTCCTTGGGAAAAGGGATAACGGCCGCTTCTTTAGGTAGATTATTAAAAAATAGGGGATTGAATGTTACAATCCAGAAGTTTGACCCTTATATCAACTTGGATCCAGGTACGATGAGTCCATACCAACACGGTGAAGTGTTTGTAACGGATGATGGTGCTGAAACGGATTTGGATTTGGGGCACTATGAGCGTTTCATTGATATCAACCTTGGCAAACACAGCAATGTGACTACAGGCAGAATTTATTCAACGGTCCTGAGAAAAGAACGCCGTGGCGATTATCTAGGTGGAACAGTTCAAGTCATTCCCCATATCACGAATGAAATTAAAGAACGGGTTTTCCGTTCAGGCAATGAAACGAATGCCGATATAGTCATCACTGAAATCGGCGGTACTGTAGGGGATATCGAGTCTCTTCCATTCCTTGAGGCGATTCGCCAAATCAAGAGTGATATCGGCATCAATAATGTTATGTATATCCACTGTACACTGGTTCCTTACATCAAAGCTGCTGGTGAAATGAAAACAAAACCGACACAGCATAGTGTAAAAGAATTACGCAGTCTAGGCATTCAGCCTAATATCATCGTTGCACGTACAGAAAGTCCAATTTCACAAGATATGAAGGATAAAATTGCTTTATTCTGCGATATCGATAAAAATTCCGTTATCGAATGTCTTGATGCGGATACTCTTTACTCCATCCCTCTTGCGCTTCAAGCACAAAATATGGACCAAATCGTTTGTGATCACTTGCAATTGGACTGCGGCGAAGCGGATATGGAAGATTGGAAGGAACTAGTCAAAAAGGTTACTTCTTTATCAAAGAAAACAAAAATCGCTTTAGTCGGAAAATATGTTGAATTGCAAGATGCTTATCTTTCTGTAGTGGAAGCACTTAAGCATGCAGGTTACGCATTTGATGCAGATGTTGAAATCGATTGGGTGAATTCCGAAGATGTAACAAAAGAAAATGTTGCTGAACTTCTTCAAGATGCAGATGGAATCCTTGTCCCAGGCGGTTTTGGAGACCGTGGAATCGAAGGGAAAATTGCAGCGACCGAATTTGCCCGCACGACGAAAAAACCATTCTTCGGAATTTGCTTAGGCATGCAGTTGGCGTCCATTGAGTATGCTCGCAACGTCCTGGGATTGCCAGAAGCTCATTCAGCTGAGATTAATGAAGATACTCCAGATCCAATCATCGATCTTCTTCCTGAACAGAAGGATGTAGAAGATTTGGGCGGTACACTGCGTCTTGGTCTGTATCCATGTAAGCTTATCGAAGGAACTAAAGCATACGAAGCGTATAATGACGAGGTTGTTTATGAACGTCACCGTCACCGTTATGAATTCAATAACCACTACCGTCAGGCAATGGAAGAGGCAGGATTCATCTTCTCAGGTACTAGTCCGGATGGCCGTCTAGTTGAAATCGTTGAATTGAAGGATCATCCTTGGTTTGTGGCTTCTCAATTCCATCCGGAATTCACGTCACGTCCTAACCGTCCGCAGCCGCTATTCCGTGACTTTGTCGGTATGTCTTTAAAGCGCAGCGAAAAACTTTAATAAAAAAAACAGCCCATGGGCTGTTTTTTTTTTAGATGAATAATCATTCTTCTTCATACTCATTTATGATTTCTTCAAGAGTGAATTTAATCCCATAATAAGCGAAAAGAGCGGCAATGAGGGTAGGATACCCATATCGATTTCCGGTTTCATCAGGAATCAATCCCCGTTGGATACGTAAATCAATATGAACGTCTGCCAACTCCAAAAGAGAATCTTCTTCAGAAGGGACGGATGTAGAAACCGCAACAAATGGGATATCTTTTTCCTTGAGTTGTTTTGCCAGCAACAATGCTTCTGCATCATCCGAATGGCGGCTGAATATGAGAAATCGATCTTCCCTGGAAATAGTTTCTCCTGATTCATATCTTTTTACCTTCGGAAAGGGTTCTGCCCCATCCAAAGCCTCGGCAGTGACACCCTGCATTTCACCAAAACCATGAATGTACACAGCACCGTCCCCAACCGCAGCCTGAGCCAGCAAGCGTCCGGCATCCTCCATTTCAAAAGCTTCATTTTCAATCATTTTCTTGAATAAACCGCTTATCTGTGTCGAAAAAATTTTTAACATGGTCAGGGACTCCTTTAAAAAATAATATACTTATTATAAAGGAGTTTCCTTTGCAATGACAGGTTTCTGGGATTTTGATCCGGAAGGGCCGAATTTACTAAATCGGTCGAAAAAACAAAAAAATTAAAATTCCTCTTAGCCATACAGCAGGAATTTTGTTACAATTATCGAATATGAACAATAAATGCGTTGGACCTAAAAGTCTATGACGCAATCTAGGTAACTACCCTTTTTCGGGTAATATGGCCGTATAGGCCAATATATTTAATGGATGAATCGGGATGGGGAGAGGTGATAAAATGCCAGGGAAAATATTGATTGTTGATGATCAGTTCGGAATTCGTATTTTATTGAACGAGGTTTTACATAAAGAAGGGTATGAAACATTTCAAGCCGCTAATGGCATTCAAGCCTTGGATGTGCTAAATAATCATTCACCTGATCTTGTATTGCTGGATATGAAGATTCCGGGAATGGATGGCATTGAGATCTTGAAAAGGATGAAAGTCGTCGATCCGGACATCCGGGTCATAATCATGACGGCATATGGTGAACTTGATATGATTCAAGAAGCAAAGGATTTAGGTGCAATGACACACTTTGCAAAGCCGTTTGATATTGATGATATTAGAAAAGCCGTTCGTGAATACTTACCGATTCAATCAAGTTAAATGTCTTCAAAATTTAATATTACTGATGGAGTAATTGCTGCGGCTATCTTTTTTTAGATGGGCCGTGTTTTTTTGGAATAAAATTTGAGGCTCGGTATAGTGTATTTGTTGCTGTTTTTTTGATGTATTGATATGCTAAAAGAGGAGAGATATTCTGATTTATAAGCGTATGCTACTTTCGTTTTAGGGAATATCTAGAAAGAATTAACTTTAAAAATAATAACATCCACTAGTAGGAGGAAATCAAATGCCTTTAGTTTCTATGAAAGATATGCTGAATAAAGCCCTTGATGAAAAATATGCAGTAGGTCAATTCAATATCAACAACCTTGAATGGACACAAGCTATTCTAGCTGCTGCAGAACAAGAAAAATCTCCAGTCATCCTTGGTGTTTCCGAAGGTGCTGCCCGCCATATGGGTGGTTTTAAAACGACTGTGATGATGGTTCAAGGATTGTTGGAAGACATGAAAATCACTGTTCCTGTGGCCATTCACCTTGACCATGGTTCAAGCTATGATAAATGTAAGGAAGCTATCGAAGCCGGATTCACTTCAGTGATGATCGATGCTTCACATCATCCGATCGAAGAAAATATCGAAACAACCAAGAAGGTTGTCGAATTCGCTCACGCACGGAATGTTTCAGTTGAAGCGGAAGTGGGCACGGTTGGCGGACAAGAAGATGATGTAATTGCTGATGGAGTCGTATATGCAGACCCTCAAGAATGTGAACAGTTGGTTAAAGAAACAAATGTCGACTGCTTTGCTCCAGCTTTGGGATCCGTTCACGGACCATACAAAGGTGAACCTAACCTTGGGTATAAAGAAATGGAAGAAGTGCGGGATTTAACGAATAAACCTCTTGTTCTTCATGGCGGTACAGGCATCCCTACGAAAGATATCCAAAAAGCGATTTCGCTTGGAACATCAAAAATCAATGTAAATACGGAAAATCAAATTGTATTCACAAACGCGGTTCGTGAAATTCTGAATAACGATTCTGAAGTGTACGATCCTCGTAAATACATCGTTCCTGGCCGTGAAGCGATTAAAGAAACTGTCATCGGCAAAATCCGTGAATTCGGTTCTAACGGCAAAGCATAAATTCAAACTTAACATAAGGGTTCCATCCCTTTAAATGTAAGATGATAAAGGCAATATTCCCATTGGGGGGGCTCCCCCCTAATGGTTTCTTTTAGATGCAGGGCTGAATCCGGGCTCTATTTTTAGAACAATTAGAATTCAGATGCATATAGGAACTAAAAAATCGATTACATACGGAGGATATTTTATGAAATTCTTTATAGATACAGCAAACATGGAAGAAATCAAACAAGCGCATGAACTTGGCGTTTTAGCAGGTGTTACGACTAACCCATCCCTTGTTGCTAGGGAAAAGGGAGTTTCTTTCCATGACCGGCTAAAAGAAATCACAAGCCTCGTTAAGGAATCCGTTTCTGCTGAAGTCATTGCGCTTGATTTTGAAGGAATGATGGCAGAAGCCAAGGAACTAGTTGCGATTGCACCGAATATCACGATTAAAGTGCCAATGACTCCGGACGGCTTGAAGGCTGTTTCAGCACTTACAAAACAAGGTGTCAAAACAAATGTCACCCTTATTTTCAGTGCAAACCAAGCATTATTGGCAGCTAGGGCAGGAGCAACTTATGTATCGCCATTTTTAGGTCGCTTGGATGACATCGGCCAAAATGGTTTGGATCTAATTTCGGATATTGCTGACATTTTTGCGATTCATGATATCAATGCCGAAATCATTGCAGCTTCCATCCGCCATCCGATGCATATTACTGAAGCGGCTCTTAAAGGGGCACATATTGCAACGATCCCTTATAAAGTTTTAATTCAATTATTCCACCACCCATTAACGGATAAAGGAATTGAAGCATTTTTGAACGATTGGAATTCACGTACTGAAGCATAATGCCTTGCCGCTAAGTCGCTATAGATTGCACCGTTTAAATAAAATTAACATAAATTAGAAATTTTTCTCTTTTTTTTACATGAATTTTTTACTTTTGTGTAAACTAAAGAACTAGATAGTAAATGTTGTCGGATTATGCAATTTTCTTGTGGTAAAATATTACTTTTTGGAAGTAGCTTCTAAGTGCTTAGCGTGGAAGGGAGTTTATTATGGAAAAACTTAAAATTGCCGGTGGCTATCCTCTAAAGGGAAGCATTCGTGTCAGTGGAGCAAAAAATAGTGCGGTCGCCCTTATTCCTGCAACAATTTTAGCGGACTCTCCCGTAACGATTGAAGGCCTGCCTGATATCTCGGATGTACAGATGCTGAAAGCGTTAATGGAGGAGATTGGCGGTGAGGTATCCTTTGATGAAGGAGAGATGACAGTCAACCCCAGCAGGATGATTTCAATGCCTCTTCCCAATGGAAGGGTCAAGAAGTTACGTGCCTCTTATTATTTAATGGGGGCAATGCTGGGTAAATTCAAAAAGGCAGTGATTGGCTTGCCTGGAGGCTGCCATTTAGGACCTCGCCCGATAGATCAGCATATTAAGGGGTTTGAAGCACTGGGCGCACAAGTGACGAATGAACAAGGAGCCATTTACCTTAGGGCGGACGAGCTAAGGGGAGCACGCATATATTTGGATGTCGTTAGTGTAGGGGCAACAATCAATATCATGCTTGCTGCCGTTTTGGCCAAAGGCCGCACTGTGATAGAAAATGCTGCGAAAGAACCTGAAATCATCGATGTTGCCACATTGTTGACCAATATGGGAGCGAAAATAAAGGGTGCAGGCACGGATATCATTCGTATTGATGGTGTGGAAAGTTTACATGGGTGTAAGCATACGATCATACCGGATCGGATTGAAGCCGGCACTTTCATGATTTTAGCTGCTGCTGTCGGAGAAGGAATTCTGATTGATAATGTCATTCCCCAGCATTTGGAGTCATTGACTTCCAAATTGAGGGAAATGGGGATTAATATTGAAGCGGGTGATGACCAGATATTTGTCTCACCGGGAGAACAATATAAATCCGTTGATATCAAGACATTGGTTTACCCTGGATTCCCAACGGATCTTCAGCAACCTTTCACTTCCCTCTTAACAAAAGCAACCGGTTCTAGCATGGTCACTGATACGATATACGGGGCACGATTTAAGCATATTGATGAACTGCGCCGCATGAATGCGAAGATAAAAGTTGAGGGCAGAGCGGGCATCGTCGATGGTCCTGTCCAACTTCATGGAGCAAAAGTGAAGGCAAGCGATTTACGTGCCGGAGCGGCTCTTGTAATTGCCGGTTTAATGGCTGAAGGTATTACAGAAGTGACCGGGCTTGAACATATAGATCGCGGATATAGCCATCTTGTTGAAAAACTTTCAGGTTTGGGAGCAACGATTTGGCGTGAAGAAATGACGCAAGAAGAAGTGGAGCAGCTTAAAAGCTGATCCCTTTTCTTGTCACCTCATTGTGTTACTATATATGATATAATGTGTTATACTAATATATAAATAAATCATGCTAGTGTACATGAGGGGGAACCGGAAATGGAAAGAAGTTTATCGATGGAGCTTGTCCGCGTAACTGAGGCGGCGGCACTGAATTCTGCTCGTTGGATGGGAAGAGGAAAGAAAGACGAAGCAGATGATGCAGCAACAACTGCAATGCGGGATGTTTTCAATACTATTCCCATGCAAGGAACGGTTGTAATCGGTGAAGGGGAAATGGATGAAGCGCCAATGCTTTATATTGGCGAAAAACTTGGTACCGGTCTTGGGCCACTAGTGGATGTTGCGGTTGATCCATTAGAAGGAACGAACATCGTTGCATCCGGCGGCTGGAATGCATTGGCTGTATTGGCGATAGCCGATAAGGGGAACTTGCTTCACGCCCCGGATATGTATATGGATAAAATAGCTGTCGGACCAGAGGCTGTTGGTCAGATTGATATCAATGCCTCCGTGTTGGACAACCTGAAAGCTGTAGCCAAGGCAAAAAATAAAGATATTCAAGACGTGGTTGCAACAGTATTGAACCGCGATCGTCATTCGAAGATCATTCATGAACTTCGTGAGGCAGGGGCACGTATCAAGCTGATCAACGATGGAGATGTAGCGGGAGCCATAAATACGGCCTTCGATCTTACCGGTGTTGACATCTTATTCGGATCTGGCGGAGCTCCAGAAGGAGTTATCGCAGCCGTTGCCTTGAAATGCCTTGGAGGGGAAATTCAAGGCAAGCTCGTTCCTCAAAGTGATGAAGAAGTGGAACGCTGTGGTAAAATGGGCCTTGATTTAGGAAGAGTCCTCAGAATGGAAGACCTTGTTCGCGGAGATGATGCAATTTTTGCTGCAACAGGTGTGACTGATGGAGAACTTTTACGCGGAGTACAATTTAAAGGGCATTACGGCGAAACACAATCCGTAGTCATGCGTGCTAAATCTGGTACCGTTCGTTTCATTGATGGTCGTCACAGTCTTAAGATTAAACCGAATGGTTTGATTGACTGATAGCGTTTTTTAGAAAAATCACTTTTAAAAAGCGAGCGGTTTCATCGCTCGCTTTCTTTTTTAAAAAATTTAAGTTGAATAATTAAAATAAAAAAAGTAAAATAAAGCTTGGTCTACTATTAATAATTTAAAATCTGCCCTTTCACTCCAAACTTCAAGAAGCCTTCAATTAATTTTCTTCTTTACATGTAAAAATGTATCATCCTTTCTAAGAAAACTCTGGTCGGGTACATGGATTGCGGTTTTTCTTCCATCTAACAAACCATTTCTTTTTCAGTATGGGTGAAAACGTTTAATTAATAAAAGTGTGGTGTCATAATGAATTTAACTATTTCTAATTTAGAAAACATGAAACTAAAGGATCTCTATGAGCACGCGCGTGAATATAAAGTTTCCTATTACAGCAAACTTTCAAAAAAGGAACTTATTTTCGCTATCCTGAAAGCACAAGCTGAGCAGGATGGTCTCCTATTCATGGAGGGCGTTTTAGAAATCATCCCTTCAGAGGGCTTCGGTTTCCTGCGTCCAATTAATTATTCTCCAAGCTCGGAGGATATTTATATTTCTGCTTCACAGATCCGCAGATTCGATTTGCGAAATGGAGATAAAGTGTCCGGTAAGGTAAGGCCTCCAAAAGAAAACGAGCGCTATTATGGATTGCTGCATGTTGAAGCAGTCAATGGCGATAATCCGGAATCGGCAAAAGAGCGTGTCCACTTTCCAGGTTTAACACCGCTGTATCCAAACAGGCAAATTAAACTGGAAACGACACCGAAGAACTTATCGACCAGGATTATGGATGTCCTGGCACCGGTCGGTTTTGGACAGCGTGGGCTGATCGTCGCACCGCCAAAAGCCGGTAAAACGATGCTCATCAAGGAAATTGCCAATGCGATAACCACAAACCATCCCGAATCGGAATTGATTGTGCTGTTGATCGATGAACGCCCGGAAGAAGTGACAGACATTGAACGTTCCGTCGCAGGAGACGTGGTAAGTTCAACGTTCGATGAAGTGCCGGAAAACCATATCAAGGTGGCTGAGCTGGTGTTAGAACGAGCCATGCGCCTTGTGGAGCATAAACGGGATGTCATCATTTTAATGGACAGTATCACTCGCCTAGCCCGTGCTTACAACCTTGTCATTCCGCCGAGCGGGCGTACACTATCAGGGGGGATTGACCCTGCTGCATTCCATCGTCCGAAACGCTTTTTCGGTGCGGCGAGGAATATCGAGGAAGGCGGCAGCCTGACGATCCTTGCTACAGCATTGGTAGATACGGGTTCAAGAATGGACGATGTCATTTATGAAGAATTTAAAGGTACGGGCAATATGGAGCTGCATCTAGATCGTGCCCTTGCCGAAAGAAGGATCTTCCCGGCAATCGATATTCGTCGTTCAGGCACGCGTAAAGAAGAATTGCTAATTCCGAAAGATCGCCTGGATAAACTATGGGCCATCAGGAAAACGATGTCAGATTCACCTGATTTCTCGGAGAAATTCCTTCGCCGTCTAAAACAGACAAAAGGTAATGAAGAATTTTTCAGTAAGCTGGATGAAGAGATGTCAGAAATGAAAAAGGGGCCGGCGAGCGTAAAACGTTCTTAAACCCTGTAAGAAACAAACAGTTGCACAACTAGTCTTAAGTTGTTATAATGAGTTCATGTGTTTTTACAATAAATGTGAGGGTGTTTTTCCCTCAACTTGAAGTATATAACTCTGTTTCGAATGATTCAGGGCATAAGGAGCTGAAAAGAATGAAAACTGGAATTCATCCAAATTATAAGCTTTCAAAAGTAATTTGCTCTTGCGGAAACACTTTTGAAACTGGTTCAGTTAAAGAAGAGATCAAAGTTGAGACTTGTTCAGAATGCCATCCATTCTACACTGGTCGTCAAAAATTCGCTGAAGCTGGCGGACGTGTTGATCGTTTCAACAAAAAATACGGTATTAAATAAGCCGGACTTTTTAAAAAACAGGCAAGTATTTTTCTTGCCTGTTTTTTCTTTTCCATAAACAAGTAAGAATTTATATAAAGCCGGGTCGACTTCAATTATGGCCAAGGGATCGACAGGTGGAAGGGAGTAGCTGTTTCCATGTATGTAATGAAACAAACAGGCTGGATCGAGCTTATTTGCGGAAGCATGTTTTCGGGTAAATCTGAGGAATTGATTAAACGAGTCAGCCGTGCTCAATTTGCTAAAGAGCAAATAGCTGTATTTAAACCAGCTATTGATAATCGCTATGCGGAAGAGGCTGTCGTATCACACAATGGCTCTTCTGTGATGGCAAAACCGATTGCCCATTCAACGGATATCTTTAAGTATTTGGACAAGCCCTTGGATATCATTGCAATAGATGAAGTGCAATTTTTTGATCATGAAATTATCGGGGTTGCCCAGCATCTTGCGGACAGCGGTTATCGAGTGATTATGGCTGGACTCGATCAAGATTTCCGAGGTGAACCATTCGGTCCTATGCCTGTACTATTATCGCTGGCAGAATCGGTGACTAAGCTGCAGGCTGTATGTGAAGTGTGCGGATCACCTGCGAGCAGGACACAGCGCTTGATAGATGGGGAGCCGGCCTCCTATGATGAGCCGATCATCCTTGTGGGTGCATCGGAATCATACGAGCCCCGCTGCCGCCATCATCACGAAGTTCCGGGTAAGCAGGCTGTTGGGATTAAAGAACATATTTGAATGATGGTGCCCTAAGATCCAATGAGATCGCAGGGTGCTTTTTTTATGCGGAAAAGTGGAAAAACTGTCGGAGTTATTCAGGTGGCCTGACCAATACATGGAAGGGAAATAAAAGATAAATATTGCCCCGTTTTGGGTAGGCTAACGAGGAAATGTTCTTCTTAACCAATCAAAATGGAGGGAAAAAATATGAAATCAAAACTGCTTATTATGACGGCCTTTCTGCTTGCTGCACTAACGGCATGCGGTCAAAATGACAATGCAATAAATAATGATTCGGAATATGGCGATCAATCCCGGGACGGCAGGGATTTTGTTGGCAATGGTTTAAATCAAGTATCCAATAATGATTGGGACAATGAAGCGGAACGGCCATCGGATCAAATCCTCAACACACCGCATCATACATCCAATAATTCTCCATCCATGGGGCAGCAAATTGATGAAATCCGCGGAGTCATTGAATCGGAAACTAATTATGAGGCAGGTTCCGTTTGGTTTAATGGAAATACCATACATGTTACGGTCCATGATAAAGGCAAAATCAAGACGGAAAAAGAGAGAAATAAGGAAATGCAGCGAATACAAGGCATGATAAACAGGGTTGTGCCTCAATATAATGTAGATGTCAAATTAAACAAATAACGACATTTTTGAATCTCTTTGACGTTGATTATTCACCTATACTATAATTAACCTAGAAGTGAACTGAGCTGGGGCACTGAGCTACTTATTTATAGTTAAAAAAGATGGATTACTTCCAATTCGTTTCAGATGTTTTGGAAAATTTATGAGGTGAATAATTTGTTTGATCGATTGCAAGCAGTAGAAGATAGATATGAAAGATTGAATGAACTATTAAGTGACCCGGAGATCATTAATGACTCCAAAAAGCTAAGGGAATATTCTAAGGAGCAATCCAGCATACAAGAGACCGCATCGACTTATAAAGAATACAAAGCGGTTCGTGAGCAACTCCAGGAGGCAAAGGCGATGCTGGAGGAGAAACTTGATTCGGATATGCGTGAAATGGTAAAAGAAGAGATCAATGAACTTGATGAGACCATACAAGGCCTTGAGGATAAACTGAAAATCTTGCTTATTCCTAAGGACCCTAACGATGATAAAAACGTAATCATGGAGATCCGGGGAGCGGCTGGCGGAGATGAGGCGGCCTTATTTGCAGGCAGTCTATACCGGATGTATAGCCGTTTTGCCGAGGTGCAGGGCTGGCGGACTGAAGTCATTGAAGCAAGTCCTACAGGGCTTGGCGGCTACAAGGAAATCATATTCATGATTAATGGCAATGGCGCTTATTCAAAATTGAAATTCGAAAATGGAGCTCATCGCGTTCAGCGAGTACCTGAAACTGAATCAGGCGGACGGATTCATACATCTACAGCCACGGTTGCCGTTTTACCCGAAGCTGAGGAAGTGGAAGTTGAAATCCATGATAAGGATATTCGTGTCGATACCTTTGCATCGAGCGGTCCTGGAGGGCAAAGTGTCAATACGACAATGTCTGCGGTGCGCTTGACTCATATTCCGACGAATACGGTTGTATCCTGTCAAGATGAAAAATCACAAATCAAGAACAAAGAAAAAGCAATGAAGGTTTTGCGTGCCAGGGTGTACGATAAAATCCAACGCGAAGTACAGGCGGAATATGATCAAAATAGGAAGCTTGCCGTTGGAACGGGAGATCGATCTGAAAGGATTCGCACTTATAACTTCCCGCAAAACCGCGTTACCGACCACCGTATTGGTTTAACGATTCAAAAGCTGGATCAAATCATGGAAGGTAAGCTGGATGAAGTGGTTGATGCATTAATCATGGAAGACCAATCTTCAAGGCTGGAAAATGCAGATGAGTAATTCTGCAGTGAAAGTATTTGAAGCCCTTAAATGGGCTTCTTCTTTTTTAAAGGAAAATGATCGTGATGCCAATGCTGGGGAAATCCTGTTACAGCACTTTTTAAAACAAACTCGCTCCCAAATGCTGGCCAACCTTCATGATGAGCTTAGTGAAGCGGATTTTGGGCAATTTAAGGGCGCTATTGAGCTGCATGCTAAGGGAACGCCCATCCAATATATAATCGGCAGTGAAGAATTTTATGGACGGACCTTCTTTGTGAATGAAGAAGTGCTCATACCGAGACCTGAAACAGAAGAATTGATTTATTATACATTACGTAAACTCCCGGCCATTTTTATGGAGGGACAGAAGCTTCATTTAGCTGATATTGGGACCGGCAGCGGCGCAATCGCCATAACGATGAAACTTGAAAAATCAAATCTGTTGGTGACGGCCACGGACATAGCGGAACCATCGCTTGAGGTGGCGAGGAAAAATGCAGAATCACTTGGTGCCGAAGTGCAGTTCATGCAAGGTGATTTGCTTTTGCCTTTCATGAACATGAACCAGAAGGTGGACATCCTTTTATCGAATCCGCCATATATACCAGATGATGATCATAAATCCATGTCAGTAGTCGTGACAGGACATGAACCACATCGTGCATTATTTGCCGGTATCGATGGGTTGGATTTTTACCGCCGCTTTATGGAGCAGTTACCTTTGATCATGAAGGTGCCAGGGCTGATCGGTTTTGAAGTGGGCACTGGACAGGGTAAGGCGGTTGCCGATTTATTGAAGCGAACCTTTCCTGCCGCAGAAGTATCCATTGTAAATGACATAAATGAAAAAGATCGTATGGTCTTTGCTGCATTAAAGTGATCCGTCTCCTTCGAGACGGATTTTTTTATGGGCACCCTCCTCATTATCCTTTGGAATCTATATTTCCAGCTATCAACTTTTTTTATTTTTACTAGTTTAAGATAGCTGGAAAATGGTGAGACTAATTCATGTGAGGGGGCGAAGGCGATGAAAACAAAACATTTAGCCATTATCTATCTATTAATCTTAACTATAGGAACGATCGTAAGTATATATATGCCTAAAGCGGAGATGGTCGGTGCAGAAGATACGAAGGTGATCCCGGATGAGGCGATTCGTCTGCGGATACTTGCTAATAGTGATGCAGAAAAGGATCAAGCGGTTAAACGGCTTATTAGGGATAAGGTAAATGAAGATATCACAAAGTGGGTCGAGGAGCTTACTTCTTTGGATGAAGCGAGGGATGTGATCACCTCGCATCTACCGGATATCCAAGCGACGGCTGAGGCAGTTATAAAGGAACAGGGTTTGGAGCAGTCAGTAAAAGTCGATTTTGGACAAGCGGAATTTCCGACAAAACTCTACGGGCAGTATTTATATCCGGCAGGGGATTATGAAGCAGTGATTATCACACTTGGTGATGGGGAAGGCGCTAATTGGTGGTGTGTTCTATTTCCGCCATTATGTTTCTTGGATTTTTCAAATGGGACGGCTGTAAGTCAAAGTCCGATTGTCGAGGAAGAAGATGCAGGATCCCTGACTTCGGATGGGAAGGCGTATGCTGCAACGAATGAAGAGAGTGAACCTGTTGCGGAGGAAGTGGTTGAAGAAGAAGAGCTGGTTGAAAAGGAAAAAGGACCGGAGGAAGTAGTTGAAGAAGAGGTAATGGAGGAGAGCGTAAAAGAGGAAGTACCGGAAGAAACCGTAAAAGAAGAGGTTGTTGAGGAAGAGGTAAAAGAAGAAGTGACAGAAGTAAAAGATAAGGAACAAGTGACAGAGGAAGTCATTGAAGGGAAAGTTGAAGAAAACAAGGTTGAACTTGCGGCATCCAATGAACAAGGTCAACAATTATATGAAGGGGAAAAGGAGCCTGAGGTGGAAGTGAAGTCCTTGTTTGCAGAAATATTCAATGATCTATTTTAAAAAGGGGGCAGCGGCCCTTTTTTTACTTTCAGATAATTATAAAAACATATCCACAGGGTTATTAACAAAAAATCAAAAAAATCTGTCATTAATCATTAATATCCACAAACTTATCCACGGATTCGATATGGTTATCCCCAATTTGTGGATAACACTTGAATTATGTGTATACTTCTTTTATACTTTCAAAGTATCTTTTAAGTGAAATTAGTACGTTAAATTGAAAATATCGTTCATATTAAAGCGATTATATAAAATAAGAAATGTTAAAAGGCGATGATGTTCAAGATGAAAACGAAAATTTGGTCAGTGGATAAAAATGTGGATAATTTACAAAGTTATCCCCAGATTACACAATCAGCTGAATTATTAAAGGCTAACCAAGTGGTTGCTTTTCCTACAGAGACTGTTTATGGACTAGGTGCGAATGCCAAAAATGACGAGGCGGTCCAAAAAGTGTTCGAAGCAAAGGGGCGTCCGAGTGATAATCCTTTAATCGTTCATATAGCCTCAGAAGAGCAGTTGTCAGGTATTGTAGAAGAGATTCCGGAACAGGCCCGGAAGCTAATGGCAGAATTTTGGCCGGGTCCTTTGACTTTGATAATGAAACGAAAACCGGGCCAGCTATCAAATCTTGTGACAGCTGGATTGGACACGGTGGCTGTCAGGATGCCGGATCACCAGGTTGCCCTAGGTCTTATTCGTGCGAGTGATTTGCCCATTGCCGCTCCAAGTGCAAATACTTCCGGTAAACCAAGTCCCACTTCAGCAAAACATGTTGAAGATGACTTGATGGGCCGGATTGCAGGCATAGTCGATGGCGGGACCACGGGTGTGGGTGTAGAATCCACAGTACTTGATTGCACTGTTGAAGTCCCTGTTATATTAAGGCCCGGCGGAGTGACCCTGGAACAGCTGGAAGCTGTGATAGGGGAAGTCCGGCAAGATGTCGCTTTGAAGAATCAGGAAACGGCGCCGAAAGCCCCGGGCATGAAATATACCCACTATGCTCCGAAGGCCCCTCTATATTTAGTCAAGGGTAATCAAGCTTTCCTTCAGAAGCTTGTGGATGAAAAAAGAAGTGATGGGTTAAAGGTGGGCATCATAACGGCTTATGAACATCAACAGGATTATAAGGCGGATTATGTGGTTGCCCCAGGTTCGTTAGCTGATTTACATACTGTTGCCACAGGCTTATATGATGCTTTAAGACAGTTTGATGAGCTGGAGGTCGATGTCATTTTTAGTGAAATGTTTCCTGACCATGGAATAGGAGCTGCGGTCATGAACCGGCTTGAGAAGGCTGCAGGTCATCAAATCATCAAGGAACATGTGTAATAAGGACTGATTAATTCTTCTATTTCTTTTCGGACATGCATAACATGTAGTAGGCACGTCCGAGGGAGGATTGGAATGAATACATTTGCTGGAGAAATCATCACCTTATTGCTAATGGCATTCGCGTTGGGAATGGATGCCTTTTCAGTCGGCCTTGGAATGGGAATGTTTAAGCTAAGGTTGAGGCAAATTCTTTTTATAGGGCTGACAGTTGGCTTTTTTCATATTTGGATGCCCTTGCTTGGAATGGGGGCAGGCCGTTTCATTTCAGACAAATTCGGGACCTTCGCTACTTACGCCGGCGGTCTATTGTTGATCATTCTTGGTATACAGATGTTTATCCCTCGTAAAAAGGATGGAGCTGGTGTCAGGGAAAATAATATGCTGGCTCCTGTCGGGAAAGGTCTATTCATTTTTGCTTTAGGGGTAAGCCTGGATAGCTTCTCGGTAGGATTAACCCTGGGGATTTACGGTGCAAAAACGATTTTAACCATTCTTTGCTTTGGGTTTGCTGCCACCCTATTAACGTGGGCAGGGCTTTTGCTGGGTAGAAAAATGCAGGGTTTGCTTGGCGTGTATAGTGAGATTCTTGGTGGAAGCATCCTATGTGCGTTTGGGTTGAAATTATTGTTCTCTTTTTGAGCCGCTTGACTTCATATCTATCCTTCCTCAACTGTTCCGATTACCGGGGCGGTTTTATTTTTTCCTAAGACATGATGAGAGTGATTTTTTTGACTATAATAAACGGGCGATAGCTTATAATGAATAAAAAAGGAGGCGTCATAAATGATCCGAGTATTATTTGTATGTACAGGCAACACATGCAGAAGCCCGATGGCAGAAGCGATATTGAAAAATAAGAATATTGCGGGCATTGAAGTGAAGTCCGCTGGCGTGTATGCTTCATCAGGCCAGGATGCTTCGACGCATGCTAAAAATGTATTGGTTGAAAATGACATAGTGCATAATCATCATTCAACGCCTTTATCCGAGAAGGAGATGGAATGGGCAACTCATATTTTCACCATGACGGAAGGGCATAAATCACTCATTACCCGTGCATATCCCCAGATGACCGATAAGACTTTTACTTTAAAAGAATTCATTATTGACGATAAATATGATAAAGACATAATAGATCCGTTTGGCGGTTCTGAAGGCATTTATCGGGAAACGTTCAGGGAGCTGCAGGAATTAATAGATGAACTAGTCAAAAGGCTTAAAAAGTAAACAGGGTACATAATGTGGTTGCTGCAGTAAAAGATATTACTAAGCTTGTTGACCGTCAATTGGAAAGTGTATGATCAAGGCAGCACAAGAAGGTGCTGCTATTGCAGAAGAAACATCTGCTGGAGCGGAAGAAGTGACGGCTGTCACAAGCGAGCAAGCGATAGTCATGGAAAATGTCGAAAAATCGGCAATGGAACTTAAAGTGCAAGCGGAAAAGTTAAACAGAAACCTTTCCCGCTTCACACTTGACATTTTACAGCAGGAAACCGGAGTCGGTTTCCTGCTTCTTTGCGATGAAAAAGGATGGACATCCTTTATCTTTTCATAATTTTGTGACACAATAAAATCAAATGTAAAAGCTAGAGGAGGATTATGATGAAAGTTGCGATTGCTTCGGATCATGGTGGTATACATATCCGTGAAGAAATAAAGAATTTATTGAATGAGTTACAGATTCCATTTGAGGACTTTGGCTGTGAATGCAGTACGTCGGTGGATTATCCTGATTATGCCTTGCCGGTTGCTGAAAAAGTGGCAAGGGGTGAGTTCGATCGGGGCATTTTAATCTGTGGAACTGGAATCGGAATGAGCATTGCTGCTAATAAGGTCAAAGGAATCCGATGTGCTTTGGTTCATGATGTCTATAGTGCGAAGTTGACCCGTCAGCATAATGATACCAATATGTTAGCGATGGGGGAGCGTGTCATTGGCCCGGGTCTTGCCAGGGAAATTGCCCAAACATGGCTTACTTCGGAATTTGAAGGCGGGCGTCATCAAAACAGGATCGGTAAGATTGCGGAGTACGAAGGTAAGCACAGCTAATTCTTATGGTTTTTGGAGAGTTCCGATAGCAAGTTTTCTTATTGAAAGGATGCGTTTTCATGACAAGTGATGCTACATGTTCAAATGAGCTTGAGATATGGGAAAACCAGTTTCGGGAACTTTTACATGAGTTTCAAGAGCAGACAGCTTTAAAAGAGAAACAGCTACTGGTTATCGGCTGCAGTACAAGTGAAGTGATCGGGAAAAGGATCGGTACTGAAGGGACGCTCGATGTTGCGGGGATGATTTTTTCCGTAGTGAGGGATTTTCAAGGAAAAACGGGTGTTCAGGTTGCATATCAATGTTGTGAGCACCTAAACAGGGCATTGGTTTTGCAAAGGGAAACCGCGATTCGATATGATTATGAAGAAGTTTCGGTTGTACCTGTAAGAACAGCTGGGGGATCGATGGCGACGTACGCCTATCAGCAATGGAAAGATGCAGTCGTCGTTGAACATATCAAAGCGGATGCGGGGATAGACATTGGAGACACATTCATTGGCATGCATCTGAAGCATGTGGCGGTTCCGATTCGCTCTGCCATTAAAGAAATAGGACATGCTCATGTGACCATGGCAAAAACCCGCCCAAAACTGATTGGCGGGGAACGGGCCGTTTATCAGGACATCTCTGAAAACAAGAGTTGTACTTAAGATAATTGAGACAGCATTTCTCGGATGGGGAATGCTGTTTTTTAATAGAATCTGAGCAAAATCGTAAAGCTCAAGATAAGGTTCACAAGAAAAATTTTTATTTTGTAGTGCTAATAGAATGGAGATTTCGCTCATTAAATATAGGGTGAAAGGGCTATTTACCATGATTTTGATGTCAAATACGAACGTTTTTAAATATAAAAACATTTAATGTTCGATAAAATTAGACTATCACTTCTAAATTAGACATGTTAAAATGGAGTAGAATTTTCTAATAATTATTGGTAAGGCTTTTTCATGCTTTTCTGAAGGCATGTTGCACATAAATACTAAAAAGCGAATCACGCACAATTTGAGGAGGAATTACGGAATGAATCGTTTAGCAAAGCAAGATGAGCAAGTGTTTAACGCAATTCAACTGGAATTAGGGCGTCAAAGAAGTAAAATTGAGCTTATTGCTTCTGAAAACTTCGTGAGTGAAGCTGTCATGGAAGCGCAAGGGTCGGTCTTGACTAATAAGTATGCAGAAGGATACCCTGGAAAACGTTACTATGGCGGATGTGAGTATGTAGACATCGTTGAAGATCTAGCACGTGAGCGTGCGAAAGAAATTTTCGGCGGGGAGTATGTGAACGTACAGCCTCACTCTGGAGCTCAAGCCAATATGGCCGTTTACTTTACAGTGCTTCAAACCGGCGACACCGTGCTTGGGATGAACCTTTCGCATGGAGGTCATTTAACACATGGAAGCCCAGTTAACTTCAGTGGTGTTAACTACAATTTCGTTGAATATGGTGTAGACGAAAAAGATCACCGTATCGATTACAATGATGTATTGGAAAAAGCTCGTCAGCACAAACCGAAATTGATCGTAGCGGGTGCAAGTGCATATCCACGGGAAATTGATTTCAAGCGATTCCGTGAAATTGCAGATGAGGTCGGAGCTTATTTAATGGTCGATATGGCACATATCGCAGGTTTGGTTGCGGCTGGATTACACCAAAGTCCAATTCCTTATGCTGACTTTGTAACGACAACTACTCATAAAACACTTCGCGGACCGCGCGGAGGAATGATCATCTGTAAAGAAGAATTCGGTAAGAAAATTGATAAATCCATCTTCCCTGGAATTCAAGGCGGTCCATTGATGCATGTTATATCCGCTAAGGCTGTTGCATTCGGCGAAGCGCTTCAAGATGATTTTAAAGTGTATGCACAACAAATCATCGACAATGCTAAACGTCTGGGCGAAGGTTTGAAGAAAGAAGGGTTCACCCTTGTTTCTGATGGAACGGACAATCACTTGATTCTTCTTGATGTGCGCTCTACTGGATTAACGGGAAAAATCGCAGAGCATGTTTTGGATGAAATCGGTATTACCGTTAACAAAAATGCGATTCCTTATGACCCGGAAAAACCATTCGTTACAAGTGGTATTCGTATTGGGACTGCGGCAGTGACATCACGTGGCTTCGGATTGGAAGACATGGATGAAATAGCTGCAATCATCGGACTTGTTTTGAAAAATAATGAGGACACAGCTAAACTTGAAGAAGCAAAACAGCGTGTTGAATCATTAGCTAACAAATTTGAATTATATCCTTCATTGTAATATTCTTGAGCCGCTCCCTTCTATAGGGAGTGGTTTTTTTATACCTTATGGGAATCCGTATGTGAGAAGAATCCGAATAGTGAAAATAGGTCTGACATCTAAACCTTTATTGAAGATTGAAACGTTTTTCTGTAAAATAGGTTGAAGTGAATTTAAAAAGACACGAAAATTTTTCTATTCGATTAGGGAAATCATAAAAAAGCGCAAAACTAAGCAATGGAATTGGAGAGATGCTAAATGGGAAAAGTTTATGTTTTCGATCACCCGTTAATTCAACACAAATTAGCCTATATACGTGATATAAATACAGGAACAAAAGAATTCCGTGAACTGGTGGATGAAGTCGCTTCATTGATGGCATTTGAAATCACGAGGGATATGCCGCTGGAAGAGGTGGAAATCCAAACGCCTGTAAGCACGGCGAAAGTGAAAATGCTTTCTGGTAAAAAAGTAGGAATCGTCCCGATTTTACGTGCAGGCATAGGGATGGTGGACGGAATCATTAAGCTGATTCCTGCTGCAAAGGTCGGACATGTTGGTCTTTACCGTGATCCTGAAACATTGAAACCTGTTGAATATTATGCGAAAATGCCAAGTGATTTAGCTGAAAGGGAATGCATTGTCGTTGACCCGATGTTAGCCACTGGCGGATCAGCCATCGAAGCGATCCATTCCATTAAAAAGCGCGGTGCAGTGAATATTAAATTCATGTGTTTGATTGCAGCTCCAGAGGGTGTGGACGCATTAAAAGAAGCCCATCCGGATGTTGATATTTATATTGCTGGCCTTGACGAAAAACTGAATGAACATGGATATATCGTTCCAGGTCTTGGAGACGCAGGAGATCGTTTATTCGGCACAAAATAAGGAAAGAAGCTGAGGTGTCACGAATGAACAAACCGATAAAAGTCATGACCATTTTCGGGACGAGACCAGAAGCTGTCAAAATGGCTCCCTTAGTACTCGAATTTCAAAAACACCCAGAACATTTCAAGCCGATCGTTGCTGTTACGGCTCAGCATCGCCAAATGTTAGATCAAGTTCTCGAACTATTTTCCATTCAGCCGGATTATGACTTGGACATAATGAAGGAAAGGCAAACGCTTGCTGACATTACAACAAGAGCATTAAATGGTCTTGATTCCGTAATGAAGGAAGCTGAGCCTGATATCGTTCTTGTACATGGAGATACAACCACAACATTCGTCGCAAGTCTGGCTGCTTTTTATAATCAGATTGTCATTGGGCATGTAGAAGCAGGGCTGCGCACCTGGAATAAGTATTCCCCCTATCCGGAAGAGATGAATCGACAGCTTACCGGTACGATGGCGGATTTGCATTTTGCGCCGACTTCGAAAGCGGAGGAGAATCTGCTTAACGAAAACAAGAAGGATAATATTTTCGTGACGGGAAATACGGCAACCGATGCTTTAAAAACGACTGTGCGGTCCACGTATTCCCATCCGGTTTTAAATGGACTTGGAGAAGACAGGCTCATTTTGCTTACCGCCCATCGCAGGGAAAATCTAGGGGAACCCATGAGGAATATCTTCAGGGCCGTGAAGAGAATCATTGCTGAGCATGATGATATTCAAGTGGTATATCCTGTCCATTTAAATCCTCTTGTTCAGGAATTGGCGAACGAAATTCTCGGGGACGATCCGCGGGTTCATTTGATCGAGCCGCTGGATGTTTTGGATTTCCATAACTTCGCTTCAAGGGCCTATTTGATTTTGACTGATTCTGGAGGAATCCAGGAAGAGGCACCGTCACTTGGTGTACCTGTCCTGGTTTTAAGGGACACGACTGAACGTCCTGAGGGGATAGCGGCTGGAACCTTAAGATTGGCGGGTACTGATGAACAAACCATTTATAATTTGGCACATGAATTGCTCACGGATCAAGAGGTGCACGAAAAAATGTCCAAAGCTTCAAATCCATATGGGGACGGAAACGCTTCGGTCCGCATAGCTGAAGCCATCCGTTACTATTTTAAGCAAGTAAATATGCCGCCAACTAGATTTGAATCGTAAAAAAGGAAAAGCCATGCGCTTTTCCTTTTTTTATTTGCATACTCCAAGGTTGTTGAGAAAAGATAATTGCTAAGGGGATGATTATGTTGGGAAAGAAATTGTTTTTAGTGTTTGTTTTCCTTTTTGTATTTATTTATCAAAATGAAAAGGGGTTCGCATCCGTCATTCTGCCGCCTTTACCAAAACTATCAGAATCTAAGGAAGTGACGGTTGTTGTCACGATGGATAAGGAGTTTCAACGAAAAAAGATCGAAAAACTGCTTGAAAAATATCCTTCCCTTCAATTACGGAATGTTTATTCGGTCGCCCTGAATGGATTTTCCCTTCATGGGAAGATGAATGAGATAGAACAACTTAAAAAGGAGGACGAAATTCAGGCTGTAACGGAAGTATCCGTTTATCAAGCTGTGTTGGATGAAAGTGTCCCATACATAGGAGGAGGCAGGGTCAGGGGTTTCTTTGATAAGGAGAATCACCGGATAACCGGGAAAGGGGTAAAAGTAGGGATAATCGATACTGGCATCGATTATACACATCCAGATTTGCAACGAGCTTATAAGGGCGGGAAGGATCTTGTTGATGGTGATGAAGCCCCGATGGAAACCAAAAACCAAGGCGACCTGGATACATTACACGGTACACATGTGGCAGGCATCATTGCAGCCAATGGAAAAATGAAAGGTGTCGCACCAGAGGCGGAGATATATGCATATCGAGCTTTGGGACCAGGTGGAGCAGGAGATACGGATCAAGTCTTGACAGCTATTGAGTCAGCCATGAAGGATAAGGTGGATGTATTGAACCTCTCTCTTGGCAATAACGTCAATGGCCCTGATTTGCCTATCTCCCTTGCATTGAATAAGGCTGTGGAAAGCGGAATAGTTGCCGTGACATCAAACGGGAATTCCGGTCCGGCTGTATGGACCGTCGGTTCACCCGGAACAGCGGAAAAAGCGATTTCCGTTGGGGCATCGACTCCTCCCTTAAGGGTTCCGTATATGATTTACGGACTTGGATCGAAAAAGCATCAATCGCATTTAACCTTGTTTCAAGGCTCTAAAAAATGGAACCTGACGTTTTCCGAGGATGTCATATATGGGGGACTGGGTAATAAAAAAGACCTGAAACATGTTCGGGATAAGATTGTTTTGATGGAACGTGGCACACTTACCTTCCAGCAGAAAGTATCCAATGCAGAAAAGGCAGGTGCAAAGGGGGTAATTGTTTATAATAATACGAGCGGGACCTTTACTGGAAGCTTGGAAAAGGAAATGGACATCCCAGCTGCTTCTATTAATAGAAGAGATGGATTGCAGCTTAAGCAAATCATGGAGCAAGGGCAGAGCAAAACCGTACAATTTGTTTATAAGAACGAGCAGGATAGGCTCGCGGATTTTAGCTCAAGGGGCCCGGTAACCGTATCATGGGGAATAAAGCCTGACGTATTGGCGCCGGGAGTGGAAATTAAAAGCACCGTTCCTAAAGGATATATGTCCTTGGATGGAACAAGTATGTCCGCACCGCATGTTGCCGGAGCAGTCGCATTAATCCTGCAAAAACACCCGGATTGGACTCCTGATCAAGTGAAATCTGCATTGATTAGCACTTCAAAGCCATTGAGGAAATCTGCGAATCAATTTTATCACACATATGAACAGGGGGCTGGACGCATTCAGGTCGACGAAGCATTAAAAGCGGACACGCTCTTGAATCCTAGCTCATTGTCCTTTGGAATGTATACAAAGAAAGAAGGAATTGAAGAGCATCATGAAACGATAGTTATAGAAAATACCGGAACGAAAATGAGGAAGTACTCTTTCATGGTCCCATTAAAGGAAACGGGACTCACTTGGGAATTGCCGAAATCCCTTACTTTGAATCCGAAGGAAAAGAAAAAGATTAAAGTGGGACTGCAGGTCAACCCAGCCGAGCTTAAAAAGGGGGTCTTTGATGGATACCTCATTATAATGGAAGGAACCAAAAGAATATCACTTCCTTATTTATATGTAAAAGAAGAGCCTGATTATCCAAGGGTAATGGGATTTGATTTTGGCCAAGGAGACCAGGAAGGTACATATCGATACGAAATGTACCTTCCGCGTGGGGCTGAAGAATTCGGTATTGCCCTTTATGAGGAAGATAGCTTGAAATTCGCTGGATATTTGGATTGGTCGAGATCGGCACCTTCCGGTTTGATCAAAAGAGATGTATTGAAAAAAGACTTGCCGACTAAAGGAGTGTATAAAGCGATAATCTTTGCGAGAAGGGGCGGAAGGGAAGATCGGATAGAAAAGACGTTACTTATTGAGTGAACAGACGACAATAAGTAAAATAAAACGGATGTCAATAGTAGAAAAAAGATAATTTGTGAACAATTCGTTAATAATTACAAACCTGTGACAAATTTCACTAACCACTCATTGACAATGATTCTAGCCTATTGTATGCTAACAAAGGATGTAAAATGAGAGGGTTTTCAGTAGCCCGGCATGCAGATTTTTACAGCATGAAATGTTTTCTATCCTCCACCAAATTCAACCGCGAGGATGCAACTTGCGTCAAATGATTTGCCGTCTAAAATGGCTATGACTTTGATGTCAGCGATTCTTTCTCAAATAGTCGGATCAGTTTTGTTCGGTATCTTCATTTACTTGCCAGAACCTAAGATTCGAACCGCTGCTATTAGTAATTGGCCTTCTTTGTGGACTTGCTAGGTTTACAAGCAATGCTTCATTCAGTACGAAAATATTTCTCAGGAGATTAAATGAAAAATGCCAGAAATGAAAATCATGTTCAACAGGCAGAGTAAATATATAATTTTTCTTCTGGCGGTTTATGTTGTTGGATGGGGACTTACGAGTTATCAAGCCGTTTTTGCTGGGCTTATACTGGGTACGAGTTTGAGTTTATACAATTTATGGCTGATCAATCAGAAAATGAAAAAGTTCAGTCAGGCGCTCGATGAAGGAAAGAAAACTAAATCTCTTGGGACGATGACTCGAATGGCATCCGCAGGTCTAGCGGTACTCATTGCATTGGAATTTCCGGAGCATTTTCATCTGATAAGTGTTGTATGGGGATTAATGACAGCTTATATTGTCATTTTTATAGATTTTTTCATCCAATTAATACGTCGATAGCGGGGAAGAGAGGTGAATATAGTTGAATCATGAAGCACCCTTACAAGAATTTATGGGTCTTACCTTTAACTTGAGTAACGTCCTAATGATTACAGTTGCCAGCCTAGTTGTGTTCATACTTGCTGTGCTTGGTACACGTAAGCTTGCCATGAAGCCAACTGGCATGCAGAATTTCATGGAATGGATTATGGATTTCGTTAAGGGTATTATTAATAGTAACATGGACTGGAGAACAGGTGGTCAGTTTCAACTGCTTGGTATGACTTTGCTGATGTACATTTTTGTGTCCAATATGCTAGGTCTTCCGTTTGCAATTAGTTACGATGGTGTGCTTTGGTGGAAATCACCAACAGCCGACCCAGTTATCACATTGACTCTTGCAGTCATGGTTTTAGGTTTAACGCATTATTATGCTATAAAAATGAAGGGCGCCAAGGGTTATTTTAAAGCTTATAAAAACCCAATGACACTTGTAGAGGAATTTACAAACTCCTTGACACTTGGTCTGCGTCTATATGGTAACATTTATGCTGGTGAAGTTTTGCTGAGTCTATTAGCGGGATCTCTAGCATTTAGTGGAGCTGCCGGATTTATTGGTGCAATTGTGCCTACATTAGTATGGCAAGGCTATAGTATTTTCGTCGGTAGTATCCAAGCGTTTATCTTTGTCACGTTAACAATGGTTTATCTGTCTCATAAAGTCAGTGACGACCATTAATTATAAGTTCATTTAGAACTAAAAAAATAATAAATTTTGATACAATCTAAGGAGGATATTTATAATGACAGGTTCAGTAGGTCTTCTTGCAGCAGCAATTGCAATTGGTTTAGCAGCACTAGGTGCAGGTATTGGTAATGGTCTTATCGTTTCAAGAACAGTAGAAGGTATCGCTCGTCAACCAGAAGCTCGCGGTATGCTTCAAACAACAATGTTCATCGGGGTAGGTTTAGTTGAGGCGATGCCTATCATCGCGGTAGTAATTGCGTTTATGGTATATGGTGGTTAATAGAACCTTCAAAAAGTTCAAAAATGGCGAAGTTCGTTCCATGTGAACCTTCGCCTTTCCTTTATGTCCACAATCCTGTTTTTATACAGTTTAAGAGCATAGTTTTCTAAAGTTCATATATAATGAACGCTTTAAGAAGTGAAACTCGTGAAGGGAGTGAACCAAGCGTGTTAACAAGCAGCTTTGTACTTGGGTCAACGTCTCATGGCTTTAATGGCGGAGACATGTTATACCAATTAGTAATGTTTATCATTTTGTTAGCGTTGCTGAAGAAATTTGCATGGGGTCCTCTAATGGGCATCATGACTCAACGTGAAGAACATGTTGCAAATGAAATTCAAGCAGCTGAAGCTAGCAGACAAGAAGCACTTAAATATTTAGAAGAACAACGTGAAATCGTAAAACAATCTCGCACTGAAGCGGGACAACTTATAGAAAACGCGAAACTTCAAGGTGAAGCACAGCGTGAAGAGATTGTGAATCAAGCACGTCTTGAAGCTGAACGCGTCAAAGAAACAGCTAAGCGTGAAATCGTACAGGAAAAAGAAAAAGCCATTACGGCATTACGCGAGCAAGTGGCATCTTTATCCGTACTTATTGCTTCTAAAGTAATAGAAAAAGAATTATCCGAAGCAGATCAAGAGCAATTGATTAATGACTACATTCAAGAGGCAGGAGAAGGGAAATGAGCGATATAACAGTAGCAAAGCGTTATGCCGTTGCCCTTTTCCAAATTGCGAAAGAGCAAAATCTCATTAACCAACTTGAAGAAGAGCTTCGCATAGTGAATGAAGTTTTTACAAATGATAATGAGCTATTAAGTTTTCTGGCTCATCCTAAAATGACTAAAGATGCAAAAGCCGCTTTGATTGCAAATGCATTTGCAAGCCTTTCTTCTTCCATTCAAAACACTGTGATGTTGATGGTGGAGCGTCATCGTACAGATGAAGTGACAGCAATGGCACAAGAGTTCATTGAACTTGCGAATGAAGAAAACTCAGTAGCTGATGCAACGGTCTATACAGTACGTCCATTGACTGAAACGGAAGTGGAAGCTGTGTCTTCATCTTTTGCAGCGAAAATCGGCAAAAGAAATTTACGCATTACTAATATTACGGATAGCAATATCCTTGGCGGCATCAAATTACAAATCGGTAACCGCATATATGACGGGACGATTAGCGGTAAGTTAGATCGCCTTAGCAAACAACTATTAGGTTAATATTCACAGATAGGGGTGAAATTCATGAGCATCAAAGCTGAAGAAATCAGTGCGCTGATTAAAAAGCAGATTGAAAACTATCAGTCGGAAATTAAAGTAAGCGATGTTGGTACGGTTATCACTGTTGGTGATGGTATCGCACGCGTTCATGGTTTAGATAATGCAATGTCTGGGGAGCTCTTAGAATTTTCCAATGGGTCAATGGGATTAGCACAAAACCTTGAGCAAAATAACGTGGGTGTTGTTATTCTTGGACCATTCAGAGACATTAAAGAAGGCAGTGAAGTACGCCGTACTGGCCGTATCATGGAAGTGCCAGTTGGAGAAGAATTAATCGGACGTGTCGTGAATCCGCTTGGACAGCCATTAGATGGCCTAGGCCCGATCGCTACGACGAAAACTCGTCCAATCGAAAGCCCTGCAACAGGTGTAATGGACCGTAAATCAGTACATGAACCTTTACAAACAGGTATTAAAGCAATCGATGCATTAGTTCCAATCG
Source organism: Peribacillus phoenicis (assembly GCF_047238085.1). Classification (NCBI taxonomy): domain Bacteria; kingdom Bacillati; phylum Bacillota; class Bacilli; order Caryophanales; family Bacillaceae; genus Peribacillus; species Peribacillus phoenicis. The sequence continues at coordinate 4,949,087 of NZ_JBDFMF010000001.1, read as the reverse complement.
GTCGTGGACAACGTGAGTTGATCATTGGTGACCGTCAAACTGGTAAAACATCAGTTGCGATCGATACAATTCTTAACCAAGCTGACCAAGATATGATCTGTATCTATGTGGCTATCGGTCAAAAAGAATCAACGGTTCGTGGAACTGTTGAAACACTACGTAAAAATGGTGCTTTGGATTACACAATCGTTGTATCTGCATCAGCTTCTCAACCAGCACCACTTTTATACCTAGCTCCATATGCTGGTGTGACTATGGGTGAAGAGTTCATGTTCGCTGGCAAGCACGTTCTTGTGGTTTACGATGATCTTTCTAAGCAAGCATCTGCATACCGTGAACTTTCCTTGCTACTTCGCCGTCCTCCAGGTCGTGAAGCATTCCCAGGGGATGTATTCTACTTGCACTCCCGTTTACTTGAGCGTGCAGCAAAATTGAATGACACTTTAGGTGCCGGTTCAATCACTGCGCTTCCGTTTGTTGAAACACAAGCAGGCGACATCTCTGCTTACATTCCAACAAACGTAATTTCCATCACTGATGGACAAATCTTCTTGCAATCCGATTTGTTCTTCTCAGGTGTACGTCCTGCGATTAACGCTGGTCTATCCGTATCCCGTGTTGGTGGATCTGCACAAATTAAAGCGATGAAAAAAGTTGCCGGTACTTTACGTCTTGACTTGGCTTCATACCGTGAATTGGAAGCATTCTCTCAATTCGGTTCTGATCTGGATGCTGCAACACAAGCAAAACTTAACCGTGGTGCTCGTACAGTTGAAGTTCTGAAACAAGACCTAAACAAACCGATCAAAGTTGAAAAACAAGTCATGATTTTCTATGCATTGACTAAAGGTCATTTAGATGATATTCCAGTATCGGATATCCTTCGTTTTGAAGAAGAATACTATGTGTTCCTAGATCGTTCTCATCCGGAATTATTAGATCACATTCGCACAACTAAAGGTCTTCCTGAAGACGCTGCTATCGTTGCTGCAATTAACGAATTCAAAAAGAACTTCGTTATTTCTGAATAATAAAGGTCTAACTAATTTATAAAAGGGTGGTGAGAATGAATGGCCTCTTTACGCGATATTAAGTCTCGGATTACTTCAACGAAAAAGACGAGTCAAATTACAAAAGCGATGCAGATGGTATCTGCTTCTAAAATGAACCGTGCAGAAGCTAATGCTAAAGCATATGTTCCATATATGGAAAAAATTCAAGAAGTGGTATCCAGTATTGCGAACGGAAGCACGGATGCATCTCATCCAATGCTTACTTCACGTCCCGTTAAGAAAACCGGTTACTTGGTAATCACATCGGACCGTGGATTGGCTGGGGCTTACAATAGTAGCATCCTTCGCCACGTTCATAAAACCATTCTTGAACGCCATAAATCCAATGATGAGTTCGTCATTATCGCAATCGGAAGGGTTGGCCGTGATTTCTTTGTCAGCCGTAACATGCACGTAGAGCTTGAAGTAATTGGGGTTCCTGATCAGCCGTCTTTCGCTGACATTAGCTCCCTTGCAAAATCGACAGTTAATTTATATCTGAATGAGCTGTGTGATGAGCTTTATATGTACTATAACCATTATGTCAGCCCAATCCAGCAGGATGTAACGGAAAAGCAAGTCCTTCCGTTAGCTGACTTCAATACTTCCAATGCAACATTGACTTCTTATGAATTTGAACCGAATGCGGAAGAAATTCTTGAGGTATTACTGCCTCAGTACGCAGAAAGTTTGATTTATGGTGCTTTGTTAGATGGTAAAGCAAGTGAGCACTCTGCACGTATGACTGCAATGAAAAATGCGACCGATAATGCAAAAGAGTTGATCGACTCACTTTCATTACAATATAACCGTGCACGTCAGGCAGCGATCACTCAAGAAATTACAGAGATTGTCGGCGGTGCAGCAGCTTTAGAATAAAATCATTAAAGGGGCGGTCGGCCCGGACGAAGCTTGGCCGTTCCATAAACTCGATAGTCGTTATAAGCAACGTTAGGAGGGAAAACGATGAATATAGGACGCGTTACTCAAGTTATGGGTCCGGTTGTTGACGTGAAATTCGAAGACGGACAACTTCCTAAGATCTATAACGCGTTAAGAATCGAAAATACAGCGTCTGGTACAGGACTAACTCTTGAAGTGGCCCTTCAACTAGGTGATAATACAGTTCGTACTGTAGCAATGTCTTCCACTGATGGTTTAACCCGTGGTGCAGAGACTGTTGATACAGGAGCTCCAATTTCAGTACCTGTAGGTGAAGTTACACTAGGTCGTGTTTTCAACGTATTAGGGGAAAACATTGACCTATTTGAACCACTTACAGCAGAGGTGCGTCGTGATCCAATTCACAGACAAGCACCAACATTCGAGGAATTATCAACATCAGTTGAAATTCTTGAAACGGGTATTAAAGTAGTAGATTTACTTGCTCCTTACATCAAAGGTGGTAAAATCGGTCTCTTCGGTGGAGCCGGTGTTGGTAAAACTGTACTTATCCAAGAACTTATCAATAACATCGCACAAGAGCACGGCGGTATCTCGGTATTCGCTGGTGTAGGTGAGCGTACTCGTGAAGGTAACGACCTTTTCTACGAGATGACTGATTCTGGTGTTATCAAGAAAACGGCAATGGTATTCGGACAAATGAACGAGCCGCCAGGTGCACGTATGCGTGTCGCTCTAAGCGGTTTGACAATGGCTGAATATTTCCGTGACGAACAAGGACAAGACGTTCTTTTCTTCATCGATAACATTTTCCGTTTCACACAAGCAGGTTCTGAGGTTTCCGCCCTACTAGGACGTATGCCTTCAGCGGTAGGTTACCAACCAACTCTTGCTACTGAAATGGGCCAATTGCAAGAACGTATCACTTCAACAAATAAAGGTTCAGTTACATCCATTCAAGCGATCTATGTACCTGCCGATGACTATACGGATCCGGCTCCAGCTACAACTTTCGCTCACTTGGATGCAACAACAAACCTTGAGCGTAAGCTTTCTGAAATGGGTATCTACCCTGCAGTTGATCCATTGGCGTCTTCTTCCCGTGCCCTTAGCCCGGAAATCGTTGGCGCTGAGCACTATAAAGTGGCTCGTCAAGTGCAATCGACTTTACAGAAATATAAAGAACTTCAAGATATTATTGCCATCTTGGGTATGGACGAATTAAGCGAAGACGAAAAAGTAATCGTTGCCCGTGCTCGTAGAATTCAAAACTTCTTGTCACAAAACTTCCACGTGGCTGAACAATTCACTGGTCAAAAGGGATCTTATGTACCAGTTAAAGAAACAGTCCAAGGATTCAAAGATATCCTAGCTGGAAAATATGACGAACTTCCTGAAGATGCTTTCCGTTTAGTTGGCCGCATCGAAGAAGTTATTGCTAAAGCAAAAGAAATGGCTTAATTAAAGGGACCTAGGAGGGAATGAAATGAAGACCATTAAAGTCAATGTTGTTACTCCCGATGGCCCAGTATATGATGCAGAAGTTGAAATGGTAAGCACTAAAGCTAAAAGCGGTGAGCTGGGAATCATGGCTGGACACGTTCCAACCGTAGCCCCGCTTACCATTGGTGCTGTCCGTCTTAAAAATGGAAGCAACACAGACTATGTAGCTGTAAATGGTGGCTTCTTAGAAGTTCGCCCTGATGTGGTAACCATTTTGGCTCAATCTGCTGAAAGAGCTGAAACTATCGATCTTGCACGTGCTCAAGCAGCAAAAGCCCGTGCTGAACAAAGATTGCAGAACAATGATGGATCAAATGATGCCAAAAGAGCTAATTTAGCGCTTAAACGTGCCATCAACCGAATCCAAATTGCAGAAATGCGATAACTTTAATTGATGAAAACACCTGATCGAGCCATTCGTGGTAAGATTAGGTGTTTTTTTTAACCAAAAGGTTTTTGAGGATAGTAATATTTAATAAAAAAGCTTGTAGAATGAAAAAAAAGTCGAATTATAGAGTAAAGTATTTTCCATTTTAATCCTTAACTCGTCGACATGCTTTTAGCCTGATGTTTTAATGTATACGCTTACAAATATAGCTTTATACCCCCTCCTTTCACGTTGCTTCTAAAAGAATGTCACCCTGCATAATATTTAAAAGGTATCCAAAAAGAAGACAAGCAAATCTATATTGCACCCATTTAACATGATTTATCCATAAAGGGAGATGAACATGGGACAGCTGCATATTTATCAAAATAATTATTTAATTGTATTTGTTTTCCTTTGTCTCGGCATTTTATTGCCTGTGATCGCTTTATTTCTTGGTAGACTGCTCAGGCCTTATAAACCGACAGATATGAAATATACGACTTATGAAAGTGGAATCGATCCTTTTCAGGATTCAAGGGTTCAATTCAATGTCAGGTATTATCTATTCGGATTGATGTTCGTCATATTTGACGTAGAAACGGTTTTTCTTTACCCATGGGCGGTCGCTTATGATGAACTCGGACTGTTTGCATTGATTGAAATGCTGTTTTTTGTCCTGATCCTTATGCTAGGGCTAATCTACGCTTGGAAAAAGAAGGTGTTAAAGTGGAATTGAAATTGGATGAACTTACCCCTGCAGAAATGGAAGAAATGCGACACAGTATTTTTTTATCCACACTTGAACAAATAAAAGGCTGGGCTAGAAGTAACTCACTCTGGCCAATGACTTTCGGTTTGGCCTGCTGTGCAATTGAAATGATGGGTGTCGGATCATCACATTATGATTTGGATAGATTTGGTTCATTTTTTCGGACATCACCCAGACAATCGGATGTGATGATTGTTTCAGGAACTGTAACGAAAAAAATGGCTCCAATAATAAGTAGATTATATGAACAAATGCCAGAACCTAAATGGGTAATTGCCATGGGATCCTGTGCGACTGCTGGCGGGCCTTATGTTCACTCATACTCTGTGGTCAAAGGGGTAGATCAAATTGTACCTGTCGATGTATATATTCCGGGTTGTCCCCCAAATCCAGCTGCACTTATTTATGGAATCAATAAATTAAAAGAAAAAATCCGTTACGAGGCGAAAACCGGAAAGCGGGTGATATAGATGAGTGAAAAGGAAGACTTAGCGAAGCAAAAGGCAGCGGCAGCTGCCAAGGCGAAGGCAGTAGCATTGGCCCGAAAACAGGCGGAAGCTGAAAGTACGGATGCGGAAGATGAAACGGATATAGCGAAGCAAAAGGCGGCGGCAGCTGCCAAGGCGAAGGCAGTAGCATTGGCCCGAAAACGGGCGAAAGAAGAAGCTGCGGAGAAGCCGGAAGGTGAAACGGATATAGCGAAGCAAAAGGCGGCGGCGGCGGCCAAGGCGAAAGCAGCAGCATTGTCCCGAAAACGGGCGAAAGAAGAAGCTGCGGAGAAGCCGGAAGATGAAACGGATATAGCGAAGCAAAAGGCGGCGGCAGCTGCCAAGGCGAAAGCGGCAGCATTAGCCCGAAAACAGGCGAAAGCTGAAAGTACGGATGCGGAAGATGAAACGGATATGGCGAAGCAAAAGGCGGTGGCAGCGGCCAAGGCAAAAGCGGCAGCATTGGCCCGAAAACAGGCGAAAACTGAAAGTGCCGAGAAGCCGGAAGATGAAACGGATATAGCAAAGCAAAAGGCGGCTGCGGCGGCCAAGGCGAAAGCAGCGGCATTGGCCCGAAAACAGGCGAAAGAGGATGCGACCGGAAAACCGGAAGGCGAAATGGATGCAGCGAAGCAAAAGGCGGCGGCAGCGGCCAAGGCGAAGGCAGCAGCCGCTGCCAAAGCGAAAGCTGCTGCTGCGAAGAACAGGACCGCTGTAAAGGAAAGCGAGGAAGTTATCGTTCCTAGCGAGCTTTCTCCAAATCAGTCGAAACTCGATCAAATTGTTTCTGCTATTGAAAGCCATTTAGGACAAGGGGCATTATTAGAGCACTATCTTAATAGATTATCAAAAGATGTACCCACTATAGTGGCTAATCCGGATACATATTTCTCAATAGCAAAATTTCTGCGATACGATGAACAGCTTGACTTTTCGTATTTATCGGAACTTCATGGTACGGATTTTGAATCCCATATGGAAGTCTATGTACATTTGCATTCATTCAAAATGAATCAATCAGTTGCCTTGAAGGTGAAGCTTGATAGGGAATCTCCCGTTATTCCATCATTGGTCTCATTATGGTCAGGAGCAAATTGGCCAGAATGTGAGGCATATGATTTATTAGGTATTAATTTTTATGAACACCCTGATCTAAAACGGATTTTACTTGGTGATGATTGGAAAGGGTACCCCCTTAGAAAAGATTATCAGCCTTATGATGTGGAGGTGTAAGCCCAATGTTAAGGACGGAAGAAATGCTTCTCAATGTCGGGCCGCAGCATCCGAGTACACATGGTGTTTTTCGGCTTGTCATCAAGATTGACGGTGAAATTATAAAAGAGGCTACACCTGTTATTGGGTATCTGCATCGCGGTACGGAAAAATTAGCGGAAAATCTGCAATATACACAAATAATCCCATATACCGATCGGCTCGATTATCTAGCGGCCATGACAAATAATTATGTGCTTTGCCATGCTGTTGAGACAATGATGGGGGTGGAGATTCCCGAAAGGGCAGAATATTTGCGGGTTATCGCAATGGAATTGGGCAGAGTTGCAAGCCACCTTGTCTGGTGGGGTACATACTTGCTGGATATAGGTGCGACGAGCCCTTTCCTATACGCCTTTCGAGAACGTGAAATGATCGTTAATTTATTGACTGAATTGTCAGGGGCACGCCTTACATTCAATTATATGCGTGTCGGAGGTGTGAAATGGGATGCTCCTGAAGACTGGATTGCGAAGGTTGCCGAGTTTGTCCCTTATATGAGGGAGCAGCTTGCCGGTTACCATGAGCTTGTGACAGGGAATGAAATCTTTGTTAATCGGGTTAAAGGGGTGGGCATCTATACGAGGGAAGAAGCCTTGCAGTATTCGCTTAGCGGTGCCAACTTAAGGTGTACAGGTGTGAAATGGGATTTACGAAAAAATGAACCTTATTCCATTTACGACAGGTTCACATTTGATGTTCCTACAAGGGAAGAGGGTGATGCCTTTTCACGCTATCACTGTAGAATGGAAGAAATAGAAGAATCACTGAAAATCATCGAGCAGGCGGTTGAGCAATTTCCAGAAGGGCCGGTCCTTGCTAAGGTCCCTAAAATAATAAAGGTTCCTAAGGGTGAGGCATTTGTCCGAATTGAATCACCAAGAGGGGAAATAGGCTGTTATATCGCGAGTGAAGGGAAAAAGGAGCCATACCGTTTGAAATTTCGCAGACCTTCGTTTTATAATCTGCAAATTCTTCCGAAATTATTGGAAGGGGAAAATATGGCGAACTTGATAACGATATTAGGTGCAATCGATATCGTTTTAGGGGAGGTGGATGGATAAATGATCAAGGATCTTCTCCACTCCGCTCCAAGCCTGCTGAATTTTGGCATTTTTTTTGGTTTGGCAGTCCTGCTCCTGTTCGTCGTATTAGGGTTTGTAACCTATGGAATCCTTTCAGAGCGAAAAATCATGGGATTCATGCAGATGCGTGTCGGCCCAAACCAAATTGGGGGGAAATGGGGTCTCTTGCAGACCGTTGCCGATGTTTTGAAACTTCTGATCAAGGAAGATACGATACCGAAAAAAGCTGATAAGCCGTTATATATTTTAGCTCCGATGATTGCTTTTGCCCCTGCTTTCATGGTCCTTGCCACCTTGCCGTTCACAGATGCCTTTCAATTTGCTGATATAGGTGTCGGATTGCTTTATTATATGGCGATTTCCGGCATATCGACCATCGGCATCGTCACAGCGGGTTGGGCATCCAATAATAAATATTCTTTGATTGGCGGAATGAGGGCAGCCGCGCAAATGATATCTTATGAGATCCCTTTGGTGATGTCGCTAGTGGGAATTGTCCTCATAACAGGCAGTTTAAACTTGAATGATATAGTTGCAGCCCAGGAAAGGGTTTGGTTCATTTTTCTTCAGCCGATTGCGTTCATCGTGTTTTTTATTGCATCGGTTGCCGAGTTGAATAGGGTTCCTTTTGACCTTCCGGAAGCGGAATCCGAACTTGTTGCAGGCTATCATGTTGAATATTCTGGATTTCGCTGGGCCTTCTTTATGTTATCCGAATATGTGTATATGTTTGCAATGGCAACGCTAACCACTGTATTATTTTTAGGGGGATGGAATTCTATTCCGTTTTTGGATTTTATTCCGGCAGCCATCTGGTTCGGTCTGAAGTTCAGTGCCGTATTCTATGTATTGGTCTGGATTCGTGTAACCTTTCCTCGTATAAGGGCCGATCAATTGATGGAATTCGGCTGGAAGGTGCTGCTTCCGGTTGCATTGGCTAATATATTTTTGACGGCACTTATAAAAGAATTGATTAACCTTTTTTAGAAACTTAAGCTGGTCGGAAAGCGAGGGATTTATATGCTTGGTTTAGCAAAAGGTTTAACCTATACATTAAAGAACTTGACGAGGAAAAAAGTGACCTATGACTACCCGAATGAGCCGCTTCCGCTCCCTGACCGATTTCGCGGAATCCAGAAATTCTATCCTGAAAAGTGTATCGTATGCAATCAGTGCGTGACGATTTGCCCAACGGATTGTATTCAATTAACGGGTAAGAAGCATCCGGATCCGTCGAAAAAAGGGAAAATCATCGATACGTATGACATCAATTTCGAGATTTGCATTTTATGTGATTTATGTACTGAGGTCTGCCCTACAGAAGCAATCGTGATGACGAATCAATTCGAGCTGGCAGAGTATAGCCGTGATCATCTATTTAAAAATCTGGAGTGGCTGGATGAAAATGATGAAAATATCCGGAAGGTGAATAAAGTATGAGTTTGTCGGGTGAATTAATTGCCTTCATTGGTTTGGCACTCGTCTCGATAGTAGGCGGGGTGCTGCTGATTACCTTAACAAAAGTGGTGCACATGGTAATTGCACTTGTTTTTACTTTCTTGGGCATTGCAGGCATTTATATGTTGCTTTCGGCCGAGTTTGTCGCCATTGTACAAATCCTTATTTATTCAGGGGCTATTACGATCGTGATGCTATTCGGGATTATGCTGACAAAACACCATGAAAATGATGCACCTGCTAAAGGGGGCTGGGGGAATTTCTCCTTGCTGGCGGCGATTGCTGGATTTGCCGTGGCGGTGTATCTGGGGATTTATAATCTGGATATACCTGTACAGCCAACAGCCTTGCATGAGGAAAATACAAAGCAAATAGGAATCGAACTTTTTTCAAAATATGTTATTCCATTTGAAGTGATGTCGGTACTCCTGCTTGTTGCTTTAGTCGGTGCCATCGTATTGGCTAAAAAAGATGATGAGGAGGGAGATCGATCATGACGGGAGTTCCCTTGTCGGCTTACCTTGTATTGGCACTCGTTTTATTTTGTATAGGGCTGTATGGTGCCTTGACGAAAAGAAATGCGGTCATTGTTTTGATTTCAATCGAGCTGATGCTGAACGCTGCAAATATCAATTTAGTTGCCTTCAGTAAATTCGGGGTAACGCCATCCATTACGGGTCAAGTTTTTTCCTTATTCACGATTACGATCGCTGCGGCCGAGGCGGCTGTGGGGCTGGCTATACTGATGTCCCTTTATCGTAATCGGAAGACGGTCAATGTCGATGAAATGGAAATTATGAAGAATTGAAGTTTTATATAAATGAAGAAGGGGATTTGATACGATGATGGAGTACGCATGGCTCATACCGGTCTTTCCACTCGTCACGTTTCTGGTTCTGCTTCTATCAGGCGGGCGGTTGCGGGAACGAGGGGCTTTTATAGGAATAATATGTACATTGGCTTCGTTTGTTTTATCGTTGCTCGTCCTGATGGAACGATTTAAAGAACCTACTTATAATATATCGATAGATTGGCTTTCCTTCGGGGGGACGCAACTTTCAGCTGGATTCGAAATCAATCAGCTTAATGCCTTGATGCTTGTGGTCGTTTCCCTTGTCAGCCTGCTTGTCCAGATATATTCGAAGGGGTATATGAAGGGTGAAGTGCGATTCTCCATTTTTTATGCTTATCTGGGCTTCTTCACCTTTGCCATGCTTGGACTTGTCATGGCACCCAATTTATTACAACTTTATATCTTCTGGGAATTGGTCGGGGTGGGTTCTTTCCTGCTCATTGGTTTTTACTTTTATAAACTGGAAGCTAAGGCTGCGGCGAAGAAGGCATTCATCATGACCAGGATTGGCGATGTTGGGCTCTTAATCGGCATCATTCTGCTATTCTGGGAAACAGGCAGCTTTGAATATGGAGAGATCTTTCAAACCGTTCAGTCGGGCATGATATCAAGTGAAAAACTGACACTAATCGCTATTTTGATTTTTATCGGTGCGGTTGGGAAGTCTGGACAATTTCCACTTCACACATGGCTTCCGGATGCAATGGAAGGCCCGACTCCGGTTTCCGCATTGATACACGCAGCAACCATGGTTGCTGCAGGGGTTTACCTGGTGGCGGCCATGTTTCCGTTATTCATGGCTAGTTCTGCTGCGATGCAGGTCGTAGCGATAACAGGTGGAATTACAGCCATATTTGCCGCAAGCATTGCCATCGTGCAAAAGGATGTTAAGCGTGTATTGGCTTATTCGACAATCTCTCAGCTTGGTTTTATGATGCTTGCTTTGGGTACTTCGGGATATGTGGCCGGGGTGTTTCATTTAATGACCCATGCCTTTTTTAAAGCATTGCTGTTTTTGGCAGCAGGCAGTGTTATTCACGCTATACATACACAGGATATGGAAAAGATGGGCGGCCTATGGGGTAAGTTGAATTGGACTGGGCCGCTGTTCTTGACTGGCACGTTGGCGATATCGGGGTTTCCGTTGCTCTCAGGTTTTTTCAGTAAAGATGAAATTCTAATGGCAGCCTGGGAGAATGGTAGTTATATATTGTTTGGTCTAGCGGTGGTTACCTCCTTTTTAACTGCGTTTTATATGTTCCGGCTGTTTTTCATGATGTTTGCAGGCGATTCGCGCAGTCAAGTAAAACAGGTCAAGGAATCACCTTCCATCATGCTAATTCCCATGCTCGCATTGGCTTTGCTTGCTGTAATCGGCGGGTATATCCAAACACCGTGGTTTGGAACTTTCCTTGGGGAGTGGCTTGTGGAGGGAAATGAAGCTGTTCTAGGCGCCAGCCATAGTGAGGGACCCGTTTGGATAATGTTGCTGGCCGTGCTCGTATCGCTGGCCGGGATATACCTTGCTTATATGATATACGCTAAAAAGAAGTTACCTCGGGACTGGCTTGTCAAAGAAAACTCCGAGGTATATCGGGTTTTGGAAAATAAGTATTATATTGATGAGATTTACCATTACACTGCAGGCTATGCAGTCAAAGGCTTTAGTATATTCCTATCTTATATAGAAAGGTTCATTGTCGGCGGACTGGTTTCCACTGTGACAAGTTCGATAGAAGGATTGGGAAAAATAGGGTCTAAACTGCAAACAGGACAGGTACAGCAATATGTCATGATAGCCTTTCTGGGACTTGCGGTACTGTTGGTGATTTTTGCAGTAACTGGGGGGTATCTAAGATGAATGTCTATTTGCTCTCGCTTTTAGTGTTTTCACCGCTGCTGGGCATAGTGATGGTTGCCCTCATGCCGAAAAAAGAGGAAAGGACGATTAAACAATTTGGCTTTTTCGGAACACTGCCTCCTCTTTTCCTATCGTTCTTTCTATGCAGCCAATATTATTCGGGTGTGGCCCTATCCTTATTTGACATTAAGTTGAATTGGATCAGGTTTGGTAATTTGGAGATGTATGATCCCAAGCTCTTCACGGTTGACTTTGAGTTGGGGCTGGATGGATTAAGTCTCATCTTCATATTACTGACAACAATCATTTCATCACTGGCCGCAATCGCATCCATTTATATAAAAAAGGAATGGAAAGGGTATTATTTGTTATTTTTGATCCTGGAGATTGGGATGCTCGGTGTCTTTACCGCAGAAAATTTGATCCTTTTTTTCATCTTTTTTGAAATGACCTTGATTCCTGCTTTCTTTTTAATTGGCAGATGGGGCTTTCTGGAGAGGGAGAAAGCTTCTTATAGTTTTCTGATTTATAATGGCATTGGTTCGGCTGTTTTATTGGTGGCTATTTTGATTTTGTTTGCCAGGACTGGTACGACCAACATTGCAGCATTGACACAGATGATGACAATGGGCGGTGTTTCACTTTTTGCACCAATTTCCGGTTCGATGAAATATGGTTTATGTCTCGCCTTTCTCGTGGCATTTGCGATAAAGCTGCCCGTCTTTCCCTTTCACAGCTGGATGGTGCGGGTCCATGCAGAAGCACCTCCATCCATAGTCATGATACATGCGGGTGTCCTATTGAAAATAGGTGCGTACGGAATCATCCGGTTTGGAATGGGGATATTTCCTGAACAATATAAAAGCTTGGCCTTTACCATTGTCCTATTTGGGGTCCTCAGTTTTTTATATGGTGCATTTCTAGCCTTGGTACAAACGGATTTCAAGCTCGTTTTAGCCTACTCATCGATCTCACATATGGGTATCGTCATGATGGGGCTGGGAGCCTTGAATGAAGCGGGCATACAGGGAGCTATTTTTCAGGTCATCTCACACGGGCTAATTGCTGCTTTGTTGTTCTTCTTGGTGGGTGTTTTGTATGAGCGGACGGGAACCACCATGCTTCCTAAGCTAGGGGGATTGGCCAAGTCGATGCCGATTTTTTCAGGGTTTATGTTAGCCTGCGGGATGGCTTCACTCGGTTTGCCTGGCATGTCTGGCTTCATCAGTGAATTCATGGTATTTATTGGCTTATTCAAGAGTCAGCCGTTGCTTGCGGCAATAGGCGTGGTCGGGCTTGTATTAACCGCTGTCTATGTACTGAGGGCGGTCATGATGATGACTTTCGGGAAAAATGCTAGCTTGATAGAAAAAGAGAAACGGGACCTTGGAAGCTGGGAATTTGTCCCTGCATTGGTTCTTCTCGGTTTGATAATATCTATTGGGGTATACCCAAATTTGTTAGGCGGGCCTCTTCAAGGAACGATTGAAGCCATGATGCTAGCTCTAGGGGGGCGATGAAGGATGGATTGGAACACGATGCTTTCTTATGATTGGGGAGCGATGATGCCGGAATTCATCATCCTTGGAACGACCATGATTCTTTCGATATTGGATTTATTCTGGCCGAAGCACTTTAATCGGAGAAAACTGGCATGGCTCGCGCTAACCGGAATCATTTTGGCATGTTTGTCACTGATTAGCCTGCTATCCTTTGAGACAGTCAGTATCTTATCCGATACGTTTCGTTTGGATTCTTTTGCAAAGGCTTTTAAGCTGCTGCTGTTATTCGGAGCGGCCCTGATCATCCTTCTGGCTGAAGGGTATGAACCGCAAGAGGGGCTGCGGGAGCACCGGGGGGAATTTTATTATCTGTTCCTGACCGCGTTGCTTGGAGCGATGGTCATGTCCTCAAGCGGTGATTTGATAACGCTGTTCGTTGGACTGGAACTTCTTTCACTTTCATCTTATATATTGGTCGGAATGCGCAAGCATGATCGGAAGTCCAACGAAGCGTCCATGAAGTATGTGATAAACGGAGGCATTTCCACAGCGATCACTTTATTCGGGATGAGCTATTTATATGGAGTGACCGGTTCCGTCAATCTAGGCGAAATGAGCCGGACGATGGCTGCGATGACGGACGGCCAGCTGCAATACATCATGGGCCTCGCTTTCTTCATGGTGTTTGTCGGTGTAGCTTTCAAGATAGCTGCCGCTCCATTTCATATGTGGGCGCCGGATGTGTATGAGGGGGCACCGACACCGGTCGCAGCCTTCTTGAGTGTAATTTCGAAAATGGCGGGTTTCGTCATCATCCTGCGAATTTTTCTCTCGTTGTTCCTAACAGCTTCCGGTGATACGTTCGGAGCGCTCGACTTTTTGGAAAAAAATAATATCTATATAGCTTCGTTGGCGGGCCTGACGATCATCATTGGAAATGTGGTTGCGTTAAGGCAGCAAAATTTAAAACGATTATTCGCTTATTCAAGCATTGCCCATGCGGGTTACCTGCTTGTAGCGGTGGCTACATTGGGCGGGGGATATTTTCTCCTGGATACTGTCTGGTTTTACCTAATGGCTTATGTATTAATGAATATCGGTGTATTCGCAGTCATTCAGCTGCTATCCAGCCAAAGTGGGTCAGAAGATATTAGCATTCTTGCAGGACTGGGGAGGAAATCACCTTATCTTGCCATGGCATTCACCGTATTTATCCTGTCGCTTGCTGGAATCCCCGGAACGACAGGTTTCATTGGCAAACTTAATATTTTTCTTGGAACATTCATAACGGAGCCTGGACATTTTGTCCTTGCGGGAATCATGATTGCAGGTACCATTGTATCCTATGTGTATTATTTCGGATTATTGGTTCAGGTCTTTTTCCGACCCATCCATTCAGAGAAGGTCATTAAATTCCGTCCGGGTCTTTACATTGTGTTGATCATTTGTGTAATAGGCACCATACTTTTCGGGGTGGCGCCAAATATTGCCTTTGATTTTATTCATGATCAATTTGGCGAATTTACAGACTTTATTTCAAGTAAATGATATAATGCCTGTATCAGAGGCTTGTTCCATTGGATCAAGCCTCTATTTACAGTTTTAAAAAGATATTTTGCAATTCTTCCTTTTAAATTCCAAATATGAAGGGGTTTTGTGTTAGAATAGAATTCGGGTGTCTGTTAGGAGGTATGTACATGTTTTCAGCAATGGGACAGCAGGCTTTAACAGGAATAATTGCACACTTGTTTTTCATCGCAGTTACCTGGTGGGCTCTCCAGGCATTACATTTTGATAAAATATTAAGATCCAATTCTGTCATCAAGGCCAGGGTTTTATATATTTTATTAACGGTTGCCATCGGTTCAGTTGTAAGTAATTTCTTCCTCGACTACCTGGGATTTGCAAATCAACTTCCGTATATGTTTAGTAATGACTGATATGCTGTAAGAATTTTCTTATAGCAAAATATGATTCTACTCTTGTATTCGCTTTTGCTTCCTGCCAGTTTAAGGGGAAGTTGTCACCAATTGTCGGAAAACTCGAAGTATGATCTCTCTCCTTCTGGAAAGAATGTGTAAAAGGGGAGGGATTTAACATGTTTAATTTAAACAAAAAAATGTTAACATACATAGTATTTCTCGGTTTGATGGTGATTTTAATTGGGAATAGTACGATTGTGGCAGAAAGTAAACCAGATATAGTTAAAATGGTGGGACTGTTACAAAAAGATAAAGATTTAGACATAGGGGATTGGTCTGTACTCACTAGAGAAATAAATAAAGAGATTACAACTAAACAAGAGTTTGAAAGCGAAGTTACAGCTTTAAAACGAAAATATCCTCAATTTCAATGGCACCGGAAAGATGATGCTTCCGGCTGGAAGGCTGAGGCGTTAACTCACAATGTCGATTCAGGTCTGACCGAGTCTATCAAAATAATGACAACGGAAGAGAAATTTGATAAAGTTACCTATGTTATTTACGAAGTGAAGGGGAAAAAGTGGAAGAAAGCCAATAAGGAATTTTTTACCGCTACGTTCCGAAACAGGGTGAATGACCTATTTATAGGAACTCCTTCAATTTTTTCTTGTATTAAAGGGTCTATCAATGATAATATGGATTCGGTTTTAAACTCTAAAACTGAAGACCTGTTAGATATGTTCCAAGCAAGGGAAATTGAAAGTGTGCATGAAACAAACTTTACATCTATATCTGCACATTCAACATTGTTTAAACAACCTTTGACAAAAGAAAAATTAAATTTGCAGTTTGGGCTACGGACAGAAGGATTGGGTGACCGAACGAACTTTGTAGTTGGCACACCAATCATAACGTTTGAATATTAATATAGAGAAAATGGACGCGGAGGGGAATACTTTTGGAAAAAATCATCGTCCGCGGCGGAAAAAGGCTTAGCGGGACAGTTAAAGTAGAAGGTGCTAAAAACGCCGTTTTGCCAGTTATCGCTGCAACATTATTAGCAAGTGATGGGAAAAGTATCATTAAAGATGTTCCTACGCTCTCCGATGTATATACAATCAATGAAGTATTGCGCAACTTAAATGCAGATGTTGCCTTTCATGACAATCAAGTAACTGTAGATGCATCAAGAGAGTTATTAGAAGAAGCACCATTTGAATATGTACGTAAAATGAGAGCTTCCGTTTTAGTGATGGGCTCATTACTAGCAAGGAATGGCCGGGCCCGCGTTGCTCTTCCTGGTGGCTGTGCCATCGGATCACGTCCTATCGACCAGCATTTAAAGGGCTTTGAAGCGATGGGAGCAAAAGTGAAGGTCGGCAATGGTTTCATTGATGCCGAGGTTGAAGGCAGACTTAAGGGTGCAAGAGTGTATCTTGACTTCCCGAGTGTGGGTGCCACTGAAAACATCATGATGGCAGCAACACTTGCTGAAGGTATAACTATTCTTGAAAATGTGGCCAAAGAGCCTGAAATTGTAGATCTTGCGAATCTCCTTAATAAAATGGGTGCTAAAGTCAGAGGTGCCGGTACTGGTACTATGAGAATCGAAGGTGTCGATAAATTATATGGCACTGAACATACGATTATACCTGACCGTATCGAAGCTGGTACATTCATGACTGCGGCCGCTCTTACTGGCGGCAATGTTCTTGTTCAAGGAGCTGTACCTGAACACCTTACTTCCCTTATTGCCAAAATGGAGGAAATGGGCGTTGAAATTCTTGAAGAAGAAGATGGATTACGCGTTATCGGTCCAAAAACCTTGAAGGCCATTGATATCAAAACAATGCCGCATCCTGGTTTCCCGACTGATATGCAATCGCAAATGATGGCATTATTACTGCGTGCTGAAGGAACAAGTATGATTACGGAGACCGTTTTCGAAAACCGTTTCATGCATGTTGAAGAATTCCGTCGCATGAATGCCAATATTAAAATAGAAGGCCGTTCCGTTATCGTCAATGGTCCAACTAACATTCAAGGTGCTGAAGTAGCTGCAACAGATTTACGTGCCGCGGCAGCGCTCATCCTGACTGGATTGGTTGCAGATGGCATTACACGTGTTACAGAATTGAAGCATCTTGACAGAGGATACGTGAATTTCCATGGTAAATTGGCATCTCTAGGTGCTGATGTGGAACGTATTAACGAAGATGTGCCTGCTGAAACAAAAAAAATCGCAGATTTAAACGCATAAGTTAGCTTATAAAACCATTCACGTTCGAGTCATTGAACCGTGAATGGTTTTTTTGTCTTGTTCCGGGTTCATCGCCTACAGTTAAATAGTTGTCGTTTTTCTATTCATAAAAGCTTGTCCTTCGACATACATTTGTTATGTAAAGATACCTGCTGAATGCGATTTACGGCAGAGAAAACAAGTGTAGGGAGGCTCAGGAATTTGAAAGCAATCAAACCGATGATCGTACTATTCATAGCAGTAGCATTCGTAATTATCATGATTCCAGCAGTGCTTGTGCTTCCATTTTCAAATGAAAAGACAAGTGGGCAATTGACCGAAGAATTGGAAAAGAAAGTGAAGAATGAGGGTAAAGAGGTAGCTGCAAATGAAATGAGTTCCGTAGAAGTTGCCGTTTACCGCACATCTGCAAAAAAAATTGAAAAACTGCCGATTGAATCGTACTTGACTGGTGTGGTTGCAGCTGAAATGCCAGCAGATTTTGAAGAAGAAGCGCTGAAGGCACAAGCATTGACAGCGAGAACCTACATTGTCAATCAGCTCATAAGCGAAAGTCGATTAGGCTTGCCTGATGGTGCCGATGTAAGCGATACGGTCATGCACCAAGTTTATAAGAATAATGATGAGCTGAAAAAACAGTGGGGCTCTGATTATAAATCGAAGATGCAAAAAATCAACAAGGCTATAAAGGAAACGGCGGGTCAAATCTTAACCTATGAAGGAAAACCGATTACTGCCACTTTTTTTTCGACCAGCAATGGCTATACGGAGAATTCAGAGGACTATTGGCAAGCTGAATTTCCCTATTTAAAAAGTGTATCCAGTCCGTGGGATAAAGAAGAATCACCAAAATTTTATAATAAAGTTGTTGTCGATACTGCAGATTTTGAAAAAAAGCTGGGTGTAAATCTTTCTTCGGGAACATCAATAGGAACTGTCATTGAAAGAACATCAGGTAATCGCGTAGGTGTAGTGGATATCGGAGGAAAGAAAATGACAGGAAAACAGATTCGTGAGAAGCTCGGGCTGACATCATCCGATTTTGACTGGGAGCGTCAAGGCAACCAGATTGTCATCACGACAAAAGGATCCGGACACGGAGTTGGAATGAGCCAGTACGGTGCTAATGGCATGGCCAGGGAAGGAAAAACCTATGAAGACATCGTGAAATATTATTATAAAGGCGTCAAAGTTCAGTCTTCAAGTAAGTGGCTGAATACGATGACGGCAAAAAAATGAGAGTGGGGATCCCATCTCTCATTTTTTTTCGTTTAAATTTTCTATAATCGTCAAAAAGCCCCGTTTACGCTTGAAATAATGATATTGGACATGAAAATAGACTGCAGCGACTCCAATGATATCTTTAATGACATCTATCAAGGTAGAGGAGCGGTATGGGACGAAAGATTGGTGGTATTCATCAATAACCCCGTAAAGGCAGGCTACAAGGGCAGCCAACAGGCTTAAACCTGGTTTCATTTTTTGGTTTGCGGCAAGGGCCGAAACTAATAATATATACAAAAGGGCAAATTCGACCAGATGAAGTGCCTCTTTGATAAATCGGTCAATAGAGGATGAGGGAAGATCAAGAATCATATCATCGGGGTTGCTCGACATTATCCATATGGCAATCATATATAGGAAAGGCAATAACGTTAACACAAGTTTAAAAGCTTTTTTCATGATTTAATCATCCTTCAACAGTAAGATATCAAACATTTTACCATTCTGCGAATAAAATCGGTTTCATTTCCACAAAATAAATCTAAAAAATTTTTTTCCTGAATGTATATAATCTTAGCAAAATGTTCAGAATGATTGCTGAGGTGATTAATATGAGAGAGGAAGAAAAGAAACCAACTTCCACAATCCGACGTATACTAAAACAACGTTGGGCATTATCAGCAATCTATATCGCAAGTGCAGCCATAATCTTAGCCGCGGCCTTCTTATTACAAAATAGTTTTAATGATTCAGCTAAAGATGGCGAGGAATCAGCTGAAACAGGAAAAAACTATGGTGAGCCTTCTGTAGAGGTAAATAGTAATCTTGAGACAATCAAGATGCCTGTAGCCGATGCAGACAAAACGGTTATCAAGAAACAGTTTTATGATGTGAATGCGGATGAAAAGGCACAAGAAGAAGCATTGGTTTTCTACAACAATAGATATGAGCAAAATAAAGGTATTGACATTGCTATGGAAGATGGAAAGTCTTTCGATGTAAAAGCTTCCTTAAGTGGAAATGTAACGAAAGTTCAAGACGATGCGTTACTTGGAAATTTAGTTGAAGTTGAGCATGAAGATGGTGTCGTTACCCGTTATCAATCTGTTAAAGACATTAAGGTTGCAGTCGGTGACAAAGTGAAACAAGGACAAGCAATTGCTACAGCTGGAAAAAGCCAAATCAATGAAGAAGCTGGCGTACATGTCCACTTCGAAATCAGAAAAGATAACATTGCGTTAAACCCACTTGATTTTGTTGATAAACAAGCTTCTGCGATCCAATCGGCAACTGAAGCCGAAGGCAGCGAACTTGAAGATTCAGCTAATAAAGAAGAAACACCTGCAGTCGAAGGATCTGAAGCTGATAAAGAAGAAACACCTGCAGTTGAAGGATCTGAAGCTGATAAAGAAGAAACGCCTGCAGTCGAAGAGTCTGAAACTGGCACAGAAGAAGCTCCTGCAGTTGACGAATCTGAAGAGGGCACTGATTTAGAGAATGGCACTGATGAAGAAGGCACTGTCCCTGGTGAAGATACAACTGAAGAAAGCGATTCCTTAAAAGATTCGTTAAATCAATCTAATTAAAATTAAGATTTTTAATAAAATCAAAACAAAAACCTAGAGCGTTACGAATGACAACAACTGAAAATTTGGTAAAAGGAAGCCGTTCACTTTGAACGGCTTCCTTTTTTTTCTTTCGAGGAAATATTGGACAATATGCTGAAACCTTTGAATTTTTGACAAATTTCTCGGGAAATAATTTGCTCTTAAGGAAAAGAAACAGATGAAAATCAGAAATAAATCCAAACCTCCTGTCCCATTAGGCATATATTCTTAACCAAGCTAATAAGATGTTATAAACCATGCAAAGAGAGTGTTTGAGGTGAGGAATCGTTTATTACAAATTATCTAATAGGTGAATAATTCTATCTTTCATTGTTTATAGGGCAGCGGTATTCGATTCGAAAAATACGAATCTCATTTCACACTTCTCACATCCAATTTGGGGAGGTCGAGTGGTGTGCACGATTACATCAAAGAAAGAACTATCAAGATAGGAAAGTATATCGTGGAAACTAGAAAAACAGTCCGCGTCATTGCAAAAGAGTTCGGGGTCTCTAAAAGCACAGTGCATAAAGACTTAACTGAGAGGCTGCCAGAAATTAATCCTGATTTGGCTAACGAAGTGAAGGATATATTGGATTATCATAAATCCATTCGTCACCTTAGAGGTGGAGAAGCGACAAAATTAAAATATAAACGTTCTGAAAGAGAAGAAGAAATCGTGAAATGATACTTGAATCATTCCGGCAATTGGAAGTGAATCGGGCAATCGGGGAATGAATGAGGGGACATGAAAGTGAGTGTCAGCTCTTTTCTCAACCTTGTTTGCGGTTCCATGCCGGAATTTTTTTATGGGAAAAAGAGGAAATGTAGTACATAAGGCATTGAATTTTTTTACATATTGGCAATTTAGGAAATAATAGTCTATATTAGTGTTTATTTATAATTCATACTTACTTGTGTCAATGCAATATGGTAAAATAAACAATTAGGACAGAAGTAGGTTATATGTGAGGATATTCAAGGAGGATTTAAGAAATGTTTGCTAGAGATATTGGGATAGATCTTGGAACAGCCAATGTTCTTATACATGTCAAAGGTAAAGGAATTGTGTTAAATGAGCCTTCGGTAGTAGCGATTGATAAGAATACGAACCGTGTTCTTGCCGTCGGGGAGGAAGCTCGTAAAATGGTAGGCCGTACTCCAGGAAACATCATCGCAATCCGACCTTTAAAAGACGGTGTCATTGCGGATTTTGATGTAACAGAATCGATGCTTAAGCATTTTATCAATACATTGAATGTGAAAGGCTTCCTTTCAAAGCCTAGAATTTTAATCTGCTGCCCGACCAACATAACAAGTGTCGAACAAAAGGCGATTAAAGAAGCTGCCGAAAAAAGCGGCGGAAAGAAAGTATTCCTTGAAGAAGAACCAAAAGTGGCTGCAATCGGTGCCGGCATGGATATTTTTCAACCAAGCGGCAATATGGTCGTGGACATTGGCGGGGGTACAACGGATATTGCCGTTCTTTCAATGGGGGATATCGTTACATCATCTTCTATCAAAATGGCCGGTGACAAATTCGATAATGAAATTTTAAATTATATCAAACGGAAGTATAAGCTCCTCATTGGTGAACGTACAGCGGAAAACATTAAAATCCAGGTTGCAACCGTCTTCCCTGGATCTCGTAATGAAGTCATCGATATCCGTGGGCGCGATATGGTATCGGGATTGCCTAGAACCATTTCGGTCAATTCAGAAGAAATTGAGGAGGCTCTCCGCGAGCAGGTTTCCATCATTGTACAAGCTGCAAAAAGCGTACTTGAGCGGACGCCGCCAGAACTTTCTGCTGATATCATCGACCGCGGAGTCATTTTAACAGGCGGGGGAGCATTGCTTCACGGGATTGATTTACTTCTTGCTGAAGAGCTTAAGGTCCCAGTACTCGTTGCCGAGCAGCCAATGGATTGTGTAGCAATCGGAACCGGTATCATGCTTGATAACATGGATAAATTGCCACGGCACAAATTCAACTAAAAAGCGGTTGGAAATCCGCATCATAAGATAGGGGTCTAAGGTTCAGACAAACGTGAGGCATAGTGAAAGTGCGTGCAGTTCTAGTACTGATGAGCAATAGGCCCTCTTCTTTTAGTCGAAAATTTTAACACCATTCCTTTAAATCTGACCTAGCCTACGATATAGACAAATTCTTCTGCCTAATGCTTTTCCTTTTCCTTAAGATACTGATGTTCATGTCCGATAAGATAGATATGAGAAATTGAACGGGATAAGTTATGTAGATTGAGGAGTGAAGAAGATGTTAAGAGGTTTTTATACGGCTGCTTCCGGGATGCTTACACAGCAAAGGCGCACAGAATTGCTCACAAACAATATGTCCAATGCGAACACAACAGGGTATAAGGCGGATCAAATGAGCGTAAGGTCTTTTCCGGAAATGCTCATAAGCAACATAGGTGGTAAAACGGTTCCTACGGAGAACAAATTGAGCATGACTAACTTATCCCAGGTTGGAGGGCTCAGTACGGGTGTTTACGTACAGGAGGCGAATCCTTTATTTACCCAGGGTACATTGGAGGAGACGCAGCTTAATACGGATATTTCCTTAGTTGATGAAAATCTGCCGATCAATGAAGAAACGGGTCGGCAAGGATCTGTGTTTTTTACTGTCCAGGATGGTGATGGTGCTATCCGTTATACGCGTAACGGCAGTTTCACCCTGGATGGGCAAGGTTATCTGACCACGCCTTCGGGTCATTATGTATTGAACGAAAATAATGAAAAGATCAAGCTTGATAGCGATCAGTTCACAGTAGCGGAAAACGGTGTTATTTTAGAAGGAAATGTTCAAACCGCACTTATTGGCATCGGTTATTCGGATGATCCGTCATTACAGCTCATGAAAGATGGGGAAGGCATATATAAGGCTGTGAATGATGGGGATTTACCTAGCGCATACGCGGCTGCAGATGTCGGTTTTTCTACTAAGCAAGGCTTTCTTGAAGGCTCCAATGTTGACCAATCGAGAACGATGACAGAAATGATGTCGGCATACCGCTCTTTTGAAGCGAATCAGAAGGTTCTTCAAGCCTATGATAAAAGTTTGGATAAAGCAGTCAATGAGGTTGGCAGGCTTTAATTGAACAGTAGGAAAAGATGATTTTGGAAATTTGAACATGTAAGGGGAAAACCATGAATCGGACGATGATGACGGCGACGAATACGCTGAACCAACTTCAAAGTAAAATCGATCATATAAGTAATAATATCGCGAATGTGGACACGACTGCCTACAAAAAGACCCAAACGAGCTTCAATGACTTATTGACACAGAGTTTCAATAATCAACCGAGTGAGACCAAGGAAAAAGGAAGGTTGACCACACCTGGCATCCGGCAGGGAACAGGTGCCATGATAAGCCAATCTCAATTGGTGCTTTCACAGGGAGCCTTAAAGACGACGGATCGCAACCTTGATGTTGCATTCACCCGGGAGGACCAATTCTTTACCGTAAGCGTTCAGGACGATAATGGGGTCAATACAAGGCTTACAAGGGATGGGGCTTTTTATTTATCTCCTAATGCTAACGACCAAATGATGCTCGTTACCTCTGCAGGACATAAAGTACTTGATGAAAATGGTGAACCGATCCTCATTGAGGGAAACATTAAAGACATTAAGATTTCGGAAAATGGTTTATTGATAGTGGATACGGAAGAATATGGCGAACAGAGTTTTGGGCTCGGGATCGTCTCGGTAAAAAAACCCCAATTTCTTGACCGCTTAGGCGGAAATTTACTTGGCCTGCCCGAAAACTTCAATGCCTTGGGTGTTACTGAAGACGATATCATGACCCTACTCACAGGGGATTCCCGCAACCAGGCAGCAGTCCAACAGGGCACTCTGGAGTCCTCAAATGTCGATCTTTCCACAGAAATGACGGATCTAATCAATGTTCAGCGATCTTACCAATTTCAATCCCGAGCGGTAACGATGGCCGATCAAATGAGCGGATTAGTCAATGGAATCCGTTAAGGTATCTGGTAAATAAAATGTCTCCCTGCGGAATTAGAGCAAATCGGTTATAATGAATTCATAACAAAGGGAATCATTCGTGCCGATCATTTTGCATAGCTGCTGAATTTCTGGTTTATAGGAAAATCAGTCGGCGAGTTTTCTTAAAAGGAGCTTTCACATTCTATATGGAACAAAATCGTGTAATGAGACAACAAATTGAAGAAGAGATAAAGGAAGTTGAGGCGAAACCGAACCGTAGAATCAAGGTCCGTCTTTTACCGATTTGGCTTCGTTTACTCATTGTTATCGGATTGATTTTCATTGCTGTATTATCCGGGGCACTATTAGGATACAGTGTGATTGGTGGAGGACATGCAATGGATGTTTTCCAAAAATCCACATGGACCCATATTATTGATATAGTGAACAAGGGCGCGTAGTTCCATGTTTTTTTGAAGTAGTTGCTGTCGTTAGCGGATTTATATTACATGGCAACTACGCCTCTGTCATCATGACAGGGGCGAGTTTACGTTATGTTTGAAATATTTAAGTCATAGGAGGAACAAGTATGCTTGATATCACACAAATAAAGGAAATTATTCCGCATCGTTACCCATTCTTATTAGTCGACCGGATCATTGAAATAGATGAAGGGAAAAGGGCGGTAGGATTGAAGAATGTCTCAGCAAATGAAGAATTCTTTAATGGCCATTTCCCCGATTATCCAGTTATGCCTGGAGTTTTAATTGTAGAGGCATTAGCGCAAGTTGGCGCTGTAGCCGTTTTGAAACAGGAAGAATACAAAGGACGGCTTGCATTTTTCGCTGGGATTGATAATTGCCGCTTTAAAAAGCAAGTGAAACCAGGTGATCAGCTGCGTCTGGAAGTGGAAATAGTGCGTATGAGAGGATCAATGGGTAAAGGGAAAGCAGTGGCAACGGTAGATGGAGAAACAGCATGTGAAGCCGATATCATGTTTGCTTTTGGTGACAAATAAGAAATTCATTCATTTTCAATGAAAAGGAAATGGACTAAATTAACTAAATTAACTATATATTTCAAAAAATGGTTTAAGGAATCGTGAAGCGGTGTATATAAATAGCACTGCATGCTTTTTTAAAGCAAGCGCGGTTTTAAGAACTATCTATTCTCCCTTTGAAAGCCGGACATTTTTATGTCCGGCATTTTTTTATGATTAATTCCAATTAGCTGATTTTCTTTTTAAATTTAAAATAGGACGCAAGTTATTTTCACATTCGGGCAAAATAGCTAATGATAAAGAAAGAAGGGAGGTTGCCAAAAATGATGAAGAAAATTTTTGCACTAATTGGGGGATCTTTATTATCTATTATGTTCCTTGCTGGATGTGGAACGGATAATAACGACAACAACAATCCCGCACCAGAAGAAGATAACAACATCATAGAAGATGATAACAATGGTGTAAATGATAACAACGGCACAGATGATAACGATATGAATGATAACGATGATGGCGTGCTTGATAACGACGATAATAACGTCGATAATGATGCCGATGACTTGATTGAAGACGCTGATAAAAAAGGCGACAACAATAAGTAATTAGCACAGAATGACAAAGACTGGCTTAGGAAAGAAGAGGATCAATATCCTTCTTCATCTAAGTCAGTCTTTTTTATGCGCATTCGATTAGGGGATGGGAATTAAGGGAAGGGTTTTTATTTATTGGTTGCTAATTTAGGCTTCGAGCGGATTTTTTGCTTGAACTCATTTATTAATTCATCGCCGACGAGACCTTTTTGGACCAAATCTTCAAGAAGGAGTTCTGCATATTTGCTCCGTGTTTTTTGGATGTGACCAACGAATAGAAGGCTGTAATGGCTGCCGACTTTTCTTATTGTGCGTAGTACAGTGTGAAACAAAGCCGGTTCATTATCCTTGTTGGTAATGACGGCCTGGATATACACTTCTCCGTTTATATCGGGAAGTGAAGGTTCAAGCTCTTTGAAATGATTTTCTTCTACAAAGGCTTCCAGTAACCACGATCTAGCGTCGTTTTCTTTATTTATAATCAATCCATCTGTTAATGCAATATCAATCAAGTTAAAATTTTCAGTTACAATTTGCAACGAGATCAATTTAAATGATTTCATCTAATTCCTCCGTTTCTTGCAAGAAAGAGCGGTAATTACCTCTCTTAAACGTAAATTTTGAAATGGTACATTTCGATTAATCCTTTTAAAGGTAATTATATCATACTAAAAAAAAGTCCCTTAATGAAATGAATACCCAACATTTGTCTAAATTATGAAGGATAGAATAAAAATTTGCAAAATATTTAATTTTGTTAACTATTCGTTTTTCACCTGATTTTAATCAATAAAAAATGATTTTGCATCAATTCAAACGGTTTTTTATGAAGAAAAATGGTGTAACAAGACCATTTCCTCCATTTTTTAATCAATGGAAGAAGGAGTATGATTAAAGCATATTAAAGAGGAAGGGGTGAAAAAATGATTAACCAAGTTACCCTCGTCGGCAGGCTTACAAAGGATCCTGAATTAAGATACACACCCGATGGCAAGGCTGTTTCAAATATCACTTTAGCAGTCAACCGGAACTTTCGTAATACCGTCGGTAACTATGAGGCCGACTTTGTACAGTGTATCATATGGAAAAAGTCTGCTGAAAATACTGCTCAATATTGTAAAAAAGGTGCCATAATCGGCATAACTGGCAGAATACAAACAAGGAGATATGAAAATCAGGAGGGTAAATATGTATATGTAACTGAAGTGGTCGCCGAGAGGGTTCAATTCATTGGGTCTAAACAAAATGATGTTAAGCCCAAGGAGTTTGAACATATTGGTTTATAGTTTTGGGCATGACGGCCCGACTCAGGACAGAAGCAAGATTGTTTTCAATAAAATGCAGTAGTGGAAAAAACATTAGTGATTTATTCCGTCAATAATAGGATGGATCAATTTTATGCTTAAAACATAGGAAACAAAAAAAGTATTTATATGACCATAATGAATAATAAATGGACAGAATTTCAGCACGATTTAGTAAAAATTTACAGTAGTATATAAAATTCATTTTCATCCATTCATTCCCAAAGCTAATATAGCTTCTTCCTCGGCTGGAAACCCCGATTTACCCTCAATAAAATCGATTTATCTGTTTCCCCTCTTGTAATGACTGCAAATTTGCAGTCTTTTTTTTTGTGCCAAAAAGTGCGTAAATAGAAAAAAATAAAAAATAATTCTGTTAAATTAGAATTTTTAGAAAATATATTGTAATATTTTAATTTTGATGCAATAATAAACCCAATAATATAATTGGAAAAAAAGTTATATATAGGAAGTGATTTGATGGACGAACCAATTATTAAGGTGAATGGGCTGCAAACCAGTTTTCGTACGGACGATGGGGTGATCCCTGTCGTGAATTCAATCGATTTTCATGTCAATCCTGGTGAGGTTTTAGGGATAGTGGGAGAATCGGGATGCGGAAAAAGCGTTACTTCTCTGTCCATCATGGGTCTGGTTTCTTCACCGGCTGGTAAGGTGGAGGGAGAAATCCTTTTTAAAGGAGAGAACATCGCAAATGCGTCTGAAGCGAAAATGAGAAAAATTCGCGGGAATGATATAGCGATGATATTTCAGGAACCGATGACAAGCTTGAATCCCGTGTTCACTATTGGCGAGCAGTTGGTCGAGACGCTTCGGATACATAAAAAATGGAACAAAAAACAGGCCCGCCAAAGAGCGGTGGAAATGTTGAAGCTGGTTGGGCTTGGCCGTGCCGAGGAATTGCTCGATGAATATCCGCATCAGCTTTCAGGCGGAATGAGACAAAGGGTCATGATAGCCATGGCCATGATCTGTGAGCCGAAACTCCTTATAGCCGATGAACCTACAACGGCTTTGGATGTGACGATCCAGGCACAAATCCTAGAATTAATGAAGAATTTAAATAAAGAAACAGACACCGCAATCATGATGATTACCCATGATCTTGGGGTAGTTGCGCAAATGTGTGAACGTGTCATTGTCATGTATGCCGGCAAGGTAATAGAGGAAGGAAATGTGCAAACGATTTTCCAAAATCCTAAGCATCCTTATACGGTCGGTTTACTTCAATCGATTCCGGATATGCGAATAAAGAAAGAGCGCCTTTACTCAATACCTGGTAATGTGCCAAAACCTGGGACAAGCAACCTCGGGTGCCAGTTTGCCCCTCGATGCTCCCATGCCATGGAGCAATGTATAAATGAGACCCCGTCTCTATTGAAATTCGATGAGGGTCAGCATGTTCGCTGCTGGCTGTATGAAGATGGGAAAGGAGCTGCCTTGCATGAGTCAAACATTGGTTAAGGTAGAAAACCTAAAGAAGCATTTTCCGATTAAAGGAGGGGTTCTGGGAAAGACCATTGGAGAGGTCAAGGCAGTTGATGGTTTGTCCTTTTCCATTTATAAAGGGGAAACCTTGGGACTTGTCGGTGAAAGCGGTTGCGGAAAGTCGACGACGGGAAGATTATTGCTTCGATTGCTTGAGCCGAGTGAGGGTAATGTTTATTTTGAAGGAAAGGACCTGACGGCTTTATCTGCCGGTGAAATGAGAAAGATGCGCCGTGAAATGCAGATGGTCTTCCAGGACCCATTCGCTTCCCTCAATCCCAGGCATACAATTGAAAAAATATTGGAAGAACCGCTCATCGTTCATGGGGTTAAAGATAAAAAGGCACGAAAAGCCCGTGTACAGGAACTTCTTAAGGTTGTTGGCTTAAGCAGTTACCATGCTAAAAGGTATCCGCATCAATTCAGTGGGGGTCAGCGGCAGCGTATTGGCATCGCGAGGGCACTTGCAGTCAACCCCAAACTGATCATTGCTGATGAGCCGGTATCTGCACTGGATGTGTCGATTCAGGCCCAGGTCTTGAATCTGTTGCAGGATTTGCAGGAAGATTTTGATTTGACCTACTTGTTCATTGCTCATGATCTTGGGGTGGTAAGGCATATCTCCGACCGTGTCGGTGTCATGTATCTTGGACATATAGTTGAATTGACGGAAAGTGAAGGACTTTATGAAGATCCGCTTCACCCATATACGCAGGCTTTATTATCAGCCGTGCCCATCCCGGATGTGGAATACAAGGGGGATAGGGTAATCCTGCAGGGAGATGTTCCAAGCCCATCAAACCCGCCCGGCGGCTGTCCATTCCATACGAGATGTCCGAAGGCGATGGCAGAATGCAATACGGAAAAGCCAATCCTGAGTGAACATAAACCTGGTCACTACGTTGCTTGTCATTTATACAATTGACACGACGTATACATAAATTCGCAAATAATAAGGGGGAAGAATATGAAGAAAACATTGGCATTATTGCTGACTGGTATCCTGGCTCTTTCGCTAGCGCTTGCGGGATGCTCCTCGTCTACATCAAAAGAGAAAGATGATGGTAAAGGGGGATCGAGTGAAGCGAAAGGCGGCGTATTGATATACGGTAAAGGCGGAGACGCTGTCGGTCTTGACCCAGCCATCGTAACCGATGGGGAATCATTCATCGTCACACAGCAGATTTTTGAAACGTTAGTGAAATATGGGGAAGATGATACGGAAATCAATCCGGGTCTTGCAGAATCATGGGAAGTGTCCGATGACGCAAAAACATACACATTCAAATTGAAAACCGGAGTCAAGTTCCATGATGGTTCGGATTTCAATGCAGATGCGGTCGTAAAAAACTTTCAACGTTGGGCACAAAGTAAGGATGAGGGTAAATTTGCGTACTATGCCTCCATGTTCGGAGGATTTGAAGGTGATGAAGGCCATGTTATCAAAGAAGTAAAAGCGATCGATGCCAGCACGGTGGAATTCACTTTGAACCGTCCGCAGGCGCCGTTCCTGAAAAACCTTGCCATGCCTACATTTGCAATAGCCAGTCCGGCTGGAATTGAAAAAGAGGGTGACGACTTCACTAAAAATCCATCTGGTACAGGTCCTTTCAAATTCAAATCATGGAAACCTGGCGATACGATTGAAGTGGTGAAAAACGATGACTATTGGCAAGATGGACTGCCGAAACTTGATGGAATCACGTTTAAGGTCATTAAAGATAACTCTGCACGTTTAAATGCTGCAATCAAGGGTGAAATCGACCTGATGGACGGGTTGAACCCAAGTGATATCAGTAAGGTTACAGGAGATGAAAAACTGCAAATATTCGAACGTGCGTCCATGAACGTCGGGTACTTTGCTTTCAATGTTGAGAAAGCACCATTCGACAAGAAAGAAGTGCGTCAAGCCATCTCGCATTTGATCAACAAAAAGGAAATCATTGATAATTTTTATGAAGGTACAGCAGAGCCTGCCAAGAATCCTATGCCTCCATCCGTTTCTGGCTACAATGACAAAGTCGAAGACTATGATTATGATGTAGAAAAAGCGAAAGAGCTGCTGAAAAAAGCTGGACTTGAAGACGGATTTAAAATGGATCTATGGGCAATGCCGGTACCGCGCCCATATATGCCAGATGGTCAAAAAGTGGCTGAAGCCATTCAAGCAAGCCTAAAACAAGTCGGCATCGAAGCGAATATCGTTTCATACGAATGGGCTGCATATTTAGAGAAAGTGCAGGCTGGTGAAGCCCAATCCTTCATGATGGGCTGGACAGGCGATAATGGAGATGCGGATAACTTCCTTTATACATTATTGGATAAAGATAATATCGGCTCCAACAACTATGCCCGTTACGCAAACGATGAAGTCCATAAACTGCTGATTGAAGCTCAGTCCACGGCAGATGAAGCCAAGCGTAATGAGTTGTATGGAAAAGCACAGGAAATCATCCATGAAGAAGCTCCATGGGTTCCGCTTGTACACTCTTTACCGCAGTTAGCCGGATCTAAGACGGTCAAAGGGTTTGTTCCACATCCGACTGGTTCACAATCCCTTGTTAATGTTTCTCTAGAAAATTAACCGTACGAACCGGGTAGTATGGAGTCTTGCATGCTTCCCGGTTTTGTTATGGAATGCGTTTCAAAATGATCGAGGGCGCTATTAAGGCCCCTTATTTAAAAGGCGGGTGATTGTTTTGTTTTCCTATACCGTACGACGTTTAGGATCTCTCATTCCAGTGTTACTAGGAATGGCGTTTATTGTATTCATGATGATTCGGGCGATTCCTGGAAATCCTGCACAGGTGATTTTAGGGCAGCAAGCAACGGAAGAGGCAGTCGCTGCAATGACAAAGGAACTTGGTCTGGATAAACCTTGGTTCATTCAATTTTGGGATTACTTATCAGGCTTGTTAAAGGGAGACCTGGGTGTTTCCTTAAAAACGAATAGTCCGGTTTCTGAAGAAATTGGTCCATACCTCATGGCTACGATAGAACTGGCCTTGATCGCGATGATCATCGCCGTGGTCATAGGCGTTAATGCAGGGATAATATCAGCTTGGTTCCAAAACTCATGGTTTGATTATGTCGCCATGGTGATTGCGTTGATTGGTTTGTCCATGCCTATTTTCTGGCTGGGATTAATGGAGCAATATATCATTTCAATTCAATGGGATTTACTTCCGACGACAGGGCGGGACAATATCAGGGATCCCGTTGAGGCCATAACCGGACTGTATTTGATAGATACACTCATGGCTGGCAGGGTGGATCAGTTTTTCGAAGTGATCAAACATCTCATTTTGCCGGGAATTGCGCTGGCGACCATTCCGATGGCCATTATTGCAAGGATGACACGTTCGTCCATGCTGGAAGTTATGAGATCGGATTTCATTCGTACGGCTCGTGCTAAAGGAATGAGAATGTTTTGGGTTGTTTACAAGCATTCCTTTAAGAATGCCCTGATTCCAGTGGTGACGGTTATCGGACTGCAGACAGGATTACTTTTAGGCGGCGCCATATTGACCGAAAACATTTTTGGGTGGCCAGGTATCGGTACATATATTTATGATGCAATCCTATCTAGGGATTATCCGGTGATACAGTCCGGAATTCTCGTCATCGCCTTTTTGTTTGTCATGATCAATCTAGTTGTGGACTTGTTGTATGCAGCGATCGATCCTAGGATTAAGTATAAATAGGGAGGGAAACTCATGCCTGAAATAGCAACGAATACTTCGCCACTCCTTCCTCCAAAAGAGGCAGAGGAAAAAGTCATCTCTCCCTGGAAGGAAGGCTGGAAAAGTTTTAGGAAAAATAAGGTAGCCCTTGTAGGTCTGGGGATTGTTTCATTTTTCATCCTAATCGCCATCTTCGCGCCCGTTATAGCACCTTATTCATTTGAGGGGCAAAAGCTAAGTGATAAACATTTGGCCCCTTCTGCGGAGCATTGGTTTGGTACGGATGAATTTGGCCGGGATATTTTGAGCAGGGTCATTTATGGCTCGCGCATATCAATAGGGGTCGGCTTCTTATCTGTTGCCGGATCTGTTGTGGTCGGTTCTTTTTTGGGAATCATTGCCGGTTATTACGGCAGGTGGATAGATACGATCATATCGAGGATCTTTGATATTATTCTGGCCTTTCCAAGTATCTTGCTTGCCATTGCTGTCGTTGCCGTTTTGGGGCCCTCACTTCGCAACGCACTTATTGCCATAGCCATCGTCAATGTCCCGATATTCGGCCGGCTTTTACGTTCACGGGTCTTAACGGTGAAAGAAGAGGAATATGTAACGGCTGCAAAGGCAATTGGAATGGGGGATGGCCGCATTCTCCTTCACCACGTCCTTCCGAATAGCCTTGCACCGATTATCGTTCAAGGTACCTTAGCGATTGCAACTGCCATCATTGAGTGTGCAGCACTCGGCTTTCTCGGTCTCGGTGCACAGCCGCCAGCGCCAGAGTGGGGAAAAATGCTCGCTGATTCCAGGGCGTTCATCATTCAAGCACCATGGACGGTTCTTTTCCCTGGGCTTGCGATCATGCTTACGGTACTCGGCTTTAACCTAATGGGGGATGGGCTGCGCGATGCCTTGGACCCAAGAATGAAAAACTAGAAGTAAAGGGGTGATGTTAGTTTAACATCACCATCTTTTTGTCGTTTATCCTGTAAATCTATTAAAATATGAAAAATAATAACAAAATCCTAGTTCGGAATAGGAAAATAGTGACTATTATCTCTTAAAATCACCCCAAAAGTTGTGATACTTTTATACTCAGTAAGAATATTCCAAAAATTGCTTATTTTAGAGGAGGAAAGTTCATTGATTAAACGTAGCTTGTCCATTCTAGCAATCTTTCTATTAGTATTTACTGCAAGCGTTTCCGCAGCGAAACTCCCAGACCCCCCGGCAGGTTCGGGCGGTGCAGGTAAGAAGAATCAGGAAAGTATTATAAAGCTGAAGAAAAATGATTTGGATAAGAAATACAAAAGCGACGAGAAGGTCAGGGTCATCGTAGAGATGAAGGAAGCCCCTGCAATAGAAACAGCTTCGAAAGAAGGGAAACTTTTTAAACAGCTATCAAAAAATAAGAAACAACAATTAAAGTACGAAAAGCTAGCTAATCAGAAGAAATTGAAAAAAAAGGTGAAAGAGAAAAAAATAGCTTTCAAGGAGCTTGAAAGTTTTACTACAGTCGTCAATGGATTCAGCGGTGAACTTCAGTATGGTGAAATCAAAAAGGTGGAAGCCATGCCTGAAGTTGCTGAAGTACATATTGCGAATGAATATGAACGTCCTGTAGAAAAACCCGAAATGCTTTATAGTAAAGAACTAGTCCAAGCCCAGGAAGCTTGGCGGGAATATGGATATAAAGGGGAAGGGATGGTCGTCGGGATTATCGATACTGGAATCGACCCATCTCACCGTGATATGTTCCTGAATAATGAGAACAAGGCAGAACTGACTGAAAAGGAAATTAACGGGATGAAGGAATCTAGCCATCTATTAGGCAATTATTATACGGCGAAGGTTCCTTATGGATACAATTACATGGATGAAAATGAAGAAATCCTTGATCTTGGTGAAGGGGCGTCCATGCATGGAATGCATGTAGCGGGTACGGCCGGTGCCAATGGAGATGAAGAGAATGGCGGCATTAAAGGGGTTGCTCCTGAAGCCCAGCTGCTAGCTTTAAAGGTCTTCGGGAATGATCCCGACATGCAGACAACATGGGGCGATATATATATCAAGGCGATTGACGATGCCATCATCCTTGGGGCGGATGTGTTGAATATGAGCCTTGGCTCCACTGCAGGTTTTGTATCTGCAGAAGATCCGGAGCAGCAGGCGGTATCCAGGGCTGTTGATAATGGTATCCTCATGTCGATTTCAGCAGGAAACTCGGCACACTTTGGAAATGGATTTGCCAACCCATCAGCCTCTAACCCGGATATTGGCGTTTCAGGCTCACCTGGACTTGCATACGATTCTGTACAAGTGGCATCGGTAGAGAATAACTATATGGATTTGGATGCAGCAACTTATGATATAAGCGGACAAGCAGGAAAAGCTCCGTTCATGTCGGCTTCAAGTGTACATCCCAATGCTTTAAAGGAAAAAACACATGACTTGGTGGCTGCAGGTCTTGGGACGCCAGAGGAGCTTTCCAAAGTGGATGTTAAAGGCAAGTTCGCCCTCATCGAGCGCGGCACGCTTTCTTTTATAGAAAAGGCGCAAAATGCCCAGGCAGCAGGAGCGACAGGAGTCATTATTTACAATAATGCTGACGGATATATTTCCATGGCCACAGATCCAAGCATCACCATTCCCCAGCTGTTCATGTTGAAATCGGATGGTGCAAAGCTGAAAGCGGCCTTAACGGATGGCGAAAAGGTGAAGATTACCTTTAATGGTGATAAAACAAAAGCTGTAAATCCAGAAGCAGGGAAAATGAGCTCATTCAGTTCATGGGGAGTCGCACCAAACCTGGATTTCAAACCGGAAATCACTGCTCCGGGAGGCCAAATTTATTCGACGCTGAACAACGATGAATATGGAATGATGAGCGGTACTTCGATGGCGGCACCACATGTTTCCGGCGGCTCGGCACTGGTTCTTGAAAGAGTGGATAAAGAATTTAAATTAAACGGATCTGCCCGGGCAAATTTAGCGAAGAAACTGATGATGAATACATCAAAACCATTAGCGGATCAAGGTGTCGTCAATAAAGCCCTTGACTGGGAAAACCCTTACTCGCCTCGCAGGCAGGGAGCCGGGGTCATGCAGCTGCAATCCGCATTGTCCACACCTGCTGTCGTGACAGAGGCATTCACGAAAGAAGCGAAGGTTGCAATGAAGGAGATCGGCAATAAGTTCACCTTTACTTTAAAGGTAGAAAACTTCAGCAACAAAGCGGTCAAGTATGATGTAAAAGGAAATATCCAAACAGACTATGCAATCCAGGGACAACTCGGTTATACCGCTAACGAGCTGGAAGCACAGGAAATTAAGAACGCTTCGATTAAAATCAATAATAAAAGCACAAATAAGATTACCGTTCCTGCAAAAAAATCGGTTACATTCGAAGTGAAAGTTGACATATCCGATGCAAAGGTACTCGGTGATGACCTTCAGACTCTTGTAGACATTGACGAGGTCTTTCCAAACGGATATTTCGTTGAAGGGTTCATTTCATTGAAGGATCCAGCCGATACGAATCCGGAACTGAATGTACCGTATGTAGGATTTAAAGGGGAGTGGGACAAAGCCCCGATCCTGGATGGCACTAAATATGATAAAGAGTCTTTCTATGGCATGGCAGGTGGAGTATCGACAGCAGGTGAAGATTTCACTTATCTTGGCTATGACCCTGCGGGGAAAACATTCAATGGCAAAAATATTGCGATTTCCCCAAATGGTGATGGTGCACAGGATGACTTCGTGCCTGTCCTATCATTCTTAAGGAATGCGAAAAAGGTAGAATACAATATATTGAATGGTGAAAACAAATCAGTCCGGAAACTTCGCTCAGAGAATAATGTACGTAAGGACTATTATGATGGCGGACTAGGGACCGCGTACACCCTTGATCCGGCCCGTAAATGGGACGGTAAAATCAATAATGCACTCGCTAAGGATGGGGTCTATTATTTTGAAATCAAAGCGATGATAGATTACGAGGGTGCAAAATGGCAGACGTTTAAAATGCCTATCAAAATCGATACGGTAAAGCCGACAGTCAAGATTTCGAAAAAGGGCAATGTATTAACCATCCAAGGCAAGGATAATTTGAATGGTTCAGGACTTGCTTATTACGATGTACAAGTTGATGGAGCATCCATCATGGAAGAGCCGCTCCCGGCGAATGCAAAACAATTCACTTTACCTGATGTAAAAGGGGAAAAGGTTCAGGTTGTGGCAATTGACTATGCAGGTAATGAAAAAACGGCGGAAACTGAATTAGCAAGTGATTCAGCTCCAATCGATAATCATGCACCAGCTGTAAAAATCAAGAGTCCTGAAGCCTTGAGCGTGAACAATAAAAATAAAATCAAAATAACAGGAGAAATTGAAGAAGCGTCGGAAATAAAGGAATTCAAAATCGACAATAAAACGGTACCTGCAACGTATAACAAGGCGAATAACAAATATGAATTCTCGTATGAAAAGAAATTTGAAGAGGGTGTTCAAAGCTTCACGGTTAAAGCAACAGATAAATGGGATAACACGGTTTCCTTTAAACGGACGATTATGGTCGATGCAACAAAGCCAGGTTTAAAAGTGAAAGGTGTACCGAAAACTGTGGGAGTCAAAGGCAAAAATCCAAAAGTGGACGTGACGGTGGAAGATAATTTCGATGAAATCCGCCTTTACCTGAACGGAAGCGAAGTATTCTATCATGAATTCAAGGAACCATACAAAATGCGTGCCTATAAGAAAAAGATAGAGGATTTGGAGCTGCCGCTTAAAACAGGCAACAATAAGATTGAGTTTAAGGTGACCGATCTTGCAGGAAATGAATCGAAGAAATCCTTTAACATCAATAAAGCAAAAAAATAACGAAAGGCAGCCCTCTTATCCAAGAGGGCTGTTTTTTCCGGATTATGGATTTGAAGTATGAATTCCCGTGATGATTATGGAGTAGTTTGCTTCGTTTTCACCGTGCTAATATGGAAATCTATTAGTGAGGAAGTTTTTTCATTATCCGGCAGGTATATCGAATAGGATAAAAGAATTAGGTATAAAGATCCTATTGAAAGGAGGGTATCTATGAATTATAAGAAGAAATCTAGCAATAAAGTAACTAGTATTGCAATTACAGTGAAATTCGAAAGGAGAGGAAGCGACAGGTCATATCTTACAAAACCGAGTTTCTTTGATGCACTTCAGCACGTCCATTCTCCCTTTGAAAAGGATCCCCGCTCAGATTCACCTTATCAGGATTTTCCTCTATGTCAGGAGGTAACCCTTTCTTTTTTTGAAGAAGGTGCTAAAACATCTATTAATTATGACCCCCACCAAGAAAAAATCATCATTGAGGAAAGTTCAGAGTCATATCAGCCGAATAAGGGTGAGGCGCTCACTGCAATCCTCGATCATATCATGATCAATCATGGCTATCACCATTCTTTTTTCATCATCCAGCAAAAAGAGCGGAACGTAAAAATGAAAGCCGCTACGCCATGAAATCCCTTACATTTTTAGGCAGGACGTTGTAAGGCATGAGATTTCCGAATAATTCATACGAAAACTTACTCTACTCAATAAGGATGGAGCTGCCACGGCAGCTCCATTAATGCGTCTCCAATCCTTCAAGATGTCAAACCAACCGCCGAATGATCTTTGAAAGGGTTAGGATGCCATAAGCTAATTGTTCCTCCGAGGCGTATGAATATGAAAGCCGTATATGTGTATGGTTATTTGGTTCGTATATGTATCCCGGATTAAGAAGTATGTTCTCCTTTATCGCTTGCCTGAAAAGGTTTGGATTCACGATGGGTTTACATAATTTTAACCATATATAAAATCCGCCTTGAGGTATTTGCCATTCAGCCAGTCCCTTAAAATATTGATTGAGCAGAGTTAATGTAAAATCTCTGCGTCCTATCAACTCATGCCTTAGCCACTCTAAATGCTTTGAATATTGCCCATTTGCTAACCATTCTGCCACAAGGTGTTGGGAAAGTGCACTTGAACCGTAATCCATTTGCATTTTAATGTCCGCTAAACGTTCAATCACAGTTATTGGGCCAGCAATCCA
Organism: Peribacillus phoenicis; assembly: GCF_047238085.1. NCBI lineage: Bacteria > Bacillati > Bacillota > Bacilli > Caryophanales > Bacillaceae > Peribacillus > Peribacillus phoenicis. Next base: position 4,910,812 of record NZ_JBDFMF010000001.1, on the reverse strand, counting down.
TCCGATACGCAATCCTGGGCTTAATGTTTTGGACATGCTGCCAATATGCAATACAAGGCCATCTGCATCAAGGGATTTTAATGGAGGCGGTGGTTCATTATCAAACCACAAATCACTATATACGTCATCTTCAATAATCGGGATCTGTTCCTTTTTGCATAGTGATAGGAGGTTAAGTCTTTCTTCTTTTGACCATGTAGTATTCGTTGGATTGTTAAACGTTGGAACAGTATAAAACAGTGACGCTTTCTTCCTTCCGTTAATGTGCTTTATTTGTGTCGGGATACTTTCCCGGCCTTGTCTTGATAAACCTAATAAGTGCATGCCCGCAGATTGAAAAGGGTGAACGGAATTTAAGTAGGAAGGGGATTCATGTAAAATCATCGATCCCTTTTGAAGTAAACCAACTGATATCAACTGGAGTGCCTGAAGCCCGCCAGAAACGACCATGAGGGAGCTGGGACTCGCGTTGATCCCTTTTGTTTCTAAATATGCACTTATACATTGACGAAGTCTCTTATCACCCTTGGGTTCGGAATAGCCTAATGAGTGGGCATCAAAAGAAGTGGATCGCAATGTCTTTTCGATTTGTTTTGCAGGCAATAGAGCTGGAGATAGTTCGCCTGTGCCTAATCTGATGATGGCAGTGTCCGTTTCATACTGATTAATGTCCTGAATCGTTTTTAAATTAGGTTCATGAAGGCCATTCCGGACATAGTTTTTCCAGTCGGGCTGTTTGCCGGAGACGAGCACATTCCATGTATTATTGGAAACGAATGTGCCGGACCCAACCTTAGTTTCCAATAATCCGTCTGCAATCAACTCATCTATGGCTGTGATGATGGTACTTCGGTTTACGCCAAATGAGTCGGCCAATGAGCGTTGTGATGGAAGCTTGGTGCTAACTGGCCATTCCCCTCGTGTAATTTGCTGTTTGATCCAATCTACTATTTGCAGGTGAAGTGATTGGTCGGAAGTCCGGTTTGGTCTCCATTCGATAAACATACGAAAACCACTCCTTTCATGTTCTATATTCATTATAAATTGGTTGGTTTGTAAACCAACCAATTGGATGGTCAATTTCTTTGTTTTTTTCATTATACTGAATTTGAAGGGAGGGGGTATTCGTATGGGGCCATTTTTTCATGGGTTTTTATTGGCATTAGGGCTGATACTTCCGTTGGGCGTGCAAAATGTATTCATTTTTAATCAAGGAGCAATCCAACCTACAATAAAAAAAGCATTGCCAGCAACGGTAACAGCTGCAATTTGTGATACACTGCTCATTTTGTTAGCTATTTTAGGTGTTTCGTTGGTTGTCATGCAATATGATTGGTTGCGCCTTACATTAATCATAATCGGGGTTATTTTTTTATTGTATATGGGTTTTCAGATTTGGTTTGCCAAATCGAACTCACAGTCAGGTGCCCAATCCATGCAGATGTCGACCAAAAAACAAATTGTATTTGCTCTATCCGTATCATTACTGAATCCGCATGCAATTTTGGATACGATAGGTGTAATCGGTTCGAGCTCACTTGTTTATTCAGGAAAAGATAAAATGATTTTCACCGCAACGTGCATCTTTGTGTCATGGTGCTGGTTCCATGGATTATGTCTTGCGGGACGTTTGCTGAAAAAGGTTGATACATCTGGTAAATTCCTTGGAATATTAAATAAAATTTCGGCAATCATCATTTGGATCACAGCTCTCTATATGGTGAAGTCGCTTTATTGAATCAGATAAACGTTTTCGAACCAAACGATGCCATGTATAACTGGACGCTTATGTATAAAAAAAGGGGAATGCATATCATATATGCATTCTCCCTTTTTTTTGCCTTCAATCATCATCATAACGTGAAATCAGGTTATTGAAGAGCAACCAGGTCCTTGATTTCCTCTGTGGAAAGTTCGGTGATCCAGTTGTCACTGCTGATGATCTCGTCGTTCAGGGCTTGCTTTTTATCAAGCATCTGGTCGATTTTTTCTTCCAGGGTCCCTGTGCAGATTAGCTTATGAACGTGAACGAAACGCTGTTGCCCAATTCGGTAAGCACGGTCGGTTGCTTGATTTTCAACAGCTGGGTTCCACCAGCGGTCATAGTGAATCACGTGGTTTGCTTCAGTAAGGTTAAGTCCGGTGCCGCCTGCTTTCAACGAGAGTATGAAAATAGGGAAATCCCCATCTTGGAATCGGGTGATCATTTCATCACGCTGCTTCTTGTTCGCACTCCCGTTCAGGAATGGCACTTCAAAGCCATATCGTTTTTCCAGCAATTCTTTAATCATATTGCCCATCCCGATATATTGTGTGAAAATGAGACAGCTTTCATCCTGTTCGCGAACAGCATCGATAAGCTCGGTCAGCTTCTCGAGTTTGCCAGATCGGTTAGGTGCCTTCATGATGTTTTCCTTTTCCATTTCTTTCAAGTAAAGAGCTGGATGATTGCAAAGCTGCTTTAGCTTATTCAGCATCTGGAGGATGATGCCTTTTCTTTCAAAGGCAGACAGTTGTTCGATATCAGTGAATGTATCTTTAATTAGTTGCTCATACAACGATGCTTGCTCGGTGGTAAGCGGTACGAATTCCTTTTGTTCTTGCTTATCCGGAAGATTAAGAGCGACTTCTTTATCACGCTTTGTACGGCGAAGCAAAAATGGCTGTATCAAACGCTGCAATTCCTTGATTTTATCCTTCTGATCATCACGCTCGATGGTCGCCACATATTTTTCCTGAAACTGACCTAGCGTTCCGAGATAACCTTTGTTGATGAAGTCGAAAATCGCCCATAGCTCACTTAAACGGTTTTCCATCGGCGTACCCGATAGGGCGATATGATGTCTGCCATTTAGCTTGCGGACCGCTTTGGATTGCTTCGTTTGGGCATTCTTGATGTTTTGTGCTTCATCAAGGATAACACTGCTCCAATGTATGGAGGTCAGTTCAGCCACATCTTGGTGGGTCAGTCCATATGATGTTAAGACAATATCATGGTCGGCTGCCAGTTTAGTAAATGCCTCACCTTTAGCACGATTCGATCCGTAGTGTAGGTGAACTTTAAGTGATGGAGCGAATTTTTCCAATTCTTTTTGCCAGTTGCCAAGTACCGATGTCGGGCAGACGATGAGCGCCGATTGTACAGAGACGGATTCGGGGGCAGTGGTAATGACCTCACCCTCATCACTGCTCTCCGCGCTGATATCCTCTTCGACGATGATCGGTTCACTCTTTTGTTCATCCCTGGGCGCAGTGGGCAGCTCTTTACCGGCCCTTTCTTTGCCTTTAACATGAAGTAGGTAGGCAATCATCTGGACGGTTTTTCCAAGTCCCATATCGTCGGCTAGACATGCACCAAAACCATGCTCCCTTAAAAAAAGGAGCCAGCTCATGCCCAGTTTTTGATAGGGGCGTAAATCACCTTGAAGTGCATTAGGGACGGGCAGGATGGATATGTTTTTGGTTTCCCGGAGCCTTCCCACCATTTTACGGAGCTCCTGGTTCAATTCAAATTGAATCCGGAGCATTTCGTCGTTTTCAGAATCGCCATCGCCATCTTCATTTACGCCATTCAACAGTTCCTGCTGCAGCAAGTCAGTCAGTTGGATGCCTTTTTCATTGGCTGTTTCCATCAGCTCTTGAATTTGCTTAATGAAAGCAGGGTCAAGCTTGACCCATTGGCCGCGGATGAAGACAAGCCGCCTTTTTTCATTGACGAGCTCCTCGAACTCCGCCTCAGTGAGCTCCTTGCCATTTAATGAGAACCGCCAATCAAAGTCCATTAAAGCTTTTAACCCGACATAAGAAGGGCCGCGGTTCGATTGGCTCTTCACTTTCGCCTTGACCTTCAATGAGGACTCCTTCAAGGCAAGCCACCACGATGGAAGGAGAATTTCGACGCCAAGAAACAGGAGCTTTTCGCTTGCATCGGTCAAGAACTCCCATGCATCCGTTTCTGAAATCTCCCTTTTCAGACGGCCATTCTCCCCAAGCCATGGCACGACGAGTTGCCAGCGTTTCGTAGCACGCACCACATCACTTGCATACTTATTCCAGCCGCGCGGAAGTTTTTTTCCTGTATATGTTTCAATGATATTCTCATCCCTTTTGGAACGAAGGGTAACATCGAGTATCCAAGGCCCGTTGCCATCAGGAGGTTCAGTTAAACGGAGACCTATAGTGAATGGTTTGGGATCGGGCAGGGTACCGAGCCATTCCTGCCAGCTGTCTTTGTCAAAAAAGGCCTGCAATTCTTCGGGAGAAAGTCGTGTATCCTTTAATGCCCCGACGGCTTCACTCCATTTATGCTGCATGGGTGAATAGTTTTTTAAATACATATTAGCGGCACCGTTATACCACTTTTCAATAAAAGTACGGTTGGTTTCCAGTTCAGGTGAAGGAAGATCCAAAGATATTTCTTCTTCCCAAAAGGAAGGGACGAATTCCTCTTCCACTTCTTCCGGCAGCTTCCAGCCGATGGAGTCCAATTGAAGATTGGTGAAATCCGGTACGGGGATTCCAGCTTCAATGGATTCATGAAGAACGGGAGCTGCGGACAGGCAAAGGGAGGATATCTCGGACCATTCCCATTCTATGAAGGAGTTGAAGCTTTCCCTCGCAAAAAAATTGAGAAGTCCCCAAGCGTCAAGTATGAATACTTGATTTCCATCCACTATATCAGTAGTCATTTTAGTGCCATAAAAGCTTGCGTCATCCCAGTTGAATAACAGCCTGCGTATATAATTCGTGGTGAGGAAGGTATTCTCTTCATTGACGACACCAAGGGCGTAAGTTCCATTTTCGAGAGCCGCTATTTTGATTTTTAATTTCCCTGGATTAAACATCGATAAGCTTACCCCTTTTTAGTTCTTCTTGGAAAGCGCGAAGCCGTTTAGTCGAATCTGCTACATAAAGTATATAACGTTCGAATACATCTTCCTTTTTGCTCTTTTTATAGATGGTGCGCATCCTTTTCAAATATCGGACAGCTTGCTTATAAGCAGGCCGATTTTTCAAAGAAACTTTTTCCTGGACCGCATGATAATAAAGGGGCAGGATTAGTTCCGGTTCTTTTGAGACCACTTCTTTGATGGATTCACTGCTGATTAAGTCAATGCTGATTTCTGAGTAAATATGCATCTCCACCCATTTTTTATATTGTCCTTGTTCAAAAAGGAAGTTTGCATAGTTCCAATAGCTGTGCGGAAGGGTGGCCCTGTAAAATTTCTCAAGTAAATCGGTCCGTTTTAATTTATAACAGCAACTGCTAATTAAAGTCGTAAAGGTCCGGACGAAATCCACCCGTTTATAATAATCGGATAAACCGGCAAGGAACTCCTGGACATTATTATTGATGAATTCAATGAAAGGGATAGCCCGTGCCCGGTTGTCGGATTCAGCCAGGAGATTCAGCCAATAAAAAATGTATGGACAGGCTTCCTTCTTCAATTCATGAAGAAGCCCAATCGCTTGTTTATCATGGTTCTCCAAAAGGGATAGGTGAATCGCTGCGAGGGAATAGGACGTCCTCTCAGTGGTGCCCATATACTTCTCTGGAAGTTCTTTATTGATTCGTTCCAGTTCCTCTTTACGCCATGAGGAGTTGGAGAATAAGTAGCTCCATATCTCCCGGTAGAGGTCGATCTTTTCGTATTCCAGGCCTTCTCCTCCATCCAGCAGTTTAGCTACATCTTCCTTGATGCTGAAAACGAAGGGATCAAAGGCGAAGGGCCTCGCTTGCCTGCTAAGCGGCTGTACCGTTTCATGAAGCTCCTCTGCCAGGTCGACGGCAAGGGCATAAAAGACCCGGATCGTTTGCGTCTCACTTTTATGCAGCTGAATCATTCTCAGTGTCTGCTGCATCGTGCAAAATTGGGTAACGAAATGATAAAGCAATTTCCATTCCCTTTCCATTGGAGCTTTTGAGCTAAGGCGTTTAAAGTAAGTCTGTATATGATTTTCAATCATATAAGTAGCCTCACCTATATGAGGCTCGACATGTTCAGCAAATGCATCATTCACGAATTGCTTCCATGATGGATAGCTTTTATCTAAGATGATGGATTTCCCTGCCGACTGTTTAAGTAATTCACTTGCCGGTTTCACTTGCTGCAGTGCTTGGGCCGTTGAGGTGTTTTTTGGTGCTTTCCAATCGCTCAGCCATTCGGAAACACTAGCGTGTTCGGAATATGCAGAAAAGAAAACGGCCATTTGATGCCGGCAAATGAACCTTGAATCACATGTACAGCTTCCATCCTGCGGGAAGAGCAGATTCAGCCTGGCCTTAAAGCGTGTCACATCCTGTACCTCAGCCGCAATCGTATCCGCCGCTTCTTCTTTAATATCAACGAGCCCCTGACGGTATAACTGGAGCCCTTGATTCACCACATCCGAATCTTCCGGATCCCCGGCCTCCAAAAATTCCGCCAGCCGCTCCCCAACTAACAACAACTCCCGCTCCATACTCTCCTCCTTCAGGGACAAGCCCTGTATACCAAAATTATATTTTTGTATGATCATGAACCATCAGTTCTTTAACTTATCGTAATCCCGCCCCGGCCTATTTCTGGGGGTGCATATATTACATCCCAGATCGAATGCCGGACTATGGCCGTTCTCTTTACGTTCTAATCCATTTAATCGAACAAACCATCACTGCTCCTAGCCGTATATTCATAAAAACCCTGTAAAAGTCAATATCGTCAAAAATCCCCTTGAATATAAGCGGTTCAGATATAAACAGGAATAACTGGCAATCACTTTAACATGCCTCAAATCCTTCATCCTCATCACGCTTCACAATACCAAGTGATGAGGGCAGGAATCTTTTTTGAAATTGCTTTTTTGAAGCATCTCTTTATTATACTTCATTTTGGCTTGGAATTTAAAATGTAGATTAGAGGTTTTGGAAATGATGAGTATGAGAAATTATATACTCCTGGTGAATTGCTCAGTTTGTAGACAAAAGGGGTTCTATATATAAATTAATGCAAAGTAGATTGGAACAATGTGCGAGACTCCTGCGGGGAAAGAGCGTCAAGTGGAGACCCGCAGGCGCATAGGATCCGAGAACGGACCGCCCGCGGAAAGCGAGTGCCTGGAGGCATCGAGTTTGTCTATAATTTGGAGCCATTCCCGGGGAAATGGCTCCAAATTATAGAATTAGTTTATTTTCATTTCGTTCTTCCAACTGTCCAGCTTTTTGTTGATGAATGTAACAAAGGTATGGTTTTTTTGTAATTTGAATAGAAACGCAGATTTTTCCAAGTACTCTTTTGCCTCTTCAAAGTTACCTACGAGTTCAAAATTGTATCCTAAATGGTAATGTAAATCCGCTAAAGCATATAATTGATCATGTTCGAGGCACCACTTTATGGCATCTTGGCAGCAGGCAATGGACTCTTCGTATCGGCCAAGGCGTGTTAGCACTCTGCCAAAATTATAGGATAGGCGCGTCTTTAGCGTTTTATCCGTCAAGAAAGGCAGGGCTTTCAAGTGATCTAAAGCTTTCCTTAACAAGGCAAATGCATTTTCGTATTGTTCTTCGGCAACATACATTACACCAAGACTGCTTAAGATTTCAAGCTCCCGTTCCGAATAAATTTTATCAGTCGTATGAGTAATGGAGATGGCCTTATTGATGAATTCTATAGCTTTATCTAAATCTTTATTTTTTTCATATTCGTATATTCCCTTGTGCCAAAGAATCAATTGATGATTCTTTTTATTTTGAAGAAAGAGGGGACTGTTTTCCTCAGCCTTTACAATTTGCTGCATTTCCTCATAATTTCGGGTTCTTCTGGCTATTTTTAATTGATAAATCACTTCTTCCACGTAATCCAGCCTAGGGGTCATTCCAATATCAAAAAAATAGTTTACATCAACGCCTAAACGTTGGGAAATTAAGTAGAGAGTGGATGCATATGGATAGACATCGCCCTTTTCAATCTTACTGATCTGTGCTTGTGTACAAATACCGGTTGCCAACTCTTCTTGGGAAAGCCCGATTTGTTTACGTAGCTCTTTGATCTTTTGTCCAACTGCAAAAAAATCCATTTTGATTCTCCTTAAAATATGCCTAGAGTTATATTTTGTTATGAAAAATCGGTGAAAGCGGTATGTACAGGTCCTGAACGGTTTAAAAAGATTCTTTATTCGAAATATATGATTTTAAGAATTGTGGTTAAATATAACTATAGAATTATTTTCTATTTTAACCAATATTTTTTTAAAAGAAAAGGAGGAATGACCTATGAAAAAAAGTACTAAAGCATTAGTCGTATCTTTTCTTATCATCGCTGCTTTTGTTATTGTCCCAAGCGAATTACCAGGCCTTTACGCAGAACTTCCAGGTTTATATAAATAAGTAAATGAAGCTTTCTATCAATCATTCAAGCATCTTCAATTGAAGATGTTTTTTTTTATTATTATTAAATGATTATTCTTTTGCGCATATTCCTGTAGTTATAATTATCTATGAATGGGGAGTGTAAGGTCCATTTGGTAGGTGTTGAAGAAACGTGAGCGTAGTTTGTAACGCCTATTTCCTTTTAATGATTTTGTTATAGTGTATATAACAAAACGGAGAGAGGTGTAAGGTTAATGATTGATATTAATATGAAAGTTCAACCCTCTTTTTACGATGATGAATGTGCCATTGTGTTTTCTTTTTATTTTGATAAGGCAACCAGGAAAATTGGTGAAGCTGTGGTGTACACATGCAAAAAATCAGATGATAAAGAATCCAGCCAAGATCATATAGATACAGATGTACAAGAAAAAATCGCTTATCTTAAAGAGTTTACCATTGTGGATGAATATCAGGCGACCTCGATGAAGAAGATTCAACATTTTTTGAATGTAATCGGTATCAAGAAATGTGTGAAGCACAACCTTCAAGGTAATGAAATCGCATTTTAAATGATAAAAGCTCATGACATCCCATATGTCATGAGTTTTTGCCATTTAAATGACTGTTTTGAGCATTCATTTTCTTTTTGATGAAATCGCTCATTTGTTTCCGCTCACTTGGTTTAGCGTTATTTGTTCTTTCAAAAAATTTAAAGTGTTGTTTAATGCTATCGGATTTCATGATGTCTCTCCTTTGCTTATTTTTATTTACCCACTTTTTCATAGTTAAAACGTGATTTTAATGATAAAAGGATGAACAAAAGATCTTGCAATTATTCCTTTAGTTATATTTTCTTCTGTGAATCCCTGCATATAAGGATTTATTAGATGATAGTAAGAGGAAAAGCCCAAATATGGAGAAATTCCGTATTTTATCATACTTAAAATAAATGTTAAAATGGTCCGAATATCGGATTTTTCATTAGAAACATCAGTTTCTAGTACCCTAAAGTGAAGAGGGTTGAAGAACTCTTTTCGATGGCCCCCGTGCACATGCTTGGGGGATTTTTTTTATTTGGGTAATTTGTCCACTTTTTTTCTATAATATGTTTCGTTTTGTTTGTATATACATGGGTAAATATAAGAAACATGATGAATTAAACCTGTGTTCATCGCAGTTTAATCGGAGGAATATATTATATGGATGTGAAAGTAAAGAATGATCCCACGAAGCGAACTTTCCAGCAGTACATTTTTCCATTTACGCTTGAAGGAAATAAGATTGAAAAGTTTGTGGAAAAGTTGTTTGAGGACAATTTCGTTTTTTTGAACTTGAAAGATATGGAACAACAAAATCAATTTTACGGTGGTCATAAAGTTTCGCACCGTAAACTTGAAAAGTATTTCATGCCTTACATCGAGCCGATTTTATTTCCGAGTAATGCCAAACAGAAGGAAGGCTTGCGGCGTTTCACGAAAAAACTGGATATTGATTGTACCTTCGAATCACCCTATCTAAATACCCCATTTATTATTGACTCTATCGATATCTTCATATGCCCATTTCATATTGGCATGATGAATCTTCGTATTACTTTACCTGAAGGGCTTTCAAATGATGATGTACTCTATTTTGGCGATACATTCCGAATCCTTGAACCGATTGCTGATGATGAGGAAAAAACGAAAGTCGGCTGTCGGGAAAATCAGTATGAACAAGTGAAGGATTTCATCTTCAATGAACTATTGCCGCCAATTGAGGAATATATAGATGAAGAACAAGCGGACCCGACCTATTTTGGCAGTTTGCCCTTCTTCATCGATGAAAGAATGTACGTGATCAGTTATACGGCATTCCCTGAGGATCGTGATATTTCTAAAAATGACTTATTCCGGATCAGTGAACTGAACGGGTATGACAATGATGGTGAGCCATATATAGGCGCATTAAATCCTGATTATATCGAAAAGTATTATCAAGAAAGAGTATATGACAGGTGGGGCAAGGAAACCTATTATGTAACTAGCATGTATCATTTCGCGTGTGTCACGAAAGCGACAGGTAAACTTGAACGGGAACTGGCTAGTGAAATGTATGGTCAGCATTTTTATACAGTGTTGATTTTCTTCTATTATAAAATCGTACTGCTCAAATTGGCACATGAACATTCCCAGATAGATGTGGAAAAAGATCAATCGGATACAGAACAGCTGATTTTCATGATCACTGAGTTTTCTGCAAAGTATTTATTCACTGAAGTCAATAGTACGGCAATCGGTAAAGAGCTCTTCAAAAAAACGGATGAAACCTTCAGGATTGCCCCTCTATACAAAGAAGTGAAGGAAACACTTTCCTACCTTTATCAAAATCAGGATAAACTGTCTGGGAAAAGCAGTAATTATCTTTTGCAAATACTAACGATTTATACGGTTGTCTCCGGGATATTCGGAATGAATCTATATATTGAAGATTGGAAAGGGAAATTACCGTGGAAAGCTTATATGAATTACAGCTTATACGAATGGGTAGCTGTCATTGTGACTACAAGCGGCCTAGTCATTTCTAGCATCCTGGGCTTTTTCTTCTTGAAAAAATGGCTCCAAGAGAAAAAAAGCCGAAAAAAAAGAATGCTTTAGATTCCTGAACATTATGTACAGGAATCAGACTGTAGGCAAACTTGATGAAAATCGAGTTTGCCTACGTTTTTTAAGGGTTTGCACAATTTGAACGTTGCCTATGCACTCGCTTTCCGCCTGCGGGTCTCCTTGGATGAAACCCTCTTTAGATTGTTAGCAGACAGTCGGCGGAAAGGGAGCGGATTCCTGAAATTAACTGGATCATTTTTGCGAACTGGCCCCTCTTCTATTTTTTCTAAAACAAAAGTCCTGTACATTATGTACAGGACTTTTGTTTTAGAAAAATCATGGTTAATTAGAAAAATGAAGAAATTCGGCATACAAAATCCCCCATTCCCCTAATATTTTGCTAAACTATAGGTATATCATTCTAACTATTCATTAGGAGGAAATCATGAAGAAACTAGCTTTAGTTTCCAGCTTATTGTTGTTGAGCGTATTGTTTCTGGCCGGATGCTCGGATGAGCCAAGTCCGGAAGATCGCTTTGCCGCATACACGAAGCTTTGGAATAAACAGGATTTTGCAAAGATGTACGAGTATCTGTCGCCTGAGACAAAGAAGAAAATCAGTGCGGATGAATTTGCGATGCGTTATGAAAAAATCTATACGGGCATAGAAGCCGACCAATTAAAGGTGGACTATAAACAGCCAAAAGAAGAGAAAGACCATAAAGACGGAGAAAAGGTAAGCCTTTCATATACCGTTGATATGTCCACTATGGCGGGTGCTGTCAGCTCTGATCATAAAGCGACACTTGTCAAGGAAGGGGAAGGCGAGGAAGAAAATTGGTACATCAAGTGGAATGAAAGCTACATATTCCCTCAATTGAAAGCTGGCGAGAAGGTATCGGTTGAATCGTATCCAGCCATTCGCGGGGAAATTGTCGATAGAAATGAACGCGGCCTTGCCATGAATGGAACGGTTGCAGAAGTGGGAATCGTGCCAGAGAAAATGGCCAATGAATCCGAAACGGTTAAAAAGGTCGCTGGAATCCTCAATATGTCCACCGACGAAGTGAATCAGAAATTAAAACAATCATGGGTAAAGCCAAGCTATTTCGTGCCCATCAAGAAAATGTCAAATGATAATACTGCAACCTTGGAAAAGCTATTAAGCATTGCTGGTGTATCTGTCAATAATACAGAAGAACGCATATATCCATATAAAGAGGCTACTGCCCATCTAATTGGATATGTCGGTGAGGCATCGGCCGAGGATTTGGAGAAATTGAAAGGAAAAGGATATACCGCAAGTGATGTTATTGGCAAGCGCGGTCTTGAGGAAGTGTTGGAAGAGCGGCTTAAAGGCAAACCTGGCGGTAAAATCTTTATTAAAACCGAAGATGGCGAAGAAAAAGTGATTGCTGAAAAGCCTGCTGAAGAGGGAGAAACAATTACATTGACCATCGACGCCGAGCTTCAAAAGGATATCTTCGAGCAATATAAGAATGAAGCCGGATCGTCATCGGCAATTGATCCGATGACAGGCGAAACGCTTGCACTTGTTTCAAGTCCGTCATTTGATCCTAATAAATATATTTTCGGAATAACGAAAGCGGAACAAAAAGCGCTTGAAGAAGACCCGAAAAAACCACTTCTGAACCGCTTCAGTTCGACGTTTGCACCTGGTTCAACCATTAAGGCCATCACTGCGGCAATCGCTTTGAAAAATGGTGTGGATCCGAAAGAGTCGATAAATATTCAAGGGAAAACATGGGCCAAATCGACATGGAAAGATCATTCCATTACAAGGGTTTCGGACCCAGGTGTTCCAATCGATATGGAAAAGGCATTAATTTATTCAGACAATATTTACTTTGCCCAAAAAGCTCTGGGTCTTGGTAAGGAAAAATTCACAAATGGACTCAAGGCATTCGGATTTGATGAGTCTTTGAATTACGATTATCCGATCAAAGCATCGAGCATCGGTAAGGTCGACAGTGAGGGACGTTTGGCGGACGCCGGATATGGTCAAGCGCAAGTCCAAATGAGTACGCTTCATCTCGCCATGACCTATTCAGCCTTCTTGAATGAAGGAAACATCCTGGCACCTTCGTTAATAACAGGAGATAAAATAGAAAAGAAAATATGGAAAGAAAATGCGATATCAGCAGACCAAGCAAATCAGGTCACCAAGATGCTGACACAAGTAGTGGAACATCCTAAGGGAAGTGGACATGGAATAGATGATCTTGGCATCAAAATCGCTGCCAAAACGGGAACTGCTGAAATCAAGGCATCCAAAAATGCGGACGGAACAGAAAATGGCTGGTTCGTTGCCATGGACACAGAAGACCCGGAACTTCTTATGGCATGGATGATTGAAGATGTAAAAGGCCGAGGCGGCAGCCATGTCGTTGTCGATCAAATGAAACCGGTGTTGAAGAAGTATTTGAAGTAAAGAAAAAAGTCACCCATCAGCACTATTTACCAAAATAAAAGCAGGACATGGTTTCTTCCGTGTCCTGCTTTTATTAGGTTGTGGATTCCAATTTGTTACGACAATAAAGCTGGATTTGAAGGATAATGAGTCGTACATACAGAATGTAAAAGAGAGTTCAGTAACCACAAGTAAACAGTTTTCTCATGCCAATGGATTGAACAGGATTAATTCAAAAATATTTGAAAGATAAATAGAAAAGGAATGAGGATGAAGGGGAATGAAAAGTTTAAAGTATTTGTTTATCGCTTTCTTTATCACTTTTTTTGCATTTCCTTCTCATGAAGCGACGGCAACAGAAGAAAATTCAACGATGGAAGTGAAACTTAAGAATTATTTAGGCAATAGAACCATTGTTAAAATAACGGCAACCGGGGACTACCGTAATTCAATGGGAGAGATATTCATCAAGGCGGGTGAAAGTCTGACTTTGAAAGCGGAGTCGGCTAAACTTGCCGTTTACAAAGGCTCTAAGAAAACGGGTTCTTATGCTTCCTTTAAGGTAATGCCAGTAAAACCTGATGCTTCATTGTCCATAAACGGCCGTCCGTATCAAGGCTCATTTTCATTTACAGCGGAGGACGGTTACATCCGGCCAATCAATGCTGTTTACATTGAAGATTATCTAAAGGGCGTTGTACCGCTGGAGATGCCCGCACTATGGCATGCCGAAGCCTTAAAGGCACAGGCGATTGCCGCTCGGACGTATGCACTTCGCCATCAATCGACAATCATTGATGATACGGTTTCTTACCAAGTATATGGCGGGGCTGCCGGTCACTATCGAACTGATTCAGCCATTGAACAGACAAAGGGCATGGTAATCAAACATGATGGCGAAATAATCGAAGCGTTCTTTTCATCAAGCAATGGAGGAATGACCGAATTGAATTCAAATGTTTGGTCAAGAGGCAACCCTCTTGCATATCTATCTATAAAAAAAGATTTATATGATTCGGAAACCAATTGGGCGATAACGCTGGACAAGCAGCAAATCGACCTGTCAAAAATAGATTTATCTAAACCTGAAGAATGGTGGACAAGTGTAGAGGAAAAAGATAAAAAGGTTGTGCCGAAGCTGAAGGCTTGGCTGAAGAATAATGGATATGCGAAGAAAGATATTAAAATAACGGAGATTCCCTTGTTAACTTTTACAGATGATAAAACGGGTGGCCGTGTTACGAAAGGCTCCATCCAACTGAATTTCTATGTAAGGGATCTCGTTGATGACAGGGGAAAACTTTTGCAGCAAACGGTTAAGCTTACCAATGTAGCGGCTTCCAAAATCAGGGGCATGGTGGGGCAAGAGGTGATGAAAAGCTATTTGGTTGACCACTCATCTTACGATCCTTCCAAAATTGTAATCGAAGGATCAGGATATGGGCATGGGGTCGGACTAAGTCAGTTTGGAGCGAAAAACAGAGCGGAAGCAGGACACTCATATCAAGATATTTTGGGTTTTTATTATCCTGACACAATTATAGAAAAGGAATATGGACCAAGTGCCGGATCTAAAAAGGATATTGTTGTAAAGGAGGAGCCGAATTCAGTAAACATGAAAGCGAAGGCGGATCATTTAAATGATGAGGTTGGAATCACATACACCCTAAAAGAAGATGCAGTGATAACTCTCACGATTAAAGATAGTAAAGGTAAATCTATAGCTACCCCAGTCCGTGATCAAACAATGAAAAAGGGTACCCATTCAGCAATCTGGAACACAAAAGCGGTGAGTAACGGGACATATGAAGCAGAATTATCAGCAATGGACCGAGGCGGGAATGAAGGTTTGGAAACAATGGCGATAAAAATCAGTAGAGATACGTCGGCACCTAAAATCACCGATATCAATACATCGGGTGATTACAGTACCGAGAAAGCGAACATAACGTATACAATTAATGAAAACGCTAATGTAACGGTGGAAATCAAGAACAGTAAAGGTAAGGTTGTCGGCATCCTTAATGAAAGGCAGTTCAATAAAGGCAGTCAATCGGCAACCTGGGATTTCAAAAATATCTCCAACGGGATATTTACGGTAAAAATCTCCGCTAAGGATGAGAGTGACAATCAGAAAACCATTTCAACGAAAATCTCGATTAGGAAGACGACGGGAATAGTGACAGCAAGCAAATTATCTATTAAAGAAAGTAGAAATGCATCTTCTGAAACGATCGGCAATCTATACAGGGACCAAGCTGTAACGATACTGGCTCAACAAGATGAATGGTATAAAGTGAAAAAGGGAAGCCAAATTGGGTATGTATTAAAAAAATACATAAAAAAGTGAAAGAGTAGGACGTCACGTATGGCGTCTTTTTTTGTCCTTATAAATAGTAAATACAAGAAAACAGCACAAAATCCACGAGTAAAGGCGCAAACTCAGAGTAAAAGCCTCAAATTGGCGAGTAAAAGCACCAAACTCAAGAGTAAAGACGAATTCACGAGTAATAGCACCAAACTCACGAGTAAGTGCACTAAACTCACGAGTAAAGCACGAATTCACGAGTAAAAGGCGCAAACTCACGAGTGAAAGCACAAAATTCACGAGTAAAAGCCTCAAATTGGCGAGTGAATGCGCTAAACTCACGAGTAAAGCACGAACTCATGAGTAAAAGCACCAACCTCACGAGTAAATCGCAAATCAACGAGCAGATCCACCAACCTCATGAGTTAATGCTCCAAAACTTCAAAGAAATGCCCCAAATCTTGAGTAAACGCAACTTAAAAGAAAAGAATACCGAAAAAATCCAGACGGTTAATGAGAAAGAAACTTAAAAAAGGAAGTAATGATTTCATTTCTCTGTTGTTTTATGCTGCCCGGGTGTGAACGGAACACCGGCGGCTTTTGTGATGATTTTCGAAATATCCGTATTTTCAATGACTCCATCAAAGGCTTCACTGCCTGGACCCGAAGCGAAAACGGGAATCATATTGGCTGTGTGTCCTCCTGTGGAACTGGCCGCCCGTATGCTTCGATCAGCTACACCCGCCTTATAATGCCTGGCGATGGTGCTTCCAATTTCCCAATCTATTTGATGCTGTGGATAGACAAGCGTTTTATTTTTTCTTACGTTATCGATGAATTGACCGACTTCCTGTTCAGTAAGGGATATATGTGCATAATTCTTGAATGTGGAAACGACACTTTCTGGATTGATTTCATTATTTTTATCGAATGTGAGTTGTTTTGACATATATTCAGATGAAACCCTGATTTTTTTCAATGCAGTGATATCCATTGTTTCAGAAGCGGATGTCCCCATTGTTTCGTGGTCTGCAAGGACAACAATCAAGGTATCATTACGATTTTTTGCCCAATTGACAACCTTTTTCACGGTTTGGTCAAATTCAATCGTTTCTTTCCATATTCCAGTGATATCGGCTGCATGCTCCATATGGTCAATACGCGCACCTTCGGCCATCAAGAAAAATCCCTTATCACCCCGTGATAAAATATCCAACGCTTTGGATGTCATTTCGGTTAGAGATGGCTCTTGAGAATGTAATACTTCTTTATCCAGTTTAAAATTCATATAGGTAGGGTGAAATAATCCTAAAAGTTTTTCCGGTTTATTTATGGAACTAAGTTCTTCTTTAGTCGTCGTAATCCCATAGCCAGCTTGTTTAAATTTACCGATTAAATCCTCGCCATTCTGCTTATCCGCCTCAAAATAGCTGGCACCTCCGCCGAGGATGACGTCGATCCGGTTATCAAAGAGCTGCCTTGCGATATTTGCGCCACCTGTCCAGCGGTTAGGAACACTTGCACCAAAGGCAGCGGGCGTGGCATCGACTACCATATTGGTTGAGATGATCCCAACTTTTTTTCCATTGTTCTGAAAGGCATCCAATACACTATCGACCTCGGAACCATTGGCATCGACACCGATTGATTCATTGTTCGTTTTTACACCAGTGGCAATCGCAGATCCTCCTGCTGCCGAGTCAGTGACGTAATTATTGGCGGAATACGTGCGCATCAGGGCAACATGCTCCAGTTTTTCCAAATGCAGTACACCTGTCTTTCCATATTCAAATTGCCGGGCAATTTCTATCGCCCCTAACCCCATGCCGTCGCCAATCAGCAATATGACATTCTTGGGGGTGTTTTTTGTTTCTGCTTGAATAGGGGAGCTCATGTAAATAAAACAAATTATAAGAACGAATAATCCGAAGCGATGCGGTTTATGTCTGGATGTCTTATTCATCTGTAATCCTCCATTGGGTGAAAGTCTTCCTATTATTTGTCTAAATCTATAAAAAAACCCCTCCCTGATATTCAGGATGGAGCTAAGCTTTTTAGCACGGTTAGCGGCATCCAGTCGGTTTTTGCGTAATTTATCTTTCAAAAAAAGAAAGAATTTCTATATAATTACAATATGGAGTTGATAATTTATAAACAGTAAATACTTAACTGATATAATTTCACTAAAGTTCAATAGAAATAATAGGAGAGAAAACCCTATGCTATCCAGTATGAAAAAGTTCTTCAAAGAAGGTTCTAAAGACTTGAAGAGAATTTATAAGTTGGTAGAAGAAGTGAATCGGCTAGAGGGTAAATATGAAAGATATTCAGATCTGGAATTAAGCGGAATGAAGGATAGATTTAAAAGCGTATTGGATGCTGGTGTTAATATATTGGATATACAATCCGAAGCTTTTGCGGTCGTGAGGGAGGCTTCCAAGCGAGTATTGAATCTTAGGCACCATGATGTTCAGCTTGCAGGCGGTTTTGTCCTGAGTGAAGGGGGCATTGCACAAATGAATACGGGCGAGGGGAAGACGCTTGTCTCCACTTTGCCTAGCTATTTACATGCACTGTACGGTAATGGTGTGCATATTATTACGGCCAATGAATATTTGGCCAGACGTGATAAAGAATTGATGGGACAAATTCTAGAATATCTAGGTTTGACGGTTGATTTGAACATTTCCCAAATGGGGCCTTCCGCGAAACGTGATGCGTATGCGGCGGATATCACGTATGGGACGGCAACAGAGTTCGGTTTTGATTATTTGCGTGATAATATGGTCTACCGAAGAGAAGACAAGGTTCAAAGAGGACACCGATTTGCCATTGTCGATGAGATTGACAGCATCCTGATTGATGAAGCGAGGACACCTTTAATCATTGCGGGCAGGGCAAGCGACGGAACCGAGCTTCACCATATCACGGCACAAATCATGAAGTCATTTGTAGAAAATGAGGATTACGAGATTTACATCGATTCAAAGTCCGCCTTTTTCACGGATCAAGGGGCTTCCAAGATTGAAGCGGCCTTTGGTATCGACAATCTATATGGAATCGAGCATCAAGAGCTATTACATAATGTTACACAGGCGCTAAAAGCCCATGCAATCATGAAATTGGATGTCGACTACATTGTCATCGATGAAAAGATTGCAATCATCGATAAATTCACAGGCAGGGTGATGGAAGGGCGAAGCTTCAGTGAGGGGCTTCATCAAGCGATTGAGGCAAAAGAGGGCTTGGAGATTTCCGAAGAGAATGAAACACAGGCTATGATTACCGTCCAAAATTATTTTCGATTATATCATTCAATGTCTGGGATGACAGGCAGTGCCATGCCATCAAAGTCTGAATTCCGGGAAATATATCAGCTCCCCGTCATTGAAATTCCAACTAATGAGCCTATTATTCGAGTTGATGAGGTAGATTTGATTTATAAAGATGAAACAAGCAAAATCAATAAAATCGTCTCGGAAGTAAAACGGATTCATGATGGAGGCAGACCCATACTGATCGGAACGACCTCCATTGAGCAATCTGAAAAAATTTCGGTTCAACTAGAGAAGGGGAAAATTAAACATCAAATCCTAAATGCGAAGACGGAAGAGGATGAAGCGGAAATCATCGCGAATGCCGGGCAAAAAAATCAAGTGATGCTGGCTACGAACATGGCTGGGCGAGGAACGGATATAATACTTGGAGATGATGTCAAGGAATTGGGCGGCCTTCATATTATCGGTACGGAGCGACACGAGAGCCGTCGGATCGATATGCAGCTAAGAGGACGTTCCGGCCGGCAGGGTGATCCTGGTTCAACACAATTCATCATTTCTTTGGAAGATGACTTGTTTGATTACTATGATGAAGAAGAAATCGGACGTTATATCAAGAAAATCAAAATAGATGAAAATGGATTGGTGCTGAGCCCTGCACCCGATAAATTCGTTAAAATGGTTCAGGAAACGGTAGAGCAAATGCATCAATCAAGCCGTTACCATTTATTGAAGTTAGAGCATGCATTAAATGAGCAGAGTAAAATCATCTATGCAATGAGAGATCGGATTCTTGATATGGAGCCTGGACGGGTGTCGGCCATTTTAATTGAATATATCGAAAAATACATTACTCGGCTTACAGTGAAATATTCCCCTGAAGATAAGATGGAACCTGGTTCCTCTGCCTTTATTGAAGAGCTTTCCCCTGTTTTCCAGTCGTTGGGATGGCAGGCAAGTGATTTGCAGGATTTAGTAGGCAAAATAGAAAGAATGGCGTTGGATGCTTTAGGTGAATTTGAATCGAGACTGGTGATCTTTCAGAACGATGCAGAATGGGGAAACCAGTTGCGCGCTTTCATGCTTCAGCATATCGATACAAATTGGATGAACCACCTGGATCAAATGAACAGTGTGAAGGAAGGCGTTGGTTTAAGCGGATATGGTCAGCAGGACCCATATACGTTGTTTGAAAAAGCAGCTCTCAGTCAATTTAACCTTCTATTAAGTAAAATTGAGTCGGAGATAAGCATCCGTTTTATGGAGTATATGAAAAGCAATCAGGAAGATGAAGCTGCTTTGGAGGGTGAGGAACGATGAGTTTATTGGGAAAAAAGGATAATACACAAAAGTTATCAGATCAGGATGACACCGTTCATACTGCCCTGATGTTTCACAAGGGGTGGGAAATTTCCAAGCAAGAAGAATATGTATATAAATTCCACCATCAAAGGCTTCCTGCATTAAAACCGAACCAAATTTCATTATCCGGCATCAAGCTGACTAGGGTGGAAGATGATGTAATCATAGAGGCTTTTCTACGAAATTCAATAGAGAAAGCTGTCAGTTTTGATATCGTGGATTTACTGTTAGTTGATGGAGATGGAAAATTCCTCGCAAAGAAGGCATTCGATCTTTCAGAGCTTGGTGAACTTCCAGCACTTTCAAGCATGCCATGGCGTTTCTTATTCGAGGAAGGAGATATGTTGGCGGAATCGATTCCTGATGAAGGTTGGAAGATTGCTTTTGCATGGAAGAGAAAGTAGGAAAATACCCGCATGAGTCTAGCGGCAACCGGCAGCTATTTTACCGGAGATCCAAAGCAAAGCCCTCATCCTTTTAGTGATGAAGGCTTTTTGTTTATAAAGGAAGTCATTAGTGCCAAATATTTATGCCGTTTTCTGTGTGTGACTTCTCATAAATGGCAACGCTAAGTAATATTTATAAGTAATCTTCCGCAATCAGGCTTAACCAAGGCTTGGAAATAATGAAGAGGAAAGTGGCAGGAGCATGAAGAATAACCGTAAACAACGCTTGAAGGAGAGGCTATTTGAGTTATTGTCATTCTCAATCGTGGCCATACTTTTCATTTATACGAATGATAGGATGGGTAACGGTCTTTCTATTGGGATAATTACGATAATCATCGGTGTTGCCGGTTTTATTGTTTATCTGAAGGAATGGATATCGAATCGAATCGTAAAAGGCATCATTTTTTCAGTTTTCCTTCTTTCGATCATGGTCTTTTTCCTTGGGGACATCTGGTTTTACCGTTATTATTCGACACCTATAACATCCTATATGTGGATGCAAAAAAGCAACCTGAATGGGCTTGGTGAAAGTATATTCAGTATGATGGAAATGAAGGATGCAATCTTTCTTCTGGTAGGCATTCCAATTGCTGAGTCATTTGTGAAGAAAAAATACCCCCTCAAGCATATGGCGCTTGTACCGGCCATAATATTCCTGATGATAGCAGGATTGAAGCCGGTCAAGAACATTTTTATCGACAAAGTAGATATAACCAGGCGCTATGAGGCGAATACCTTCTTGCGAAACTGGGGCCCGATCGGTCATCACGCATTGGATACGTATGCCTACTTTACTGACTCGGGAAGGCATGGAATGTCTTCGCAAGAAAAGAAGGCCGTTTCTGATTACTTCAATAAAAAGAAAAGAAAGGAAAATGGGCATTCAGGCTCCTTGGAGGGGAAGAATCTCATCATCATCCAGGTGGAATCTTTACAGGCGTTTCCGCTATTTCAAAGCAGTGCCGGGCAGGAGGTCACGCCAGTCATGAATGAACTGGCGAAAGGGGGGCTGTACTTTCCCCATGTTTATCCACAGACGGTATTTGGGAATTCATCTGACGGAGAGCTTATCGTGAATACCGGATTATTTCCTTTAAAGCAGGGTGCGACCTTTTTTCGATTCCCATATAATGATTTTCCGGGTCTTGCTAAGGAATTAAAAAAGTCGGATTATCAAAGTTTTGCTTTCCACGGAGATGAAGAAGACTTTTGGAATAGGCAGCATACATATCCCTCGCTAGGGTTTGATGACTATCTTTCCATAGAGGATATGTCGCAAGATGAGATGATTTCGATGGGATTGGGAGACCGCAGTTTCTTCAAGCAAAGCTATGATTTCTTAAAAGATAAACAAAATCCCTATTACGCTTTTTTCGTTACATTGACCAGCCATGTACCTTTTTCGCTGCCAAAGGAACAGATAACATTGAAGCCTGAAGCTGGAAAAGAGAACAGTTACCTGACTAAATATTTTGAAGCCATTCATTATACAGATTCAGCCATCGGGGATTTCGTAAAGAGGTTGAAGGATGACGGGAAATTGAAAGACAGCGTGATTGTCATTTACGGAGATCATGATGGGCTATTTTTAAAAGATAAACACGAGGTTGAAGCGTATTACGGTAGTAAAATTAGCGATGAAGAGTGGATTGAAAAATATATGCCCATTCCCGTGATCATTTATCAGGAGGATATGGAAGGGAGAACGATTGATAAGGTAGCGGGCCAAATCGATATTTTACCAACTCTATATGATCTGTTCAATATTAAGAGTTCTTCATACTTTGGAGAGAGCATGCTGAATGGCGAAGATGGCGATGCTTTGATATTAAAAGGGGATTATGGTTCTCAAATGAAAATAAATGGGGAAGGCAAGGTCGGAGAATTTTCACCAGAAGACCAAAAGGAGATTGATCTGAGTGATCAAGTGTTGCGCTCTGATTACTTTAAACAAATGAAGGAAGAGAAAAAAGAGGATGACTGATAAAAGCCATCCTCTTTTTTCTTATAATCCTAAATGCGTTTTCACACGATTTTGGGCTTCAAGCTTTGTATCTTCAGGAACGATGTTGTACCAAACGCCATCTACCCGTTGATTGTCACCTTCAAGTGTATATTGTTCAATATTTTTGAGGGATGATTTGTAGTTATTTTGGATGCTCAACATTTCATTGAAACTTAAATTGGTTTCCACGTTTTTACCTAGAGCTTCGAATATATCGTCATAATTGGTAAGTGTCGATAGGCTTGACCCTTTTTTCATGACAGCTTGGATAACCTGGCGTTGCCGCATTTGCCGACCATAATCCCCACGGGGATCTTCCTTACGGATTCGGGAATAAATCAAGGCCTCTTTACCATTTAAGTCTATTGTGCCTTTATTGAAAGTATATCCTTTATAGGCAAGGTCCATATCATTATCGACTGTAACGCCACCAACAGCATTCACAATATCCTGAAAGCCTTCCATATTCATTTTAACGTAATAATCAATCGGAATATCCAAATAGGCTTCCACTGTATTTATCGACATGGCAACTCCGCCATATGCATAGGCATGGTTCATTTTATCATTTATACCTTTACCGATGATCTCTGTACGCGTATCCCTCGGTAAACTCAATAACTCGATCGATTCTTTTTTAGGATTAACCGTCATGACAATCATCGTATCTGATCGACCTGAGTCATTTTCCCTTTCATCCACACCAAGAATCAGCAATGAAAATGGATCTTTGCTTTTGAACTTGATGTCCTCTACCCGTTTATCCGTTTTATGGGCTGTACCCTGCATAGTGCTAATCGCACCAGCTAATGATTGATAAACTGAAGCGCCATAAACACCTGCGCCAATGAAAAGGATAAGAAGGGTAAAGCCGATTATTTTAAACGTTTTGCGTTTCTTTTTCTTTTTTTTATGTTCGGATCTCATTTAATATTCCTCCCTTAACCATCCCACAAAATGGAAGGTGTGAAAAAGTACCTAGTCGGTATTTTTAACTATACCTTTTTTTTGTCAAAAATAGAATAGTTTCTTTTTGTAGTTAGAGTGCATATTTACCTTTTTTCATCCAAAAAAAACGAAGGATTCCAGAGAAACCGAATTCCTTCGTTAGTACATCAGTAGAATGTTTCGTTAATAGTATAACTTCTGAAAAAGAAGCTATGATTCTTTTACATGAAATTGCCAGACTTTAAGAGAAAGTCTGGCAAGTAAATCTTATAGACTTCTATAACCGATGATTTTACTCTTGAAATAAGAGTTTGAAGTAGTACTGATTGTTACTCCCTTGCTTGATGAGGCATGAATGAATTCCCCGCCGCCCAAGTAGATTCCCATATGGCTTACCACTGATTTATTGGAACCCGTTGCAAAGAAGATAAGATCGCCGCTTTTCGGTGAAGTAACCTTTTTACCCATATCATAATATGTGGAAGATGAAAGCCTCGGCACGTCATACCCAGCCTTCTTGAATGTATAGTAAATGAATCCGCTGCAATCGAAACCTGATGGGGAGGAACCCGCCCACGAATATGGTGTACCAATTAATTTTTTTGCTTCGGAAACGAGCTTGGCCACTTTGTTCCCCGAACTTGGGGCTTCCACTTTTCCTTCATCGTTTTTATCAGCTGGGGCAGTACTTGCGGATTTACTTAGTTTTAGCTTTTGCCCCACTCTGATTAAATCGGACTTTAAAGAGTTGATTGATTTAAGCTGAGCTACAGACAAGTTGGTTTTTCTTGAAATCTTGGAAAGAGTGTCACCTTTTACCACAATGTATGTAGACGAATTGACTGGGGTCTGTGTAACATTGGATGGTTTGGAGCTGCCGGGTAAATCAATGGTAGTGGTAGTGGTTGATTTAGATACGATAAGTTTGTTACCTGCATAAATTCTATCGGATTTTAAGTTATTCAGTTTCATCAATTCAGCAAGTGTAAGGTTATGCTTGTTTGCTATCCTGGTTAAGGTGTCACCTGAAACAATGGTATATGTGGTTTTCTTTGTTTTTTTCACGGAAACTGAAGAAGCATTTGATGTTGATGTTGTTTTGGAGTTGGGTGTAATTAATTTTTGATTGATTCTCAAAAAGTCTGATTTTAAGTTATTAAGCTGTTTTAAGTCTTTTACCGTCGTATTATGCTTCTGGGCGATTTTACTTAAGTTATCACCGCTTTTGACTGTATATGTACCGGCAAGGGCAGGAGAAACAAAAGTCGAAGATAAAATGGCTAATGTCGAAAATGCGACAACACTTTTTTTCACGATTTTCCACCTCTAAATATGTCTTTTTCCCTATTCTAACAAAATAAACAGGTTTAAACATATTACATTTTTGTTACATGGGGAAAATAGTAGTATTTTACTGGTTTATATTGGAGGGTTTTGAGTAATGTAATCTACAATATTTTCTATATTGTGAGTCTTTTTTCACATTGAGGAGTTTTGCGTTTTTATTTGTCATTCTCTGTAAAAATGTCCCCTTTTTAGGATGTGCATTTCCATTGGAAAAAATGAAAACCCACTTCGTTTTACGAAGTGGGTGTTTTATTTAAAAAGGAAATCGACTAAATTCCTGCTTGAATTTCCTGTGGAGTATTCATTCCATTTATGGTTAAAGGATGCGATCTTCAGTAATGATTGATCGGCGGCACGGATTTTCTTTAAGAGTTCTTCTGTGGTAGATACCACGGGTCCGGGCATGGAAGAGGAGTAATCCTCCCAGAATCCCCGTTCCTGCACATACTTTTCTAAGTCATATGCAAAGAATATCATGGGTCTTTCCAAGAAAGAGAATTCAAATGGTATCGATGAGTAATCGGTTATTAAAAGATCCGTACTGATAAGCAGCTGATTAACGTGAAATTCACTATTGACAGGGTAAATGAATCCCGGGAATTTATCTTGTAAATCATGCTCTGCATTTACTGCTGGATGCAGTTTTAGCAATAACGCATAATTTTCGCCCTGAAGTTCCTTGTAGAGCAATTCCAAATCAAGTGCAATCTCTCCGCTGTTCAAGCCATCATTACGGAATGTAGGGGCATACAGGATGATTTTCTTATGCTCAAGTTCTGGATACTTGTCCAGCAAAGCATTACGGGCATTTCTTTTTGATTCATCATTGAAAAAGAAATCGGTCCGAGGTATCCCGGTCCTTAGGATATGGGATGCCGGCAGTTGAAAACTTTCTTGAAAAATTTCGGCCATTCTCTCTGAACCTGCCGTAACATAATCGAATTTGTTATATACCTCTAAAAATCTTTTCCTTGCACCGGCTGAACGGTTTTGAATGGAAGGGTCTTTTGCCCCGAATTGCTTAACGGCACCGGCTGCATGCCACACTTGGACACATGTCACTTGCTTTTTGAATGCAATAGCTGAAAGAAAGCCAAAATAATTATCGATGATAATCCACTTTGATGTAGCCAGATGATAAACCGATCGAATCATGGCCATGATATTTTTTGATTCAAACGGAAGGACGATGGTTTCCCCATCGTCCTTAACTTGTATGGAACTGCTCGATTTCATTAAAAATACTTTTTGAATGGAAATGTCCTGCTTGTCCATTTCATTTGCGATATATTGGCAATTGTCCCCGAATGATGTGACAAAGGTCGTTTTGTCATATAAAGGGAAAAGTTTAAAGATAGAGAATAAAACTTTGAAACAAAAAAGATAAATCCCTATCGCGAATTCTTTAGCCATTAGTAACTTGTAAAAGGTCCTCTTTAATTTGGGAAGTCGATATGCCGATTGTTCTTGGAAGGTAGACCACTTCACAAACTTCGGATAATTCATCGAATTGGCCTTTCCAGTCATCACCCATTACAAAGATATCTACACCTTCACGAACGATGTCTTCCCTCTTTTGTTCCCAATTGTCTTCAGGTATAACTTCATCCACATAGCGGATTGATTCAAGGATCATTTTTCTGTTTTCAAAGCTATGATAAGCTTTTTTATCTTTTAAAGCATTGAATTCATCCGTGGAAATGGCAACGATCAGATAATCCCCTAAGTCTTTAGCGCGTTTTAATAGATTGATATGACCCCAATGAAGCAAATCAAAGGTTCCGTAAGTGATTACTTTCTTCATCTTTATTCCTCCTGTACAAATGTATTTATATATTTAATCTTGATGGTCGCAAAAAAAAAGACGCTTCGTTACTTATAAATGATGCTTAGATGTCTTGTCTATCTAATTATAACAAATAAAATTTACAATTGAACCACAAAAATTTTACAATCCTGTTAGATTATAAAGATAATGTAAATTGTAATTTTGGATTCAATTCTATTATTTAATTGGTTGTTTATCAAGAATGAATAACTATAGTTATATTGAAATGATGATAATCAGAGTTTTAGTATAACACATAACTAATTCAGTAAAAGGAAGGTATATTTCATTTATGTTAAAAATCGCGAGGTAATAGACCGGATGTAATTTTTTTGCTAGACTTGTTTAGGTTTCCGAAATCAAAAATGACCATTGTTTGAACTCTTCAATCGATTATTGAAAATTCAAGGCAGAAAATGGGTCATTGTTATAAAATTAATGATATTAGATAAAAGTAAGTTTGAAATTAGATGTTTGTAATCCTATAATATTCTTATTTGGAGCATATGATATGCTTGCTGCCGAGAGGGGAATTTCTTCAAAATGGAGAATTATATTTTTAAGAATAGAAAAACGATGAATGTCCGGCTTATTGATGAAGTTTATTATATAGAAATAGCCATAAAACAGAGTTTTCTTGACGGAATAGAGAGTCACTCTTTTATTTTAACGAATAGATACAATATAGATGATATAATCCATTTGGATTTTCATGTGAAAGATCAAACGGATGATTATTTTTTATTTGAAGTGAAGCTGCCGTATCAACCACTAAAAGATCGCCTTGTTGAGGGTGAAATGTGGGATTTGCATATCCTTCGGGAAATCGAAGGTGCACCTGTTACAAAACGGATTAGAAGTAAAAAACGCCAGTTGAATTTCTTTTCCATTCTGAATGAAGATCGCAAAAAAATGTTTTATCCATTTGCGACAAAAAAAGGTAACCTTTCCTTTTATGCGAATGATTATAAGATGTTTTCCTTTTTTGAAGATATTGAGCTACGAAAGGATGGCACAGTTCATCTTAATGGTCATTTTAATTTTCCTCCATTATTCCAATTGGATGAGCTTGAATTCAAAAAAGTTGAATTACTGGTCAGGAATAATTTAAATGAAGAAGAAGTTATCATACCTTTGACTGGTTTTGAACGTAAAGACCTACTGGAAAGGTTTCCTGGAATCAAGCTTCATGAAAATATCGGTTTTCAAGGCGAGGTCGATCTGAGGTCTGAAATCGATGGAGAGCAGCCAAAGTATTTCATGTTCTATACAGTTCTGCATTATGAAAGAAATGGCGAAATGGAAGAAGTAAGAAGTGTTCGGATGAAATGCAGTACTATAAAGGATCTGCCTGCAAAAAGAATAATTAAAGTACAGAATAAAAAAATACAAATTAAAATAAAAGCAACAAAAATATCGAAGTACTTTTCTTTATCTGCTTCTAAATATAATTTTAAAACGCAGGTTCTCAAAAAAGCGAAAAGTACCTGGGTGAAAACCAGAAGAAGTAAGCGTCTGAGGAAATGGTATAAGTCAGCTTTTGCTGTAATGAGCCTGCTTATTCCAGCCAATAAAAAATTGGTAGTATTCGAAAGCTATCATGGAAAGCAATATAGCGACAGCCCTAGGGCCATATATGAATACATGAAAGTGAATAACCCAGACTATAAACTGGTGTGGAGCGTCGACCGTGCTTCAATGAAGTATTTTGCTCAAAAGGATGTAGAGTATGTCAGACGTTTTTCCATCCGATGGTTATTGATCATGACGAGGGCAAAGTACTGGGTTAACAATGTTCGGTTCCCGTTGTGGATTCCAAAGCCTAAACACACGATATATATTCAAACTTGGCATGGAACTCCCCTTAAGCGTCTTGCGATGGATATGGAAGAAGTTCATATGCCTGGGACCAATACGGATAAATATAAAGCGAACTTCCTGAGGGAAGCGAGTAACTGGGATTACTTAGTTTCACCAAACGCGTATTCCACAGAGATTTTCCAAAGGGCATTCCAGTTCGACCGGAAGATGATTGAATCAGGTTACCCACGTAACGATTTCTTGCATAACTCCAATAATGAAGAAACGATTAATGAGCTTAAAAGAAAATTCAATCTTCCTCTTGATAAGAAACTTATTTTGTATGCCCCAACCTGGAGAGATAATCAATTTTTCAGGAAAGGGAAATATAAGTTTAATTTGGAGCTGGATTTAGCACGGATGCAGGAAGAGCTTGGCGATTCCTATATTGTCATTATGCGAATGCATTATTTAGTGGCCCAGAACATGGATCTTTCCGAATTTGAAGGCTTCGCCTATGATTTCTCTCATTTAGAGGACATTCGCGAACTATATTTGATATCTGATTTACTAGTGACGGACTATTCCTCCGTCTTCTTCGATTATGCGAACTTAAGAAGACCTATGATTTTCTTTACGTATGATATAGAAGATTACCGTGATAACTTAAGGGGCTTCTATTTTGACTTTGAAGAGAAAGCACCTGGTCTTTTGACAAAGACCACAGAAGAACTTATTGAAGAGGTCAGGAATATCGAAAGAAGCAATTTCAAATTGAGTGGACGATTTGAAGAGTTTTATCAAAAGTTTTGCTATTTAGAATGCGGGGAATCCTCTAAACGCGTTGTAGAGCAAGTGTTTGAGAAGAGCAATACTACTGTTTAGAATGGCTTTCAATGTGATCATGAATATACCGGCTGTTTAACAGTCGGTTCTTTTTTTGAAAGGGGAAGCATATGGCATCAATAGTGACGAAAGGGAAAGCTATGCTAACGAGCGCCTATAAAATGGCTTTCGCCGTTGCAGGTAAAGTGTTGCCTGCAGATCAAAAGCTTGTTGTTTTCGAAAGCTTTTTAGGCAAGCAGTATAGCTGCAATCCCCGGGCAATATATGAATACTTGCAGAGTCACCATCCAGAATATAAAATGTATTGGAGTGTAGATAAAAGGCATACATCTCAATTCGAAGGGGCAGGTATTCCATATCTCAAACGTTTTTCACTTAGTTGGCTGCTCAAAATGACTCGAGCCCGCTATTGGGTTACGAACAGCAGGCTGCCGCTGTGGATTCCTAAGCCGAAGCACACGGTCTATTTGCAAACATGGCATGGGACTCCTTTAAAGAAACTTGCTGCAGATATGAAGGAAGTGCATATGCCTGGGACAACCACGGAAAGTTATAAAGAAAACTTCCATGCCGAATCAAGTAAATGGGATTATTTAATATCCCCTAACGCTTATTCTAGTGAGATTTTTGCCCGGGCCTTCAATGTCGATACTTCTAAAATTTTGGAAACAGGTTATCCGCGTAATGATTTACTTTACAATGGAAATAATCGTGATACAATCGATTCATTGAAACGGAAGTTGGGTATACCATCAGAGAAAAAGGTCATTTTATATGCCCCTACGTGGAGAGATGATGAGTTTTATGGCAAGGGGAAATATAAGTTTGAAATTAAACTGGATTTGAATCGATTGAAACAGGAATTAGGGGATGAGTATGTAATATTACTCCGTCTTCATTATTTAATTTCCGAGAACTTGGATTTATCGGCTTATCAAGGATTCGCTTACAATTTATCCAGTTATGAAGATATCAGTCATTTGTATCTAATTTCAGATTTACTAATAACGGATTATTCCTCAGTATTTTTTGATTACGCTAATTTAAAGCGTCCGATGCTTTTCTATGTATATGATATTGAAAACTACAGGGACAAGCTTCGCGGGTTTTACTTTGATTTTGAAACGAATGCACCAGGTTCGTTAGTTAAAACGTCTGATGAAATAATTGATAGTATCAAGGCCATTGAATCAGAAAATACAGTTGAAATGAATCGTTTTCACGAACGGTTTTGTGCACTCGAGGATGGCCAGGCTACACGACGTGTTATAGAAAAAGTGTTTTTAGGAAGGTCTGTGTAATATATGAGTTCAGCTTTGACCGTTTTAAAAGAACAAATCAATAATTTTTATTTGGCAAGGCGTTTGTCTGTTTATGAGGTGAAAAGTGCCAACAGCAGTAACTATCTAGGAATCCTATGGGAGATCATCAGTCCGATGATACAGATTTCGATCTATTGGTTCGTATTCGGGTTTGGGATCTTTAATCGCGGAGAGGAATTCCTACCATGGTTGATGGCAGGGATCGTTGTCTGGTTTTTTGTTAATGCGAGTACAACCCAGGTATCAAAATCTGTCTATTCCCGACTGAATATGGTATCCAAGATGAGCTTTCCGCTGAGTGTCATTCCTACTTATGTCATTTTTGCGAAGCTGTACCAGCATCTTATGCTGCTTGGAGTGATTATCATACTTTTAGGTTTCACTGGTTACCTCCCCACATTTTATATCATACAACTGCCGTATTTTATCGTAGCTACGGTTGCCTTGCTATTTTCATTCGGATTAATTTCTTCAACATTATCGACCATCATTCGTGATGTTCACAATATAATCGTGTCCTTAATGAAAGTGCTGTTTTATTTAACGCCAATCCTTTGGGTAATAGATCCTAAAGATCATCCACTCATCGCTGATATCATGAAGTTGAATCCACTATATTATATTGTGGATGGGTATCGTGCTTCATTATTGGGGGAATCATGGTACCTGATAGTGCATTGGGAATATACGCTTTATTTCTGGGCAGTCGTAATCATCTTGTTTTTGATAGGTTCCACGCTGCATGTCAGGTTTAGAGATCGCTTTGTTGACTTTAAGTAAACGGAAGTGAGAAAATTTGGAAAAATCGGTTATAGTCAAAGACGTTACGAAAAAATATAAATTATATAATAAAAGCTCGGAAAAATTATTGGATCTCCTTTTACCGAAAAGCTATGGAGAAGAGTATTTTGCTCTGAGGAATGTTAGTTTTGAAGCGGAAAAGGGTGATGTGATCGGATTTGTCGGTGTCAACGGTTCCGGGAAATCAACCTTGTCCAATATTATTGCCGGCATTATCCCCCCAACGGATGGAAATGTCCAAACCAACGGGAAACCGGCATTGATTGCCGTTGCATCGGGCCTTAATAATCAATTGACGGGCAGGGAAAACATCGAACTGAAAATGCTGATGCTTGGATTCGACAAGAATCAGATCAAAGAACTGGAGCCTGAGATCATCGAGTTTTCAGAGCTTGGTAAGTTCATTGATCAACCAGTGAAATCCTACTCAAGCGGGATGAAGTCCAGACTTGGTTTCTCGATTTCCGTGCATATCGATCCAGATATCCTGATTATTGATGAAGCCCTATCAGTCGGGGATAAAAACTTTGCTGAGAAGTGTTTAGAGAAAATGAACGAATTTAAGGCAAAGGGCAAAACGATGTTCTTTGTCAGCCATTCAATCGGTCAGATGAAGAAATTTTGCCAAAAGGCTTTATGGCTTGAATATGGAGAGTTAAAGGCATACGGTGCCATGAACGAAGTAATGCCACAATATGAAGCATTCTTGAAAGAATATAACGCCATGTCTAAAAAAGAGCAGAAAAAATACCGTGAAGAACAAATGAAAAGGCGCAGTTCCGCACTGGTATGAAAGTGAAAAGCAGACCCGGGCTTCGGGTCTGCTTTTTTTAGTTAAGCACTTCATCATAAGCTTTCTCAAACCGCTCGGCAGCTGAAAGGTGGGAGTATTCGCTTTCCATTTTATATCTTGCTTTCGTAGCTAACTTTGTTGCATATTCAGGATCATTAAGCAGGTTGGAGATGGCTTTCGCAAGTGCTTCTTCATTTTTTTCAGCTACTAACAGACCATCTTCACCATCAATGAGAATCTCCTTTAAACCTCCGATTGCACTTGCGATGACGGGTGAGCGACAACTCATCGCTTCTAAAGCGGAAATGGAAGTCGCTTCTTCCACCCCATGGGAATGAACGCTTGGGATGAGTACGATGTCCGATGCTTCATAGAGGTTATGCATTTTCTCGAACGGCACTGAACCGAGAAAAAGTACGGAATCTGATATTTTGATCCTGGCTGCAGTTTCCTCAAGCCGGCTTCGCTGTTCACCCGTACCTGCATAGACCAATACTGTTTCAGGATGGTTTTCCAGCACCTCCGGCAGAGCAAGAAGCGGGTAGATGACGCCGTTCTTTTCCGTCATTCTTCTCGGAACGAAAAGCATCTTTTTATGTAGAGGTATTTGAAAGTCCCGGCGAGTTTGCTCCCGCTTTGCTCTTTCCGGTTTGAAAGCAGACACGTCAATGAAGTTCTTGATCGTATCCGCCTCTATATGTGCCAAGTGATTGATATAGTCTTTGATCCTTTGATCGACCGTCACTACTTTTGCAGCGGACTGATATGCTTTTCTTTCTAGTTCGCGAATGGTCAAATCTTCTTCACTGTCCGGAAGAAGGGCGCCCCTGCTGACTGCCTCGAATGAATAATACCCATGGACGGTTTGCACCGTCGGTATCCCGGATTCGATGGAGGCAAGCGTTGCGAAAATGTCTTGAGCATTAATGACATCATAGTTCTTTTTCAAGGCTTTAATAGATGAAGCCAATAATTTTTGGCGTTGCCGGTCATTGAAAAGCTGGCCGCTCCCCTGTTTTACTTTATTTAATAAAAATCCTGGGGCCTGGGCGAGCATCTTCCTCTTGAAAGGGGGTAATTGTGAGAAAGATAATATGTCCACATGATGTCCCCGTGACATTAACCCCTTTTTTAACGTAGTGATATGACTCGATAGCCCTCCTTCATGAGGGTAGTTGAAAATCGTTGTGATTAAAATGTCCATAGTAGCACTCCTTCTTCTAATGCATTAATTTGATGATTTGATCCTTTTCAGCGCTTGCAAGCTGCTTACTTTAAAAAGAGTGGATAATGCGAGATATAATCCGAATACCAGCAGCGAGATGATCACTAATTCCATGATGATGGGCAACTTTAGGGTAAGCGGGTGGATCCAGAGAGCCATTCCGTAAATGATGGCTCCGATGATGGTAAGCTTGCTGCTTTCCTGAAAAACATCCCTGAAAGCGGCCTTGTCCGCTCTTGCTGTCTTCAGCCATAGATAGACGAAAAGGTAGAGAGATTGCAGGAGCATGGAAATACCCGATGCTAAAGCGATTCCACCGACGCCGAGATAACGTGATAGGACCCAGCTGAGCAGGACGTTAAGCAATACGGCAATCAGGCAGGAATACATCGCCACTTTCGTTTTCTTCAAGGCGTAGAAGGCGTTCATCAAATAATCCCTCAGTGCAAAGAACGGGAGGCAAGCTGAATAAAAGATGAATGCCCTATAAGTCATTTCGGTTGCTGAAGCATCGAAAGCCCCACGTTGGAAAGCCAGAGTGATTAAGCTGTTTCCGCTGATTAACATGACGACCATGAACGGAATCGCTAAAAACAACAGCGATTTCAACCCCTTTAAGGTCAAATTAAGGAAAGATTGATAGCCTATAAGCGCGCGCTCGACGATTGAAGGGTACAATACGGTAATCAGCGGCGTGAGGACAATGCTTAATGGCAGCCACAGCAGGCGATTCGCATAGTTCAGGGCCGATACGCTTCCGGTTTCGAGCGAGGTCGCAATAATCCGATCGACGACACTATTCAACTGGATCGCCAAAGCGGCGATAATGATTGGATAAAAGGTGCACAGTGTTTGTGCGATCTGCCGTTTATGAGGCAGGAAAGAGACGATGGGCCGGATTCCGTACTGCTTCAATGATGGGTATTGAATAAGGAACTGGCTTGCTGCACCGAACACAAATCCCCAAGCCAAGCCTTCAATCCCAAACGGAGCAGCGAACAGAATGGTGGCTGCGATAATGACCGTGTTTTGTGCAGTGGAAGTGAGGGCCGGCAGAATAAAGCGCTTATTCGCATTTAGGACCCCCGTCGCCATGTAAGAAAGCGTGAAAAATAGTAAACTTGGCAGCATGATCCGGGTAAGTGACTCCGTCAGGGCCAGCTCCGAATCAGAGAAACCCGGGGCCGTCAACAAGACGAGCGGCTTTATGAAAAGCATGCAGGCAATGGTCATGACTGCGGCTACCAGCATAAAGAAAGAACCTAAAACACTGATGAATTCATCAGCTTTCAAAGGGTTATCCGCCTTCTTTTCCAAGTAAATGGGAATAACGCCGGCCTGAAGACCGCTGCCGAGAGCCGTAAAAAGAATGGTTGGTATGAGGCTTGCCACGAAAAAAACATCTGCCATCGATGATGCCCCGAAATAGGCGGCTATGATCGATTCCCGCCCGAATCCGAGGACTTTTCCAATGGCTGCAATAATGGTGACGAGCCCGACCGATTTAATGACATGTGAAAGAGTAGGCATATTTTCAATCCTTTAAAATGATGTGCTTCTGTAAACAGAATCCTAAACAACTATAAAATATCAGCGTAAACGTTTTATCTTCGAGAATATTGTAGAAAAGTCCTGCTAATAATGCGGCCAACATCAGGCAGATGGTGAACGCTGCCAAAGTGCCTTTTCCTGATTTCAGGATTGTACGGCAGGTTAAAAAGATGAATGCAAGAACCGCAAGAAAGCCCAGCACTCCAGTTTGGACCAGAATCTGGATATATTGATTATCGGTATACATCCTTTCACCAATTTGGTATTCCTGATAAATTGGTGAGGAAAAGGATAGTGTGGCAGAATCTCCGAAGGTTGCTAACCCTGTACCGATTATCGGGTGATCTTTGAAAATTTCAATTCCCTTGATCAGGACATATAAACGGCCCCACTCTGTACTTTGGTGCAGAGTCTTATCAGAGAACATATCTGAAAAACGATTGGAGAGGGCATGTTCGTTTTCAGTAGAGGGGGTGCTGCCGATTATCACATTTTCCATGGGAATCGATGCGGATACCTCCACTTTACTTGATGCAAATAAAACTGGGTAATAAATAAGAAGCAGGCCGAGACAAAATGCTCCTACAGCATATTTGAGAAATGGTTTATTTCTGGTCCATATTATAAAGACAAGCGCCGCGAACCCGAATGCAATCATCGTGCCCCGCGAATAGGTAAGCAGTAACGTTCCGGAAAGCAGGATGGCAGCGAGAAAGACGATCCATTTATATTTTTTCAGCGACTGAAATAGAAAGAAACTAAGGAATAACTGGATGCTTAAGAATAAGGCGAATACATTGGGATTGGCAGGTGCTCCATAAATCCTCATCCGGTTTGTTGGAGAAAGATTCCACATTTCCCATGAGTGTGGAAGCAGGATCGTGCGTAAAAAGATTTTCTCCACTATGCCATGGAGGCAAAGTAAGATTGTAAATATTAGGATAACCTTCAAAAAGCGAATAATATCCTTTCTTTCTAGATTTAATTCACCGATAATGTAAAGAAGCAAGAATGTAATAAGCAATGCACGAAGTTCAAAAAGGATGGGGAGGATTCCCACTCCGTTCATGAGTGCAGCTGCGGCGCCAATTAAACAAAACAACCAAAATGGCGCAGTAAAATGATATTTCGAAAATTGCCATTCGTTCTTTTTAAATCTTTCAATAAGCAAAGAAACGAATAAGGTGAGGATGATCAGGTCACCTGTATAGGTTAAGCCGCTATTCAGTTCCATCAATAAGGGACGGGCAGGGAAATAAATGAATAGAATTAATAACAGGTTTTTTTTATTTATACCGATAAAAACGAGCATCAACGCCGTTGTCATGTAACCGGCGATAGGGTGAGGCACTGCCGATGGGACGAGCAGGCACAGTAATAGAATGGGTAACGATTGTTTTTCTATAAACTTCAATTGATTAACCACCTTTGAATCCAAAATCACGTTCTATGATGTGTATGAAAAAATTTCTTGAATAATACCCCACCCTTTAGATGTATAGTACATATGAAAGGCTGAAGTGAAATGACAGAAAAGTTTGTTGAGATACTATCCATACCATTCATTGATAGCAATATGGATGAATTCATGAATGGAATGATATATCCAAGATTGATGAATCAGGAAAAAACGTTTGTCGTTACGGCAAATCCGGAAATAGTCGAGTATGCAAATGAACATCAGGGTTATAAAGACATCATTTTATCGGCTGATTACATCACTCCTGATGGCGTTGGTATTATTATGGCCTCTAAATGGCTAAATCAACCTTTACAAGAGCGGATTACAGGATTCGACTTGATGAATGAATTATTTCGGGTCGCTGATGAAAAAGCGCTGAAGGTATACCTGCTTGGAGCGGAGGAAAACGTGATTGAAGCGGCGGCCCTGAAAGTAAAAGAACTATACCCGGGTCTCGAGTTGGTGGGATACAACCATGGTTACATTGATATCAAGGATGATACCCTGCCTAAGTCGATAGCGGAACTTGAACCTGACATCATTTTGACTGCATTGGGGTTCCCTAGGCAGGAAAAATGGGTTTCCAGGCACTATGCATTTTTCAATAAGGGGTTATTCATGGGGGTTGGGGGAAGCTTTGATGTCCTTGCGGGTAAGGTGAACCGCGCCCCGGTTTTCTGGCAAAAGATGCGTCTTGAATGGTTGTACCGACTTATCCAGCAACCTTCACGGTGGAAACGGATGCTTGCGCTGCCAAGATTCGTATTAAAGGTTAGGCGGTTGAGGAAATCGGTGCAGCGTTCCTGAACATAAGGAGTGGACTGGATGAGGATCTTGCATTTAAACGCCGGTAATGAAACTGGCGGCGGTATGTTTCATATTATGTCCTTACTGAACCAATTGAATAAAGAGGAGTGTTTGCTTGGTGTATTTGAAAATGGTGAACTATACCGGCGGGCCATGTCCTCCGGGATACAAACCGAACTTTTCAAGCAACATTCCAAATATGACCTTTCAATTTTGAAACCTTTAAGGGACTTTATCCGTCTAAATAATATAGACATCATCCATACACATGGTCCGCGGGCGAATATATATGGGGCCTTTATTAAGCGCTTCATTAAATGCCCTTGGCTTCTTACTGTTCACAGTTCACCTCAACATGACTTTTTAGGGCAGGGTGTAAAAGGAAAATTGTATACGGGCCTTCATGTAAGGTCATTTCAATATGCCGATCATATACTGGCGGTTTCCGACCGCTTTAAGCAGGACTTGATTGACCAAGGAATCCATCCGTCCAAAATAACAAAGATCCTAAACGGAATTGACTTTGAAAAGGAACTGCCTTTCCCGTTTCAAAGAGAAGATTTTGGGTTTGGGCAAGAGGATTTCATCATCATCATGCCAGCAAGGCTTGAACGTGTGAAAGGTCATGAATTTGCTTTTGCGGCATTAAGTGAAGTGGTATCGGAATTCCCCCGTGTAAAGCTGCTGCTTGCAGGGGACGGGAGCAGGAGATCGGCTTTGGAAGAGATGGTCACGGAAAAGGGATTATCCGATCACGTGCACTTTTTAGGGTATCGTGAAGATTTAGATCGAATCTACCCATTGGGGGACATCACACTATTGACTTCCTTAAGTGAAAGTTTTCCACTGGTTTTACTTGAAGGAGCAAGATCGGGTCTTCCGGCAATCACAAGTGATGTCGGCGGTGTAAAGGAATTGATTCCCGATCGAAGCAAGGGCTGGATAACGGATATCGGCAATGTCGAACAGCTGAAATTGGCCATCTGCAATGCGTTAAAATTAAAAAAATCCGGGGACCTGACAAAGATAGGGATGGATTTACAAAAATTTGCAAAAAACAACTTTTCTATAGAGATTTTAGCCAATAACGTATATAATGTTTATTTGAGGATGAAAAATTAAAATAAGCATTTATATATAGGTTTTCTTATAGATCGGTTACGGGTATTAGATTTTTAGTTGAATTGAGGTGGTTCTTGATGTTCTTGATGTTAATAGGGGCCTTGTTGGTAGCCTTTTTATTATCCATTTTTTTGACTCCTTTTGTCGGAAAGCTGGCCTTTAAGTTAGGAGCTACTGATAAACCGAATGAGCGAAAAGTGCATAGTAAAATTATGCCGCGTATGGGCGGTTTAGCTATATTTTTGAGTTTTTTCATTACCTACTTGCTTTTCATGGATGATTTTGGGGAGCAGCTGCCCCTTCTGGTGGGAGCCCTTGTCATCATTTTGATCGGGATGGCTGATGATATTTTTGAATTAAGAGCTGCACCCAAATTCCTGGGCCAGGTTTTGGCTGCCCTCATCATCGTATTATGGGGCGGTCTTGAAGTGGAATTCATCAATTTACCGTTCTTTACCGATACACTTGAATTTGGTGTTTTAAGTATACCGATCACCATTTTGTGGATTGTCAGCATCATTAATGCAATTAACCTGATAGATGGACTGGATGGTCTTGCAGGCGGTGTCTCAACGATCGCATTAGTGACAATTGCAACTATGGCCCTCATTAAAGGGGACCTATTTGTTGCCATGGTCGCATTGATCGTGATTGGAAGCACTCTTGGCTTTTTGAAATATAACTTCCATCCGGCAAAGATTTTCATGGGAGATACAGGCGCATTATTCTTAGGTTACATCATTGCCGTCCTGTCCCTGCTAGGGTTTAAAAACGTTACCATGATTTCATTGATTGTACCGATCATCATTTTGGGTGTTCCCATTTCGGATACATTTTTCGCGATCATCCGCAGGCTCGTCAATAAACAGCCGATTTCGGCTGCTGATAAATCCCATTTACATCACTGTTTGATAAATTTGGGATTCACTCATAAACAGACTGTCTTGCTCATTTACGCTTTAGCTGCTTGCTTTGGTTTAGCAGCCATAATCTTCTCATTTGCAACGATGTGGGGAGCATTGATCCTTGTAACGGGACTTCTGCTGATCATAGAGATTTTTGTGGAGAAAATTGGTTTGGTCAATTCAAACTACCAGCCGTTGCTCAAGATGCTCAACTTTAAAAACAAGCCATGATCATTTTGGAGATAGATTGCTAGATTAGCCAATTTTGGTATATGAAAAGCCATCAGCCGTAAAGTAACGGCTGGTGGCTTTTTTGCTCCTAACTGGAGGGGGCGCAAAGATAACAAAAAAGGAAACCCCCACTCATGACGAGTGGGGGTTTCACTTTATTCTTGTATTTGTGATTGAACAGCTTCAGTTTCAGTGCCTTCATCTGGTCCCAGGTTCAAGTGGGATTGAAGCAACAGCTTAGTGTTCGCTAATGATGTTTCGTTCAGCTGATAATAATAGGTTCCGCTAATGGTAGAATCCTGACCTTCAAGTTTGATGGTTTCAAGATTGATGCCTTTATCGGTAGTTACATATTTTATGAAACCTCTCATTTGCGAGAATTGAAGGTTCGTTGTCATATTGTCACCGACAGCTTCCATTACGTCCGTATATTTCGTCAGTGATCCAGCCGAGGTTGCTTTGGCAATGATGGCTTTCAGGACTTCCTGCTGACGCTCACCACGTTGGATATCACTGTCCTTTTTACGTGTCCGTGCAAATGCTAATGCTTCTTCACCATCGACGGTCTGTAATCCTTCTTCGAGATGGATGGCATTCTTTTTGTCATGTGAATCGATTTCATACATTTCATAAGGGACGTCGACTTCGATGCCATCCAATGAATCTACGACATCGATGAAAGCATTAAAGTTCATGCGAACATAATAATCGACAGGGACATCGAGTAACTCCTCCACTGTGTCCATCGTCGCTTTTGGTCCGCCGGCTGCATGGGCCGCGTTGATTTTCGTGGTTACGCCTTTGGCGGGCACGTACACATATGAATCACGTGGAATGCTTAATAGTTTTATGGATTTCTGATCTTTATTGAATGTGGCCAGAATTAAAGCATCCGAGCGGGAATTTCCTTTTAAATCACGATCCTTACTATCATCGATCCCTATGAAAAGGATCGAGAAATTATCTTCGAGCGGGTCGATCGCTGCACTTCGCTTTGCTGATGCTTCCACGGGGTCATAGGAATCATTGAAAACATTCTGGGCTTTCATATACAGGGTTGCAGCATACGTAGAAGCGCCCAGACCGAGTACCAGCAGGGGAACAAGCAATAACCAAAGCCTCTTTCGCCTTTTCTTCTTTGTTTTTTTAATTTTATAAACACGCCTAGTAGTAGACATCTTTTTCTTCTCCTTTTAAATAACGAACATCAGACATATATCGCTATTTTTCGAATCCTGCAGTTTATATTTCGTCATATATTACACCTAATTTTACAATGATTTAATAATTTCGTAAAATAAATATTTCTTTTCAATTATATTACAGCATAAAAAAGGAAAAATATGCAGAAATATATCAGGCGAATTCCTCTTCCAAATAAAGCATTTCTTCCTCGGTGATGTGGCCTTGACCATTTGTCAGCTCTGTAATCCAAGCGGTATATGTCTCTTTTTGTGTTTCCTCAACATATACAAGGATATTGACCTGATCAAGGTACTGGATTTCCTTTATTTGATAAATGGAAGATCGCAATTCGTTTTCCAATTTTCCAAGCCAGGTATAGTCGATGGTTGTCGAAATGACCCGCATTAGTTTTCTAATGACCACACCCGTGGTATTTATACCTTCTGAAGTCGCTTTGCTGTATGCGCGAATTAGACCGCCAGCACCAAGTTTGATGCCGCCAAAATACCTTGTGACCACAACAGCGGTGTCTTTCAGATCCTTTTTCTTAAGCACTTCTAGGATAGGGACGCCTGCCGTTCCGCTCGGTTCCCCATCGTCGAGGGCTTTTTGGATTTGATTTTGTTCCCCGATCATATAGGCTGAACAATTATGTGTGGCATCTTTGTGCTTTTTCTTGATTTCCTGGATAAAGGCCTGTGCGGCATCCTCGGTTTCGACCCGCGCGATGTGGGAAATAAAACGGGATTTTTCAATGACAATTTCGTGTTCGCCGCGACCTGCCACTGTTAAATATTTAGTGAGCATTGCTATTCCACCTTCGTACTTCCTATTAGTTGATTTATTATAAGGCTTTGCGGAAAAAGTGGCAATGACGATTCATTTACAAGCCGCATGTGTAAAGAAACTTTAATATAAGATAAAGCTGTACGTGTTATAATTAATTTCATTGCCTGTTATTGTTATTAGCTGGTCATATATGCTTAAAAGAATAACATTGTAGTAAAAACATGAGTTCTGTGCCATTATCCTGGCTTTACCTTAACGTGTCCTCTCTTTTAAAGGATTTTGCCATTTAATAAATGCATCTGTTTCATATGATAATCAATGGAGCGGAATGTCCCATTTGTTTGAAAAGGATATATGTATTAGGATAATTGAAATGGCTTTCTGCCTTTAAAAGGCAGACTTAATGGCCGGAATATGAGATGTATAGTAAATATGTACATTTTATGGAAATCACAAAAGGAAATTAACGTATTTTTAATCTTTTTTTGGTACAATATGTTCATGAAGGTTACTTCATACAAAAGTTTCCTGAAATTTAACCATTCATGAAAAAGGAAAAGAACTTTTTTCCATATACATAGTCTTTAAGACAATAAATTGTTTAAGTCTTTTGGTAAGTGGAGGGATCTTAATGTCCATAAAAAAGGTTGATGCTAAAGCATTGGACAAGATCTTAGAAACAATGGTGAGCACTGTTAGTGAAAGTAAAGATGAAGTCTTTGATATCGGCGAACAATGCCGAAAGGATTTCGAGTCATTATCAAAAGAGCTTGATGATGTGAAAATCAGGGTTGCCATTGTGATAACCGACAGCGATGCACTGGATTCAAAAGCCAGGTTTGCTCGAAAAAGGCTTTCAGAAGTCAGTATGCACTTCAACCATTTTTCTGAAGAACAGGTGCGCGATGCTTATGAAAGGGCACATAAGCTGCAAGTAGATTTACAAATTAACCGGCAATTGGAGAAAGAGCTCCGTAATCGCCGGGATGAGCTTGAGTTAAGGTTAAGGGGTTTACAGCAGACGATCGATAAAGCGGTGCACCTTGTCTCGCAAATATCGGTAGTACAGAATTATTTGACACAGGATCTTAAATTTGTCGGGGAAGCACTTCAAGAAGCGAAACGCAAACAGGACTTCGGCCTGAAAATAATCGAAGCCCAGGAGCAGGAACGTAAAAAGCTCTCACGTGAAATTCATGATGGTCCGGCACAAATGCTGGCAAACGTCATGATGCGCTCAGATCTGATAGAACGAGTGCAACGGGAGAGAGGTCCTGATGAAGCGTTAGTGGAAATCCGCAGTTTAAAGGTCATGGTAAGGAATGCTTTATATGAGGTGCGCAGAATCATCTATGACCTTCGTCCTATGGCGCTTGATGATTTAGGACTAGTTCCTACCCTCAGAAAGTACCTGCAAACGACCGAAGACTATAATAATGGCGTGAATCTGAATTTCGTCAACCT
The DNA here is from genome assembly GCF_047238085.1 of Peribacillus phoenicis. Classification (NCBI taxonomy): domain Bacteria; kingdom Bacillati; phylum Bacillota; class Bacilli; order Caryophanales; family Bacillaceae; genus Peribacillus; species Peribacillus phoenicis. The sequence goes on along the minus strand of NZ_JBDFMF010000001.1, from coordinate 4,867,618 downwards.
TGGGCAGGTCAAAAGGCTTCCTTCCGATATGGAGGTCGCTTTATTCAGGCTGGTTCAAGAGGCAGTACAAAATTCATTGAAGCATGCGGACCCAAAACAGATTCAAGTTAAACTGTCCATTTCCAAGGAGATGGTGACCGTCGTCGTCAAGGATGATGGAAAGGGGTTTGACGCTTCGATTCAAAAAGAAGGTTCATTTGGCTTGGTGGGAATGAGAGAAAGAGTCGAGCTGTTGGAAGGTGAAATGACGATAGATTCACAACCAGGGGCAGGCACTTTAGTATTTATACAAATTCCCTACCATATATAAACTATAGAGAATAGACATTTTAAATAGAAACTAGGAGGAAGAAGCCGTTGAAGACTAGTATCATCATTATCGATGACCATCAGCTTTTCCGTGAAGGCGTAAAGCGCATATTAGATTTTGAATCATCCTTTGATGTTGTTGCCGAGGGTGATGACGGAAGTGAAGCTATGGATCTCGTTGAAACACATAAACCTGATGTTGTTATCATGGATATCAACATGCCGAACATGAATGGGGTCGAAGCGACAAAAATGCTCGTGAACCGTTACCCTGAAACAAAAGTCATCATCCTTTCCATTCATGATGATGAAAACTACGTACAGCACGCATTGAAAACAGGAGCACAAGGCTATCTGTTGAAAGAAATGGACGCAGATGCGTTGATTGATGCTGTGCGTGTAGTCGCTGAAGGCGGCTCATACCTTCATCCGAAGGTGACCCATAATTTAGTTAAAGAATATCGCCGTTTGGCAGCTGAAGAGGGTTCGGATCGTGAATCCGTACATACAATTGAAATCAGGAGGCCGCTTCACCTATTGACTCGACGCGAATGTGAAGTGCTTCAACTTTTAGCGGATGGGAAAAGCAACCGTGCCATCGGCGAAACTCTATATATCAGTGAAAAAACAGTCAAGAACCATGTGAGTAACATTCTTCAGAAGATGAATGTGAATGACCGTACACAAGCGGTTGTCCTAGCTATTAAAAACGGCTGGGTAGAAGTGAAGTAATAAAACGATCGATAAGTCCGGCTCTTCAGAATCCGCAATGCGTGCTGAAGGGCTGGACTTTTTTGTTGGAAGGATGATTAACTGGATTCATATTTTTGGTAATGCAGAAAGTAATTTAATGCAAATAAAGGCATTTTCAGATAGAATGGTGAGTATGATATGAAGTAAATTTTTATAAGGATGGTACTATTATGAAAACCGCAGTCGTAACTGATAGCACTGCATATATACCTGAGGAATTGCGTGAACGTTTACATATACATATGATGCCGCTTAATGTCATTTTTTCCAATGAAGCTTACCGGGAGGAAGTTGATATTACTGCGGATGAGTTTTATGAGGAAGTAAAGAGGCAGGAGAAATTACCGACCACTTCACAGCCTCCAATCGGGAAATTTGTCGAGAAGTTCGAGGAACTGCAAAAAGAATATGATGATGTTATTTCCATACATTTATCGAGCGGCATCAGCGGAACGTTTCAAGGAGCAGTATCGGCGGGTGAAATGGTCGAGGGAATTAAGGTTCATGCCTTTGATTCGGAAATCAGCTGCATGGTACAGGGATTTTATGTGATCGAGGCGGCAAAGATGGCACTTGATAATAAAAGTGCAGAAGAAATCATGGCCAGGCTTGAAGAGATGAAGCCATCGGTCAGGGCGTACTTCATGGCAGATGACCTTTCCCATTTGCAGCGCGGGGGACGCTTAAGCAGTGCTCAAGCATTGATTGGCAGTTTGCTTCAAGTGAAGCCGGTTCTCCATTTTGTTGATAAGGTCATCGTCCCATTCGAAAAAATCCGTACAAGAAAAAAAGCGATGAAACGGATTGCCGATTTGCTTGGAGAAGACGCGGCGAGCGGCGAGAAATATAAAGCCGTCATCATTCATGCAAAACGGGAAAGTGAAGCAAAAGACTGGAAAGCAGAACTTGAAGCCCGGTTCCCGAATGTCGAGTTCGACATCAGCTACTTCGGTCCAGTAATCGGAACGCATCTGGGCGAAGGCTCGATGGGGATGGGCTGGTATAAAATTTAAGCTGTGACGCCTTTACTAAGTGAAAGGCGTTTTTTTATGAACAAAAAGGAATCTGGGAGTTAAAAGCGAATGATAAGGGGGAGTGTATTTTATCAAGAAATGGAGGTTGCAGTTTGGAAAAAATGAGAATTTCCCCGCCTTATTCCCCGGAACTTCAGAACCATCTCACTGGAAAACATCTTTTGGCCTTCGAAATCCCCTTCTCCCAAGAACTCCTCGCAGAGCACCTCAAGAATGGGTATGTCTCGGAAACTTGCGGCGTGCAATCCGGGAACGGCAGTTATCACTGTATGCGCTGCGGTAACAAAGATCAAACCCTGTTTTATACTTTCCCTTGCAAGATTTGCGATCAAGATTGCACTTACTGCCGCTCGTGCATCATGATGGGACGGGTCAGTGAATGTGCAAAGCTTTATAGGTGGACAGGTCCAGGCATTCAGTTTACGATTCCTGACAATGTGATGAGTTGGACAGGCACTTTATCCGCAGGTCAACAAAATGCCTCCGACTGTGTCGTTGAAGCGGTAAAAGGAAAAGGTGAATTTCTGGTATGGGCTGTATGCGGGGCAGGGAAGACGGAGGTCCTATTTCCGGCGATTGAGGCAGCCTTGCAAGCCGGGAAACGGATTTGTTTGGCAACACCGCGGACCGATGTCGTTCTCGAACTCTCCCCAAGGTTAAAAAAAGCCTTTCCGGCCATTGAAGTCACGACCCTCTATGCCGGCAGTGAAAATCGACATGGTTTTTCGCCAATGACCGTTTCCACGACCCATCAGCTTTTCCGTTTTATTGAAGCTTTCGATGTCATCATCGTTGATGAAGTCGATGCGTTTCCCTATTCAATTGATGATTCGCTGCATTATGCGGTTAATAAATCGAAAAAGGTTTCTGCGGCAACCATCTACTTGACCGCCACGCCCTCAAAACGGATGCAGCGGCTATATCGAAGCGGCAAATTGAAAGCCGTCATAATCCCCGCACGTTACCATCGTCAGCCAATCCCTGTCCCTGAAATGAAGTGGAGCGGCAACTGGCAAAAACTCTTTCTTCAAAAAAAGATTCCCCCCGCAATCAATGGATGGGTAAGTGAACGCCTTAAGCAGAACATCCCCTTCTTATTGTTTTTTCCAAGCATTGAAGTGATGGAGCAGGTCATTCCGCTGTTTCAAAGGCTGTCCCCTAAATTATCGATTGTCCATTCCCGGCACCCTGATCGAAAAGAAAAAGTAATGGCATTAAGGAATGGATTGGTTCCAGGATTACTGACCACGACCATCCTCGAACGCGGCGTTACAATTGAGCGGTTGGAAGTGGCCGTGATCGGTGCTGAACATGAAGTGTTTTCTGATAGTGCCCTCGTACAGATTGCCGGCAGGGTAGGGAGAAGCTTTGCTAACCCTGCCGGGACGATCACCTTTTTTCATTACGGTAAAAGTAAAGCGATGGCCGAGGCGGTTCATCATATACAAATGATGAATAAAGATGCCATGAAAAGGGGGCTGCTGGATGAATAGATGTCTTGTTTGTGATGAAGGAATGGAGCAAGCTTTGACATGGAGGAGCCTGCTTAAGCAGGCCGAGGCAAGGGCAATCTGTGAAGGATGTGAGGGGAAACTTAATAGAATAACCGGAGAAACATGTTCAATGTGCTCAAGGGAGCTTGGTGGGGATCATATTACAGGTGCCCTCTGTCTCGATTGTTCAAGATGGGAGAGGGATAGGGAATGGGGAGGCTATTTGTCGAAGAACATATCGCTATTTCATTATAATGAATACTTAAAAGATATTATTGCTAAATATAAGTACCGTGGGGATTATGCATTAGCTGAGGTTTTCGTCCCTTTTTTGAAAGAAAGGTTAAAGTACATGGAGTTTGACCTCGTAACGGTCATCCCGCTTAGTCATGAACGGCTTACGGAACGGGGATTCAACCAGGGACAGGCCTTGGCAGACCTTCTTGGATTTCAGACGGTTGAGATCTTGACAAGAATCCATACGGAAAAACAATCAAAAAAATCACGTCAAGAGAGAATGTCATTACCGCAGGTTTTTCAGGTCATGCAATCAGATTTGCTGGAGCATAAATCAATTTTGATCATCGATGACATTTACACGACAGGCACAACTCTCAGGCATGCAGCCAAAGCCTTAATACTGGCTGGGGCCAAAGAAGTATCATCCATCACCTTGGCTAGGTGAAAAAGCTTATTTTTTTAAACATCCTAAAGTATCGCCGGTATTATTCGATATATACAGTACTGAAGAATAATCGCTGTGATGGTGAAGGAGGGGCCTCGATGGAAGTATTCAACTGTCCAAGCTGTAATTCGTTATTCGTCATGACGAAATTCCGTGATGTATGCGATGCCTGTTATAAAGAAGAAGAAGCCAAATATGATAAAGTGTATGCATATATTCGCAAGAAAATAAATAGAACGGCGTCCATTACGCAGGTGGTTAAGGAAACCGGCGTTGAAGAAACGTTAATTATTAAATTTGTGAGAACAGGAAAGCTGAGAATTTCGCAGTTTCCCAATCTAGGAATTCCATGTGAAAAGTGTGGCACTACCATCAAGAGCGGAAGGTTATGCGTCAAATGCAGCGATTCACTCGTTACGGATTTGCAGGCGTTTGAAAATGAGGAAAAGCGCCTGACTGAAATTCAAGGAAATGATAAAAAAAATACGTACTACATGAAGGATGATCAAAAAGGATAAATCATGGAAACATGATGCGGCATTTGTTAAGATATTCGATATTGAGAACAATATTCGACAATGGGTGTCGAAGGAAGATTGCACGAAACAATTAAAGAAATCCATTCCATGTCGATAATAACGATAGGGAGAATAACACAGTCCAGAGCTATTTTAATGGTTAAGGAATCGAAACATTATGGGATTTATAAAATCGACCGAAGGAGAGGATCTGGAATATGAAAATCAATAACGTCGGTATGACAGGTGTTAACCCTTATAATCTTCAAGCCAATAAAACGGGGAATATCAAAGAATCCAAGGTCAAATCTTCGGATAAAGTTGAAATTTCTTCAGCGGCAAAAGAAATGCAGCAATCATCACCGATTCTTGCTGCAAGACAAGCAAAAGTGGACGAATTGAAAATCCAAGTTGAAAAAGGAAATTATAAATTGAATGCACAAGCAACGGCTAAGGGTCTCATCGATTTTTACCGGAAATGAATTTTCAATGGAAAAGCTTGAATGAAGTGGACGGAGCCATTTTCCGTCCTTCATTTATGAGTGAGGAGGCAGCATAATGTCTGCACGGAACATCATCGGATCGCTTGGAAAATTGATCAAGCTTCATAAAAGCTTCAATCAATTGGCGATAAGAAAAACGGCCATTTTGAAAGCGAACGATACCGAGGCGATCACTGCCCTGCTGATTTCGGAACAAAAGCATATTAAAGCGATCAGTCAGACGGATAAGGAAAGAGAAAGGGCAGTCGAGGAATTTCTTGCAGCCAACGGAACGGCGGGACAGCCTGCTTCCATCCATACCGTAACGGAACTGACAGGACCTGAAGAAACGGAAATCCTTGAAATGCTAAAAGCGGAATTGATTGATGAGGTGGCAAAGCTGAAGGAGCGGAACGGTTTAAATCAGCAATTGATCTATCAGTCCCTTCAATTCATCAATGTCTCTTTGGATATGCTGAGGCCGCAGAACCAGAACCTGAATTACGGGGATTCGGTCGGGAAAACGGCAAAAACCGGCATGGGGATGTTTGATTCCAAAGCATAAGAAGCAGAAAAAAGATGGAGGTTCGAGCAAATGATTTCAACCTTTATGGGTCTTGAGACCGCTAAACGCGGATTATCCACCTCTCAAGGGGCCTTGTATACAACAGGAAATAACGTGGCCAATGCCAATACATTAGGATATTCAAGGCAGCGGGTCAACCTGGTCCAGACGTCGGGCTTCCCGACTGTCGGTTTGAACAGCCCGCGCGTTGCCGGCCAAATCGGGACAGGGGTGGCAGCTGAAACGGTTCAGCGGATCCGCGACAGTTTCCTGGATGCGCAATACAGGACACAAAGTAATAAAATCGGTTATTACGGGGCCATGAGCGAATCCCTGACGAAAATGGAAGGGATCATGAATGAACCGACCGACAGCGGATTAGCCGCCACGATGGAGAAGTTCTGGAATTCGCTTCAAGGGCTGACGGCGAATACGGAAAACTCCGGGGCGCGTGAAGTCGTTGCCTCGACGGGCGTCATGGTCGCGGATACTTTAAACTACTACTACAATTCGTTAACGAACGTTCAAACGGATATCGGCAACCAGATAAACGTCAAAGCGAACGAAATCAATACGCTCATCAGCAGTATTGATCAGCTTAACCAACAGATCAGCAAAGTGGAGCCGCATGGTTATATCCCCAATGACCTTTACGATAAACGTGATGTACTCGTGGACAATCTCTCACAGCTTGTCAGCATTAAAGTGAATAACGTCATTCCGGCGGATTACGGCAGAGCCAGCGATGTGGCCACAGGGCTATACAATATCGAATTGATGCAAGAGGACGGTTCGTCTTTTGTGCCGCCAATCAATCTAGTCAGTGTTAACCAAACCGGGATGGTGGGAACTTCAAAAGTTGAAGTTAGCCATGATAAAACGACAGGTATGGTGGATGGATTGAAGTTCGGTTCAAAAACATTGACGGATTACAATTTCTCGGGAGAACTATCCGGCTTGATCAAAAGTTTCGGCTATAAGAAGGCTGATGGCACGATCGGCGGCGCTTATCCTGATATGCTGAAAAAGCTCGATAATATGACGACGGCTTTTGTGAATGAGTTTAATGCCATCCATAAACAAGGTTATGCCTTAGGTGATGGCAACACTTCAACATTGAATTTCTTTGAACTTGAACCAGGTAAAAGTGCCGCCCAAAGCATCAGGGTGAATAGTGAGATCGTTAAGGATCCTTCGAAAATTGCCGCAGGCGGTAAAAGCGGAGGGGCATCCGGGGATAATGAAAATGCTAAACTCCTGGCTGACCTGAAGAAGAAGGCGTTCAGTGAGTACTCGACTAAGGACCAAAATTCAAAGGAATTGACAGGAAGCTTTGATACCTATTATTCCGGTATCATCGGAAAGCTTGGTGTGGATTCCCAAAGCGCCCAAAAGAACCTTTCCAACTCTGTCGTGCTTGCTACATCGGTTAACCAAAATAGGGAGTCCGTCAGTTCCGTATCCCTTGATGAAGAAATGACCGACATGATCAAATTCCAGCAGGCATACAACGCATCTGCAAGAATGATGACGATGATGGATGAAATGCTCGATAAAATCATAAACGGAATGGGTACAGTAGGCCGATGATAGGAGGAGACGAATATGCGGGTAACGCAATCGATGCTAACCAATAATATGCTGAGCAATTTAAGCAGCAGTTACGAAAAGATGTCCAAGCTGCAAGAGCAGGTATCTACTCAAAAGAAGTTCTCCAAACCATCCGATAACCCTGTTGCGGCCATGATGGGAATGGGGTACAGGACAAACCTCAATCAAATAGGGCAGTATCAGAGCAACATTTCTGAGGCGACCAATTGGATTGACAGCACGGATGATGCCATTAGTGAAGCGGTTTCCGCCATGCAGCGGATTCGTGAATTAACCGTTCAAGGCAGCAATGGTACGTATGAAGGCGAACAACTGAAAAATATTTCTGAAGAAATCAAGCAATTAAAAGAACATCTCGTAACTCTCGGTGACACACAAATAGGCGGGAAATATATTTTCAACGGTCAGGATACGAATGTGAGACCATCGTCCGTTAAAGACGGAAATGGGAATACGGTGTATGGCACAGGGGACATAAACCTTGAAGTGTTTTCGGGGATTTCCCTTAAAATCAATACAAATGGTTCCAAGACTTTTGGAGATGCACTTGCTGCTGGAGGAAGCATCGACAAAACAATCGAAGCACTGGAAAACGGCGACGACGTGAGCGGCACACTGGAAGGACTTGACGCAACGATAAATACCTTCTTAGGCATGCAGGCCCAGGTTGGTGCAAGGCAGAATCGGATTGAGCTGATGACGGACCGTCTCAAGCAGCAGGAGGTTTTTGCCACTGAAATCCTTTCGAAAAATGAGGATGTCGATATCGAAAAAGCGATCATGGATTTGACGACCCAGGAAAGTGTCCATAGTGCTGCATTAAGTATCGGAGCAAAAATCATGCAGCCGAGTTTATTGGATTTTCTTCGTTAAGCTATTCTTAAATGGATAGCTTTTTTCTATAAGGAGTGTTGATGATGCAGATTCCACAAATTAGATTGCAATCCACCCCAATGAAGATTGGATTGAATATAGAGCAGCCTGTACAGCAAATCGAACAGAAGGCAGCGGTCCAATCAATCGAACAGCCGCATGCAATTCTGGAGATTCAAACGACACCAGGCAAGCTGACGATCGATCAGTCACAAGCAAGGGAAGACATGGATTTGAAAAGCCTCTCAGTAAGAGTCGATGAATTTGCGCAGCAGGGATATCAGGATTGGCTGGCGGGTATGGCAAGACGTGCCCAGCAGGGGACGGAGTTGAGGCATATTGAAAAAGGCGGTAATCCACTAGCTGAACAGGCCAAGACAAACAGCAAAGGGCCGGAGAAGCGATTCAATCTCGGCTGGATCCCCTCTCATTTCAGCGTGAAGCTTGACTACCAGCCTGCCCAAGTGAAGATTGAAGCAACCGCTCAAAAACCGATCATTGATGCTCAAATCAATAGGCCGAACCATACATACACACCAGGCAGTGTGGAAGTGGAAATTTTACGAAAAAATGCGCTGGATATAGATTTCATCAATTTATATCCGGATGAGATAGGGAAGTGAAAACATAGATGATTCTACAAACAAAGTTTCATGGCGAAATCGAATTGGCAGAGAAAGAGATTTATGTATTTGAAAGCGGGATACCGGGATTTTTAGAAGAAAAACAGTTTTGCTTACTAGCTTTGGATGACACGCCATTTTTCGTCCTGCAATCGACAGAAACTAAAGAGCTGGCCTTTATTGTGACGAATCCTTTTGAAGTGTTTCATGATTACGAAGTGAAGCTTACGGATGAGGTATTATCTTCTTTACAAATAGAAACGGAACTGGAAGTCATTACTTTCGTCATCTTAACGATCCAGGACCCTTTCAATGAAACGACGGCGAATCTCCAGGCCCCCATCATCATAAATAGCTCAAAAAAAACGGGAAAGCAATTTATCATGACCGCTAGTGAATACCGTACAAAGCACAGACTGTTTGAACCTCCAGCAGAACAGGGGGAAAAATGATGCTCGTATTGACCAGAAAACAAAATGAAGCAATCATGATTGGCGATGATATCGAAATTACGATCCTGTCCGTTGAGGGCGAACAGATCAAACTCGGTATCAATGCCCCGAAAAACGTCGATATCCATAGGAAGGAAATCTACCTGTCCATCCAGCAGGAAAATAGCGAAGCCGTGAAAACGGAATCCAACCTTCTGGAAAACATAAATGAGTATTTCAAGAAAAAATCGTAAAATCCGCTAAATATGTTTCCAAGCAGGTCGATATTAAGTATACAACGATGGGCAGTGAAATAGGCGGCCGACTTATTCACTGCCCATCGTAAACAACCACATGGACGTGGGGACTAAAGACTCAAGGAGGAAACATAAATGATTATCAATCACAATATCGCAGCACTTAACACGCATCGTCAGTTATCAAGTGCATCAGCAAACCAATCTAAATCAATGGAGAAATTAGCTTCAGGTCTACGTATCAACCGTGCTGGAGATGATGCAGCAGGTCTAGCAATCTCTGAAAAAATGCGTGGACAAATTCGTGGGTTAGACCAAGCAACTCGTAACTCACAAGATGGTATCTCTATGATTCAAACTGCTGAGGGTGCACTCAATGAAACACACTCAATCCTTCAACGGCAGCGTGAGTTAGCAAACCAATCAGCTAACGATACAAATACGGCAGAAGACCGCAAAAACATTCAAGATGAAATGGACCAATTAGGTAAAGAAATTGACCGTATTGCAGGTACGACTCAATTCAATACAAAGAACCTTTTAGACGGTTCAATGGACAAAACAACTGCAGCAGCAAAGAATGTCCAAACTGGTGGGGTTCTAAAAGCAGCAGGTGCAGCAGCAGTTGGTACTGACACATTAGTTGGCTTACAAGACAAAAACGGAAACGACCTTGGGATTATTGCAGGAGATAAAATTGACGTTTCTTACGTAATTGATGGAAAAACGAAAACGGACACAATTACTGTTGCGGCAGGTACTGATATTGCGGCACTTTTCGGTGGAGCTAACACAGCGGCAGATTCAGACGTAGCAGTTAATGCAGATGGTCAAGTCGAAATAACTGCAGCAGCAGCAGGTAAAACGGGTGCAGTTCACGGGTTGACTGTAACGGTTAAGGATGCTTCTGGAAATGTTAAGACGGGTGCAACAAATGCCCTTTCTAGCTTTGGTGAAACTACTCAAGCTACCGACATTCATGCTGACGGTTCTTCTACCTTCCAAATCGGCGCTAACACTGGTCAAAACATTAACTTAGCAATCAAAGATATGGGTTCTTCTGCTTTAGGTGTTAAAGACCTTAAAGTTGGAAGTCAGGGAGAATCAAACGTAGCACTTAAAGTTATTGATTCTGCTATTTCTAAAGTATCAGCCGAACGTTCTAAATTAGGGGCAACTCAAAACCGTTTAGAACATACGATTAATAACTTAAACACATCTTCTGAAAACCTAACTGCTGCGGAATCTCGTATCCGTGACGTAGATTATGCTTTAGCTGCCTAGAGCCGCGACAAGCACAGTCGTCCTAGCTGGTAACGGTTAGTGAGAATTATCGGGTGAATTGCTGGAAACCCCTAATAGCTTTTCTTACCACAACGTAACTGGAAACGGTAAGCGTGACGGTGTGAAAAAAGAAAAGATTGGGCAATCAGCAGCCAAGCTCCTGTCTCGAAAAAGTGGAGAAGGTTCAACGACTAGGATAGACCATCTAAGGCGAAAGCTATGATGATGAAATCCATAGGTGAAACAATGTCCATCAGCATTGTGAATCCGAAGTGCCCGACCCCTAACAAATAACGTTGAGGGTGAAGATATAGTCTAGTCATTTATGAAAGTAAATGTTCGCACGATGGCGAAAGAAATGATGAACCAAACTAAGAATTCTATTCTTTCTCAAGCAGCACAAGCAATGTTGGCTCAATCCAATCAAACGCCTCAAGGAGTTTTACAACTCTTAAGGTAATCGATCGAAGGGCGTCTAGCTTGGTAACGAGCTAGAGTATAACTGGGTGAATTGCTGGAACTTCCTAAAGCTGCATCAACCACAACGTAACTGGAAACGGTAAGCGTGATGGTCGGAAAATGATGGGGATGAAACAATGGATAATCAGCAGCCAAGCTCCTGTCTCGAAAGAGTGGAGAAGGTTCAACGACTAGGATATACAGTCTAAGGTGAAAGCTAGGACAATGAAATCCATAGGGTGGTATAAGCCATTCGAAGTGCCCAGCCCCTTAAAGATAAGGGTGAAGATATAGTCTATTCTATGCTCGAAAGACATAGTCGCAAAGCAAGCGAACCAACAACCACAAGGCGTTCTTCAATTATTACGTTAATCTTTACCTGGTTTTCATTCAAAGACTTAAGATATTGTATGGAGTCTTAAGTTTGTAAATAAAAAGGTGTCGGAATGGTCTCATTCCGACACCTTTTTATTTTTTCATTGGGCTTGTGCATTTATAGAAATATTTATTGTATATATAATCATACTTTCGAAAGAATCCTTCTTTTGTTGGAGGACGCGTGTATTGGGTAAAGTGGGTGTTTCGTAAGCTGCATTTGCTAAAACGTCTTCAGGTTTTCCAACATTCCGCTTATTCCCACTGGCTTTCTCATGTACGGAGTTAGCAATACATGCTTATACATATCCGTTTTCTTTCTGAATCTCTCATTAAGATTCGATGGAAAATCTGGTCAAAAGACTGTAGGTAAAAAGAGCAATCTAACTGTTAAAACAAAGTTGATTGGAACGGAAGGTGCGAGACTCCTGCGGGAATGCGAGTGCCTGGAGAGGAAATCAACGGTCAAAATTTAAAAACCCAAAAAACTCCAGATATTTTTTTCTGGAGTTTTTTTAGTAGAATCTCTTTTATAACAAAGGATCATTAATGAATGTCTGCAGATGCAACCAAAATGTAAGAGTGACTAAATATAAAATCTTAATTACCGATATAAAAAGTAAAGATATCATATTGGAGGCTTTTTAAATGCTGGAGAGTTTGTCCACGAATATTCTTTCCTCACAACTTAGAACAGCCATCTCAGAGGGAATTAGTTCTTACTATCAAAGAGAAATCAATACAGTTGCCTATTCTGAACAAAGTGTGGAATCCAATCAGCCTACAAAAGAAAAGGTTCAGGAAGCGGTGGATAGTTTGAACACCTTCCTGGATCCAACACATACGGCCGTTCGTTTTGAATATCATGAGAAGCTGAATGAGTATTATGTCAAGGTAGTGGATGACGTGACGGATGAGACGATCAGGGAAATTCCTCCGAAGAAGTTATTGGATTTCTATGCGGCAATGACGGAGTTTGTCGGAATCATGGTGGATGAAAAAATATAAGCGGGTGATCAATTGTGGTACGAGTCAGTGGTTTAGCAAGTGGAATGGACATAGATGAAATAGTTAAAAGCATGATGCAGGCGGAACGGGTGCCATTGGATAAACTGACACAGAAAAAGCAGTATTCCGAGTGGCAGCGTGATGATTACCGCTCGATAAATACAGCTTTATCAGAATTGGATACGCTCATTCGTGATGGGATTGGGAAAAAGTCTTCCTTCATTAAAAAGGTAGTATCGGTATCGAATTCAGATGCCGTATCCGTTAAAAATGTGAATTCAGCAAGTGATTTCACTGGAAATATTAAAGTGAATGGACTTGCCAAAGCAGCGAGTATGACCAGTACGGAAAAATCGGCTGTTACTGACCCTAAAAAGAAACTGTCTGAATTGGGTATTACGACACCTCAAGATATTACGATACTGGCCATCAATAAAGATGGCGGTTTTGATACGGAAGTAAAAGATGGGATAACAGTAGAAAAACCTTATACGCTTACCCTTAATGCGGATGATACGTTAGAGAGTGTTATCAATAAAATTAATGCCAACTCGGGAGTGACTCTATTTTTTGATGAAAATTCGCAAAAGTTTTCCATCACTGCTAAAAATACAGGTGATGTGAAAGATCGCCCTGAAATTGAATTAGGGGGTACCGGAGATTTCTTCAATACGCTAAAAATGAGCAGTAACAATGAAGGGACTGGCGGTACAATAGGGGAAAATGCATCGATTACTTATAATGGCCTGGACATTTCCCGGCCCTCGAATACGTTTCAGATTAATGGAGCGGAAATAACGATAAAGCAAAAAACGACGGATACAGTAACATTCTCATCAACAGCTGATGTGGATGCCATCTTAGACACGATCACACAGTTTGTGAATAAATACAATGAAATCATTAAAAAGGTTCAAGATAAAACGGGTGAAGCGAAATATCGCTCCTTTACCCCGCTTACCTCGGAGCAAAAGAAGGCAATGACAGAGGATGAAGTGAAGCTGTGGGAAGAAAAAGCAAAGAGCGGAACGTTAAAAAGCGATTCGACATTAAAAAGCCTCCTGACCACAATGAGGTCATCCCTATACACCTCGGTGGATGGAATCACAGGAAAAAACAGTCTCAGCAGTTTGGGAATCACCACGACCAAGAATTATTTGGAGGGCGGTAAATTAACGATTGATGAGGACAAGCTCCGGGCAGCCATTAGTGAGGATCCCAATGCGATTTATAATATGTTCATGGCTGATGGTACGGAAAAGAGCGAAAAAGGTCTCGCTCGCCGTTTGCGGGATGATATACAATCTTCAATGAAAACGATAACGGAAAAGGCCGGGAAAGCCGGATATGTTAATAACTCGTTTACCATCGGGAAGCTGGTTAATGGATTGGATACCCGGATTTCAACATTTGAAGCAAAGTTAACGAAATTGGAATCACGTTATTACAACCAGTTCACGGCGATGGAAAAAGCGATTCAAAAGGCAAACAGCCAAAGTGCATCGTTAGCTTCTTATTTTAGTTAAGGTAAGTCAGAAAGGAAGTTAAATATGGCGATAAATAATCCATATCAATCGTATCAGCAAAATTCAGTCAATACAGCATCCCCGGGTGAGCTTACATTAATGCTTTATAATGGCTGTTTGAAGTTCATCATGCTTGGGAAGAAAGCCATTGAAGCAGGAAATATCGAAGCGAGGAATACGAACATCATTAAGGCGCAAAACATTGTCCATGAATTGATGGTGACGCTGAATATGGATGCGGATGTATCCAAAGATATGATGAGTCTGTATGATTTCATGAACCGGCGTCTGATAGAAGCGAATCTGAAAAATGATGTTGCTGCCTTGGAAGAAGTGGAGGGACTTGTTACTGAGTTCCGGAATACTTGGAAAGAAGTAATTCAAATCAATCGGAAAAAACAATTCACCCAAAGCGGTCAAGTGTAATGGTGATTAGAACCTTTCATGATATGACTGCTGAATTACTTGCCGTTCTGGAAGATCATACGATCACAGAGCGTGATGATAAAATAGAAAGGATCACACAGCTGATCGATCAGCGAGATGGACTTCTTTCTCAAATCAAACCGCCTTTTACTGCTGAAGAGCAGCAGCTGGGCCGTGCAGCAATGTTGCTTAACCAACAGGTCGATCACTTGCTGAAGCTCCAAAAGCAGGAGATACAGCGGGATATCCAGGAAATAAATAAGAAGAAAAAATCATCCAATAAATACACGAACCCGTATGAAAGTCTATCAGTTGATGGTATGTTCTACGATAAAAGAAACTGATTACGCAACCGTTTGGATTCCAAACGGTTTTTATGTTAATTATTTTTAAATTTTCTGTAAATAAAATAGGCTTAATTTTTTCTTTATAGCATAGCATTTGATATAATGAAGCTAGGGCAGACATCAACCCTTTCCAAACCTTCCGACAATTGTTTCATTATTTCGACATATTTCATGATGTGTTTCTAAAAGGAACCGGAGGGGTATTGTAGAATCTAACTGTATAGTCTTAATTTAAGGAGGACTCACTTTATGAATTACAACGTACGCGGTGAAAACATTGAGGTAACTCCAGCAATTCGAGAATACGTCGAAAAGAAAATTGGCAAGTTAGAACGATATTTTAACAATACACCAGATGCAAATGTGTTAGTGAATTTAAAAGTGAACAATAATACATCAAAGGTCGAAGTGACGATTCCCATGCAGAATTTGGTTCTTCGCGCTGAAGAGGAAAATGCGGATATGTATGCTGCCATTGACTTGATCAATGATAAGCTTGAACGCCAAATTCGTAAACATAAAACGAAGGTCAATCGCAAGTTCCGAAACAATCTATCGACTGCACCAGATGCATTCGCCTTCAATACGGAAGTTGACGAAGTGGTGGATGAATTCGAAGACGATAATGATATTGAAGTGGTCCGCAATAAGCGCTTTGATTTAAAGCCGATGGACAGTGAAGAAGCGATTTTACAAATGAATATGCTTGGTCACAGTTTCTTCGTTTACACGAATGCGGATACTAATACGACGAACGTAGTGTACCGTCGAAAAGATGGACGCTATGGATTGATTGAACCTAGTTAATTATTATTCTAAGATCACAAGCACAGCCCAGCCTTTGGGTTGTGCTTTTTTAATGCCTGTTGATAGAATTTGTTTGAAAAGGAAATAAATGATTGCTTCTTTTGTTCTCTAGAGAATCCAAATCAATGAAAAAATACTTTTTAAAGAACAAATTTTGTTCTTTATTAAGAAAAATAGTCAGTTTTACCTATTTAATAACCCCTTTCTTTTGCACTATACTCAAATTATAAGTTCTTTAAAAAGAACGATTGGTTTTTTATAAAAAAACAATTTGATTAAGGTGCAGAGGGGCTGGATTACTTGTATCGAAAGAATTGCCATACTTGCCATAGGGCTTCTTTTAGCAGTGCGGAATATGGAAAGTGGCTTTGCCCGACCTGCGGTGAGGATTTAACTGCGCAAAAAGCCTTGGATGCACTTACTATGGAGAGAATCAATACACAGAAACGGAATATTAAGAAGAGTAATATTTACTATTTTATAAAAAAAGAAATTGAATAATTCTGTGAAAAATCACCTGGAATTTGAATTTTCTTAATATTGTAATATTTTGTCGGATAAAAGTTTTTGCATTTAGGTAGATTACCGACATAAAATAGCAATATATGGAGTGGGTATCCGTTATAATATGATTATAAGTAATGTATTTGGTAATAAATACCACGACAAAGGCAAACTTATTGAAAGATGAGGGCGCAAAGGCACAGGTCTAAGGTCCTCGAGACTATGATGGCTGGTCTGCCTGAAATACAAATAGTATTTTAGGAGGTAGAAGAGGTGGCTAATGTGGAAATGGATCAAGAATGGGTGAAATTGATTTCAGAAGCAAGGAGCTTGGGTTTCAAAAAAGAGGAAATCAGTGCTTTTTTGAAACGGGAAAGCCTTGAGGTAACATTAGAGGAGAACAATGGAAAATAACTTCCGAACAAGATCGAGAACATCCCTATAAACAGTAATTCGATTCATTAGTTGTTTATAGGGTTTATTCTTCCTTGAGATTCTAACAAGTCTAGCTTATTCAAACTGTATTCTTCAGGATTATGTAGGTAAACTAGTGCACTCCCACTCTACTCTTCTTTATCTTTTCTCCATTTATTAAACTCGATGAATTCCCTGAATTGTTGTTTTGAAACACCCGAATTCATGGCTTCCTCAACGATTTTCATCCAGTCAGTGTCCAAGGTTTCCTTATTTGGTGCATCATAAAGCAGGGCATCAACAGGAATGTTAAGTACGGCGGAGATTTTTTCAAGAAATTGAATAGAAGGATTCGTTTGTAAGTTCCGCTCGAGCGAACTTAAATAAGACTTTGCCACACCGGCTTTATCGGCAAGTTCAGTCATCGACATTTTCTTTTCTTCTCGCAGTTTTTTTACACGTTCACCAATCATCAATACCACCTCGAAACATGTTCTATTTATCTTCCGCTAATAAGTGTCAGTAGCCAATCTTATCATTCAAACAAGACGACTGTAAGGTTGGCTTACCTTGACATGCTATCGCTAGAGAGGACACAGCATCTAGTGATGGAAGGTTATGGATAATTCTCATTTACACATGGAATAGTGGGGAATTTGCAACATATTTTTTATACTTCCTTCTATTTTAACAGTTTTACTCCTCATTTATCCATTGTTTTTCGCAAGAATTGAATTCAGGTCTATACCAGGGAAGTGACATGAAGTTGTACCTCTATGATAGAAGTGGTAAAATTAAGCGTGCATTAGTAATAATAGAAGTGTGTTTCTTCTTACTTATATGAATTTTGTCATTGAACGATCATTACCATAATAGAGGAGCGTTATTGAATGCTTAATATATTAAATAAAGTTTTTGATCCGAATAAGCGAGAAATCAAACGTTTAGAAAAAATCGCCGATCAGGTCGAAGCGCTGGCTGATGGGACGGCAGCGTTATCGGATGAACAGTTGCGTGCCAAAACGGGTGAGTTTAAAGAGCGTTATCAAAATGGGGAAACCGTTGATGATTTGCTTGTTGAGGCTTTTGCGGTTGCACGTGAAGGGGCAAAGCGTGCTCTGGGCTTATATCCTTACCGTGTTCAAATCATGGGTGGGGCATCACTTCATGATGGAAATATCTCCGAGATGAAAACAGGGGAAGGTAAAACCTTAACATCCACGATGCCGGTTTATTTAAACGCGCTTACCGGTAAAGGTGTACATGTCGTTACTGTCAATGAATACTTGGCACACCGTGATGCCACCGAGATGGGCGTATTGTATGATTTCCTTGGTTTGACCGTCGGATTGAATTTGAACAGTCATTCTAAAGAAGAAAAGCAGGCGGCGTATAATGCTGACATTACGTACAGTACGAATAATGAGTTAGGTTTTGATTATCTTCGTGACAATATGGTGTTATATAAAGAACAAATGGTACAGCGCCCGCTGCACTTCGCCGTCATTGATGAGGTCGATTCGATTTTGATCGATGAGGCAAGAACGCCATTGATCATTTCCGGTTCGGCACAAAAATCGGCTCAGCTTTATATCCAGGCCAATGCGTTTGTAAGAACCTTAAAAAAAGAAACCGACTACACATATGATGAAAAGACAAAAGGTGTTCAGCTGACGGAAGATGGGATGAATCGAGCTGAAAAAGCGTTTAATATCGATAATTTATTCGATATTAATCACGTTACTTTGAATCATCATATCAATCAGGCGTTAAAGGCGCATGTTTCCATGCATTTGGATGTGGATTATGTTGTCCAGGAAGGCGAGATAGTCATCGTTGACCAATTCACTGGCCGTTTGATGAAAGGCCGCCGTTACAGTGAAGGTCTCCACCAGGCGATCGAAGCGAAAGAAGGACTTGAAATTCAAAATGAAAGCATGACTCTTGCGACGATTACATTCCAGAACTATTTCAGGATGTATGAAAAGCTTTCAGGTATGACCGGTACAGCCAAAACGGAAGAAGAGGAATTCCGCAATATTTATAATATGAATGTCATTGCGATACCGACAAACAGGAATATCATCAGGGACGACAGGGCAGATCTTATATACGCGACAACCGATGGGAAATTCAAGGCTGTTGTGGAAGACATCGCCGAACGCTATACAAAGGGTCAGCCTGTGCTTGTCGGTACGGTTGCCATCGAAACATCTGAAGTCATATCTGCCTATTTATCCAAAAAAGGAATCCCTCACGATGTTTTGAATGCCAAGAACCATGAGCGTGAAGCGGAAATCATTGCGAATGCAGGTAATCAAGGATCAGTTACGATCGCTACGAACATGGCAGGGCGCGGTACGGATATCAAGCTTGGTGAAGGTGTCAAGGAGCTTGGGGGCCTTGCTGTCATCGGTACGGAACGTCATGAAAGCAGGCGTATAGATAACCAGCTGCGTGGTCGGTCCGGCCGTCAGGGAGATCCAGGGGTCACTCAATTCTATTTATCAATGGAAGATGAATTGATGCGCCGCTTTGGTTCGGATAACATGAAAAACATGATGGCACGCCTTGGTATGGATGATTCCCAGCCAATTCAAAGTAAAATGGTGACAAGGGCCGTTGAATCCGCACAGAAACGGGTCGAAGGCAATAACTTCGATTCACGTAAGCAATTACTGCAGTATGACGATGTTCTCCGTCAACAACGGGAAATTATTTATAAACAGCGTTTCGATGTCATGGAAAGTGAGAACTTACGTGAAATCGTCGAAACGATGATCACGGCATCCATCCAGCGAAATGTTGTCGCGTTTGCACCAATGGGCGATGAGGAAGGCTGGAATTTACAAGGCCTTGTCGATTACCTGAATGGTAACCTATTCAATGAAGGTTCAATCACTGTAGCTGATTTGGAAGGGAAAAATGAATCGGAATTGGTTGAGTTCATTTTAGCAAAAGTGAAAGAAAGCTATGACCAAAAAGAAGAAGAGCTATCTGAAGAACAAATGCGTGAATTCGAAAAAGTAATCGTTCTTCGTGCAGTCGATAGTAAGTGGATGGACCATATTGATGCGATGGAGCAATTGCGCCAAGGGATCCACCTTCGTGCTTATGGCCAGATCGATCCGCTTCGTGAATATCAATCAGAAGGTTTCGCGATGTTTGAAGCGATGATTGCTTCAATGGAGGATGAAGTCGCAAAATACATCATGAAGGCCGAAATCCGCAACAATTTGGAACGCAAGGAAGTCATAAAAGGACAAGCGGTCAATCCGAAGGAAGAAGACGGGGGAAAAGTGAAAAAAGCCCCTGCACGTAAAAAGGAAGACGTTGGCCGAAACGCGTTATGCCCATGCGGCAGCGGTAAAAAATATAAGAATTGCCATGGCAATTTAGGCTAAAGTTAGGTGTATAATGATTATGGGACGGTTAAGTGTAAGGCTTGCCGCCTCTTTTCATGTTTTGTTTGCATAAAGCAATACTTTTGCATATAGTTTGGAGAGATTTATTTGTAATGAAGGGAATCCCTCTTCAGGGATTTTTTTTAACATACTTAATGAGGTGAAGAGAAATGGAATTAGCAGAAATTAGAAATGAACTTGAACGGACAGCGCAACGATTAACGGACTTTAGGGGGTCTCTTTGACTTAGATGAAAAAGAGGCACGAATCGCACAGCTAGAAAATGAGATGACACATCCCGATTTTTGGAATGATCAGCAAAAAGCACAAACTGTCATCAATGAAACGAATGCTTTAAAAGAACAAGTCAATCAATTGTCCGACCTGAATGAATCATATGAAAATCTGGATTTGACATATGAATTAGTGAAAGAGGAGAATGATCAAGAACTTTTAGCGGAGCTGGAAGAAGAGATCACGGTTCTTGCACAAAAGATGAATGACTTTGAACTTCAACTTTTACTAAGTGAAGAATATGACTCGAAAAATGCCATTCTTGAACTGCATCCTGGTGCTGGCGGAACGGAGTCCCAGGATTGGGGTTCCATGCTGCTGCGCATGTATACAAGATGGGGTGAAAAAAGAGGCTTTAAAGTGGAAACCCTTGATTACCTTCCAGGTGATGAAGCTGGGATCAAGAGTGTCACTTTAATTTTCAAAGGCCATAACGCCTATGGTTATTTGAAAGCGGAAAAAGGGGTACACCGTCTTGTCCGTATTTCTCCTTTCGATTCCTCAGGACGACGCCATACTTCATTCGTTTCATGTGAAGTCATGCCAGAATTCGATGATACGATCAATATAGAAGTACGCACGGAAGATTTGAAAATAGATACGTACCGGGCAAGTGGTGCAGGTGGTCAGCATATCAATACAACTGACTCGGCAGTCCGGATCACCCATATACCTACGAACACCGTGGTAACGTGCCAAAACGAGAGATCTCAAATCAAAAACAAGGCCCAGGCCATGAATATGCTGAAAGCCAAATTGTATCAACGTGAAATTGAGCAGCAACAAGCGGAATTGGATGAAATCCGTGGTGAGCAAAAGGAAATTGGCTGGGGAAGCCAAATTCGTTCTTATGTTTTCCACCCGTATTCCATGGTTAAAGATCACCGTACCAGTGCGGAGACCGGAAACTTGGGAGCTGTCATGGATGGCGATATCGATATGTTCATTGATGCGTACTTGCGTTCAAAATTATAAGATCAGCCAGTCGGACCGGTTTCCCCGGTCCGGCTTTTTTTTCCCTTTTTTAATGAATCTTCTGGCTGACATTTACAGGATTGAAAAGGGATGCTCTACCTCGTTCGGCCAATACTAGATAATAATGATGGTTCGAGGAGACTTATGCAAAATGAAGAAAAGATACCGGGAGCAGAGGCACCCTTTAATTCAAAAGTTAACGGAGTATGGATTGGTGATTGTCGGTTCATCCATAATTGCCATTGGTTTTAATGTATTCTTACTGCCTAACCAGGTCGCATCTGGCGGGGTCAGCGGGATTAGCACGATTCTCGATTCAACTCTCGGTTGGGAGCCAGCCTACGTTCTTTGGGGTTTTAATATCCCTTTGTTCATTGCGGGGCTTATTATCCTTGGAAGACATTTCGGAGCCAAAAGCCTGATCGGAACCCTGTTTCTGCCATTAGTGGTATTTCTGACAAAGGATTGGGATGCTTGGACGAATGATGCATTGCTTGGTTCGATTTGCGGGGGGATGATGGTCGGACTTGGGCTGGGAATCGTCTTTCGCGGGAAGGGTTCCACAGGGGGGACCGATTTGGCGGCACAGATTTTCCATAAGTATACCCATCTGTCATTGGGAACCTGTGTGGCAGTCATTGATGGAATCATCGTTTTAAGTGCTGCCATCGTTTTCGATATTGAAAAAGGGCTTTATGCATTGATTGGATTGTATGTGACAAGCAAGACGATCGACCTCGTCCAGATTGGATTGAACCGTTCGAAGATGTCACTGATCATCACGAATAAAGAAATGGAAGTAAGGGATGCTATCATACATGAGCTGGACCGGGGTGTGACAGGCATATCCGGGTATGGCGGCTATACGGATGATACTCGTCCAATTTTGATGTGCGTAATAGACCAGTCGGAATTCACCAAATTGAAACAATTGGTGAAACTCGTTGACCCTAAAGCGTTTGTAATTGTAATGGACGCATCGGAGGTACTTGGGGAGGGTTTTAAACTGGATTGAAATTGGTATAATGTTCTTGTGCTGGTATAAATCAGAGGGGGTAAATTCAATGAAAATGAAGTGGTTCGCCTTAGTTTTGGGTACTTCTTTGGCCTTGGCTGCATGCGGTGGGAACGATGATGCTGCAGATAAAGAGCCTGCAAGTGAAAATAATGAAACGACTACGGCAGGTGCCGGTGATGCCGCAAAAATTTATGAAAACAAATGTTCAAGTTGTCATGCAGTGAATCTTGAAGGAGGCGTGGGACCGAATTTAACGAAGGTCGGTTCCAAGCTATCAAAAGCAGATATTGAAAAAGTCATAGCGAATGGCCAAGGTGGAATGCCACCAGGTATAATCCAGGGCAAGGAAGCAAGCATGGTCGCTGAATGGCTTGCTGGACATAAGTAATGATTGACGAAACGTTCTGCTTAGCAGGACGTTTCATTTAGCCTCCTTTAAAACCTCGAAACAACTCACATTTAACCCCCTTTTCAAGCAATCGAATCCTGGAATTATTACATAGATGTTGATATATGTCTAACTGAAATGAAACTGTAATATTTTTTATGCTTAATTTGACAAAATATGATGTTATAATGTTTCTGTGCTCAAGTAAGAGAGATTCCTGTCAGATTTCAGTGAAAATTGTCGAAAAGCTGTTGATACATAGTGATAATCCAAGCAAATTAGGTGGTTTTAGAATGATAGAAATGATAGATGTGAAAAAGACATATCCAAATGGCGTAATTGCCATTAATGGAATCAATGTGAAAATAAAGCCAGGCGAGTTCGTTTATGTAGTGGGTCCGAGCGGTGCCGGAAAATCGACCTTCATCAAAATGATGTATAGGGAAGAAAAGCCTACAAGCGGTAATATTTTGGTCAATGGCCTTAGCCTGCCAAGTATCCGCAATTCGAAAGTTCCTCTATTCCGCCGTAATATCGGTATGGTATTCCAAGATTTTAAACTCCTTCAAACATTCACTGCATATGAAAATGTTGCTTTTGCCATGGAAGTTATTGAAAAGGAACCAGAAGAAATCAAAAAGAGAGTCATGGAAGTCCTTGATCTGGTCGGCATTAAACATAAAGCAAGAATGCTTCCTTCCGAGTTATCTGGCGGGGAACAGCAAAGGGTTGCAATAGCCCGTTCGATCGTCAATGATCCCAAGGTAGTCATAGCCGACGAGCCTACAGGTAATCTTGATCCCGAAACATCATGGGAAATCATGAACATATTCGAAGAAATTAATAAACGCGGAACTACACTTGTCATGGCAACTCATAATAGGGACATCGTCAACAATATTAAACGACGTGTCATTGCCATTGAAAGTGGAAAAATAGTTCGCGATGAACATCGAGGTGATTACGGATATGAAATTTAGAACATTGCTCCGTCACTTCCGTGAAAGTTTTAAAAATATTGGCCGTAATGGTTGGATGACGTTTGCTTCAGTCAGTGCAGTAACGGTCACTCTAACTTTGGTTGGCGTCTTTTTAGTGCTCATGATGAATTTAAATCATATCGCGGGAAATGTGGAGAAAGATGTCGAAGTTCGTGCACATATTGATAATGCGGCGAATGATGACGATATAAAAACTATTGGTAAGCAAATTATGGAGATAAACGGCATTGAATCAGTGATTTTCTCTCCAAAAGACGAAGAGCTTACTAATTTAATAGATGATTTAGGAGATAATGGTGAGGCGTTTAAACCATTTGAACAGGATAACCCATTAAGGGACGTTTATGTTATCAAAACGAAATCTCCGCAAGATGTCATCAAGGTGGCAAAAAAAATCGAAGGTATGGAGTATATCCAAAGTGTTAAATATGGACAAGGCTACGTCGAGAAACTATTCAGCTTTGTTAATATTGCTAGAAACATAGGGATCGTACTTATTGTAGGATTACTATTTACTGCAATGTTCCTGATTTCGAATACGATTAAAATTACCATTGTAGCCAGAAGAAAAGAAATTGAGATCATGAGATTGGTAGGAGCAACGAATACATTCATCCGTTGGCCATTCTTCTTGGAGGGACTGTGGTTGGGAGTCCTCGGTTCCATCATTCCGATAGGTCTGATTGCAGTACTCTACTACAATCTCTATAAATATGCAGCACCGCAGATTACGTTCAAATTCATCGATTTCCTGCCTGCAAATCCGTTTATTTATCAAGTTTCGGCCATCCTCATCGTAATTGGAGCCGTTATCGGCATATGGGGCAGCTTGATGTCCGTCAGGAAGTTCCTGAAAGTATAAAAGTGTATCTTTGCTCGAAAGCCAAAAGTAGCCAGACATAAATAGAGAGACGTTACAAGGCACGGATGTAACGGGTTGAAAGGGGAAATGAAACGTGAAAAAAAATATCATTGCCATGAATGCCTCCATCATGATCGGGTTGGGAAGCATTCTAGCGGCACCTTCGGTTTATGCTGAGTCGATTTCGGACTTAGAAAAACAGAAAGAATCCATCCAGGAAAAACGTTCGGGTGTTGAATCGAATATTTCTGACACGGAAAAGAAAATCGATAACCTGCAGGATAAGCAAATGACAGCAGAAGACCAAATCGCTGCCATTGAAGCGAAAATTGCAGAGTCCGCAAAAAAAATCGATGCTAAAAATGCTGAAATTACACAAACGAAAAAAGAAATCGAGGCATTGAAAGAAGAGATTAAAGTATTAAAAGAGCGGATCGCCAAACGTAATGAAGTATTGAAGGAAAGGGCACTTTCTTTCCAGGAGACTGGCGGGGACGTGAACTACCTTGAAGTATTATTTGGATCATCCAGTTTTGGGGATTTAGTTGACCGTGTCGGAGCTGTAGCGACAATCGCTGAAGCGGACCGTGATATTTTAAAGCAGCATGAGCTGGATAAAAAGGATCTGGAAGAAAAGCAAAATGCTGTTGAAACGAAGCTTGCCAGTTTAGAAGTGGCAAAAGCTGAACTATTGGAAATTCAAAAGCAACAAAAACAACAGAAGCAAGAAAAGGATGCTTTAGTTAAGAAATTAAAACAACAAACTGAAAAGCATGAACATGAGAAGATGGGTCTAGAGGAAGAAAAAGCGAATCTTGCTGCTCAAGAAAAAGCCATCAAATCTGCCATCAGCTTAGAGCATCAACGTCAAGCCGAATTGGAAGCAGCGCGTAAAAAAGCGGCAGCTGAAGCGAAAAAACGTGCAGAGCAAGAAGCTGCACAAGCGGCTGCACAAGCAGCATCACAAGCATCCGAATCAAAAAAACAATCCACTTCTTCAGGATATAGTGCAAAAAGCAACAGTTCATCATCATCTTCACAACCTTCGTCTAATGTAAGTCAAGCGCCAGCGCCTACGCCTGCAGTATCATCGGGTACTTTCACTAGACCAAGTGCAGGATATGTATCTTCAACAATGGGTGAACGATGGAATAAACAGCATGCCGGCATCGACATCGCTGCTAGCGGAACGGTTCCAATTGTAGCTGCAGCCGACGGAGTCGTAAGCCGTTCTTACTTCTCAAGTTCATACGGTAACGTCATCTTCGTCACCCATTCGATCGGCGGTCAGCAATGGACTACTGTGTATGCACACTTAAGTTCGAGACAAGCAAGCGAAGGTGCTGTAGTTGCCAAAGGTCAACAAATTGGCATCATGGGTAACACAGGACATTCATTCGGTCAGCATTTACACTTTGAGCTACATAAAGGCGCATGGAATTATAGCAAGTCAAATGCTGTTAATCCATTAAACTATATACCTAATTAATACCCAATATATGAACGGAAAAACAGATCAGGATAAATTCCTGGTCTGTTTTTTTTTGTGTAGTGTCACCATATTCTATAAGCATATTTCTTCCATTCGCCTCATATAGTGAAATACATATCAGGTCAGAAATGGGGATAAATATGGTCAAAAAATGGGTACTTCCTCTAGCAATCATCATGTCACTAGCCATTGGAGCAGTGGGGGGCATATATTGGACAAGCCTTCCGGCCAAGAATGAAGCAAAGGATGAAAGTCAGGAAATAACGAAGGATAAGGAATGGGCAAAAGTGGAACAAGCTTACGGTTTGATCGTAAGTCAGTATGTAGAACAGGTGGACGGCTCCAACCTGGTGGAGGGTGCCATCCAAGGCATGCTGTCAGCGCTGAAAGATCCTTATTCCGTATATATGGACAAGGAGACCGCCAAGCAATTCAATGAAACCCTGGACTCCTCTTTTGAAGGGATCGGGACTGAAATCGGAATGGAAGATGGTAAGGTCATAATTGTTTCTCCTTACAAAGACTCGCCTGCAGAAAAAGCTGGATTAAAGCCGAAAGATCAAATCCTTAAGGTGAATGGTGAAAGTGTAGAAGGTTTGGATCTGTATGAAACACGCCTGAAAATCCGCGGCAAAAAAGGATCTCCCGTCAAAATGGAAATAAAGCGAGCAGGGGTGGACAATCCACTTGAATTCAATATGGTGCGTGCCGAAATTCCATTGGATACCGTATTTTCATCAATTAAAGAAGTTGCCGGAGAACAAATAGGTTATATCGAGTTGACCACATTCTCGGAAAAGACTGCGTCTGATTTTAAAAAGCAGATGAAAGAGCTGGAAAAGAAGGGAATCAAGGGCTTGGTCATAGATGTACGAGGTAACCCAGGTGGCCTTCTTTCTAGTGTGGAAACGATTCTTGGCGAGTTTATCACAAAAGACAAGCCTTATTTGCAAATTGCAGAAAGAACGGGTGAAACACAATCGTTTTTTACAAGCCTTAAGAAAGCGAAAAGTTATCCCATTGCCGTCTTGACGGATAAAGGCAGCGCCTCAGCCTCGGAAATCCTGGCAGGAGCGATGCAAGAGGCGGGAGGCTATCCATTGGTAGGCGAGAAGACCTTCGGGAAAGGCACAGTACAGCAAGCTGTACCAATGGGTGATGGCAGCAAGATTAAACTTACGTTATATAAGTGGCTGACGCCTTCAGGAAACTGGATCCATAAAAAGGGGATCGAACCAACAATCAAAGTGAAACAACCGGAGTATTTTGATGCCCATCAGCTGGCCATTGAGAAGGTGTTGCAAAGGGATATGAATGATGAACAAATCCAGTATGCCCAAAGCATTCTGAAAGGACTTGGATTTGAACCGGGCCGTGAGGATGGATATTATGATTGGAGTACAGAAATCGCAGTAAAAGCATTCCAAAAACAATTTGGCCTGGAAGTGACTGGTAAGCTTGATGCTAAAACCGCAGCACATCTGGAATCCGCCATTCTGGAAAAGATCCAGGATGAAGATAATGATATTCAGTTACGCACGGCTTTGAATTATTTAGTTAAATAACTTGATGGCACCGTTCCCTTGGAGCGGTGCCTCTTTTGCATTTGTTCGAGCCCCGCCTGCGAACATGAACGGCAGTATAGGGGAAACTTAAGATAAAGCTACTTTTTCTGCATCTTAATAGGCATGGAGGCTACATTTTTGATAGAATAGGAGGTAACTGACCAGAACGAAATTTGACAAAATTTTGATTACTTTTGAGGATGGTGGAAAGAAATTGACAACGGATTGGCTGATAGCATGCTTAATGGGATTAGGAAAACTCTTCCTTCATCCTTTGCTTTATGTTTCGATTGCCTATTGTTTATTCATCGGCTATCTTCGCGTTAAACGGGAACGCCATGATTTTAATACGAAGATCTACAGTTTTTCCATGGAGCTGCGTTCCATGTTACCTCAAGGATTGATATGGGGATTGACCCTTTCCTTCCTTACACTGGCTACTGGACTCGCCATTCCTATGGCGGCGCTGTTCATCATGGCAGTGATAACGGTTTTGTCCATGCTATCCATGAAAAGGAGGTTTGTTTCCCCCGTTTATACGGTGGGACTCACCTTCTTTATCCTTTTCTTTTTATATGATAGAGATATCAAGCTTACATTATTTCAGGATGCCCTTAATCAGGTGGACCGGTCCGTATATCCGACACTTGTCATTTTAATAGGGTTATTACTGATTGCTGAAGGGTTTTTGATTGTCGGCAACGGAAGTAAAAAGGTCTCTCCCCAGTTGGAGGTATCCAAGAGGGGACAGCCGATAGGTGTGTATGTTTCACAGCGAGTTTGGCTAATTCCCATGTTCGTTATGGTTCCTGGAGGACAACTTCCAGTGCCTTTCGAATGGTATCCGGTTTTTTCAATCGGGGACATGTCCCTGTCGCCGATCGTACTGCCCATTTTAATCGGCTTTAAGCAAAAAGTGCATGGGACGCTCCCTGAACTGGCCATTAGGGCGCAAGGCAAAAAGGTAGGGGCATTGGGAATTGTGATTACGCTTTTGGCGGCAGTGGGTTACTGGTACCCTCCATTGGCAATCATGACGGCTGTTTTAGCAATCCTCGGTCGTGAATTTCTGCATTATTCCCAAAAGGCAATGGATCAAAAGCTTCCTTTTTATTTTTCGAAAAGTAAGCTGGGTGTCCAGATCTTAGGCGTTATCCCTCAATCTCCGGCAGATAAAATGGGGTTGCAAAAAGGCGAGGTCATTTCG
Organism: Peribacillus phoenicis; assembly: GCF_047238085.1. Classification (NCBI taxonomy): domain Bacteria; kingdom Bacillati; phylum Bacillota; class Bacilli; order Caryophanales; family Bacillaceae; genus Peribacillus; species Peribacillus phoenicis. Next base: position 4,838,628 of record NZ_JBDFMF010000001.1, on the reverse strand, counting down.
AAAATAAATGGTGTCGTCGTCAGGGAAGAAGAAGAGTTATACAGGGCGCTCCAAATAAACCGGGCACATTGCAAACTTGAGGTCATTGATAATAATGAACAGATTCGTTTTGTGCAAAGAGCTCTATTTGACGGGGAGCATTACGAATTGGGCCTCTTATTCGTAGACGATCAATTGAAGGAAAGCGGACAAGTGGGTTAATGACATATGAATATAAAATAAAACGGCCTTTCTCGAATTATATCGAGAAAGGCCGTTTTCAATAGAAACGTGTTATTACTTTTCAAGCATGATCTTTTCTATATCTTCAAGCATTTTATTAGCTGCAATAACTCCGCCAGATGTATTCCATGTGGCGTCGCTAACCTCATGGGCATTTCCGTTTTTGACTGCATCAAGGTTTTTCCAAAGTGGATCATTCGTCCATTCTTTTGCTGTGCTTAGGGCTTGTTTGTCCCCTTCAGGAGCGTAAGTGAAGTAGAATAGAATATCTCCATCCATTTTAGGGATGACTTCTTTCCCAACTTCAATGGCAAGGTTGCCTAATTTATTATCTGCCGTGAACAGTTCCTTCTGTTGTTCTGCACGTTTAAATCCTAATTGATCGAAAATCACTCCAGAGAATGAATCTGTGTAATAAATACGAGTAGTTCCAGCCATGAAACGAACAATTGAAACTTCTTGATTTACTTTATCACCCAATTTAGCTTTAAGATCTTCTGTTTGTTTATCGAATTCTGCAATTACATCGTTCCCTTTTTCTTCAAGGTTCAAGGCTTTTGCATATAGTTTAAAGTTTTCTTTCCAATCTCCTCTTAGCGTTTCCGAAAAAACGGTAGGGGCGATTGCATTTAATTTATCATAAACAGCTTCTTGGCGTATCTTGCTTCCGATAATCAAGTCAGGCTTCAGTGATGCGATTTTCTCTAAATTAACTTCATGTTCAACACCAACAACTTCGACCCCATCCATATCATCTTTAATATGGTCGTACCAAGGGTCGCCAAGCCATGATTGAACGGCACCAACAGGTTTAATTCCTAAAGCAAGCAATGCTTCAGTGCCTTCATTTGTTAGAACGACCACTCTTTTAGGTGTTTCTTTCAACTCGGCAGTACCCATGGCATGCTCAATTGTGTAGCTTTTTTCCTCTTTCTTGTCTTCAGCTTTATTTCCATCGGCTTTCTCATCCGAATTCCCGCAAGCTGCTAGAAGAAAGACTGCAAATATTGTAAAAATCGTTAATAATGACTTAAATCTAAACATCTATGTATCCCTCCCAATTTTCCGGCAAATGATAATCATTCGCACTTAACAGCATCATCATAAAATGAATATACTTTTCTGTCAATATATAATTGAAAATGATTCTCAAATTCGTTGACATAATCCTGTTTAGACCAGTAAAATATTACTATACAAACGTGATTGGAAAGGTAACTGGATATGTTATTAAAAAATTCATGGCAGAAATGGATGGGGCTGTTCATTACCATTCTTTTGCTGCTGTTTTTACTGTGCTCAAGCATTGTATACGGTTATACAGATACAACATGGAAAATGGCCATCGATGCTTTTACCGATTTCAATGGGACGAATGAACACATTGTCATTCAATCAGTCAGACTTCCGCGGGCCCTGATCGCTTCGGCAATCGGTGCAAGTTTGGCCATTTCGGGGGTGTTAATGCAAACGCTAACTAAAAACCCCCTCGCATCTCCAGATATATTCGGGGTCAACGCCGGGGCGGGATTGGCGGTTGTCACTGGGGTCACCGTTTTTGGAATAAGCAATCTTCAAGTATTCACATGGCTGTCATTCATAGGGGCGGCCATAGCCGCGATAAGCATATATATGATTGGAAGCATGGGACGAGGCGGCTTGACACCTATGAAGCTGACATTGGCTGGTGCAGCCATGACGGCCATGGTAGCTTCACTTACACAAGGTCTTCTTGTTTCCAATGAGGCTCTTTTAGAGCAAGTCCTATTCTGGCTTGCCGGATCCGTCTCCGGTAGAAGTCTGGACAATTTAGTTGCCGTCCTGCCTTATCTTGTCGTAGGCTGGGGCCTTGCATTGATTATGTCCGGTAAAATGAATGTGCTGTCCATGGGTGAGGATGTTGCAAAAGGTCTTGGATTGAATATAGTTTTCCTTAAGCTGGTTCTGGGGCTGGCAATCATCCTGCTCGCTGGCGGATCAGTGGCAGTTGCGGGTCCGATTGGCTTTATAGGAATCGTCGTTCCGCATCTTACCCGTTCCATAGTAGGCATCGATCATCGCTGGCTGATTCCCTTCTCTGGACTTTTCGGGGCGGTGCTTTTGATTGCAGCCGATGTCATATCGAGGTATATCCTGATGCCTCGAGAAGTTCCGGTCGGAGTCATGACAGCCATAATAGGGACCCCATTCTTTATTTATATAGCTAGAAAGGGGTTCAGCGGTCGATGAAGTCATATAAGAGCTTTCGTTTGTTTAATGAAAAAATATCATTCTTGATGGATAAAAAAGCCATGATCGTGATTTTCATATTATTTGTAGTCACTTCACTAGTGTTTGTGATCAGTACTGGAGTGGGTGAAATGAATATAAATCCGCTAAGTGTCCTCCAGGTCCTTTTCGGAGGGGGAGCGGAGAGCGATCGGCTTATCATCCAATCTTTCCGCCTGCCTAGAATAATTGTTGCCCTGTTGGTGGGGATGGGCCTTGCTGTAGCTGGCGGAATCCTTCAAGGGATGATTCGGAATCCACTTGCTTCGCCTGATATCTTGGGAATAACGGGAGGAGCGACAGTGGCGGTCGTTGGATTCTTGGCCATTTTTAGCGATAAGAATCATTCATTGACGGTGAGCATCAACTGGCTGCCGTTAGCTGCGTTCATTGGGGCGACAGTCGTGGCCTTACTTGTTTATTCCTTAGCCTGGAAAAATGGAGTCCCCCCGATAAGGCTTGTATTGATCGGGATTGGGGTAATGGCTTTAATGAAGGCACTCACTACGATGATGATGATCCTTGGCCCAGTCTATCAAGCGAGCCAGGCAAACCTTTGGATCACGGGGTCAGTGTCTAACTCCACCTGGAATAATATCGCTGTTCTGGCACCATGGACGATTCTATTCCTGTTAATCGCCTTCCTGTATGCCAGAAATATTAATTTACAGGAGCTAGGCGATGACCTTGCAACGGGTCTTGGGGGACATATCCAAAAACAACGGTTTACATTATTGATGATCAGTACGGCCTTGATTGGCGGTTCCACAGCTTTTGCTGGAGGAATAGGCTTTGTGGGATTAATGGCCCCCCACATGGCCAGAAGGCTTGTTGGTTCTAGTTTTGGAGTTTTACTGCCCGCTTCAGCTTTGCTTGGCGGCATCCTGGTCATGGTGGCGGATTTGATTGGACGGACCCTATTCTCACCTTTGGAAATACCGGCTGGTGTCTTCACAGCGAGCATCGGGGCACCATACTTCATTTATTTACTTTATAAAACGAGGAATTCGTAACTCCGGTAAATGTAGAAAGAAGCAGTCATCCTAAAGATGGCTGCTTCTTTATTAATTAAGCTTCTTTAGAAACTTCGATTTCGATGGTAAGCGTGATTTGATCGCCGATCAGTACGCCGCCTGTTTCTAAAGCCGCGTTATAGGTTAAACCATAATCACTGCGTTTGACTTTACCTTTTCCGCTAAAGCCTGCTTTTTCATTTCCCCATGGATCTTTTCCTTGGCCTTCGAAGGTGATGCTGAAAGTTTCTTCTTGTGTGATTCCATTAAGAGTCACATTTCCAGTTACATCGTATTCATCTTCATCCGTTTTCACAATTTTTGTTGATTTGAATGTTAATGTAGGATTTTTTTCTACATCAAAGAAGTCAGCGGAACGCAAGTGATTATCCCGGTCTGCATTGCGTGTGTCAATACTGGCCACATCAACGGTAAAATCGATTTCTGCAGTTGTTAGATCCAATGGGTTTGCTAGAATGTTTGCTTCGAACTTATTAAAACTTCCTTTTACTTTAGCGATCATCATATGTTTTACGGAAAATTCAATAGCACTGTGAGTCGGGTCGACTGACCATTTTGTATTTGTCATGCTTATTCCTCCTAATTATTAATCTTGAATTTATATATCTTTAATTTGAGATATCTTAACTTAATGTAATTATAAGAGGTGGAAGCAATAGTGTCAACTGAAAGTTTTCCTTAATTTTGAAAACATGAAAAACCCTGTGCATTTATGGGGTGCAGGGTCTCAGTTTTTATGAAGGTTTATTAAACCTCGAACGTCGATTTCAACTCCAGGCATCGCTTTCCGCGGGCGGTCCGGGAGCCTCCTCGGCGCCTTGCGCCTGCGGGGTCTCCCCTCGACCCGCTTTTCCGGCAGGAGTCTCGCACCTTCCGTTCCAGTTCCAATCAATTTGTTTTGAAATTTTAGGTAAAACCCATTTTGTCTACAAACTCAAACCCTGTGCATTTATGGGGCACAGGGTTTTTAATTATGAAGAAAAGTAAAGCTTACTACCTTTATTAATTGGCATGTTCTTTCTCTTCTTGATCGGTCACTTTACTTGGCCAAAAGGCACGGCGGCCAAGCAGGGAGGTGATCGCAGGAACAAGGAACGGTCGCACAATGAATGTGTCCATTAACACACCAAGAGCAGTAATGAGCCCGAATTGAACCAATACTTGAATCGGAAGTGTGGCTAGAACGGAAAAAGTGGCTGCCAGGATTATTCCGGCGGAAGTGATGACACCGCTAGTTTCGGCAACGCCTTTTCTGATGGCCTGCTTGATTGGCATCGTTTCTTTCTTACGCCAAATACTTGAAACCATGAAAATGTTATAGTCTTCTCCAAGTGCAACAAGGAATACGAAAGAATAAAGTGGAATCGTCCCCTCTATGGCATCGACACCCATGAAATAGTGCAGGATTATCCAACCTAAGCCCATAGCTGCAAAGAATGAGAGAATGACTGTCCCCATTAAATACACCATTGCTGTCACAGATCGCAAGTAGGCTAAAAGAAGCAAGGAAATCAGGACGATGATGATCGGGATGATCATGAATTCATCGGCTTTTACGGTATCCCTTTTATCGAATTGCGTCGCAGTTTGCCCGCCAATCCAAACCTTATCTTCGACGGAAGATATATTGGCGGCCTTCAATTCTTTCTCCGCAATTGTGCGGATTTCCGGAATGGAATCAATTGCCTCGATATCATATGGGTTGATGTTGAATTTGACCTCATAGGATTGCAGATCTTCATTGGATTTACTTGTGACCGGATCGGCCACACTTTCAACAATATTCATCCCTTCTAATGCCTGGGCTAAATCGATATCTTCACCATCCGTGTCGACAACCACTGTGGCTGGTGCCAGTTCGCCCGGTGAGTACGAGTCGGAAATGACAGAATAGCCTTCACGTGAGTTCATATCTTCAGGAAAGGAAGAGAGAATATCATATGAATATTTTATTTGTGAAGAATATCCAGCTAATACACTGAAGATGATCAAGCATGTAAGAATGACGGTCCATGGCTTGGTTGTGACGATATGACCAATCCAGTTACCGATGCGGCCTTCTTTATGCTTTTTGACGGCTTTTCCCTTTTTCTTGGCCCGTGTTTCTTCCATTTCTGGTGTACGCGGAACGATGGGGTAGAAGGAAGCCCTTCCGAATACAGAAAGCAATGCCGGTACAAGTGTTAAAGCTGCCAGCATCATGATTAAAATCGACAAGCTGAATGGTACAGCGAAACGGTGGTAGGCCCCGTATTTCGCTACAAGCAATGTTAGCAGCGAGATGACGATCGTAAGGCCGCTCATCGCAATGGCGCCTGATGAATCTTTGAATGCAGAGATCATGGCTTTCCGTTTGCTTTCATGATTTCTTAATTCACTTCTGTAGTGAGAAATTAAAAATAGACAATAATCCGTTCCGGCACCGAATAATAATACGGTCATGATCGAAATGGCCTGTGAATCGACTGTAATCCAACCATGATCTGCCATGAATCCAAGGATCGGGCTTGTGACAATATAGGCGAAGCCTACTCCGATTAAAGGAATGATTGCTAAAAGCGGGGAACGGTAAATGAGTAATAATACGACAAGTACAAGTATTACGGTCGCTAATAGCAATTTAAAATCAGCACCCGAAAATAATCCCGTTGCATCGACGGATATCCCTACAGGGCCTGTCACTCGAAGTGATAATTCATCTGAATCTGTCGGGACCTTGAATGGGTCCGATCCAATGCGTTCCGATACTGTTTCATTAATGCTTTCAAGATTTTTTTCAAGAATTTCAGTCTCGGTCTTTTCTTTAAAGAAAAGCGGCTGTACGAAAGTCGTTCCATCTTCTGAAACCGATCCTTGAAGAGCAGGCAACGGAATTTCATGAAGCGGCGGTAAAAAAGATTGCTGCGTCAATGGGTTATCTGACAGTTCCTTGGAAAGGTACTGGATTTCGGCCAAGTCGGCCTCTGTCAGTCCACCCTCCCGATGCCATGTAAGCAGGGCAGGTATTCCAGAGGAATTTGGAAACTCTTCTTTAATAAGTTCATCAGCCACGACGGAAGGTGAGTCTTCAGGCAAGTCAGCGGCATTATTTGCTGTTCGATCATTAACGGCAGGCAATGTGATGGTTAATCCGATTGCTGCAATTATCCATACAGCAATGACAACCCAACGACTGATTTTTCCCGTCATCATCCTGCCAAGTCTTCCTAATATTGATTCGTCCAATGAAGGCACCCCGCTTTTTGAATTTTTTATCCTTAGTTCATTATAATGGTGTGCTGTTTACATATACAAAAATGGGTATGCTCACTCCATTTTTCTACTAAATGCTTCAAAGCTTTCTTATCATTATATGATTCAGACCAGTTGTTATTGGCAAGAAATATGCTCATCGATACATAGGGAAAAGTACTTTTTAACTAATTACAATTAAATTCGAAGATTGAGGAGTGAAATATAGGGAATAGGGGAAAGTATAGTAGTATTGTGGATTTTATTAACAGAGGAGGGATTTTTTTGTCTGATAAATCTAAAAAAACAAATGATGAATCGAAAGAAATATTAACGAACAGGCAAGGGCACCCGGTAACGAATAACCAGAGTATTAGAACTGTAGGGAACAGAGGACCTAGTACACTTGAGAACTATGATTTCCTGGAAAAAATCAGCCACTTCGATAGGGAGCGCATTCCTGAACGGGTCGTGCATGCCCGTGGTGCAGGTGCACATGGTTATTTTGTTCCGACCGGTAAAGCGGGGGACGAGCCTATTTCAAAATATACGAGAGCGAAGGTTTTTCAGGAAGAAGGTAAAAAAACCCCGGTATTCGTGAGATTCTCATCTGTTATTCATGGGGGGACGTCCCCGGAAACGTTACGTGATCCCAGGGGATTTGCCGTTAAATTTTATACGGAAGATGGCAACTGGGATCTTGTAGGCAATAACTTGAAAATTTTCTTCATCCGTGATGCCATGAAATTCCCGGATTTGATTCATGCCTTCAAACCGGATCCGGTCACGAATATTCAGGACGGCAGGAGGATTTTTGATTTTTGTGCGAGTTCGCCTGAAACATTCCATATGGTTACCTTTGTGTTTTCCCCATGGGGCATACCAGCTAACTACCGCATGATGCAGGGGTCAGGGGTCAATACGTATAAATGGGTGAATGAGGAAGGGAAAGCAGTGCTTGTCAAGTATCATTGGGAACCGAAACAAGGGATCAAGAACCTGACACAGCAAGAGGCCAATGAAATTCAAGCTACGAATTTCAATCATGCCACACAGGATCTATATGAAGCGATCGAACGCGGAGACTATCCTGAATGGGATCTCAACGTACAAATCATGAGTGATGATGATCATCCTGAGTTGGATTTTGATCCGCTGGATGATACGAAGATCTGGCCGAAAGATGAGTTCCCTTGGCTGCATGTCGGTACGATGGTATTGAATAAAAACCCTGAAGACTATTTCACTGAAGTCGAACAGGTTGCATTCGGCACAGGTGTACTAGTGGATGGGCTGGACTTTTCTGATGACAAGATGTTACAGGGACGTACATTCTCTTATTCCGATACACAACGTCACCGTGTTGGTGCGAATTATCTGCAATTGCCGATCAATGCTCCGAAGAAACGAACAGCCACGAATCAGACTGGCGGACAGATGCAATATGAAGTTGGCAGAGGCAGCCAAAGCCCCCACATCAACTACGAACCATCAACTGTCGGCGGCTTGGAAGAAGCCAAGCAGACGGGCAAGGAGTATACACCTATGGTGGAAGGGAAACTTGTTCGTGAGACAATCGATCGCCAAAACAATACGAAACAGGCCGGGGAAACATTCCGTGAATTCGAGGATTGGGAAAAGGACGATTTAATTTCCAATTTAGTGGCGGCATTGGCTCCTTCCGACAAGCGCATTCAGGAAAAAATGATAGCACTTGCCGAAGAGGCCGATGAAGAGTATGGCCGCAGATTGAAAGAGGGACTGGCCTCGGCTTCTGAACATACGGAATCTTCAAAACCACTTGGTGGGTCGGATAACCCTGAGGACGCTGTTAGTAAAGGACATGAAGCGGATCCATATTGATTGGACTAAAAAAGAGGCAAACTTCCCTTTAAAGGGGTTTGCCTCTTTTTTTAATGGGCATAATTGATGGATGTGTGGAATGTTCTTCTGATGATGACTTGAAAATCAAGTGGGAAATTGATTGGCAAAAAACTTGATAATCATTTAAACTGAAACTACTCTATTTTTCTCTTATAAAGGAGATGAAAAAATGATTAAATTTCTTTCTGCCCTTTTCCTTCCTTGTCTACTTGTCATGCTATTTTCAAGAGTCACCTATAACAATGTCGTGGGCCTTGTTTTAACTGTTGCCTTGATTACAGCTTCCGCATATAAAGGTTATACGCATACAAACTTATTGATCATCGTCGATGCCTTATCCCTGACAGTGGGATTTTGGTTATCAAAAAGAATGATGAAACGTACATCCAAGAGCGCCTGACACAAAAGGTGCTTTTTTTGTACCCAAACTTGTCATTCCCCTCAACACATCATGAAGTCCATAAAACAAAAATAGAATGGATGTTCGCTTATTGCTGGTTTGTTTTAAGGCTATTGTGGTAGAATGTGTATATATGCTTTATCAAACCGGAATAAATAGAAGGGATATAGGCATGTCCCGTTTTCATATAAAAATATTTCAATAGGAGGCTATGCTTGGTGAAGGATAAGTTTGAGTTAGTCTCAAAATACTCTCCTCAAGGAGATCAGCCGGCAGCGATTGAAATGCTGGTCGAAGGGATTAAGGAAGGCAAGGAAATGCAGACGTTATTGGGGGCAACGGGGACAGGGAAAACATTCACCGTTTCCAATGTGATTCAAAGAATCAATAAACCGACTCTTGTCATTGCCCACAATAAAACGTTGGCAGGGCAGCTTTATAGTGAGTTCAAAGAGTTCTTCCCTAATAATGCCGTTGAGTACTTCGTTAGCTATTATGATTACTACCAGCCAGAGGCTTATGTTCCATCCACGGATACATTCATCGAAAAAGATGCAAGCATCAATGATGAAATCGATAAACTGCGTCACTCGGCAACCTCGTCCTTGTTCGAAAGGAAAGATGTCATCATCATTGCCAGTGTTTCGTGCATATATGGACTCGGTTCTCCTGAAGAGTACCGGGAGATGGTCGTTTCCCTCCGAACAGGAATGGAAATAGACCGGAATGCCTTGCTGCACAGACTCGTGGATATTCAATATGAACGTAATGATATTGCTTTCCAACGGGGGACCTTCCGCGTTCGCGGCGACGTGGTCGAAATTTTCCCGGCCTCACGTGATGAACATTGCGTACGGGTAGAGTTTTTCGGGGATGAGATTGACCGTATTCGTGAAGTCGATGCCCTGACTGGCGAAATTACCGGTGAACGAGATCATATCGCCATTTTCCCGGCTTCCCACTTCGTAACCCGCGAAGAGAAAATGCGGATAGCCATTCAAAATATCGAAACGGAACTGGAAGAGCGATTGAAGGAATTAAGGGAAGATGAAAAACTCCTTGAAGCGCAGCGCTTGGAGCAGCGGACCCGTTATGATCTGGAAATGATGCGGGAAATGGGCTTTTGTTCAGGGATCGAGAACTATTCCCGCCATTTAACCCTTCGTCCCTCAGGTGCAACACCATACACTTTAATAGATTACTTTCCAGAGGACTTCCTATTGGTTGTGGATGAATCACACGTAACCCTTTCGCAGATCCGCGGAATGTTCAATGGAGATCAGGCGCGTAAGCAAGTGCTCGTCGATCATGGCTTCCGTCTGCCGTCTGCAAAAGATAACCGGCCGCTAAGGTTTGAAGAATTTGAAAAAAAGGTCCATCAATCCATATTCGTTTCGGCAACTCCGGGACCATATGAACTCGAACATACGCCAGAAATGGTTCAGCAGATCATCCGTCCTACCGGATTGCTGGATCCGACGGTAGAAGTGCGGCCGATTGAAGGGCAGATAGATGACCTGATCGGTGAAATACAGGAGCGCGTTAAAAAGAATGAGCGTGTGCTCATAACGACCTTGACGAAAAAGATGTCTGAAGATTTAACTGATTATTTAAAGGAAATCGGCATCAAGGTCCAATATCTTCATTCGGAAGTGAAGACCTTGGAAAGGATAGAAATCATCCGGGAACTCCGAATGGGCAAATATGATGTACTCGTTGGAATCAACCTTTTAAGGGAAGGCCTGGATATTCCGGAAGTGTCGTTAGTGACCATTCTGGATGCCGATAAGGAAGGGTTCCTTCGCTCGGAACGTTCGCTTATTCAAACGATGGGCCGTGCAGCCCGTAATGCCAACGGCCATGTCATCATGTATGCAGACCGCATCACGAATTCGATGGAACTTGCCATCAATGAAACGAGGCGGCGCCGTGAAATCCAGGAGAAGTATAATAAAAAGCATGGAATAATGCCTCAAACCATTCAAAAGGATATCCGTGACTCCATAAGGGCGACTCATGTAGCCGAAGAAGGCGAAGAGTATAAGGAAGATCTTGCACCAAGCCTTGCGAAGCTCCCTAAAAAAGAGCGTTTAAAAGTGATGGCAAGCATGGAAAAAGAAATGAAGGAAGCGGCAAAGGCACTGGACTTCGAGCGAGCTGCCGAGCTGCGTGATTTATTACTAGAGTTAAAAGCGGAAGGGTGACGAAACATGGCAATGGATAAAATTGTGATAAAAGGCGCCAGGGCCAACAATTTAAAGAATATTGATATCACGATACCGAGAGACAAACTTGTTGTGCTGACCGGATTATCCGGATCTGGGAAGTCTTCCTTGGCTTTTGATACGATTTATGCAGAAGGGCAAAGACGTTATGTAGAATCACTGTCCGCTTATGCTCGTCAATTCTTAGGCCAAGTGGATAAACCGGATGTCGATGCGATCGAAGGTTTGTCACCAGCCATTTCCATAGACCAGAAAACGACCAGTCGGAATCCTCGTTCAACCGTAGGGACTGTTACGGAGATCTATGATTATTTAAGGCTGTTATTTGCACGGGTCGGCAGGCCGACCTGTCCGATCCATAATATTGAAATCACCTCACAAACGATCGAACAAATGGTGGACCGCATTCTTGATTACCCTGAGCGAACCAAGCTTCAAGTATTGGCACCGCTAGTCTCAGGCAGAAAAGGGACACATGCGAAGGTTTTGGAGGAAGTTAAGAAACAAGGATATGTCCGCATTCGTGTGAACGGGGAAATGCATGATCTCAGCGATGAGATCACTCTCGAAAAAAATAAAAAACATTCGATTGAAGTCATCATAGACCGGATCGTCATTAAAGAGGGTATCATGGCCAGGCTTGCAGATTCATTGGAAAGTGCTTTGCAGCTTGGCGAAGGCAAAGTCATCATTGACGTCATGGGTGAGGAAGAGCTGCTGTTCAGTGAACATCATGCTTGTCCATACTGCGGATTTTCGATTGAAGAGTTAGAGCCTAGAATGTTTTCCTTCAATAGTCCGTTTGGGGCCTGCCCGGATTGTGATGGCTTGGGGGCAAGGCTTGAGGTGGACCGTGATCTGGTCATCCCGAATAACGAATTAAGCCTCCGTCAACATGCAATTGCGCCATGGGAGCCGACGAGTTCTCAATATTATCCTCAGCTCCTTGAAGCGGTGGCAAACCATTATGGGATAGATATGGATGTGCCCGTTAAAGATTTACCGGAAGAGAAGATGGATAAGGTCTTGCTTGGTTCAGGTAAAGATAAGATATATTTCCGGTATAAAAATGATTTTGGAAGAGTGCAAGAAGGATATATTCCTTTTGAAGGAGTTTTAAGAAACATCGAAAGGCGCTTCAAGGAGACGAGTTCTGACTTTATTCGTGAGCAAATGCAGAAATACATGTCAGAACATCACTGTCCAACCTGTAAGGGTCATCGATTGAAAAAAGAGAGTCTTTCCGTGCTCATTCAAGGTGTCCATATAAGTGAAACGACAGCTTTATCAGTGGAGGATGCGTTAGTATTTTTCGATAAGCTTGATTTGACTGAAAAAGAAGCTGCAATTGCGAGATTGATTTTACGTGAAATTCGTGAGCGGCTTGGTTTCCTGGCTAATGTAGGTTTGGAATATTTGACGTTGAGCAGGGCAGCGGGAACATTATCAGGCGGTGAAGCGCAGCGTATAAGATTGGCGACACAGATCGGTTCCCGATTGACGGGAGTCCTATATATTTTGGATGAACCTTCAATAGGACTGCATCAGAGGGATAACGATCGATTGATCGAAACATTGAAGAATATGCGCGAAATCGGCAACACACTCATTGTTGTCGAGCATGATGAAGATACGATGATTGCTGCGGATTATTTGATCGATGTTGGTCCTGGAGCAGGAGCGCATGGAGGGGAAATAGTGGCCGCTGGAACTCCGGAAGAGGTCATGAATAATCCTAAATCCTTAACGGGGCAATATTTAGCAGGGAAGAAATTCATTCCATTGCCTTTGGAACGCCGGAAAAATGATGGCCGTGTCATTGAGATAAAAGGTGCCAAGGAAAATAATTTAAAAAACGTTAATGTGAAATTCCCGCTTGGGGTCTTTACAGCCGTAACGGGAGTCTCGGGATCAGGGAAAAGTACATTGGTGAATGAGATCCTCCATAAGTCATTGGCTCAAAAGCTGAACCGGGCAAAAGCCAGACCAGGCGATTTCCGTGAAATCAAGGGAATTGAGCATTTAGATAAAGTCATTGATATTGACCAATCACCAATCGGCAGGACCCCACGATCCAATCCAGCTACCTATACGGGTGTATTCGATGATGTTCGTGACGTGTTTGCCTCGACTAATGAAGCTAAGATCCGCGGTTATAAAAAAGGAAGGTTCAGTTTCAATGTGAAGGGCGGACGCTGTGAGGCATGCCGCGGTGATGGCATTATCAAGATTGAAATGCATTTTCTCCCAGATGTCTATGTCCCATGTGAAATCTGTCATGGTAAACGTTATAACCGGGAAACTCTAGAAGTGAAATATAAAGGGAAAAACATATCCGACATTCTCGATATGACAGTCGAGGAAGGCGTTAGTTTCTTTGAAAATATCCCAAAAATCAAACGGAAGCTACAAACGATTTATGACGTTGGTTTGGGTTATATCAAGCTCGGACAGCCTGCCACCACTTTATCAGGCGGTGAAGCGCAAAGGGTGAAACTTGCTTCTGAATTGCATCGCCGATCCACTGGGCGCTCCTTCTATATCTTGGATGAACCAACTACCGGTCTACATGTCCACGATATAGCAAGGCTGCTCCAGGTTCTGCAGCGGCTGGTTGACAATGGGGATACCGTTTTGGTGATCGAGCATAATCTGGATGTCATCAAGACGGCGGACCATATTATTGACCTGGGACCGGAAGGCGGAGATAAGGGCGGTACGATCGTCACTTATGGAACACCTGAAAAAATATGTGAAGTTTCCGAATCGTACACGGGGAAATACTTAAAACCTGTACTTACCCGTGATCAAATCCGCATGGAAAATTGGATTGAAGAAAAAGAAACGGAGCATGAACATGCTTAAAAGAACAAGCCATCAGGCTTGTTTCAGTTTGGAACCCAAATCCGGAATGGTCTGATCCTAACCATGATTTTAAAACAAAACTTGATTATCCTTAGTGGTTTTTTACGGTAATCCTTAATGGATTGAAGAAATTTGCGACACTCCTGCCGAATAGCTGGCTAGCCAAGACCCCACAGCCGCTTGCGGTGAGGAGGCTTGGCAGACAGTCGGCGTAAAGGGAGCGGATTTCTGAAATCAATGGAACGGGTTTTTATAAAAAAACTGCAGGCAAACTCGTTTTCTTCGAATTTGTCTATAGTCTGGAACAAGCCATCTGGCTTGTTTTTTTGTAGAAAAATGACGGTGTGCATTTAATCAATCATTTGATTAAAGAATAGGAAAAGGAGATATTTCCGGGGAAATCATACATCTTCCTTTTCGGAAATTGTCATTTTCCTTTGTCGAATGATGGGAAAAACGGTATTTATGAAACTTTTTAGATATCTAGGCGTATGTATGAATAAAATAATAGAAGAAAGCGAGGAATGTTCATGCAGGAGGAAAGAAAGAAGATTTTAGAAATGATTCAGGATGGAAAGTTATCAGCGGAAGAAGCCATGGGCCTTTTGGAAGAATTAGAAAAAGCCAGTCAGGAAAGTGAAGCTAAGGAGCAGAAATTGCAAAACGAATTATCGACGGTAGTCGTGGATAAGAAAAGCGAAGGAAGCACTCAGGATACGTTTAAAAAGAATATCCAGTCATCGAAAGAAAAGATTATTGATTTCGTTGAAAGTGCTTTTAAGAAAATCAAAGAAACGGATCTTGATTTCAATTTCGGGAAATCTGTGGAGGTCAGTCATATTTTTCAGCATGATCATGATTTCCTGGATGAGGTTGATGTAGATATAGCAAATGGGAAAATAAAAATCGCCGCATGGGACCATAATGATGTCCGGGTTGAATGCCAAGCTAAGGTATACCGTGTGGAAGAAATAGAAGAAGCCAGGAAAAACTTTTTGGAAGAAGTCGATTTCACGATTGAAAATGGAAAATTGAAGTTCAAGGTTCGTGAAAAATCCATAAAGGTTGATACGATCATGTACATTCCAAGGAAGGAATATGAGGACATTCATGTAAGGATGTTCAATGGCGCAATCACGACTGAATCACTGAAATCAGAGAAGCTTAAAGCGAAAACGGCGAATGGTGCCATTCATATCATGCAGGGTACGGGTGATTTCTGTGAGCTTGAAACAGGTAATGGGATGATCACCATTTCAGATACCAACTTTAATGACTTGGAAGCCGAGACCCTGAATGGAGCGATTAATGCCGATGGATACTTCAAGAAATTGGATGTCCAAACGTTCAATGGGGAAATCATCTGTACGAATTCAGGGATGGATTGCGATTCGATCCATGCTAAGTCAGTCACAGGAAAAGTCCAGCTGACCCTGCCGCCAGGTAAGGCGATCGAAGGAGAATTGAAATCAAATTTAGGAAGCTTTAATGTAACTTTGGAAGGGATGACAATCATCGAAGAGAAAAGTGATGTGGTTCAGAAGGTCCTTAAGTTTAAGACGGTTAAAGAAGTGGTTCCTGTGCTTCATGTTTTTGCAGAAACCAAGACTGCAGCGATAACGGTTTCCTGAAGAAAGGGAAAACCCGTTGATACCACTGGCGGCTCAAACTGTAGGCAAACTCGATGGAAAACGAGTTTGCCTGCATTTTTTTATGGCTTGTTCTCTAAATTTAATAACAAGGATGATTGAAGAGGAAGGTACGAGACTCCTGCTTAGAAAAGCGCGTCTAGGGGAGACCCCGCAGGCGCAAGCCGAGGAGGCTCCACGACCGCCCGCGGAAAGCGAGTTTCTTGAGCGGAAATCAACATCCAATTTGTATCGAAACCATACCTCAGGAGTTGCTTTGGAGTTGGTTCGGGAACATCATTTGATGAAAGATACGTTTCCAATCCCTTTTGTCTGCAAAGTGAGCCTGCCAATATAAATGGGGGGCTTTCTTTTATTGATGTAATGTTCCTCTCATCCTTTCCTGTTCACGTGGCCAATCCGGGTGGAGTGAATAAAAAAACAATAAATCGATAATGCTTTGTTTGGTTATTAACAGAAAAATGCTAAAATAGAAAAAGTATCTCAAAAAATAGCATCGCTCCTAAAGGAGGAAAGATATATGGCAAAAGTCCGTACAAAGGATATAGTAGAAGCGTTCGGTCTAGAACTTATCAGTGGGGAAGAAGGAATTAACAGACCGATCGTCACGAGTGATTTATCTCGTCCCGGACTTGAAATAGCCGGTTTTTTTGATTATTATCCCGCAGATCGAGTACAGCTTTTAGGTATGACGGAGATGTCCTTTTTTAATCGGCTGAATGAACCGGATCGAGTACAGAGGATGGAAGAGTTATGCAGGGACTTTACTCCAGGCATCATCATTACGCGTGGTCAGGAAGTACCGATAGAATTGATCGAAGCTTCTGAGCGGGAATCCGTTCCTGTGATGAGATCTAATATGAAGACAACAAGGTTATACAGCCGTCTGACCAATTTCCTGGAAAGCAGGTTGGCACCAACCACTGCCGTTCATGGTGTATTGGTGGATATCTATGGGTTAGGTGTGTTGATCACCGGGAAAAGCGGCGTCGGTAAAAGTGAGACAGCCCTGGAATTAGTGAAACGGGGTCATCGTCTCGTAGCAGATGACTGCGTCGAAATCAGGCAGGAAGACCAAGATACGCTGGTCGGGAATGCCCCGGATTTAATCGAACATCTTCTAGAAATAAGAGGATTGGGAATCATTAATGTAATGACACTTTTTGGAGCTGGCGCAGTCCGCAGCAATAAAAAGATCTCAATCGTCATCAATCTGGAACTATGGGAAAAAAACAAGCAGTATGACCGGGTTGGCCTTGATGAAGAAAAAATGAAGATCATCGATACGGAAGTAACGAAAATTACCGTGCCTGTCCGTCCAGGGCGAAATTTAGCTGTCATCATTGAAGTGGCAGCCATGAATTACCGCCTGAAGCGTATGGGAGTAAATGCAGCGGAACAGTTTTCTGATCGCTTGAACCATGCAATTGCAGATCCGGAACATGATGAATTTTAAAAGGTTATAAGAAAAGAGGGGACAAAATGGAACAAGGAATACAGCCGCTGAATCCAATTGCGATAGATTTAGGTCCCATCCAGGTACATTGGTATGGACTAATCATCGGTTTCGGTGTGTTATTGGGTCTTATTATCGCTTTAAGGGAATCTGAGCGAAGAGGTCTTGATAAGGAAATTTTTACTGACATGATTTTGTTTGCTGTCCCAATCGCGATCATTAGTGCACGTATTTATTATGTGATTTTCCAATGGGAGTACTATTCACAAAACCCAGGAGATATCATAAAAATATGGAATGGCGGAATTGCCATACATGGTGCGTTGATCGGGTCGGTACTGACTGCAATCGTGTTTGCCAAGGTCAAGAAAGTCTCATTTTGGAAGCTGGCGGATATTGCTGCACCGAGCTTATTGTTGGGGCAGGCGATTGGCCGTTGGGGTAATTTCATGAATCAGGAAGCGCATGGGGGAGAAATAACAAGGTCATTCCTGGAAAATATGCATTTGCCAGAATTCATCATTAATCAAATGTACATAAACGGTACGTATTATCACCCGACCTTTTTGTATGAATCGATTTGGAATATCGTCGGTGTCATTATTCTCTTAAGTTTACGGAAAGTGAACTTGCGCAGGGGGGAACTATTTTTAACCTATGTAATATGGTATTCCATCGGCCGTTATTACATTGAAGGTTTGCGGACGGATAGTTTGATGCTGACGGAATCACTGCGTATCGCACAAGTGATCTCGATTGTGTTGGTAGCAGCAGCCATTGCTTTAGTGGTCTATAGAAGGGTCCGTGGGCATGCAGACAAAAGATATTTAGATGCATAGGGAATATGTGTAAAGGGAGAGGGCATAGTGATAGTGGATTCGGTTAAAAAGGGACTTCTTTCAGGCTTGAATACAACCTGGTCTTTGGGAAAAGTGATATTTCCAGTTACTCTGATCGTTACTGTGCTTCAATATACACCTGTTTTGCCATTCATCATTAACTTGATAGCGCCTTTGATGAATCTCATCGGTCTTCCAGGAGATGCGGCAATTCCGCTCGTGTTAGGTAATTTCCTGAATTTGTACGCAGCGATCGCTGGCATATTAACGCTTGATTTGACTGTGAAAGAAGTTTTCATTATCGCTATGATGCTATCTTTTTCACATAATTTATTGATCGAGTCAGGTGTGGCGATGAAAACCGGTGTCAAGCTGTGGATCATCCTGACAGTACGGATCGGGCTTGCGCTTTTGTCAGCGGTCGTCATCAATCTTGTTTGGCAGGGCGGATCTGAAATGGCCCAAGGAGTGGCTATCGGGGAGGCAGCAGAGATTAACGGAGCGGGTGCAATCCTATTACATGGGATCATCCAGGCCCTTTCCGGAATTGCTCAGCTGGCAGTTATCGTTATTCCGCTCATGGTGGCGGTTCAAATCATGAAAGATTTAAAATGGCTGGAAGCCTTCTCGAAAGCCCTTGCACCCTTCATGAAGGTCCTGGGGATGAAGCCGAATGCTTCCATGCCTTTCGTTACAGGCCTGACTCTCGGTTTGGCATATGGGGCAGGGGTGATGATTCAAGCGGCTAAAGAGGATAATGTTTCGAAGAAGGATATGACGATTGCATTCATCTTTTTAGTTGCCTGCCATGCTGTTGTAGAAGATACACTGATTTTTATTCCGCTGGGGATTCCTGTCTTGCCGTTATTACTTATTCGGATACTCACTGCCATTGTTTTAACGATGGTCGTTGCGTATATATGGAATCGGGCTGACAGGGTACAGAGAAAGGAAGCTGTATATGAACAGTAACATAACTACATTATTATTTGATCTTGATGGGACGTTAATCAATACAAATGAATTGATCATCGCCTCTTTTACAGAAACGTTAAACCACTTTTGTCCTGGAAAGTTCAATCGGGAAGATATCATTCCATTTATCGGACCGACTTTGTTCGATACTTTCTCTTCCATTGATCCAAAACGAGTGGATGAAATGATCGCTTACTATCGGGAGCATAATTGGAGGAACCATGATTTGCTTGTCACACAATTTGACGGTGTGTTCGAAACCGTTCAAACATTGAAGCAGAGCGGCTATAAATTGGCAGTCGTTACGACAAAGAAGCGTGATGTCGTCGAAAAGGGCCTCTGTTTAAGCAAACTGGATCAATTCTTTGATGTGGTGGTCACACTGGATGAGGTGGAAAAAGCAAAGCCGGATCCAGAGCCTTTGGTAAAAGCTTTAAATCAACTCGGTTCGGTTCCTGAAGAAGCGATCATGATTGGCGACAGTTATCATGATATTCTGGGCGGGAAGAACACAGGTACAAAAACGGCAGGCGTCTCATGGTCCATTAGAGGCCGTGAATTCCTGGAAAGCTATCATCCTGATTATATGCTTGAACAGATGGCGGATTTATTGAATATCATTGAGGTTGAAAAGCTCACGGAGGCTAGAAAATGAGACGCACGTCCCGCTATCCAGTTGAAGGGGCTAATTCACTATGGCATGTATATAAGACCGTTCCATTCTGGAAAGTCGTCAAGAATTTTGTGGTGATACAGCTAGCGCGTTATACGCCTTTTCTGGGCATGAAGAATTGGCTGTACAGGACTTTTTTACATATGAAAGTCGGGAAGCATACTTCGTTTGCCTTGATGGTCATGCCCGATGTGATGTTTCCGGAAAAAATATCAGTTGGAAGAAATACTGTCATTGGCTATAATACGACGATTCTTGCTCATGAATATTTGATTCAGGAATATCGTTTAGGAGATGTAGTCATTGGGGATGAAGTATTGATTGGAGCCAATTCGACCATTCTTCCAGGACTTTCAATCGGAAATGGGGCGATTGTCTCTGCAGGTACACTTGTCCATAAGGATGTTCCAGAGGGAGCTTTCGTCGGGGGAAATCCAATGAAAATCATATATACCAAAGAAGAAATGCTTGAAAGGGAGCAGCAAACTTCCTTGTGAAAAAAAGGACTTGCCCATATATGCGGCAGGTCCTTTTTAATGGCATTTTGGGTATAACGGAGTCAGTTCATTCTTTAGATGCTCCATGACTTCGTTGATTGATATATATTCCTGGTTCACCGTCGCCTCATACGTTTCTTTTAAAACACGAAAAAACCTTTCCTGTGCCTGTTTATCCATATTGAGCTTGTCCTCCTATCATCTATTAAAGATTTATGAAGAGGGGGCTGAAAAACTTCAGCCCCATATCTCATTTATTTAATTCCGATTTCAATAAATCGGCAACCAATACGTACCGTTCCGGTGCACTACCAATATATGAAAAAGGATAGCAGGTTGTTACTGTAAGTGTGGCTTTAGGCTTGGGAACGATCACGGTCCGGTCATTTGCATCGACGATACGAACCTTCCTCACTTTATATGTAAACGTACCGGCTTCTGTCTTCGCAATCAGCAAGTCGCCTTCGCCAACTTCGCCTAGATCTCTGAAAATTGTATCTCGGTGACCGGATAAAACGGAATTATCCTTTTCACCTGGGAGGACGGAGCCCGCATAATGACCGACGCCCTTTTCGAGTTCATCTTCGTCCGTTCCGTGATAAATTGGGAGTGTTGCTTCAATTTTTGGAATATAGAGCTTACCCATCAAATCACCTGTCTCCGGTCGTTCTTCATATAGTTCAAGCCCATCGGGAATATTTGCCTTCGCCTTCGGTTCGGGGAGCTTAGCCGTCGCTTCCGTTGTGTCAGATTCATCCCATTTATACAGGGCATAGCCTTTTAACACTGTATAGGCGTTTGTCGTTGTAAAATAAAAACCTAAGGTTAAAAAGCAAACAGCAGTGACAAGTAACGATTTTTTCTTATGCCTGGATTGCCTATTTTTGCTCATCTTAATTAGTGAGTCTCGCTTTTCTGATCAATCCGAAAGCGATACCCATCAACACTAAACCGATTAAAGCACCGAATAAGTAATGACCGGCCGTTTTAGGAAGCACTCCGCCTTTTTCCGTTTTGTGTTTAGGTTTTGCGGGTTTCTTCTTTTCTTTTTTTACCTCAACCACTTGAGAAATGACCTTGGTGGACTGTTTAATGTCATTACCGGTTTCTTTCACTAAATCGGAACCGATCATTTTACCTGTCAATATAAAATCGAGCAAAAAATTGCCGTTTAAATCATAAATGGAAACTAGTAAACTAGCATTCGTTAATTCCTTAAGCTGGAATAAAGCCTCAAGGGATAGGTTTGTCGTGACACCATCCTGAATTAAGGCGAACTTGAATTGAATTTGCAGCAAGCTTTGAAGATCATTATAAATAGAAAGCAATTCAGCCACTTGTTCTGCAGACAATTCATCAATTGTTTCAAAATACTCAAGTTGATTCATTCTATCGGAGATCGTCATTAAACGAGCTTCAAAAGAAGGGTCTTCGATGATAGGCAAAAGATGGTTCATGAATCTGTCGAGCTCTTCGTCTGTTAGACCGATCTCAGTAAAGAGGCCATCCATTAAATCGATGATCTCTTCATCATAATTCATCTCTTCCTCATCATAATCCATTTCTAAATCGATGATATCCTCAATGTCGTAAATGAAATGGAAGGTATCGATGATGGAATCTCCCTCTTCCAGTTCGCCGTATTCTATTAATAATTCCTTAAGTTCAGCTTCTGTCATTTCATATTGTTTAAGTAGATTCTGTAAGGTCTCAGGAGTGACGGCCGGTCCTAATGTATCACGCAACTCTTCTACCGATTTCAGTTCATTCAATGTTAAGTCGTAATAGGATAAATACTCTTCCAATTCATCTTGTGTCATTCTAACTTCAGAAAGGTATGCATTAAGCTCATCCTGATTGATCTTAGTTGCGGCAAAACCAATCGTTCCGCTTGAACCCAGTGAAAAAAGAACGATAAGTGCCACAAAAAATGAAAAATATTTCTTCATTCCCATTTCCCCCTAAAATTTTATAATATTACCAAACCCCTGAATATTATAAAACAGCTAAACCAAAAGGTATACATTAATAACAATGAATGGCTAAAGATAGGAAGAATCATCTGGGTAAAAAGGTATAATTCCTTGCATTTGGACTTAAATCGATCATGAAGAATATTAAAGATAGCTGTGGTTTGAAGTAATGGAATTAGGCATATTTTCCTTGACGTAAGATGGGAGCGAGAGTAAACTATTAGTAACTTCAACCTGCTACCATATTAGCGAACTAAAGTAATTTAATAGATTATTGTGAGTATTTATATGATTATGTCATTTTATTTGATACTATTTTTATATGTTATCCGAAATTTGGATTTAAGCGTGAAACCTTGGAAAGATAAAGGGATAAACAAAATAAGGAATGGATGCATCGGTTTTTGCCTACAGGCGGACCGATTGGATATAGATAGTAATCAATATTTCAAAAGGATGTGCAGTCGTGACAAAGCCATTTATGTTTGAAAAACCGTTAGGCATGAGAGATACATTGCCGGTGCTGTATGAAGCGAAAGTGTCGGCCAGAAATAAAATGAGTGATGAAATCAAGAAGTGGGGCTATCAATTTATTGAAACGCCTGCTTTGGAATATTATGAAACAATTGGCGAGGCTTCGGCAATATTGGATCAACAGTTGTTTAAACTTCTTGATTCACAGGGGCATACGCTCGTACTCCGTCCCGAGATGACAGCCCCCATTGCACGGGTCGCAGCATCCAAATTGTTAAAAGAGCAAATTCCGCTTCGCCTGGCCTATTCCGCGAATGTATACCGGGCACAGCAGCGTGAAGGAGGCAGGCCGGCAGAATTCGAACAGATTGGTATTGAGTGCATCGGAAATAAGGCCATTAGTGCCGATGCTGAAATGATTGCCCTGCTTGCGGATGCTCTAAAGGCTGCCGGGCTTCAGGAATTTAAAATTTCCATTGGGCATATTGGGTTTCTGCAGGAATTTTTCTTGAGCATTCTAGGTACGGAGGAAAGAGCCTCTATATTAAGGAAGTTTTTGTATGAAAAGAATTATGTTGGTTATCGCGAGCATGTTAAATCACTGCCGCTTTCATCCATAGATAAACAACGGCTTATCGAATTTACCTCATTAAGGGGCAGTGAAGGGACCCTAATAAAGGCGCTGGGGTTGGTTGAAAATAATAAAGGGCAGGATTCTTTGGCTGAACTGAAGGAATTGTCTGCACAGCTGAAAGAATTTGGCGTTGAACAATATGTGAGCTTTGATTTAACATTGGTCAGTCATATGAGCTATTACACAGGAACTTTATTTGAAGTGTATGCCGGACAAGTAGGTTCGCCAATCGGCAATGGCGGCCGGTATGATAATCTGCTCGAGAAGTTCGGTTGGAATGCTTCGGCCACAGGTTTTGCAATCCGGGTGGATCGTCTTGCAGAAGCTCTTGGGGAGCCGATCCAGCCTGTCGCGCCAGAATGTATTTTATACAGTCCCGAACGAAGATTGGAAGCCATTGAATTTGCAAGAATTAAACGCTCTGAAGGAAAATTGGTAACGATTCAAGATATTACGGTCGTCCAAAATGTCGATGCCTTTACACGGACATTTTCTGAAGTTCATTTATTCGTAGGGAATGGGGGGTATGGAAAAGATGAATAATAGCTTTTTAACGATTGCCATGCCGAAAGGAAGAATCTTTGAAGAAGCGGCAGAGCTATTAAGAAGGGCCGGTTTTCGTCTCCCTCCCGAGTTTGATGATTCCCGGAAATTGATCCTTGAAGTGGAAGAGGAAAATCTGCGGTTCATTTTAGCTAAACCGATGGATGTCGTAACCTATGTGGAACACGGCGTCGCTGACATTGGAATTGCAGGAAAGGATGTCATGTTAGAGGAAGAACGTGATGTCTATGAGTTACTTGATTTGAAAATCAGTGCCTGCTATTTAGCTGTAGCTGGACTGCCTGGTACGAAAATAAGTGACATCGCCCCTAAAATAGCCAGTAAATATCCGAATGTTGCCTCCAGTTATTTTCGTGAGCAGGGGGAGCAAGTCGAGATTATAAAGTTGAATGGGTCTATTGAGTTAGCACCGTTAATTGGTTTAGCTGAACGAATCGTCGATATCGTTTCAACGGGGCGGACATTGAAGGAAAACGGTCTTGTGGAATATGCAAAAATCGCCAATGTGACTTCGAGGCTGGTGGCAAACCCTGTCAGCTATCGAATTAAAGAAGCAAGGATTACCGAAATCGTGGAACGGCTAGCAGAAATTATTGAATAGTTAAGAATCGCTAATGAGGTGAAGGTATGAAAATAGAACGGTTTGCTGAAGGGATTTCACTGAAACGCTCGGTTGATGCAGGTACTGCCGATCAAAGAAAAGCGGTTCAGGATATTATTTATGATGTCAGGAAAAGCGGAAACGCCGCTTTACATACCTATACCGAACGTTTCGATGGTGTCAGTGCAGGGGAATTACTTGTATCGGAACAGGAAATGGAAGAAGCGACAGCATCCTTAACTGCTGAGCAGCTTGATATTATACAAGAAGCCGCGAATAATATTCGAATGTTTCACGAGAAACAAATTCGAAATTCATGGTTTACGACTGATGATACGGGAACGATGCTAGGACAAAAATTAACACCTCTTGATGCTGTAGGTGTTTATGTACCTGGGGGCACAGCGGCCTATCCTTCCTCAGTACTGATGAATGCGTTGCCTGCGAAGGCCGCGGGGGTGGAACGGATCGTTATGGTGTCTCCGCCAGGGAAGGATGGAAAATTATCGCCAGCAGTTTTGGCAGCTGCCAAAATTGCCGGAGTTAAGGAAATCTATAAAGTTGGCGGGGCACAGGCAATAGCTGCTCTAGCTTATGGGACGGAAACGATTAAGAAAGTGGATAAAATAGTGGGTCCAGGAAATATATATGTGGCGTTAGCGAAGCGGGAAGTATTCGGAGATGTCGCCATTGATATGATAGCAGGTCCAAGTGAAATAGCGATATTGGCGGACGAAACCGCCATCGCGGCAGAAGTTGCGGCAGACTTGCTGTCACAGGCGGAGCATGATGCCCGTGCTTGCAGTGTTTTGGTCACGACGTCAACGTCTCTTGCAGAAGAAGTGGCAGGAGAAGTGACCAAGCAGGTGGCGTTACTTCCACGCCATGATATTGCTGCAGCATCCATAAGGGATTATGGAAGGATCGTTGTATGCGGGAATATTGCGGAGGCTGTCGAAGCGATTAATGAACTTGCACCGGAACATTTGGAAATTGTGGCCAATGATGCACTTGAAATCATGGCAAAAATCCGGCATGCCGGGGCAATCTTCATTGGCCGCTTTAGTTCGGAGCCCGTCGGGGATTACTTTGCAGGCCCCAATCATGTGCTGCCCACCAATGGAACCGCCCGTTTTTCCAGCCCGCTGAATGTGGATGATTTCCAAAAGAAATCAAGCATCATCATGTATAGTGAAACGGCTTTCCGCAAAAATGCAGAAAAAATCGCAGCATTTGCCCGAATGGAAGGACTTGAGGCTCACGCCCGTGCCATTGAATCACGTGGTGTGAATGAGTCCGGGAAATAATCCTGAAATATTAAAATACGCGAAATCATTGATATAAAGACTTTTTTGACATGCTTTTACATCTTGGGAAAAGGGGTCTTACCCCGTTGAGGAGGAGTTGTAATGGAACGTTTTGCTAGTGTGGAGCGAAAGACGAATGAAACGGAAATAAGTTTGAAGTTTGGTGTGGATGGGGAAGGTAATTCCTCCATTAAGACGGGCGTTCCGTTTATGACGCATATGCTGGATTTGTTCACGAAACATGGGAAGTTTGATTTGACCGTAGATGCAAACGGAGATACAGACGTCGATGATCACCATACAACTGAAGATATTGGCATTTGCTTAGGTCAGACGTTATTGGAGGCCCTTGGAGACAAGCGAGGGATAAAGCGTTACGGAAATGCTTTCGTACCCATGGATGAAGCACTCGCACAGGTTGTCATCGATTTAAGCAATCGTCCGCATCTAGAGTTCCGGGCTGAGTTTCCTTCGCAAAAGGTGGGTACTTTCGATACTGAACTCGTGCACGAGTTTCTTTGGAAATTCGCTCTTGAAGCCAGGATGAACCTGCATGTAGTCGTTCATTACGGTCACAACACACATCATATGATCGAAGCAATATTCAAAGCGCTGGGACGTGCATTGGATGAAGCTACGACCATCGATCCACGTGTCAAAGGCATCCCTTCGACGAAAGGAATGTTGTAAATGATCGGGATCGTCGATTATGGCATGGGGAATTTATTTTCTGTAAGTAAAGGGCTTGAGCGCCTTGGTGCCGATTCATTCATTTCCGATGACCCAAAAGAACTTTCAAAGTCGAAAGGAATCATACTTCCCGGCGTTGGCTCTTTCAGGGATGCCATGAGTCTCTTGGAAAAACAAAAGCTGGATGAATTCCTGAGGGAATATGTAGCCGATGGAGGTTATCTATTAGGAATCTGCCTTGGTATGCAGCTTCTCTTTAATGAAAGTGAGGAAAATGGACCGGCTAAAGGATTATCCCTCATCCCGGGGAAAGTCGTTCGTTTTAAGGGAGTGGATGCGAATGACCAGATTTATAAAGTCCCGCACATGGGCTGGAATCGTCTTGAATTCAAACAAGCATCACCAGTGAATGAGGGACTGGAAGAGGAGCATGTTTATTTCGTCCATTCCTACTACGTCGATACCGATGAATCATTCGTCACTGCTTCGGCAAGGTATGATGTGGAAGTGCCTGCGATCGTCGGTAAAGGGAATGTGTTCGGCATGCAGTTCCATCCGGAAAAAAGCGGGAAGATGGGCATGTCACTGTTAAAAAATTATCTGTCATTAGTAGAAGGGAAGGAAGAAGCATGAGCAACTTTACTATTTACCCGGCGATTGATATGCGCGGAGGCAAATGCGTCCGCTTAATCCAGGGAGATTACAATCAGGAAACTGTTTATGGCGATTCCCCCTTCGATATGGCGAAAAGCTTTGCGGACCAAGGAGCCGATTGGATACATATGGTCGACCTTGACGGAGCTAAAGAGGGAGTACGCATCAATGATTCATACGTAATCAAAGCTGCAAGTGAGTTAGGGGCCCGCATTCAAATCGGCGGCGGCATCCGTACGGAACAGGATATAGCCCATTATCTGGATCATGGTGTGGAACGTGTCATTCTAGGCAGCACGGCCGTTTCAGACCCTGATTTCACTAAAGATATGATTAGGAAATATGGAAGCCATATCGCAATCGGGATCGATGCCAAGGATGGCAGGGTTGCCACTCATGGTTGGCTTCAAACGTCTGGGACCCTAGCGATAGATCTTGGTAAATTACTGGCCGATGCTGGTGCAGAGACATTTATCGTGACTGATATCGCGACGGATGGGATGCTTTCAGGTCCGAATGTGAAAGGTATATTGGCCATGGCGGAGGCAACCGGTAAAAACGTGATTGCTTCGGGCGGCATTAGTTCACTCGAAGACCTTATCACCCTCAAAGAGTATGAAGCCCAAGGCATTGCAGGGGCAATCATTGGCAAGGCGCTTTATACCAATCGCTTTACTGTAGAAGAAGCACTAGAAAAGGTGCGTGGTTAAATGCTCACTAAACGAATTATTCCATGTCTAGATGTAAAGGATGGGCGCGTAGTCAAAGGGATACAATTTGTTTCCCTTAGGGATGCAGGAGACCCGGTCGAACTTGCAGCCTTTTACGACCAAGAAGGGGCCGATGAGCTTGTCTTCCTGGATATTTCTGCATCACATGAAGGCAGGGAAACGATTGTCGACGTCGTTCAAGCGGTAGCGGGCAGCTTGGCAATCCCGTTCACGGTGGGCGGCGGCATTAATTCATTGGCGGATATGAAGAAGATCCTCCGAGCTGGTGCCGATAAGGTTTCCTTAAATACAGCAGCCATTCTGCGCCCTGATTTAATTAATGAAGGTGCTGATTATTTTGGTTCCCAATGTATCGTGGTCGCAATAGACGCCCGATATGAAGAAGAGCTCGGGTCATGGCGCGTATATACCCACGGCGGCCGGAAACCGACTGAATGGGAAGTGATCGAGTGGGCGAAGGAAGCCGTAATCCGCGGTGCAGGTGAAATACTATTGACAAGCATGGATTGTGACGGCGAGAAACAAGGGTTTAATATTGCTTTGACAAAAGCGGTATCTGAAGCCGTTTCGGTGCCGGTCATCGCCTCAGGCGGGGCTGGCAACGCTGAGCATTTCCAGGAAGCCTTCCAAAAAGGTAAAGCCGACGCAGCATTAGCCGCATCGATTTTTCATTATAAAGAAACATCCGTCAAAGAAGTCAAAGCGTTTCTCAAACAACAAGGAGTGGTTGTACGATGAATCTTGAAACTATTAAATACGACGAAAAAGGCCTGATACCGGCAATTATTCAAGATGCAGGAACCGGCGAAGTGCTGACACTTGCTTATATGAATCAAGAATCACTGCAATTGTCGATTGAAAAAGGTGAAACGGTATTCTTCAGCCGTTCGCGCAATGAATTATGGCATAAAGGAGCAACCAGCGGTAATACCCAGAAAATCATCGAAATGAAGTATGACTGCGATCAAGATGCATTGGTCATTCGGGTCGATCCTGCAGGTCCTGCGTGCCATACAGGGGCAACAAGCTGTTTCAGCGAAACCATTTACCAAAACAGTGAAGCCGGACAAGACGTGAAGGCGAATGTGACTTTCTTGACGGAATTGGAAAAATTGATTAAAAAAAGAAAATCGGAAATGCCTGAAGGTTCATATACTACCTACCTATTCGATAAGGGCGTTGATAAGATCCTGAAAAAAGTAGGTGAAGAAGCGGCAGAAGTGATCATTGCTGCTAAGAACCGCGATGCAGAGGAACTTTCGATGGAAAGTGCCGATCTCCTCTATCACTTATTCGTTCTTCTTCAGGAGCAGGAGTTGCCTTTCCAAGCAGTGCTTGATGTATTGAAGGCTAGACATGCCGATAAGGACGAACCGAAAGAAACCGAATGAATGGTGATTGCCCTCCGTAAATAGGAGGGCTCAGACTGAAGACAAACTCGATGAAAATCAAGTTTGTCTTCAGTTTTTTTATGGGTTGTACAATTTGGACGTTGATTACCGATCCAGGCACCCGCTTTCCGCGGGCGGTCCGCCCTCGGCTTGCGCCTGCGGGAGTCTCCTTAGACGCGCTTTTCTAAGCCGGAGTCTCGCACACCCGCCCCAATCAACTTTTGCTGCAAACTTCTGGTAGAAACCATACCTGAGATTTGTAGGTTCGGGAACATGAAAGAGATATTTTCCAACCCCTTTTGTGTGTATATACGGCAACGAGCAGCAATCATGGCTCCCCATTTGACTAGGAATATACTTCAATTTTTTCTTGAAGAAAGCATGGTAATTCCCATTTTCCATTTTCTTGAATTGTTCGGCAAATTTACTCCAATATGTTATAATACTATGGTTAATCAACTTGAAGATGGAGGATTACATGAGTAAAGACTCTAAATTTGGCCAACAGGCAAAAATTCTAACTTTTCACCCAACAGGTGAGTATTATTTCACCAAGGGTTTAAAAGCTTATCATAGACGAGAACTACCTAAATCAAAAAAATACCTGGAACGTGCGCTGGAACTTGAACCCGCTGAACCGATGATAGCCTGTCAATTGGCAATCACTTGCTCGGAAATCGGAGAATATAATTATTCAAACAACCTCTTGGAAAACATCTTGGATGTGATGGATCCCTATATGTCGGAATGTCATTACTTCCTGGCGAATAATTATGCCCACTTAGGCATGTTCAAGGAGGCTTATCGTCACGCCAGTGCTTATCTTGATAAAGAGGAAGACGGGGAGTTCAGCGATGACGCAGAGGACCTGCTTGAACTGATAACTTTTGAGTCGGATGAGTCAGAAGAAAATCCCTTTAAGCATGATGGGCTCATTACCAAACAGGAACAAGCCCGTGAGTACCTTGAATCAGGCAATTTTCCGAAGGCAATCGAAGTACTGAAAGAAACGATTGCCGAGTACGAGGATTACTGGTCCGCTTATAATAACCTGGCACTTGCCTATTTCTATCTTGGTCAAGTAAATGAAGCCTTTGCAACACTTGATGAGGTACTGGAAAAAAGTCCAGGAAACCTGCATGCGCTGTGTAACCTTGTTGTTTTTCATCATTATCAACAGGATGAAGCAAAGGTTGAAGAGCTCATACACATGCTGGAGAAAATTAGGCCGATGCTATCCGAACAGCGTTTCAAACTTGGGGCGACCTTCGCTTTGATCGGAAACTATGCTTCTGCATATAAATGGCTGAAAGTACTCCAAAGGCAAGGGTTCGAGGGAGATGGGACCTTCTACTATTGGTTAACCATTTCCGCTTACCACCTAGGCCATGAACAGGCTGCCAAAAAGGCATGGAAAAAGGTCGTGGAAATGAATCCGGAAAAGGAAGGAATGGAGCCTTGGGGAGATATGAATGCTACTTCAGATGGTTTTGAACATCATTTTCCTTCTATTATAAAAAGGCTGGAAAGTGAATTCATCGAAGAAAGGCTGTTTGCCATTTTCCTTCTGAAACATTCGGTTCATAAACAGAAGCTATTGAAAAACCAGGTCCTCAACCTTAATCAGAATTTCACAGATTTGGAACGTGATTATGCCGAACTTGTTCAAGCTCCTGCTAAAGATCGTCAATTAACACCGATTGATTTTGCTGATCGCACAGCTGAGTTATTATATCAGCATTTCCAACCGATACAATTAAATGAAGCCGGGCTGTATTTAATGTGGTTTTCCGTCTTCATCGAAGCGGTGAAATCCGAGCAGAAGCTAAATAATCCAGCAGGATGGGCATCAGCGGTGGAGTACGTGTGGAATCAGCTTAAAAATGAGAAGGCGAGCAAACAGGCAATCGCAGACAAACATTTCATATCGGTGTCCACCTTATCAAAGTACGTAAAGTTGGTTCAAACCTTGCTTGGATGAGCAGATATTTGGACGAAAAATTATTTGTTATATAGGATAATAGGTAGGGAACACTAAGCGTAGTGAAGGTTCCATTTGTAATGGAATATGGAGGAGTGAAAACATGTCTGAAAAAATTTATGACGTTGTTATTATTGGAGCTGGTCCTGCAGGGATGACGGCAGCTGTCTATACATCACGTGCGAACCTTTCAACATTGATGTTAGAACGCGGAGTACCTGGCGGGCAAATGGCCAATACAGAGGAAGTTGAGAATTATCCTGGATTCGACACTATACTCGGACCTGAACTTTCAACGAAAATGTTTGACCATGCAAAGAAA
The DNA here is from genome assembly GCF_047238085.1 of Peribacillus phoenicis. Taxonomy (NCBI): domain Bacteria; kingdom Bacillati; phylum Bacillota; class Bacilli; order Caryophanales; family Bacillaceae; genus Peribacillus; species Peribacillus phoenicis. Next base: position 4,807,088 of record NZ_JBDFMF010000001.1, on the reverse strand, counting down.
TTCGGTGCGGAGTATGCTTATGGGGATGTTAAGGAAATCATTGACGGTGAAGAGTATAAAACGATCAAAGCCGGTTCCAAGGAATTCAAGGCACGTTCAATCATCATTTCATCTGGTGCCGAATACAAGAAAATCGGCGTTCCCGGCGAAAAAGAATTGGGCGGCCGCGGTGTATCGTATTGTGCAGTTTGTGATGGTGCATTCTTCAAGCAAAAAGAACTATTCGTTATCGGCGGCGGAGACTCAGCTGTTGAAGAGGGTGTGTACTTAACCCGCTTTGCTTCAAAAGTGACGATCGTTCACAGACGTGACGAACTTCGTGCTCAAAAGATTCTTCAAGATCGTGCATTTGCCAATGAGAAAATTGACTTCATCTGGAATCACACTTTGAAGGAAATCAATGAAAAAGGCGGCAAAGTCGGCGGTGTCACTTTAGTTTCCACTGAAAATGGAGAAGAGACAGTGATGGACGCGGACGGTGTATTCATTTATATCGGAATGCTTCCGCTAACTAAACCATTTGAAAACTTGGGCATCTTGAATTCTACAGGCTATATTGAAACGAATGATCGGATGGAAACACGCGTCCCTGGTATTTTTGCTGCTGGTGACGTTCGTGAAAAAACATTGCGCCAAATCGTTACAGCTACAGGCGATGGAAGCATTGCTGCTCAATCCGCTCAGCATTTTGTTGAGGAACTTCAAGAAAAATTGCAGCCTAAGGCTTGATTTCACTAGAATATACAATCGTAATTCCGTTTTAACGATGTTGTAACACGCGTGAAATAATGATTGGGTATAGTATGGATAGAAGTTGACCCCCTTTAATTATAAACGTTTAAGGACACAGATTAAGTTTCTGTGTCCTTTTTTTTGTTTCCTGCTTTAAGACTATATCTTTAGTTCCAATTTTTAGGGTGTGCACAAATGATTTATAATGTGAAGTAAGCCCGCCCTTTGCATTCAGGCAGCGAAAGTGGAGAAGAATAGGAGTTAAGCAGGATAAAGGCTTATCTTCGTGATTTCTTGCGAATGAAGATTCCCCCAATGCAGGAAGTTTACTTTATTGTTAGCTCATTTCAAAAATAGTATAATGATAAGATATACTAAACATATATATATCTTTCATAATGGTAAGAAGATGAAAAATACAACTTGTTTGAACTATTAGCATTTGTAAATCGCCAAATGGATATCTAGCGGCGGTTTAAGGATATAAACTGAATCTCTTCAACACGGGGGGTGAAGGTTTCTATAGTCGAGCAGAGCCAATTGAGGTGAAGAACGTGCAACGTGTCACAAACTGTGTATTGATCAGGGATAATCAAATCCTCTTATTGAAAAAGCCTAGACGCGGATGGTGGGTAGCTCCAGGCGGAAAGATGGAGCCTGGGGAATCTGTACGCGATGCTTGTATTAGGGAATATCGTGAAGAAACGGGCGTTTATTTAAAAAACCCTTCCATCAAAGGTATTTTCACCTTCATTATGAAGGACGGAGATAAGGTATTGTCGGAATGGATGATGTTCACTTTCTTTGCAACGGATTCCGATGGTGTAAATGTGGATGTTTGTGAAGAAGGGGAACTTAGCTGGCATCCAGTCGAAGATGTTAAAAAGCTGATGATGGCTGAAGGTGATTTTCACATCCTGGACTATATGGTTCATGGAAGTGGGATCATTTATGGAACCTTTACCTATACACCTGAGTTTAAGCTGCTTTCTTACCGATTGGATCCAGGTTAATTTTCACATATAAAAAAGATTGCTATACATGGGGGCGGAGAAACTATGAGTACAGGGCAGATGAGTGAAACGCAATTGGTCATCATTACCGGAATGTCCGGAGCGGGTAAGACAGTGGCGGTTCAAAGTTTTGAAGACCTCGGCTTTTTTTGCGTCGATAATTTGCCGCCCACGCTATTACCAAAGTTTTTGGAGTTAATGAAGGACTCAGGGAATAAGATGAATAAAGTGGCTCTTGTCATGGATTTGAGGGGGAGGGAATTTTTTGATTCCTTATTTCTTGCACTGGATAATTTAACGGATTCAGCTTCAGTATCACCAAGAATCCTTTTTCTTGAAGCTGATGACGATTCCTTGGTCCGCAGATATAAGGAAACGAGAAGGACCCATCCGCTTGCTCCATTAGGCCGGCCATTGGAAGGCATTAAAATGGAGCGGGAACTATTGGACGAATTGAAGGGAAGGGCTCAGCTGATCTTTAATACTTCCCAACTGAAACCGCGCGAATTGAGGGAGAAAATCGCTTCGGAGTTTTCTGCCGATAAAAGTGTCGGTTTTACAGTCAATGTCATGTCGTTCGGGTTCAAGCATGGTCTGCCCATAGATGCCGACCTTGTTTTTGATGTACGTTTCCTGCCAAATCCATATTATATTGACCATATGAGGCCAAGGACTGGCTTGGAACAGGAAGTGTCGAGTTACGTTTTAAAATGGAGTGAGACGCAAAAATTCTTGGAAAAAGTGACTGATTTGCTTGCGTTCATGCTTCCATATTATAAACGTGAAGGTAAAGCACAGCTTGTTGTTGCGATTGGGTGTACAGGCGGTCAGCACCGTTCTGTAGCATTGACGGAGTATATTTCAAACCACTTCAAGAAGGATTACAGGGTTCAAGTATCACATCGTGATATCGAAAAAAGTAAGGGGAAAGCAGATGTTAGATAAAAAGAAACAACCTAAGGTTGTGATCATTGGAGGGGGAACCGGCCTTCCCGTTTTATTGAGAGGGTTAAAGAAGCATCCGGTTGATATAACGGCAATCGTAACGGTAGCTGATGATGGTGGAAGTTCAGGCCGCCTTCGCGAGGATATGGATATTCCCGCTCCGGGTGATATTCGTAACGTGCTGGCTGCGTTATCGGATGTAGAGCCCCTTGTTGAACAAATGTTTCAACATCGCTTTCAAAGTAAAAATGAGTTGTCCGGGCATTCGCTGGGGAATTTGATACTGGCGGCAATGACCTCGCTGACCGGGGATTTCGTCCATGCGATCCAGGAAATGAGTAAATTTCTTAATGTCCGCGGTAAAGTGCTTCCGGCGGCCAACCAAAGTGTGGTTCTCCATGCAGAGATGGAGGACGGAACGATTGTTACAGGAGAATCCAAGATCCCCTTCTCAGGAAAGAAAATAAAAAAAGTATTTCTGTCTCCTCATCATATAAAGCCGCTCAGTGAAACTCTCCAGGAAATCAAGCAGGCAGATCTTATTGTCATAGGTCCAGGGAGTCTGTATACTAGCATTCTGCCTAACTTACTTGTTCCTGGTTTAGGAGAAGAGGTTGCCCGTTCGAAGGCGAAGAAGGTGTACATTTGCAATTTGATGACACAAGCCGGAGAGACGCTGGATTATAGCGCGAGCGATCATATAAAAGCGATATATGACCATATGGGAAATGCATATATTGACAGGATACTTGTTAATAATGAGGAAATACCAACCGAAATTCAGCAACGCTATCAAGCTGAATATGCTAAACCGGTCATGTATGATGTGGAAAGCTTAAAAATGATGGGGCTTGAAATCATACAAGAACGCATTTTTAGCTATGAAGGGAATGTAATACGCCATGACACGAAAAAAGTGGCGGATTTGCTCTATAATATGCTTGTAAATGAAACAAAAAGCCACATTGCACCGTAGATATAAGCGGGAACGGTTTTTTGATTGATAAAAATAGATTACCTGCGTTCGATTGGGGGTGAAATGGATGTCTTTTGCTTCAGAAACGAAAAAAGAGCTTACTACATTAGAGGGAAAGGATTGCTGCGGTAAAGCGGAATTGTGTGCGCTTATCCGGATGAACGGATCCCTTTCATTTTCTAATCGGAAGCTTGTTGTGGATATTCAAACTGAGAATGCTGCGATTGCCAGAAGGATCTATACGCTGCTGAAAAAAAGTTATGAGGTCCAGGTCGAGCTGTTGGTCCGTAAAAAGATGAAGCTTAAAAAGAATAATGTATATATTGTCAGGATGTCATCCGGAGGGCAGCGGGTTTTAACCGATTTGGAAATTTTAGGCGATGGCTTTGAAATTCTCCATGCTATATCCGATACTATTGTTGGGAAGAAATGCTGTAAGCGTTCTTACCTAAGAGGTGCATTTCTTGCGGGGGGTTCGGTGAATAATCCAGAAACGTCTTCCTATCACCTTGAAATTTTCTCACTTTATAAAGAGCACAATGATGCCCTTTGTGAGCTAATGAATAAGTTTGGCTTGAAGGCCAAGACGCTTGAACGCAAGAAAGGGTACATCATTTATTTGAAAGAAGCCGAAAAGATTGCCGAGTTTTTAAGTATAGTTGGCGCCCATTCAGCTTTATTAAGGTTCGAAGATGTACGGATTGTCCGTGATATGCGTAATTCAGTGAATCGGCTTGTGAATTGTGAAACAGCCAATTTGAACAAAACGATCGGGGCCTCATTACGCCAGGTTGAAAATATCCATTATATCGAGGATACGGTGGGGTTAGGCATTTTACCGGATAAGCTTCGGGAAATTGCGGAGCTTAGGATAGCGTTTCAGGATATAACCTTAAAGGAACTAGGGGAAATGGTTTCTGGGGGGACCATCAGTAAATCCGGGATTAATCACCGATTGCGAAAGATTGATGAAATAGCTGACAGGCTCCGTGGGGGAGAGGCTATTGCTGCGAAAAAATAAAGCTAACAGGGGAGATCAAGATGGTGGAAAAGCAAGTTGAGGTAAAATTGAAAACGGGTTTACAGGCGCGGCCGGCGGCTCTTTTTGTACAAGAAGCTAACCGCTTTCATTCAGATGTTTTTCTTGAAAAAGAAGGAAAGAAAGTGAACGCAAAAAGTATAATGGGATTAATGAGCCTTGCCATCAGTTCTGGCGTGACCGTGAAGTTAATCGTCGAAGGACGCGATGAAAAAGAAGCGTTAGAGGCATTGGAAGAGTTCGTTCAGCAAGAGGGTTAAAAGAAAAGGATGCTTAAAAGAGCATCCTTTTTTTTCATTATGTAAAAAAGCTCCGGAAGTCGCTAAAGGCGTTCTCCGGAGCCGGTTGTTGCAAGATTATTTAGAGTCTTTTTTATCATCAAGGATGCTGCGCGTGATGACTTTGTCGATCAAGCCATATTCAAGGGCTCTTTCGGAAGTCATGAAGTTATCACGTTCCGTATCTCTTTGAAGGACTTCAATAGGTTGACCAGTACGTTCTGCCAAGATTTGGTTCAGTTTATCTTTCAAGTGAAGGATACGGCGGGCAGCAATTTCAATTTCTGTAGCTTGACCTTGAGCTCCTCCAAGTGGTTGGTGAATCATGACTTCACTGTTTGGCAACGCATAACGTTTGCCTTTTTCGCCAGCGGCCAATAGGAAAGCACCCATGGAAGCGGCCATACCGATGCATACTGTGGATACATTAGGTTTGATATATTGCATAGTATCGTAAATGGCCATACCGGAAGTGATGCTTCCACCAGGGCTGTTGATGTATAGAGTGATATCTTTTTCAGGATTTTCCGCTTCTAAAAATAGTAATTGAGCAACAATGGAGTTGGAAACATTATCGTCAATTGCACTTCCTAGCATAATGATCCGGTCTTTTAATAAACGGGAATAAATATCGTAGGCACGCTCCCCACGACTTGTTTGTTCGATAACTGTAGGAATTAAATTCATGTTCATTTCCTCCTTCGATTAAGAGAATCATTTAAATTCTTTATGTATGTATGATACACTTTTTGGTCAATTTAGGTCAAACAAAACAAACCCTATAATGGATAATTTGTTCGACAATTTTCTGGCTATGGCTCCTTCCTGATAGATTACTTTATATATTATGCCGCACAGGGATGAATTTCCACATTACCCATAATACCCAAAAGAAGAAGTTTTAAACCTGATAACCCTTGCAAAGGAGGGGATTCTATCATATAATGAAGTCTGTTGAAAAAATATTTTCTAATACGCCCTCGTAGTGCAACGGATAGAACGCAAGCCTCCGAAGCTTGAAATGCAGGTTCGATTCCTGCCGAGGGCATTACCAATCTTCTGCTTAATAAAGCGGGGGATTTTTTATTGGTCAATTTTAAGAGTGTTCCTAAGATTTTTGGTGAATTTACTCGTTTTCTGTAATATTTCATCGAATTCTGGAATGTCAGGCCTGTCTTGAAAATATTCGCCCACACTATTAAAAAATGGTGATTTTTCAATAAAAGTAGTTGTTAAATTTGCATTTCTAACATATAGTATTTAAAAACAAATAAACTATTCAGAAAAAAACGTAAGCGTTTTCATGGGTTTTTGTGTAGAATTTTCTCCTGATAATGTAAAATGGAGTGGGGGAGGGGTGAATCGATGAGTATGAATATGAAAGCGGGACTTTTTCAACAGCAAACATTAAAGATGGCAATGACCCAGGAGCTTATGCAAGCTATTACATTGCTGCAATACTCCTCGCAGGAGCTATCGGCTTTTTTAGAAAATAAAATGGTGGAGAATCCATTACTGTCCATAGATCAGCCAACATCGGCTTTATTTCAGCCAACTTTTGACCGGAAAAAGGGGAAACGGACTCTTAAGAATACGTATGATGCCAACTATTGGATTGAACAGATCAGTGAAGATACTATATCGCTTGAACAGCATATCATGTCCCAGGTGAATCACCAGCAGCTTACCGGTGAGCAGCAGAAGGCATTGCTGCTATTAATTCATAACCTTGATGAAAACGGTTACTTGAGGACTGAGCTGGATGATATATGTATCCCAGGTATATCTCCGATCGTTTTGGAAGAAAGCCTCTCAATTTTACAGGAACTCGAGCCGCATGGAATTGGAGCTAGAAATCTTCAAGAGTGCCTGTTGCTTCAAGTGCAAGCAGAAGGTATGAATCTGCTTGCAGAATCGATCATAGAAAACCATTTCCTCGATTTTGCGGAAAAGCGCTGGAAAGACCTAAGTAAGAAAATCGGTGTTACAATGAAGGAGATTCAAGAAGTATTTGATTATGTCCAGACATTGAACCCGCGACCGGCTTCACTCTTTTTTCAGGAAAAACCTTCTTATATAGTGCCGGATGTGGTCGTGGAAGTTCGTGATGGCATGCTGCTTGTCGGGAATTATGATGGTAACACACCTAATCTTAATGTGGATAAAGGGTATTTAAACCGTATGAAGAGCCATAAGGATCAGGGGGTTCAACGGTTTATCCAGGATAAGTGGCAGGAATACCAATGGATTTCCAGAGGGATCCAACAGAGGAAAGAAACTATATTGAAGGTCATTCAGTGCATCGTCGATAAACAGCCGGCGTGCTTTCATCATGGCCTGAACTATTTGAAACCGATGACGATGAAGGAAATCGCCGACGAACTTGGTATACATGAGTCCACAGTAAGCCGGGCGGTCAAAGGGAAATACGTGCAGACACCATTTGGCACGATAGAGATGCGGATATTTTTCACTACTTCTTTACAGTCGGTCGGCCTTGATGAGGATATGTCGGGCATGCAGGCAAAAAAGAGCCTGCAGGCAGCCATCAATGGGGAAAATAAACAAAAGCCGCTTTCGGATCAAGACCTGGCAGAACGGTTGAAAGAGGAGCATGGAATAATCCTGGCACGCCGAACCGTTGCCAAATACCGCGAACAATTAGGTATCCCTTCTTCATCTAAACGAAAAAGATATGATTGAAAAGGATGAGTGGTTTGGAATCAAATGCGTTTGTTTTATATAGTAGGGATAAATGCCCGTTATGCGATAAAGCCAAGCAGGTTCTTGAAGAAGTGAAAGAGGAATCAGGCATAGGCTATAAAGAAATCGATATCCATACCGATGATGATTTGCTTGAGAAATTCGGGCTGATGATTCCTGTCGTAGAATGGAAAGATGATATCGTTCAATTCGGGAACGTTGATAAATCAGCTCTAAATCGCCTTTTGGAAAAATAATTTTTCAAATCATTTGAAGAAACATTCCGTTCCTGCTAGAATAAAATATGTAGCAGGAATATTTTTTTGTTTTAAGTGGGACAGAAAATGACTACGCGGGACATTAAATGTCCAACTTAACTTTTTAGGAGTTTTAAATATGCGTACATTACTCGAGGTACAAAGAAAATTATTACCTGATTTCCTTATGGTTATGCAAAAAAGATATGATATCCTGCGTTATATCAAAATGATGCAGCCGGTTGGAAGGCGCAGTCTGTCCGTGAGCCTTAATTTGACAGAGCGGACGCTTAGAGGCGAGGTTGATTTTCTGAAAAGTCAGAACCTGGTTAACATATTCAGCTCTGGCATGACGCTGACTGATGAAGGGATTGAAATCCTGGATAAGTTAGAAGGAATAATGCGTGAAGTAATGGGTATAGACATAATGGAACGGCAATTGCAGGATTTATTGCAAGTGGATGAGGTCATTATCGTCTCAGGAAATTGTGATGAGACCCCATGGGTGAAAAAAGAATTGGGTAAAGCTTGTGCAATCCGTATGAAACGAGAATGGAAATCAAAGAATATCATTGCGGTAACTGGCGGATCGACAATGGCCGAAGTGGCTGATTCGTTGTCACCTGATGAAGCGTCGAAGAAATTGACATTTGTCCCGGCCCGCGGGGGAATTGGTGAAGCAGTGCAGAATCAGGCCAATACGATTGTCGAAAAAATGGCCCAGAAGGCACAGGCCTCATACAGAGTGTTATATGTACCCGATCAATTAAGCGGTGAGGTTTATGCTTCATTTCAGAAGGAACCTGCAATTAAAGAAGTGATTTCCCAAATCAAATCTGCCGATATGATCATTCATGGAATTGGTGATGCCATGGCGATGGCAGAAAGAAGAAATTCTTCGCCAGAAATGTTAAAGAAGCTGTTAGATGGAAATGCTGTAGGAGAGGCATTCGGTTATTATTACGATGAAAACGGCAAAGTTGTTCATAAAGTTTTAACAGTCGGCATCCAGTTAGATGATCTTAGCCCTGAAAAGCGAGTGATAACTGTGGCAGGTGGTAAAACTAAAGCAAAGGCTATCCGTTCCTACATGAAAGGCGCACCTTCATCAACCGTTTTAATCACGGATGAAGCGGCGGCACAAGAGTTAATTCAGGGGAATTACACCCCTTAATATATTTGCGAACTTAAAAGGAGGAATTTTTCATGGCAGTAAAAGTTGGTATTAATGGTTTTGGACGTATTGGACGTAATGTATTTCGTGCAGCATTGAGTAATCCTGGGGTAGAGATTGTTGCTATTAACGACTTAACGGATGCTAATATGTTAGCGCACCTTCTTCAATACGATACAATTCATGGATCTCTTAATGAAAAAGTATCAGTTGATGGGGATTACCTTGTTGTTGATGGTCATAAAGTCAAAGTATTGGCTGAACGTGACCCTGCACAATTAGCATGGGGTGAACTGGGAGTAGAAGTGGTAGTAGAATCTACAGGACGTTTCACGAAACGTGCAGATGCAGCTAAGCATTTAGAAGCTGGCGCGAAAAAAGTAATCATCTCTGCTCCTGCATCTGATGAAGATATCACAATCGTAATGGGTGTAAACGAAGACAAATATGATGCAGCTAACCACCATGTAATCTCCAATGCTTCTTGTACAACGAACTGCTTAGCTCCATTTGCTAAAGTGCTTCATGAACAATTCGGAATCAAGCGCGGTATGATGACTACTGTTCACTCTTATACAAATGATCAGCAAATCCTTGATTTGCCACACAAAGATTATCGCCGTGCACGTGCAGCTGCCGAGAATATCATTCCTACAACAACTGGGGCAGCAAAAGCTGTAGCACTTGTTCTTCCTGAACTTAAAGGGAAATTGAATGGTATGGCAATGCGTGTACCTACTCCAAACGTATCTGTTGTCGACCTTGTTGCAGAACTTGAAAAAGACACAACAGTTGAAGAAGTAAATGCAGCATTCAAAAAGGCTTCTGAAGGCGAATTAAAAGGAATTCTTGAGTACAGCGAACTTCCGCTAGTATCAACTGACTATAACGGTAACCCATCATCATCTACAATTGATGCCCTTTCCACAATGGTAATGGAAGGAAACATGGTTAAAGTATTATCTTGGTATGATAATGAAACAGGATACTCTAGCCGTGTGGTTGATTTAATCGACTATTTGGCTAAAAAAGGATTGTAATTAGAATAATAAAAAAACCTCACCAAGGTGAGGTTTTTTTTATCACACCTCTAAAAAAACTTGGCAGAAGATGATATTATTAGTAAGTCATTAATCAGTCAAGCGTTTACATTTCTTGTTTTTGGATAATTTCCTGGAAACCGACTATAATGAAAAAGAGAAAAGGGGAGTTGGGAAATTTACCCTCTCCCTTTTTGACTAAAGAAATCAAAAATATGATAACGATATCTAAGGAGGTTCTTGGATTATGAATAAAAAGTCGATTAGAGATATTGAATTAAAGGGGAAACGCGTATTTTGCCGTGTCGATTTCAATGTGCCGATGCAAGACGGAAAGATTTCGGATGATACGAGAATCAAAGCTGCACTGCCGACGATTTCCTATCTGACAGAACAAGGCGCTAAAGTCATCTTAGCCAGCCACCTTGGCCGTCCTAAAGGACAAGTCGTAGAAGAATTGCGTCTAGCACCTGTTGCGGAAAGACTAAGCGAACTTAGTGGCAAGGATGTGCAAAAGGCAGAAGAAGCTTACGGTGAGACCGTTCAATCAATCATTGATAACATGCAAGATGGCGAGATCCTGTTGTTGGAAAACGTTCGTTTCTATCCAGGAGAAGAGAAGAACGATCAAGAATTGGCGAAGTCATTTGCTGCACTTGCTGATGTTTATGTTAACGATGCATTCGGAGCTGCGCATCGTGCACATGCTTCAACTGAAGGAATAGCGCACCATCTCCCAGCCGTTGCCGGATTGCTGATGGAAAAAGAGCTTTCTGTACTGGGAAAAGCCCTATCCAACCCAGAACGTCCTTTTACAGCTATAATTGGCGGAGCAAAAGTAAAGGATAAGATAGGCGTTATCGAAAACCTTTTGGAAAAAGTCGATCACTTGATCATCGGTGGCGGACTGGGTTATACATTCATTAAAGCGCAAGGTCATGAAATCGGTAATTCCTTATTGGAAGAAGACAAAATAGAATTGGCCAAATCGTTCATCGAAAGTGCAAAAGAAAAAGGCGTAAAGCTTCATTTGCCTATCGATGCAGTCGTTACTGCTGAATTTTCACCTGATGCAGAAACAGAGAATGTCGATATCGATGCTATTCCAAATGATAAAATGGCTCTTGATATCGGTCCAAAAACAAGTGAATTATTTGCGGATGTAATCAAAAGTTCCAAGCTTGTCATTTGGAATGGACCAATGGGTGTATTCGAGTTCGATAAATTTGCGAATGGAACGAAAACCGTTGCTAGAGCCTTGGCGGAAGCAAACGATACGTACAGCATTGTAGGCGGAGGGGATTCAGCCGCAGCTGCAGAAAAGTTTGGCTTGGCAGAAAAGATGTCCCATATTTCAACTGGCGGCGGTGCATCTCTTGAGTTCATGGAAGGCAAAGAGTTGCCTGGCGTTATGGCCTTGAACGATAAATAAGATTTAAACCGTTACATATTTCAACATTAGAAGGGATGAGAAACCAAATGCGTAAACCGATTATTGCAGGAAACTGGAAAATGAATAAAACACTATCTGAAGCGACTGCCTTTTTAGAAGAAGTGAGCAATTTGATTCCGAAGCAAGAGGTAATCGATACGGTTGTTTGTGCTCCAGCTTTATTTTTGGATCAGCTGGTTCAAGCAGCAAAAGGAACCGATGTGAAGATCGGGGCGCAGAACATGCACTTTGAAGAAAGCGGTGCTTTCACAGGAGAAATCAGCCCAATCGCATTGGCTGATCTTGGTGTATCTTACGTCATACTTGGTCATTCTGAACGCCGGGAAATGTTCAACGAAACGGATGAAGCCGTTAATAAAAAAGCTCATGCCGCTTTTTCCCACGGGTTGACCCCAATCGTTTGCTGCGGTGAAACACTTGAACAAAGGGAAGCTGGCGAAACGAATGATTTCGTAGGCAGCCAGATTGAAAAAGGCCTAGCTGGATTATCTGGCGATCAATTGAAACAAGCCGTTATTGCTTATGAGCCGATTTGGGCGATTGGAACAGGAAAATCGTCATCTGCTCAAGATGCTAATGAAGTTTGTGCGCATATCCGCTCGGTTGTTGCCGACAAATTTTCAAATGAAGCAGCTGCAGCCATCCGCATTCAATACGGTGGCAGTGTAAAACCTGAGAATATTAAAGAGTACATGGCACAACCTGATATAGACGGTGCGTTGGTTGGCGGTGCAAGCTTGAAATCCGATTCATTTTTACAATTGCTGGAGGCTGGTCACTATGAGTAAGTCGCCTGTGGCACTTATCATCTTAGACGGTTTCGGCTGCCGTAACGAGGAAAAGGGAAATGCTGTTTTTCATGCGAAAAAACCGAACTTTGACCGTTTTTGGGAACAGTATCCGCATTCCCATTTAACTGCAAGCGGGGAAGCGGTCGGCTTGCCTGCCGGTCAAATGGGGAACTCGGAAGTGGGTCATTTGAATATCGGGGCAGGACGGATCGTTTATCAAAGTCTGACCCGTGTGAACCTTGCTATCCGTGAAGGTGAGTTTGCCCAAAACCCAACTTTGGTCGATGCCATGAGTCATGCCAAGAATAAAGGCACGGACCTTCATCTTTTCGGTCTTCTTTCAGATGGCGGCGTGCACAGTCATATTGATCATATGTATGCCCTGCTGAAATTGGCCGCTAAAGAAGGAGTTAAAAATGTATATGTACATGCATTTTTAGATGGTCGTGATGTCGGACCGAAAACGGCGCAAGGTTATATTAAGGAAGCGGAAGCGAAAATGAAGGAAATCGGTGTTGGACAGTTTGCGACCATATCCGGAAGATATTATTCGATGGACCGTGATAAGCGCTGGGAACGTGTGGAGAAATCCTACCGTTCAATGGTGTATGGTGATGGCCCTGCTTACTCTTCCGCGATGGAATGTGTCGAGGATTCCTACGAACATGGTATTTTTGATGAGTTCGTGATACCTTCAGTCATAACGGCGGAAGACGGTAAACCGGTGGCGACGATTAAAGATGATGATGCCGTAATCTTTTATAACTTCCGTCCAGACCGGGCGATCCAGATTTCCAATACGTTCACGAATGAGGATTTTCGCTCATTTGACCGCGGCCCTGGACATCCGAAGCATCTCCATTTTGTCTGCTTGACACATTTTTCAGAAACAGTTGACGGATATGTTGCATTTAATCCGACAAATCTTGATAATACATTAGGGGAAGTACTTTCCCAAAACCAGCTTACTCAGCTTCGTATCGCTGAAACTGAAAAATATCCGCATGTGACGTTTTTCATGAGCGGCGGACGTGAAGAAAAGTTTCCTGGTGAAGAGAGGATTTTAATTAATTCTCCGAAAGTCGCTACATATGATTTACAACCGGAAATGAGTGCTTATGAAGTAACGGATGCATTGGTGGAACAAATTGAGGCTGACCGTTTTGATGCCATTCTCTTGAATTTTGCCAACCCAGACATGGTTGGTCATTCAGGGATGCTTGAGCCTACCATTAAAGCGATTGAAACAGTGGATGAATGCCTAGGCAGGATTGTCGATTTAATCGTCTCAAAAGGCGGTACAGCTATCATTACCGCTGACCATGGGAACGCTGATGAAGTCGTAACGCTTGAAGGCAACCCGATGACAGCCCATACTACGAATCCCGTTCCTGTCATTATCACTAAAAATCAGGTAACATTAAGAACAGGTGGTATCTTAGGCGATTTAGCTCCAACGATGCTTGACTTGCTTGGAGTCGAAAAACCTGTTGAAATGACAGGGAAATCCCTATTATCTAAATAAAATTGTGAATAGGAAAAGGAGAGATTTATAATGCCGTACATCGAACATGTATATGCACGCGAAGTGCTAGATTCCCGTGGTAACCCAACAATAGAAGTAGAAATCCAAACAGAGTCCGGATACTTCGGACGTGCAATCGTACCATCAGGTGCTTCAACAGGAGAACACGAAGCGGTTGAGCTTCGTGACGGAGATAAATCTCGCTACCTGGGTAAAGGGGTACAAAAAGCAGTCGATAATGTAAATGATATCATTGCTGAAGCTGTCATCGGTTTGGATGTAACGAACCAAGCAGGCCTTGACCTTACTATGATTGAATTGGATGGCACTGAAAACAAAGGAAACTTGGGAGCTAATGCAATCCTTGGCGTATCAATGGCTGCTGCCCATGCCGCTGCAGAATTTTCAGGTTTACCATTGTATCGTTACCTTGGAGGGTTCAATGCGAAACAACTTCCGACTCCAATGATGAACATCATTAACGGCGGATCACATGCCGATAACAATGTTGACTTCCAGGAATTCATGATCCTTCCTGTAGGCGCTCCTAGCTTCAAAGAAGCAGTTCGTATGGGTGCAGAAGTATTCCATGCCTTGAAATCCGTCCTTTCTGCCAAAGGCTTGAATACGGCAGTCGGCGATGAAGGCGGCTTTGCGCCAAACCTTGGTTCAAACCGTGAAGCGCTTCAAGTCATCATCGAGGCAATTGAAAAAGCTGGCTACAAAGCAGGCGAAGATATCTACCTTGGCATGGACGTGGCTTCATCTGAATTCTATAACAAAGAAACAGGCAAATATGATCTTGCTGGCGAAGGCCGCAATGGTGTTACATCCGAAGAAATGGTAGCTTTCTATGAAGAGCTAGTGAATGAATTCCCTATTATCTCCATCGAGGACGGCCTGGATGAAAATGACTGGGATGGCCACAAACTTTTAACGGAACGCATCGGTTCTAAAGTTCAGCTTGTTGGTGACGATCTTTTTGTAACGAACACGAAAAAATTGGCTGAAGGCATCGAAAAAGGCATCGGCAACTCCATCCTGATCAAAGTGAACCAAATTGGTACACTGACTGAAACGTTTGATGCAATCGAAATGGCTAAACGCGCAGGCTACACTGCAGTCGTTTCCCACCGTTCCGGTGAAACGGAAGATGCAACGATCGCTGATATCGCCGTTGCAACAAACGCAGGACAAATCAAAACTGGTTCCATGTCCCGTACGGACCGTATCGCTAAATACAACCAACTTCTTCGCATCGAAGACCAGCTTGGTGACTTGGCTGTATATGGCGGTTTGAAATCTTTCTATAACTTGAAGAAGTAATCTTTGCTAGAATTTGGATTACAGTAATTTCTCCTCCTATTCAATGTGGCCATCCACATTGAATAGGAGGTTTTTTATGCCCATAAACCAGCCACTTCTTCCAGGTTGAAAGGATTTAATCAAACGTTTGATTAATAAAAAAAAGGTGCCGCATCAGGGCACCTTTTTTTAATTATCCGATACAGCTTCCACTGGTACGGCATTATAGTATTCTTCTAATGTAATCTTCGCTTCAAAGATTTCAGTTGCGGTATCGACACCAACATAACGGATATGCCATGGTTCGTATTTATAACCTGTGATGTTTTCCTTGCCTTCAGGGTAGCGGATGATAAATCCGTATTCATGTGCATGTTCAGCAAGCCAGGCGGATTCTTTCGTATCACCGAAGCAGTCTTGGGCGGCACATGCACCATCGTGGGTCGTGACATCAATCGCGAGTCCCGTTTCATGCTCGCTTGTCCCAGGCATTGCACTGTAGGTTTTCGCTTTTTCTTCCCCATCTTTAGCCACATAGTTATTAAAGACCTCGATCTGTCTTTGGTGAGAGCGATAAGCGGAAACGCCGGCAAAGTGCATGTTTTCTTTTTCGGCAGCCTGGAACATTACTTCAAGTGCCTTTCCCGCTTCCTCGCGCATCATTCTTTTATCGATTTTATCTTCAAAGATGAAATCCACTTTTGGGTAGATAAGGTCAGCAGGTTTGTAATCTTCAGGCAGGCTGTATTGTTTATTGACAAGTACAGGAATGCCTTCCGGATGGGCTAATGTCTGAAGGCCGGCCTGTCCGGGTTTAGCCGTTTCATCAACTTCCACCTGGCGTTGGGCCGATTCTTTTGAATCATTATTCTTGTCAGTTTCTGTCTCCTTCTCAGTCTCCTGGGAGCTCGGTTGTTCTTCTTTTTGCTCTTTTTCATCATTGCTGGTCAGGTCGAATGAACAGCCAGCCATAAGAATGAAAGATGATAGAGCGGTTACTGCAAATATAGGTTTTAACATATGAAAGGCCCCTTGCTTTTAATATAAGATTTCCAATAAAAGTAGTTGAAAAATTATCGTGATAAGTAATCCCTTGTTAATTCACTTTGATATTTATCAAGAAATAAGCCAATCCAGACGACCATCAATAAAAATGGATAATCGTTACGGACTGCGGTTTCCACGACGGGATCAGACCAAAAGCTCGAAAGGAAACCAGATGACATCCTGATTGTCTCGAATGTGACAAGGGCGTGAAGCGATAACCAAAGAATCGTAAGAGTATTGGTCCCAAACCCAATGACCGCCGCTATGACGCTCAGCAAGGCGGCTGCTGCCCCGATCAGGAGGACATTGAAGCTTGATTGGAAAAAGTCGATACCGCTATTGGAAAGTCCATTATAAATAATAGCAGTAAAATAAACGGTTGTCGTGATATATGCAGCAAATAATAAGTATCGATTTCCGTGATACTTTGCCAGCAGCAATAAAAGCGGTGATAGGATGATTAATAGGACGCTGATGAAATTGCTTCCGCCTGTCCATAAAGAATAGCCGGCAACCGCCGAGAATAGGATGGTCAGGAGATCAAGAATCCGGAGTATGGACTTAAACATGTTGACACCTCTTTCTCTATTTATGCAAATTATCTCAAACTTTGATTCAAAAAGAAAATAAATGACTATGGATTTTTAGGAATTCTTACCATCATAGTATAACAAAGATTGTGGATATTTATTGGGTGTGGTAAAGTTAAAGTAATTGTTTATTGGTTCTTCAGGAGGTGTAATTGCATGCATGCATTTCTCATAACGCTTTTAGTGATTGTCAGTATCGCCCTCATTGTGACGGTATTGCTTCAATCAGGTAAGAGTGCAGGTTTATCAGGTGCGATTGCCGGCGGTGCTGAGCAGCTATTCGGAAAGCAAAAGGCACGCGGTTTGGACCTGGTTTTACATCGTGCGACAATAGTATTGGCGATTTTATTCTTTGCTTTAACTTTACTTGTTGCATACTTTGATGTGTAATGGATCAAAAATGAGTCTAGCTAAATAGCTAGACTTTTTTCTTTGCACAATAGTTACATGAATAGATATAGTGATTTTAGTACTTAATTATAGGATAGGGATGTTTTAAAATTCTATTTACAGATAAAGGAGCTTAAGATCATGAAAATAAAGCTGCAGCAGCCCTTTACTTTTGAAGGCGGAAAAAGAGCTGTCTTACTTTTACATGGATTTACGGGGAATTCAGCGGATGTACGGATGCTGGGGCGTTACTTGGAGAAACAGGGATACACTTGCCATGCCCCGCACTATAAAGGACATGGCGTCCCCCCGGAGGAGCTGGTGAAAACGGGTCCGGAAGATTGGTGGAAAGATGTCATGATGGCCTACGATTTCCTGAAAAGCAAAGGCCATGAAGAAATTGCTGTTGCCGGACTATCATTAGGAGGCGTATTTTCTCTTAAATTAGGTTACACTGTACCTATAAAGGGTATCGTATCAATGTGTGCGCCTATGTATATCAAAAGTGAAGAAATGATGTTTAAAGGAGTATTGGAGTACGCCAGAGAATTTAAGAAGTATGAAGGAAAAACTCAAGAGCAAATAGAGCTTGAAATGGACCTCCTTGCCGATAAACCGATGAATACATTGAAAGCCCTTCAGGAATTGATAACGGATGTACGAGAGCACGTCGACCTTATATACGCGCCGACATTTGTGGTGCAGGGTCGGCATGATGATGTTATCAATCCAAAAAGTGCCGATATTATTATTGATGCCATTGAATCACCGGTCAAAAAAATCAAGTGGTATGAAGAATCCGGTCATGTCATAACTCTTGATAAAGAAAAGGACCAGCTGCATGAAGATGTATTGGAATTTTTAGAAAGTCTGGATTGGGCCGAATAACAAAATTATACCCTGAATAGGAGGGTTTTCATGGAAGATAACATTCAAGAACATATTAATAAGCTTCTGACATACATGACGGATGAAGCGTATAAGCCGTTAACGGTACAAGAACTAGAAGAGGCTTTGAAAATCGAAGACTCGGCAGATTTCAAGAATTTCGTTAAGGCTTTAGTAAAGATGGAAGAAAAGGGATTGGTGGTCAGAACGAGGAGCAATCGTTACGGGCTGCCGCAAAAAATGAATTTGTTCCGCGGTAAATTAACAGGACATGCTAAGGGATTCGCCTTTGTCACACCTGAAGATAACCCAGGAATGGATGATATTTTCATTCCGCCGAATGAAACGGGCACAGCGATGCATGGAGATGTCGTCATGGTACGAGTATCTTCGGAAACATCGGGCTCAAGGCAAGAAGGCACGGTCATCAGAATTCTTGAACGCGGTATTACACAAGTGGTCGGTACATACTCCGAAAGTAAAAGTTTTGGTTTCGTCATCCCTGATGATAAAAAGATCGCAAACGATATTTTCATTCCGCAGCATGCTTCACATGGAGCGGTAGAGGGCCATAAGGTTGTCGTCAAGCTTACTTCTTATCCTGAAGGACGCATAAGTGCCGAAGGTGAAGTCATTGAGATTCTTGGGCATAAAAATGATCCTGGAGTAGATATTCTTTCCGTGATCCATAAATATGGTTTGCCGATGGAGTTCCCGGATGACGTCATGGAGCAAGCCAATGCCGTTTCGGATACCATTCAAGAAAGTGAAATTGGCAGCCGCAGGGATTTGCGAAATGATGTTTTGGTCACGATTGATGGAGCGGATGCAAAGGACCTGGATGATGCCGTCACTGTTTCAAAACTTGAAAATGGCAATTACAAGCTGGGTGTTCATATTGCTGATGTCAGCCATTATGTGAAGGAAGGATCACCAATCGATAAGGAAGCCTTGGAAAGAGGGACGAGCGTGTATTTGGTGGACAGGGTCATCCCGATGATCCCGCATCGTTTATCGAATGGCATTTGTTCCTTGAATCCACAAGTCGATCGTTTTACACTCTCTTGTGAAATGGAAATCACGCCAGATGGCAAAGTCGTCAACCATGAGATTTTTGAAAGTGTCATTAAGACGACGGAACGTATGACATATGGAAATGTGAACAAAATCCTTGTCGATAAAGATGAAGAACAGCTCGAACGCTATGAAGCGTTGGTGCCGATGTTCCAGGACATGGAGAAGTTAGCTGCCATCCTTCGCAAGAACCGGATGAACCGCGGAGCGATTGACTTTGATTTCAATGAAGCGAAAGTCATCGTTGATGAAGAAGGCCATCCGACCGATGTGGTTTTACGTGAAAGGTCGGTTGCCGAAAAGCTGATTGAAGAGTTCATGCTTGCGGCTAATGAAACCGTTGCTGAGCATTTCCACCGTCTTGACGTACCGTTCATTTACCGTATTCATGAAGATCCCAAGCCGGAAAAACTGCAGCGTTTCTTTGAATTCATTACGAACTTCGGATATATTGTCCGGGGATCGGCCAATGACGTTCATCCTAAGGCGTTACAGGAAATCATTGAGGCGGTTGCCGGTAAACCGGAAGAAACGGTCATATCCACCGTTATGCTTCGTTCCATGCAACAGGCGAAATATGATCCGGAGAGCTTAGGTCACTTTGGTTTATCTGCTGAGTTTTATACACATTTCACATCGCCGATTCGTCGTTATCCGGATTTGATCGTGCACAGATTGATCAGGACCTACTTGGTGGAAGGTAAACTGGATGAAGCTACGAAGGAGAAATGGAATGCCAATTTACCTGAGATTGCCGATCATACATCGAAACGTGAACGTCGCTCAGTCGATGCTGAACGGGAAACGGATGATCTGAAGAAAGCGGAATATATGCTGGATAAAATCGGCGAAGAGTATACCGGGATCATTGGTTCGGTCACGAATTTCGGGATGTTCGTCGAGCTGCCGAACACCATTGAAGGACTTGTCCATGTCAGCTTCATGACGGATGATTATTACCGCTTCGATGAGCGTCAGCTTGCAATGATCGGGGAACGTACGGGTAATGTGTTCCGGATTGGCGATGAGATCGACGTACGTGTTTCCAACGTAAATAAAGAGGAACGCGCCATCGATTTTGAAATTATCGGCATGAAGGTAAGCCGTCCGCGTCCATCTGGCGAGAAGAAAATATTCAAAGCCAATTCAGGTGAACGCAAACGCGGCCGTGGCGGCAATGGAGGACGTAATGAAGGAAAAGGCGGCGGCCGTAATGGAAATGCTCCTTCTTCCGAGAAAAAACCGAAAAAGAAGAAAAAATTCTTTGAAAATGCGCCAGCTGCCAAGCGCAAGAGAAAACCAAAAAAGAGATAAAGATTGAGGCGGGGGGATGATGATCATTTCATCCTCTTGCCGCGATTGGATGTAAAAAGGGGAGAGTTAGATGCCAAAAGGCTCAGGTAAACAACTAGCACAAAATAAAAAGGCTTATCATGATTTCTTTATTGAAGAAACGTTTGAAGCCGGAATCGTTTTGAAGGGGACTGAAATCAAGGCCATCCGTGCGGCCCGAGTGAATTTGAAGGATGCCTTCGCTAAAATAGAAAATGGAGAAATCTATCTTTATAATATGCATGTAAGCCCCTATGAGCAGGGAAACCAGTTTAACCATGACCCGTTGCGGACACGGAAGCTTCTTTTGCATAAGAAAGAAATCAGTAAACTGATCGGTGTAACAAAGGAAACAGGTTACACGATTGTACCGTTGAAAATGTATTTGAAAAATGGCTTTGCCAAGGTTTTGATCGGTCTGGGTAAAGGGAAGAAGCAATATGACAAGCGTGAAGACCTGAAGAAGAAGGAAGCGAAACGTGATATCGAACGTGCTTTCCGTGATCGGCAGAAAATGTAGAACTGCCAAGACCTTACAATTGATTTTTTGAACCAATCTGTTATAATTAATCCTGTACCGATGACAATTGAATATCAGCCAACTTGCTGACTATTCTTCTCTCGTACGCTCCATTTCTATCATGGGGACGTTACGGATTCGACAGGGATAGTTCGAGCTTAAGTTGCGAGTCGAGGGGATCGGCCTCGTTAAAACGTCAACGCCTATAACTGGCAAACAAAACAACAACCTAGCTTTCGCTGCTTAATAACAGTCGATAGCTGTTCCTCCCTCCATGGCCCACGTGGTAGGGTAAGGGACTCACTCTAAGTGGGATACGCCGGAATCCACCGTCTGAGGATGAAGGAAGAGACCAATCAGACTAGCTGCTCTGCCGCCTGTCGATAGGCTAATGAGTTCGCGAAATGCGAATATATCGACTACACTCGTAGAAGCTTAAGTGCCGTTATGTCTGGACGTGGGTTCGACTCCCACCGTCTCCACCAATACATATATTGGTGGTTTTTTATTTGTGTTTTTTTTCGTCGTTTTTGTCGAAAAATCGATAAATCGTATAATTCGAAGATATATCTCCATTTCCGAAGATATATTCCCAATTTCGCAGATAAATTGTACAATTTCCATCATTTGCTGTAAAATCCTTTGAGAGAAACCAAGATTGGAGCGATGAAATTGATTGTAAAAAAGCGAAAAGTTCCTCTTGCCATCCGTAAATTACGTGCATTAGCGTGCAGGCTTCCTCCGAATCACCCTAAAATCCCCTTAATCATGAACGATCTCAAAAAAAGGGAAGCGGGCTATAAAGGGGAATGTTCCATTGATTTTCCATTAAGCTTTCTTGAACCGAAAAGCTTTTTCATCTTCCACGATTTAAGGCTGCAGGATCAATCACGTTTTTTTCAGCTGGATACTTTATTAATCTCCAAGAAATATGCGCTTATCATTGAAGTGAAGAACATTGCAGGGGCGATCTATTTTGATCCGCATTTCAATCAGCTCATTCGAACGATAGAAGGAAAAGAAACGGCATTTCCTGATCCCATCATACAAGTCAGCCGCCAGGGATCACAATTGACCAATTGGTTCTTGAAAAACGGTTTTCCCTCACTGCCCATCCTTTCATTGATTGTCATCAGTAATCCCCAAACAATCATCCGTACAGCTCCTGGAAACCATAAACTCCACTATAAAGTTATCCATCGCGATGCACTTCCTTATAAAATTAGTCAAATGGAAGACTTCATAACAGACACCTGTTTTAGTGAAAAAGACTTGAAAAAGGCAGTTCGTGTAATGAATAAATTCCACACCGATGCGGACTTTTCCATTCTGGAACGATACAACCTTACCGAAAAGGACCTAATAAAAGGTGTGATATGTGAGAATTGCAAGGGGAATCAGTTATGTAGAAGGCATGGCACATGGATTTGCCCTCAATGCCAACTATCCAGTAAAAAAGCACATATCCCGGCTTTACGAGATTATTTTTATCTATTAGGCTCGACCATAACGAATCGGCAGTTGAGGGACTTTTTAAACATTTCGTCTTCATCGAGTGCAACGAGGATCTTGCAATCATTGAAATTGACAAGCAAAGGTGCGAATAAAGGGAGGGTGTACAGCCTGAATTTTGATGAGTGATTTCTGAGTGATCTTGCCTTAATCATAAAAAAAGGAATAGTTTCTATACCATTCCTTAATAGTAAAAATCATTTCTCTATATTTACATCAACATTTTGGAAATCCTCCAAAATAATATCTATTACTGGAAAAACTCCATCAGCTTGATAAGCTAATAAGATTTTTTTTACTGAGGCAATATGTAATTCTTCAATCTCCATATTTTTTATATCTGCCATTTTTTTTCTCATTTCTTCCTTTGTGGGGTAATTTTTTGTGCCGTAAACCCACATGAAAAATCTATCTAACTCATTAACCTCTTGCTCTTTAAAGCCATGTGATAATAACTCATAATACCTAGATTTTAAATTCGGGGCCATACTATAATGTAGTTTAAAAAATGCATGCTTCAATAAAAACAATTCGTGTTCTAATTCCTTAATTTTTTCCTCTTGATTCATTAAATCATCCACTCCAATGCTAATATTATCCAAAGCTCACTTTCAGCAGTTTTGCAGCTATAAGCCATATGATAGAACAAAGACTCAAAAGAAGCTTCTCTTGAGTCTTTGTTCCGTTTCTATTCTTTTAATTCCTTGCCCATTCCCTTTAGGAAGTGAACGCCAAAGCCGATCGCCCGGTTTATGTCTGGATCATTCAATGTTTTCATTAAATCCAGAACGCCGATCTTCTTGTCGGCCTGAAGGAATTTGTTTCCTTCATCGATTCCTGCAAGTGCACTGTTCAGCAGTTTCGTGGATTGTGCGGCATCGGCGTTCATCAAGGCTCCTGTTGCCCCCATAAGGGTATTGATCAGGTTTGTTACAGGTTGCCTTGTGATTTGTTGGAGTGCGATTTTGGCAATTTGTTCTTTTCCTTGAAGCATGGAGGTCGCGGCTTCGAATACTCCCGAGTCATTCAGTTCATTGACGATTTTAAACATATTGTTCAAGGCATCTTCATTATCGGTGATCAGCGTTTTCAGTTCCTCCAGTTTTTGAAGCTTTATTTCTTCCTCAGTAATGGGATTATGGATTTCCGTAATAGGAGCTGCCATGATCTTCACCCTCCTTGTTTATTTATCCGTTAAGTGAACATACCCTGGACGTGCCCACTTACGTTCAACCTCGACACCATTTTGAGGATGGCGTTTTTTGTTCCGTGGATTGGTACCCGGTAATGGATTGTCCCCGCTTGCGCTTAATACTTCCATGCGGACCATCGTCTGTTTGTAAGCAGGCGTGCTTGTGCGTTGATCATAGATAGGACCGGTCAGAAAGTTAATGGCAGAGTCTTTATCAACGGAGTTCATCGGTAAAAATAGCTCATTATTTTTAACGCGGTCTGTGATCAGGGCTTTTAACTTAACGGCCCCGAATGGAGACACTAAGCGAACGAGTCCGCCATCACTGACTTTACGTTCTTTGGCAAGTTCAGGTGAAACCTCAACGAAAATATCAGGTACTTTCGATTGGATTCCATTGGATTTGTTCGTCATATTGCCTTCATGGAAATGCTCCAGCATGCGTCCATTATTGATATGAAGGTCATATTCTTTCGGGAATTTATGCGGCTCCACCCAGTCAGCCAGTGCAAAGCGTGCTTTCTTATCAGGGAAGTTGAAGCCATCCACATAAAGAAGCGGCGTGCTTGATCCATCATGGCTTCCCCATAGGAAGCTGTTCCATCCTTTCAGCACCTCGTAATTGGCTTGGCTGAATATCGGCGACAGGCTTGACATTTCATCATAGATTTCACTAGGGTGAGTGTAGTTCCAATTTGCACCTAAGCGGTTTGCGATCTCCTGAGTGATTTCCCAGTCCGCCTTAGAATCTCCCATAGTGGGAAGGGCTTTATATAAACGCTGTACACGGCGCTCTGTATTGGTGAACGTACCGTCTTTTTCAAGAGATGGAGCTCCGGGCAATACCACGTCGGCATATTGGGCTGTTCTTGAAAGGAAAATATCCTGGACAACAAAGAAATCCAATCCTGATAACACCTTGTCAACATGGTTTGCATCCGCGTCAACAAGTGCCATATCTTCACCTACAAGATACATCGCTTTCATGTCGCCTTTTTCTATCGCTTTAAGCATTTCAATATTGTTCAAGCCTGGTTTGCCATCGATTTTCACTCCATAAGCTTTTTCGAATTTAGCACGTGCCACGTCATCGGTAACATGCTGATATCCCGGGAGCCATGTTGGAAGGGTACCCATATCGCAAGCGCCCTGTACATTGTTATGGCCGCGAAGCGGATAAGCTCCCGCTCCTGGGCGACGGTAGTTGCCTGTAGCTAATAGCAGGTTGGAAATTGCAGCCGAAGTATCGGAGGCACCGGTGTTTTGTGTGACGCCCATTCCCCAGAGAATGCATGTTCCGTCTGCATCGCGAATCGTCTCAGCTATTTGGATCAATGTTTCTTTAGAAATACCTGTGTGTGTTTCTGCATATTCCAGGGTGTATTTTTCAAGTACTTCTTTATAATCGTCGAAGAAGTTAACATTTTCATTGATGAATTCTTTATCATGCCAGCCTTGATCGATCATATATTTTGTAACCGCCATCAACCAAACTTGATCCGTTCCTTGTTTTGGACTGATATGGATGTCGGAACGCTCAGCCATTTCGTTTTTGCGGATGTCGGCCACGATCAGTTTTTGTCCGTGAAGCTTGTGAGCCCGTTTAACGCGTGTCGCCAGTACGGGGTGTCCTTCTGCCGGGTTTGCCCCAACGATGATGACAAGACCTGCTGCGGCGATATCTTTGATTGTACCAGCGTCTCCGCCCATGCCGACTGTACGGAACAGTCCGTCTGTTGCCGGGGATTGACAGTAACGTGAGCAATTGTCGACGTTATTCGTTTCGAACATTTGCCGTGCCAGTTTTTGAATTACATAGTTTTCTTCATTTGTGATCTTGGAAGAGGAAATGAAGCCTACTGAATTTCCGCCGTATTGCTGTTTGATCGAACCGAGTCTGGATGCAACCAAATCAAGTGCTTCATCCCAGCTTGATTCAACGAATCTTCCATTTTTCCGAATCAGGGGCTTTGTCAAACGTTTTTCCGAGTTTACGAAGTCCCAACCGAATTTCCCTTTGACACATGTGGATATCGCATTGACGGGTGCTTCATGAGTAGGTTGGACTTTAAGGATTTTACGGCCTTTTGTCCAGACTTCGAATGTGCATCCTACCCCACAGAACGTACAGACCGTTTTTGTTTTCTTCGTCCGTGTCTCTCGCATTGCCGCTTCAATTTCCGAAATGGCAAAAATCCCGCTGTATCCAGGCTCCACTTCTTTGACAAGGTCTATCATTGGTTCAAGCATATCGTTTTTCAAACCTGACATGAAACCAGCCTCACCCAGCATCGATTTTTCCATTAATGCATTACATGGACAAATCGTTACACACTGTCCGCAGCCTACACAAGATGAGTTATTGATTTCCGTTCCTTCATCCCAGATTACCCGAGGGCGTTCTGCTTCCCAGTCGATGGACAGCGTCTCGTTGACCTGAAGGTTTTGGCAGACTTCAACACATTGCCCGCATGCGATGCATTGATTGGCATCGTAGCGGTAAAATGGATGGGACATATCGACGGCACCCAATTCCACTTTCGGTGTGTAAGGATATTTTTGGTGTTCAATTTCCATTAATTCTGCTGTGTTATGCAGTTTGCAATTTCCGTTATTATTATCACATACAGTACAGTATAAAGAATGGTTTTCCAGGATCCGGTCCATGGCCTCGGTCTGGGCTTCTTTTGCCTTGCTTGAGTCCAAGGCTATATCCATGCCGCTCACTGCTTTTGTCGAACATGACCGGACGAGTTTCCCATTAACCTCGACGATGCATGTGTCGCATGTTTGGATCGGATCCACTTCAGGAACATAACAAATCTGTGGATGAGCCATCTCATTTTGGTTGATGATCTCCAGTATTGTCGCTCCTTCATTAGCGGTATAATCCTTCCCGTTGATTGTGATGGTGATGTTTGAATCGCTCATTATATTTCCCCCTTTTATAGCCAAAAAGACGCAAAAAAACCACCATGATTACACCTCCGTCTCTGAACGGAAATGTAGGTCATGGTGGAATAGTTTAATAGCAAAGCTTGCCAATATACCAATCCATACCATTATGGATAATTTTAAAAAAGATAGGACACAACAGTACACTATTATGCTCCCAACTTTCATCATTGATATTATACCTTTAATTATGAAAAGAAACAATCCTGGAAAGAGGGTATCATTCCCAAATTCCTTTCGTTTTTCTTCGCGTTGATTTATGATAAGAAAATTGAGAACTTAATTTTCTTGAATTGGAGTGACGCAACGGTGTCAAAAGTTATCCATGAATTCAATGATATGATTCGTAAGCTGCGCAAGGAACTATTCGGTAAAGGACCAGAACGAATACACACGGTTTTCGTGGAAAATATGGCCGTTTCTACGTTGTATGGAAATTTGACTCCTACGGAAATGTTCATATCAAGATCGGAGGAAGGAAGGGATATGGTCCATTCTGCACGAACCAAAATGGTTCAGGATGTGTATTCGGAGAGTCCTCCTGATGGAATGGAAGAACTGGTTGGAGCTAAATTGCTCCATTTGTTTTCAGACATCAAAATCAAAGAGAACATAGCGATTTCCGTATTCGTATTTGATAAGAATATAGCGGACAAACTCAACGGGCATTGACCATGTTCCTACATATTGGTCAATTGGCTCCTGGATATTAAAAGGAGTGGGAACATGAAAGCGATTGAAATCAAGAGGGACATCATCCGGATAACCAAAGGTAACATCGAGCGGACAGAGGATGCGATCGTAACGGAGTATCCCGTTACTGTCAAAATAAATGGTCAGGAATTCGTCACGATGGTTTGTACACCCGAATACATCGAGGATATGGTGATTGGGTATTTGGCTTCGGAAGGCATCATCAAAAAATATGATGAGATAAAAGAAATCTGGGTCCAGGAGAAAGAAGGCTTTGTTCATGTGAAGACAGATAAAGTGAATCCCTACTTCCAGGACTTTCAAAATAAGCGGTATATTACATCATGCTGCGGAATGAGCAGACAAGGTTTCGTCTTTGTGAATGATGCATTGACTGCCAAGAAAATGGATCATGTTTCGGTGAAACTGACTCCTGATGACTGCTTCCGCTTGATGAAGGATTTACAAAATTCTGCTGTCACCTTCCAGAACACGGGCGGAGTCCACAATGCCGCTTTATGTGATGTCAATGGCCTCGTATTAAGCAGGATGGACATCGGACGGCATAATGCCTTGGACAAAATATACGGCCATTGCCTGAAAAATGGTATTTCGATAGAAGGGAAAGCTATCGTGTTCAGCGGCCGTATTTCATCGGAAATTCTCTTGAAAGTGGCGAAAATCGGCTGTGAACTGATACTCTCGAAATCCGCTCCAACCGAATTGGCCTTGGAGTTGGCTGAAGGATTGGGAATCACCACGGTCGGATTCATTCGTAATGATTCACTGAATATCTACACATGCCCTGAAAGAATTCAATTGAATGAATGAGCATCATTCGCTAGAACGATGCGTATCGGAAAGTCCTTGCCAACATGGCTTGGGCTTTTTGTGTACTTGTAAAAGGATATATCCAACAGGCCTTTTGTGGTACAGTTTGGATAAAACATTCAAGGAAATGCGTATCGGGGGAAGGGTTATGAACGAAAGGGATTGGCATATTTTAAAGGTGTTGCATGAACACAAGAATATTACTAAAACGGCGCAAAGTTTATATATCTCGCAACCTTCTTTAACGAAACGGATTCAACAAATAGAGAAGGAATTCAATCTAAAGATTGTGGAGCGGGGAACAAGGGGAGTGCAGTTCACACCTCAAGGGGAATATTTGGCCAACTGTGCAGATGAGATGCTGATCAGGCTCCGGCAGATAAAAGAGACGGCATTCAACATGGGTCAGGAAATCAGTGGGACATTACGGCTGGGTGTTTCCAACTATATTACGCTGCATAAATTGCCAGGCCTGCTGAAATTATTTCGTGAGCGATATCCTAAAGTGGATTTCCATGTGACAACTGGCTGGAGTAAAGAAGTGCTGAACCTCATTTACAAGGAGGAAGTGCATGTCGGGATCGTTCGGGGGGACTATCAATGGTCAGGGTCAAGGCATCACCTTTTTGAGGAAACGATTTGTATTGCTTCCAAGGAAGAAATCGAAGTCCGGAACCTGCCTTTTTTGCCGAGGATCGATTATGGGACAGATGCTCTTTTGAAAACAATGATCGATAATTGGTGGAGAGACAATTTTTCCGGACCTCCTTTGGTGGGGATGGAAGTGGACAAAGGTGATACATGCAAAGAAATGGTCAGGAATGGCCTGGGATATGGCATCCTCCCCAGTGTTTTATTGGAGAAGGACCAAAATCTCCGTCAAATGGACCTTAAGGATAAGCAAGGTAATCCCCTTATCAGGAATACGTGGATGTTATATCATGAAAAGTCGCTGGAATTAAAGCTGGTCAAAGAGTTTGTCGAATTTGTCAAAGGCGTCGATTTCATGAGGGACATTTAAACTGGGAGCGCAGAAACCTCTGTGCTTTTTTATCATTCCTTTTTCGAATGGATAACGATAATTTATTGGTATTTTAATTATGGTTATCCCGGCATTATGATAGATGGGAGATGTAAATCATCAGGAATTTGCCTAAGGAATGGAGAGGAAGTCAAGTGAGTGTCCTGTTTCTG
Source organism: Peribacillus phoenicis (assembly GCF_047238085.1). Classification (NCBI taxonomy): domain Bacteria; kingdom Bacillati; phylum Bacillota; class Bacilli; order Caryophanales; family Bacillaceae; genus Peribacillus; species Peribacillus phoenicis. Next base: position 4,777,639 of record NZ_JBDFMF010000001.1, on the reverse strand, counting down.
ATCGTATTGAATGTCATTGTACCGGTTTTTTTCCTTATAGGGGCGGGGGCCATTCTGCATCGTAAATTCAAGTTGGATATGAATACGCTGTCTAAATTGAATCATTTCCTGCTCATGCCGGCCATTAGCTTTATTAATATCTATCAAAGTAAAATGGGCGGGGGGATGATCGTCCAGATATTCAGCTTCCTTGCTCTTCAAGCAGTAAGCCTCATCATCGTGAGTACAGTGATTGCTAAACTTGCCAGGTTTGATCAAAGTCTTTCGGCCACGTTTAAAAATAGTGTAGTCCTGAATAACTCAGCCAATTTCGGGTTACCCGTCAGCCAGATGGTTTTTCACGGAAATCCTCTTGGGCTGTCGATACAAGTCATCGTGATCATTTTTCAAAACCTGTTGACCTATACCTATGGATTGATGAATTCCGTTTCCGTCCATACAAAAAGTGCAAAGGGTGCCATTCGCGAGTTCTTGAAGAACCCCGTCATTTATGCTTTATTGCTTGGTTTAATATTACATTCAGTTTCTTTCGAAATCCCTCTGTTCTTATGGACCCCTATTGATAATATCGCGAGTGCCTTCATAGCCATTGCCCTGATTACATTGGGTGCACAGAGTGCCTATTTGAAAATGACGCATTTCCCGCTTCCGCTTATCCTTAGCTTGGTTGGAAGGTTGATCCTTTCACCATCCATCGCCTTCCTGATCATCCTCATGCTGGGCTTGGAAGGAACTGTCGCCCAAGGGTTGTTTATCGCAAGCTCATTTCCCACATCGAGAAACAGCGCATTATTCGCTTTGGAATATGACAACCATCCGGAGTTTGCGGCACAGGCAGTCTTGATGTCGACTTTATTCAGCAGCATAACAGTAACGATGGTCGTATATCTATCAAAAATATTATTCTAGCAGGGCTGCTCAAAAGGAGCAGTCCTTTCCCCCTTTTCCTGCGATAAAACTTTATGAACAATATGGAAGTTATGGAAGTTATGCATTTTAGTTGGGCAATCAAAGAAAACGAAGATATTTTTGTAGAATTAAGAAAACGCTTTCAAAAGGGGGATTATTATGTTTTCTCGTAAAAAGATTTCAGCGGTCATATTAGCGGGTTCGTTAGCTTTAAGTTTAGGTGCATGCAGCAGTTCGGGTACATCAGGAGAAAAGAAAGAAAGTACAGGTTATCCGAAAAAAGCGATAACGGTCGTTGCTCCATCGGGCGCAGGCGGGGGGTGGGATCTAACCGCCCGTTCATTTACAAAGGTCTTGGGTGAGACAAAACTGGTGAACCAGCCATTAACCGTCGAAAACAAACCCGGTGGCGGGGGCGCTGTCTTCATGGCGGATTATGCAACACAGCAAGCGGATAACAATGACATGCTGTTCGTAAATTCACCGCCTGTCATCATCAATAACCTTAAAAAAGAAGGCAACAGTCCTTATGGATATAAAAATACGACTCCTTTGGCGCAGCTGACTAAGGATTATGGGGCGATAGTGGTAAAGGCGGATTCTGAATTCAAGGATTTGAAATCAGTGCTGGAAGCGGTGAAAAAAGATCCGCGTAAGTTGACCTTTGCAGGAGGATCGGCTCCGGGATCCATGGATCATTTGATTTCCATTCTTCCAGCCTATGAATATGGCTTGAATCCAACCGAACTTAAATACGTTTCGTACGACGGTGGCGGGGAAGCGATTACGGCATTGCTTGGCGGAAATGCGGATGTGATCGGAACGGATGCATCCAGTGTCAGGGAATTTTTAAAAGCAGGAAAGATTAGAGTGTTGGCCGTAACCTCGACTGAACGTTTAGGTGGGGATCTTAAAGACATACCTACTGCAAAGGAACAAGGTGTTGATGCTGAATTCACGATTTGGAGAGGCGTTTTTGGACCTCAGAATATGTCTGGTGAAGCGAAAACCTTTTGGGATGGAACCATTGAGAAGCTAGTTGAAACTTCTGAATGGAAAAAGGAAGTGGAAGTGCAGGGATGGGAACAAGAATATAAAAATAGTGAAGAATTCAGCAAGTTTTTAGAAGAACAGGAGAAACAGGTGCAGCAATTATTGGAAGCTTTAGGTATGGAAAAATAATCGGGAAGAAGGGGGTGCTTTCACCTTCTTCTTATTTTCTGAAATGGAGGGATTGTGATGGATGTTAAATTTGATCGCTTTGCTTCTGTAGCCTTTCTGGCTGTCGGAGTGCTGTTTATGATAGGAAGCAGGAAACTGGCCAGTTCTTCTTATGGAAGTTCGGTAGGACCGGACATTTTCCCATTTGTATTGGGGCTCGTTCTTTCTCTTTTGAGTATTCGCCTGTTCTATGAGGCATTTCGGGGCAAGGGGCAGGAATCACATAAAGAGAAGCTGCAATATAAACCCTTTATCATCATTCTGCTCTCCACCTTGATTTATATTTTGACATTGGAAACGATAGGATATGTCATTACGACCTTTCTGTTTTTGTTTGTTTGCTTCCAAACGATGGAACGAAATAAGTGGGTGACATCGCTCATCATTTCCGCAGGATTTTCCGGAATCATCTATTATTTATTCGTGAATGTGTTAAAGGGAACACTGCCGGGGTGGCCAATCTGGTTTTCATAAAAGGAAGGGGGATGTGAAGTGGGCACTTTTGATTATTTAATGCATGGTTTTGAAACGGCACTAACCTGGTATAATATACTTTTTGCATTTGTCGGAGTATTGATCGGTACGGCTGTCGGCGTTTTGCCGGGGATCGGGCCGATGAGCGGTGTGGCTCTTTTAATTCCGGTAACCGCTTCGATTACAGGGGGACTTCCCCCAGAGCAAGCGGCAACAAGCGCCATCATTTTACTCGCAGGTGTTTATTATGGAGCGATGTATGGAGGATCGACAACTTCAATCCTATTGAATACACCTGGTGAATCTTCTTCTGTCGTCACCACACTGGATGGCTACCAAATGGCCAAGAAGGGAAGAGCAGGGAGTGCTTTATCGATTTCGGCAATCGGTTCCTTCGTCGGAGGGATCGTCACCCTTGTCGCCATGATTGCCTTGGCTCAGCCATTATCGACGATTGCCATTAAATTCGGTCCGGCTGAGTATTTTTCGCTCATGCTTCTAGGGTTGGCGGCAGTCAGCGGCCTCGCGGGAAAATCCGTAACAAAGGCACTGATCATGACGGTTTGCGGTTTGTTGATCGGGACGATAGGCATCGATAATGTATCCGGGATCGCCCGTTTTACATTCGACATTCCTTGGCTGTATCAAGGGGTCGAATTCCTGACGATCGCAGTGGGTCTATTCGCCCTTGGGGAAGTATTCAAGACAATCTTGGAAAAAGACGAGGATGATGGGGAAATTGCAAAGATCAATAATTTGATTCCTTCCAAAGAAGAATTCAAGGAATCTGCGGGGCCGATTGCGAGGGGATCGCTCTTAGGTTTCTTTGTAGGAATTCTGCCAGGTGCAGGGGCCACTCTTGCTTCCTTCTTCTCATACCTTATGGAAAAACGGATTTCAAAAAAACCTGGGAGATTCGGTACAGGGGCGATCGCTGGTGTGGCTGGTCCTGAAACGGCCAATAACGCGGCTTCTGGCGGAGCGATGATACCATTATTGACGCTGGGAATTCCAGGTTCCGGTACAACGGCGATTTTAATGGGTGCGCTCATGATGTACAATGTTCAGCCAGGTCCATTATTATTCGAGGACCATCCCCAGGTGGCTTGGGGGCTTATCGCCAGCATGTTCATCGGGAATCTGATGCTCCTCATCCTTAATCTCCCACTCGTTAAGGTTTTTGCGAAAATCATTGAAACGCCAAAGAAATATTTGATTCCGATCATTATCGCGATTTCCATTTTTGGTGTTTATGCGGTACAAGTATCGACTTATGATTTATTGCTATTACTAGGATGCGGGATCTTGGGATATTTCTTAAGTAAAAATGATTATCCAATCGCCCCGTTGGTATTAGGCCTGGTTTTAGGACCGATGATAGAAAATAATATGCGCAGGGCACTGACAATATCCGATGGGGATTACAGTTTGTTTTTCACTCGGCCGCTTTCGCTGACATTCCTGATCGTAACGGCATTATGGCTGCTCATTCCGGTTTTACTTAAGAAGAGAGGGAAGGATGTTGTCATCAATATTGAAGGTTAATCGATATTTTCTGAATGTTGCGAAATAACCCCTTTTTTAAAGGGGTTATTTTTTATATGATGTAAGTAGAGGTGATTGAATGCGTTTACACACCAAGTTGATGCTGGGCATCTGTACGTTAATCATCTTAATGGGTGGAATCTTTGAAGTTATTTTCATAAATATACTGGAAAATAACCTGAAGCAGGAAACAGGGGAAAAAGCATTGTCGGTTGCCCAGACCGTTTCTTTACTGCCTGAAATTAAACAAGCTTTTCGAACGGATAATCCTTCTGTAATCATCCAGCCCATCGCGGAAAGAATTCGCAGGCAGATCGATGCGGAATTCATAGTAATAGGAGATGAGAATGAAACACGGCTGTCCCATCCAAATCCAAACTTGATCGGGAAGAAAATGGTTGGGGGAGATAACGCCGAGGTTTGGGATGGGAAATCCATCATCACGGAGTCCACTGGCACATTGGGACCTTCCATTAGGGGGAAATCCCCGATAATCGCCAATGAAAAGGTCATTGGTGTCGTCTCCGTTGGCTACCTTCAGGATGATATTGAAAAAGAAGTGTCCAGTATACAAAGAAAGATCGTCTTGATCATCTCTTTTATATTAATCGGCGGTTTGTTGGTGGCCTTTTTCATTTCATTCAATATAAAAAAGGCGATATTGGGTCTGGAGCCGAAAGAGATCGCCTGGATGTTTCAAGAAAAGCATGCCATTTTGGAATCCATTCATGAAGGCATCATTGCCATTGATGTTCATGGGAAAATCACGGTCGTCAATGAAACGGCGCATAAAATCCTTCATATACCTAAAGACGTCATGCTTCGCGGGCAAAAAATCGAAGAAGTCTTAACGCATACACATTTGCTTGATGTAGTCAGCACGGCACGTGCCGAATATGACCAGGAATTCATGATTGACGGTGAAGTTTTTTTGGCAAGCCGGATTCCCATTTTGAATGGACAGGGTGAAATCATCGGTGCAGTTGCAAGTTTGAGAAATAAATCGGAACTATCCAATCTCCTTCAGGAACTGTCACATGTAAAGGCGTATGCAGAGGGGCTGAGGGCCCAGACACATGAATATTCGAATCGGCTTTATACACTGCTAGGCTTGATTCAACTCGGTTCATATAAAGAAGCGATGGATTTCATATCGAAGGAAGTCGATGTCACCCAAGGTTTCATTCACTTTCTGATGAAGGAAGTACCTGATCCGATCATTGCGGGGTTCATCTTAGGGAAGGTAAGTTTAGCCAGCGAGCTGAAAATTGATTTTACCATCGATAGAGAAAGCAGTTTTAAAGATATTCCGTCCGAAATAGATCGGGATTTATTGGTGACGATCATCGGCAATCTCATCAATAATGCCTTCGAAGCTGTGCGGGAAAACGAAAGGGAGGAAAAAAGGGTATCGTTGTTCGTCACGGACTTGGGTAAAGAGTTGATCATAGAGGTTGAAGATAATGGAAAAGGGATGAACCCAGATGTTACCGAACTGATTTTCCAGGACGGTTTTACGACGAAAAGCCATCAAACCAATTCAGGAATAGGTTTGAGCCTTGTTCAGGAAGCGATTGATGGATTAGGGGGATATATCACTTTTTCGACTGAAGAAGGGGAATATACGATTTTTACCGTAGCTATACCAAAAAACAGAGGGGGGATGAAATGATGGCCAATCGCGATATAGAAGTTCTGATCGTAGAAGATGACCTGCGGATAGCGGAGATACAAAAGCTATTCATCGAAAAGCTTGAGGGGTTTCAAACGATCGGAATCGCGTCAAGCTATGACGAGGCTAAAAGCTTCATCGAAATCATGCAGCCGGATCTATTGCTGCTCGATATGTATTTTCCGGATATGAATGGGCTCGATATCCTTAAAGAAATCAAGCAGCAAAGCAAACAAATGGATGTCATCATGATTACGGCGGCTAAAGAAATCGAAAAAGTCCAGGAAGCCATCAAAATCGGCATATTTGATTATATTATCAAGCCTGTCGCATTTGAACGTTTCAAGCAGTCCTTACGCCGATATCAAGAGTATCACATTAAGCTGTCTGAATTGGAAGAGGGCAATTTTCCCGTAACGCAGCAACAGGTGGATAAGCTTTTGCGAAAGGAAATGAAAGAAAAAGAGAGGGAACAGACTTCACTGCCAAAAGGGATCGATCGGATGACTTTGGAGAAGGTGATGGTTGTGTTGGGGAAATCCTCCCCGGGGTTAACTGCCGAAATAGTGGCAAAGGAAATCGGTGTGAGCAGGACAACGGCAAGGCGTTATCTGGAGCACTTGATGTCAGAGGAAAAAATTGATGCCGATTTAACATATGGCACGGTAGGACGTCCTGAACGGGTTTATGCCATCAAGATTTAAATGGGTTCGCCAAGCGGCGGATCTTTTTTTATTTGCTCGAATAAATGTAAGGCTTTTTCTTGGAATCAGATTGATGGGAATTCATCGTTTTTTTAAGTGTAAAAATGATGAATGAGGAAAAAATACGTGTGAATAGTTTTGAGGCAGACAAGTATATGACAAGTGTCATGGCAGGGATAATGACGTTTATGACTATAGAAAATCGGTTATTAATCCTATACTTAAAGTAGAGATACCGACATCGTTTTTCGAATTAATACATTCAAACACTCCATATATTTTAAGAGGAGGAAAACATGAGTAACCATAATCAAAAACAATTGAGAAAAGATATTGCCCCTTTTGAAAAATCCAATACTAAATCAAGCGTGAAACAGCTCATAAATACATTTCCGCCATTTTTCCTGTTATGGTTTTTAGCTTATCAGAGCTTAACCATCTCATACGGGCTGACCCTTGCATTTACCGTATTGGCTTCAGGGTTTGTAATCAGGATTTTCATCATCTTCCATGATTGCTGTCATCAGTCGTTTTTCAAAAGCAGGAAAGCGAATAGCATCCTGGGTACAATCAGTGGAATCGTCACATTATTTCCGTATGAGCAATGGAAGCATAGCCACTCCATACATCATGCAACGAGCAGTAATTTAAACAAACGCGGTACAGGGGATATTTGGGTCATGACCGTTGATGAATATATCGCCGCTTCATTCTGGGGGCGTCTTGCTTACCGTTTATATAGAAATCCGATCGTCATGTTTGGATTGGGTCCATTTTATCTATTTCTTGTATCGAACCGTCTGAATAAAAAGGGCGCTAAAAAGAAAGAACGGATGAATACGTATTTGACAAATGCTGCAATCGTGACAATTTATGGTCTTTTATGCTTGGCTATCGGATGGCAGGCATTCCTGATGATTCAGGTACCGATGCTTTTTGTAACGGGATCACTGGGCATCTGGCTGTTTTATGTACAGCATCAGTTCGAAGATTCTTATTTCGAAGAGGAATCTGAATGGGATTACGTGAAGGCTGCCATCGATGGAAGTTCTTATTATAAACTTCCAAAGGTTTTGCAATGGGTAACCGGTAATATCGGTTTCCACCACGTGCATCATCTTAGTCCAAGAGTGCCAAACTATAACTTGGAAAAAGTCCATGATTCCACCCTGCCATTGCAGCAGGCAACGACAATCACCCTTAGTTCAAGTTTAAAATCGCTTCGCTTCCGCCTTTATGATGGAGAAAACAAGACGTTTGTAAGTTTTAAAGAGATTAAGGAACGTCTAAATGAAACAAAATCTAAGGTGGAAATCAATAATAAACGTCCTAGTCTTCAAGAAAAATAAATAGTTCATCAAAAAACCATTCGATTCCCATTGGATGGTTTTTTGATGAAACTCATTAGTATATACTAGGATAAAAAGAAATAGAGGCGGCGCCATGCAAAGTTGGTATCATATCTTTCCGAAAAACACAGGGCTGAGCCCTTATGTCTGGATCATTTTTTGTATCCTTCCTTTTTATTTCATCTTCAAATCCTCTTCGATGTTGGAGATAGTCTTTGGAATCGTCATGATCATTTTGTTTTTCATATCATATGGTCTCTCATTCGTTTCGAAGGGATGGCCCGTATACGTATGGACGGCGATACAAATAATCATTTCCATATCGATGACCATATTTTTCAGCTACATTTACTTTTCACTCTTTTTGGCATTCTTTATTGGGAATGTTCAAAATAAGGTTGGCTTTTTCGTATTATATTCGATCCAGCTATTGGCTACCATCGTGTCTGTCAATATTGGCTTCATAATGAAAGACCCTACCTTCTTTTCGCAATTTCCCTTTATGCTCATTTGTGTGGTAGGCGTGATCCTGCTCCCTTTCAACACGTATAATCGGAATAAACGAGGCATGCTGGAAGAACAATTGGAGGATGCTCATAAAAGAATATCAGAGCTTGGCAAAATGGAAGAACGTCAGCGGATTGCCCGTGACTTACATGATACACTTGGACAAAAGCTGTCTTTGATCGGCTTGAAAAGTGACCTTGCAGGGAAATTGATCGATTTGAATCCGGAGACGGCCAAGAAGGAAATCAAGGATATCCGTCAAACGGCGAGGACGGCACTCAAGGAAGTACGTGAAATGGTGTCGGAAATGCGTGGGTCCAAGCTAAGCGATGAAATCATCCGGGTCAAGCAAATATTGAAAGCGGCAGAGATAGAATTCAAGTTGGAAGGGACCACGGAATTGCAAGGTACCCCATTGCTTGTTGAAACGGTTTTGAGCATGTGCTTGAAGGAAGCTGTGACCAATATCGTCAAACATAGCGGTGCCGACTGCTGTAATATCGTCATCGAAGAATTACAAACAGGAGTGACGATCACAGTACAGGATAATGGAGTGGGGCTTTCACATAGATCAGAGTATATTAAAGGCAATGGACTTCAAGGAATGAAAGAAAGGCTCGAATTCGTTAATGGCAGCCTGGATATTAAATCAACAGAGGGAACGACACTTTATATAAGGGTTCCGAATGCTATAAAAAATAATGGATAGGTGGGATTAACCTTGATTCGAATCGTAATTGCCGAAGATCAGCGGATGCTGCTTGGCGCGCTGGGTTCCATCCTTGATTTGGAAAGTGATATGGAAGTTGTAGGAAAAGCGAGCAATGGGGAAGAAGCAATGAATCTCGTCAATCAATTAAAGCCGGATATCTGCATAACCGATATTGAAATGCCAGTTAAAACGGGACTCGATGTAGCGGAGGAGATCAAGGAGCAGGGCCACCAATGCAAAGTCATCATTTTGACCACCTTTGCACGTCCTGGGTATTTTGAAAGAGCCAGAAAGGCCGAGGTAGGCGGATATCTTCTGAAGGATAGCCCAAGTGAGGAACTGGCGAACTCGATCCGTGTCATCATGGATGGTCGGCGCATTTATGCCCCAGAGCTGGTGGATATGGCTTTCGAAGAAGAAAACCCGTTGACTGAACGAGAGAGCCAAGTGCTCAAATTGATCGCAGATGGTAAGAACCACAAAGGAAATCGCAAGCCAGCTTTATCTGACCAATGGAACGGTCCGTAATTATATATCGGTCATCCTCGATAAATTGGAGGTGAGCAACCGCGTTGAAGCGATTGTAAGATTCAAGGAAAAGGGCTGGTCAAAGGATTGATCAAAGGGTAAATCCCTTGCGGCTTCGCAAATCAAAAAAGCACAGTGTCAGAATTGAAATATGGTATATTAATTTTTATTACATACAGGGAAGGGGATGACCGTTATGCAAAAGGCTACATTTGCTGGAGGCTGTTTTTGGTGCATGGTGACACCATTTGAAGAACAACCGGGGATTGGGGGAATCGTATCCGGTTATACGGGAGGACGTGTTGAAAACCCGACTTATGAGGAAGTGAAGACGGGAACTACGGGGCATTATGAAGTCGTGGAAATCACTTACGATCCTCAGTTATTTCCATATGAAAGATTGCTGGAGCTATATTGGCAGCAAATCGATCCAACCGACGATGGCGGTCAATTCCATGACAGAGGAAGCCAATATCGGACGGCCGTCTTCTATCATGATGAAGCTCAAGAAAAACTGGCACTTGAAGCGAAAGAAAAGGTAGCGGCCAGCGGGAAGTTCCAGAAACCAATCGTAACGGAAATTCTTCCGGCCCAAACCTTTTACCCTGCCGAAGAATACCATCAAGGCTATCATAAAAAAAACAAAGATGATTATAAAGCGGACCGTGCGAAATCGGGACGCGATGAATTCATTGACCAGCATTGGAATGGTGAATGAAATGGATCGGGTGTGTTTTCACATCCGGTTCTTTTTTTTGACCTTTTAAAGGCACAAAAATTAAATTGATTATTTCATCGGATTTTTATGCTGAGGGGTCAATTTCTCATGATATTTTCATATTTCTTCAGTACACTAAGGGGTAGGTGGTGATGATCATGAATAAGAGAATTTTAATAATAGAAGATGAAGAAAAAATAGCGAGGGTTCTCCAGCTGGAACTTAATCATGAGGGTTATCAAACAGAATCTGCTTTTACCGGAAAGACAGGTCTGGAAAGGGCAGAAGCCGAAGAGTGGGATTTAATCTTATTGGATGTGATGCTGCCCGAGTTGAATGGCATAGAAGTACTTAGGCGTTACCGGAAAAAGAATGGATCGACACCGGTCATCCTTCTGACCGCAAGGGATGCTGTTCCAGACAAGGTGAATGGACTGGACCATGGTGCGAATGATTATGTAACGAAGCCGTTTGAAATTGAAGAGCTGCTGGCACGGATCCGTGCTTGTTTTCGTACCAATGTGCGTGAGAGCCAATCAGAAGGGGAAGTGGATGAACTTAAGATCCATGATCTGAAGCTGAACCTTGGTACTAGGGACATTCACAGGCAAGGCAATAAGATTGAGCTGACTTCCCGCGAGTTCGATTTGCTGGTTTATCTTCTGCAAAATAAAAATCAAGTACTTTCAAGGGAGCAAATCCTGACGCATGTATGGGGATATGATTTTGCAGGGGATACGAATGTGGTTGATGTGTATATCCGTTATTTGCGCAAAAAGATAGATTATCCCTTTGAACTGCAGCTCATCCATACTTACCGCGGGGTAGGTTACAGCCTGAAGGAGCCAGTATGAAGATTCGGACTAAAATCCAATCGTATTCCAGTCTTTTTTTAAGCGTCATGCTCATATTGTTGAGTATCATCGTTTTAATCGCCTTCCTTTGGATATCGTTAGAGAGGGAACGGGATCTGCTTGAAGATCAAGCTTCATTAATCGAAGAAAATATCCTGACGAAAGATTTGATTTCCGGTGATTCCGATTTAATGGAGCCGTATATCCCGGACGATGGAATGGTGCGGATATTCGACACGGATGGAAGGCTGGTGAAATCATTTACGGATGAAGAGGACCTAAAGGGGCTTGCGGTTAAATCCATTAACGAGAAAGGATATGATTTTGCCAAAGCTGACGGTGAATATGTATTGACCTACCGTTATCCTTATCCTGATGAGGGGAAGAAGCTAGGGATGATCGAGGTCACACAGCCGCAGGATACCCTCCTTGATAATTTATCGACGCTTGCCCTCGTTTTGGGCGGTGCATCCCTTTTTGTCATTCTGTTATCCATACTTGCCGGTAAATGGCTGGCCAACCTGATTCTCAAACCGATATCGATCATGAGCGGAACGATGAAGGATATTGAGAAAAGCGGGGAATTTAAACGGATACCGCTATCGGATCAATCAAAGGACGAGCTGCAGGTGATGGGAGCGGCATTCAACAGGATGATGGAAAGGCTGGAGCGGAATTATAACCAACAGCAGCAATTCCTTTCAGATGCTTCACATGAATTGAAAACACCGATTACGGTCATAGAAAGCTACTCCTCTCTATTGAAACGCTGGGGAATGAAGGATGAGGCGATTCAGGAAGAGGCAGTGGAGGCAATCCATCATGAAGCCGTCCGGATGAAAAAGCTGACGGAACATCTTCTGCAGTCAGCATCCCAAACGGAACCCTCAGCTGATGTGGAAGGGGAAATAGAACTTATATCGTTTTGTGAATTGATTGCCCAAACATTCAGAAGGACGGGAAATCGTGAAATAACGATAGAATCAGAGCTTAAAGAAATATATGCAATGACCATTTCCAGTAAGCTTGAACAGGTGATTGTCATCCTATTGGACAATGCAATGAAATACAGTGAATCAAGTATACAGATTATGATAAAACGGCAGGATAATGAAATTCTCATCGGTGTGAAAGATCATGGCGCAGGGATATCACCAGAACATCTCCCACATGTATTTGACCGTTTTTATCGCGTTGATTCATCGAGGGCAAGGAAAACGGGAGGCAATGGACTCGGTCTTTCCATCGCCCGGAAGCTTGTCGAGTCATTCGACGGTAAATTGGAGATTCAAAGCGAGGTGGGAGAGGGAACGTTGGTGACTCTTACTCTTTCTCATCAAATTCTAATCTGACGCTCATGTTCGTTTCATGAAGGGTGCTTATTATTAAGGTAACAACTTAAAGGAGGAATTCATTCATGAAAAAACAGTGGAGTACGATTAAAGAAGGTATCATTCAAAGGAAAAAGGTAATCATGACAGTGTCCATAGCTTCCGTATTGCTTTTCGGCGGTGCTGCTGGAACGGCGGTATATGCAGTCAATAAGGGGAACCTATCCGAGGATGAGGCTGTCAAAATGATTTCAGAAAAACTAGGCGGGGAAGTTACTCAATTTGAAAAGGATTGGGATCAGCCGATGACCTATGAGATGACCGTTAAAACAAAAGAAGGCTATCAAGACGTTGACGTTGATGCTGAAAAGGGAGAGATTCTTTCTCAGGAGATGGAAGACGATGACGATGAGGATATGAGCACACAACAAGCCGTGGAAACTGCAAAAGTCAGCAGTGATCAAGCTGAAAAGATTGCCTTGAAAGCGGTGGATGGTCAAGTGACGGATATGGAGCTTGATTCAGAGAATGGCACCCTTGTGTACGAGCTGGAAATAAAACAAGGACAAAAGGAATATGATGTTGTGGTGGATGCAACCACGGGTAAAGTATTGAAAAACCAGTTGGATGATTAATCATATGTCATGTCGATAGTAATCTATGATATATGAATGATCTTGAATTGAAGTGTATGAAAGGATTTGCCGTGTGGCAGATCCTTTTTTTAATTGCCTAGACAGAGAGAAGTGAGCTTCCTCATCTTTAACAATCATATTAGTTCCTGCCTGCAGCAGTGTTTGGAGGTGTGATGCTTAGACAAATAAGGAGGAATTAAAAAGAAGTAACGCGAATAGAGGCAATAAGGAATTTTATTCAATGGAGGATTGATTATGGGGAATTTGGAAGAGGCACTGTACTTAAGGGAAAAGAAAGAAAACGAAAAATCCAATCGATTATTGATGGATCTGGCAAAGCAAAATCCCGGCGATGCAGTCATACAATATCAGTGTGCCTGGAGTTTGGATATTCTCGGACTTGAGACAAAGGCGGTGCCCTATTACGAAGCGGCACTCAAATTAGGTTTGCCAAAGGAGGATGCAAAAGGGGCCTACCTAGGGTTGGGGAGCACATATCGCACCATAGGGGAATATGAAAAATCAAGACAGACATTGGAATCCGGGCTGGCGAAGTTTCCTGAGGAAAAGGCTTTATTGGTATTCAGGGCCATGGCATTTTATAATTTGGGCCAGCATGATCTTGCAATGGAATCTCTTTTGAAGATAATTGCCGAAACCTCGAGTGATCAAGAAATACAATCTTATGCTAAGGCCATAAAATTTTATAGTGATAAGCTGGATAAAGTTTTCACATAATAGTGATCATCCCCAAATTATCCACAAAACCTGTATAAAACAAGTCATCCTTACATAGCTGAAACGAATTAATCAACAATATGACGGAGAATTTCTTGCATTTGGCACTTTTACGGATAAATGAATGTGGATAACCTTGGATTGTGGATAACTTTCCGGTGTTATTCACTACTTTTCCACAGGTAATCCACATATTCACCTTTAATATGATAAAAAACACTGGCGATTAAGTCTTCAGGAATTTTTTATTGTAATGACTTAAGGCTAAAAGGGGATATATATAGCGATAGCTATGATAATGGATATACAAAAAATCTGCCATTCCTTGGCCTGCAGGATAATCATTGGTCCAGCTTTCTTGTTGACCTGCACGGATGAGATAGGCAATGCCTTTTTCAATCTCGGTTGTCGGCTTTTCTGATGCCGATATCAAAGCATCCACAGCCCATGCTGTATGTGTCAGTGTGCTTGTTCCGAGGGGGATGTATCGCTGCTTGATATCACTGTAACAAGATTCACCCCAGCCGCCATCTTCATTTTGAATTTTCTTCAACCAAGTTAAGGCTTTTTGGATGGATGGATGTCCAGTGGCTTGCCCTGCTGCCTTCATGCCGGTAAGTGCAGACCATGTGCCATATATATAGCAGATGCCCCAGCGCCCATACCAGGAGCCATCACGCTTCTGGTCTTCCAATAGCCAATCCACCGCTCTTTTACTGACTTCCTCCGGCTTCTTCATATTTGTATAGTTCCCCAGGAATTCCAACGTTCTTCCTGTCAGATCAGCGGTAGAAGGGTCAGTCAGGAGATATTTCGAACCCTCTATAGGAAGAAGCTGCAGCCATTTATGGTCGTTATTCCGTTCGAAGGCTGGAAATCCACCATCATCATTTTGCATGGATATCGTGAAGGAGACACCGCGCTGCCAGCTGTCCCGATTATCCGGTTTTACTTGCAGTTGCTTAGCCAGCGCCCGCAGTGAGGCGGTCGTATCATCGACATCCGGATTCATGGTATTTAAATCCGAGAAACCCCAGCCGCCTGGAATGGCGTTAGGATTATGGATCAGCCAATCTCCATACATATAATGCTGGCGTGACAGTAAGTACTGATTGGCGGCCTTGACTGCTTTGTCTTTGGGAGGTATTCCTGCTTCTTGAAGGGCGTAGCTTATTAAGGAGGTATTCCAAACATGGGGCGTCGTGAACTGGATATGTGTGTGTCCCTCAATGGAGCAGGCCATCCCCTTCAGACCGGCCATGGCCTTTAGAATCACTGGGTCTCTTTTCGAATATCCAATTGAAAGGAGGGCAAAAATCATGAAAAAGGTAGAACCGAAATAATTGTACAGTGTCCCGTCTGGTTCCAGCCTGTCGAGCATGAACCTTTTCGTAGTATCCAAGGCTAAGGAATGCAAATAATCCGGATAACCAATCAAGGTTTTGACGCCTGTTCGAAGTTTAGAGAAAAAGGAACGATATTCTTCGGTACGATACTCTTCCCACATACGCTCTTCGGATCGGTCCTCCCTTGTTTGAAATAAATCTTTTAGACTTGGCGTGTCAGGGGTCTTGATTTGAAACCTTTTATGGCCAAGCAATAGCAATGGAATCATGTTGACCCGCCCATATACGGAAAGATCATAAATGCTGACGAAAAAGGTCGGAGGCAGTAAGACCACTTCGAGAGGAATGGGGAATAGGCGAGGCCATTGATATTGTCCGGTGACGGTAAGCATCATTTTCGTTAACATTTTGGCCTGTTTGATGCCGCCCTTGGAAAGAATGAATTGTTTGGCTTTCTTCATATGGGGATGATTCTTATTGCGGAGTCCGCTAAAAAGAAGGCCATAGTAAGCCTCGATCGTAACCGTAACATTGCCGTCCTTCTCGTCTTGGAAAAGTTTCCATGAACCGTTTTCCGTTTGCTTGCTTTCGATTCTTTTTACTAAAGCCTCTATAAGAGGAGTATCTTCCATATCTAGAATTTTCAATAATATGATCATATAGGCATCTGCTGTTATCCCGGTGTCAAAGGGATAATTCCACGAACCATCAGCGGATTGGTCTTGTTTCAAGCGATTAACAAGGCGATTGATTTCCAATTGTACATGTTGGTTCAATGACTTTCCTCCTCTAAAAACACGTTTTCCGTTTATATGTATATTCAAAACTTGTCGTTGCATTCAAGAAATCATGTCAGGCGCATAGTTCCAACTGAAAGGAGGGGGGAATCTAAAAACGCTTTGGCAATGAAAGCTGCCAAAGCGTCATTTAGATACTATGCATCATTTAACTGGTAAGGAAGAACGCTGCATATAGCGGTAAATCGGCAGTTCTTTTCCTTTGGCAGCGGGGATGAAATTGAATGTCACATAGCTGTCTATGCCTTCAGGTTCGAGGGCAAGGGAGATGAAGTTGGCATCAGGCTGGGCCATGTCGAAAACATAGCTTCCTTTTGGGAAATCCCGAGTTTTTGAAGTGACGGTGGTCGTGACTGCCCTTGTGGAATGTCCGCTTTCCAGTTCAGCGGAAACTTTTAAATCATTGACTCTATAGCTTTCAACAGCTACCTTCATGGGTTTTTTTAATTTTTTAACTTCTACTCCCAATAGCTGAAGTTTATTGGCGATATATTTATATTCGGGTGGAAGGATATAGGCTGTCGGACGATCTCTGACAAGGGTAGGGTAGGCATCGGTTGAATCCAGCCAATCGATGGAGGCATCGATCATTTTCGCTTTCGCTAAATCGACTACAGTCAATTTTTGATCCTTAATCAATTTATTTTCGCTGGTGATGACAATTTCATCGTTATCATTTGCTTTTCGCCCTTTTTGCACGACTTCAGTTTCTGCCTGTTTAACGGCCTTTTTAACTTTACTGGCCTGTTCGGCTGTCGTTTTGATGAATGCTGCCTGTGCAGTGGCTTGTGCAAAAACACGTCGTTTAAAATCGGTACGGCCGATATTGATTCCCCTTGTTTCTATTAAATAGGTCATTGTATTTTTTAAACCGAGGGCGTTTCGGCCAATCCGGGCTTCGGTGCTTCCTTCTGTGGCGGTAAGGACTCCATCATCAGAAGTGGCCAGTGTATAGTAATCGTGATAGGAAAGCTTTTCTTTTTCCAATGTTTTAAAAACATTAGGTAAAAGCAATTGATCCGAAGCTTTTCGAAGCTGTTCGGGAATATTTAAATTCTTGGCTGAGGAGATGAGTAAATCATAAGAAGCGATCGATCCATTTGCTCCTACTTTTTTCAGGGGGGCGGGATTCACTGTATATTCATGTATATCCAGAATGACTTCTGGTTCATAATCATCGATTGATTGATGAATCGTCTGCACTTCAGGATATTCCACTTTTAAGTAGTCCCTATTGGCATCCATGTCATTTGCGGTAAATCGTTTGAAATAATAAGAGCCATCGGGATTGACCCGTGGAACGATGGCAACATTCACTTTATCGAGGACATCACCAAGCTTGCCTTCAGCTAGCCATTGTGCAAGGACTAATGTTGATTCACCCGATGCGGGTTCATTGCCATGAATCTGACCTTGAATCCAAATCAATGGTTTATGGGAATTCTTAATCGGTCTTTTTGAATCCTTGCTGAAAAGAAGCATCGGGATGTCGCGTCCTTCTGTGGATTTACCTATCGTCTTGACCTGGATGATTTTGTTTTTATGGGAGAGGGACTTGATGGAATCCAACATTTCTTCCTGGCTCGTAAAGGCGACCTTGTTTTGTTTAAAGGCAGGGGTCTTGAAAGAAACATTAGGGTCAGGGAAAAGGTGGGAGAGGTTATCTGGTTGAATGTAGCTTGGACCATTTCCATAATAAGGGGTGAATTCTTCCGCCTCGGCTATAGGGCCAGGCAATCCAGTGACAAGACCTAGTGTTACGACTGAAACGATGGTAGGAATGATTTTTTTCATGGACGTCCTCCTGTCTATCTTTTTCCATAAATTATCATATTTCAAGCTATTTATACAGTGAAAACGTATGAAATAGTGAAAAACAGGAAGTAACGACTAGATTAATAATTCAATGTTAAATTCGCAATTCCTTTTAATAGAAGTTCATCACCTGTATTCTGTATAATTACAGGTGGAAAGTCAAAATGATACGGAACAAGCAATTTTGGCCCGTATCATTTCAATTCATCATGTAACTTATTTAAAAGATCCTGTGAATCCTTGCCACTCATTATCTGGCCGTTCACTTTCGCATAGGGGGTTTTCTGACAAAGTTTACACTCACTCAAACATTCATATTCCTTATATTGAATCCTTGGATTCGCTAAGAACTTACCATAATCGGCAACTGTTTGTTCATTAAGGAAGCGGTCAAGATTATTTTGGCAAAATTCAATCTGGATTTTCGCCTTTTTTGTGAACACTTTGGATAACAAGTTTTTCATAATATCGCTTCTTTCATTGGAGGAGTAAATATTTGTTATTTTGATTTTATCACTTCCTGTAACGAAATGCATGATTGGTTCATCCGAATCCATTACAATATGACTATCCGGAGTTTATCAAAGTAATTCCCTTGTATATATTGACACATGTCTAAGAAATGATAGAATAAGAATGACTGATAATGATAATGAATCTCATTATCACGAATGGAAGAACCTTGTAACTATTGCAACTTCATGATTTCCATTTCAAGAGGTGACTTTGCGATAGTCTTTATTCAAATATATTTAATTAAAAATATTATCGCTGTATTAACTGAGATAGGAAGAGTAGGAAATGTAGATGAAGATAAGATATTTAGTCATGGCGTTAATTGTTTTATCATTTACGTCATTATTCATTGGTGTAAAAGATATTACCCCCTTGGATTTATTGAATCTAAGTGATGATAAAGTGCAAATCATGCTGCAAAGCCGTTTCCCCAGAATGGTGACCATAGTCATTGCCGGTATTGTGATGAGTATAAGCGGTCTGATCATGCAACAATTGAGCCGCAATAAATTTGTATCCCCGACGACTGCCGGTACCATGGACTCTGCAAGGCTGGGACTTCTTCTTGCCATTATCATTTTTCCATCGGCAGCACTTATTGAGAAAATGGCATTCGCTTTCATATTCGCTTTGGCAGGTACATTCTTGTTCATGAAAATTCTTGATCAAGTGAAATATAAGGATACGATTTTCATTCCATTGGTTGGTTTGATGTTTGGTAATATCGTAGGATCCATCTCGACTTTCTTTGCCTATAAATATGATTTGATTCAAAGCCTCAACACATGGATGAATGGTGATTTCTCGATGATCATGTCGGGAAGGTACGAACTTATATATGTAAGTATCCCTCTAGTCATTCTCGCATACTTCTTTGCCAATAAATTCACTGTGGCAGGGATGGGTGAGGAGTTTGCTATCAATCTAGGACTCAATTATAAGTTTATAGTCAATTTTGGATTGATCATCGTGGCATTATCCTCCACTGTCGTTTTGTTAACGGTGGGAACGATTCCTTTCATAGGGTTGATCGTACCAAATATTGTATCCCTTTACCTTGGTGACAATTTGAAAAAGAGTCTTTCTCATACAGCATTGCTAGGGGCAGTATTCCTATTGATCTGCGATATTCTGGGCAGGATCCTCATATATCCATTTGAAATCCCGATCGGACTCGTGGTTGGTGTGATAGGAAGCGCCGTATTTATCTATCTGATACTGAGGAGAAAGGCATATGAATAATAAAAGTAGGATCATTATATTGGCTGTTCTTGCAGCTGCTTTAACGGCAGGTTATATCTTTTGGGACCTTGGCCCGAATTGGGATTATGCACTGCCGAGAAGGGTCATAAAAATCGTCGCCATCATCGTGGTTGGATGTGCAATAGCTTTTTCAACAGTTATTTTCCAGACGGTCACGAATAATAAAATCCTGACGCCAAGCATTTTAGGGTTGGACTCCATGTATATGCTGATTCAAACGGGAGTGATTTTCATCTTCGGTTCAACGCATATCATGATCATGAATAAAAATCTCAATTTCCTGATTACACTTGCGGCCATGCTCATTTTTGCAAGCCTGCTGTTCAAGTTCATGTTCAAGAAAAACCGCAATATTTACTTCCTATTGCTGATCGGTATCATCTTCGGAACATTATTCGGCAGCATGTCTTCATTCATGCAGGTATTGATTGACCCGAATGAATTTCAAATCATTCAAAATAAAATGTTCGCCAGCTTCAATAATGTCAACACGGACCTGTTAACATTAGCTATTATCCTCATGATAGCGGCAACGATATATTTCATGAGATTTTTAAAGTATCTAGATGTCATGTCCCTGGGGAGGGACCAAGCCATAAACTTGGGTGTGGATTATGATTTTGTCACGAAGCGGGTTTTAATCGTCGTTACGGTTTTAATTTCCATTTCGACTGCCCTGATCGGTCCGATCACGTTCCTCGGATTGCTTGTTGCAAATGTGGCTTATCAATTCATTAAGTCCTATCAGCATAAACATATCATCCCGGGTGCAATGCTGATCAGTGTGATTGCCTTGGTCGGCGGCCAATTCATTGTAGAGAGGATCTTTACGTTCTCCACGACCTTAAGTGTCATCATCAACTTTGTCGGCGGTGTCTATTTCATCTATCTTCTATTAAAGGAGAATAAATCATGGTAGAAGTGAAAAATTTATTCAAAAAATATAATAATAAAACGGTTGTCGAGGATGTTTCCATTGAAATAATGAAAGGGAAAATCACATCCTTCATCGGTCCCAATGGGGCGGGGAAAAGTACCGTCCTTTCGATGATCAGCCGTCTCATTACCCGGGATTCAGGAGAAGTCCTGATCGAGGGTAAGGATATGGGGAAATTCAATAGCAATGAACTTGCGAAAAAGATTGCCATTTTAAAGCAGGCTAACCATATCAATATCCGTTTAACGATTCGTGAACTCGTCGCATTTGGCCGTTTTCCTTATTCACAAGGCAAACTGACGAAAGAGGATTGGAAATACGTCGATGAAGCGATTGAATATATGGAACTTGCCGACATGCAGGATAAGTTTCTTGACCAGCTTAGCGGCGGGCAGCAACAGCGGGCCTTCATTGCCATGGTCATTGCTCAGAACACGGAGTATGTGCTTCTTGATGAGCCCCTGAACAATCTGGATATGAAGCATTCCGTCCAAATCATGAAGGTATTGAGGAGATTGGCCGATGAATTGGGGAAAACGGTCATTATCGTCATTCATGACATTAATTTTGCTTCCTGTTATTCCGACTATATTGTTGCATTGAAGGATGGCAAGGTTGTTCATAATGGACCTACCGAACAAGTCATCAATTCCAATGTATTAAAGGAAATTTATGATATGGATATTGAAATCCAAAGTATCAATGACAATAAGATCTGTGTGTACTTCACGTAAGACAATTCCATTTGGTTTTAAATTACTTCAGTATTCGTAGCCATCCAGAAATCTCCTCGTACGCTTCTTAGGCAGTTAAGAGTTGGCGGGCGCCCAAGACTTTAGCCGCCTCCTGTTCATCTGGCAGGGAAAGTGTTGAAGGTGAACTCTGTGATGGTGAGGATTCAATATGTAATTTTAAATAAAAATTTTTTAGAGGTGACCATAATGATTAAGAAATTATCTTTACTGCTTTTGGTTGCAATGCTCGCTGTAGTGGCTGTAGCTTGTGGATCAGATAAGGAAAAAGAAGAATCAAGCGCGAAAAAAGAAAGTGCTAAAAGCGAAGAAATTACGGTTAAGCACCAACTAGGCGAAACGAAAGTGAAAACAAACCCTGAAAAAGTCGTTGTATTCGATATGGGTACTCTTGATACTCTTGATAAATTGGGTGTGGAAGTAGCAGCTGTTCCTCATGATGGCCTTCCAAAATACCTTTCTAAATATGAAGGTACAACTGAAAATGCCGGCGGGTTAAAAGAGCCTGACTTCGAAAAAATCAACGAAATTGCTCCAGACTTAATCCTTATTTCTGGCCGTCAATCTGACGCATATGAAGAATTAAGCAAAATTGCCCCTACTGTTTTTGTAGGTGTAGATACAACAAAGTATATGGAATCCTTTGAAGAAAACGTAACACTTTTAGGTAAAATCTTCGATAAAAAAGACGAAGCAGCTAAAGAATTGGCAAGTGTTGAAGAAAACATTAATGCTTTGAAAGAAAAAGCTCCAACTGACAAAACTGGTTTAATCGTTCTTGCTAGCGGTGGAAAAGTAAGTGCCTACGGACCTGATTCAAGATTTGGAATCATCCATGATGTATTCGGAGTACCTGCAGTAGATGATAAATTGGAAGTATCGACACATGGTCAAAGTATTTCTTTCGAATACATTGCTGAAAAAAATCCTGACTACCTATTCGTTGTAGATAGAGATGCGGTAGCCGGTGATGGAGCTGCAGCAAAAGATACTGTTGAAAATGACATTGTGAAAAATACAAAAGCATTTAAAGAAGGTAACATCATTTATCTAGACCCTAACTACTGGTACTTATCAGGCGGCGGTTTAGAATCTGTTGACGCTATGGTTAAAGAAGTTTCAGAAGGTATTAAGTAATATAAATATGATTAATGAAAATCCTGTCCTCGATCGAGGGCAGGATTTTTTTATTTTTTATAATAAAGCTGGATGAAACCAATATACTAACAAAGGGGACAAAAGAATTCACATATAAAGGTGACAAAACACAGGTAAGCTTATAAGGTCCCTCACGACAAAATTAAGGGGAAATGGGAAAAGGACAAGGCATATTCACACCAGTTGCTTTTTAGCTCATATGGGCTGCAATCGAAGGAATGTAACCTTTCAGCCGATATGAAAAATTTCAGTTTCTTCCTATTATAATGTCGAATCCATGGATACTTGGAGCTTTCCGGTTCCCAGAGGAGTTTTTTAAATTGTAATTTAAGTTAATTTTGGTAAATCGAATCTTTTATGGATGATGAAAATTGTCCTGAAAGTAAAAATATAAAAATAATATGATCATCATTTTCAGGGAAAATTATTTAAAAATAGCTAATAAATAAGCCTTAGGGGAATGATGTCGATATTACACGAAATCAATTTGTTAGTTTATGGGATTTTGGAGCGGCTGGATGCAATTATGAAGGAGTCAAACTTTTCTCAGGCTTGGATTTTGAATGGGGTACAAAAGTGCGGAGGAGAGATGCATCCATGTAACCGACACCTCATTTTCGACTGTCGAATTATCGGGAAAGGAATACTGGGAATTTAAGGTAGCCTTCAATAATTGAAGATTTATATCTTTACATATTTTGTAATGTGCTGGTTTTTTTATAAAGAGTCGTTTATAATGGAAAAGGCTCAAGGACGTAAAACTAAACAGTGACTGTCATCCGCAGTCACCCCATAAAGTTACGGTAATATTTATTGGATTAAGACATGGAGTTCCTATATATTTGTTATAGGTTCGCTGAACATTCGAGACGGGCGAAACTCTGTTATTTTTTCAAATGCTTGTTCATAAGCTAAAGAAGTGTTCTGGATATAAGAGTTATGGATGTGACAAAAGGTGGTTTTCACAATCTTGACTATCCAAGTAAAAGAATGCTATTATAAGGTTTCCGATTTTCCGTCTTTTGTAAGTTTGTAAAAATTTATATAAATAAACCACTAGATTAATAGAGGTGAAAGCATGAATAATTTTCTTAAAAAAAGCCGGCATTTATTTGCAGATAACATACTAGGCTTTTTCTTTATTGCGGTAGTCTTGTTTTGGATAAAAACTTATATTGGATATCGAATTGAATTTAACCTAGGTCTTGAAAATGGCCTGCAACAGTTCTTGCTGTTCATAAACCCGATTAGTTCAGCCATTTTATTCTTTGGCTTGGCACTATTGGCTAGAGGCAAAAAATCGTTTAAATGGATCATCAGGTTGAACCTTTTGATGTCCCTATGGTTATTCTTCAATATTGTATACTACCGGTCATTTACCGATTTCATTACATTGCCAACCCTGACGCAAGTGCAAAATGCCGGGGATTTGGGACCGAGTATTTTAGAATTATTTAAAGGCCATGATGTATTTTACTTCCTTGATACGGTTCTTTTGATCGTGTTGTACAGATTCAAAGACTTTAAAGTGGAAGACTTCAAACTCAAACGCCGTACAGTTGGAATGGTTTACTTAGCGGGACTTGCAATTTTCGCCATCAATTTGGGACTTGCTGAAAAGGATCGCCCGCAATTATTATCAAGAACATTCGACCGGAACTATATCGTCAAATATTTGGGCATGTTCAACTATACGGTTTATGATGCCGTTCAGAATACTAAAACATACGCTCAGCGTGCGACTGCAAACAGCACGGATATCGCCGAAGTCGTCAACTATACGAAGGCAACAAGCGCTGAACCGAACCCTGAGTACTTTGGTGCAGCCAAAGGCAAGAATGTCATCTACCTGCATTTGGAATCAATGCAGAATTTCCTTATCGATTATAAGTTGAATGGGGAAGAAGTAACTCCATTTTTGAACTCACTTGCAGCAGATAAGTCAGATTTCATGCACTTTGATAATTTCTTCCATCAAGTAGGCCAAGGTAAAACAGCGGATGCCGAATTCATGCTTGAAAATTCCCTGTTCGGTTTACCACAGGGGGCAGCATTCACAAACCGTTCCCAAAATACGTATCAAGCAGCACCAGCTATTTTAGGACAACAAGGATACACATCTGCTGTGTTCCATGGTAATTACAAATCTTTCTGGAACCGGGATAATATGTATAAGTCTCTTGGTTTTAATCAATTCTTCGATGCAAACCATTATAATATGGAAAATAAAGAGGAAGTACTAAGTTATGGATTAATGGATAAGCCTTTCTTTAAGGAATCGATTCCAATGTTAGAAACGCTTAAACAGCCTTTCTATACAAAATTCATAACGGTGTCTCATCATTTCCCATATGCAATGGACCAGGAAAAAGCAACAATCGGTAAGCATACAACAGGCGATGCTTCCGTTGATAGTTACTTCCAAACTGCACGCTATGCCGATGAGGCGCTTAAAGAGTTTTTCGATTATCTGAAGGAATCCGGTCTATATGATAATTCGGTAATCGTTATGTATGGTGATCACTATGGTATTTCCGAAAACCATAAAGAAGCCATGTCAAAAGTGCTTGGCAAGGATGTTGACGCATTTGAGAATGCCCAATTGCAACGTGTACCATTATTGATTCATGTTCCAGGTGTTGAAGGCGGGGAAATGCACCAATACGGAGGACAGATTGACCTTCTCCCGACTTTATTGCATCTGTTAGGAATTGAATCTAAAGACTATGTACAATTCGGTTCCGATTTATTGTCAAAAGATCATAATGAAGTGGTACCTTTCAGGAATGGTGATTTTGTAACACCGGAAGTCACTTCCATTAAAGGGAAATACTACGATACTAAAACAGGAGAATTGGTCGAGGAAAATGATGACATCCTCAATTATAAAACGAGAGCTGAAACGATGCTGAATTTATCCGACCAAGTAGTGAACGGCGACTTACTCCGTTTCTATACTCCAAACGGCTTTAAACCGATTGATCCTGCTGATTATGATTACACTTATGATGAAGAAGGTTCTAAGGAAGATAAGACCGATAAATAAGGCTAAAGAAAGAACAGGCAGGAAGCCATCGCTTCCTGCCTGTTTTTTATATGCGTCATCCTTTATTGGTCATCATGGCAATATACTTTCTAATTTCATCAGGCTTCCCTGCATATTTTTCAGCACGCTGTTCGTCTTTCATGATTTTATCCTTTGCTTTGACCAGGATTTCTTCACCCATGGCTTGTGGCACGACCACGACTCCATCTATGTCCCCTATGATGATGTCCCCTGGAAATACGGTGACACCTCCACAGGAAATGGGGACATTGGTTTCGCCTACACCTGCCTTGCCGCTAGAGGCAACCGTCGTCCCTTTGCTGAAAACAGGGAAATTCAATTCTTTAATGGCTTCAAGGTCGCGAATGACTCCATCGACTACGATGCCGCCAATTTCCATGGTCTGCATCATGCCGACGACAAAGTCTCCTGCTATAGCCCGGTATGTATCACCCTTGCTGTCAACGACAATTATATCCCCAGGCTTGGCTTCGCCGATTGCTTTTAAAACGGCTGAATTATCACCGACGGGCATCTGTACGGTCAAAGCTCGTCCGGCCATACGAAACTCTTCCTTTAAGGGTTTAATCGCCGATTCCAGGTTGCTCAGCCCTTCCATTGCATCAGAAATCGCCGTGGTGGGCAAATTCCTGAATTGTTGAATAAGAGTATCCATGACTATGATTCCTCCTTAATAGTTAATGAATATAGCCTAATTATACACAAATTTTGTAATTTTCTAATAGTTTTCCGTTTGATAAAATGGTAAATGTAGTGTAATCAATTCTGAAGGGGGAGGGAAGTTCAGCTGTCACAAGGGGGTTCAAGTCAAATTCCGTTTTAATCAATCGATTGATTAAACTTTATTGATCATCGCTATGAAGAGATTGAAATCCCTGCATAGGAACAGTCCTGGCAAAATTAATGGTAGGGTCTCCATGGCAGTTTGATCTGTGCAGGAACATTCTTCTGAAGCAAGGGTGGAATGCTGTTGCATATCCTCGGTGTTTTCCTGATCTGGATGGGGGCGTCAGCGAGGAAATCCATAACACAGCCAGTGTGCGGGAGGATACTTACAATCTTCAAAGCAGGAGCAGAATCAAGACGGATGTTGCCAATGTAAGCCAAAGGGGGCTGAAAACTTCTGGATGAATGATTAAAAAAATGATTCCTGCAATAGTGGCAGCCTGCTGTATGGTCATATGTCTAATGAAGTGGATTCCAGCTTTAAAACAGGCTTTAAGCAGAGGCATTTGATTCATTTTCATTCCTCCTTTTACTTTCAATAATATGACCAGGCATAAAAGAAAATACATGGGGATTCGTTTTCTGCTCAATTATTACGGGTATAGTAAAGGTAAAATAAAAGGAGGAATCTAGGTGATCATTGTATATATTAGTCTTGCCCTCTTTATCGGATCGATTATTTATTTAGCGTTTTTTGCTTTTAAAACATTTAAGGATTCCAAACCGACAATTGAAAATGTGACTGAAACCGTTACACGCATCCAGGCCAAAACGGACCAGATTAAATCGGAAACGGACCAACTCGCCATGACACAGCAAGAAATCACTGAAGATGTTGAATATAAAAAAGAGGCTGTACAATATACGGTTGAGGCGGCTAAAAAAATACCTGAACCCTTTAAGAATATTTGGTTTTCAATAAAAGGTGACAAGTGGAAGCTTAGAAACAGAAGCGATGCATAAGTGTTTGACCGATCTGAAATGTACATGATATAGTATGGAAATACTATGTTTCTAGGGTTCCTCGGTTGAATGTTACCGGAATGGTCCAAGAGAAACGCGCAGGAATCTGCGTACACGGAGGGAAAAAAGCCCGGGAGGTTATGATTTATGACCTCTCGGGCTTTTTCTGTAATTGGAGGGGAAAAAGATGGCTTGGATTCAATTGGTGATTGCAGGATTATTTGAAGTGGTATGGGCGACAAGTTTAAAGTATACCGAGGGTTTTACGAAATTATTACCTTCTATCATAACGATTGCTGGCATGGTTATTAGTTTTTACTTTTTGTCATCGGCGATAAAAACGCTGCCTATGGGAACAGCGTATGCAATTTGGACCGGAATAGGGGCCCTTGGAGCTGTTCTGGTAGGCATCATCGTATTTAACGAGCCTAAGGATGCGATGCGTTTGGTATTCGTCGGTTTTATTTTGGTTGGAATTATCGGCTTGAAGATCACTTCTTCTGAATAATCTGCCCACTCCTTGCAAATAGTAATGTTAAATGATTTTTGAGGAGTGAAGAATATGAACTATAAAGCGATAGTATCAAGTGCGATGATGGCTTTAGTGATTACAGGTTGTGCAACTAATGATAACGAAGATGCCAGTGAAAATCTTGGCCTGAATCGTACTCATCAGGATAATTTAGATAATCCGATGAATGTAGGCGACACAAGGCAAAATGTTAATAATGTTAATAATGGTGATAATGATAATGGCATAAACGGTATGAGGGTCTCCGAGGATATCTCAAATCGAGTCGAGGCCTTGAAGGAAGTAAGTAACGCAAATGTCATCGTGACTGAAAATAATGCCTATGTAGGCGCAGTATTAAAAGACGGCGGGGAAAAGGATATCTCGAATGACCTTAAAGAAAGGGTTGCTGATGCAGTAAGGGAAGCCGATCCATCTGTAGACCAAGTTTATGTGTCGGCAAATCCGGACTTTGTTCAAAGAATGGATGGGTATGCGAATGATATCGAGAATGGAAAACCCGTTGAAGGATTTGCTGAAGAGTTCCGTGAACTTGTAACACGGATTTTTCCAAGTCCAAGGTAATTGGTAATCATTAAAGAAATAAGATGAAAAGACTTATCCGGTGGATTCCGGATAGGTCTTTTCCTATTTTAAAGATAACTGTAGATCCATGACTAACTTTAAATAGGGTGGTTACAATAATCGAATGAAAGAAAAACTTTGTAATGGGGGTGGGATGGTGAGGTTATTTAAGGGCAGGAGGGAAATGGATTCAACATCCTTTCAGGTTACTTCCAAGGATTTTCAGGAACTCCTTAAAAAGTTTAAAGCATCTAATGATTTTCTTACCTTTCAATTCCCGAATGATGATGGCTATATCATCTCCTACTTCAATTCACTGGTTAGTGCACAACAGCTCCATGAACAAGTATTGGCAGTCATGTCGAATCAACCAAAGAAGGTACTTAAGCAACTAAAAGGCGATATTCCGATGGAAGATATGAAATTGACGGCTGATCTAAAAGACATTCAAAGATTGGTTTTGGCAGGATCGATCATGATTCAATACAAGCAAGATGATGAAATGTGTTTGCTCATTCCATGTGTTCACAGTGTGAAAAGGCAAATTTCCACACCCGAGTCGGAGTATACGGTCGTTGGGTCCAAGGAGGCCTTTGTTGAATCGCTTGATTCGAATTTGAATCTGATCCGTAACCGGTTGCCCACTCCTGAATTGCAGTCCAAGGAATTTCGGGTCGGGAACATCTCGCAAACAAGGATAGCGGTACTCTACATAGATGGGGTGGTTAATCAACAGATCATTAAGACAGTCATGCAGAGAATAGAAGATATAGAATATGATACGATCGTCGATATTTCGTTCGTAAGCCAGATGATCACGGATAATCGGAATTCGATGTTTCCGCAACTGATTGATACGGAGCGGCCTGATCATCTGGCCAGTGTATTATCGGAAGGGAAAATAGGCATCATGCTGGATGGATCTCCTCATGCATTGGTTGGTCCCAATACCATCATTTCATTCTTCTCGTCATTTGAAGATTATTTTCAAATTTGGAATCTCGGTACTTCCTTCCGTTTGATTCGGCTTTTCGCCGTGCTGTTTTCCGTTTTGTCTTCACCTCTGTATGTGGCCGTTTTAACCTATCATTATCAAGTGATCCCAACGGATTTACTGCCAATCTTAATATCATCCAGGGGAGTGATCCCTTTTCCGCCGATCTTGGAAGCGATCGTGCTGGAAGGGACGATCGAATTGCTGAGGGAAGCGGCGGTCAGGCTGCCTGCTAAGGTTGGCTCCACCATCGGCATTGTTGGCGGCATAGTCATCGGTACAGCCGCTGTGGAAGCGGGATTTGTCAGTAATGTCTTGTTGATGCTTGTCGCTTTGGCTGCCTTGGCTTCATTTACGGTGCCGATTTACCAAATCAGCAATACGATTCGCCTTATCCGCTTTCCCTTTCTAATTGCTGCCCAGTTATACGGGCTGTTTGGAATAGCTTTATGCAGTGCATTCATTTTAAGTCATTTATTGAAATTGACTTCGCTTGGCAGTCCTTATTTAGACCCGCTTTACCCGTTAAGAATTCATGACTTTAAAGACAGTCTGATTCGCCTCCCTTTTTCAAAGCAGAAAAAACGCCCGCAGTTTCTGCGGACGGAAAATCCACTAAGGATAAGGAAGGAAGCGGAAACACGAAACCCCCATAATGATATAGATGAATAAGGAAGTAGAAAGCGGTGAGAAGGTATGGAAGTCAAACCAAATGAAACTAAACTAATATCTCCATTTTTTGTTTTTTTCCTCATGCCCGGCATGCAGATTGGAGTAGGGATATTGGGGTTTGAACGGATCATAGCGAAAGAGGCAGGCCAAGACGCATGGATATCGGTCCTCCTATCAGGGTTGATCATAAATGTTCTGCTTTGGATGTGTTTCAAGCTTTTGGGCAGGGGCCCCCAAACACTTGATTTGGTTGCCATCCATAAGGATTTGTTTGGTAAATGGGTCGGAAATGTTTTCAATATGTTATTCATCCTCTACTTTATAATGATTTCCATCATTCTTATAAGGACTTATTTAGAAGTCATACAGGTTTGGATGTTCCCTGGTGTCAATGTCCTGATGCTGATAACCATCATTCTTATTCTCGTGTATAGTTTTGTGGAAGGAGGTTTCAGGGTCATTACCGGTTTTTGCATAATCGGGCTTATTATCGGATCGCCATTATTCTTTTTGAATTATTTTCCATTGCAGTACGCCCACTTTGAAAATTTGGGTCCTTTTCTTGATCATTCTCTTTTGGAAATCATGAAGGCCTGTAAGAAAATGACCCTGAATTACCTTGGTTTTGAATTAGTCCTCATTTATTATCCTTTCATTAAAAATCGTGAAAAATCTCAAAAGTGGGCCCACTTAGGGGCGTTGTTTACTATGGTGATTTATTTAGTATCCATACTTGTTTCATTAGCCTACTATCATCAAGATCAGCTGAAAGATGTAATTTGGGCAACTTTGACGTTATGGAAAATTGTAGACCTTCCATTCATCGAAAGGTTCGAATACATAGGGATTTCCGTTTGGCTGTTCATGGTGCTGCCGAATGTTTGCATAGGGGTTTGGGCAGCAAGCAGGACAGCGAAAAGAGTATTCGGATTTAGACAGAAAAAGATGTTGGTTCTCATTCTGATCATCATCTTAGTTTCCTGCATTTTTTTGGATAACCGCTATAGAATCGATAAGTTTAACACAATCAGTTCGCAAATCGGTTTTTTTATCGTTTATTTGTATCTTCCTCTCCTATTTATATGGCAGTCGATCGTCTATAAAGTTAGGGGTCATAAATCATGAAAATCAAACTTCTATTGATAACATTAGCAGGCTTTTTGATGGCGGCGTGCGGCGTGGAAAAGCAAATATTAGAAGATATATTAATTGCTGAAGTCGTAGGTTATGATGTTGCCGAAGACAAACAAATCAAAGGTACGGTCGTGGTCAGTGTTCCTCAGCCTGGGGAGGAAGCAGATCTGGGTAAAGAAGTATATGAAGCGAACTCCCATGATATAAAGGCGGCCCGCCAGCAAGAAAATGCAAAAACACCATACCCGATTGTCGGCGGGAGACTGACAGTCATTCTATATGGTGAAGAATTGGCAAGTAAGGGGTTGAATGATTATGTCGATACATATAGGCGTGACCCAATGGTGGGAAGGGATTTGTATTTAGCGGTCGTTCATGGCAAAGCGGAGGATGTAGTTAAAATGGAGCCGAAGTTGATTAAAACTCCAGGGGTTCAAGTGAAAGAGCTGATCGAACAGAATATAAGGACTAATTTGCCTGATGTAGATCTTCACACGTATTTATATGCGTGTCATGGTAAAGGAATCGATCCGGTCTTGCCCTTATTGGAAACAGCAGGAGACCAAATACGGGTAAGAGGGATCGCCTTGTTTAAAAAGGATCGTTATATTGGTAAATATATCCCTTATGAAGACGGCTTTTTATATAAAGTCCTTAGTGAAAACTTTAAGCTGGGGAGTTATGAAATTAAATGGAAGGAAAATGACTTTACCGATATCAATAACGTGGAGTCACGTGTCCATTATCATATTTCGAATGCCAATCAAGACCCCAAGGTCAGGATTGAAGTGAAAATGAAAGCGAGTCTGCTAGAGGTCCAAGGCTATGACTTGGGCAAAGCGGTCGACCTGAATAAAATAGAGACCATGGCCGAGCATGTCATTGGTAAAAAATTAAATGAGATGGTAACCATGTTTCAGGTGAACCATGTAGATCCGATTGCACTCGGTGATCACGCTAAAAGTAAAACAAGAAATTTCGATCAAAAACATTGGGAGGAGGCATATCCCGATATTCCAATCGAGGTCGATCTGGATATTGAAATGATTCAAACGGGAATTGCTGAATAAAAGTAGAATATTCTGGAGTTTCCCCCTTTATAATAGGGTATTGGTGTAATGATTGTGTCAATGCGGCTAAAAAGGGGGAAAAGCATGGACAAAGCATGGTGGAAAGAGGCAGTTGTGTATCAAGTGTATCCAAGGAGTTTTATGGATAGTGATGGCGATGGGATAGGGGATATAAACGGGATCTTGATGAAGCTTGATTATTTACAAGAGCTGGGTGTGAACGTGATATGGCTATCCCCCGTTTATCAATCTCCCAATGATGACAATGGATACGATATCAGTGATTATAAAACAATCATGACTGAATTCGGAACCATGGCTGATTTCGATAGGTTATTGAAGGCAGTTCATGAACGTGGAATGAAGATCATGATGGACCTGGTGGTCAACCATTCTTCAGATGAACATCCATGGTTCAAGGAATCCCGATCTTCAAAAGATAATCCGAAACGTGATTATTATATTTGGAAACCAGGCAGGAATGGGAAAGAGCCAAATAATTGGGAGTCGATCTTTAAAGGTTCAGCATGGGAATATGATGAAGGAACGGCTGAATATTATTTACATTTATTCAGCAGGAAACAACCGGATTTAAACTGGGAGAACCCTAAGCTCCGTGAAGAAATCTACAGCATCATGACATGGTGGCTGGATAAGGGTGTCGATGGCTTCCGGATGGATGTCATCAATTTCCTTTCAAAAGATCAAAGCTATACAGATGGTGCCGTTCATCATGAGAAGCAGTTTGGTGACGGAAGCCCGTTTTTCCTGAATGGCCCGCGCATACATGAGTTTTTACAGGAAATCAATCAAAGGGCACTTTCTGGATATGACGTGATTACGGTTGGGGAGATGCCAGGCATCACACCGGAGGACGCGCAATTATTCACAGTTAAAGATCGTGGTGAGCTACATATGGTCTTTCAATTCGAACATATGGATTTGGGGAGCGGACCAGAAGGGAAATGGAGTAACGATAAATGGAAGCTTACCGATTTAAAGCGAATTCTTTCCAAGTGGCAGACTGGTTTGGAGGGGGATGGCTGGAACAGTTTATACTGGAACAACCATGATCAGCCCCGGGTTGTCTCAAGGTTTGGTCATGATGGGAAGTATCGTATTGAAAGCGCTAAGATGCTTGCCGCTTGTCTTCAGATGCTTCAAGGTACACCTTATATATATCAAGGGGAAGAACTGGGCATGACCAATGTTGCATTTGAAAGCATCGATGAATACCGGGATATCGAAACATTGAATTCATATGACGAACTCGTCAATTCTCATGGCTGGTCGAAAGAGCGGATGATGTCAGCCGTCCATGCCCGCAGCCGGGATAATGCGAGAACACCGATTCAGTGGAATGACTCCCGTAACGCAGGGTTCACGCAAGGGACTCCTTGGATTAAGGTTAATCCCAATTTTCCCGAGATTAATGCAGAAAAGGCCTACAATGATCACAATTCCATTTTTCATTTTTATAAAAAGCTTATCCAAATACGCAAGGAACATGATATCGTCGTTTATGGCCGTTTTGAACTGCTGTTGCCGGATGATGAACGAATATTTGCCTACACGAGATCGTTGGAAGAAGAAAAGCTGTTGGTACTATGCAACTTTAAAGAAGAGCAGGCTCCCTATACTTTGCCTGAAGAGCTGCAAGCATATTCTGCCACAAAGCTGATCGGCAATTATGATCAGGAGGAAGAAGGGATCTCGAGCAAACCCCTGCAACCATATGAATGCCGTGTTTATCATTTGAAATGAAAAAAGGACCTGTTCTTCTCCGATTAGGAAGAACAGGTCCTTTGCGTATTATTTTGATTTAAGGTCACATTCCTCTAGGGGAATGATTTTCGTTTTATGCTTAATTTTATAGCCGAACCATAGGACGAAAAATAGAATCAAGCCAATGTAGGAAACAAACATTGAATTCCAGTCAATCCCATCGCTGCTGAAAGCTTGATAGCCTTGTCCGATGATAATAATAATACAAAGGACAAGTGCGAATATAGGTCCGAATGGGAAGCCTTTTGCCCGGAATGGTAAAGCATTCATATCAAGGCCTTGAGCTGCGTAGGCTTTGCGGAACCGATAATGGGCAATCGCAATCCCTACCCAGGTGACGAATCCCGCCATTCCTGAAGCATTCAATAACCAGATATAAACGACGCCATCACCGAAAAACGAAGCTAGGAATGCAACGCAGCCAACTAAAGAAGTCAGGATAAGTGCATTCACGGGTACTCCTCTTTTATCTAACTTGCCTAGGAATTTCGGTGCTTTCCCATCACGTGCCAAGTCCCATAGCATACGGGTTGAAGCGTACATGCCAGAGTTACCTGCAGAGAGTACGGATGATAAAATGATCGCGTTCATGATGGATGCAGCAAATGCAAGGCCGGCCCGTTCAAATACAAGCGTGAATGGACTTACGGCAACATCTTGACTCAATAAACGTGAATCCGTAAACGGAATGATCATTCCAATAACGAAAATTGCAAGGATATAGAACAAGAGGATGCGCCAGAAAACGGATCTGATCGCTTTAGGGATATTTTTTTCTGGATCTTCACTTTCACCAGCAGTCACTCCAAGCAATTCCGTTCCTTGGAATGAAAAGCCGGCAGCCATGAATACGCCTAGAATCGTGAAGAACCCTCCGTTAAAGGGACCTTCGCCCATTGTGAAATTGGAAAAACCAATTGGGTCATTCCCACCCATGATTCCGAGAATGATCAGAACACCCGTAATCAAGAAAATGACGACTGTCACGACCTTGATCATGGCGAACCAGAATTCTGTTTCCCCGAAACCTTTAACTGACATGTAATTGATAAGAAACATAGTGATTAACGCAATGGCACTCCAGATAAATGAAGGGCTATCCGGGAACCAGAACTTCATAATTAAGACAACGGCTGCCAATTCGGCGGCAATGGTGATTGCCCAGTTATACCAGTAGTTCCAACCAATCGCAAAACCGAAAGACGGATCGACGAATTTGGATGCATAGACACGGAACGAACCGGCCACTGGCATGAACGCTGCCATTTCTGCAAGACTTGTCATTAAGTAATAAACCATGATGCCGATGACCGCGTATGCCACCAAGGCACCGCCGGGTCCGGCTGAATGAATGGCCCCGCCACTAGCTAAAAATAAACCTGTTCCAATCGTTCCACCTAATGAAATCATCATTAAATGACGCGCTTTCAGGCTCCTTTTCAGTTCAGTAGGGCTTGATGGTGATTGTGAATTTGACAATTGATGTTACACTCCTTTTTATTGGAAGGGAACGAAAAATAAAAAAACAGCAGTCGAAAAAGATCGACGGCTGTTTATAATAAACCCGTTTATCCTTCCGAAGATAGCTCCCCACGCTTTTTGAAAAAACGTGACAGTGGTGTTCCTGTTCGGTAACACCGCCAGCAAGAATATACATGGAATATACCCTAACTTCGGCAACTTATCCTTTCAAACGGAGTCTTTAATCTTCCAGAATCTCGTCCGCTTTACTTTTATAAGCTGCAGCCTCTAACTCATCGGTAAATGAGGAAGTATTCAATTTTCTAATATCGTTGCGCCAGCTTGTAAGTGACGTCGGACGATTGTACTCATGAAATTCATGCAATCGTTAATAGATTGCTAGTAATTGAGTAAACTTTACTATATCAAAATTATAAAATAACTTCTGGGATATCGCAATGATTATTTTATGTGGTTATTTTTTCCTAGTAAATGAAAGATGGCAGTAAGGAAGAATTCAAATATAAAACATCCTGATAACTAAACGGTACTCCTTTTTATAAGGGCGTAGTCCAGTTTTACATGTTTGACCACTTCAGGATTCTCAAATAGATCCACTGCCATTTTACCAATCCATTCCAGTGGTAAGGAAATGGTCGTGATGTCGAGCATTTCACTCAGGCTATCATTATTGAAGCCGAGAATGGCCACATCTTCCGGTACCCTTATACCCGATTTCTTAGCGGTAAGAATGAAGCCTGCCGCCGTGTCATCATTCGTGATGATGAGAGCTTCAGGTTTGTCCATCATTGAATTCCAATCCTTAAACAATTGTTCACCGTCTTTGATGTGATAACTGCCTTCAAACAGCCATTCTTTATTGTTTATCAGTTTATGTTTTCTCATGATATCGTTAAAGGCCTTTGTACGATGGGAACTATTTCTGCTCTTTTTACGGCCGAGGCTGTATCCGATTTTCTTATATCCTTTAGCAATCACGTACTCAAGGGCACAGGAGAAAGCTGCATAATGATCAATGCTGATGGATGAGAATTCAGCCTGGGCTGTATCTTCACATAAAATAATCGGTCCGTATTTTTGATAATCCAAGAGGATTTTCATTTCCGAAATCCTTGAACAAACGATAATGCCATCGAGCTGCTTCATTTGCAGCATATTAAAAGCCTGGATCTCTTTCTCCCTGTCATAATTTGTTTGAAAGATGACGATATGACAGCCAATTGCATTTGCCTGTTTAGTAATTCCGTTAACGATTGCCCCGTAATATGGGTGATTGTTGAAGGGAATGATGACGCCGATAAGATTGGTTTTGCCTTTTGAAAGATGAATGGCGTTGATGTTTCTCGTATAATTCAAACGATCGATCGCTTCTAAGACGCTCTTTCTTTTATCGGGGCTTACATATGGATGATCATTCAATACACGAGACACTGTTGAGACAGATACACCAGCACATTGAGCTATTTCTTTAATATTTGTCATGGTATCACCGTTTTTTCTTTTTTTATATTGTACAGTATGAAACCCATTTCAGGGCAAGGGAACAGTGTGGGACTGCTGAAGATTTATTCTAATAAGGTCTTGTTATGGTATTGGTTTCATCCTTTAAGATTGGTTTAAGTCTTAGAGGAGGAGGAAATCATGATGTTCCAAACTTTAATCACCCTGTTTGTGCTTTGCGGAATTGAATTGGGATTTGCGTACTTGGCAATTTCCTTGAAACAGGAAAAATGAGTGGAAATGCCCGTCAATAATTCCGCGGCATTACGCGTGGAAACCGCGTTTACTCGTGAATTTCACGTCGTCCCAAAATAGCCCCCATGGTTTATATTCACCATAAAAACTCCACAATATAAATATAACTTCATCGTTACGTTTCATGTACGGAATGACTGACTGTCAGGGAGCTTCCTGACAGTTTTTGCTGTGTGTAAAAGTCATTCACCTTTTTGAATTGTTTAAAAATAGTTGCACTTTTTTTGTATATTTGTGTATAGTATAAAATAAGTTGTGTAGAGGAAACTTTTTAGCATTTGCGACAATGTAAAAAAATTTACACTTAGTTTTGCGCATGGCAAACTATTTTAGAAAGATGAAAAAGGGAGGGAATATGGATGGGTTTTCTAAAATCTATTGGGGGCGTGCTTGCTGCATTGCTGATTTTAACGGGGTGCGGCAATGATACGGCCGATAGGGATAAAGGCAATGGCAAGCTGAATGTCGTTACAACAACGGGAATGATTGGGGATTTGGTTGAGAACATCGGCGGTAAACATGTCGAGGTCACCAGTTTAATGGGACCGGGAGTCGACCCCCATCTATATAAAGCGACACAGGGTGATGTTAAGACACTGGATTCGGCTGATATGATTTTTTATAATGGATTGCATCTTGAAGGGAAAATGACGGATATATTTGAAATGATGAGCAAGGATAAACCGACGATTGCGGTAACGGAGGACTTCAAGGAGAACCAGCTACGCAAAGTGAGTGCAACGGAACATGATCCCCACGTATGGTTTGATGTAAAGCTTTGGATCGTTGCGGCGGAGGCAGTGAAGAAAGAATTAATTGCCAATGATCAGGAGCATGAAGCAGAGTATCGTGAAAATTATGAGGAGTACATTCTGCAATTGGAAGAACTTGATAAATATGTTCAAGAGGAAATTAATAAAGTACCGGAAGATCAACGGGTGCTCGTTACAGCACATGATGCTTTTGGATACTACGGGCAGTCATATGGCCTGGACGTAAGAGGGCTCCAAGGAATCAATACATTATCGGAATATGGATCAAAAGATGTGACGGATATGCGGAATTATCTAGTGGAGAACAAAATAAAAGCGATTTTCATAGAGTCAAGTGTACCAAGGAAGGCTATCGAGGCTGTCATTCAAGGAGCAGGTAAGCAGGGTCACAAGGTGGAAATCGGCGGGGAATTGTTCTCGGATGCAATGGGTGAAAAAGGGACGGAAGAAGGAACGTATATCGGAATGGTCCGTCATAATACCGACACCATCGTCCGTGCTTTGAAATAAGGGGGAGAAACTATGAATCAAGCAGCTTTGAAGGTCGAGAATTTAACGATTGCTTATCATAAGAAGCCGGTTGTCGAAGATGTCTCATTTGAGGTGCCGGAAGGAAATTTAATTGGTATTATTGGCCCCAATGGAGCAGGGAAGTCCACTTTGATAAAGGGAATACTCGAATTGATCCCAAAAATATCAGGACAAATCACAATAAAGGGTTCTACTTATAAATCGATGAGGAAGAGTATCGGGTATGTACCACAGCGGGAGTCAGTGGATTGGGATTTTCCGACCAACGCACTCGATGTCGTGATGATGGGCAGATATGGTCATCTCGGATGGCTGAAGCGGCCAGGTAAGTCCGAAAGGCAGAAGGGGATGGAGTGCCTGGAAAAGGTGGGGATGGCTGAATATGCTAACCGCCAGATCAGCCAGCTATCAGGCGGACAGCAGCAACGGATATTCCTGGCCCGTGCATTGGCACAGGAAGCGGATATTTATTTTATGGATGAACCGTTCGTAGGGGTGGATGCCGCAACGGAGAAAGCAATCATACAATTGCTGATGGAATTGAAGGAAAAAGGCAAAACCGTTCTGGTTGTGCACCATGACCTATCCACCGTGAAGGAATATTTCGACTGGACGATGTTATTGAATAAAAAGGTGATGAAAATAGGTCCGACAGAGGAAGTGTTCATTCCCGAATACTTACAGGAAACATATGGAGGCCGCCTAGCGATACTATCAGACACAAAGTCCGGCCTTTTATTAAAATGAGGTGTACACGATGAACATACTGGATATTATTACTGATCCAAATACAAGGTGGATATTGCTTGGCACGATGTTCCTCGGATTAAGTAGCGGGGTCATCGGCAGCTTTGCCTACCTCAGAAAACAGTCTTTGCTTGGTGACACGCTCGCACATGCAGCATTACCCGGTATCTGTGTAGCCTTTATGTTAACTGGAGTGAAATCCACTTCCTACTTTTTAATAGGTGCCGCACTGGCTGGCTTAGTGGCTGTTTTCATGATCAGTGTGCTTACGAGATACAGCAAGATCAAGCAGGATGCAGCCTTGGGAATTGTCTTATCTTCCTTCTTTGGCTTCGGAATTGTCATGCTTACGCAGATCCAACAGAGCGAGTATGGAAACCAGAGTGGATTGGATACGTTTTTATTCGGGCAGACAGCGTCAATGGTCATGTCCGATGTATATATGATGATGACGGTTTCCTTTATTCTCATTTTCACTTGTACCGTATTTTTTAAAGAATTCAAATTACTGTCCTTTGACCCTGGGTTTGCTAAGGGGATGGGATTGCCGGTTGTTTTTCTGGATTATTTCATCATGATGCTGATCGTGGCAGCTGTAGTGATCGGTATCCAGGCTGTAGGCGTCGTATTGATGGCATCTTTACTGATCACGCCTGCGGTTTCTGCCAGGTATTGGACGGAGCGGCTGCATATCATGGTCATCCTGTCTGGTATATTCGGAATGTTGAGCGGTGTTTCTGGAACGTTGATAAGTACATCTGTCAATGATTTGCCAACAGGACCGTTAATTGTCTTATCCGCGACGGTATGGTTTTTCTTTTCCATGCTTTTTGCACCTAAACGCGGAGTGCTTTCATCTGTATGGAGAAGGGTATCGACGAAAAAGAAATATTCTCTCGAACAGGATAGAAGGAAAGGGAGCCACTCATCATGAATGATTTTTGGATTATCTTAGTCGGAGCATTAGTGGCGGGTTCTTGCAGTGTATTAGGGTGTTTTTTGATAGTCAGGAAAATGACGTTGATTGGGGATGCAATCAGTCATTCCGTTTTGCCGGGAATCGTATTGGCATTTTTAATAACCGGAACCCGTGATTCGGTTCCAATGCTGATCGGGGCTGCTGCGCTCGGCTTGCTTACCGTATTCTTGATCCAGCTTTTCCAATCGTCGGGCGTTCAATCCGACGCGGCGATCGGGATTGTATTCACTTCCCTTTTTGCAACGGGGATCGTACTCGTGAGCCTGTATACGCAACAAATAGATTTTGATCTTGAACATGTCCTTTATGGCGAAATAGCTTATACTCCCTGGAACACGATGACAATCGCGGGAATCGAAGCTGGACCAAAAGCTGTTTGGATAGTCGGCAGTTGTTTTATCCTGAACCTCATACTGATCTTCCTTTTCTTCAAACAGTTTAAACTCGTTTCATTTGATCCATCACTTGCGGCTGCAATGGGGATTCCTGTACTGTTCTTTCATTACTTATTGATGAGCCTCATTTCACTGACAACTGTTGCTTCTTTTGATAGTGTAGGCTCCATTTTAGTAGTTGGAATGCTCATCATACCTGCGGCAACAGCTTATCTGCTTTCAGACCGTTTAAGCAGCATGATATGGGTCAGTATCGGGGTAGGGGTGCTAAGTTCCGTCATCGGCTACTATTCTGCCACCATTTTGGATGCCTCGATATCAGGCTGCATGGTGGGTTCGGCCGCCATATTATTCGGATTGGCCTTTCTCTTCTCCCCAAGCCATGGATTGGTCAGCCTATTGCTGAAACGGAGAAAATCAAAGGAATCACATGCATAGCTCTCCATGCCTACAGGCTTCATGGAAATAACTCCATGAAGCCTGTAAACTATTCTTCTATATAGTTGTGATTTTATTTGTTTAAAGTATAATGAATAAGTGTATTTATAGATATATCGCAGGAGCCTTTTTAAGGGAGAGTTAAGTATGGAAGAACAAAATAAATTTTCATCACGAATAGATTTTTCTTTGGTCACAATATTGCTGTTATTATGCGTTGGAAGCTGCTTAGCAATCTATAGTGCCCAAACGACTGGACAGTACGCTGAAAACTTCTTAATTAAACAAATTTTTTGGTATATAGTTGGAATCGGAATCGTATTAGGTTTCATCACCTTGGATTCTGATCAGTTGAAAAAAATATCTTGGTACGCCTATGGCTTCGGATTATTTTTGCTTTTTTTGCTGATCATTATGCCGGAAAGCATCGTTCCTGTCCGTAATGGTGCGAAAAGTTGGTTCATCATTCCGGGAATCGGTTCGATTCAGCCATCGGAATTCATGAAGGTTTTCCTCATCCTGGCTTTAGCGAATGTTATCTCAAACCATCATCTCAAAAACACGCTGAAAACGATTCAAACGGATATCTGGCTGCTTATTAAAATCGGTCTAGTGACCGGTGCCCCCTTATTGTTAATCATGCAACAGCCGGATTTGGGCACCTCGCTTGTCATCATGTCCATCATGCTCGGAATGATTTTCATCTCAGGGGTAACATGGAAGATCCTGCTGCCAATCGTTTCGGGAGGAATTGTCATCGCTTCAACGGTCCTGTACTTTGTACTTTGGAAGCCGGAAATCCTGGAAAAATACCTAGGGGTAAAATCCTATCAATTCGGCCGTATCTATTCTTGGCTGGACCCATATAATTATGCCAGCTCCGAAGGGTATCACTTAACAAAATCCTTACTGGCCATCGGCTCCGGCCAGACCACAGGCAAGGGAATCGGCTCGAGGGAAGTGTATTTGCCTGAGAGTCATTCGGATTTCATTTTCAGCATCATCGGTGAAGAATTCGGCTTCATCGGATCAAGTATCATTATTTCCTTGTTTTTCCTATTGATTTACCATATAACAAAAACGGGAATGGACACGAAAAATAACTTCTATACATATATCTGTGTTGGCGTTATAAGCATGTTGACGTTTCACGTTTTTCAAAATATCGGCATGACTGTAGGCCTTTTACCGATAACGGGGATTCCGCTTCCATTTATCAGTTATGGAGGAAGCTCGCTGATGGGGAACATGATGGCCATGGGCTTAATATTCAGCATTCGGTATCACTATAAGAAGTATATGTTTTCAACGGATATCTAAATATAAAGCCGGCCCCGATGGGCCGGTTTTTTTTGTAGCAAAAAAACAAAAGGAGCAGAATCCACTCCCCTGAATGTTTGCTTATTGAATGTTCGTTCCAGATGGAAATTGATTTTTATAACCGGAAAATTGTTGATACGATTGGCCTAAGTTGGTAGCTTGCGCCTTTTCTAAACTATACCAGCCTTTTTCGAACATAAGGTTATAGAGTTCACGCTGCATCTCCTGATTTTCTTTGGCAATGGAGAAAATGTCTTGGAATAATGCTTGGTTACTCATTTCATGCAGGGCAACGGAAAGGGAGTTGCAAAAGTACTTTTCAGTTGAAAGCATATCGTTTATAAAATCCCTGTCATTCATTTGCGGTGTCTTTGCCACGGGAGATTCTGGATTTTGGACTTTGTTTTCATTGGGCATCAAGAACCCTCCTTTACTGGTATTGTTGTTGACCCTGATTTTGGTCGGGGTTCAAATGTTTCAAAATGGTATCGTAATGGCGTTGATGCATGAGTCCGCACCGATTTAACGCATCAATGATTTGCGGGTCCTTGCATTGTGTGGCAAAAAAATGTGCTTTTTTAACTGCATTCAGATTCCATGCAAGCATATCTGTTAAGTATAAGCTATCTTTCACCGTGACCATTTCCGGCGGCTGTTTCATAAAGCCGGTGGACTGCTGTTGGCTGTTAAACGAATTTTGCTGTTCCATCATTGCTACCTCCTTAAGTGTTCTTTAAACGAGCTTAATTTTCCCTTCTGGATTTTTTTTATTCTTGATTCTAAATATCTGAAAAGTGAATTAAATGGTAAAATAATCTTGTGCATCTATTTTCCAAAATGATTTGGAGGGGAATGCAGATGGAAAGAATATTGAAAAATCTATTCCTTTTTTTATCAAAGAACAAAGGCATGACAAAGGCAGCGAAAAAATACGGGCTGCGGTTTGGGGCATCTCGTTTCGTGGCAGGAGAATCCTTGGATATGGCATGTGAAGTGATTGCAGATCTTAACCGGAAAGGGCTTGCCGTTACCATTGATTATTTAGGTGAATTCATTGAAGATGAACAAGAAGCAGGGAAGATGGCAGATGAGTGCATTGAAGCAATCCGCATGATTGGCAGAAATGAACTGGATTCACAGTTATCCCTGAAGCTGACCTCGATGGGCTTGGATGTGTCCGAACGAGTCGTAATGAATAACATGCGGAGGATCTTGGATGAAGCTAAGGCCCATCAGGTTTTCGTGACGCTTGATATGGAAGATTTTCCGCGCTGTCAGCCGACTTTGGATGTATTCAAAAATCTAAAGTCTGAATATAATGAATTGGGGACTGTCATCCAAGCTTATCTGTATCGGACTGAGAAGGATATTGAGGAGCTGGATGCATACCATCCGAATCTAAGGCTTGTT
Organism: Peribacillus phoenicis; assembly: GCF_047238085.1. Classification (NCBI taxonomy): domain Bacteria; kingdom Bacillati; phylum Bacillota; class Bacilli; order Caryophanales; family Bacillaceae; genus Peribacillus; species Peribacillus phoenicis. Next base: position 4,733,821 of record NZ_JBDFMF010000001.1, on the reverse strand, counting down.
AAAGGGGCTTATAAAGAACCAAGTGAAGTGGCTTTTCCCGAGAAAAAAGATGTGGATGAGAATTTCAAGAAAATCATCAACAAGCATATGCAAAATGGCAATTACACAGCCGTTGCCACGCATGATGACAAAATCATTGATTATACGAGGGAATTGGTCAAAGATCAGGGAATTCCCCGGGATCGATTTGAATTCCAAATGTTATATGGTATCCGCAATGAAAAGCAGCTCGAACTTGCTAAAGAAGGATATAAGGTAAGGGTGTATGTTCCTTATGGTACGGATTGGTATGGATACTTCATGCGCCGCCTTGCGGAGAGACCGGCCAATATTGCTTTCGTTTTAAAAGGCCTATTCAAGAAATAGGAAGCGAGAGCCGCCCCGGATAAGGGACGGCTGCTCAAATTAAGAAGGATTATCTTTTGAACTGATTGTTCTGGCTGTTCACTTTATTGATTCCGTGTTGACGTTCAGCGCCAGGGCCGGCGTTGCCTTTAACGCTTGCTGCGCTTACGGCTGCTTTAGAAGGATTATCTTTACGCTTCATTATATAAGTCACCTCCACCCCGGTTATTTTTTACTGAACGGAGGAGAAATAACCAAAGGAACTCGGAGAAAAAAATATTTTTTTCCTGTTTAATCATTGCGGAATTTCCAAATATATTCTATATTAGTAATAAGAAAAAATATTCAAAATTTTTTTGAATTAAAAATGAATGAGCATTCATTCAATAAATTGCGTAAGGGGGATATGAACTTGGTTCGACAAATACGAAAGGCTGCTGTTCTAGGGTCAGGAGTTATGGGATCAGGGATTGCTGCACACCTTGCTAACATCGGCATTCCGACTTTATTATTGGATATTGTACCTCGTGAACTCACTGAGGATGAAAAGAAAAAGGGACTGACATTAGATAATAAACAAGTGCGTAACCGCATCAGCCAAACAGCGATTACGAAACTTTTAAAACAGAAACCAGCTCCGCTTTCAGCTAAGGGAAACATTGCGTTGATCGAGGCAGGAAACCTGGAAGATGATATAAGTCGTTTAAAGGATGTCGATTGGATCATCGAAGTGGTCGTTGAGAAGCTTGAGGTTAAGCAAAGTGTGTTTGCCCAGGTTGATCAGCATCGTAAACCAGGAAGCATCGTTTCATCGAATACCTCCGGAATTTCAATTGAAGCGATGGCAGAAGGCCGTTCGGAGGACTTTCAAAAGCACTTCCTGGGAACCCACTTCTTCAATCCGCCGCGTTATCTTAAGTTGTTGGAGCTCATCCCGACTGAAGCAACTTCACCAGAAGTGCTCGAATACATGAAACGATTCGGCGAAGATGTACTGGGAAAAGGGGTCGTCGAAGCCAAGGATACCCCTAACTTTATCGCAAACCGCATTGGAACTTATGGTTTATTGGTCACTCTGCGGGAAATGCAAAAAGGCGGATACAGTGTTGGTGAGGTCGATTCGGTTACAGGTCCGTTGATTGGAAGGGCAACTAGCGCGACTTTCCGGACACTTGATGTGGTTGGATTGGATACCTTTGCACATGTTGCCAGAAACGTATATGACCAGGTGGATGGAGAAGAAAAAGAAGTTTTCAAAATACCCGATTTCATGAATGAAATGCTTAAGAATGGGTGGCTTGGAAGCAAGTCAGGCCAAGGATTTTTCTTGAAAAAAGGAAAGGAAATCCTTGAACTGAATCCCGAAACCCTTGAATATGATGCACGAAAAAGATTAAAAACGCCTTCCATCGAAATGGCTAAACAGGCCAAGGGCTTGGAAAATAAAATGAAAGCGCTTGTTTATAGCGAAGACCGTGCCGGCCAATTACTTTGGAATGTTCTGAATCCGGCGCTTGTGTATTCTGCCCAGCTGCTTGGGGAGATTGCGGATGATATCGTGGCGATCGATCAAGCGATGAAATGGGGCTTCGGATGGTCCACAGGCCCTTTTGAAACATGGGATGCGATAGGGGTAGAAAAATCGGTAGCCCGAATGGAAGCGGAAGGCATCACCGTTCCGCAATGGGTGAAGGATATGCTCGCTAAAGGCATCACTTCTTTCTATAAAGAAGAAAATGGCATAGTTCACTATTATGATAATGGTGAATATAAGGAACTTGTTGCAAATCCTAAAGTGATCAATCTTAAAGCGATCAAGAAGCAAAAAGGCGTAATCAAGAAAAACAGTGGTGCAAGCTTGATAGATATCGGCGATGGAGTGGCTCTTCTTGAATTCACTTCACCGAATAATGCAATCGGTCTGGATATCATCCAAATGATCAATGCGGCGGTCGACGAAGCGGAAGCGAATTTTAAAGGCTTGGTCATCGGAAACCAAGGAAAGAATTTCTGTGTAGGCGCTAATATTGCAATGATGCTGATGGAAGCGCAGGATGACAATATTTTTGAACTCGATATGGTCATCAGCCAATTCCAAAAGGCGATGCTTAAAATCAAGTACAGTGCAGTTCCTGTAGTGGTTGCCCCGTTTAATATGACACTTGGCGGGGGTGCTGAAGTGTCCCTTCCGGCAGCGCGCATTCAGGCAACGACTGAAACGTATATGGGACTAGTGGAAGCTGGTGTAGGTTTGATCCCAGGCGGCGGCGGGACTAAAGAACTTTATGTGAAGACGTTGAGGAATATGCCGAAGGGCGTCGACTTCGACTTACAGAAAGTGGCCAACCGAGTATTTGAAACGGTCGCCATGGCAAAAGTTTCAACCTCCGCCGAGGAAGCTAGAGGGAATAATTTCCTTAATTCAGCGGACGGAATAAGCGTGAATGCGGATCATCAGCTATATGATGCGAAACAGGCGGTACTTTCCATGCATGAACAAGGTTATACCGCTCCTGCCCGCACAAAGATCCCTGTCGTAGGTGAAACGGGATATGCCGCACTTCTTTTAGGGGCGGAATCCATGCGCCTTTCAGGATTCTTATCAGAACATGACCTTGTCATAGCCAAAGAGCTTGCATACGTCCTGGCAGGGGGGAAACTCCCATTTGGCACGGAAGTAGATGAACAGTATATCTTGAACCTAGAAAAACAGGCATTCCTAAAACTGATTTCGACTCCGAAATCCCAGGCTAGGATGCAGCATATGCTTGTTAAAGGCAAACCACTCCGTAATTGAAATAGACGAAGAAATGGCCAAAACAAAGATTAATAGATCGATAGCTTAAAAATGAGTAAGGGGGATCCTCATGAAAGAAGCGGTAATAGTAGCTGGAGCAAGGACTCCGGTAGGAAGAGCGAAAAAAGGTTCTCTTGCCAGTGTACGTCCTGATGATTTAGGGGCTCTTGTTGTAAAGGAAACGTTAAAGCGTGCAGGGAATTATGAAGGCACCATCGATGACCTGATTATCGGTTGTGCAATGCCTGAAGCGGAGCAAGGATTGAACATGGCTCGTAACATTGGGGCATTGGCAGGATTGCCTTATACAGTACCGGCCATAACGATTAATCGTTACTGTTCAAGCGGGCTGCAAAGCATCGCTTATGGAGCGGAAAGGATCATGCTCGGCCAAAGTGATACTGTCATTGCAGGCGGAGCGGAATCCATGAGCCTTTTGCCAATGATGGGCCATGTAACTCGTCCGAACGCGAGACTTGCGGAAACGGCACCGGAATATTATATGGGTATGGGCCACACTGCTGAAGCCGTTGCAAAAAAATACGGCATTTCCCGTGAAGATCAAGATGCATTTTCTGTTCGTAGTCATCAAAAGGCGGCGAAGGCCATTGCAGAAGGAAAGTTTTCGGATGAGATCGTACCGGTTGACGTAACCCTTCGTTCAGTGGGACCAGATCTTAAGTTAAAGGAAAAATCATTTAAATTTACACAGGATGAGGGCGTTCGTCCTGGCACCACTGCTGAAGTGCTAAAAAAACTAAGACCTGCATTCTCTGTTACAGGATCCGTAACAGCAGGGAATTCATCACAAACGAGTGATGGTGCAGCCGCGGTCATGGTCATGGATGGGGAAAAGGCCTCTTCATTAGGGATGAAACCGATAGGTAAGTTCCGTTCCTTTGCTGTAGCAGGAGTACCGCCTGAAATCATGGGTATCGGACCGATTGCAGCCATTCCTAAAGCTTTGAAGCTAGCGGGTCTTGAGTTATCGGATATTGGTTTATTTGAATTGAATGAAGCCTTTGCTTCCCAATCCATTCAAATCATTCGTGAGCTCGGTTTGGATGAAGAGATTGTCAATGTAAATGGCGGAGCCATTGCCTTAGGCCATCCACTAGGATGTTCGGGGGCAAAATTGACATTAAGCCTGCTACATGAAATGAAGCGCAGAAACCAACAGTTCGGAGTCGTGACAATGTGTATCGGCGGCGGAATGGGTGCTGCTGGAGTATTTGAATTATTGGCGTAATCCTACCCCTCCCGGAAGCTGTCATGCTTCCGGCGGGTTTACTATCTTAAATAATTAGGAGGAAATAACATGTCCAATCAAACTACAGATAACCTCATTAAAGGCGGAGCCTTTTTAGTAGAAGATATTACGTATGATCAAGTGTTTACACCGGAAGATTATTCTGATGAGCATAAAATGATCGCCAAAACTGCCGAGGATTTCGTAGTGAATGAAATTCTGCCGCAGGTTGAACATTTGGAAAACCATGAATTTGACCGTTCCGTTAAATTACTGAAGCATGCAGGTGAAATCGGTTTACTTGGTGCTGACGTTCCTGAGGAATACAGTGGATTGGGTCTTGATAAAATCAGTTCGGCATTGATTACAGAAAAAATGGCACTTTCAGGCGGCTTTGGAATTACGCATGGTGCACATGTAGGTATCGGATCTTTGCCGATCGTATTATTCGGGAATGAAGAACAAAAGAAAAAATATCTCCCTTTACTGGCAACGGGTGAGAAGATTGCTGCGTATGCCTTAACGGAACCAAGCTCAGGTTCAGATGCCTTGGGAGCAAAAACGACAGCGAAATTGAATGCCGAAGGAACACACTATATTCTAAATGGGGAAAAACAATGGATTACAAATGCAGGTTTTGCAGATGTCTTCTGTGTATACGCCAAAATTGACGGCGAACAATTCTCCGCTTTCATTGTTGAGCGTGATTATGATGGCGTATCAACTGGTGCTGAAGAGAAGAAAATGGGAATCAAAAGCTCATCTACACGTACATTAATCCTTGAAGATGTACATGTACCAGTCGAAAACCTTTTGGGTGTAGCCGGAAAAGGACATGTCATCGCTTTCAATATCCTGAATATCGGCCGTTATAAATTAGGCGTCGGTGCTGTCGGCGGATCTAAACGTGCCCTTGAGATTACAGCAGCTTATACGAATCAACGTCAACAGTTCAAAACGAAAATTTCCGATTTTAACTTGACGAAAGAAAAACTTGCAACAATGGCATCCAAAATTTATGCAGCAGAAAGCTCTGTATACCGTACCGTTGGCCTTTATGAACAAAGGCAAAGCAAATTGACGGATGAGCAAGTGAAAGATGGGAAATCAATGGCGGCAGCAATCGCTGAATATGCCATTGAGTGTTCATTGAATAAATTCTTCGCTTCCGAAGTGTTGGATTATGTTACGGACGAAGGCGTACAGCTTCATGGAGGCTATGGTTTCATGCAGGAGTATGAAATTGAAAAAGCATATCGTGATTCCCGGATTAACCGGATCTTTGAAGGTACAAATGAAATCAATCGATTGCTTGTCCCTGGAACTTTCCTGAAGAAAGCACTTAAAGGGGAATTGCCGCTTCTTCAAAAGGCTCAAAGCCTTCAAGAGGAATTAATGATGATGATGCCGGAAGAACCTGGCGATGAGCCATTGGCACAAGAAAAAATGCTTGTTAGAAACGCTAAGAAAATTGGGATTCTGGCAGCTGGCCTTGCTGCACAGAAATACGGCAAAACTCTTGATCAAGAACAAGAGATCCTCTCCAACATTGCTGATATCGCATCCCTTGCTTATGCAGCGGAATCCGTGGTATTGCGTACGGAAAAAGCAATAGCAGCTACAGGTCTGGAGAAGAACAAACAAAAAGTGCTTTACACTGAAATCTTCGTTCAGGAAGCTTTCAATGAAATAGAACAGCACGCAAAGGAAACGTTAATCGCAGTGGAAACAGGCGATACTCTTCGCATCATGCTTGCGTCGCTCCGCAAGCTGACAAGACATAATCCGATCAATGTCATTGCGAAAAAGCGTGAAGCTTCCGTGAAGGTAATCGAAGCTGAAAAATATGCTCTTTAGGCAATGAATCATAATCAGTAAAGGGAATGCCCGAAAAGGCATTCCCTTTATTTCCTTTGATGAAATCGTATTGGAAATTCAAAAGACAATTCGTTGTATTGCGTGATGAAAACGGGTATTCTATTGATAGGTGGTGAAATGATGGGCTTAACATTATATTGGTACCCAAAATGCGGCACATGCCGTAACGCAAAGAAGTGGCTGGATAATCATGAACTGCAATATGAAGCAATCCATATAGCGGAAAATCCGCCTTCGCGAACAGAAATAGAACAACTATATAAAAACAGCAATTTGGAGTTGAAGAAGTTTTTTAATACTAGCGGTCAAAAATATCGCGAGCTGGGCTTAAAGGATAAGCTGAAAGAAGCTTCTGAAGCAGAGATGCTTGATATATTGTCCACAGATGGCATGCTTCTGAAAAGGCCGATTGTTACGGACGGCACCAAAGTGACGGTAGGTTTCAAAGAGGAGCAATTCGAACAGGTTTGGAACTGAAAATTTCTCGAAATATTTGGTTAATTCCTTACTTAAACAAACAATCTACCTTATAATGGAATAGATAAAATAAGATGTACATATGGAGGGTTAATAATGACAACAACACCAAAAGAACTTCGTTACACTAAAGAACATGAATGGGTCAAAACGGAAGATGGAACAGTGCGCATTGGAATTACAGCTTTCGCACAGTCCGAGCTTGGGGACATCGTATTCGTTGAGCTTCCGGAAATCGGCGATGAATTGAAAGCGAACGAACCATTCGGAAGTGTTGAATCCGTTAAGACCGTTTCTGAGCTTTATGCACCTATCAGTGGCAAGGTTGTTGAAGTAAACGAAGATTTAAGTGACAACCCTGAATATGTAAATGAGTCTCCTTATGAAAAGGCATGGATGGTCGTGCTTGAACCATCTAATGGCAGTGATATTGAAAACTTGATGAGCGCTGAAGAGTATGAGAGTTTAATCAACGGTTAAAAAGAATGAGAGGGGGACTGAAAAGGCCTGCTCTCTTTTTCATTTTGTACCGTGGCAGTTGCACACATAATTCGTGAGATGGAGTGATGACATGGAGTGGGGCGAATTCGATAAAGTGATCATTGTAGAAGGCAGTTCCGATAGAAGAAAAGTTGCCTCCGTTTTAAATGAAGATGTGGAAATAAGATGTACGAATGGGACCATATCATTAACTAAGCTGGATGAATTAGTGGATGAATTGATGGACCGTGATGTTTATCTCCTTTTTGACGCAGATGAATCAGGAGAAAAGCTCCGGAAGCAGTTCCGAAGGGAAATGCCTGAAGCGAACCACCTGTATATTAATAAAATGTACAAAGAAGTGGAAAGCTCGCCCGAACATCATATCGCAACTGTGCTTTTATCTGCCAATATGAATGTGAAAATGAAATTTTTAAGTCAAAGGGTGAACGACTAATTGATGCAGGAATGGAAAGAAGAAGAGTGTAAGCTTGCTGTTGAAAATGGGGAAACCTTTTGCTTATATTTATATACCCCTTTATGCGGCACTTGTCAGGTTGCCTCCAAGATGCTGACGATATCCTTGGAGCTATTCCCGGAATTGAAGGCAGGGAAAATGAATATGAATTATGTCCAAGCAATTGCCGAATCATATGAAATCGAAAGTGTTCCTTGTTTATTGCTTTTCAAAGAAGGACAGCTGCACAAAAAAATATATGCCTTTCAATCCGTTCCTTATTTGTACGGATTGCTTAAGGAAATCAGCTAAGAAACCAATCAGAACCGTGGTTGGTTTCTTTGTTGCGGACATTTGAATGCGAGATTGAAATTAAACAAAGAATATTCTAACAATTCATTGACTGATTTATTCTAAAATGCTATATTTTGAATTAAGTAACGGCAGAATTTAATAGTTCTTATCAAGAGTGGCGGAGGGACTGGCCCGACGAAGCCCGGCAACCGGTATAAATTTATATACGGTGCTAATTCCAGCAGAGTGTTGGCTCTGGTAGATGAGGTGTATTCTAGAAACCTCTTCTTATTGAAGTGGTTTTTTTGTTTATAAAAGGCCAGGTATCATATAATTCCAACTAAATCCATAGAAAAAGGTGAAATCATATGTCAGAGAAAAAGTTGCGTTTCGAAACATTGAGTGTTCATGGCGGTCTGCAAGCTGATGAAACAGGTGCCCGTGCAGTTCCTATCTACCAAAGCAATGCATACTTGTTCAAAGACACCGACCATGCAGCGAATTTATTTGGTCTAAAGGAGAATGGTTATATATATTCACGACTTCATAATCCCACGGTCAGCGTTTTTGAGGAAAGAATGGCATTATTGGAAGGCGGTATCGGCGGATTGGCAACAGCAAGCGGAATGGCAGCCATTTCACTTTCAATCCTGAATATTGCCGCTGCTGGAGATGAGATTGTTTCAGCCTCTACATTATATGGCGGTACGTATAACCTTTTTGAAAATACTCTTCCTAAATATGGGATTAAAGTGAAGTTCGTTTCTCCCGATGACCCTGAAAATTTCAAAAGGGCGATAACGCCAAGAACTAAAGCCATTTTTGCTGAAACGATCGGAAATCCAAGTTTGAGGGTGCTTGATATTGAAGCGGTAGCGAAAATCGCCCATGATGCCGGAATACCTTTGATCATTGATAATACCTTCGCGACACCATATCTATGCAGACCAATTGATTTTGGAGCGGATATTGTCATCCATTCCGCTACAAAATGGCTTCTGGGAAATGGAACCACGCTGGGCGGTGTCATCGTGGATGGAGGGAAATTCGATTGGAACTCGCCAAATTATCCTGGCTTCACGGAGCCTGACCCAAGCTACGACAATCTGGTATACGCCGAGGCAGTTGGACCTGCTGCATTCATAACGAAAGCCCGAGTGCAGTTACTTCGTGATTTAGGCCCTGCGCTAAGTGCCCAAAGTGCATTCCAGTTTACGCTTGGGCTTGAAACACTGCATGTAAGGATGAAAGAGCATCTGTCAAACACCAAGTCTGTCATTAAATATTTAAAAAACCACCCTGCCGTGACTTGGGTTTCACATCCTGGTGATGAGGATCATCCCGATAAAGCCCTTGCGGATAAATATTTGCCTAAGGGAGCTGGATCTGTCGTGACTTTTGGAATACAAGGTAATCGCGAAGCTGGCGCAAAGCTTATCAATTCGGTGGAATTATGGTCCCATGTAGCGAATGTGGGGGATGCGAAGAGCTTGATCATCCATCCAGCAAGTACGACCCATCAACAATTGAATGAGGCGGGTCTTGCGAAAGCGGGTGTGAGTGCTGATCAAGTCCGTTTATCCATTGGGATTGAAAATGTAGACGATTTAATAGAAGATTTGGAGCAGGCAATTGAAAAAGCGACGAATATCGTCTCCTTGACATCCAAAACGGTTTAAGTAAAGTTTCTGTGTACTAGAAATAATATACATTGCGCTCCTTTTTTATCTATGATAAAATTTCACCATACTAAAGAACTTAATGATGTACAAATATTCTATATATTAGCTCTTATCAAGAGAGGTGGAGGGATGTGCCCGATGAAACCCGGCAACCGACAAGGAGATTTCCTTGGAAAGGTGCCAATTCACACAAAGTTTAATCACTTTGGAAGATGAGAGGAAGGCCTGTTTCTTCACCTGCCTTTCTGCTCATGCAGAAAGGTTTTTTCTATTTTAATGGGGGAAACCCTTTGCATGATATGAGAAACAGACTAATAATGTAGAGAAATCAACTAAGTTCATAGGTTTTATTGGATAAAAGAGGTGAGGATTAATGATTACATTGACGAAAGTCAGTAAGCTGTTCCGAACAGGAAAAGGAAACAGTGAGACGATCAAGGCTGTAAATAATGTGAATGTTGAAATAAATAAAGGCGAGATTTTCGGTATTATCGGTTACAGTGGAGCGGGGAAAAGTACTTTGATCAGAATGCTCAATGGGTTGGAAACACCTACAGAGGGATCCGTTGTGGTGGCTGAGAAGGAAATTTCAAAAATTAAAGGCGCTCAGCTCCGTAAGGCCCGTCAAGAAATCAGCATGATTTTCCAACATTTCAATCTATTATGGTCAAGGACCGTTCAGGAGAATATATCTTTCCCATTGGAAATTGCAGGAGTTTCTAAACCTGAACGAACCAAGCGTGTGAACGAATTGATCAAGTTAGTCGGACTGGAAGGCAGGGAAAAGGCCTATCCTTCACAATTAAGCGGAGGGCAAAAGCAAAGGGTGGGAATAGCCAGGGCTCTGGCAAATGACCCTAAAGTGCTGCTGTGTGATGAAGCGACTTCTGCCTTGGATCCGCAGACTACCGACTCCATACTCGAATTGCTTGTTGACATCAATCAGCGCCTGGGATTGACGATCGTCTTGATAACACATGAAATGCATGTAATACGTAAAATCTGCCATCGCGTCGCCGTGATGGAAAGCGGGCAGGTTGTTGAACAGGGTCCTGTCCTGGATGTTTTCAAGAATCCTAAAGAACAAATGACGAAGCGTTTCGTGCAACAGGTAACGGAACCGGAAGAAACGAAAGAAACGATGGACCATTTGCTCGAGCGCTATCCTGCAGGCAAAGTGATTCAATTGACCTTTGTAGGTGATCATGCAGAAAGCCCATTGATCACCAAGCTTGTACGTAACTTCGAGTTGGATGTCAATATCGTTCAAGGTAAGATATCCCAAACAAGAAGCGGTTCATATGGAACATTGTTTATCCATCTTGATGGCAAAGAGGATGAAATGCTCCGCGCAATAGAATTCATTAAAGCACAGCAGGTAGGCGTGGAGGTGATTACTCATGCTTGAAGAATTATTGCCGAATGTTGATTGGGAAGACATTATTGAAGCTACGAGGGAAACGCTTTACATGACAAGCGTCTCTGTAGTGGCAACCTTTTTTATAGGCATAATATTAGGATTGATCCTGTTCCTGACGGGGAAGGGTAATATGTGGGAAAACCGGGCAGTCAACGGGGTCATGAGTGCTGTCGTCAATATATTCCGTTCCATTCCATTTCTTATTTTGATCGTGCTGCTCATTCCTTTCACTAAAGCGCTTGTCGGTTCCATGATCGGAGAGAACGCTGCACTGCCGGCACTTATTATCGGTGCGGCACCATTTTATGCGCGTATGGTTGAAATCGGCCTTCGTGAAATCGATAAAGGTGTAATTGAAGCCGCTAAATCGATGGGGGCAAAAACGAGCACGATCATTTGGAAGGTCCTTCTTCCAGAGTCGATGCCTGCCCTTATTTCCGGGATTACGGTAACATCGATTGCATTGGTTGGATATACCGCAATGGCCGGGGTCATCGGCGCAGGCGGGCTTGGTAATCTGGCCTATTTGGACGGCTATCAAAGAAATCAAAATGACGTTACGCTTGTAGCGACGATCGTTATTCTAATTATCGTCTTCATAATTCAAATTATTGGAGATGTGATTACATCTAAATTGGACAAAAGATAAAGGGAGATGAAAAGGATGAAAAAGTTTTTAGGATTTGCATTAATTTTAGTGTTATCTATCGCTTTGGCTGCTTGTGGAAGTGAAAAGGATAAAAGCGGCAGTGATACGGAAAAAGAATCGAAGAAAATAGTTGTAGGGGCATCCAATGTTCCTCATGCTGAAATCCTTGAGGAAGCCAAGCCGCTTCTTAAAGAAAAAGGAATCGAATTGGAAATCGAAACATTCCAGGACTATGTTTTACCGAATAAGGCGTTGAATGATAAGGAATTGGATGCTAACTACTTTCAACACATTCCATATTTAGAGGGGCAAATTAAAGAAAATGGATATGACTTCGTTAATGCTGGCGGAATCCATATCGAGCCGATTGCCCTATATTCACAAAAATATAAAAGCATTGATAAACTTCCGGAAGGCGCAACAATCATTATGAGCAGCTCTGTCGCTGATCATGGACGCGCTTTATCCCTTTTGGAAAAGAATGGCCTGATCACTTTGAAAGAAGGGATCGATAAAACGACGGCTACAACGAAAGACATCGTTGAAAATAAGAAAAACCTTAAATTCGATGCCGATTATGAAGCGGCCCTGCTTCCTAAAATTTATGAGAGTGGCGAAGGCGATGCAGTCTTGATCAACTCCAACTATGCGATTGACGCCGGTTTGAATCCGCTTGAAGATTCGATTGCGATTGAAGATTCGGAATCACCATATGTGAATGTCATTGCCGTAAACAAAGGTGACGAAAATAAAGAAGCAATCAAAGCGCTTGTAGAAGTATTGCATTCTAAAGAAATTCAAGATTTCATTCTTGAAGAATACAAAGGTGCAGTTGTACCGGCGGATAAATAATTCAAGAATGGGCGACCTGATTTAATTCAGACCGCAGTTTGTAAACAAAAAGGTTTCGGAATGGTCTCATTCCGAAACCTTTTTGATTTTTATTGGATTTGAAGCAGTTAAAGCGATTTGTACTCACGATAGCCTTCTATATTTGTTGTTGAGTGCCGATAGGCAGAGATAACAACCAAAACGCTCATATTACACATAGCCATGGTTGCGGAATCTGCGTCAACAGCTACAGGTTTTCTAACTTTCTTAATCACATGTTCAATCAGAGGCTCTTAATACGAGTATCATGAGTATTTCCGGGTGTTACTATCGTTACGGTCTGCTGCCGCATAAATGAATAAGCAAGCTGGTTTGTTCGTTTAGCTTTTACATAATGCGTCGCTCATAATTTTTTCCGGACTTAGAGAAGTGAGGCACTTCATTTTGGAAACCTTAGGTGAAAGTGATTCTATCTGATTGTTTAGTCTTAGTGGATTGGAACGGAAGGTATGAGACCCCTGCGGGAAAAGCGAGTCAGGGGAGACCCCGCAGGCGCAAAAGCGCCGAGGAGGCTTCCGGACCGCCCGCGGAAAGCGAGTACCTGAAGTGGAAAGTAACGTTCAAATTTTGAAAACCTAAAAACCTAAAAAACTGTAGACAAACTCATTGATGATCCAGTTTGTTTCAGTCTGCGGCTTAATTTAATTACTTTCATGTTTAATCAGGAAAGGAAAGGGTATAGAGATAATGAAGGTAAAAAAATGATACACAAATTTGAAAGGATGGTTCACTATCAATACTCTGGATTTAAATGTAACAAGCGAAATGGAAAAGGCGATGCAGTCTTCACATGGGATTGGCTACAGTGAGTACAGTAGAAACTTAGACCTCCGTATCGAGGTTGAGAAAGAACGGGATAGGGAACATGTAAAGTGCAACAAAATGGTCCAGGACCTTCAACGCAAAATTCACGGCTAAGCATATAAAAGAGTTCTTTAAAAGATCGGCCTGTAGAGGTAAAATGGAAAGTGGTCCATAAAATAAGGGTTTCCTTATTGGATATACTTACATAATACCTGACAGTCCGATTTTTTTCTTTTTAAAGCGGAACGTTCTTACCTTGCAATAAAATTCTTTGAACATATATTAATAAGGACGAAGATTTGCCGAATAATAAGATAATTTTAACAAAAGCTAAAATAAGTATGAATATGCAGTAAACAGGCTATATCTGTTAGTATTGTAAGAATAGGACAGGTTTTTAACATGGCCGAAGTGGAAACCCCTATCTATTTAGTTGATTCCAAATTGGATTTGTTATAAAATTGGAATGAGAATAAAGTGAGAATGCTTTTACGTAAATTATAGTAATGAAAGTAATCTTTACTTTCTGGTAATAAAATTGGAATTAGTTCACGGAGGTATTATTATGTCAGCTTCTACATTAACGGTTAAAGATCTTCACGTATCAATTGAAGGCAAAGAGATTTTAAAAGGGGTAAACCTTGAAGTTAAAGGTGGAGAAATCCATGCGATCATGGGACCAAATGGAACTGGTAAATCCACTTTATCATCAGCAATCATGGGTCACCCTAAATATGAGGTAACTAGCGGAAGCATCACATTCGATGGTGAAGATGTTTTGGAGATGGAAGTAGACGAGCGCGCTCGTGTCGGTCTATTCCTAGCTATGCAATATCCAAGTGAAATCAGCGGTGTTACAAACGCAGACTTCTTACGTTCTTCCATTAACGCACGCCGTGAAGAAGGCGATGAAATTTCATTGATGAAATTCATCCGTCAAATGGACAAAAAAATGGAATTCCTTGAAATGGATGAAGATATGGCGCAACGCTATTTGAATGAAGGTTTCTCAGGCGGAGAGAAAAAACGCAACGAGATTCTTCAATTAATGATGATCCAACCTAAAATTGCAATCTTGGATGAGATTGATTCAGGTCTAGATATCGATGCACTTAAAGTCGTTTCAAAAGGAATCAACGAAATGCGCGGAGAAGACTTTGGATGCTTGATCATCACTCACTACCAACGTCTATTAAATTACATCACTCCTGATTTTGTACATGTAATGATGCAAGGACGTGTCGTAAAATCAGGCGGTCCTGAACTTGCTGCCCGCTTGGAAGCGGAAGGTTATGACTGGATTAAACAAGAATTGGGCATTGAAGACGAAACTGTTGGCGAAGAAGCGTAAGTAGGAGGATTTGCAATGACTACAGAAACGAAATTACCGTTTGAACAAGAGGATATAAGCTCCTATTCAACTAAAAATAATGATCCAGCTTGGCTATCCGAGCTTCGGATTCAAGCGTTTTCTGAATTAGAAAAGCTCCCGATGCCAAAGCCGGATAAAACGAAAATCGATAAATGGAATTTCACTTCTTTCCAAACTCATACGGTTGAGAGTGAAGCTTTTGCCTCTTTAGAGGAGCTTCCGGAAGAAATTAAGTCCATCATTGAAGAAAATGAAAACTTATACATCCAACGCAATAATACGCCGGCACATATCAATCTGTCAGCAAATGTGAAAGAACAAGGCGTCATTTTTACGGATATTTTATCAGCGGCTCGTGATCATGCTGAGCTCGTGCAAAAATATTTCATGAAAGACGGCGTTAAAATAGATGAGCATCGTTTAACAGCACTTCATGCTGCATTAGTTAATGGGGGAGCATTCCTTTATGTTCCGAAAAATGTAGAAATCAAAGAGCCGATTCAATCGGTATTCCTTTTGGATAATCCAGATACTACACTTTTCAACCATGTCTTGATCGTAGCTGAAGATAATAGCTCTGTCACATATGTAGAGAACTATTTCTCAACCGTTGAGTCTAACGAAGGTGTTGCCAACATCGTAACTGAAGTATTTGCAAATGCGAATGCCAAAGTCCAATATGGTGCGGTCGATACCCTTTCTAAAGGCTTCACGACATATGTTAACCGCCGTGGAGTGGCAGGACGTGACGCACGTATTGAGTGGGCGCTTGGCCTGATGAACGACGGAAATACGATTTCAGATAATACAACATATCTAATGGGCGATGGCTCTCACGGTGATACAAAAACCGTTGTAGTCGGACGCGGGGAACAAAAGCAGAACTTCACGACTGCCATCATTCATTATGGCAAACGCTCTGAGGGTTATATCCTTAAGCACGGTGTCATGAAAGAATCCGCATCCTCCATTTTTAATGGAATTGGGAAAATAGAGTATGGTGCTACAAAGGCCAATGCCGAACAAGAGTCACGCGTATTGATGTTAAGTGAAAAAGCACGCGGAGACGCCAATCCGATCCTCTTGATCGATGAAGATGATGTAACGGCTGGTCATGCTGCTTCCGTCGGCCGTGTCGACCCGCTTCAACTGTATTATTTAATGAGCCGTGGTATTACAAAAAAAGAAGCAGAAAGACTTGTCATTCACGGATTCTTGGCCCCTGTTGTTAACGAGCTTCCAATTGAGGGAGTCAAAAAACAATTAGTAGCGGTCATTGAAAGGAAAGTACAGTAATGAACCCATACGAAATTCGTAAGCTTTTTCCAATATTAGATCAAGAAGTCAATGGTCAGCCATTAGTTTATTTAGATAGTGCTGCAACCTCTCAAAAACCGGCTGCAGTGATTGAAGCGATTGAGCAATATTACCGCGGCTATAACTCGAATGTTCACCGCGGGGTGCATACACTAGGAACAAAAGCTACGGATGCGTATGAAGGTGCTCGTGAAAAGGTACGTAAATTCATTAATGCTTCTTCTACAGAAGAAATCATCTTTACCAGAGGCACAACGACTGCTTTAAATACTGTAGCAAGAAGTTACGGTGGTGCAAATATTAAAGAGGGTGACGAAATCGTCATCTCTTACATGGAGCATCACAGTAATATCATTCCGTGGCAGCAGCTTGCCAAAGAAAAAGGCGCTGTATTGAAGTATATTCCGCTTCAGGAGGATGGTACGATTTCCGTTGACGATGCGAGGGCTACAATTACGGAAGCAACGAAAATCGTGTCCATCATGCAGGTTTCGAATGTGCTTGGCGTTATCAATCCTGTGAAGGAAATCGCCCAAATTGCCCATGATCACAATGCTGTAATGGTAGTCGACGGGGCACAAAGCACGCCGCATCTAAAAGTGGATGTCCGTGATTTGGATTGTGATTTCTTTGCCTTCTCAGGTCATAAAATGGTCGGTCCAACAGGCATCGGCGCACTATATGGCAAGAAAGATCTTCTAGAAAAAATGGAACCGATCGAATTCGGCGGAGAGATGATTGATTTTGTAGGTTTGTATGAGTCTACATGGAAAGAACTCCCGTGGAAATTCGAAGGCGGTACCCCAATCATCGCCGGCGCCATCGGCATGGGGGCTGCCATTGATTTCTTGGAGGAAATCGGTTTGGATAATATTGAACGGCATGAACATAAGCTCGCCGCTTATGCAATGGAGAAAATGTCAGCAGTTGAAGGGCTGACCATTTATGGCCCTAAAGATGCAGAAAAGCGTGCTGGTGTAATTACCTTTAATATTGATGACGTACATCCACATGATGTCGCTACCGTTCTTGATGCAGATGGAATTGCTGTCCGTGCCGGTCACCACTGCGCACAGCCATTAATGAAATGGCTTGACGTATCAGCGACAGCAAGAGCAAGTTTCTATCTATATAACACGGAAGAAGATATTGATAAGCTTGTGTCCGGGCTTGTTAAAACGAAGGAGTATTTCAGTAATGTCTTTTGATAACCTTGATACACTTTACCGTCAAGTCATTATGGATCACTATAAGAAACCGCGTAATAAGGGCATGCTAGAAGATGGAAGCATGACAATCGATATGAATAATCCAACTTGCGGCGATCGGATTCGTTTAACGATGAAGATCGAAGATGGCAAGGTCAGCGATGTTAAATTCGATGGTGATGGTTGTTCGATATCCATGAGTTCGGCTTCCATGATGACGCAAGCCATTAAGGGCAAAGACGTTGATACTGCTCTAGCGATGTCCGAGACTTTTTCCTTAATGATTCAGGGAAAAGAATACGACGATGAGATGGACCTTGGGGATATTGAAGCCCTTCAAGGTGTTTCTAAATTCCCTGCACGAATCAAGTGTGCCACCCTGGCTTGGAAAGCCATGGAAAAGGGATTGAAGGAATAATTAAATTAAAATGAGCTGTTGTAATTCAGCCATTTGAAATGGAGGAATACGAGCTATGGCAAAGAAAATGCCTGATATCGGCGATTATAAATATGGCTTTGCGGATAAAGATGTTTCCATCTTCCGTTCAAAGCGTGGTCTGACAAAAGAAATCGTGGAAGAAATTTCTCGAATGAAGGATGAACCGCAATGGATGCTTGATTTCCGTTTGAAATCATTAGAGCATTTTTACAACATGCCAATGCCTCAATGGGGCGGCGACATGCAGAGCCTGAACTTTGATGAAATCACATACTATGTTAAGCCATCAGAGAAATCAGAGAAGTCTTGGGATGAAGTTCCTGATGAAATCAAACAGACTTTTGATAAATTGGGAATTCCTGAAGCCGAACAAAAATACCTTGCCGGTGTATCTGCCCAATATGAATCTGAAGTGGTTTACCATAGCATGAAAGTGGAATTGGAAGACTTGGGTATCGTGTTTAAAGATACGGACTCAGCACTTCGTGAAAATGAAGATATCTTCCGTGAGCATTTTGGAAAAACGATCCCGCCTACTGACAATAAATTCTCGGCATTGAACTCGGCAGTTTGGTCAGGTGGATCATTCATCTATGTACCGAAAGGCGTTAAAGTGGATACTCCGCTTCAAGCTTATTTCCGGATCAACTCTGAAAACATGGGGCAATTCGAACGTACGCTAATCATTGTTGATGAAGGCGCATCCGTTCACTATGTAGAAGGTTGTACAGCTCCTGTTTATACAACTAACTCCCTTCATAGTGCGGTTGTTGAAATCGTCATCAAGAAAGATGCTTACTGCCGTTACACGACGATCCAAAACTGGGCAAACAACGTGTTTAACCTGGTTACGAAACGTGCGGTTTGTGACGCTAACGCAACAATGGAATGGATTGATGGTAACATCGGTTCCAAATTGACAATGAAATATCCTGCTGTCATCTTAAAAGGTGAAGGCGCTCGCGGTATGACATTATCGATTGCCATTGC
Source organism: Peribacillus phoenicis (assembly GCF_047238085.1). Lineage (NCBI taxonomy): Bacteria > Bacillati > Bacillota > Bacilli > Caryophanales > Bacillaceae > Peribacillus > Peribacillus phoenicis. The sequence continues at coordinate 4,715,072 of NZ_JBDFMF010000001.1, read as the reverse complement.
CGGCAAAGGCCAACACCAAGACGCTGGAGCGAAAATGATTCACCTAGCGCCAAATACATCTTCAACGATTGTATCAAAATCAATTTCTAAACAGGGCGGTAAAGTAACATACCGTGGTATCGTTCATTTCGGACGTAAAGCGGATGGAGCTCGTTCCAACATTGAATGTGATACATTAATCATGGATAATCAGTCTACATCTGATACGATCCCTTACAATGAAATCTTGAATGATAACATTTCCCTTGAACACGAAGCGAAGGTTTCCAAAGTATCTGAAGAACAATTGTTCTACTTGATGAGCCGCGGAATTTCTGAGCAAGAAGCAACGGAAATGATCGTAATGGGCTTCATCGAACCATTTACAAAAGAACTTCCAATGGAATATGCGGTTGAAATGAACCGTCTGATCAAGTTCGAAATGGAAGGCTCCATCGGATAATAAGCTGTAAGATGTTGATGAAAAATTAAACCAGGTAATTTTGAAGTGTACCATTGGTGCAGATTCAGATTACCTTCTAGTAAAGAAGACGAACTTTATTGTTCGTCTTCTTTTATTTTGTTCGCTATATTTAAAAGCATGCTTGAAGTAAATTCAATTATTTTAGTACTAAGTCCTACACATATTAAGGAACCGTAGATGTTCGAGTCCGCTTAACTTCACTTAGAAATATATGAATAAGAGCTTTGTTGCTATTTTTTATAAAATTATATATTTTCTTTGAATATTAATTGTTGTTTTTATGTAATTAATACATTAATAATGCCAATTGAATATTTATTGTAGAAAATATAAACTTAAAGTACTTGGATTTTGGTTAATTTTACAAAAAAATGAAATCTAAAAAAGATACATGGTCAGTCTCAAGTAATCAAGCACAAGGTGTAGCACAAGGCGCTAATCCTTCAGGTAAGCCTTTTGCAGAAGTGGATAAGATGGGTGGTAAACCTAAAAAAGGTTATTATTTGCATTGGCATCCCTATAAAAAAACACCAAATGCTCATGCTTTTTATGGGGGGACCTGTTAAATGATGGGGGGAGTGTTATGAATTTTAATTACGAGGAGATTTATAAAAAGTACTTAAAAAATAAACAACACTTGGTTTTTAATAAAGAAGAGATTGTAACTAGGGTGAAGCAAAAGTTTAAGGCAGTGGAATTCAGTAAAGCGGAAATTCTTGATTTGCCAAGGGATGAGCATTTTGATTATGAGAAGATATTTCTTTGCCTCAAAATATGTGATAGTGATGTGTTGAAAAAGGTTTTCCTGCCTCATGAACTAAAATTTCATGAAGAACAACGGCAGGACAATCGACGCTACCCACTTAAAAAAAGTAAAATGAAAAAAACTGGCTTGATCAAAATTATAATCAAATGATTATCGATGAACATGAAGGCAGGAGAATCGATATTGTTCTTGAAAGTAAAGATGGACATTATGTTTCTGAAAGTAAGGTGAAAGCTAGATGTGATTATCTGGATGGATATCTTAATTCGTTAATAGTGGGGGCGAAGCTGTTCCATGGAACGGCAGAGTTTGAAGAGAATATACATGATTATTATTTTCAATTCTACCTGGAAAATTTAGTGAAATACAATAGGCTAGGATGAAGCATTTTATCTTTATTGGTCAACACTTAGAAATTGTGCCATATGGAGCATAATTCATAAAACTTGATGCATCCTGAAAAGAGTATTATCATTAGACTAAAAATAAAGCCTTAAAAGATTGTAAGCTTCAATCGATCAACCTCGATACGGAAGGCTCCATCGAAGAATGACCGGGTGGCATGCCTATTAGTCGAATATAGCATAACCATTCATATAAAAGCCTGCCGGGGAGACTTGGCAGGTTCTTTAGTTTTTGAAGTGATGTTTTTCGGTATTACACCAAGTGTATATGCGATTATACAGGGTAAAAATATAGTATGGGAAGCCTGTCCAAAAGGGGATGATGCAGATGATTTATATTGGTGTGACGGGTTGGGGAGATCATGATAGTTTGTATCATGGCGGTGTGTCCCAACGTGATAAACTTAAGGAGTACGGGGCTCATTTTCCCATTGTGGAGGTGGATGCCTCCTTTTATGCAGTCCAGCCAAAGAGGAACAGTGAAAAGTGGGTATCCGAGACGCCTGCATCCTTTCAATTTGTCGTTAAAGCTTATCAGGGGATGACGGGACATCAACGTGGGGAAATTCCATTTGAAAGTAAGAAGGAAATGTTCAAGGCATTTTGCGACTCTCTGGAAGCTTATCAGAAGTCCGGAAAGCTCGCGATGGTCTTATTTCAGTTTCCGCCATGGTTTGATTGTAAACGTGAAAATGTCAATTACCTGCGATGGTGCAAAGCTGAAATGGGCGATATTCCAGTTGCCATAGAGTTCCGGAATCAAAGCTGGTACAGGCCCAACGTAGTTCAGCAAACTTTGGATTTTATCGAAAAGGAAGGCTGGATCCATACTGTATGCGATGAGCCGCAGGCTGGAGAGGGATCCATTCCTGTCGTTCTGCAGGCCATGGATAAAGATAAAACCCTGGTACGCTTTCATGGCCGTAACCTGCATGGTTGGCAAAGGCCTTCTTCGGGTGATAATTGGCGTGAGGTCAGGTACTTATATCGATATAATCAGCAGGAATTGACTGAATGGGTGGAGAAAATCAGGATATTGGAAAAGGAATCCAAGGATATATATATCCTGTTCAATAATAATTCAGGCGGAGATGCCGCTGATAATGCCAAACAAATGATTGAGCTGCTTGGTATAGAATATGAAGGACTGGCTCCTAAGCAGCTTGGTTTGTTTTAAGAGGATATATATAATTAAATAAAGAGATATTGTGACAACTAGTAGAGGTTATATCCTCACAAACAGGTAAAGGCGGATTTCTACATGGTATGGTTAGTATTAGTGGGTATTGGATTATTAGCGGGATCAATCGGCGCTCTTGTCGGTCTGGGCGGCGGCATCATCATTGTGCCTTCCCTTTTATATTTAGGTACATCTACAAATATTATCGATGAGCTGACTCCACAGGTCGCCGTTGGTGTTTCAACCGTAATCATGATTTTTACCGGCTTATCTTCCACTTTATCTTATTTAAAACATAAAGTGGTGGATTATAAGGCCGGCTTAATCTTTTTTATTGGCAGTGCACCTGGTGGAATAATGGGGGCTTATGTGAATAAAAACCTTAACGCCGAAGCTTTTTCATTGTACTTTGGTATTTTCATGGTTTTCATGGCCATTGTGTTATTAGTGAAAAATCGTTTGAAGCCAATGCTTTTCAAGCCTGGAAAAGGGAAAATAGTGAAAACGTATGAAACTGAAAATGGACATTCATTTTCTTATGGTTATCACCCGGTGTTAGCTGTATTGATTTCCTTTGTCGTGGGATTCAGCTCCGGATTATTTGGAATTGGCGGTGGGGCCTTGATGGTTCCCGTCATGATGCTTCTTTTCTTCTTCCCTCCGCATATGGCTGTAGCGACTTCGATGTTCATGGTATTTTTATCATCCATCACTAATTCGATTACCCATATTTCCCTTGGAAATGTAAATTGGCCATATGCTTTTGCCCTGATTCCGGGTGCATGGTTCGGTGCAAAATTGGGCGCATTCATCAATACGCGCCTAAAGAGTGCGTCGCTGGAAAATATGTTGAAAATAGTGCTGATAATCATTGGTTTACGTCTTATTTACCAAGGTATTACAGGATAAACGAGGAGGAGAAATGATGTCAGAAATCATTCATTTATATCACACCAATGATCTCCATAGTCATTTTGAGAATTGGCCTCGTATTGATAAGTTTCTTAAAGAAAGAAGACAACTTCATCAAGAAACGGGAGAAGAAGCGATCATACTGGATATAGGCGATCATGTGGACCGCTGGCATCCATATACAGAAGGTACGTTGGGTAAAGGCAATATTGAACTGCTGAATGAAGCGGGCTACCAATATGTGACCATCGGAAATAATGAAGGGATCACTTTACCTCATGATGCGTTGGACTCCTTATATGATCATGCAAGGTTCAAGGTCTTGGCAGCCAATATTTATTACGGTGATAATGAAAGGCCGGAATGGGCGCTGCCATATTGGATACATACAACGGTAAAAGGCACCAAGATCGCCATGATAGGTTTGACAGCCTTTTTTCAAAAGTTTTACTCTGCGATGGGCTGGGAAATAGCAGAACCATTCGTGGAGTTAAAGGCACAGCTTGAAAGGGTCAAAACAGAGGCGGATGTAATCATCATCCTTTCCCACCTGGGCATCCATGATGATGAGAGGATGGCAGAGGACTTTCCGGAGATTGACATTATACTTGGCGCGCATACCCACCACATCCTCCACCAAGGTAAATTGATCAATGACACACTCCTTTGCGGTGCAGGGAAATATGGCTTCTTTGTTGGGCAGGTGGAAATGACCGTCAATCAGGAAAAGAAAATTAGCCAGAAGAGAGCCATTCTTTATGATACCAATGACTTTTTGGAATTGGAGAATGAACGGTCATGGATTGAAGAGATATACCAGGCCGGGGGGGAAACGCTAAAACGGGTTGCTGTGGACTTACCGATGGCACTGGATAATGATTGGTTCAAACGAAGTCCTTTGACGAAAATCCTAGGGGAGGCCCTAAGGGAGTGGAGTCAGGCGGATTGTTCCTTTTTGAATGCAGGTCTTCTGCTCGAGGGGCTTCCGAAGGGACCTGTCACAAAAGGGGATATTCACAGAATCTGCCCACATCCCATCAATCCTTGCGTCGTTGAAGTCGATGGGAATGAATTAAAGGAAATCTTAATGCAATCGAGAAATGAAGAGTGGCCTCATATTCAGGTAAAAGGTTTCGGTTTCCGCGGAAAAATCATGGGAGTCATGCATTATGATCAAATTGAATTTAACGAAATGGAGAATGGAATCGTAAAAGGGATCCTTATAAAAGGAGAGAAACTGCAGGCGGATAAGTCCTATAAATTGGCAATACCTGATATGTTCACATTTGGGCACTTCTTTCCAAGTATCCATCGCTCCAATCGCAAGGAATACTTACTGCCGGAATTCTTACGGGATATCCTTTTATGGAAGCTGAAAAAAATACACACTAACCCCTGATACGAAATCACGGTTTTGCCCTTTTTTTCATAAAGTATGGGGAAGGAAGGGGCGAAACCAATTGATTAACATGATCCCAATAATTCTTGATAATCATACATTCCTAGCCATTTCTGTCCGACTGCCGAAAACGAATTTACTTGCTGTCGCGTCCGAAAAAGGGTATATAATGTGCGGTGCGTTAGATGTTGGACTGCTGAACGATAAATTGAGAGATCGTAAAATCCTTGCAGGGAGGGCCACAGGAGTTAAATCGATTGAAGAGTTATTGGAAGCACCTCTTGAATCAGTTACCTGGGAGGCTGTGGAAAAGGGCATTCATCCAGGAATGATTGGTAAAGAGGCATTAATCAAAATGATTTGAAAAGGCGGGCTTTCTTTTTTCAGAAGGGGGCCTTATTTTTTTTGTGAAAATGCTGATATTTTTTCAATAAATATATTTAAACAGATTCATTTATCAAAATATTTTCCGATAATCTTTATAAAGGAAAGAAACGGCTTGATTTACAAATATTGAATGGGGAGATGGGTACAAGTATGAGGCTAGCTATTACAAAGTCCCTAAGCCCTGGAGCAAGGCTCGGTAAAAACATCTATAATGAGCGGGGCCATGTCCTGTTGTGCGAGGGTCTTACATTAACCCAGAAAATGATTAATCGACTGGTGTCCCTTAATATACCCTTTGTTTACATTCAAGATTCCAGGACGGATGACATCATTCCAATGCCCCCAGTGTCCGGGAAACTTAGAAGAGAAGCCATTAATACGATTGAAACCACCTTCCTGGACATGAAGAACAAAATGAACCTTGATGGATCATTCACGATAGAGCAAGCAAACGTCAAGTTCACTCAAATAGTCCGGAACATCATGGACGAGCTGAAAAGGAATAAAGAGTTAATGACTTTATTGGCCGACGTTTATACATACGATGACTATATCTTTACTCATTCCTTCAATGTGACCTTATATACCCTGGCGATTGGGATGGAATTGAATATCAATAATAAGAATCTCGAAATTCTTGGGCTGGGGGCGATTTTACATGATGTCGGCAAAATGCTCGTGCCTTTGGAAATACTCCGTAAACCCGGAAAACTGACGGTAAAGGAGTTTGAACAAATCAAAAAACATGCCGATTACGGATTTCATCTAATCAAAAATGTTCATACCGTTTCACTTTTAGTTGCGAATTGTGCCTATCAGCATCATGAAAGGTTAGATGGATCTGGATATCCCCGTGGGATAAAGGGGGATGAAATCCATTATTTCGGCAAGATCATTGCCGTTGCCGATGTGTTTGATGCCGTGACTTCCAATCGGGTTTACCGTAAGGCCATGCTGCCGCATCAGGGTTTGGAAGTCCTTTATGCCGGAGTCGGGAAAAAGTTCGACAATACGATCATCGAGGCTTTCCGCAGGGCGGTTGCCATTTATCCTAATGGTCTATCAGTAGAATTGAATGATGGTAGGAAAGGAATAGTATCCGCTCAAAATGAGGGGATTGGAGACCGCCCCATGATAAGGATACTGGAAGAAGATGGGGAGCAGATAAAAAAGCCCTATGAAGTGGACTTAAATAAAAACCTGCAGTTGCTTATCATGAAATGTCTAAATATACAAGAACCAGCCTAACCTCAAGGATAAGCTGGTTTTGTCATTCCTTGTTTTCCTTCATGATCGCAGGTGCCACCGAACTGTTTCCGTTACTAAAATAACTTGGAACATCACCTTCGATCAGCAGGCTTCCGACTGTCACTTCCTGACTCACCTTTGTCTCCTTCGTGAAAGAGGGGATGACGATTTGAATATTGACATCAAAGTCCACAATCAATTCATAATAAACATTATTGATGCCTGCGTTTGTCAGTTTTGTCCTCAAATCCGATTCAACATTCCCGATGACTGACATTTTCACTGGGATTTCTGGTCCGTAATTGGAAAGGAGATTATTCCCGGTTACAACACCAAATGGTATATAATAGACCACACTTTTATATTGTTCATCATTTATTTTTGCTGAACCTGTTTTAAAAGGGTTTCCCTGTTTGATGCCAAGTTTCTTTTGAATGTCCTTCGTAATGTTAGCCCGCAATTCACTGTATATGACCGGATTGAAGCTATAGGAGGAACTGGAGTCCTTACCACCCTTATTGTTGGTGATGATTTTGTTCATATCAATCTTGGCTATATTCTCATCAACTGATTCATGAATCGTTTCCGTTGCAATCCGTTTGATTTCATATTCGGCTACACTCATGATCACGGGTTCGATTGATTTGTCCACGTACCAAAGAGTCATGATGCTTGATATGATGAACAGGATAAATGAATAGAGAAATACTTTCCTGGTGGGAAGAGGCCCCTTTTTTCGGAATTTCTTCGGTCGAAATCTTTTTCGGAACACGCTTTAGCCCCCTTTACTAATACCTATGCATCAAGTTTAGGGGTTTATGTTGAAATCAAAAAAAAGCAGCGTAAAATTTACGCCGCTCACTTTCGTTTTTTAGCTAAATCTTTCCTTTCCCACAATCTTAAATAGGGGTAAGGGTCAAAGCTCCATTCTGTGATTCCATTGTCTTTGTACATCCCGTAATGAAGATGCGGTGGGAATTTTCCCGAAGTTCCTGGAGGACCGTAACCTGTACTGCCGACACCTCCGATGACTTGTCCGGGCTCGACGATTTGTCCGACTTTCAACCCTTTGGCAAAGCCGCTTAAATGGGCAAAGTAATGATAGGTATTATTTAAATCCCGTATCCCTATCCTCCAACCGCCAAATTTATTCCAGCCTTTCATCTCGATGATTCCATAGCTGGTGGAACGAACGGGAAGGCTATAATCGGCAAAAATATCAGTGCCCTCATGGATTCTCCTTCCGCCCCATCCACGAGCGCTTCCCCATGTATTCAAGTACGTATAATGAGTCCGTACTGGAACAGGGAAGGCCTTTTCATGTAAATCCAACCGGCCATATTTCTTATAAATCTCGGCATTGCCGATAATGATGCTGACTGCTTTATCTCGTTTATAATAATCCCACAAGCCGATCCGGATATTATCTTCATCTGCGCCATAAGATTGGAGATGCTTCGAAAAAGCATACAATCGATCGGTATCATTATTGATATCAGCTTTGCCATCACCATTGCCATCCTGGCCCAATCCATCAAAAAATGTGATTGTGAGCGGGTTCACGTCGTTTAAGTCAGGATTGAGGGCCCCGCTCCACTTTGAAGGCTCGATGTGGATGCCTATTAAACCCTTTGCCGGCTCTAAGTCCCTTCGTGCAGCCCTGAGGCTATGCTCATATTGATCAGCTCCAGCAAGGTAATACCACGGGATTTGGAGAGTAGCCTCCATATTTTTATATAGCTCCATTCTCCCGGGATAAGCATCTGGGGTATGGGCAGCATCAGCCACTTGGACTGGTGCACTATTCAAAATTAACAAACAAGTTATCGTAAGAAGGAATAATTTTTTCAATGGGGCAGGCTCCTTTCATGACATTCTCCGTAATTAAAATACATCAGTCCATCCATCGTTTATAGTTTTGCTGATTTAGCTATAAACATGAAAAATAAATAATGGGAAACCAACTATAACTTGTATAAATGCTTTTTTATTGTTAAAGTAGGGTGTGTTAATTTCTATAGAATGGAGTGGCATTTTCATGTCTTCTACAAATAAAGAAATTCTTCGTAAACCAGATTGGTTGAAAATAAAGCTTAATACTAACGAAAATTACCTCGGTTTAAAAAATATGATGCGCGAGAAAAATCTTCATACAGTCTGTGAAGAGGCAAAATGTCCGAATATTCACGAATGCTGGGCAGTGAGAAGAACGGCTACTTTCATGATCTTAGGTGAAATCTGTACAAGGGCATGCCGTTTTTGTGCTGTTACAACCGGACGTCCGAATGAATTGGACTGGGCTGAACCTGAGCGTGTTGCCGATTCCGTTGTTTTGATGAATTTAAAGCATGTCGTCATTACAGCTGTTGCCCGTGATGATTTAAAGGATGGAGGCGCTGAAGTTTTCGCTGAAACAGTCCGTGCAATCCGTCGCAAAAATCCATTTACTTCTATTGAAGTATTACCGTCTGATATGGGCGGGGTGTTTGAAAATATCAAGACTTTGATGGATGCTAAACCAGATATCCTGAACCATAATATAGAGACTGTCAGAAGTTTATCCGACCGTGTACGGGCTCAGGCCAAGTACGAACGTTCTTTGGAGCTTTTAAGAAGAGCAAAGGAACTGTATCCGGAAATCCCGACAAAATCCAGTTTAATGGTAGGTCTTGGTGAAACGCGGGAGGAAATACTCGAGACCATGGATGACCTAAGGGCTAATAATGTCGATATCATGACAATCGGCCAGTATTTACAGCCGACTAAAAAGCATTTAAAGGTGCTGAAATACTACACGCCTGAGGAATTTGCCGAACTGAAAGAACGTGCATTGGAAAAAGGCTTCAGCCATTGTGAATCCGGTCCGCTTGTCCGTTCATCCTACCATGCGGATGAACAGGTTAATGCTGCGGCTAAACATAAGCAAAACAAAGGTGAAGAATTATTGAAATAGAGTGAAATAAAGGACCGAAAAATTCGGTCCTTTTTTATTCAACGGTTATCCATTTTTTGATGGATGTTATCATGATGATCTCTTTTATCGTTAACCATTTCTCCATTTTCATTTTCTGCGTCACTCATTTTGTACCCTTGAGGCGATTTCAGCATTCTTTTGATCGTTTGTTCGATCGTATAGTCAATACCTTTGCTGCCGGATTTCACTGTAGCGAAATTCTCGACATCTTGGGCAAGGTTTTGATAATCATCACTGACGTAGACATGATAGTAGCGAGGCACGACGGACATGGCAGTTCGTTTAACTTGGTCGGCGGTTTCCGTCCGATCCTTGTTATTGGTATCATATACGACAAGTACTTCCTCATCAGTAACGAGTGTAGCGGCGTCATTGACATTTGGAATCTGAACACTCAATTTAGAAATGACATCAGAAAGTTGTTCACGGTCAATGGAAGCAGCTTTGTTGGAAATGTTACGGCCGTCAATGGTTGCACTATTGGTGCGGGTAAATCCAAAATCATCACTTTTGTTGTCATTATTACGATAATCCTCATCATAATATTGAGTTGGATTATTTACGTTTGTTGGGTTGCCTGCATTGTTTTTTGCACCGAGCCCCTGATCATCTTCATTATCAGCACATCCAGTTAGTGCAATAATCGAGCTTAAACCTATCGTTATTATCGTTTTTTTCATCAATAACACCCCCGTAACTTTAGGATGAACATATTTCTCTATTTTTCGCTTAGTAATTGATGGGGAATCAGTTATAATTTAAAGAAGGAATGTATATATGAGAGGTGAAAACAATGATTAACATCAATAACATGACCTATGAAATAATTGAGGATGAAAGGGAAGGCTATAACGAAGAAGCGTTTAAAGCCAGATACAGTGAGATTTTAACGAAGTATGATTATATAGTGGGGGATTGGGGTTACGGGCAATTGAGGCTGCGTGGATTTTTTGATGATTCCAATCAGAAAGCGACCTTCGATACGAAAATAAGCACGCTTAGTGAATATTTATATGAATACTGCAATTTTGGCTGTCCTTATTTCGTCGTGAAGAAAGTAAAGAAATAAAAAGGCCAGAATCTACTCTGGCCTTCCATGTTAAGAGTTACCATATCCTTTATATGGAGGCTGTTCATCTTTTTCTGGATCATCATGTGTCGGATGAGCACCAGGATATTGTCGAGGTAAGCCTTCGTGCAACGATTTATTTTCATAATTGAAGGCACTTTGATATCGTTGCCCTTCCTGCCACGGTGTGTTTTTATTCTGGACTGGTGCATCTTTTGCAATGGGTGATCCAAAAGGTCCTTCGGGAAATTCTTCAGGAATTAAATAATCCCTCTGTTTTTCGACATTGGAAAAATCGTGGTATTCTTCTTTGTCCAAGATAATCCCCCCTCATGTAATCGATCTTACATTCAGTAGGTTTTCCCGTTTAAGATAAAAAACTTCAGCACTCAGACGATTTCCATTAAAAAGTGACGTAGTTCCTCGGCTTCCGCTTCTGACAACTGAAAGGCATGCTCAAGATAGCCTTCCTCTTCTAAATCATCAGGCCCAATTATCGCAAAACGGTTACTCTGCATATTCAAAACAAGCTTCTTTCCATAAAACCGATCGGTAGTCGTAATGGCCAGATCGAATCTCGATTCCTCTCCCATGAAGCTTATGAACCGGGTTTTTGAATCAACGACGTCATTGTATAAATAAAAACGATCTTCCATAGTCTCATTCCCTTCTTATCTTCACATTTGTAGTTCCATCATAACAAAGTGACTTCAATAGGGGAACAGACATTTTTCTGGTCAGCTGGCTGGAGAAATTAATCCCTCCTCATGATGCTTCATGAATCTCCAGCAATCATTGCGTTCATCGATTAATTGAAAATGGTTAAGAATATAAATGAGATCATGAATTGGTTTTCTTGGAGTGGACGTCGGAAAATGCCCCCCTGTAGAAAAGGCAATGTGTAAGTCAGCGCTCCTGTTAGTAATTGGATGGTGCAATGGTTGTGGTTGAAGGAATTGAGAGGAAGGGAGAAGCTATGGTATTATCAATGAATAAGGTTGGTTCGGCACAGGGTTTTACCTATGCCGATCATTCAACCAATGATTCCCTATATCATCTTAGATCAGAAAGGATCTGGAAATAATGTACTTTGTAGACCGCCAAAAAATTGAACAAATATTAGGTTTTCTTGAAAAGCAGCTTGGACTTTTTGAAGGGCATGATAATTGGGATGGAGACCTTTCGGAACTTATCGCAGAAAGGCTGATACAAACTTCCATCGATTCCGTGTTGGATGTAGGAAATGCGGTAATTGATGGTTTCATTATGCGTGATCCAGGAAGTTATGAAGATATTATCGATATCCTTCAAGATGAAAAAGTGATTTCAGAAGAAAAAGCGATACAATTCAAAAAGGTTTTGCCATTAAGGAAAATGCTGGTTCAAGACTTCATTGAAGTGAATCACAAAGAACTGCATGCCGTATTTTCGGAAAATATCGAGGCATTCAAGCAATTCCCTGATTTGGTGAGGAACTATTTAACAAATGAATTGGGACCTGTATCAGCTTTTAAAAACTAGCAGCGTTAGGAAGGCGAATTCAAATGAAGTCGTATAAAGGATATTTAATTGACTTAGATGGCACCATGTATCGCGGAACTGAACAAATTGCGGAAGCGGCAGGGTTTATTAATGACCTAAGGAAAAGGGATATCCCTTATTTATTCGTCACCAATAATTCATCCCGGACTCCGGCACAAGTAGCGGATAAGTTAAGAAGCATCGGCATCTCAACAGAGGATGAACAGGTTTTCACGACAAGCATGGCCACTGCCAATTACATAGCCGAACAAAAGAAGGATGCATCGGTCTATGTGGTGGGTGAAGAAGGCATCATCGAGGCTCTTAAGGAAAAAGGAATGAAGCTTGTCGAAGAGCATCCAGATTTTCTGGTAATGGGCATCGATCGCGGCGTCAATTATGAAAAGTTGTCAAAAGCCTGTCTTGCTGTTAGAAATGGTGCTGTTTTCATTTCGACCAATGGTGATATTGCCATTCCTACTGAGCAAGGCCTTTTGCCTGGGAATGGTTCCTTGACCTCCGTTGTTTCCGTTTCGACTCAGGTACAGCCGATTTTCATTGGAAAACCTGAATCCGTCATAGTGGAGCAAGCACTAAGAGTATTAGGGGTACCTAAAGAAGAGACAATCATGGTTGGCGATAACTATGATACGGATATCCTTGCCGGCATTAATGCAGGGATCGATACACTGCTTGTACATACTGGCGTGACGACAAAAGAACGCCTAAAGCAATATAAGGAGCAGCCTACGCATGTGGTGGACACTCTCGACTTATGGCGTTTCGAATGAAAAAAACAGGCCTGCGATTGCAGGCCTGTTTTTTTTCATGTCGTTTTATTCTGCATTTTCGGTTCTATGGGCAAGCCGGCTTGAAGCGGCAGCTGCAATCGCCCCAACGATATCATCTAAAAAGGTGTTCACCTTACCAGTGCTTTTATCGTTTAGATATTTTAAGATCCCCGGCTTTTGTTTATCGATGAAACCATAATTGGTAAAGCCGATTGATCCATATACATTCACAATTGAAAAAGCCAATATTTCATCGACCCCATATAGGCCCTCATCTATTTCAATTATGCTCAGCAGAGGCTCCTCGAGCAGTTTTTTCTCAGCTAGAATATCCAACTGAATGCCGGTAAGGATGGCATTTTGGACCTCGCGTTTTGAAAGGACCCGTTCGACATTGTGAAGGCAATCGGACATTTGGAGATTTTCATGGTAGCCAGATTGTAAATACATGACAAGCTCAGCGATATCCTCCAATTTCACTCCTCGTTCAATTAGCCATCTTCGAGCCGTTTTTTCAGACATTGATTGTTCAATATTAGCCATGTCATCACCCATTTCTCTATATTTTAAAGGGATAGTTCTAATGCAGGTAGTTTGATCTAATTAAAATGAAAACCCATGAAGGATGTTTTGATCCGAATTTCTAATAAGGTTTCGATAATCATTCAGAAAACGGGTTATTCCACATATATATAAGTATATGATGTCCAATATTTCTATTATATCCATTTGATGAAGGGGGCCATTCCATGATAGAAGAAATCATTTTTAATAATTATGGCATAAAGGTGGAGCTTGGAGAAGCCAATAGCAGGTTTCCAAGCTTCCGTTCAGGAAATATGGTTTACAGCATCGTTCCCATTGAAAATATGGAGCAGGAGGAATTAGTGGAACGGTATAAAATGTCTCAACATCTGATTTCTCAAGGAGATCGTCACGTATCCGCCTTTGTCCTTGCCAATCATGGAAGTTATGTTTCGGAAGCGGATGAACAATTATTCATCCTTCTTGCCAATCAGGCATTGGAAGGTCCGAAAAATTTCAACCCAGGACGACGTCTGGCAAGATTTCATCAGCGGGGGAGAAATATTAATGAAACGATTCGAACATGCTCAAGGATCGGAAAATGGAAAGAACTCTGGGAACAAAGGATCGATCAGTTAGAAAAGATTTGGCGGGATAAGCTCAACGCCCATCCTGATAACCAGTTTGAAAAATTATTCATAGAAACCTTTCCCTATTATATGGTCCTAGGTGAAAATGCGATTCAATATTTAGTCGACACGGAAATTGATGATACCCCGCAAATTGTCGATAGTGGAACGGTTTGTTATGAACGTTTTTTACATGATACCTGGAAAAGCAATAAGTGGATGAAAAATCCGTTCGATTGGGTATTCGACCACGGAACCAGGGATGTCGCGGAATGGGTGAGGGAACACTATTTTCAAAATGTTCATACCCATCAACGTGGCATTGGCCAATTCTTTCACGAATATCAATCCATAGAACATTTCTCCAGCTTTTCAGCCCGGTTGTTATATTCGAGGATGCTGTTTCCCATTCATTATTTTGAAACTGTGGAAGAGTATTTTTCAAAAACGACGGAATCAAGGTCGAATGAGTTGGAGGATAAAATATCTTCAATAACGAAATCCTCCCAACAATATGAATCCTTCCTCAAACATTTTTATGAATTGGCAGAGGTCCCGGCCAAGCAATATGATTTGCCTAAAATTGACTGGATTTAGATAAAAACGGGAAAGAAATATGATTCATCCTAACTTACTATGTTATGATGATAACAAGATTTTTTAGAATAATTAGATATTTAATCGCTACGGAAGGATGGGACCATGAAAAGATTGATGATGGCCGCCCTTTTAGCCCTTTTAATCATCCAAATGACAAATCTTGCAAAAGCTGAAACGAAAACAAGTTGCGAAGCAAATCAATTCAAGATTGTCATGAAGTCTGCTGCGGATGTGAAGGAAAAAGCGTCGGCTGCAAGCAAAACATTAATAACTTATAAGAAAAACAAAGAATTATCGACAAGTGGAAGAACTGGGAACTGGTATAAGGTCTGTCACTCTAAAAAGACAGCATATATCAATGTGGCAGATGCTAAAGAGGTTTTCGGTACCAGTGAAAAAGCCCTTCTAAAGAAATTCGATAGTAGAAAAGGCGTTAACCAAGTTGTATCGGTGACAGGAAAAGTGATGAGTGATACAAAGGTCACGATCCAAACGTATGAAAAGAAACAAGGGGAATGGCGCCGGGCATTGAAGAAGATGGAGGGTGTCATTGGGAAGAACGGCTTCACGAAGAGCAAAAAAGAGGGTGATGGAAAATCCCCGGTTGGAATTTATTCATTCGGTACGTCCTTTGGAAGTGGAACGAAGCCAGCCGGAATGAAAATGAGTTATAAGAAAACGACCAAATATGACTACTGGATTGATGATCAGACATCCAAGGATTATAACAAGTGGAAAACCTATAAAGGAAATCCTGCAGTTAAATGGAAGTCTTTCGAAAGGATGAATCATGAACTCTATAAGTATGGCGCGGTCATCAATTATAATACGAATCCCATCATAAAAGGAAAAGGCAGTGCAATCTTTCTTCATGTATGGAGAGGAGATACAAAGCCGACGGCGGGATGTACAGCCACAGCTGAAAAGAATGTCCTCAGTTTACTGAAATGGATGGATCCCGTGCAAAAACCACATATTGTAATGGGTACAAATGATTCATTGAAGAGCGTTAAATAATAATCATCAAAATGGTTTCCCATAAAAAAATCAGCTTTACCCGTTCTTACTCGTTCAAGGGATGGACGAAAAAAGTTCGTGCATCCATCTTTTCTAACTATTGATAATTATATGAATTAAACTTATAATGTCTACTATACAAATACAAATGTTTTCTTCAGGCAAACAGTTTTTAAGGGGGAACCAAATTATGAAAGCCATCTCGATCGGTTTATTGGGGTTAGGTACAGTCGGATCAGGAGTCGTACAAATCATTGAAAGCCATCAGGACAAGCTCATGCATCAAGTGGGCTGTTCCATATCCGTTAAGAAGATACTAGTCAAAGACACGACGAAGGAGCGGCTTGTCGAGGTCGATAAAGGAATGTTAACTGACAATCCTGAGGATATCCTTTCGAATCCCGAGATTGATGTTGTAATAGAAGTGATGGGTGGAATCGAAGAAACACGCAGTTATCTGATAGAAGCTATAAAAAATAAAAAGCATATCGTTACGGCCAATAAAGACCTAATGGCTTTATATGGACCGGAACTGCTGGAATTGGCCACGGAGAATCAATGTGATTTGTTCTATGAAGCAAGTGTTGCAGGGGGAATTCCGATTTTACGCGGTCTTGTCGATGGATTATCTTCTGACCGCATCACGAAAATGATGGGAATCGTCAATGGAACGACAAACTTCATTTTAACGAAAATGAGCAAGGAAGGCAGAGCTTATGATGACGTATTGAAGGAAGCTCAGGAGCTGGGATTTGCTGAAGCCGATCCGACAGCCGATGTAGGCGGATTGGATGCGGCCCGTAAAATGGCGATCCTATCAACACTCGGGTTCTCAATGAACATTGGTTTGAATGATGTTGAGGTACAGGGCATTACCGAGATATCCGAAGAGGATTTGAGATATAGTAAGAAGCTTGGATATACAATGAAATTGATCGGCGTCGCTTCCAGGGCAGGGGATAGGGTCGAAGTAAGTGTCCAGCCTGCACTTCTTCCGGAAGCACATCCGTTAGCATCGGTAAATAATGAGTATAATGCTGTATACGTTTATGGGGAAGCAGTAGGGGAAACGATGTTTTACGGACCAGGCGCCGGCAGTCTTCCTACTGCGACTGCAGTCGTTTCGGATATGGTGACGGTCATCAAGAATATGAGGCTGGGCGTAAATGGCCGCAGTGCCGTTTCACCTCAGTACCCGAAACAATTAAAAGATGCCACTGAGATTTTCGCTAAGTTCTTCATTCGATTACATGTTCAGGATGAAGTTGGCGTTTTAGCCAGAATCACGAATTTATTTGCAGAGCATGGAGTAGGATTCGATAAAATCCTTCAATTGCCTCTGGATGAAAAGGAATCTTCCGAAATCGTATTGGTTACGCACACTGCCACAAAGGCTGCATTTGAGCAAATAATACAGAAATTAAATGATTACAATATGGTAAGAGAAGTGAAAAGCACATACAGAGTTGAAGGAGAGGACATCAAATGAGCTGGCAAGGACTTATAAGCACATATAAAGAATTTTTACCCGTTAATGAAAACACACCTGCACTAACCCTTTTGGAGGGTAATACACCTTTAATCAGACTGAATCGATTATCCGAAGAGTGGGGAATCGACTTACATGTAAAATATGAAGGGGCGAATCCAACTGGGTCGTTTAAAGACCGCGGCATGGTCATGGCTGTCGCCAAAGCGATAGAAGAGGGCAGCGACACGATCATCTGTGCTTCCACTGGGAATACATCGGCAGCTGCAGCCGCTTATGCGGCCCGGGCCAACCTGCGCTGTATCGTTGTCATCCCTGAAGGGAAAATAGCCATGGGCAAGCTTGCCCAAGCCGTCATGTACGGAGCGGAAATCATCTCGATCGAAGGGAACTTCGACCAGGCTTTAAAAATCGTCCGTTCACTTAGTGAGAGCTCACCGATAACTCTTGTGAATTCGGTCAACCCATACCGGATTGAAGGGCAGAAAACAGCGGCTTTCGAAATTTGTGATGCCCTCGGCTCCGCACCGGATATTTTGGCGCTTCCAGTTGGGAATGCAGGTAATATAACGGCTTACTGGAAAGGTTTTAAAGAATATAACGAATCGAAACAAACGGGCCTTCCTGAAATGAGAGGGTTCGAAGCTGAAGGTGCGGCTGCAATTGTCCGGGATAGCATTATTGAAAACCCAGAAACGATTGCAACAGCCATCCGGATTGGAAATCCTGCAAGTTGGAGCTTTGCTGTGGAAGCAGCAAATGAATCCAAAGGCAAAATTGATGAGGTGACGGACGAAGAAATTCTGGAAGCCTATCATTTCCTCGCTAAAAAAGAAGGGGTATTTGCAGAGCCGGCATCATGTGCTTCCATTGCAGGCATCTATAAACAATTAAAAAGCGGTGAAATCAAAAAAGGAAGTAAGATTGTTGCCGTTTTGACTGGAAATGGATTGAAAGATCCGAATGTGGCAGTCAATACAAGCACGATTCAGCCGACATTGCTGCCAATGGATGAAGAGGTCATTTTAGAACATCTGCAGGGTGTGAAACAGGCATGAGTGCGGAATCAGAGATGTTCTTGATCCGTGTACCAGCAAGTACGGCCAACTTAGGACCAGGATTCGATTCCATCGGCTTGGCGCTAGGACTTTACTTGGAAATACACGGATCTTCATCAGATCAATGGGAAGTCGTTCCACTTTCAGAGGAAATGTCTGTTTTTCCAACGGATGATCGTAATTATATCGTCCAAATTGCCAAGGAAACGGCGGCATCCTATGGAAAGGAACTTTCCCCATGCCGGCTTTTCGTCTCTAGCGAAATTCCACTGGCACGGGGTCTTGGAAGCAGTGCCTCTGCCATTGTGGCGGGGATTGAATTGGCGAACATCGTTGGTGAACTTCATTTATCCGAAGAGGAGAAGAATAGGCATGCTTCCCTCTTTGAAGGGCATCCGGATAATGCGGGGGCATCAGTGTATGGTGGATTGGTTGTGGGCCTGCATACGGAGGAAAGAACGGATGTCGTGTCGTTTCCAATCGAGGGAGTTAAGGTGATTGCTGTCATTCCCGATTTTGAATTGCTTACGGAAGATTCAAGAAATGTCCTTCCGAATTCGATTTCCTATAAAGAGGCGATAAGCGGAAGTGCAGCCGCAAATGTAATGCTTGCAGGAGTTCTATCTAAAGATTGGAAGCTTGTTGGTGAAATGATGCAAAGTGATCGTTTCCATCAACCATATAGAGCAGAGTTGGTCCCTCATTTAGCGCTTATTGAAGAAGTTGTCCTCAATGAAGGCGGATTTGGTGCAGCCCTAAGCGGAGCAGGCCCAACTGTTTTATGCTTATCATCCGCAGAAAATAGTGAAAGTTTGCTCACAGTATTGAAGGAAAAATTTCCGGAATTTCTTGTGAGAGAATTGGAAATCGATAATGAAGGCAGCTATACGGCAACCCTTTCAGAACAGGAAAAAAATGAATTGAAATTTTTGAAATCGTGAGCCATGCTTCATTCATTGTCCATATAAAAAAGCTGACTCGCGTCAAGCCGTATCAATTTGATAGGGCAAAAGCCGAGTCAGCTTTATTTTTATTGCAGCCCGGAAAAGATTCCGGCCTGTATGAAAAAGGTTGAACGTGTATAGATGAAGTGAGCCTTCATCCATACGCTGTTGTTATTTAAAGGGCCATTAGAAAACTTGTTCAACTTCCACTACACCAGGAACTTCTTCAAGAAGGGCACGCTCAATCCCAGCTTTTAGCGTAATGGTCGAACTAGGACAGCTTCCGCAGGCTCCTAGTAATCGTAATTTTACAATTCCATCTTCTACGTCAACTAGTTCACAGTCACCGCCATCACGAAGAAGAAACGGACGAAGCTTATCTAGGACTTCTTGAACTTGAACTTCCATTGTTTGTTCAGACATTGCAATCGACTCCTTTCCTAATCATATTATAAAGCGAAGGTAGTAAAAAATCCAACTGTAACTTTGCGGAAATATAATCTATATTATTCTGGTATGATGGAAACAGGTGAAGTTTTTAAACATTATTCAAAATGAAGGAGGAAGAGTGTGGTAATGAAAGAAATTGAGATAGAAGTGTATGGTGCGGAGCAAATTTGCGCAAGTTGTGTGAATCTCCCTTCTTCGAAAGATACCTGCGAGTGGCTTGAAGCCGCTTTAACGAGGAAGTTTCCTGAGCAGAAATTCAAAATATCCTATATAGATATGTTTAATCCTCCAGAAACGCAAAAGCAAAAGAGCTTTGCCTTGAAGATGATCGAGGAAGATTTATTTTATCCACTGGTCCTCATCGAAGGAGAAATCATCGCAGAAGGAAATGTGCGTCTCAAAAAAGTGGTGGAGACGATGGAAAAATACGGATATACAATACAAGTATGATATATAATGGAAGAAATAAGAAAAACTGACCCATGAATGAGCTGCATGCAGCTCATTCATGGGTCAGTTTATAAAATGTAGCATAGATGGGTTGGAATCAACCGTTATGGTATTTATACATCCAGAGAATGCCTGATTTCATCAGGCGGGCCACTCTGCCGGTGATTGGGCGATTTGCAACAAGACCAAAACCTTGTTTCTTCCCAAGAGAACCTAATGTCCCTTTTAATTTCATTGTCGGGAAGCTTTCTGGAAGTGGTTCATTTGCCCATTTCTTTACAAGAACCTGTACGATTTGTTCAGCTTGGGACTCCGCTAATTGAGCACTAGGTGCATGAGGCAGGCTTGCGCAGTCTCCGACCACAAAGATGCTGTCATCATTAGGAAGGAAATGCTGAGGAGTCAGAACGGCTCTTCCTTGACGGTCTTTTTCAATATCCATATCGCGGATGATCTTACTTGGCTGGATTCCAGCTGTCCATACGATGACGTCGCTTTGAACGGCTTCGTCGCCATTATAAAGAAGGTTTGGTTCAACTTTCGTTATATTTGAATGATGGACGATTTCGATTGTATGTTTATCGAACCATGATTCGACAAAGGTGCTTAATCTTTCTGGGAAAGCAGATAGAATATGCGGTCCACGGTCGAATAATTTAACGTTTAAATCTGAACGGCTTTCAATCAATTCACTTGCAAGCTCAACACCACTCAGTCCGCCACCAACGATAGAAACGGTTGCACCGGCACCTAAATTATTCAAGGCTGAATATGTTCGGCGTGATTTATCGATTGTTTGGATACTGTAGGTATGTGTGTCTGCTCCAGGAATATTGTGGTATTTATCTTCGCAGCCAAGGCCAATGACTAAATCATCATAAACGACAGGATCTTGATTTTCTATAATGACTTGTTTATTTTCCATATCGATGGAAAGTACTTCTCCGTACACGTTCTTCAAGCGAGGATGTTCAGGAAATGCAACACGGATGTGCTGATCTGGAATGGTACCTGCTGCTAAAGCATAATATTCCGTTTTTAAGCAGTGATAAGGATTACGGTCGATAAGCGTGATGCTCACATTTTCAGGAAGCTGATTAGGCAGCAATCTTTGCAACATGCGCATACCACCATACCCGCCACCAAGTATGACTAGATTCTTCATATGATTTTTCCCCTTTATTTGATCTCTTGAAAAATTTGACTAGCATTTAACTATAGGATTCCCCCAAATGGTCCCCTTTAAAGTTTAATTAAATATATATACCCCAATTAGTAGCAAGAATAAAAAATTAGTTAATTTTCTTTAATTTACGTACCCCGACAAAAGTATAACGAATATAAAAGGAAATCACAACCGATATCTTGAAATCGGCTGATTTTTTATGCGTAAATATTGACTGTAGAAGGGAAAAGTAATAAGATGGTTTGTTAGTAACTGTGAGGTGAAACAATGTACCCGATTATTGAATTTTGTGTAAGCAATCTGGCCAGCGGCGCTCAGGAGGCTCTGGAAAGATTGGAGCGGGATCCGAATTTGGATATCATAGAATATGGTTGTCTGGGTTATTGCGGCAGATGCTCCAGTAATTTATATGCGCTTGTAAACGGTGAAGTGGTTTTTGGTGACACAACGGATGAATTGGTTGATAAAATATATAAGTACATTGATGAATTTGAAATGTTTTAATCATCAACGGCGAACAAAAAGGCTGTTCCTTCGTGGACAGCCTTTTTAATATCAGTGCTACAGCAACGAGTGGGTTGTTAATTGCTGCTTGAGTTCCTGAAATCGGTCCCTGGCCATCTGGATGATGGAGGCTTCCCGGGCATTTTTTTGACTTTCGAACACTAATGAAAAATACTTGATGGCTGCCTTTTCATTTCCTAACCTCCTTGAGATGTCACCAGCGAGATAGAGGATTCTGGCTTCGGATACCTGAGTGCCGCTGAAGTCTCCTGTTGAATAGGATGCTTCATATTCCTTTAGGGCGAACTTCAAAAATCTTTCTTCTTGTTCCTTGCTTTTGTGAATCCTATATAACCATGCTATCCGTAAACAGATTCCGGCAAGGATTATATGTTTTTCCTTTTTTAAAGCTCCGCAATAACTCGCTAGCTTGTATGTATTGATCGCATCTTTAATGGATCTCTCCTTGCTAAAATGGTGGGGAACCCACTGGGAGCTTACTTTTTCCATAATGATTTCCATTGTAGTGGGGGGGAAGTACCGGGAGAAATCCTCTGAATACGAAAAGCCGCAGTGAGGGCAAACAAAGATATTATAGTAAAGTGCGTTAACGGCTGAATCAGCATAAATGGGGCAAAAGTCCGTGTCATATTTAGAAACTTTTACAAAACGCGACCGTACCTTTTTAGTGGTTGATTTTTGCTTGCATAAAAGGCATTCCATGCTTTTATCATATAGAGGATGTATGCCTTCGATGGTGGTTACCCCCTTACTGTAATTTGGGATTGGGACCAATGGAACGGTTAATTATACCTACAGTCTTTATTATAAACTAATTTTTGTTGGTAAAATAGGTGGGGGAATATGATTTTTTCAAGCTGGAAAATTGAGCGTGGGAATTTCTTTGGTATATACTATAAAGAGTAATAGTTCTATCTCACATATCAGAAGAAGGAGGGATTTATTGTGAGTGAAGTTGTTCAAATAACGGAAGCTGCCGCTTTTCAGATAAAAGAAATGATGAAACAAAATGGTGAAGAGGGTTCCTTTTTAAGAGTGGCCGTTAAAGGCGGAGGCTGCAGTGGATTATCCTACGGAATGGGTTTTGAACAAGAACCCGGAGAAAAAGATAGCCAGCTGGAACAGTTTGAAATTAAGATCCTTGTTGATTCCCAGGATGCAGATATATTGAATGGAACGGTAATTGATTATAAACAAACGATGATGGGTGGAGGCTTTACGATCGAAAACCCAAATGCTATCGCTTCATGCGGTTGCGGGTCTTCCTTCAAAACGGCTAAAAACGCCGGTACGCCGGAGAACTGCTAAGAAACTCTTATCATTGAGAAAGGGGGGCACTTTAACAAGTGTCCCCCTTAGTTTAGGCAAAAGGGATTTGGAATGGTCTCATCCCGAACCATGATTTGAAAATAGGCTAGGTACATGGACGGTCGAATAAAGTGCCGTGAAGGTCGAATAAAGTGCGTGAACGGACGAATAAAGTTTGAGAACGGTCGAATAAACGCTTCAGCTGAAAACAGCTGGAGCGTTTATTAAAGAAAAAACCAGGCAAACATCAAATTTGACTACAGTCTAGGGGGCACTAAAAAAAGTACCCTTTTTCATGCTTATTTACTGTTTTAAATATTGTGCAGGGCCTCCTTGATTGGGAGGGTGCCGCTGGAAATTTCGAATGTTTTATTGAATGTTTTTTCTTCTGTGATTGATTTGGCAAGAACGGTGGCGACATCGGCTCTTGGAATGGAATTGTCAGCATGATCCACTTTCTCATCCGCAAATATTTTTCCGATGGCTTGTTCATTTGTCAAAGCAACCGGCCGGACAATCGTGTATGTCAGCCCGCTTGCTTTTAAATGTTCATCGGCATCATGCTTTGCTTCGAGATAATGGTGCATTTCTTCTTGGGCTTGTTCCGGATTATCGGAACCGACAGAGCTCAGCATGACAAAACGTTCGATCCCCTTCTTTTTGGCGGCATCAACCAGTTTAATGGCTCCATTCTTATCCACAGCTGTCGTTTTATCCGGCCCTGTTTTCGGTCCAGATCCTGCTGCAAAAATGATGGCCTCCATGTTATCCACTGCTTTATCCACATTTCCCTCTAAATCGGCAAGGATTGGATGCCCGCCGAGTGCTTTTATCGTTTGGGCCTGTTCTTCTTTCCGGATCATTCCGTAAACAGTCATTTGCGGATTTTTTGATAATTCCCCAATGATCTGCTTTCCTGTCGTTCCATTGGCTCCTGCAATTAAAATATTCATAGATGCATTCTCCTTTCATGGCTTCTCCTACTCTTTACCCTTAGTATGATAAAAGTAAGCGCTGTGGATAAGTAATGGGAAAAGTTATCCACAATAACCGAATTGGGGACAATAAAAAAAACCCGGCTATGAAAGTCGGGTTTTTGCGTAATTTTAAAACATGGAGGAACTGTGCATCGGCTGAACTTTTGCTTTTGGGTCAATATATTGTTTGGCGTGATTGACGGCAGTGGGTGCCTCACCAAAACCACTTGCAATTAATTTGACTTTTCCATCATATGTTGCAATATCACCTGCTGCATAAATTCCCGGAATATTCGTTTCCATTCTGGAATTCACCAAAATACTGTTCTTCTGGATATCAAGTCCCCATTCCTTAATGGGACCGAGAGAAGAAACGAAGCCGTAGTTGACGATGACTGCATCCACCTCCATCGTCTCTGTATCTTCACCAGTTGTATCCTTGATGACAACCGTATGGATCCGTCCGTCTGTACCAATCAACTCTGAAGGTATGTAAGGAGTCTTTATTTCAACTTTTGAATTTTTAAGTGTTTCTACACTATGTTCGTGGGCACGGAATTTATCCCTTCTGTGAATGATGCTCACTTTCTCGGCGATCGGCTCGAGCATTAAGGCCCAGTCCACTGCCGAATCCCCACCACCGAAAACCACCACTTTTTTGCCGGCAAAATGATTGAGGTCGTCGATGAAATAGTGAAGGTTGCCGTTTTCATATTTTTTTGCATCTTCAATTTCGATGCGGCGGGGTTGGAAAGCCCCATTGCCAGCTGTGATGATAATCGTTTTGGAGTAATGGATTTCTTTATCAGTCGTTAACTTGAAAACTCCATCGGCTTGCTTTTCCACTTCTTTAACGGCTTGCTCTAGGACAACATCCTGTTCGAACTTTGCCATTTGTTCTTTCAAATTATTCACTAGCTCCTGAGCGCGCACTTTAGGGAAACCAGCGATATCATAGATGTATTTCTCAGGATAAAGGGCTGACAATTGTCCGCCTAATTGTGGCAGGCTCTCGATGATTTTTACGGTTGCCTGTCTCATTCCTCCATAAAATGCAGTGAATAATCCAACCGGGCCTCCGCCAATGATGGTAATATCATAAACTTTTTCATTAACTTCCAACGTTATCCCTCCGATATACTAGATACTAGGTTTGCTGAAATTTATTCTCTTATTTTAACATAGATGATCTTTTAAAAAACGGAGAAAGTTAGAAAAGTAAGAAAGTTTTGACTATATAAGGGCGGTTTCATGATGAATGGTCTTTATCCGCTTTCATAAGTGGGTAAAATTACCCTTTGCCAATGTTAAGCATATCGTATAAATATGGTATGGAACTAGTTGAAAAGTAACGTTTTTCGGCTTGATTTTAACCCGAAAAAGTTCGGTTTGTTACTTGAAAAAGGTATGGAAAAAGACTAATATTTACTTAGACATCATTTGGTAAAATTTTTATGAATTTTTTATGACAATTACGAAGTGTTACGTGAAATACGTCACAAATGTATAAGAGTGCTTTTTATAATGGAAATTAATAAGATACACAATATATTTTAGTTATGGAAAGCATCACAAGAAAATATCGTAAAGGTGGAAGAATACTTTTGAAAAAGCCAACTATCGTTGTTTTAGGAGCAGGTTATGGTGGATTGATGACTGTTACTCGCTTACAGAAGGCATTAGGTCAAAATGAAGCAGAAATCGTATTAGTTAACAAAAATGATTACCACTATGAAACAACATGGCTGCATGAAGCATCGGCTGGAACGCTTCATCATGATCGTGTGCGCTATCCAATCAAAAGTGTCATTAACAACAAAGTTAAATTCATCCAGGATTCCGTTTTGGAAGTGAAAACGGAGAACAAAAAAGTCATCCTTGAAAACGGCGAAATTTCTTATGATTACTTAGTGATTGGTCTTGGACCTGAATCGGAAACGTTCGGAATCCAAGGGCTAAAAGAATATGCTTTCTCTATCTCTAACGTGAACACGGCACGTAAAATCCGTGACCATATCCAATTGCAATTCGCTACGTACAGTTCCGAGGTCGAGAAGAATGAAGACCGCTTGACGATCGTTGTCGGAGGAGCAGGATTTACGGGAATCGAATTCTTAGGCGAATTGGCTAACCGTGTCCCTGAACTTTGTAAAGAATACGACATCGATTTCCAAAAGGTTCGTATGTATTGTGTGGAGGCAGCACCAGCAGTCCTCCCTGGCTTCGACCCGGAATTGGTGGATTATGCAGTATCTTACCTTGAGAAAAAAGGTGTCGAATTCAAAATCGGTACACCGATCAAGGGGGCGACTCCTGAAGGCATCATCGTGGCAAAAGGCGAAGATGAAGTGGAAGAAATCAAAGCGGGAACCGTAGTGTGGGCAGCTGGCGTACGTGGTAACTCCGTGATAGAGGCTTCCGGTTTTGAAGCTATGCGCGGACGTATTAAAGTGAACCTTGACATGCGGGCACCGGGTCATGACGATATCTTTATCGTAGGGGACTGCGCTTTGATCATCAACGAGGAAATTAACCGTCCATATCCGCCTACCGCACAAATCGCGATGCAGCAAGGTGAGGTCATTGCGAAGAACCTGACTAAATTGGTTCGTAATGAAAGCGACCTTGAAACGTTCACTTTCGAAAACAAAGGAACGGTATGTTCACTTGGTGAAGACAACGCGATTGGTGTTGTATTCGGCAAGAAAGTTACAGGTAAGACTGCATCATTCATGAAGAAAATGGTTGATAACAGAGCGTTGTTAATGATTGGCGGAGCTTCCCTTGTTGCTAAAAAAGGTAAATTCAACGTCCTTTAATTTTTTCTATATATTAATAAAGGCCATTTGGGGATTTTCCCTGAATGGCTTTTTCATTGACATCCCATCAATGGGTGAGTGTGCCAACTATTGGAGTATGCACGGTTCTTATATGGAATATAATAGGTAAGGATGACCGAGCTTAATCTTATGTTCTTCTGCTGTTTGAAGTTTACAATAATAATGAATATAGGGGGAAGTGGGTCTTGGTGGAACGATGCAAAAATGTTTGGCTTGCAGTGTCCGGCCTTGTGATATCTGATAAAGGTGAATGGCTGGTCGTGAATAAAAGGTATGGCGGATTGAAAGGGCAATGGTCGCTTCCGGCAGGTTTTGTCAAAAATGATGAAACCGTCGATGAAGCTGTCGTAAGGGAAGTGTTGGAGGAGACGGGTATTCATACAGAAATTGAAGGCATTGTAGGAGTGAGAAGAGGAGTCATCAAAGGGAATATTAGTGATAATATGTTGATATTTTTACTTAAACCGGTCAGTTTTGAAGTAACCGCTCAGTCGGATGAACTATATGAAGCTAAATTTTATGACCCTGATTTACTCATGCAGGAAGGGAAGCAATCATTATTATTGGAACAGCTGTTAGCTTTTAAAAAGGAAAGAATGCAGACGATGCTTGACGGATTGAATCCGGGAGATCAATTTGGGTATACATCATATAAATTATTCATGTGATTTGGGTAATTATCTTTTCTTCGGAATTATTTGGTATAAGTCGTTGACGCAGCAATTATTTTTTCAGTAAACTAAAGGTGTCGCTTTTTAAGGAGGGTCAAGAATAACATGCCATTGCCTGTTTTAATTATCTCAATACTCTTATTTTTCATATTGTTTTTCGGAATTGGCTTTTTGCTGAATATGCTCTTTCGTTCTTCGTGGATCATGGTCATCTTATTTCCAATCGTCTTCATCATCATTGTCAATGAAACAAAGCTAATAGAATATTTTAGAAATCCGGGAATATCTTTTTCTAATCTTGGTACGAACCTTACATCCTTGCATACGGCAGACATCATTATTTTATCTAGCGGGCTGCTTGGCGCGGTTTTAGCTGGTGTGGTCATCAGGATTCTAAGGAATAAAGGATATCAAATGTTTTAATAATGAGAAGGGCCGTCATTTATGGACGGGCCTTTTTTTGTAAGCTGTTTTCGCATACTTTGTTGCTATTTACTAAGTAGTGCGGTGTGGTTGATTTCCCCTCCAGATGCTCGCTTTCCGCGGGGCGGGCGGTGAGCCTCCTCGGCGTAAACGCCTGTGGGGTCTCACCTGTCCCGCTGCTCCCGCAGGAGTCTCGCACTTCCGCTCCAATCAACCTTAAATAGTTTCGTTTTAAAAACAACAATCTTTACGAAAAGAGCCTTTTTTGTAAGAAAAATTGGTTCTTTCCATGCTTTATGAATACTTTCACTCCGTAAAGGGAACAAATATCCTTGTGAGAGGAGTGGAACTAATACATATGAAGATTGTAAAGGCATTATTTTTGAGGGTTGCTATTATCATATTATTTATCTTGGCCATCGAATCGACCTTAAATCATGTTTTTGGGGCTGTGCCTGAAGATCATCCTTTTGATGAGGCAATGAGACAACATCGAATGCTTGGTCTCGAATATAAAGCGATCCATAGTGGAGGTCAAGTGGCAACGCTAATGGCATCGGCATCCGCGAGCAATGGTCCCACGACGATAGCGGAGGCAATCGAGCTCTCGAAATACCCGAAGCATGAAGTTTTGGCTACAGGATATACAGCAGGGTATGAATCAACCGGAAAGTACCCGGAAAGCCCATCCTATGGTATCACTTATTCAGGGGTGAAGGTGAAACGGGATCTGTTTTCCACCATTGCCGCCGATCTTACCGTATTCCCTCTCGGAACCATCCTTTGGATTCCGGGCTATGGATATGGGGTTGTAGCGGACAAGGGTGGTGCAATCAAAGGAAACCACCTGGATCTATACTATGAAACGGTACAAGATGTATATGAGAATTGGGGGAAGAAAACCCTTGAAGTATATGTTGTCCAAAAAGGGAACGGCGAGTTATCCGAAGAACAGTTAAGCAAGTTGAATGAAACCAAGATCAGGCAGGTATTCAAGCCTAAAATCGCTCAGAAAACATTGAACGATAATGTAGCTTCCTTTGCTTTTTAATGATGGACAAAGGTGAAAGCGAAAGGCTGCCTCAATTGAGGCAGCCTTTTTGATTGTCTGTTTTCCGTTCGGGACGCCTTAGTCCATGCTTTTGTAGGCTTCAGGATGCAGAGTCTTTGCCAATTTGGAAAGGCCATCCAGTAATCGCGGGGAGGGGCGGCAGAATAAAGGCTCTTCCATTATGTGAATATTGTTATTCCGGACTGCCTTCATATCAGTCCACCCTTTCCGTTTCTTGACCAGCTCCGGGTTTACTTTTCGTAAAGGGACACCGACCCAAGCTAAGCAAATATGGTCGGGATCCTTTTTTTGGACCTCTTCGGAAGTGACTTGAATGCTTGCCATGTCGACATCTTCGAATAGGTTATATCCTCCCGCAAGCGTGCTGATCTCGGATAACCAATTAACTCCCCCGGGGCTGAATAAGGGATTAGGCCACCATTCCCAATACAGCGACGGCTTTGTTTCGATTTTGTCTGCGACGTTTTTGTATTGAAGGATGGCATCACGGAATTTGGCAGCCTGTTCCTCTGCTTTTTCCTTAAGATTCATGGCATCGCCCAAGGTCAGTAAATCTTTTGCGATATCTTCAAGTGATTGCGGGTTGAAGATGATATGAGGGATGTTCCGTTCTTTTAGCCCCTCAATATTTTTTTCCATGCCCGGTACACTTAGTGAAGCCAACACCAAATCGGGTTTTAGTGATTCTACATGATCGATATCAATGGATAAATCGGGCCCCACCTTAGGAAGGTGCTGTAAGGTTTCAGGCCAATCAGAGTAGTCATCGATGGCGATCAGCTGATCTTCAATCCCTAGATATGTGCAGAGTTCCGTATTGCTGGGGCAAAGAGAGATTATTTTCAAATTGAACACCTACCCTTGAAAGATGAAAAAGTGAAGTGCCAGCGCAATGAATACTCCGGTCAAGGCTCCGAAAAATACCTCGATTGGCTTATGTCCCAACAGTTCCTTTAATTGTTGCTGTTTCTGTTTATCTGCTTTTTTCTGCCAGTTCTTTGCTTGCTCGACAAATGTATTGAAGTCCGTAACGAGCTGGTTCAAGACGGCCGCCTGTTCTCCTGCCTGCCGTCTCACACCTGTCGCATCGAACATCGTGATGACTGCAAAAATCGCGGCAACGGCAAATACAGGGGATTTCATACCGGTTTCGATCCCTACCGCTACGGTTAGGGCTGACACGGCCGCTGAGTGGGAGCTTGGCATACCGCCTGTTGAGTTAATGAGTGACCAGTTCACTTTACGAAATGCTATGAAGTGGATGGGCACTTTAATGAATTGAGCAAAGAAAATGGCAATCAATGCTGCGATTAAAGGGAAGTTGAGTAATAATTCCAAGAGTATCAGCCTTCTTTCTAGTTATAAGTAAAGATGAAAACCATATATGGGTAATTACATCCTGCTCGGAATAAGGCCCTTATTATTAGTTCCATTCAGTCCTGTCGATTCCCTGCTGGTATAAGTATAAATATGATCTTTCTTATACTATTACTCTAAAGTCACTCATTCTAAACAATATCACTTGTTATTATTATTTTTGCGGGCCTTATTCGAAAATTTTTGAAGATTTCGTTATAATGAATGTAATCGAATGGAGGAGGTAGCAGAATGTTCACAGTAAAAGATTCCTTGAATATAGATTTGATTGACGAATGCCTGATTCTAGGCGTGTTTGACAAACCTGTAAAATTCTCAGGCATAGGAAAAGAAGCGGATGAACGATTGGACGGCCAGCTAACAGAGTTAGTGAAGGAGGGAGAAATCTCTTCCAGGAAAAAATCAGTGGTCAAAATACATACATTAGGTAAATTAGGCATAAAGAGATTGATTTTTGTAGGGTTGGGCAAGGAAAAGGAGCTATCCTTTGAAACGCTCCGCGAAGCATTGGGAAAAGCTCGTAAGACGATAAAAGAATCCAAGATTACGACACTTTCAATCGCGTTGGATACATTCACGACTGAAAATCTGGATGCATTGGACGCAGCGCATGCTTGTTCCGAGGCTTTTGAACTTGCTTCCTATAAATTTGACGGATACAAGCAAAAATCGAACCAGGTCGAAAAAAGCCTTGAATCGATTACGGTTTACAGTGAATTTGATCAAGAAGAGGTCGGTGCCGCGCTTCATGTAGGGAGGATCTTCGGAAGGGCGACGAACTCCGCGAGAACATTGGTCAATACACCAGGCAATTTGTTGACTTCCACGGATTTGGCGGATTATTCATCTGCCTTGGGTGAACGTTATGGTTTTGAAGTGGAGATTCTTGAGAAGGAGGATATGCTTAAGTTGGGAATGGGTGCACTCCTTGCCGTCAATCAAGGTTCGGTCGAGCCTCCGAAAATGATCGTCCTGAAGTATCAAGGTAAGGATGAATGGAAGGATGTTATCGGGTTGGTAGGTAAAGGCATCACATTCGATACGGGTGGATACTCATTGAAAACGAAGGCCGGAATCGTTGGAATGAAGACGGATATGGGCGGTGCGGCAGCTGTTTTAGGAGCAATGGAAATAATCGGCGAATTAGGACCGGACCAAAATGTCGTGGCGGTCATTCCTTCCACTGATAATATGATCAGCGGTGATGCATTCAAGCCGGATGATGTGATCACTGCCATGAGCGGCAAGACGATAGAGGTATTGAATACGGATGCGGAAGGCCGGCTGGTTTTGGCAGATGCCATGACATACGCTAAACATCATGGTGCAGACTATCTTATTGACGTTGCCACTTTAACGGGTGGTGTCATAACCGCGCTGGGCATGGATATGACGGGTGCAATGACAAATGACACGGAATTCTATGAACAAGTGGTCAAAGCCTCAGAGGAGGCCGGGGAGCCCATTTGGAGATTGCCGATTACAGAAAAGGATAAAGAGCGGGTACGCAACAGTAAAATAGCGGATTTGAATAATTCACCTGGAGGGGCGGGACATGCGATCATGGGCGGCGCCTTCATCGGTGAATTTGCCGAAGACACTCCGTGGGTCCATCTGGATATTGCCGGAACTTCCACAACCTCGAACAACTCCGAATTGTGCACGGCGGGGGCTACCGGTGTCATGGCACGCACGCTTGCACTATTGGTTGAAACCTTTGAAACGAAAACAAGATGAACCCAAATATCCGAAGCCGAAAATAGGCTTCGGTTTTTTTACCAAAAAGGTGTTGGACGGACGTTATGCATCCCTCCATTTCAAGCTGACGATGATATGACAATTTTCTTCCCCTGCTTTAGGATAGAAATCAAAACGGATCCCATCGGGGTTATACGTGATATCAGGTTCGTTCTTAATTCCTATCTTTTTGATCATATCGATCACGACATTTTTTTGCGATGCTTGGGCAGCAGTCATCAACCGGTTCGAGAAGGGCTTGGATGTGGCTAAAGTATCCATGACTTTTTTTACATCAACCATTAAGGATTGCGAGGTCTTTGCCGATTTAACTAGCAGATCCGGATTGGTTGCCGAGTAGGGACGCAACGTTCCTTCCCATTCCCGATTCATATTCATTGCTCTCGCGTGAGGCGGAAACAGGATAGGGTCATAAAAAAAATAAGGGAAATCCTCCAAAAGGTTTCCTTCCTTTCCTTAAGTCTGTCTATAGACACGTATTCGTTATACGTTAAAATATGTATAAAGGCCAGCCGATATGATAGCGGTTTGGGAATGACCTTTCTTCTGCAAAAAAACTTCTTGAAAATTATGATCAAAGACACACTATTATTTGTAAACTGCTTCATTGACAGGTATAGTGTATAGTAATATACTTACTTACCTAAAGTAAGGAGAAGGCACACTATAAATTATAAAATAGGTGATGTTAACATGAAAATAACCGAGGAAACAAAAAAACTTTTAATAGATAAAATGAATATCATAAAAACACCGGGAAAAGCTGATATATGCCTTGTAGGGCCTGTGAACCTGCCTGTTGAGCAAGGAGATTTCTCAACGGTTTTCCAATGGTATACATGGCTACAGCTTGACGGCGCGGATAATGACAAGGAAGCGGTGCTTGATTCGCTTTCGGAAGCCAACCTCGCTTTTGGACAGCAATCCTCCGTATTGGTGTATGGTGACTTTAAAAAGTCGGAGGATGCACTTGTCCGGATGCATAGCATCTGTCACACAGGTGATATCTTCGGCAGTAAACGCTGTGATTGCGGCTACCAGCTCCACCAATCGATGAAGATGATAGCCGAGCATGGGTGCGGGGCCATTTTTTACCTTGCGGACCATGAAGGAAGAGGGATCGGCCTGTTTTCCAAATCTCTTGCCTATTTGCTTCAGCAGGAAGGTTATGACACGGTCGAGGCGAATGAGGCTTTAGGATTCGAAGACGATACGCGATCTTACGAGGGAGCCATCCGGGTGTTGAGGGAACTGCGCGAGGATCCGGTGACTTTAATCACGAACAACCCCAAAAAGCTGGACGCCCTCACGAAGAATGGACTTGCGGCGAAGGACCATATTCCGCTTTGGGGCGGTTTGACGGAAGATAATAGTTTCTATCTCGATACAAAGGTTAAGAAGTCTGGACATATTCCCGAAAAGAAGCCAACTTTGATTGTATAAGGAGAGCTATAGTATGAATGATGATCAATATTACATGAAGCTTGCACTGGATTTGGCAGCCAGTGCAAAAGGAAAGACGAATCCAAATCCAGTGGTCGGAGCCGTCATAGTCAAAGACGGTGTGATAGCCGGGACAGGGATCCACCGAAAAGCGGGTGAACCGCATGCGGAAGTGCATGCTTTCAAAATGGCGGGTGAGTATGCAGAAGGTGCAACGCTATATGTGACTCTTGAGCCTTGTTCCCATTATGGAAAGACACCTCCTTGTGCAAATTTGGTGAAAGAATCAGGTGTCCGGCGAGTGGTGGTTGCGACTCAAGATCCGAATCCGGAAGTAGCCGGCAGGGGGATATCGATCATAAAGGATGCAGGCATTGAAGTGGAAGTCGGCGTCCTGGAAAAGGAAGCTCAAAGGCTGAATGAGC
This sequence comes from Peribacillus phoenicis, assembly GCF_047238085.1. Taxonomy (NCBI): domain Bacteria; kingdom Bacillati; phylum Bacillota; class Bacilli; order Caryophanales; family Bacillaceae; genus Peribacillus; species Peribacillus phoenicis. The sequence continues at coordinate 4,680,791 of NZ_JBDFMF010000001.1, read as the reverse complement.
GTTTCATTCACAATATGCTGACGAATCGTCCATTTGTCATATCGAAGTATGCGATGACGCTCGATGGAAAACTTGCAACCCACACAGGCCATTCAAAGTGGATAACAGGAGAAGAATCACGTCATTCCGTTCATTTGCTTCGTGATGAGGTGGATGCCATTCTCGTTGGTATCGGGACTGTGTTGGCCGATGATCCATCACTGACGACCAGACTTCCGGAGGGCGGAGGGAAAAATCCGATCAGGATCATTTTAGACAGTGAATTACGGGTTCCATTGGATGCCAATGTTGTACAAGTATCAGATGCGAAAACCTTGATCGTAACGCAGCAAAATGCACCTGCGGATAAAATGGACCTTTTACGTGAAAAAGGGATCGAATTCATTTTCGTCCCCAAAAACGAGAAGGGACTGAATCTTAAGGCATTAATGGAAGAGCTGTATAAAAAGGGGATTACGGATGTCTTGCTGGAAGGCGGAAGCGAAGTGAATGCCTCATTCCTTAGGGAAGGGCTCATCGATAAATACTTGATTTATATAGCCCCTAAACTATTGGGCGGAAGAAACTCACTAACACCGTTTACTGGAATGAATGTGGATACGATGGATGAAGCGATGGATGTTTCCTTCTCTGGCGTGGAAACGTTTGGTGAGGACATACGCATCACGGCTTATCCTAAATAAAAAATAGACAACAGGTGAAGAGGCATGTTGGTTAAATCAGATGTATGCATAGTCGGATCAGGTCCTGGAGGAGCCCTGCTGGCTTACCTATTGGCCAAGCAGGACATTTCAGTCGTTTTGCTTGAAAGGCATTCTGAGGTTTCAAGGGAGTTCAGGGGCGAGTTCTTGAACGATGAAGGAGAGGGCATTCTTAAAAAGCACGGTTTATTCAAGAGTGTGGAAAGAATTGGCTTGCTAAGGATGGAACAAATTGAATATTGGCATGAAGGCCAAATATTCAAAAGGATTTTCCCTGAATGGCCGGTCGATCATGTTGGGATACATGTCCCTCAAAATCATCTGCTTACAGCTATATTGAATGAAGCTGAAAAGCTGGACTCTTTTCAATTGATGATGAATACGAGGGTTACCGGCTTGATACAGGATGAAATGGGTCGTTTTACGGGAGTCAAGGCTCGAAATGGCGGAAATGACCTGGAAGTGCAAAGTTCATTGATAATCGGAGCGGACGGCAGATTTTCCATCGTTCGAAAAAAAGCGGGAATTCCAGTCGTGATTAAAAATCATGGCTATGATTTACTATGGGCAAAAATTCCTGCTCCGGAGGGATGGAAGCCTTCGATCAAAATGGCATTGGTCAATGGCTCCCAGGTTGCCCTCTTTACCCAGGCTGGAGGTTACATCCAAATTGGCTGGAATATAGATCATGGTTCATTTCCCCATTTGCGAAAACAGCATTTTGAACCGTTCATAGAAGATTTGCTTTTTGCCTTTCCAGAATTAAAAAAGGTTGTGTATGAAAAGATCCGCTCTTGGCAGGACTTCATTTTATTGGATGTTTACAGCAGCTATTGTGAAACGTGGACAAAGGATGGCGTTGCTTTATTAGGTGATGCAGCCCATACGATGACACCTACAGGTGCGTTCGGACTCAATTGTGCCATGAAGGATGCCGATATATTGGCCGAGCTTATTTCTGGGTGCATCCTGCAGGAGGATACTGGCTTCCTTGGACTTAAAATGGCTGAGCCAAAAAGAAAAGCCGAGATTGAAAGATTGCAGGCCATTCAGGAGGACAAGGAAATGTCCTTCGCATCACAGTTTGCCGCAGCTTATGTTTGAATAGGAGTGAAGGAGTATGAAATTCGGTTTCGATATTGACGATACCCTTATTAACTTGAGGGAGTTCGCGTTCCATCTTTATAATGAAAAGCTTAAGACGAATATAGAGTTAACGAAATTCAGAGCTTTAAAGACGTTGGAGATCCATGAAGCTTTCGGGCTTGATAAAGAGGCTGGGGGCAAAATGTGGAACAGCCTTGCCGATGAAGTGTATTATTCATCCTGTCCAGCCTTCGAGGGCGCAGTGGAAACGCTGCAGGAGCTTGAGCGCGATGGTCACGAAATCTATTACATCACAGCCAGAATAGCGGAGCATGGTGACCGGACGAAAAAATGGCTGATTGAAAATGGCTTTCCGGTTAAGGAAGACCATTTTTACTGCGGGATGAAGGATCATGAAAAAATTGATACGATCCGCAAATTGGAATTGGATTATTATTTTGATGATAAACCGGCAGTGCTGGAAACTTTATTGGATATTCCAACGAAAGTGTATGCAATGGATAACTCCTATAACAGGGAATTGGATATTCCAAGACTGACAAGCTGGTTTGAATTAAAAGAAATCCTCTCCAAATAATACATTTACATTATTGACGGATGACTTGATAGACTTGGGTCATCCTTTTTTTGTATACTAATATGAATAGTGGTTCATTTTTTTGGTAAAAAAACAAGAGAGTCGGGGGTAATGGGATGGAGAGAAATATTGAACAGTCATTGATAGGCACGCTTGGGATTGAAATGAAAGAAGTTGGCGAGGGGAAAGTCATTGCGACGATGCCAGTGGATGAACGGACTAGGCAGCCGTATGGTTTATTGCATGGGGGAGCATCCGTTGCCCTTGCGGAATCCGTTGCAAGCTTTGGCGGGATGCAGCTGGTAGATAGTACAAAACAAGCTGTCGTCGGCCTTGAAATCAATGCCAATCATGTTAGGGGCGTCCGTTCAGGTTTTGTTACCGCAGAAGGGAACATCATCCATCGCGGGAAGACGACGATGGTGTGGGACGTGAAGATACGTGATGAAGAGGATCATCTTATCTGCATTTCACGCTGTACATTGGCCGTTATCGACTTACCGAAGTCAAAGTGAATCAAAAGAACAATCGCAAATTGACGCAATGATTCTACAGTATCCGGTTTAAGTATAATATGGCAGTAGACTATTGTATGAAAAGAGGTTTTTTTATGCTGGTGGGTCATATACAAGAAATCACCCGTCATCCTGTAAAATCATTCACTGGTGAACAGGTACAGAAAACGAAGGTGATGGACTATGGACTATATGGAGATCGCAGTCATGCTTTTAAAGATAAAAATGGGAAGTTCCTGACGATAACCCAAGTCCCGGAGATGGTCTGTTATCAAGCTGTTTTTTCTGGTGAGGAAACCCTTGGCCAATATCCGGAAATCAAAGTGAAGACTCCTTCAGGAAACGTGCTGACATGGGGAGAGGAAGCCTTTCAGGAAGAAATGGAACGATTGTTAAAACAGGAGGCAGCACCCGTTGTTTATCACCCTGCACATATTCCGTTAGGAGCGATTGAAGAAGAAAACATCCTGCTTGTCAGTGATGCCTCGATTGGCGAATTGACAAAACTTTGGGGAAAAGAACTGGATGGCAGGAGATTTAGGCAAAATTTAGTGCTATCTTTAGTGAACAAAACGCCCTTTTTAGAAGAGAAATGGTTCGGAAAAAGGATTCTAATCGGAAATGAAGTGGAATTGGAGATCAAAAGGCATTGTGAACGCTGTATGATCATAACTGTCGATCCAAGCGATTCACATAGAGATCCATCACTCCTGAAAACTGTCGTCAAGGAAAGGAAAAATCATTTTGGCGTATATGCCTCGGTCGTGCAAACAGGTGAAATCAGAGTGGGCGATGAGGTATTTTTAAAGGATTGAGACAGAAAAGAGCTGCTCCTGTAATCAGGGCAGCTCTTTTGCAATGGCAGGAATCACCGGGTTTTCTTTAAATCATCCTGGACACTCCGATCCCACATTTTTACGCCAGTATGATAAGCCGAGCGCATGATTAAATGTCCGGCAACAGGGCTGGTCATGAAGATAAAGATGATCGCAAGCACGACCCGGAAATCGAAATGGCTATGTTTATAATAAAAATATAACAAGGTGCCGATCAGGATGAACATGATTCCAAGTGTCGAGCTTTTTGAGGCAGCGTGATTTCTTGTATAGACGTCGGGTAGCCGGATGATGCCGAAAGCCGAGACTAAAAAGAGAAAGACTCCCATTAAAAGGAATAGGGCCGATAGGATTTCAACGATTGCGGTCATCTTCGATTATCTCCCCTTTCTCAAGGAATTTGGCGAAAGCGACCGTTCCGATAAAAGATAGGATTCCGAGCAGAAGAATGGCTTCCAGATATGCGCTTGTATCCATGACAATGGAGGCAAGTGCAACGATTGCGATAAGATTGATTCCCATTGCATCGAGTGCGATGACCCGATCCGGTACGGAAGGCCCTTTGATTAAACGGTATAAGAATCCAATCATGGAAAGCGAAACACCTAGCAGTGCGATTTTAAGCATTAGATCGAACATTATTTGCTCACCTCCATAATCGCTTTTTCAAATGTATTTTTAATGCTGTCAACGGCCTCATCTTTGTCGGCAATATCCATCGCGTGGATATAAAGAATCCGATTATCTTCCGATACTTCAACGACAAGTGTTCCTGGTGTCAGCGTAATTAGATTCGATAGTATCGTAATTTCCCAATCCTTGGCCAGCACGGTTTCAAATGCGAATATGCCAGGTCTCATATCCAGGTTCGGTTTAAGCACGGCCTTAAGGACGCTAATGTTGGAAAGTATGAGTTCCCTTGCGAATATGAGCAGCAATAGAACGACGGCATTCACCCTTTTCAAGTAAAAACGATCATTGAAAAAATGACGGAAGACGAACATGATGCCGAGCCCCAATATATATCCGATGATAAAAGTGCTCCCGTTAAACTCATTTTTTAAAAACATCCAGATAAACGCAAGGAACACATTCAGTAAAATTTGGAATGACATCAGGCACTACTCCTTTAAAACCGCTTTGTTATAGATTTCGGGATTCATTAATGAATCTACAGCTTGTGTAATGTATGGGTAAACCGATTCTGTCCCTACTCCGAATAAAACGGAAATGATGACGAGGAGGACTGCCGGAACCAGCATTTTATTTACCGTTTTATTAGTTAAGGCATAATCAGCTTTTGGAGTTCCCCAAAAGCCATTCATGAATATTTTCATGACGGAATATAGGACCATCAAGCTCGAAAGCAAGACAATGGCCATTCCTAAGTATGCCCCTTTTTCTGCTGCTCCCTGAAGAATCAGGAGCTTGCCTGCAAAACCGCTGAACGGCGGGATTCCCGCCAGCGATATGGCAGCTATGAAGAAGGTCCATGCAACGGCCGGGTATTGCTTGATCAAGCCGCCCATGTTCCGCAAATCATCCGATCCGCTGATTTTGATCATGATGCCAACCAGCAGGAAGAGCGCAGCCTTGATCAGCATGTCATGAATGATATATAGAATGGAGCCTGATAAGGCCTGTTCATTCATGACGGAGATTCCGAATAGGATAACCCCGACGGCGATGATGATATTGTAAATGATGATTTTTTTTACATCCCAATAGGCTATCGCACCAATGACACCGATAATGATGGTCAAGATAGCAAGTATCGCAAGGAAAGTATGGGTGAAATCCTGGTCATGATAAAACATGAGTGTATAGGTCCTGAAAATGGAATAGATCCCGACCTTTGTCAGCAATGCCCCGAAAAGGGCCATCACTGGAATCGGCGGAGCATAATAAGACCCAGGCAGCCATTGGAAGAGCGGGAAAATGGCTCCCTTCAAACCGAATACTATCAGAAAGCCAATCGCTATCACCGAGATGATTCCAGGCTGGTTGACTTCCGTTATCCTCTGGCTGATGTCCGCCATGTTCAATGTGCCTAGAACTGAATAAAGATACGCTACCATGATGACGAAAAAGGAAGAGGAAAGCACATTGACGATGATATACTTCAATGATTCCCTCAGTTGGATTTTCGTCCCTCCCAGTACCAGCAGCACGTAGGAAGCCATCAGCATGACTTCGAAAAATACGAATAGATTAAAAAGATCCCCCGTTAGAAAGGCACCGTTTACTCCAATCAGCAAAAATTGAAATACAGGATAATAATAATGTCTTTCACGTTCCTCCCCTATGGAGTAAAACGAATAAAGCAGTATAGCCAATCCAATGACATTCGTGGTCAGTACGAGCAGCGAAGAAAGCATATCTGCGACGATCACGATGCCGAATGGCGCATCCCAGCTGCCGACACCTAAAGTCAAGATCCCTTGAGAATGGACTGTAAACACTAGATAAAGGGAAATCACAATTCCGATAAGAGAGGAAGTAAGGGATATCCCTCTTTGCAGCTTGATTTTTTTGGCAAAGAATATGAGCAGGATGCCTGTGAAAAGCGGCCATAAAACAGGCATGAAAGTAAGATTATTCATTCGCTTCCGTACCTCTCATTTCTTCCATGTCATCCGTACCGAGTTCCTGGTAGGTCCGATAAGCAAGTACCAGCAAAAATGATGTGACTCCGAAACTGATGACGATCGCCGTCAAGATAAGCGCTTGCGGAAGCGGATCGACATAGGATGCAGCTTCATCACTTAGCAATGGAACGGAACCGCCTTTCAAACCGCCCATCGTCAAAATCAAAAGGTGGGCGCCGTGACTGAGCAGCCCTGTACCGATTATGATTCTTAAAATGCTTTTGGAAAGCATTAAATAGGTCGCACACATAAATAGTATTCCAATGACAATGGCCATTAAAAGTTCCATTATTCACTCTCCCCTATCGTTTGAATAATGGTCATCGTTACACCAACAACCACAAGATAAACACCCAGATCAAAAAGTACCGCGGTATGGAGCGAGATGTGCCCAAGGAGCGGTAAATCAACATAATGATAAACATGTGTCATGAGGGGCACCCCGAAAAATAGCCCACCGGCTACGGTCAGGCTTGATATGAACAAGCCTGACCCGATCATTAATTTATAGTCAATCGGCAGGATGCCGGTGACGGTTTTAATGTCGAAAGCGAGCAACAGCAGGACAATCGCGGCTGAAGTCATTAACCCGCCGACAAACCCGCCTCCTGGCGAATAATGCCCGCCTAAAAAGATGGCTACCGCAAACAGCAAGATAACAAAGGCGGCGACTTTCGTAACCGTTTGGAGAATTAGGTCATTTTGCCTCATGATTTATCTTTCCCCCCTGTCAAACGCAATTTGATCATCGCGAATATTCCGAGCGCAGCGATGGAAAGGACACTAATTTCAAACATCGTATCAAGTCCGCGGAAGTCAACGAGAATGACATTTACGACGTTTTTCCCGCCTGCCTCCTTATAAGCATTTTCAAGATAGTAATTGGATATGGAATCAAATAGTTTATTGCTATGTGCCGATAAGGCAATCAATGTCACGATGACCCCTACACCAATGGATATCAGGGCATTATTCAACTTGAATGTCATCCGTTCTTCCTTTCTGCTTGCCATTAAAGGAAGGTGGAAGAAACAGAGCAAAAACAGCGATACCGAAATCGTTTCGATGACTAGTTGAGTCAAGGCTAAATCCGGTGCCCGTAGCAAAACGAAAAATAGGGAAATCGTATAACCGACGGCTCCTAAGATGATTATGGAAGTTAAACGGGATCTTGCAAACAGAATGGCGATCGAGCCAATCACGATGATCGAAGCTAATACCAATTCATATATGCTGATCCGGGCAAAATTCCCTGTATCCAATTTAAATGCATCCTTCCAATAGAGCGTAAAGCCCAAGGAAAGAATGAAGAAAAGGAAGATTGAAAGCAGATACGTCCGAATAGAACCTGTCATTAATACTTTCATGACGAAGGAAGCTGAGCGTTCGAGACCTCTTACCCCGTTATCATAAAAAGCATTCAGGGATATACGTTCAGGAATCCACTGAGTGATCTTCTGCCACTTCGGAAGCGTTTTGTATAAAAGGATTCCAAATGCTATGATTCCGATGGTCATCCATACTTCAGGTTGGAATCCATGCCAGAAGGCGATATGGACTTGGAAATCCGGTCCCGCCAAGCTTGGCTGTATGCCGGCTACCGCAGGTTTAATGATTGATGAAGATAGCAAGTTTGGAAAAATACCGAAAACGATAACCAACGAAGCAAGGATGATCGGGGATATCAGCATCCCGATCGGCGCCTCGTGGGGCTTCTTTTCCAATAGTTGTAACTGAAGTTTGCCTGTAAAGGGTTTGAGCACGACAATCATGCTATAAATAAAAGTGAATACACTGGCTACCCAAGCCACCACAGGGAACAGGCCCCCCCATGTCTCCATATTGAAGATATTCAATTCCAATACATTCACCATGCTGGCCAAGAACATTTCCTTGCTCAAAAAACCATTGAAGGGCGGAAGTCCAGCCATTGAAAAAGCACCTATGACAGCGACGGTGAAAGTGATTGGCATCAACTGCATCAATCCGCCTAGCTTTCTGATATCACGGGTACCGGTTTCATGATCAATGATGCCTGCAACCATGAAAAGGCTGCCTTTGAAGGTCGCATGATTAATCAAGTGGAATACTGCTGCAACCGTAGCTGCCAAGTATATATTTTCCCCTAAAGATTCATAGTGGAGGGCAGCCGCACCAAGTCCCAAAAGCGACATGATCAATCCGAGCTGACTGATGGTGGAAAAAGCGAGAATCCCCTTTAAATCAGTCTGCTTGATAGCAGAGAATGAGCCCCAGAACAGGGTGATCAATCCGGCGATCGAAACGAGCCAGAACCATAATCCTGATTCTGCAAATACAGGGCTTAATCGGGCAACCAAATAAATTCCGGCCTTGACCATTGTGGCGCAATGAAGGTAAGCACTGACCGGTGTCGGGGCTTCCATAGCGTCAGGAAGCCAGATATGGAACGGGAACTGTGCGGATTTAGTGAACGCGCCAAGCAGCACAAGCAAAAGTGCAGGAGTGAAGAGCGAGTGGTCCATAAGTTCCCCGCTTTGTGCAATCAATTCACGTATGCTGAATGTGTTCCCCATAACGGTAAGGAGAATTATCCCACCAAGCATGCTTAAGCCTCCAAGCACGGTGATCAGCAGGGATTTCTGCGCTCCATAACGTGAACGCTCCCTTTCATTCCAATATCCTATCAATAGAAAAGATGATAAACTCGTGAATTCCCAAAACGAATAGAGGACAATTAGGTTATCGGATAGGACGACACCAAGCATTGCTCCCATGAAAAGCAATAGGAAGACGTAAAATTGGTTCAGCTTTTCTTTCTCTTTCGATAAATAGAAAATTGAATACAGAACGACGAGTGAACCTATACCTGTAATGAGCAAGGCGAACAAAAGCCCTAGTCCATCTATATAGAAATCAACATGAATTCCAAGAGAAGGAATCCATGTTGCCCTTTCCATAATGATATCCCCTTGTTTGGTTAAGGAAATGAACCTTGAAAAATAGGTGAAAAGGAGAATAGGTAAAATCAAAACAAACCATCCTGTATGTATTTGTCGAAATAGTTTGTACAATATTGGTACAATAAGTGCTAAAAGAAACGGTGATAATACCGCCCAATGAAGTAAAGACATAAACTCCCCCCTTTTTTTAAAACGAAGTCAGTCGTCTTATTATGCTTTTTTCGCGCAATCCTAGACGTTAGGAAATCTTCGTTGAATATGTATTTTATTATCGAATGCTTGTCTCGCTTAAAAGTATAACGCAATTTATGTGGGTTTGCATGGCATTAAAAACGGTGAAGGCCAACTTGAATGATGTTTTATATATAGGTAGAAAAGGAGGGGAAACCCACCAGAAAAATTTATTGAAAAAAGTTTTTCCAGGGTGAATTAGTAGAGTATCCATTGTGAAATGGTGGATTATCTTGCATAATATAGGATAAAAGACGCGTGGATGGAGAAATCATGAAAAACACATATTTACTTAGCTATTTACCAATCATTTCAATTCTATTATTCAGCCTCTCCTTTGCCATTTATGGGGAAATGCAAATGCTCTCTTTATTTGGAAACTTGGGAATCTACCAAGGGATGCTGGAGTTTTTTTCTGAAACCGGCATTAAGCTGGCGCTGCTGATCGTATTGCTCTTATTATTCTTCATGGTTTTTGCCGCATTGAAGCTGATCTCCGATACGATATTGGAGCTGTCTTTATTATTCTTTTCCAAGGATTCTGAAGGTAAAGCCCTGAACAGTGTAAGAAAGGGGTCTGTCATATATGTGATTGGCGGTGCCTGTTCATTGTTCAGTGTTCAATTCATCATCGGGCTTGGGTCCATCTTTATCGCAACGAATGTCGTTGCTTTAATTTATTTTGTCAATAAGTTAAGCCCGAGCCTGAATTTGTCGAGGTTAGTGGGATTGGTTTTCTTTCCAATCTTCGTTTGGACGGCACTGATTTCAATAGTAGCTTATGCAGGATTGAAGCTTTATAACAGCGTCATTGCAAGCCTTCCCATATAGCCATAAAAAAGAAGGTGCCATCTCGGCACCTTCTTTTTTCACTCGGCAGTCTGGCTGATATCTTTCCAAATCAATACATGGGGTGTATATGAATAAATGGATTGTAGATTGGATGGCTTGTCCCTTCCAATCCAAACCCCCGTTGTATAGTTTGCTGTCAGGCCGACAAACCACATGTCTTTCACATCATTGGTCGTACCGGTTTTACCGCCGACATATTCTGTAGGAAAGTAGGCTTTGCGGGCTGTCCCGGAAATGATCGTTTCATGGAGCAGCTGCCGCATCTTGGTTACGGTGCTTTTGCTCCATATCTCCTTGGAGCGGTCTTTCCATTTATAAAGGACTTTACCTTCTTGATCGGTGACTTTAATAATGGCGCGCGCCGGCTGATAGTTTCCGTCATTGAAGGAAGTATAGGCATTTGTCAGTTCAAGGGGACTCATGCCATATTCGAATCCGCCTATGGCCGAACTCGTATGGTGGTCTTTTTTGCTCACCTTTTTAAAGTCGAAAGCATCGAGGTGCTTGAAACTCGTTTCCACTCCCGTCTTTTCAAAAATTCTTATGGCGGGTGTATTATAGGACTGAGCGAAGGCAGTTCTTAGTGTGACCATCCCGTAGCTGTCGCCGCTATAATTCTTTGGACAATAGCTATTGCTGCAATAGCTTGCTCCGCTAACTAGCTGATTGATGTCTGCATCCGTTTCCTCCAAATAGGGAGCGTAATCGAGAAGCGGCTTAATGGCTGATCCTGGCTGCCTATAGCTTTGGTATGCACGGTTGAAAGAATTTTTTTTATAATCTTTTCCCCCAATCAAAGAGACAAGCTCGTGCGTATGATGCTGTATAACCACTAAAGCTCCCTCGATATCATTGACACCGATTTTTGATTGTACGGCAGTCTTTGACTGTGTTTGCAGCTTGGTATCGAGTGCGGTATGGATGGTTACACCGGAATTCAAAAGCTTTATGACCTTTTTATCCAGCTCAGCTTCCGCTTTCTTACGGATGGCGACTTCAGGGCTTTGCAGAGATTTGTCAAGACCCTCGGAGGATGCCACCAGGTTTTTCAATTCCTGATGAACATATGTCACATAATCGGGATATAAGTCGACCGGGGTGGACAAGTCTAATTTAATCGTACTTTTAATAAGCTTCTCGTACTCGGCCTGTTCTAAATCACCTTCGGCCACCATTTGATTCAGTAATCTCTCCTGACGCTTTTTCGTCGCATCGAAATGTTTAAGAGGGTTATAGTTTTCCGGATTATTAGGGATTGCGGCCAGGAAGGCAAGTTCCGCCTTGGATAACTCTCCAGTCGGTTTGCTGAAATAATATTGGGAAGCAGCTTCGATTCCATAAGCTCCATTACTGAAATATATGGCATTCAAATACAGCTCCATGATTTCCGGTTTTGATTTTTTTCGCTCTATCTGATAGGCGTAAATGAGTTCACTGAGTTTTCGGTTATACGTCCTATCATGTGAAAGATAAACATTCCTGGCCAGTTGCTGGGTAATGGTACTGCCGCCTTGTTCGATTGTTTTATTTTGTGAATTGATAAGAAGCGCCCTGCTTATGCCGGATAGGTCAACGCCAGCATGATCATAAAATTTCTGATCCTCTGTAACGATGAATAGATTTTCCAGGAAGAGGGGGATGTCTTCAAGTTTTAGGTAAGTCCGTTTCTCACCAGTGGAAATTTCACTGATGACCTTTCCATTTGCGGCCTTCATGTAACTATTCTGAGCCAGTTCTATCGATTCAATGGGAATTCGCTCGTCTAGTACATGATAGGGAGATTGAGCTAAGGACCACTCCTGATAGGAAAGGAAAATGAAAAGGATCAATACGGGAATTAAGAGGAAAATCGTGATATAACCAAGATACGTGCGCATAGTTCAACTTCCTAACTAATATATTTTTAGTATGTCCTTGGATTGAAGGGGTGAAAAAATGGTACTTTTGGTTTATTCATCCATCATAATCCAAATAAGATAGACAATAAAGAGTTTTGGGTAAATTAGGTATGACGGCAATAACGTATCCGGATGGGGTTACGAAAAACTTTCTAAATCTTCTGTTATAATAGTCTCGTAAGAAAAAACCATTTTTTGTTTATATGTTGATGTCAGGAATATGAAGGGGGTCATAAAAATGGAGGAACAACAGCAATATGTATTCATTGATTTTGAATTTACGATGCCGGAAGGAAAAGCCAATCCAGTAGGGTTTTATCCGGAAATCATTGAGGTTGGCTTAGTCACCGTCATTAATGAGACCATTCAGGAACAATTCTCATCTTTTGTTAACCCAATGAAATTTCCAGTCTTAACGGGAAGATGCAAAAAGTTCTTGAACATTACCCAGGATCAGGTGGACCGGGGGATTTCATTTGAAGAGCTGGTTAATTTATTGAAGAAAATTGATGAGCAGCACCCGACGACGATTGTTACCTGGGGAAATATGGACATGAAGGTACTTCGCCAGAACTGTCAGAAAGCAGGATTGGATTTCCCTTTTTCAGGGAAACAAAGCGATCTTTGCCTGGAGTATAAACGCTTTTTCGGGGATCAAAATCAAACCGGGCTTTGGAAAGCTGTACAGGCCTATGGCAAGGAAGGGACAGGCAAGCATCACCGGGCGCTGGATGATGCGATTACGACATATAATATCTTTAAGCTAGTGGAGAAAGATAAAAGTTATATGAAAAATCATGAACCGACGACAATTGGCGATCGCATTGATTTATCAAAAGTATTGAATCATTTAGCGTTATAAAAGCCAAATCATATACTACTGATTTGGCTTTTATCATGCTTTATTTAAAATAATCCGCCGCTAGATCTTCAAGCAACTGTAAGCTTTTATCATTCCACTCTGTTTGGGCTTCGCTTAAAGTGCCTTTCATTTTCTCAACAGCTTCTCTTAAGGATTCCTTATACTCAGGAATCTCCTCATTAAAGTTCCTGACCATATTCTTTGGTACATTGGTTTGCTCCCGGAAAGCTAGAGCACGCCGCTGATGGAACATGGACACTTCCGTTTGCTTCGGGTTATGAAGATCTCCCTGCATGGGATGCTTCAAGACAGCCAACACTTTAACAAGATATGCAGCAGGTCTGATATCGGTGACTTCCCCGATGTATTTTCCAGTTTTATATATGGCGGTAACCTTATCGCCGATTTTAAAATCCTGTTCTGACATTTCCCTACCACCTTTCTTTTAACTTCCTTCATGATACATAAGAACGACGATTTTTCACAGCGAATTTGTTCAATTTCGTAAAGATGCTTTTTTTATGAAAATCGTGTAAAGTGTACAAATGAAGATGGAAAATGGTGTTTCATGCCATTTAATTTTAAAAAGAAAGAGGTTATGTAAAATGACAAACTTTCCACAATTAACAAGTGAAGTTTTGGAAAATGAAAAAGCGGTCATCATGCAAACGACGATGGGCGATATTAAAATTAAACTATTCCCTGAACTGGCTCCAAAGACGGTGGAGAATTTCTTGACACATGCTGAAAACGGGTATTACGAAGGAATCATCTTTCACCGTGTCATCAAGGATTTCATGCTTCAAGGCGGAGATCCGACAGGCACTGGAATGGGTGGAGAAAGTATCTGGGGAACTCCATTTGAGGACGAGTTCTCCATGCAATTATTCAATTTGCGAGGTGCTCTTTCCATGGCGAATGCAGGCCCGGGAACAAACGGCAGCCAATTCTTCGTTGTACAAGCCCAGCATGTGGACAGCAGGATGGGTGAGCAAATGAAGCAAGCCGGTTATCCGGAAGAAATCATCAGTGCTTATATGGAGCAAGGCGGCACACCATGGCTGGATCATAAACACTCTGTCTTTGGACAAGTGGTCGAAGGCATGGACGTTGTTGATACGATTGCTAACGTAGAGACAGTTGCGGGAGACAAGCCTGCAGTGGACGTGGTCATTAAAGGAATCACCATTTTATAAATAAAAGAGAAGCGAGAGGCTCAGTGCCTCTCTTTTTTTCGGGGTTTAGTAGATTAAGCCCACTAGTGGATTGTTCTGGTAATTGATATAATGGGATAATGCAGTTTAATTCCCTATCAGGAAGGATGTATCGGATGGACTTTCTCAATCATGCTTTACTAGGTTTGTTTCTTTACTTTCCGGAAGACAAGACTGAATATATCTCAGCTGGTATAACTTGCTTCATTTTTTTAGTGGCGGCCGTTTTTACGATGAGGGCAATTATAAGATATTCAAAGAAGGAAGAATTGAAAACGAAGCAATTCGAAGATGAGGTCACCAGAAGGAACCAGCGTATAAAGGATGATACCATTTCTTGATCCCGGAAGATGCCGTGCATCACTAGGGTGCCCCCGTTTTTTGAATATTGATTATCTGAATATGAATGGTATTATGTTTTGTTAGAAGGGCGTAAAGAATTAAATGTTCCCTTATCAGCATAAGCATTTTATACTATAAGCATAGAGATAGAAATTTTGGGGGCGTAAATTGGTTATGCAAATCGTAGCTAAAAGAATGATTGCGGCAGATACGGTCAAGGATTTTTTCATTCAGCACTGGGAGACTACCCAAGTCGTTTTTTCAAGAGGCTTGTTTCATTATGCGGAACTTGAGGGCTTTGGGGTGATGGACGAAAATGAAAAAATCACGGGGTTGGGAACATACAAATTGTCCGACCATGTATGTCAGATCATCTCTTTGAACAGTGAGCATGAGAATCAAGGTGTTGGCTCATCATTGCTTTATGTGATGGAAAATATCGCTAAGGAAAAAAATTGCCATACTATTAAAGCGATTACAACGAACGATAATCTACAGGCATTGAAGTTTTTTCAAAAGCGTGGTTATGTCATTTCGGAAGTCGTTAAAAATGCCGTGGAAGAATCACGGAAAATCAAGCCGGAAATTCCATTTTACAGTTTTGATGGAATTCCGATCCGAGACGAGATAATTCTGGAGAAATACTTATAATAAGGTGTAGTTCACCTGGATATTGATAGGGGGAATAGGAATGTTCAAGAAAATGGCGGCAGATGCCCTTGGTCTTAGTGATATTGGAAGTGTGATTAGTCCTGCTGATTATGACAAGGTGGATGCAGATGACTATATCATGCATGAAGATGGGGAAAAAATTTATTTCCTTATTAAATCAAAAACGGATGAGTACTGTTTCACGAATCAAGCGTTCATACATTTGGACGGTACAAGTGCGATAAGCAAAAAGCGTACACTAACAAGATATAGCTACAGCCAGTATACTATATCAAATGCCACGCTTGAAACCGCAGGGACCGTGGATTTGGATGCTGAAATAAAATTTTCGATCGGTGCAAAGACTTTCTCCATTGATGTTCATAAGAAATTCATTGAAGAATTAAAGGACTTGTTTAAATCACTCGTGAAAATATCGGAAATTTGCCATGAGAATGAGTTTGCCCTTCAATATGCCCAGCTAAGCGTAAACCTTGCTTCTTCCACTTTGAACCAAGTTCGCACTGATGGAAGCCAAATGGCTGCAAGTTTCAAGGAAATTAATTCCGCCGCTTTCGAATGGTTAATGGACAGCCGGAAAAAGTACCATGTGAAAGATTTTGGCTTTGTTTTTGAAAAATATATCAATAATTAAAAAAGGAGGCGAACACAGAATGATGTGTTCGCCTTCTTTTTTAATTGTTCAAATCAGTCAATCCAGGGCTGTGTTCATTTGGCATATCCGGCATTTCAGGGACAGGGAATCCTTTTGGCGGCTCGGTAACAGCAAGGTTTCCGCCATTTCGGCTCGGTGTTTCCCCTTGGAAAATTTCGCTGATTTGAGTTTGATCCATCCTGAAGTTGAATTGGGCATTATGGTAGCCTAAATCCACATATTTGCGGCATTCAGGATATTTGTTCAAATCATAATTAGGTACAGGGAAGATTTTCCCCCAATCGACCCCAAGAGTTTCCAATGCCTTGGCAAATGCATTTTGGTGGGCATTGTCACGAACCATTAAGAATGCCAGTGTTTCACGCATTGATTTATTGGAACTCATTTCATAAATCCTGGACTTTTGCAGGACACCCGTAGATTCAAGCATGACATTGTTCAAAAGGTTCGCCACAAGATTACCGTGATCATAAACCCATGATCCATTCCACGGATTGCCCCCAGCATCGACGGGCAGGGATGCTTTCGCACCGATGATGAAATGGTGAGGGTTTGCGCCGCCTTTGATGACTTCATCCAATGGAGCGCCGTCGGTAGCGACATCTCCAGGCATATCTCCGCCAGCACCATTCAGCAGCTGGTTGATGGTTGATTGGACAAGTTCAACGTGGCTCAGTTCCTCCAAGAAAACTCCACGAATTAAATCACGATATTGTTTAGCCTTGCCGCGGAAGTTTGCGCTTTGGAAAGAATACTGCATCATCGTCCGCATTTCACCGAATTGCCCTCCAAGCGTTTCCTGAAGCACTTTTGCAGCATTCGGATCAGGCTTATCGGGAACGATCATATTGATTAAGTCTTCTTTATAGAAATACAAATGGAAGCCCCTCCTTAAATTAATATTTCTAAGTTAGCTTCTGTTATCTGAATTAAATTATTCCTAAGGTAAAAAGTACCTTTATGGAATGAAGGGAAGAGAGAAATACTAGAGGGAAGAACGATTTTGAAAGGATGTTGCACATGCTATCCAATCAGCAGCTAAAAAAATTTCAACAGCAATTGCAGCAAACGAAGCAAGAGTTGGAAGAGCGATTAAATGATTCAGGCAACCACGATTTAAGAAGAAGCCTGGAGGATTCTACTGGTGAGTTATCAAGTTACGATAATCATCCCGGAGATGAAGGAACCGAGTTATATGAACGGGAAAAGGATTTGGCCCTTTCCGAGCATGATCGGGATGAAATAAGGGATATTGAACGAGCGCTTTCTGCGATCGAGGCAGGTGAGTATGGAAAATGCGAGGTCTGTTCCAAGGAAATACCTCTTGAACGTTTGAAAGCAATCCCTACAACGACTTATTGTGTCGAGCATACCCCATCACAGGAAACTTCGGACAATCGGCCGGTGGAAGAGGAAGTGCTCGGTCCTCCATTTGGAAAGTTTGATTATGATGACCGGCATGAATCGGTTGCGTACGATGCGGAAGATTCTTGGCAGGATGTTGCCAGTTATGGAACATCTGAATCGCCTTCCGATTTTGTAAATCCGCCAAACGATTATGAAGATATGTATGTCGAGTCCGAAGAAAATGTGGGATATGTCGAGAATTATGAAAATTTCGTTGGTGTGGATATGTACGGTAAGGAAATAACGGTTTATCCGAACTCGCAATATGAAGAATTGAAGGAAGAACTTTTTGAGGAGAATATTCAAACCTCATTTGGGGATTTGCCCCGATATGAGCATGATCCTTATGTGGATGATGAAAAAGATTGAAAAAAGAAGAACCAGGATTCTAAGCCTGGTTCTTCTTTTATTTAGGCTCTTTTCGTAAAGATTGTTGTTTTTAAAACGAAACTATTTAAGGTTGATTGGAGCGGAAGTGCGAGACTCCTGCGGGAGCAGCGGGACAGGTGAGACCCCACAGGCGTTTACGCCGAGGAGGCTCACCGCCCGCCCCGCGGAAAGCGAGCATCTGGAGGGGAAATCAACCACACCGCACTACTTAGTAAATAGCAACAAAGTATGCGAAAACAGCTTTTATTTAAGAAAAAGCCAATTTCAAACGGTTTAGCCCATCCATCATGACGCTGCGTGAACAACCGAGATTCATTCGGACGAAACCTTCTCCGCCAGGTCCGTATTTAGAACCAGGCTCCAATGCGAGCTTCCCTTGATGGATAAGTCGATCCTTGATTTCCTTGTCGGTCAATCCAAGGTCACGGCAGTCAATCCATAAAAGGTAAGAGGCTTCCGGATGCATGACATGCAGTGAAGGAATTTCGGCTGCAATGAATTCCTCTGCCACTTTTATATTCTCCTCAATGTAGCCGATCATGTCTTCAAGCCATTCCAAGCCCTCCCGATATGCGGCTTCCATTGCTGTTAAAGCAAAGATGTTAAGACCATGGAAGGCCAGTTTCGTTTGCGCCTTTTGCAATTGCTTCTGCAATTTTTCATTACTTGTGATCAGGAATGAAGCTTGAAGGCCGGCAATATTGAATGTTTTGCTTGGCGCCATCAATGTAACGGTCATATCCGCTAATTTTTCTGAAAGCGAGCCGATCGGATAATGCCTTGATGTTGTATGGAATAAGTCAGCATGTATCTCATCACTGACGATGACTACATCATATTTTTCACATAGCTCCCCGATCCGTAAGAGTTCGTCCTTTGTCCAAACGCGTCCGCCAGGGTTATGCGGACTGCAAAAAAGGAATAATTTCACTCCGCTTTTCAGCTTGTCCTCAAAATCAGTGAAATCGATCTCAAAGCGGTCCTTTTCTATGATAAGGGGACTATTGACCACTTCCCGGTCATTATTTTTGATCATATCAAAAAATGGGGTATAGACGGGAGATTGTAACAGTATTTTATCGCCCGGGTTCGTGAATGCTTGGATCGTTGTACCGATTGCGGAAACGACGCCGGAGCTGAATGAAATCCACTTCTTATCGATTTGCCAGGAGTGCCGGTCTTTAAGCCAGCTTTGAATTTCAGTGAAAACCGTTTCAGAAGGGACGGTATAGCCGAAAATTGGATGATTCAAGCGTTCCATCAATGCCTTTTGAATGCCCTCAGGAGATGGGAAGTCCATATCGGCAACCCACATTGGCAGAACATCCTCGCGCCCATATAAGGATGTGAGGAAGTTTTTATCCCATTTTGCAGACCCTGAATTTTCCCTATTAATTTGTTCTTCAAATATTGACTTGTTCAAAATATCCACCACCGAATAAAAATTTGTCGTCTTCGCGAAAAGCCTGTTGTTATGATACTATGATATCATGTTCTTTGAAAATATTGAGCAGGTGATGATTTTATGGATACACAGCAAATGAATTTAGCGTTGGTTGCCGTTTTGCAAGAATGGGACCCTTTCAAGATAGGTTGGGATCTATATGAGCCGGAAATTGCCGATACGGTCGTAGCAATCCGGGATATAGATGACCCAAAGGAACTGGCGGAAAAAATAAAATCCATTTACGAGTTCGCGTTCGATGAATCCATTCAGATGGAAAAGTGCCTGGAAGTTGCACGAAAGCTGCTCATCATAAAAAATGAAGCCAGCTGTTCGATATAAAGGTGAAAAAGGTGTACCCGGAAATCAGGGGCACCTTTTTTACGTTGTTTTTTTGCTCTATACTCATAGTTTGTTCAGTTAACTCGTGGTTTGTGCAGTATCCTCGTGAATTACAGTCATTTCCTCGTGAGATTCGGCGATATACTCGTGAATTGTGCTTTTACTCGCAAGTTTGTGCAGTATCCTCGTGAGTTTGTGAAGTTTACTCGTGAATTACAGCCATTTACTCGTGAGTTTCGGTTATTTACTCGTGAATTGTGCTTTTACACGTGAATTACAGTGATTTACTTGTGAGTTTACGTTGGGGTGGCCACTCCAATAAACCCCTTAATTAGTTGATACACTTCTTCCGGTTTCTCCTCTGGAAGAAGGTGCCCGGAATCCTCAATGATAACAAGCTCGGAATTAGGCAGGTCTTCATGGAGCCTTTCGCCGATATTCAATGGCACCACTCGATCATGTCTTCCCCAAATAAGCAGGCAGGGTGTATGAATTTCACTAAGGTCCTCCTTCAACAAATCGATTTCCTTATCTCGAAGCATCCTCCCCAATGCCCGGAAAATATCATGCTTCTTTATGAATGGTCCTAGATATCCCTGTCGCATTTCATCGTCAATCATCGCCGGGTCATGGACGACATTTTTCAAGTTCTTTTCGATACCTGATTTTTGCAGATATCGTTTTATCCCGTATGAAAAGAAAGGCAGGTAACTGACCATCTTCATTTTTTCCGAATAGCCGGGCTGATAGCCTGAGCCGGCAAGTAGAATGGCATGGTCGACAAGATCAGGATATGACTTGATGAGCTGCAGGGAAATCTGCCCGCCCATGGAATGGCCAATGATACTGAATTTCCTGATGCCTTTCCCCTCCAAGAACATAACGACGGATTTAGCGATGTTTCGGAATGAATATGTATATCGATAATCTTTTCCGCTTTGCCCGAATGGCGGGAGGTCTATGGAGATCACATTGTATTCCTTGATTAAATGGGGGACTAATTTACGGAAACTGAAGCTCGATGACAAAAATCCGTGAAGCAGGACAAGGTTGGGGAGGGAATCATCGATTCGGTCATATTCAAAATAGATTTCGATATTACCCACCCGTTCGACACCTTTGATTGTATGACTTTCCATAAAAGCTCCTCCTCCGTTATTGGTCAAACCTGTGTTACCCTGAATATTCCAAAAAAGGTCCTTTAATACTGTTGCATAACAGTAATTGTAATAATAACGATGAAAAAATACAATTACTATAACAGGTCACCAACCAATTTTGATATAATAGTGTAAGTTTATCCTGACAGCATAGGACTTATTAAATTATATTGTCATATAGGATTTTTAAAAGAGTCTAATAAGGTAATTCGTGAGACTATCTGCCAGCCGAACCATCACATCTAAATTAGTGAATTCCAAAAGGGGGGTTTTCCAATGCACTTGAACGAAGAGGAATTGGAAGTCTTGAGAATCATTGAAAATAACAGCCGGATTGATCTGAAGGATTTGGCTAAAATGACCGATCAATCAGAAGCGGACATTGAAATAACATTGAAGAAATTAGAAGATATGCGGGTCATTGTACGTTACTTAACAGTCATTAACTGGGCAAAAGTGGATGAATACCATGGTGTCACAGCGATGATCGATGTAAAAGTCACTCCAAAACGCGGTGTCGGTTTCGATGATGTCGCAAAAAGGATTTACAAATTCAAAGAAGTCCAGTCCGTTTATTTAATGTCAGGGGCTTATGATCTTTCGGTCATTGTCGAAGGACGTTCGATGAATGAAGTGGCAAGCTTCGTTTCGGAAAAACTTTCGACACTGGATTCCGTCATTTCTACGACGACTCACTTCATCATGAAAAAATACAAGCATGATGGCACCATTTTTGATCAAACTGAAGAAGATAAGCGGATAGTGGTGTCACCATGATTAAAACGAGTTATGTTTCAAAAACGATTGCAGAGCTTAAACCATCAGGCATCCGCCGCTTTTTCGACTTGGCAGCCAATTTGGAAGGGGTCGTATCTCTTGGTGTGGGTGAACCGGATTTTGTAACATCTTGGGCAGTAAGGGAAGCGGCGATCAACTCTTTGGAAGAAGGATATACCTCATATACGGCAAATGCCGGATTATTTGAATTAAGGTCGGAAATCAGCCGATATATGGAGAAGCAGTTCCATGTTTCGTATAGACCGGACGATCAAATCATTGTCACGGTCGGAGCAAGCCAGGCCCTGGATATTGCCCTGAGGACCATCTTGAATCCAGGCGAAGAAGTCATTGTCGTCGAACCTTGTTTCGTCGCCTATGCACCGCTTGTGACCATGGCAGGTGGAATACCGGTCACGGTCCAAACATCCAAGGAAGATGACTTTAAGTTGACTCCCCAACAACTCGAAGCGGCGATCACGCCTAAAACGAAGGCCGTTTTAATCTGTTCACCGAATAACCCGACGGGAACCCAGCTTGGGCAGGAAGAATTAGTGATGCTTGCTGACATCATTAAAAAGCATGACTTGCTGGTGATTTCCGATGAAATCTATGCCGAACTTGCTTATGATGAGGAATTCACTTCTTTTGCTGCCATTGATGGCATGCTTGAGCGGACAATTGTCATCAATGGGTTTTCGAAAGGGTTTGCGATGACTGGATGGCGTCTTGGGTTCGTTTGTGCACCTAAGGAAATTTCCGAAGCGATGCTTAAGCTTCACCAATATGCGATGATGTGCGCGCCGACCGTTGCGCAGCATGCTGCATTGGAAGCATTGAAGAACGGTATGCAGGATGTGGAAGAAATGCGTCGAAGTTACCGGAGAAGACGAAATTATATCGTGAAATCATTTAACGATATGGGTCTGGATTGCCATAATCCTGGCGGGGCTTTTTATGCTTTTCCATCAATCGAGAAGACGGGGATGACTTCGATGGAATTTGCTGAGAAACTTTTGACGGAAGAACTTGTTGCCGTTGTACCGGGAGATGTGTTCGGGGAAAGCGGTGAAGGTCATATCCGCTGTTCTTATGCATCCTCCATGGAACAGCTTCAAGAGGCGCTTAGAAGAATGGAACGTTTCATGAAGAATCATTGCCAATAAAAGCAAAAAAAATAGGGATCCGGCCTTTAACAGCTGGATCCCTTTCCATAGGGGGAATTAGAAAAAAGAGTTAATCTAATGGATTAACATAGAAAGTGTTAATCATAGTATATCCAGTACCCTGAAAAAAAATACACATACTACGACCCATTTTTTGAATTAAGCTTGTGTATTATATAAAGTATGCATAACTTTCAGAATTTGTTCTTCGCTAAAGTCCTTAGCTGTTCTTAGAATGAGCTCCGCTTTTTTGGTTCCGATTTCTTCAATCAATTTTTTTATGTCCTCGTCGATACCAGTGGCGTTACCGGTCTGGGCATCCTTCAGGAATTCTGAAGCCGGAATGTCAAGAACGGTGGAAAGCCGTAAAATGGTTTGTGTATCAGGAACCGATTCACCTGATTCATACTTTTCGATTTTCTTCGTGCCGATTCGTAATTTCAAAGCCAGTTCCTGTTGAGTGAGGTTGTGATCTTCTCGGTATTGCCGGATATTCTTCGCGATATTTGACATAGTCAGACACTCCTTTTTCAGGAAATATATTTTCTTTATGTAATTATTTTACCATATTATTACTTAAGGGAAGTAATGGAATATATGTAGGTTTTGTGAAAAAAATGCCGCATCGAGAAATATCGAAACGGCACGTTGAATGTTAAATGAGATTAGTTGACTTAAGGAATACGAGTATGATCATGATCGGCACGATGTAGCGAATCAGGAAGTACCAAAGTTTAAAAAGTGATCGGCCTGAATCAGCGCCGGATTCGAACTCTTTTTGTACCTCGATCCTTTTCATTTGATAGCCGATGAAAAGGGATATGAACAATGCGCCGACTGGCAGCGCGATATTGCTTGTCAGATAATCAGCGAAATCGAATATGGATAAATTGAAAATCTTCACATCCGAAAGCACCCCGAATGATAATGCGCTTGGAATCCCAATTAAGAAAACGGTGATACCAGCTATCCAAGAAGCCTTCTTACGCTTTGCAGCATCACCCTTGATCATGGCGGCAACGACGATTTCAAGAATGGAGAATGCCGTCGTAAGGGTGGCAAATAATATTAATATGAAGAAAATGAACATGAAAATCCCGCCAAGCGCCATTTCATTGAAAACGGCTGGCAACACGACAAATACTAATCCAGGCCCGCTTGAAGGACTGAAGCCTAGTGCGAAAACAGCCGGGAAGATGACCAAACCAGCCAGCAAGGAAATGAAGATATTCAGTCCAACTACCGAAAAGGCCGATTTTGTAATATCTTCTTTTTTGCTTAAATAGGATGCGTAGGTTACCATCACGGAAACACCGACACTTAGTGCAAAGAAGGATTGGCCCAGTGCCAATAGGATCGTTTCCCCTGTTAATGCGGAAAAGTCCGGCTTCAAGAAGAATTCAACACCCTCCATCGCTCCATCCAGAGTCAAGGAACGGATAAGAAGAATGATGAAAAGGATGAACAAGGAAGGCATCATATATTTATTCGCCTTTTCAATTCCCTTGGAAACGCCGCCTTGCACGACCCAAATGGTAAAGATCATGAATAATAACTGAGCGATGACCGTTTCATAAGGATTACTGATTATCTTATTGAAGAAGTTTCCATATTCTTCTTGCGTCAAGTTTGAGAGGGAACCTGTAAAGCTTCTGGCTAAATAAGAGATGATCCAGCCTCCAACAACACTGAAGAAGGAAAGCAGAATGATGGAAGCGACGACACCGCCATATCCGATCAATGCCCAAGGCTTCCCCGGGGCGATATGTTTATATGCGCTAATGGCATCTTTCTGTGCATTGCGGCCAATCGTGAATTCGGCTATTAATATCGGTGCCCCGATAAGCAGGGTGAATAAAATGAAGAGCAGGAAAAAGACCCCTCCTCCATTTAGCCCAGTCATATATGGGAGCTTCCAAATGGCGCCCAATCCAATAGCGGATCCTGCGGCTGCCAGGATGAACCCAAGTTTTGAAGTCCATTGATCTTGTTTTGACATGTTGGAAAAACTCCTTTAGATGTAAAAAATATCTAGCTGCATATTACATTTTTAAAACATTTTCTCATCTTACTATGATTATGCGGAATTGAATAGTGTTTTAATATTACAATCTTTAGAAAAATGAGTAAATATATTAAGGGGAATAGAGGTTATTTGCAAATTATTAGGATAAGTTATAAATAAAGATCTTATAATATTTATTATTTCCAAAAAACAAACATTTTTAATGAGTAAAATCCTAAAAAGTATGGTATACTTAACTTTGATTATTTTCCAATTATGTGATATAATTTTTTATTGCGTGAAAAGACGAAAAAATATATATAAAATAGGAGTGTTACCATGTCTGAAAAATTCGAAATTGGTGCGGTAGTTGCTGGTAAAGTTACTGGTATTCAACCATACGGTGCATTTGTTGCTCTAGATGATTCAACTCAAGGTTTAGTTCATATTTCTGAAATTACTCACGGCTTCGTTAAAGATATCAACGAACATTTAAAAGTGGGCGATGAAGTGAAAGTTAAAGTTCTTTCCATCGATTCAGCTGCTGGAAAAATCGGCTTATCGATCCGCGCTACAGAAGAAGCTCCTGAGCGTACTGAAGCTCCGAAAAAAGCTCCGAAAAAACGCCAAGCATCTGTTAAAGCGACATCTCACATCGAATCTACTGAAGGTTTCAACACATTGAAAGACAAACTTCAAGAGTGGATTGAACAATCTCAACGCGAAGACTTAATCAAAAAATAATTTTTTGGAACCGGCTGATCCTTCGATCAGCCGGTTTTTTTTGTCCAGGGGCATATGAATGAAATAAAGCCGGGTCATGTGTTTTCCATGGTCCGGCTTTATTTTATAGAACATAAACATTATCCATGGTCAAGACCTCAACGAGTCGGTTTGGTTTCAGGCTCCCTGGAAATTTCAGGACTTGGTTTAAAGAGAAGACCAAGATTAATGAGACCGGCGATTCCAACCAATCCATAAACGATACGGGCCAATCCAGCATCTTGCCCTCCGAAAATCGAAGCGACCAAGTCAAATTGGAAAAAACCTATTAATCCCCAGTTGATTGCCCCGATTATTGTAAGAACAAGTGCAGTTCTTTGTATTCCACTCATTGTACAGCCTCCTTTTTTGAAAAAATCAGTTCTTTACTTATCATGCTTTTTCATCATGTAAATATACATCCACTCAAAAGTTCCGGGCGGATATTTTGTATTTAAATGGAACATTGGTCATAATGAATAAAAGAAAAACTAGCACTTGGCACTGTCGATAATTCAAAAACGGAGTCAATGTGGCATTAAAGGAGAGATACCATTGGAGAATTTCACATATAAGAATCCTACTAAAGTAATTTTCGGGAAAGGTCAGCTTGAAAGCTTAAAAACTGAAATTCCTGCGTATGGCGATAAAGTTTTACTTGTATACGGTGGAGGAAGCATAAAGAAAAATGGTTTATATGAAAAAGTGGTCAATGCCTTGAAAGAGATCAATGCAGAGGTGCACGAACTTTCCGGAGTTGAACCGAATCCACGCATCTCGACAGTCCGGAAAGGTGTTAACCTTTGTAAAGAAAATGGTATCGACTTTGTCCTTGCTGTTGGAGGAGGAAGCGTTATAGACGCTACAAAGGCCATCGTTGCGGGTGCTAAATATGAGGGGGATCCATGGGATCTTGTCATCAAGAAGGCGCCAGTCGAAGAGGCCCTTCCATTCGGAACGGTGCTGACTTTAGCTGCAACCGGCTCTGAGGCGAATTCCGGATCTGTCATAACAAACTGGGAAACGAAAGAGAAATATGGATGGGGAAGTCCGTTGGTATTTCCGCAATTCTCCATTTTGGATCCTGAAAACACTTTTTCGGTACCAAAAGATCAAACGGTATACGGAATGGTCGATATGATGTCACATGTATTCGAAACGTACTTCCATCCGGAAACGCATGCGCCGCTTCAAGACCGTTTTTGTGAATCGCTGTTATCTACGGTGATTGAAACCGCACCTAAGTTATTGGAAAACCTGGAAGATTACGAGCACCGGGCCACTATCCTATATGCTGGAAACCTAGCCTTGAATGGATCGCTTGGGGTTGGTTACAGCGGTGATTGGGCAACGCATAACATTGAACATGCCGTTTCAGCTGTTTATGATATCCCGCATGCTGGAGGATTGGCCATCTTATTCCCTAATTGGATGAAGCATGTGCTCCATGAAAATGTCTCACGCTTTAAACAAGTTGCAGTCCGTGTTTTCCATGTAGATCCGGAAGGTAAAACGGATGAGGAAGCGGCCCTTGAAGGTATTGAAAGACTCAGGTCATTTTGGAGCAGCTTAGGGGCGCCGACCAATCTTTCGGACTATGGCATCGATGACTCACAATTGGAAGTCATGGCTGATAAAGCAATGAGCAGAGGGAAATTTGGACGATTCAAGGTCCTGAACCGTGAAGATGTCCTTGCCATTTTACGGGCTTCATTATAAACAAGTGATATGATCCGCTCTCCCACCTTGCCGGGTGGGAGATTGCTTTATATGCATAATTCGTTATTTACATGATCGATTTCTTGATTATGAGAATTACATCAGATAAAGTGAAAGGGAAACTAAAGAATTCAAGGAGGAATTTGAATGGCCCATATTCGTTTCGATTATTCAAAAGCCCTGCCGTTTTTCGGGGAGCATGAAATTACTTATTTACAGGATGCTGTAAAAGTGGCACACCATTCCCTGCATGAGCAGACAGGGGCAGGCAATGAATATCTTGGCTGGCTTGATTTACCCGCCAATTATGATAAAGAAGAGTTCTCAAGGATCAAGAAAGCGGCAGCTAAAATAAAAGAAGATTCAGATGTGCTGCTGGTTATCGGTATCGGCGGATCATACCTGGGAGCACGAGCGGCAGTTGAGATGCTTCAACATAGTTTTTATAACATTTTACCGTCGGATAAAAGAAATGCACCGCAAATTTTATTTGTGGGTAATAATATAAGCTCTACATATATGCAGGACGTAATGGACCTATTGGAAAATAGGGATTTCTCGATCAATGTCATCTCTAAATCCGGTACGACCACGGAGCCTGCTCTGGCCTTCAGGATTTTCCGGAAACTGCTGGAACAAAAATACGGTGTTGAAGAAGCTAAGAGCCGCATTTATGCGACCACTGATAAAGAAAAGGGCGCATTGAAAACGGTAGCAACGGAGGAAGGTTTCCAAACTTTCGTCATTCCTGATGATGTTGGCGGACGTTACTCGGTCTTAACGGCTGTAGGACTGCTTCCGATTGCGGTCAGCGGGGCGGATATCGATCAAATCATGGAGGGAGCCGAGCGTGCTAGGGCGGACTTCAGTTCTTCCGAGCTAGGTGAGAATCAGGCTTACCAATATGCGGCGGTTCGGAATATCCTTTACAATAAAGGGAAAACGATTGAAATGCTGATAAACTATGAGCCTGGACTTCAATACTTCTCTGAGTGGTGGAAACAGTTATTTGGAGAAAGTGAAGGAAAGGATCAAAAAGGGATATTTCCTTCATCGGCTAACTTCTCGACCGACCTTCATTCATTAGGGCAGTATGTTCAGGAAGGACGGCGTGACCTTTTTGAAACAGTCATCAAGGTGGAAAAGGCCCGTCATGAAATATTGGTTGAAGAAGCGGCCAATGACTTGGACGGCCTGAATTACCTATCAGGTGAAACGGTACAATTCGTGAATAATAAAGCATTTGAGGGTACGCTGTTAGCCCATACGGACGGTGGCGTTCCAAACCTGATCGTAACGGTTCCGCAACTCGATGCTTATACTTTTGGCTACCTGGTATATTTCTTCGAGAAAGCTTGTGCAATGAGCGGTTACTTACTGGGTGTAAATCCATTTGATCAGCCTGGAGTGGAAGCCTATAAGGTGAACATGTTTGCTCTTTTAGGCAAGCCTGGTTATGAGAAGAAAAAAGCTGAGCTCGAACAGCGCTTATAATAAAAAAGGCATCAAGCTGGAATTACATCCAGCTTGGTGCCTTTTTTTTCTGTTTGAAAAGCTAAAGTGGTGTCAGGCGAAGAGAAGGAAACTTCACAAAAGCGTAAGGGGAGCTTGGAACTCCCATTCCTTTTTCCAATTGAAGGAACAATAGGCCAGGCCAGGTTTTTTTTAAGGCACTTTGGTTAAGCTAATAGAAAATTAGCGAAAGAGGTTTTATACAATGATTAAAATTTCTTCTCAATTGGAAGGGAAAACATTCGGTTTGTTCGATCTGGAGACGAAGTTAAAACCGGTAGGATATGCGATTGGCGGAGGATGGGATTATGACCACGGGTCTTTTGATTATAAGATTGATGACAGTGATGGCTACCAATTCTTGAGAGTCCCTTTCAAGGCTGTTGATGGTTCACTCGATCAGGACGGGGTAATGGTCGAACTCTTACAACCGTTTTTGTTATCTCATAAGTACGAGGACGGGATCGACGATGAAGGAAATATCGGAAACCTCTCCGCTTCCTTCAATCAGTTTGCCGAGCCTGAAAATCCGGATGCTGAATTTCCGGAAAACTATATCTCATTAGGAAAAACGCTTGTCCGTGATTTGGAAAAGCTTTTATTACATTAATCTTCAATGATGAGCAGGGTGTCATCACGATTTATGA
Organism: Peribacillus phoenicis; assembly: GCF_047238085.1. NCBI lineage: Bacteria > Bacillati > Bacillota > Bacilli > Caryophanales > Bacillaceae > Peribacillus > Peribacillus phoenicis. The sequence goes on along the minus strand of NZ_JBDFMF010000001.1, from coordinate 4,651,408 downwards.
TTACATCTCCGGGGGGCTTGATTAAGGTCTTGCCTCCTGAAATGATGCCGACCAATAAAATGTCTTGATCGAATAGCTTAACGTTCAACTGTTTGAACGTCAATTCCACCCAGTCATCCTGGATGGGCAGCTGTTTGAGGCTCAATCCATCCCGCTCATTTTGTTCTCCGGCTTCCGTCATGATCCCCTTCGATAAGCAATCCTGCATATATTCACTCGCGAATTTATTCGTTTCGACTATACCGTCCGCCCCAGCCCGTAAAGCATTTTCCTTTTGTTCATGTGTCAATATTTCCACGAGACAATACACATGCGGATTCAGCCCTTTGACGGCCAGTAACGTTAATATCGAGAACATATCCGTTTGCAGCTCGTCTTGTTTAAGATCAGCCGTGATCAGGACGCGAATGGCTTGTTTAATATTGGCTTTCTGCAAAACGGAATCCAATGTAGCTTTTCCTTGGATAAAGTGGATATTCGTTCTTGGTAGCGGGTGCTTTTGCAGTGTATCATCGATAAGGACAATGGATTGATGGTGCTTACGATCATGAATGTTTTGGATTATTCTCTTGGAACGGCCATTCCAGCCCACAATGATAATATGTCCGCCGCCGCTGAATACTTTCTTTCCTGTTAGAAATTGCTGTTCATTGGATATGGAAATTTTAGCGATGTACGCAAAATAAGAGGTAATCAGGCCAGCGCCTGACAAAATGAGGACCATCCCAATGATTTTACCAAGATTGGTCACGGGAGTGAAATCTCCATAACCGACCGTTGACATCGTCACGATTGCCCACCAGATGCCATCAAGTAAGGTGGGGAATCTCTTCGGCTCCACAATGTGGATCAAGACCCCGAATGAAAGTAAAAATAATGCGATGATGGAAAGCAATCTGATGAAACGCGGGAATCTGGGAACGGTACTGATGTATGGACCGATTCGAATCATTTTTTTCACACCCTTTGAGCTGTTCCTTATAGTATGGTCAAAAAAGGCTTGGCTCATAAGGGTCCGGACAGACAAACTTTCAATGATGAATATCGGCATATTGACTATCGAATTACGGTAAATGATAAAAGCCCTCCGGAAGATGTCGGAAGGCTTTTGGTGCTGAGTCACGTATCCTGAATGGACTTCATGCTCGATGATTGATTATATGCCCGTTTCAGCTTCGGTATTCCTTTATCTTTTGTTAAACCCTTCTCCGTACGTTGAAGTTATCACTGATGAGCAGCCAGTTTTGAGGGAATGCTAGGCCGAGCTTCCAATAACTCATTCCCCTTAGGTTCAATTCTTTGAGTAAATCGAATTTTGCCTGAATGGATCTGGCATCTTCAAACCACACCTCATGCTGCCTATCCTCAATATCGGTATAATTGAAGTGCGGCGCCTGTGCGGTTTCATCATACTCGATGGAAACATCATTGTCCGCCGCAAGCTGGATGGCCTGCTGCGGACTCACGGCCCTGGCAGTGGTTCCCTGTACAAAAGGCAGGGTCCAATCATAGCCATATAGATTTTGCCCCATCAGGATCTTGTTGGAAGGAATATCGGTGACGGCATATTCGAGAACATCCCGAACAGGTCCAATAGGTGAAACTGCCATTGGAGGTCCGCCGCTATATCCCCATTCATATGTCATGATGATGACGAAGTCGACGATTTCACCATGTGCTTTATAGTCATGGGCTTCATACCAGCGGCCTTTTTGCTCAGCACTTGTTTTAGGGGCCAGTGCCGTGGAAATGAACCATCCTTCCTTCTTGAAGCGATCCCTGGCTTTTCGGAGAAATTGATTATAGGCTTCTCTGTCGGCCGGCCGTAAATACTCAAAGTCAAAGTGGATATCGCGGAAACCATATTTCTTAGCCGTTGTAACGATATTGTTCAGGAACTTATTCTGAACGGAAGTATTCGTTAAGATGATTCGCCCGAGCTCATCGCTGAATTGGTCATTCTCCTGATTCGTGATCACCATCATCAGGACATTTTTATTTTCTCTGGCGATGGCAGGGAAGTCATTGAGTAATGGCTCTTTTAAGGAGCCGTCTCGCAGCGCCTGGAAGCTGAAAGGGGCTAGGTAGGTTAAATAGGGCGCAGCTTCCCTGGCAGCCGTTTCAAGGGCCGGTGCAACCGTCGTACCCCTCGGCTCGACATAGCCGTTAAATTCGGCGGTCCTTTTCCTCCGTGCCGGAATATAGAGCCGGTATCCAACTGATAGGATTTGATTTTCGGAAATGCCATTTATATTTGCCAATTCTTGAACAGGGACATCAACCCTTTGGGAAATGGAATAAAGACTATCACCCGGTTGAACGAAATAATAACTGCCGACGATTGGAATGACAAGGGCCTGCCCCGAAACAAGATTATTTGGGTTAGGGATCTTATTTGATTCAACTAGCCTGTCAACGGTTACGCTGTACGTCTGGGCGATGCCATATAACGTCTGGCCTGGCCTAACCACATGTATTTGCAATTTCTTTTCCCTCCTACTGAAAGTTTCCTAACAGTTTATGAGCATAAAAAGAAATTCATGATAAAGAGCTTAGGATTGTGAGAAACACAGATGGAAAAATACAATAAATTGGCAATAATAATTTAAGCTTAAAATGCTAATTAATATTAGTAGGAGGTGAAAACACATGGCAAACAACAATAACAGCAATCAACTTTTAGTATCTGGTGCAGAACAAGCTCTACAACAAATGAAAAATGAAATCGCTAGTGAATTTGGTGTAAACCTAGGTGCTGACACTACTTCTCGCGCTAACGGATCTGTTGGTGGGGAAATCACAAAACGTTTGGTTCAAATGGCTGAACAACAACTAGGCGGTTCAAACTTTTCTCGTTAATTAATTGAATAAATATGGATTTGAAAGAGAAGGGGCATCGCTCCTTCTCTTTCGCGTTCAGCCATGTGACTGCCAAGCTTTTAAAATCTTGATTGCCTTTTCAGGGAAATCGGTCATGATGACGTCGACTCCCAACTCTGCCAGCCTGACGATGTCGGCTTCATCATTGGCGACCCAAGGCCGGATTTTATATCCAAGTTTTTTCGCTTTTTCTCTAACTGCTGGAGTCAGGCTGTTTTTATCTGGATGAAAACCCGATTCCTTTTTATCACGTAAGATTTCTTCGAAGTTTTCAGGTAGTCCCTCGAACAATAATGCACGTTCAAGATCTGGGGCAAGCATCTTCACTTTTTCAATGGATTTATGGTTGAAGGAAGAGAGGATCACCCGATTTTCCATTCCATATTGACGAATTAAATCAATTATCTTCTGTTCAATTCCTTCGTAAGCGAGTTTATCCGTTTTGATTTCGATATTCATCAATAAAGCATTTCCCATAGCCCAGTCGAAAACGTCCATTAAAAAAGGGATCTGCTCCCCAAGGAATTCATTGGAAAATTTACTCCCGGCATCAGCCGTTTTCAGTTTTTGTCCCGAATGATCCTTTACATAACCAGTAAGGGTGGTCGTTCGATCTAATGTTTCATCATGGATGATGACCAATTCACCATCAGAACTGAGATGGACGTCGAACTCGATCCCCTCGGCACCGATTTCTGCCGCCTTTTGAAATGCAGCCATGGTATTTTCAGGATGCGTCCCCTTGGAACCTCTATGAGCGAAAATCAGTATGTTTTGCAAAATCATCACTTCCCCTTTAAACTTTATCTTGAACCCTATCATACATGTACCCGTAAATTGTTTCAGCAATGTTTAATAGACAATATTTTAAACAACGAGTAAAATACATATGATATTTCCATAAATAGGTGTTCGAATTATGAGGTGAATAAAATGAATATGTGGGAAATTTTTGTTGCAGTTATTCTTGGTCTTGTAGAAGGATTAACTGAATTTGCTCCTGTATCGTCTACAGGGCATATGATTATCGTCGATGATTTATGGCTGAATTCGAAAGAGCTTTTCGGGAGTGAAGTGGCCAATGCCTTCAAGGTAGTCATCCAACTTGGTTCGATACTCGCCGTAGTCGTGCTCTTCTGGGGACGATTCATGGACTTGCTTGGTTTAAGGAAGCTGAAAGGCACATCTGCTGTGAACGGTCCAAAGCTTAACCTATTGCAGGTTATCGTCGGCTTGTTACCGGCTGGCGTTTTAGGTCTATTATTCGAAGATTACATTGATGATCATTTATTTACGATGAAAACGGTTATCGTCGGCTTGTTCTTGGGTGCGTTTTTGATGATTGCTGCGGATAAATTCCGTCCAAAGCTGACTGCAGAAACGGTTGACCAAATCACTTATAAACAAGCCTTCGGTGTAGGGTTAATTCAATGTTTGTCACTATGGCCGGGATTCTCGCGTTCAGGCTCGACCATTTCCGGTGGAGTGCTATTGGGAATGAGCTACCGGGCGGCTTCCGATTTCACGTTCATCATGGCAGTGCCGATCATGGCTGGTGCCAGTTTGTTGAAAATCGTGAAATACTGGGAACACTTCACACCTGAAGTTCTGCCATTCTTTATTGCAGGTTTCATCAGTGCATTTATCTTTGCATTATTCTGTATCCGCTTTTTCCTGATTTTAATCAATAAAGTTAAATTGACTCCTTTTGCCATTTACCGGATCGTCTTGGCGGTTGTGCTTCTATTCATTATTTGGTAATGCGAAATGAAGCTTGAAAGAGGAGAGGAACCACCCCGTTGATTCGGGGTGGTTTTTTTGTGTGTCCGAAAATAATCAGGATTCCCATTAAATTCATGACGAATGATAATTGAATTCTGTAGTTTTTAATTCGTCATTATTGAGTAAAAACTCAATAAATCTTTTTATAATAAAAAAATATTCGGTTTTTAGTGCAGTTTCAGACATAATTAGTAAAAAAAATATAAATGAAATAAAGCTGCCTGAGCGTAATGACACCAACGTGTTTGGATATTTATTGTAATATTCAAATGATTACATAAACTATTTCCGTATAATTTATATGATATAATTTTAGTATAAATAAAGTACATGTGTACACCTGGGGAGGACAACATGAGAAATGACCAATTGAAGAAAACGATTGGCTTTTGGGTTGGAACATCTATTGTAGTTGGTACAGTTATCGGTTCTGGTATTTTCATGAGACCTGGTGACGTGCTTGAGTTAAGCGGTAATTCAACCATGGCCTTGTTAGCTTGGCTGATAGGCGGTCTGATTACCCTTGCAAGTGGGTTGACGATTGCGGAAGTGAGTACACGGATTCCTAAAACTGGCGGCTTATATGTCTATATGGAAGAAGTGTACGGAAAAGCATGGGGATTCCTATGCGGCTGGGTTCAGACATTGGTATACGGACCTGCAGTCATGGGCGCACTCAGCTTATACTTCGGGATATTAGTTGCAGGAATATTTAAGATCGCTCCAGGCTACACTTTGGCGATAGGGATTTTTACGATCGTATTTATAGCAGGCATGAATCTTCTGGGGACAAAATACGGCGGTATCATCCAAACCTTATCGACCGTTGCTAAATTGATCCCAATCATTTTCATAGCGGTGTTCGGTATCGCACAAGGTGATATGCCTGTATTCAATATGAATAGTGAAAGTTCAATGAAAATCAGTATGGCCGGTGCGATTTTGGCTACGCTTTGGGCGTATGATGGCTGGATGAATGTCGGCTTCATGGCAGGGGAAATGAAAAACCCACAGAAAACATTGCCGCGGGCAATCATAACGGGATTAGTCGTGGTCATGGTCGCTTACTTGGCTGTGAACCTTGCGATGCTTCATGTATTGGGGGCAGAGGGGGTCATTGCTCATGGTACGAATGCAGCGAATGTTGCAGCAACGCTTTTATTCGGTGAATTGGGCGGGAAATTGATATCGATCGGAATAGCGATTTCAATCTTCGGTTGCTTGAACGGAAAGCTTTTGACCTTTCCGCGCATTACCTTGGCGATGGCGACTGATAAAATGATACCAGGCCATAAACAAATCGGAAAAATATCGCCCAAGTTTAAAACGCCTATAAATGCGACGGTATTGCAAGTGATCATTGCAATCATTATGATGGTTGCAACAGACCCTGACAAACTTACCAATATGGCTGTTTTCTCTGTCTTCTGTTTTTATGGATTAGCCTTCTTTGCGGTCTTCATCTTACGCAGAAAAGATCCGGATGCAAAAACGTATAAAGTGCCGTTTTACCCATTCATCCCCATCGTGGCGATTGCTGGCGCAATATATATTGTTTTAAGCACATTAATCCAAACACCTTTAAATGCCCTGTACTCAGTGATCATCCTCATTATCGGTATGCCAGTGTACTGGCTCCTGAAGAAAAGTGAGCGGGATGGTAAACGTTCAAATTAATGAAAAAACCTTCACTGCATGCAGTGAAGGTTTTTTTATAAGTTGCTGGAATGAAATTTTCCCGTTGGACAAAAGTGACGAAATAGACAACTCGGGAAGTTCGTATTAACATAGGGGGAAAGTTAAATAGTGAAGGGTCTGAACAAAAGTGAATTATATCGAGCCTGCTGGTAAATCATTCAGGAAAACAATCTTGGCTTTATTTCTTGGTAGCTTTGTAACGTTTGCGGATCTGTATAGTACCCAACCGGTCATTCCGGTTTTCGCAAAGCAATTCGGAGTCTCTCCTGCAATGGCAAGCCTTACATTATCTTTCGCAACAGGAACGCTTGCACTCTGTTTATTGCTTGTTTCTTTTTTCTCAGAAAATATCGATAGGAAAAAAATAATGGGGACGGCGCTCACTCTGTCTGCATTGTTATCCATATGTGTCAGCTTCATACAGGATGATCTATACATCCTGATTGCAATACGGGCGATTCAAGGAGCGGTGCTTGCAGGTTTCCCGGCCATTGCGATGGCCTATATCAATGAAGAGTTTCATCCGAAAAGCCTTGGCTATGTGATGGGAATCTATGTGAGCGGTTCGAGTATCGGCGGATTGGCTGGCAGGCTGATTGTCGGGGTGCTGACAGACCATTTCTCATGGAACATAGCGATTGGAAGCCTTGGGGCTTTAAGTTTGATCATCAGTCTGGCTTTTTGGTGGATGCTTCCGCCTTCGCAGCATGCCGTCCGCGCAGGAGTCTCATTGTCGAGAATCAAAACCTCCCTTATCAATAACTTAAGGAATAGCCGACTAGTACTCTTATTCGGCATGGCCTTCCTATTAATGGGCTCGTTCGTTACCGTTTATAACTTTGTGGGTATACCTTTAATGGGACCGCCATATCATTTATCACAAACATTGATTGGCTTCATTTTCATAATCTATCTTGTGGGGACATTTAGTTCTACATGGATGGGAAAGCTCGCCGATCAATATACTCGAAGGATTGTACTTCTTACCGGAATCGCTATCATGCTGATGGGCGCCCTTTTAACCTTATTGGATCCGCTATTGCTGAAAATAATGGGGCTTGCACTGTTTACATTTGGCTTTTTTGGAGCTCATTCAATTGCGAGCAGCTGGGTCGGAAGCTTGGCTGATAAGAGTGAAAAGGCACAAGCATCCGCTTTATATCTCCTGTTTTACTATGCGGGATCAAGTATAGTGGGGGCATCAGGCGGTTTATTCCTGATGAAGTTCGGCTGGGGAGGGGTCATCTCGGCTGTGTCGATCCTGATCATCCTTGCTGCCGCTTGTGTGATGATGGTTGAAAAGAAAATCGTTAAATAAAATGATCTTTTCTATCATGTTTTTCCGGAATGCTGAATATAATCTAGTGAAAATGGATATTGAATAATAGATTGATAAGAGAAGAGGGTAATAGATAGAGTGAATCGAAAAGCAGTAATTCTCATTGGGTTAATAGCCGTTTTAATTATATTATTCGTTGTATACTTAACAAGTCCGGGCAGATTGGAAAAGGTGGAGATTGTTGAAAAATACTATCCTCATTTCTCCGATGGCAAGGCAGTCGGTTTTAAGACGAACGAAGTCATTGATGTTACGGAAACCGAAGAGGGATCCAATTGCGCAATGAAATTCAGCAATGGGAAAACATTGGAAATTGATTGTGACCGTTATTTAACATACAAAATTGATGAAACAGTCTATATTACCACTGAAGGAAACCATGTGAAGGAAATCAGGAGAAAAAGGTAGTGGCTTTTCAATAGTTAATGACGGGAGAGCTGAGTTTGCTTAATAAACAAACTCAGCACTTTTATTTTATCCAATGAAAAAACCCAGACCATTTTGGACTGGGTTTTTTCATTTTTTATCTTTGCTTTTACTTTTATCCTTTTTATTACGCCGAAGTACATCCAAGACTCTGCGGCTGTTATTTTTACTGTTTATGAGTTCGACTAAATCGCTCATGTTTTCAGATTCGAAGTCCTGTTGATCTTTTTTCATGATAATCCCTCCAAGTCATATATCATAATACCCTTATAAAGAAAAGGGTAAACGTCTATTATCATATTGGTAATAGAAGGATTTTATATCCTTAACCATTCATTATTTGATAAAATGTGATAAAAGCCCTGTATGGGAGGTCTACATGGAAGAATTAAGAATGATCGGTGAAAAAATTGAAAAATTTAAATATATCTTAGTGGAGCATATCGAGTTGTTTGAAGAAGAGGAACCGCTCTATGATTTTGAAACCAGTAAAGAGGTACGGTCAAAGCTTATTCAAATTCATGCAGATGCCTTGATTCATGGAAAGGCACAAGCAATGGAAAGTATGAAAATAACGGGTATGGAAATAGGTAAGCGCATCGTGGATATGGGCATTCCTTTAGATAAGAATATTGAGGAAGCACAGCTTGTGCGGAACCTTTTCTGGAGTTTCATTGAAGAAGAGGTGAGCAATCGCTATTACTCCATTGAAATTCTGTTAAAGGCAAGCTCGATAATTGATGCAATCCTGGACCAGTTCATACACTGTGTAAGTATCAGTTACGTGAATCATTATAAAAAAATGGCGAAAATGGCAAACGATTCTTTGCAGAAGATAAAAGAAAACCAAGAAGTCATGGAAGAATTGTCCACCCCGATCGTTCAGACCGTATTAAAGGATGTGCTGCTCTTACCGTTGATCGGACGCATTGACGATTGGAGAATGGAGTCGATGCAATCGACGGTGCTGCAAAAATGTGCAGATCTGCATGCGGAAGTATTGATCATGGATTTCTCGGGAATTACCTTTACGAAGGAAGGCAATATGCTCTCCCTGCTGGATCAATTAGTGGGGGCACTGGCGTTGATGGGAACGGAGACGATGTTTGTCGGTTTTACCCCTGATGTCGTGAAAGAGATCGTCAAACTTGATTTCGCAAATCAGGTAAAAGCCTTTCTATCGTTCAGGCAGGCCTTGGAATATCTGTTTAATCAAAGAGGGCTGGCACTTCAGCCAGTATGATGGAGGTATCCTTTTTTTAGGGTATCTTTTTTTCTATGTCAGGCTAACATTCCTGCAGCTCCCATATTTAATCGCCCATCGATATTTCTCCATGTTATAGTGAAGTGACGTGGACGGACATGTTGTTTTTGATTTAAATTAAATAGGACATGTAAAGCGTTGTAAGGAAGGTGGTTGAAGAGTGTTTTTCAAGAAAAATGAAGAACCAGAACATTACGAAAAATGGTATTGTGTAGGAATCATGACGGATAATGGGCTGGAGGATGAAGAATATGATGTTTTGTCCAAACGGATCCTCGACTCGGTCCAAAATGTCTCGGTCATATCGGACTTGGTAAGGGTGGAATGGGATCGGGATAAATTGCGAGCCTTGAATAAACGTTTTGGGGACCCTTCATTTTCCGACCCATGTTTTATCATTAATGAATTCATACCAGAGGATATAAAAAAAGAAAGAAAACTTTTGGAGAAAACTCATAAATGGAAGAGAATCTTCGGTCTCCTCTCCCCGATTGAATACATGGAAGCGGAGACGAAGGCGGCCCATGACTTTGATAAAGCTCTCTTTTATACAGACGATGCAGATAAAGTGATTGAATACATTATTGCAAATAGCTAGCATTCCCTGCCACATCGATACATTGTATCGGTGTTTTTGCATTTGATTTAATGTTTATCGGAGCAATTTCGCAGTAGTACATCGACCTTGTACGGTAACGATTCGACCTTTCGCGGTAGTAATCCGACGTTGAGCGGAATAATTCCGACCTTGTACGAGTATAATCCGTCCTTAAGCGGTAATAATTCGACCTTGCACGCGAATAATTCGACCTTGCGCAGGAAAAATTCGTCCTTGAACCTTTCCAACCTTACTGAAATAAAAAGAGAGAATGTAAGCATGTTGGTAGGAAAGATGGGTGGAAACGCGGAATATCTTAAATAGAAAGAAAGAGAGTTTTATGGGGAGAGAGAGGGAGATGAATCGATGGAAGTTGCCGTACCTCAGCAAAAGCCAAAACGGAAGTGGAGAAAGCGGGTGCTATGGAGTTTTGGAATCGTGATTATACTTTTGCTGTCTGTCTTGATTGCTGCAAATGTATTTCTTTCAAGATCCTTGCCGGAAACGAAGGGGGAAATATCGCTTCCAGGTCTTTTGAAACCGGTTACGGTCGTGAGGGATTCAAGTGGGGTCCCGCATATCAACGCAGCGAATGAACATGATTTGTATTTAGCCCAAGGGTATATCCAAGCACAGGATCGTTTATTTCAAATGGATTTAAGCAGGCGTCAGGCTTCAGGAAGATTGAGTGAAGTGATTGGTGAGAAAACCGTCAAAAACGATAAGTATTTCCGTACACTTGGGTTGAGGCGGGCGGCTGAAGCCTCTTATGCAGCATATACAAGTGAAGGGAAAGAAGCCTTGGATGTGTTTGCCGAGGGGGTAAATCTTTATATCAATGAATTGAAGGAGAATGGGAAATGGCCGGCGGAGTTCACTCTGCTTGGATACGAACCAGAGCCGTGGACACCCGTCGATTCGCTGACCATCGGTAAATATATGGCCTTTGATTTAGGCGGGAACTGGGAAGATCAGGCGTTTAGGCAGTATTTGCTGCAAACGTTCCCAAAGGAAAAAGCATATGATTTATTTCCTGATTATCCAAAGAACGCTCCATATATCATCAGTAAGGAAGAACTGGATATTGAAAAAAGTTTTGCAGGGGCCGTTATTCCTTATGAATTCAACGGCAGCAATAACTGGGTAGTTTCAGGCAAGAAAACGGATTCCGGTCAGCCGTTATTGGCCGATGATCCCCATCTGGGATTAGCTACACCGTCCGTGTGGTATCAAATGCATTTGGAGGCCCCGTCGGTCAATGTGAGCGGTGTTATTTTTGCCGGGATTCCGGGAATCATCCTTGGTCATAACGAAAAGGTGGCTTGGGGTGTGACCAATACCGGTCCGGATGTACAGGATCTGTATATTGAGAGGAGAAACCCGGAAAACGAGAAAGAATTCTCCTACAAAGGTAAATGGGAAAAAGCTGAAATCTTGGACGAACCCATCAAGGTGAAGGATGGTAAAACACTCGACTATAAAGTGACGGTTACCCGCCATGGACCGGTTGTCTCCGAGTTTGCCGGGAAAAGCGGAAAAGATACCGTGCTTGCATTAAGGTGGACGGCACTTGATCCATCTGCCGAGCTTGAAGCGGTACTGAATATGAATAAAGCGGGAAGCTGGAAAGAATTCGAAAAGGCACTCTTGCAATTCGAAACGCCGGCCCAGAATTTCGTCTTTGCCTCAGTCGACGGGACCATTGCCTATAAGGCGAATGGGAAAATCCCAATCAGGAAAAAAGGCGATAGTATGCTGCCTGTACCTGGCTGGACGGATGAATTTGAGTGGAAAGGCTATATTCCCTTTGATGAACTTCCAAAAACGGTGAATCCGGAAGAGGGATTCATTTCGACAGCGAATAATAAGGTCATCTCAGACGATTATCCTTACCACATCAGCAATAACTGGGCACAGCCGTACCGTCAGATGAGGATACAGGAGTTTTTAAAAGCCAATAAAAAGCTTACGGCCGAGGATATGCAAAGCCTGCAGATGGATACAGTGAATTTGCAAGCTAAGGAGTTTGTTCCTCAATTCGTGGATGTATTGAAAGGTCCATGGGGGAAACAGGAAGACCAGGCACTGACGATTCTGGAAAAATGGAATCATATTGATTCCGTTGACGAAGCCGCACCTATGATTTTTAATGTCTGGATGAGAAAAATAGGTGATGTACTGCTTAAGGAAGAAATACCGGAGGAAACCCTCAACCTCTTTAATGGAAGGCGTTCGGCCGTCGATGAACTACTAAGGCGGGCACTGGACGGTAAGCCGGGCCCTTGGATTGAAGAGGCAGGCGGACTTGAGCAGGTGCTTGCCAAGTCGCTGCAGGAGACCTTAACGGAACTGGAAGAATTACAAGGGGATGATATAGCTGATTGGGAATGGGGAGACTATCATCAGGTCAGGTTTAACCACCCGCTATCGAGTGTCGCCCCATTAAATTATTTATTTAACAGCGGCGGCGGAATGCCGGTAGGCGGCAGCAGTGTCACCGTACAGGCGGCGGCATTTTTAGATGATGGAACCGTTAATCATGGCGGCTCCTGGAGATTTGTCATCGACCTAGCCGACATGAATCAAGGATATCACCTCGTTGGCCCGGGTCAATCAGGTAACGTGAAAAGTGAGTGGTACCATGATCAGCTTGAAGATTGGGCAGAAGGTACTTATCATAAAACCACTTTAGATGACCCAATAGGTGACACGCTGACATTGAAACCATCATACTGATATTCAGAAAAAAAGTACCAAGTCCAGCATCCTTGCTCTGGACTTGGTACTTTTTCATTGTTTTTGCTTAGTAAGGAATTCTGCAAGGAACTCCTCAAAATTAGGGGCTTCGATTGCTGCGATTTTTTCATATGATTCAATGATCTTGAGTTTAATTTCTTGCTCCAGATCATTCCGGTCTTGATAGTTCGTGTTTTTTAACGATTTTTTTATTTTAGGATTCAAAGAGTCGATTAGATCCATCAATTCTTCTTTTGACAGTTTTTTATCCACAATGGCTTTTCTCCTTTCTAACATATACCTCATCCATATAGTGCTTTCGAAGTTTTTTTAGAGCTTGTTTACGGATACTTGAGATATTCTGTGGCGACTCATGGAAATAGGCAGCAATTTCCTTGTTGGATAGGCCGTAGGAAAAGATCATGGTGAGCACCAGGTTTTGTTTGGCTGTTAACTTTTTCAAGGCTTTTATCATCTCTTCATCACTTATGTGTGAAGCGAGTTCATTCGTTTCCCCCATCTTTTCAAGTTGAACATCCATAGTGCCGACTCGATCGATCAATCCGCCAGTATCCCTTGGTGCCGCATCAAGTACCATTCGATAGCGTTCCCGCTGTTTCCGTGCCCTTTTATCAAAATCAACAGAGAAAAAGTAAATTAAGGAGCACATGTATTTGTATACTTTAGCCCGGTAATAGAAAATTTTGAAAGTCTCGTTGAGATGGCAAATGTTGTGGGAAGAAGGGGAATCAAGAGTTTCAGTGAAAATCTTTAAATGCTCTGGGTTCTGTAAAAATACTTGAATGATCGGTTGTTCAAAGAAAGATGAGTACTGTTGCTGCAGAAACTCCAATGAATGAGAAAAAAAATGAGAAGTTAATTGGTTCATTGTTATCCCTCCTTTAATTAATAAAGTGATAGACAAGGGGAATAAATCAATTATATACGAACATTCGTTCTTTTTTCCATGAATCAATAGTGCTAGATTGTTTTTTTAAAACAAGTTTCACTTTAGATATCAGATACAAGAAAAGGGGTGAAGAGGATGATGATTGAGGATGCTACTATGTGGGTTTCATTAGTTAGCGAATTTGGCTATCCATTCGTCGTTTCTATGTTTTTGCTCTTCCGCTTCGGTAAACAATTAAAAGAACTGACAACGGACGTAGAGAACTTAAAAAAGTCCGCTCATAAAACGAAAAAACGATAACCTCAGGACTTATGTGCCAGGTGATAAACACCGAATTTCGGATTCTATTCAAAAAGGGTCCGGAATTCGGGTATAAAGAAATGGGTACTATCTGAAAATCAAGACTTTGCTAAACCCCTCCCTTAAACTCAAATAATAAAAATGATAAACCATTATTTGGAATATAGCACAAAATAGGTAAAAAATAATCGTCATTTGGAATCATTTTACTACTATAATTCATCCGTCAATGGAATTAGATAGGAAATCCTCCCCTCGTACGATTTTAGTTTTATGGATTAAAGTGAAAATACTTTTAAAAAAACAACATTCATCAATAAACTTATAGAAGTATGCGGCATCCGAGTAAAAGGGTGCTGCTTTTCTTATTGTTTGGTAATAAACTGATAATATGGAAAAGGGGTGGAATGAATTGAAGAGTCAACAGCTAGAAGATATTCAGATCCTGCAGCATGAATGTGAACGGGAAGGTTTTACTTTAAAGCTGAACTGGGAAACGCTTCGCAGTCGAAATGGTGTGCATAAGAATGACTTTTTTCACTATGATGGATTAAAGCTTGTTGGTTTTCTTGGTCTATACGATTTTGGAAACAAAGTGGAGATGTGCGGGATGGTGCATCCTGATTACCGGAGGCAAGGCATTTTTACAAAGCTGCTGGAAGAGGCGATAAGAAGTGCCGTGGAGCGCAACTATAAGTTGATTCTCTTGAACTCACCTGCTCAATCCGATTCAGGGACAGGATTTTTGAAACAGCTCCCATGTGAGTTTGCTTTTTCTGAGTTTCAAATGAAATGGTCCGAAACGGTGCTTGATGATTATGATGATGCAGTCGTTCGCCCTTCACGGAGAGATGATGAGGAAACGGAAATTCAGCTGGATATTCAATGTTTCCAATTTACGGAACAAGAGGCGAAGGATTATTATCAGCGCATCCTATATGAGGATACTCTGAAAACCATGATGATTGAAAAGGGTGGCCTTGCAATCGGTAAGATCCGTGTTGATCACTCAGGCCGGGAAGCGTGGATTTATGGATTTTCCATTTTGCCAAAATACCAGGGAAAAGGACTTGGCAGAAAGGCATTGAAAAAGATCGTAGCCGAACAATGCCAGCTGGGATATGACATTTATCTCGAGGTCGAGGCGACTAATGAGCATGCTTTAAGACTCTATGAATCTTGTGGCTTCAAAACGATTCAAAGACAGGAGTATTATCAATACAAAGGCTGAAGGGTATTTGACGACAAATAGTGTTAGGGGGCTGGGATGGATGTTGATCTTATTCAAGTATAACTGGCAGGTGCGAAGTGAGTGGTTCAAGTGGTGCCGTTCCCTGCCATGTGAGGAGCTGAAACGGCAGCGCATAGGAGGGATGGGGAATATATTGAAGACACTCGCCCATATTATCGATGTCGAATGCAGCTGGATCAGGGCCATACAAGGGAAGCCTGATGTCGCGATCGATTTGGAAGCTTATGATACGATCGAAAAAGTGGAGGATTTATCCATATGTTATCATTCTGAGGTCATTGACTATTTGAACTCGCATGCAATTGAAGAAGAGAATGAAATGATTCAGCCATCTTGGATGGAGGGAACATACGAAAAAGGCAGGATACTGCGCCATCTCATAGCGCACGAAATCCACCATATAGGCCAGCTGTCCATCTGGTCGAGGGAGATGGGCATCGAACCGGTATCCGCCAGTTTAATAGATCGGGATTTATAGGCTTTAACTTTTAAAACTGGTAATGCAACTTGCTTTGCCAGTTTTTATTTTGCAAGGAATTCGGCAGATTTTTTTAAAAAAGGGGATTATGGAGGGAGGACAAGCAGGGAAACCATATTGGGTATAATGGTCGCTTCACAGGAAAACGCCTTGGACAGTTTTATTCATAATATAAGGGATTTTTCGTCTTAACGCAGTAGGTTATAACATATTAAATAAAAAGGATTAGCGTATTAGCTTAATCCTTTTTATTTATTTGTCATATATATTAATATTTACGCACTCAAACATTTTTTAATTTTGGCTTTTGTGTCGCTGGTTTAATGTATTTAGTTAATAACCAGCGTGAGATTGGTCCAACAATTAGTAACTGTGATGGTAGCGCCACGATAAAGTTTAGACCAACCGTTTTAAGGTAAGCTATGAAAATTGAACCCTCAATCCCTATCATTAAATTAGTTAAAATAAGCCCATATACTGACATAATAAGGACCATTCCAGGGACCATACAAAAGGCAATTGCAATAATAAAGTTGATTTCTTTCGACTTATCATAAGGTAGTGATAATGCAAGTTTACGTGCCTTCGGTTCAACTATCGACTCTGCAATAAAAGCGACGATAAATGTCACCGCAAATTGAATCACTGCACTCCCTACTGTAAACGATGAAATGCCGTGTAAAGCTGTGTTGTAAACTGACATAATAAGGACCATACCAAAACACATAAAAAGTCCAAAGATTATGCCTTCCTTTTTATTACTAGGCAAATAAAAACATCCTTTCTTTTAAGCATAAATGTAATTATATATGCCAAGAAATTTTTACATAAGTGACATTTTTATGACTTTTATTGTGAGTTAGGTTAAATTACACTTTTGTTTTGATGAAATCTTGTTAATAGAGACTTTGCAAAAAAACGAATGAGAAAAATTAACGAATTTAATTTGTTTCAATGGTTTTGATGATTTATTAGATTCTTCAGTAAGCATTTCATTATCGATTGGGAGTACGCTGGGGTGATTGCCTTGGTCTTATTATTATCAAACGGTTTCACTGAAGTAGAGAGTGTCGAAGAAAGAAGGAACGATCTTGAAATCCATGCGGTGTAAGCAGGCTGGCTCATGTGCATAGGCCAGCCTTTTATATATATTTGAAGGAAAAACGGTCCATGTTCAGTGGATGAAAATAGATAAAAAGTACCATTTATTCAAAATTAGTAATATTACGGTAAATTTTGGAGTTTATTCGACAAAATCATGATATATTATTCTAGCATTTTACAAAAATAGAAGGGTTGTGAAGTATGTCGTTCAAAATGCATGTTAATAAGATGCTCGCTCCGATTCTTGCTGTCAGTTTGATTACAGCCCCATTTACCGTACCGGGGGAGACATCCGCCAAAGAGTCTAATAAGAAACCGGTCAAGACTGAAACATTTACCATTTCAACTCCTACTGTTAATTACTCAAAAGGCACCAAAGCGACTGTAACGGTCACACCGAAAAAAGGGAACAAAGGAAATGAAACCGTTGTCTTCCAATTAATGAATGGGACGAAGGTTATTTCACAGTCAGCCATTGAGGCGGATATTAAATCGGCCCAAAAGTTCTCTGCGTACTTCAACTCGTACAAATCGGGTTATTGGATCAAAGTATCAGTTGTCTCCAAGTATAACGGCAATACGAGTAACTTCGGCAACAGCCTGGCAGCTTCCGTATCGGATGCACCTTTTGAACTAAGGATCATGGAAACGACAGATATACACACTAATCTGGTGAGCTATGATTATTATAAGGATGCCTATCGGACTCTGTCGGCTTTTCCCGAACGGCTTCTTTAATCAAACAGGCACGAAAAGAAGTGAAAAATAGCGTTTTAGTGGATAACGGCGACCTTATTCAAGGGACACCGCTAGGTACGTACAAAGCAAAAATAGCCCCACTGAAAAAAGGTGAAGTCCATCCCGTATATAAAGCGATGAACTTGCTTGACTATGATGTGGCCACATTCGGCAATCATGAATTCAATTATGGTTTAGCTTATTTGGACGAGGCCATCAACGATGCGAATTTCCCTTATGTCAATGCCAATGTTTATAAAAAAGATAAAGACAATAATTCAAAGAATGATAAAAATAAATATACACCTTATAAAATCGTCACAAAGAAAGTAAAGGACATCAATGGAAAAGAAAAATCAGTAAAAATAGGCTACATTGGATTTACCCCTCCGCAAATCATGGATTGGGATAAAGCGAACCTTGAAGGTAAGGTCATTACAAAAGAAATCATCACGACTGCAAAAAAATATGTCCCTGAAATGAAGAAAAAGGGCGCGGATGTCATCGTTGCGCTCACGCATTCCGGATTTAATGGCGATACCAAGAATACCGAGGATGTCATCTATTCATTAAGCAAGGTATCCGGCATCGATGCCATCACGTTCTCCCACACGCATAAGGTCTTTCCAGCACAAGATGAGGCATCTTTAGACAGCCTATTCAAAGATAGCCAAGGAAAAGTCCTTAAAGGCGTGGATAATAAAAAGGGTACCATCAATGGTGTAGCAGCCGTTCAAGCAGGATATGGCGGCAGTAATCTCGGCATCATCGATCTTGATATCCAGAATATCAAGGGGAATTGGAAAGTCGTCAATTCCGAATCATCAACACGGGCAATCAACGATAAAATAACAGGAAAAAAAGCAGCTGAAGATGCATCTGTCGTCAAAGCCGTGAAGAAGGATCACGAAGGAACGATCAAGTATGTCAACACGCCAATTGGAACGACTACAGCTCCAATTCATAGTTATTTCGCCCTTGTGCAAGACGATCCTTCCGTACAGGTCGTGACGAGCGCACAGAAATGGTATGTAGAAAAATACATCCAAAGCAACCGGCCTGAATACAAGGACTTGCCGATTCTCTCTGTAGGAGCCCCTTTCAAAGCGGGTCGCAATGGAGTCGAGGAATTCACCGAAATCAAGGAAGGCGGACTGACCATTCGCAGCGCCGGTGATTTATATTTATACGATAATACCTTGAAGGCAATCAAGATCAAAGGGTCAGTTGTTAAAGAGTGGCTAGAAATGTCTGCCGGGAAATATAATACAATCGATCCTGCCAAGTCTGAGGAACAGGAGCTGCTTAATGGAAAGTTTGCCGTCTATAATTTTGATGTGATTGACGGCGTTACGTATCAAATCGATGTCACCAAGGCTCCCCGCTATGATGAAAAAGGGATAAAAGTGTCGGATTCAAGCAGGATTGCAGATTTGAAATATAATGGTGAACCAGTGGACCCGAATCAAGATTTCATCGTCGTGACGAATAATTACCGTGCTTCGGGCGGGGGGAACTTCCCGGGAGTCAAGGGCAGCGAATATGTAGTTGACTCTGCGGATGAAAATCGCCAGATCTTGATGGATTACATCACACAAGAGGGTGAGATCAATCCAACCGCTGATAATAACTGGTCGATTGCCCCGATTTCAGGCAAGGTGGACGTTACTTTCACCTCATCACCAAAAGGTGCGGAATATTTAAATGAAGACAGCCCGATTTCCTATACAGGCAAAAAGGATGATAAAGGCTTTGGCATTTACAGATATAATTTGGGGAAAGAAAACGTTAAGGTGCAACTGCTCGGGATCAATGATCTTCACGGCCAGCTTGATACCACTTCCGATTTTGGCGGTATCAAACAAGGGCGTGCCGATTATTTAGCTGCGCACTTGAAGCAGCGTAAAGCTGAAAACCCTGAAAATACACTTTTACTTTCGGCAGGGGATGCTGTTGGGGCAAGTGCCCCCGTTTCTTCTTTGATCCAGGACAAACCGACTCTTCAGTTTTTGAATAATATGAAATTCGATGTCGGAACTGTCGGGAACCATGAGTTCGACAAAGGGGTAGAAACCTTGATGGCTCAAATCAATGGCGGAAAGTCGCCAACGTCCGATGTTGTATTCGATAAATTGAACTTTCCATATGTAGTTGCCAATGTCGTATATAAAGACACGAAAAAACCGATTTTGGACCCTTACGTCATAAAAAAGGTCGGCGGGGTTGATATTGGGTTCATAGGTGTAGTCACGAATGCCACACCTCAAAAAGTAAGTCCGGATGGCATTAAGAATGTGGAGTTCATAGAACAGGCACCTGCCGTAAATAAGGCGGTTAACGAGTTGAAGGAAAAAGGCGTCAAATCGATTGTGATCATCTCACATGATCCAGGCACTGAAAAGGAAGGGGTCATCACAGGCGAAGTGGCTGATCTTGCCAATAGCGTGGATGATGAAGTAGATGTGATCTTAGCAGGAGATAATCATGCAAAGGTCAACAACTATGTGGATAATAAGTTGATTGTACAAGCTTACTCTTATGGAACGGCTTTTGAAGATGTGGATTTGGAAATCGATCCAAACACAAAGGATATTGTCAAAAAGTCAGCTGAGATTGTCACGGTTACACAAGATGGCATCACACCGGATGCCGGGACGACGAAATTCATTAACGACTACCTGGACATGTTCCCCGAGTTGAAAGCCCCGCTTGGGACAACGGATGAGAAAATTTTAAGAACCAATGCCTATACGCAGGAAACGGGCCTTGGGAATTTAATTGCCGATTCCATGAAGGCAGATTTGAATTCCGATTTTGCCTTCATGAATCCAGGCGGAATTCGTGCAGATATTCCAAAGGGGGAAGTCACTTTTTCCGATTTAGCAAAAATCCAGCCGTTCGGAAACGTATTGGTTAAGCTGGAACTGACTGGAGCGGAAGTGAAAACGCTGCTTCAACAGCAATGGATCGTTGAAGGATCTCCGAAAACTTTGCAAATTTCTGGACTGAGCTATACAGCCGACTTCAGTAAACCCGTCACGGAACGTGTCACCTTATTGAAGAAAGCGGACGGAACACCTATCAAGGATACCGAAACATACACGGTGGCTGTCAATGATTTCATGGCAAGCGGCGGTGATAACTATACCGTCCTGAAAGGAAAAGAGCGTGTGTTTGGACATGCTGACCTGGAAGCATTCGTTAACTATGTAAAAGAAACGTTTAAAGGCGGGAAGATCATGGCAGAAATTGAAGGAAGAATTACGAATATCAATAATTAATTGAGGTTTACTCGTGAGTTTAGCGGATTTACTCGTGAAAATTGCACATTTACTCGTGAGTTTTCAACATTTACTCGTGAAACACTAAAATAGAGCGCTCCTTAAAAGAAGGGGCGCTTCCTTTTTTGTGATTAATTATTCCTGAAGATGGAAAAGTTCAATCCCCATGCAAAGGTGACCCATGCAATATAGGGAACCATCGCTAAACCGGATGTACGGTCTATTTTATAAAACTCGAATGCCGTTAATGTAATCAAGGTCAGCAGTGCAGCCATTTCTATAAAGGCTGTTCCGCGCAAGCCCCATTTGAAGAATAAAAAAGACCATAAGAAATTCAACCCTAGTTGAGTATCATAAGAGGAGTTCTGAGGACTTCGATTCTTTTTCTTTGGATGCTATGCGATATTTCGCTATTCCCATGATCGTATAAAGGCTGGTCCAGGCAACGGGGAAAGTCCAGGAAGGAGGAGCAAAAGCAGGTTTCTTGAGTTTGTCATAAATTTCTTTTGAATTCCTTGTGGCGAATATCCCCACAAGTGAGCCTCCGACCACAGGTACCAATACACTTTTAGCTAATTTTCCGTAGTTCATAATGGGATCCTCTTCTTTCTTCATTATTTGGATGTTCTTATACTTTTACCTTCTTATCTGAAAATAAAACAAGCCCTTTAATCAAGAAGTGTAACTTTCTTCCAAACTTTACGTCGGTACTATTAAGAAAAGGGGGAATACCGATGAACCGTAAAACAATGATGTTTATGTTCAGTTTGTTCCTTTTACTTGCTGCATGCAGCAGTAATGAAAAAGATGATTCAGCATCGAAATCACAGGATGAAAAGGCGGAAAGTAAAATGGACGCTTCAATTTCCGGGAATATGGTGCAGGAAGAAGCGGCGGAAAAGGAAGGGGTGACGGATGAAAGAAAGGTCATCCATCAAGCCCAGCTTGAGTTGAAGGTGAAGAACCTCGAAAAGGCACAAATGAAGATTGAGAATAAGGTGGCTGAATATGGCGGATATGTTGTCGAGTCCAATGTATTCAGGGAAGATGAAGAACTGGTGGAAGGAACGATCACTGTTCGGGTCCCTGAAGCCCATTTTCAGGATTTTCTAGCCGATAGCGAGGGCGAGGCTTCAGAAGTGGTCGGAAGGAATGTGACAGGGCAGGATGTAACGGAACAATATGTAGATTTAAAAGCAAGATTGAAGTCAAAGAGAGCAGTAGAGGAAAGGTTGCTTGCATTCATGAAGGATGCTGAGAAGACGGAAGATTTGCTGAAAATATCATCCGATCTTGCCGTGGTGCAAGAAGAAATAGAGCAGCTGACCGGGCAAATGAAGTATCTTGAGAACCAGACCTCTTATTCGACGGTTACCATCACGTTATCACAGGACCGGATAGTTGTGCCGGGCATTGATAATAAGGAATTGAATACATGGGAAAGAACGAAGAAACAACTTGCAACAAGTGCGAATCTATTACTTAAAGCGGGTTCAGGAATCATTGTTTTTATAATAGGAAACTTGCCTATCCTCATTATTTTAGGCGGAGCTGGTGCGATGATCCATTGGGTGATCAAAAGAAGGGGTAAAAGGTGAAGGCAGAAAGAGAGGGTGCCAATTAGATTGGCACCCTCTGACATTTATCTTTTCCGTTTATGCAAGCCGGTCACATAATACAGGGCTACCAACAGTAAGATCCAAATCGGACCAACGATTAGAGCGATTCTCGTATCTGCTGAAAAACCGAGTACTACCATTACGAATACTAAAAAGGCTAAAGTGAAATAAGAAGTGAATGGGAAAAGAGGCATCTTGTAAGACAAGCCTTGTTTTTCTCCCTGACTCATTTTTCGTCTAGACATGATCTGCGTGACAAGTATGGTTCCCCATGTCCAGAGTGCACCGAATGTGGCGACACTTGTGACGTAAGTGAAAACTTTATCCGCTTCCATGTAGTTAAGGTAAACACCGAAAAGAAGCACGATAGCCGAAACGATAATGGCAACGCCAGGAACGCCTGACTTTGTTGTACGTTCGAAACTTTTTGGTGATTCACCTTGCTGCGCTAGGTTGAATAACATTCTTCCTGTACTGAAAATCCCGCTGTTACAAGATGAAAGGGCTGCTGTCAGTACGACAAACTGAATGATTCCTGCTGCGCCTGGAATACCGATTTTATCAAACATCATAACGAATGGGCTGTTTTCTCCATTCATTTCATCCCATGGAGTGATTGATAAAATGACTGTCAGAGCTAACACGTAAAAAAGTAAAATCCGATAAAAAACGGTATCGATGGCTCTTTTTAAAGATTTTTCAGGGTTTTTAACTTCACCTGCGGTTACACCAAGCATTTCAATTCCCAAATAGGCAAACATGACCATTTGGAACGAGAGGATGACACCAGAAATCCCATTCGGGAAAAATCCTCCATTTTCAACAAGGTTGCCGAATCCGACCGCGATTCCGCCGTTCCCCAGTCCAAAGATGATCATTCCGAAGCCGAGGACGATCATAAGGATGATCGTTACGATTTTAATAAGGGCGAACCAAAACTCCAATTCACCGTAAGCTTTTACAGCAAGAAAGTTAATCGTTGTCATGATGGCAAGTGCGGCTAACGCCCAAGCCCATTGCGGAGTATCAGGGAACCAAAATTGCATATAAATTCCGACTGCCGTAATTTCAGCCATACAGGTGGCAATCCAAACGAACCAGTAATTCCATCCGGTTATATATCCGGCAAGAGGACCGACAAATTCGCTTGCATAGCGGCTGAAAGAGCCTGCGACTGGATTTTTTATCGCCATTTCACCTAGTGCACGCATGATAAGATAGATCATAAGTCCGCCAATGGCATAAGATATGATGATGGCTGGACCGGCTAATTTAATCGCAGATGCCGAGCCGAGAAATAAACCGACTCCAATGGCTGCGCCAAGAGACATTAATGCGATATGTCTTTCTTCCAAACCTCTATGTAGTTGAGATTCTTTGGAGTTTTGCATAATTTTCCCCTTTTCTATGTTGGAGTTTAATTTTCTCTATCTAGCATTTTATCACTAGTAGAGGAGAATACATATTATTTATTGATTTTTCACATAATATTACAACTAAATAATATATTTTAATAGGAAGAATGTAAAGAGAAAAATGAAAACGCTTACCATGAAAGTGATCCTATCTCATTTCATCGTATAATTATTTTTCGAAACTAATTATAATGCTATACAAACAAAATAAAATTATGTGATTTTTCTAAAAATTTAGATATTTAACAGTGGAAAAGCTGTCCCAAAAATAAGGAACAGCTTGTTCGTTTTATCATTGCCAGATGGCGGCGGCCCATTCAGGATGATCAATGAAAGGGTTGCGATTATGCTGATATTCATTATAAATGATCTCATTCCGGTTACGCTCGAAGGCATCTACAGGATCCTGTTCATTCCACTCCAGTAAGACAGCCAATTTACCATGATAAGGGGCGGTACCATTGTTCACTTGATTATTTAGCTCTAAATCGACTTCCCCTGCAACACCCTCGTACCGAACTGCCATGTAAAACAGCATCCGGGCGACATCACCTTTGACACTATCGCGAGGTTCCCATGAATCAGAATCATAGTAATTTCCTATCGCTTCGGTATGTTCAAAACCTCCATTATCAAAGTCCAGGTTGTTTCTTGTACTGTTGACAGAGACATCAGTCGGCCGAAGATGGTGCAGATCAGTGCCGGGACCTAAAGTGGTACCAAAATCACCATGTGATTTTGCCCATACATGCTCGCGATTCCAATCATTAACACCGGATCCGTTCATCGTTTTTCCTTGGGAACGCCCTGTATAAAGAAGAATGACATTATTGGTGTTGTTCGGGTCCTCATCGGTTTTCCGTAAAGCGTCCCATACATTTGAATACGATATTTCCGAATGGTCATCGATGATTTGATGGAGGGCATTCTTTAGCGCCAACCCTGATTTTCCGCTGGCCGAATCATAGTATGAGCCAACCCCTGGTGTCTCCGGTTCTGGTGAATCATTCCCTGAAAACATGGCAGATACATCTTTTAAGCCTGGATGGGTGAAATAGGCACTCAGTGTGCCAGTTACGGTGATTTTTTTTCCTTTTAAAGAAGGATTTGTTTTTAAGCCAAATTCAGAGCGGAAGGAGGCTGGAATCTGAACATATACCATTTTGGCATTGTTTGTTTCCGATGAGCTGTCTGCCAATGCTATGGCATAATCATTCGGATAGCCGCTCGTGACGACGGTATTGGCTGAAGTGGGCTGTCCCGTCACATAGCCACTGACCGTTTTAACCGTGCTGTCTTGATTCGCAATGGCTTGGGAAACGGAGTAAGGAGATGACAAGCTGCCATCTCCAGCCGCGGCTAATGATGGGGTGAAAAAAGTGGGAATAAAGAAAGCAAGCACGAGTAAAATGGTCAGGGCGAATCTTGGTTCATGTTTTGTGAACATGTCATTCCTCCATAAATCGATTCATACCCATTTCGAGAGAAATCGGCATGTATATGTAAAGTTATGGATTTGAGTCGCTTTCTCCTTCTGCCTTGTCAAAAATGAGAGAATACAGCTAGTGAAGCTTAGCGGAATTTAGGGAAATAGCCCGGGAAATATCGAAGGCTGTCATGGAAATGACACGAAAAACCGTCAGCATGCTACTGACGGTTTTTTTTACTCTGTTTTATAAGAAGACTTTGAATGAAACTCAATAACAATGATCCGATTAAAGCCCCCCAAAAAGAATCTATTACAAAGCCACTGACAACATAGGAAGTGATTTGGAATGTGAAGGCATTGATAATGAAAGAAAACAACCCGAACGTCAGGATGGTGATCGGCAATGTGATAAGCTGGAGAATGGGCCTAACCAGCAAGTTCATGATTGATAATATAAAAACCGCCAGCAAGGCTGTTCCGTAAGATTTAATCGTGATGGAGTCGAGAAGCCAATCAATAACGAGCAATACCAGCCCGTTGATAAGAAAACGCATTATTATGTTCATGAAAAACTCCTCCTGAAGTCACCTTTACTACAAGTCATTATACTAAAATTTCATGAATTTCAGTTATATGTTTGCAGAATTGTCACAAAAAAAGAGGATACGATATCCATTCCCCCAGAATGGAATAGACGCTTTTTACTTAAAAGGTCCAGTCGATTTCAGAAATCCGCTCCCTTTCCGCCGACTGTCTGCCAAGCCTCCTCGGCGCAAGCGCCTGTGGGGTCTCGGCTAGCCAGTTATTCGGCAGGAGTGTCGCAAATTTCTTCAATCCAATATAGGTTTCATCCAATATAAAAGTAAAACAGGAAGGTAAGCAAGTCTTGTTTTAAAAATACGGTTCGGCTACAGTCTTTTCATTTAAAAAGGTCCAGCCGATTTCAGAAATCCGCTCCCTTTCCGCCGAAAAAAACCCATTTGTCTAGAAAATGGGATTCATTAGGTTCTCATTAGTTATGGGCAATGATTTTTTCGAATTCAGTTAATTCCAATGTGTTTTTCAATTTTGGATTGGTGTTTAAGGAAAGCAGGGCACTTTCAATGAGAAAGGTTCGCGGTTCAACGTTTTGTAATAATTCCTCTTGGATAAAGTGAATCAATTTTAGGTTTTTAACTCGTTCTGCTTCATCATCTTGGCATAGCCTTAGGATCATCTTTTTTAGGTCGTTTGCAGAGTGCAGGAGTGCAGTATGAAAATCCTGCTGTGAATGGAAGCACTCTGGCAGCCATTGCTTGATGAGGTCGGGTTCCAAAAGCTGTGCATTTGACTGGCTGACATCTTCGAAAATCGATTTAATCCTATCGACGCAATAACGGATAATTTCAGTAGGGTTGAAATCGGGCTCTTTAGCCAAAGCATTAAAATGAATCGTTTGATGCATCATTCCCGAGTAAAGAATGGCACAGTCCAAAATATAGGGTTTTTTATCAGCACCGAAAATGTCCAGAAACCGTTTTGATAGCCAATGGATATGCTGGAATTTAGCATGTGTGATGAAGTTCTTAAGTTCGGTATCATTTGAAATCATTACTTCTTCATATAAGAAAAAGATTTTATTGTTTTTGTTGGAGTGCATTTGTAATTCTGATTGTTTGATGAATATCTCAATATCTGCAAGGTTTTGCCCAATCAGCAATTCATTCCGCTCTTTTTCGAATTTTTCTTGCGAAGTTAGGAAGACTGCCTTAAGCAATTCGCTTTTAGAAGAAAAATAGTTATAAAATGTTCCTTTTGAAATGCCGCTATAATCTAAAATATCCTGAATGGAAGTTGCTTGATATCCCTTTTCAATAAATAATTGGTGTGCATATTTAACTACCAATTGTTTGCGCTCATTCATATATATCACCCTTACTCTTATTGGACGGTCATTTTAACGTAATAGTATCTTATTTTCTAAACGAACACAAACCAGTATGTTTACAATTGCTCTAGCAAATTAAGGGTGAAGGCCTCTTGATTCAGTCAATTCATGAAGTGTTCTGCTGAAGATAGGGTTCACAAAAGCAATGAAAAATTCAGTTTCTATGCATCCTTCTATTCACCATGTAAATAAAGGCAGATGAAGTGAACAAAGTCACAGGAGAACACTTCGGTTTGTTATAAGATAAATAGAAGGAGATGGGTGAAGTAGCGCAAAGTATCTATGAATATTCGGCATCATTCTCGATTACTAACCCATTGGTAGGAGAAATGATAAAATCACTTGTCATGAAGGAATATTGGTTATGAGGGGCGTATACCATTATTAGGAATGTGATTATGGCAATATGCTGTTCATTCAACGGTTTATACCATTATGTTTTTCCATATGTTAGGAGTTGGTAAAGTCATAATAGTAATAAAAAAACAATGAATTGATTATTATATTAAAATTATTATAAATAAGTATTGATTTTTTTCTGAGAAGCTTTATCATTATATACATAAATAATAATGAAAAGGTGGTTCAATAATGACAAATAAGAAAAACCTTACTACAAGCTGGGGAGCACCAGTTGGAGATAATCAAAACTCGATCACTGCCGGCGAACGCGGCCCGGTGCTCATTCAAGATGTACACTTATTGGAAAAACTAGCCCACTTCAACCGTGAACGTGTGCCTGAACGTGTAGTTCATGCGAAGGGTGCCGGTGCATTCGGAACTTTCGAAGTAACGAACGACCTTTCTCAGTACACGAAAGCTAAACTTTTCAATGGTGTGGGCAAGAAGACAGATCTTTTTATCCGTTTCTCCACAGTTGCAGGTGAATTGGGTTCTGCTGATACAGTCCGTGACCCGCGTGGATTTGCTGTTAAATTCTACACGGAAGAAGGAAACTACGATATCGTCGGTAATAATACGCCTGTATTCTTTATTCGCGATGCGATTAAATTCCCCGACTTCATCCATACACAAAAAAGGGATCCTAGAACACATTTGAAAAACCCTACGGCAGTTTGGGATTTCTGGTCACATTCACCGGAATCTCTGCACCAAGTGACGATCCTGATGTCCGACCGGGGCATTCCTGCTACACTCCGTCATACACATGGTTTCGGAAGCCACACATTTAAATGGGTGAATGCTGAAGGAAAAGGCGTTTGGGTGAAATACCACTTCAAAACAGAACAGGGCATCAAAAACCTTGATGTGGATCTAGCTGCAAAACTAGCAGGTGAAAACCCTGATTACCATACGGAGGATCTTTTCAATGCCATTGAAAAAGGGGACTTCCCTGCATGGAAATTGTATGTTCAGATCATGCCTCTGGAAGATGCGGATACATACCGTTTCGATCCATTCGATGTGACGAAGGTATGGTCTCAAAAAGATTATCCGCTGATCGAGCTTGGTCGTATGGTATTGAACAGAAATCCTGAAAACTACTTTGCTGAAGTGGAGCAAGCCACGTTCTCACCGGGAACATTCGTACCGGGAATTGAAGCTTCCCCAGACAAGATGCTTCAAGGACGCCTATTCGCATATGGAGATGCACACCGTTACCGTGTGGGCTCGAATCACAACCAGCTTCCGGTTAACCGTCCGAAAGTGGAAGCGAATAACTATCAGCGTGATGGTTTCATGCGTGCAGATGACAATGGCAAGGGATCTGTTTATTATGAGCCAAATAGTTTTGGAGGCCCTGCCGAATCAACGGAAAATAAAGTCACTCCTTTCGAGGTGACTGGGCAAGCTGCACAAGTCGGTCATAATAGTGATGATCACTACACCCAAGCAGGTGACTTATACCGTCTATTAAGTGCCGAAGAGAAAACTCGCCTTGTTGACACGATCGTGGGCGCAATGAAACCTGTGGAATTGGAAGAAATCAAGCTTCGTCAAATCGGCCATTTTTACAAAGCTGATCCGGAATACGGAACGCGCATAGCCGAAGGTTTAGGTTTACCTGTACCGCAAGAAGCGTAAAATATGGGACTACCAATCTAGTAAATGCAAACAGGCATCCATTCATGAATGGATGCCTGTTTTGATTTATGCAGGGCTCCATTATATAAATGACACCCGACAAGTTCGGTAAGAATATATAGTTATAAATGGTTTGTAAGGAAGTCATGCTGTCAGATTAGTTGGGCCAGTTACTTGGATTATCGGTAAAGGGTGGAATTAATGACTAGTAAAAAGAATCGGGATAAAGTAGGCAGTCCAATTTAATTGCCTAACAAGTTATCCGACATTCCCTTGGAGCATCTGGACTGGATCAAGAAGAAGGGGCGGATGGCGAAATTCAAAAGTTATCGGGAATTAGACCCAGAAGGTACGTATGGAAGCACTGAGCGATACCTAAGCATTCTGGATGATGCCCCCAATTTGGTTCGTTTTGAGGAGTGACTTTTCTATAATCATAAAGTCCAGAAAGGTCAGGGTGCGTTGGCAATAATTAAATTGAGTCAGCATACATTTGGTTAAGAGGAGGTGCAGTATGGACGTTTTTGTGCGGCAGAATGATTCCTTGTGGTATTATAGCCAATTATTCAAGGTGAATTACCAACTTATCATTGATTCCAATAGTGGGATTGACCCACTTGCACTTATGATTGGCCAACAAATCAAAATTCCTGGCTTTACGACTACCGGCTATAGCATCAAGCAAGGTGATTCGTTATGGGCAATTGCCAGGTCACGTAATCTTTCATTGGATGCCCTATTTTTAGTTAATCCCAATCTCAACCCGAATGCCTTGCAAGTCGGTCAGACAATTTCTGTGCCATTGAGGATTACGTGGAGGCTAATTCAAGGAAATCGGGAATATGATTATGAGACGATGATGACCGATGTTAGACGTTTGAAAACAATCTATCCATTTATAAAAACCTCCCCCATCGGGGACTCGGTGCTTGAAAGGGATATCCCCGAAGTTCTGATTGGAAATGGCAACAAACGAGTTCACTATAATGGTTCCTTTCATGCGAATGAGTGGATAACGACGCCTGTGATCATGACCTTTTTAAATGATTATTTACTCGCAGTCACGAATCAGGCTGACATCCGCGGTCTAGCTATGTTTCCCTTTTATCAACAGACGATGCTGTCGATCGTCCCATTGGTGAATCCGGACGGAGTGGAGTTGGTTCTGAAAGGACCGCCTGCAGATGAGTCATTGAGAGGACGGCTCATCGAATGGAATAATGGCAGCGAAGACTTCTCTGGCTGGAAAGCCAATATTAATGGGGTGGATCTGAATGATCAATTTCCCGCCAAATGGGAACTGGAACAAGCCCGCAATAATGTAACGGAGCCAGGTCCGGCGAATTATCCAGGGGAAGGGCCGCTTACACAGCCAGAGGCTATTGCAATGTCAGAGTTGACAAAAAAACGTGATTTTGGCAAAGTCCTTGCGTTCCACACCCAAGGAGAGGTCATTTTTTGGGGATTTGAAGATTTGGAACCACCCGAGTCGGAAACGATAGTCAATGAGTTTGCGAGGGTCAGTGGATATGAGCCTGTCAAATCCGCCAATAGTTACGCAGGGTATAAGGATTGGTACATTCAGGATTGGCGCAGGCCGGGATTTACCGTGGAGCTGGGCAAAGGAACGAATCCCCTCCCAATATCACAGTTCGATGAGATTTATCAGAAGTCGCTTGGGATTTTCTTGGCAGGGTTATATATGTGAAATTTGAACAAATGAAAAAGCTCAACTCCGTTTCCATGGGGTAGAGCTTTTTAGTCTTATAAACTATTAGACTTGAAACGATGAGGGCTGCTGCAAAAAATAAGTAAAGTTATGCTTTACTTATCGATTGCATGATTAACTCGCTTTTTAGCCTAAAATTAACGGACATTCTCCATGTCCCAGTAATATTGCAGCCCCTGCCAAAAGGAATTCTAATAGTTTTGCGGTAAAGAAGATTAACTTCCTTAGCGCTAGTATTGGCCCCACCTACGCCAGATACTTTGACGGCCACGCATGCCATCCAACCTAATTTCATTATATTAGAAAGCGCTTACATTTTCAAAAGTAATCGTATTGCAAATTTCGACATTCGCATAAGTGTCCCTTACCAGTAGGAGGAGAATGGGCATATTACTGATAAGGGTCTTATAAGATTCAGGTTAATCTGCAATGAATTCCTGCAACTTTTGCTTTAGACCACCATTGCCGAATTTAATGAACTTTGTTTTTCCGGTATCTTGTTCAGGGGTAGACGCGAATTCCAAAAAGGCTAAAAGGTTGATCCGGCGGTAAAGGATATGGACAATGCCATACTCATAGAACCAATGATCGATCGTGTTGTAAATCTCTCTATTCAGTCGATATTGCTGCTGGCACCAATGGAAAAATATTCTGTCCGGCAGATTAAGGTACTCCATATTTTCTAAGCCCCCATTTTGCTTCTCATTCATGATAGGGGAAATAATCCGTAGCGATTCCTTTTGCATAGTGTAATCCTCCCTCATTGATAAAAACGAAAAAACCCCCTATCCTGTTGAATAGAGAGCCTCCAGTGAACTAGTCAGCTTATATATTTTCCTTATATAAAAGTAGCATAAAACATATTAATCCAATTTGTCAAGTTGGTATTTATAATGCTTAAAATATGTATGTTTATTTTATATTTTCTGAGTGAATTGATTGAAAATACGAATAAATATTTATGTTTATTCGTTTATAGTTCGTATATAATGATTTTGAGGAATTAAGGAGGAGAGACTGAATGTATAAATCAAAAAAGATTTTATTATTGGGCTCAGGTGAATTGGGGAAAGAGGTCATACTTGAAGCACAGCGGCTTGGTGTCGAGACCATTGCTGTAGACCGCTATGAACATGCCCCTGCCATGCAAGTCGCTCATCGCAGTTATGTGATCGATATGCTGGATGCGGAACAACTAAGGGGAGTTGTAGAAAAAGAACAACCCGATTTGATTGTGCCGGAAATCGAGGCCATCGCTACATCCGAATTAGTCAAGTTGGAAGAGGAAGGCTTTCATGTCATTCCGACGGCAAGAGCGGCTAAATTGACTATGGATCGTGAAGGAATCAGGAGATTGGTTTCTGAAACTCTGGAGATTCCGACCGCAGCCTACAAATTCGCCGATACATATGAAGAATTTGTTCAAGCAGCCAAGGAAGTTGGCTTTCCTAATGTCGTCAAACCGCTGATGAGTTCTTCAGGTAAAGGACAAAGTGTGTGCCGCACGGAAGGTGACCTGGAGGATTGCTGGAAAATCGCGATGGAAGGCGGCCGGGTTCAAAATGGACGGGTGATCATTGAAGAATTTATCCGTTTTGATTCGGAAATCACGCTGCTTACTGTCCGGGCTGTAAATGGTACCATGTTTTGTGCTCCCATCGGCCATATTCAGCAGGGCGGGGATTATATTGAATCCTGGCAGCCGCATAATATGACAGAAGCGCAAATAATGGAAGCGAAAAAAATTGCCCATGCCATTACGGATGAACTTGGTGGGTACGGATTATTCGGGGTTGAGCTTTTCCTCTCAGGGGATAAAGTCTATTTCAGTGAAGTTTCCCCACGTCCGCATGATACGGGGCTAGTGACATTAGTGACTCAGAATTTGTCCGAGTTTGCCCTTCATATTCGGGCGATTCTAGGATTCCCCATCCCGGAAATCAAGCTGATCAGCCCAGGTGCCAGCCGTCCATTAAAAGCTCAAGAAGAGTTATCGGAATATTCTATAGTTGGTGTTGAAAAGGCTTTGGCTTTACCTAATACACAAGTGCGTCTTTTCGGAAAACCTGTTACAAAGGCAGGCAGAAGGGTGGCAGTCGCCCTGTCATCTGCCGATTCAATCGAGGTGGCGAGAGTGAATGCGGCCCGTGCTTTGGAATGTTTAGTTGTAGAGAAAGAATAGTGAAAAACGCGCTCTTGAATGGAGCGCTTCAGTTTTTCGACAAAGGGAGCGGATTTCTTAAATCAAATGGAACATGATCTTCACTCCAGGTACTCGCTTTCCGCGTGCGGTCCGGAAGCCTCCTCGGCGCCATTTGCGCCTGTGGGGTCTCCCTTGGACACGTTTTTCCCGCAGGAGTCTCGTACCTTCCATTCCAATCAACTGGAATGGTTTTTAAAGTAAAACGTAGGCTGGCCTCATCCCGAACGGTTTAAGAATAGTTTATACTTCATGATTTTCCTGCCGAATAACTGGCTAGCCGAGACTCAGCTAGATGCTTGCGACAGGAGGCTTGACAGTGTCGGCGAAAAAAAGCGGATTTCCGAAAAAAATGTAACGTTCCTCAAAGAAAAAACTGTAGGTATCGAATTTGTCTGCAGTCTGACTCTGAAGCATCCTTATTCGGATGCTTTATTTCTTTACTCCATTAATAGCACTTTAAACTCCTGACAATCACCCGATTTGAAGACGTTGAAAGGCCTGTAATATACCCCAGCTACTGATGATTTCCCTGAATAACCAATTCCACATGCTGTCTTTACTTTGTCTTAACAATTATCCTGTCGCTTTTTTACATAGCCTTGACATTGAGTTCATTTTCTTCACCTATAGTTAAATTAAATAGAAAAGATTAACGGGAGGTCATTCATTTGAATCGCACATGGAGTAAAAAGGTTTTACCCATTACACTCGTTTCGGCATTGGCATTTGGAAGTTTATCATGGTCCGGTGCGGATCGTGTTTCGGCAAAGGGTAACCCAAATAAAGAACCGGAAATCAAGAACGTGATTTTCCTGATCGGTGACGGCATGGGTGTTTCCTATACCTCCGCTTACCGGTATTTAAAAGATAATCCTGGTACGAAGGCGGCAGAACGGACAGAGTTTGATAAATACTTGGTTGGCCAGCAGATGACTTACCCAGAAGACTCTGCACAAAATATAACGGATTCAGCTTCAGCTGCAACGGCAATGTCTGCCGGAGTGAAGACTTATAACGCTGCCATTGCAGTGGATAATGATAAATCGGAAGTCAAAACCGTATTGGAAGCAGCAAAGGAAAAAGGAAAAGCGACGGGATTGGTTGCCACTTCGGAAATCACTCATGCTACACCTGCATCTTTTGGCGCCCATGATGAAAATCGGAAAAACATGAATTCAATCGCAGACGATTATTATAACGAATTAATCAAAGGCAAACATAAAATTGACGTCCTATTGGGCGGTGGAAAGTCCAATTTTGTCCGGCCTGATGTCAATTTGGCGAAAGCCTTTGAAAAAGACGGTTACAGTTATGTGACTGATAAAAATCAAATGCTTAAGGACAAAAATGAGCAGGTCCTTGGTTTATTCGCTTCTGAAGGACTCCCGAAAATGATTGACCGCCCAAGTGAAACGCCTTCTTTGGCAGACATGACAAGTTCGGCAATCCAGCGCTTGAATAAAGATAAAGAAGGATTCTTCCTTATGGTCGAGGGAAGCCAAGTCGATTGGGCTGGACATGATAATGATATCGTAGGTGCAATGAGTGAAATGGAAGACTTTGAAAAAGCATACAAAGCGGCCATGGAATTTGCGAAGAAAGACAAACATACTTTAGTGGTGGCTACTGCGGATCACTCTACAGGAGGATTCTCGATCGGAGCAAAAGGAATATATAACTGGTACGGCGAGCCAATCAAGGCAGCCAAACGCACTCCTGACTTCATGGCGGATGCCATCGTCAAAGGCGCTGATGTCGAAAAGACGTTAAAGCAATATATTAACCAAAATGTTGTGAAGCTAACTGACGGTGAAATCAAAACGGTAACTGAAGCTGCCAAATCAAAAAATGTGACGAATGTCGATAATGCCATCGAAGCCATATTCGATAACCGGACCAATACTGCCTGGACTACTGGGGGACATACGGGTGAAGATGTTCCAGTCTACGCATACGGGCCATATAAAGAACGTTTTGCCGGGCAGGTCGATAACACGGATCAAGCCAAAATCATTTTTGAGCTATTAAAGAAATAATGACTTCAGGGAGGGATTCAATGAACAGACTGATGATTGGTGCCCTGTTATTAACGGCATTTGGTGCTCTTAATACCCAACCAGCTTACGAAGAAGAAACGACAGCTAAAGAAAAAACAGAGGAAATTGCACGACCACTGGAAAAAAAGGATGTCTATGTTCCGAATCCGCAGCTTCCTGATGATATAAACTTGAACCAGATCGGACAGAACGTTTCCGATGCCAAAGGCGAATTAACTTTGAAGGCCTATAAAAAAGTGAATGAAACGCTGGATGTTGGCCCGATCGAGGTTAAAGTCAAAGAAATGAAAGTGATGCATGCCACTCCGGATTACAGCATGATTGATTTCTTCCACGGCTATACGCATGATGAAGATTTCGATATCGTAAAAGTGAACGTGGAAATCAAAAACAATACGGATAAAAAAATTAAGTTTTCCCCAGTTGCTTTCCTCGAAACGGACAGAGGAGAACATCTGACATGGGAAGATGAGATCTACTTGGAAGAACTTACTGGTGAAATAGAAGGAAACGGTTCAAAAAGCGGAAACATTGGTTTCATTCTAAATGATGGAGACATATTGGGCATATCCCTAATGACAAGTGATGCGGTGGATGAAGAAGGGGAAGTCCTTGCAAAAGGCAAGTCAGCTGAATTCGCTTTTTAAAGAATATGTATAAATGGCTTGGAAAAATAAAATACTAGAACAAGTGATGGGGATTACTATCACTGAACGGAATATCCAAATCCTAATGATGAGGTGACACAGAATGAGCTATAAAGATCAATTAGATCCACATTCTCAAAAGTTTCACCATAATTGGACAAGACCTAAGCGTTCAAAATCTCAAGTTAATGGCCACACGCAAGAATCACAAACAAACATTATACTAAGAAGCAATGCAAAGGCTCACAGGTGGTAACGGATATTTCCGACAAAGAAGGAGGCTCCCAGCGAGTCTTCTTCTTTATATTTAATCCAAAATCATCTAAACCGATCAAGGCATTCATGGCTTTTCACTGATAATTATGATACCATTTACCTTTAAGATTGAAGTGATGAGCATGGCGTGAAACTGGAGTTTCGATTTCGATTGAAAGTTTCACTTTATACAAATAGAGGACGTGAATTGTAATGATTAAAATTGAAATCCCTGCAGCGGATATAAGCATCAAACAAAGAAAGCAAGTTATAGAAGGAGACGAAGCTGTCATTCCTGAAATTTACGGGTTTATCGATTTTCATTTGATTCCCCGTGATAAAGGCGGCATCATCTTGTTTTACAATGAGAATGATGAACTGATTTTTGTCGGTAAAGCCCGTAAATTAAGACCAAGGGTCAAGAAGCATTTTGAGGATAATGTTTCTCCGATTAAAGAGCATCGTAATGAAGTCAAGAAAATTGACATTCTTTTAGTCGAAGACGCTATGGAACGTGAAATCTATGAAACGTACATGATCAATAAGCTTCATGCTAAATACAACGTCGACAAAGTGTTTTATAAATAAGAAACACCTATGAAAAGCTGACTGCATATGCACTCAGCTTTTTTGTGTTTATATATGTACAGAAATAATTTCGTACATTTACAGCAGCTACATGTTAGGTTAACAATGTTGGTTTATATTTAGAGTATTCCAATACATTCTCAGGAGGAAGCTATTGAAGAAAATACTTTGTAAAAAGGTGTTAGTTATCTCGATCGGGACAGTGATTGCCTTTGGGAATTTAACGTGGTCCATGTCACAAGCTTCTAAGCTGGCGAAACAGAGAGAGATTGAAACTTTTGAACAAAAGACAGTAACATCTTCAGGGTGGGAAATGGCGGAATAAGCTCAGTAACCAATAATTTTTTTCGAATTACAACAAAGAAAAATGTATTGGATATTGAGATGTTGTTGATGAACAGCAGCTTGCAATAAGGAAGTACAATGAATGATAAAACTGCAATGGAGGTTCATTACACATGATGTTATGTGTGATTGGGCTTCCATTTGATTTTTGTTTTTAGTTTCATTAAGAATGCAGTACCTTTCATTTATCCGTGATTGCACATGCTGCAGGTGTCGGAGCAATAGTGATTACATTTGTTCAGAAAAAGTTTTCGGAGGCAATTTTGAAAAAAACTTGCAAATAGTAATGATTACGTTTTATTATTAGAGAGTGTTTTTATATGAGTGATGGCCTCGGTGTTTAAATCGTAATCATTTTGATTTACAAACAGAAAAGAAATCAGGTAAAGGAGTGGTATGGATGGAGATGAAGAAAATTCCGGTTACGGTATTGAGTGGATACCTTGGTGCGGGAAAGACGACGCTCTTGAATCATATTCTTGAAAATCGGGATGAGCTGAAGGTTGCCGTCATTGTTAATGATATGAGTGAGATCAATATTGATGCTTCGCTGGTCAAACAGGGAGGGTTTACCCAGACGGATGAAAAACTGGTGGAAATGCAGAATGGCTGCATTTGCTGTACGCTTCGTGAGGATTTGATGATTGAAGTGGAGAAATTGGCGAAACAAGGGGACATTGATTACATTGTAATTGAATCGACTGGGATAAGCGAACCGGTACCTGTAGCCCAAACCTTCTCCTATGTTGATGAAAGCATGGGAATTGATTTATCGGAATATTGCCGGCTTGATACGATGGTTACCGTTGTTGATGGGTATAATTTTTGGCAAGACTTCACTTCCGGAGAAACGCTTATTGACAGGATGCAGGCAACTGATGCTGCCGATGGCAGGGAAGTGGTCGACCTACTAATAGATCAGATAGAGTTCGCCAATGTCATCCTGTTAAATAAAATCGATCTAATGGATGCTGACGCCGTTGAGGAATTAAAGGCGGTTCTTCATAAAATGAATGCGGATGCGAGGATCATCGAAACGAATCATTCCAAGGTGCCGCTAAAGGATGTATTGAATACACATTTATTTGATTTTGAAGAGGCAAGCCAAGGGGCGGGCTGGATAAAGGAATTGAATGAAGAGCATATCCCGGAGACCCTGGAGTACGGGATTTCATCCTTCGTTTACAGAAGGGAAATACCGTTTCATCCCGAGAGGCTGATGGAATGGTTAGAAAATTGGCCCGTACAAGTGGTGAGGGCAAAGGGCTTCCTTTGGCTGGCATCGAGAAATGATACGGCAGGCTTGCTTTCGCAGGCGGGACCGTCATTAACTTTACAAGCAGCCGGTAAATGGATTGCAGCTTACCCTGAGGAAGAACAGGGCCAAATTTTAAAGGAGGCACCTGAATTATTGGAACGGTGGAATGCAGTATACGGTGACAGGATGACGGAGCTGGTGATGATTGGCATTCAAATGAATCAACAGGAAATCGAAAATGAATTAGATCAATGCTTATTGACGGAAATTGAGTTACAGCAGGATTGGTCTTTATATGAAGATCGATTGCCTGCTTTTACGGAAATCGTTCATTAAAAAACATTAGGAGGAAATAAAAATGAGAGTAAACATTACGTTAGCATGCACAGAATCAGGGGACCGCAATTATATCACAACGAAAAACAAGCGGAATAATCCGGACAGGATCGAATTGAAAAAGTACTGCCCACGATTAAAGAAACACACGCTTCACCGTGAAACGAAGTAATTTTGAAGTTTAAATCGTAATGATTTTGTTTTATGAAGAGGATGGATATAAAAGGAGGGAAGTTCATGTTGGAATGGATCATTATTGGCGGAGGCATTCAAGGTATGACGATGGCGGCATTTTTACTTAAGTCAGGAAAAACGACAGTGGACCAGCTGGCGATTGTTGATAGAAATGAAGAACCATTGGCAAGATGGAAGCATTGTACGGAAATCATTTCAATGCCTTATTTACGTTCTCCATCCGTACACCATCTGGATGTGAATCCCTTCAGCCTGCAGAAATATGTGGAAAAGGCAGACTGGAACAATAACTTTTATGGCCAATATAAGCGGCCGTCCCTACAATCCTTCAATGAACATTGTGTTCACTTGGCTGATGATTTATCCATTAAGAAGGCATGGGTGCAAGGGGAAGTCACCTCTGCCTGCAAAACGGGACAGGGCTGGGAAATCCAATTGCAAAACAAGCGACGGCTTGTGGGACAAAAGCTTGTGATTTCAATTGGTATTGGTGAACAGCCTTATTGGCCTGATTGGGCACAGCAATTAAAACAAGAGCATGAGGGTTCCGTTTATCACATATTCGATGAAAATATTCCGGGGCTGACACAATTAAAAGGACCAATCACGATCATTGGGGGAGGCATATCTTCTGTCCATCTCGCTTTGAAGCTGAGTAAGATCTATCCCAATGACGTAACGCTACTAAAGCGGCATCCATTTAGGATTCATGATTTCGACAGTGATCCTGGTTGGTTGGGGCCGAAAAAACAGCGTCCTTTCCATGCTATAACTAGCTATCAAAAAAGACGCGAGACCATTATCCAGGCACGTAATAAGGGTTCCGTACCACCTGACTTACATAAAGCGCTGATGAATCAGGTTAAACAGGGATTATTACGTGTAATGGATGAAGAAGTGATAAGCGCTGTGTGGAGGAACGGGCATATTGGTCTCAGGAATAAATACGAAAAGGTCATTCAACTTACAGGGACGATCCTTTTAGCGACCGGCTTTAAGTCATCAATGCCAGGGAAGGATTGGCTGACTCCAGTCATCCGGTCGCATGATTTACACTGCGCAGAATGTGGTTATCCGATTGTATCGCAGTCGTTGCAGTGGGGACCTGGTTTATTTGTCACGGGTGCATTGGCTGAACTTGAAATGGGACCGATTTCGAGGAATATATCGGGAGCAAGACAGGCAGCGGAACGAATTGTGAATAGTTTATAGATTTTATAAAATCAAGATTTTTAAAAAAGGAGAATATAAATGGCGAAAAAATCCAAGGTGATTAAAGCTGAAAAACAGCTGGCAATGGTCGAAAAGTATGCAAAACTTAGAAAGGAATTGAAGGAGAAAGGGGATTATGCCGCATTGGCCAAACTCCCTCGTGACTCTTCGCCGACAAGGGTTCACAATCGTTGTGGAGTAACGGGAAGGCCCCGTGGATATATGCGCAAATTCAACATGTCACGTATCGTTTTTAGGGAACTTGCTCATAAAGGGCAACTGCCGGGTGTCAAAAAGTCAAGCTGGTGAAGCGGGGAGTACTAAATCATTCATAAAAAAAGGGGTTTGGAGTCCGAATAGTGAGGAGAAGGCCGAAAAGATTCTTGAACCGAATAAAGTGCGGTGTAGGTCGAAAATATTCGTGAACGGTCGAATAAGGTGCAATGTAGGTCGAATAAAATGCAATGTAGGTCGAATAAAGTGCAGTGTAGGTCGAATAAAGTACGGGATAGGTCGAAAAACTGCGTGAACGGCCGAATAACTGGCTAGCCGAGACCCCGCAGGCGCTTGCTTTGATGCGGCTTGGCAGACAGTCGCGGAAAGTGAGCGGATTTCTGAAATCAACTGGAACTTTTATTAATTTGTCTACAGTCTGAAGGTCCTTATCTAATCTTAGATAAGGACCTTTTTAGATGCTTAATTATTTTTAATTTCTTCTTCTATTTCTAAATTCCATTTATCACGTGTACTATATAAGATTTCATGTACAAAACTTGAAAAGGAATATTTATTTTGTTTTATTTCTTGTTCTAATTTTTTGAGATTTTCTTTTAATTTTTCAATTACTTCTTTTTCTCATCTCTTCATGTGAATATGTACTTGGTACTCCTCCTGCTCGTAATAAAGAATTTAATTTAGTTTTAATTGAGCTAAATCACTTGCATCATCAATCTCCACTTTTCTAATTGATGTAATGATTTTACAACTTTACTTTTATTTTTATTAAAATAAGCTGCTGTATCTTTATCAAACTGAAATTTAAAAGGGAGGATGAGAGTTGATTGACGGAAGGAGCCCTTGTTAAAACAAGGGCTCCTTCATCATTATAAAGATGTGTTGCTTACTTGACTGCCTTTAATGCTTGTTCAGATATATAGAAGTCTTTTCCGTTGTAAACGGTGATGGCATTTATTTCCTTTTGTTTAGTGGATTTAGGGGTCTTGCTGATAACGATATTCTTATTTGCAGGCAACTCTACTTTTTGCTGCCCCTTTTTCGCTACGAAAATTGGGTTATTCGGGTCTGTCACATCAATACGGGTTGAATATCCTTTTTTCTCAAAGGAATCTTTAGCATTCATGTAGAGTTTGTTCGATAATTTTTGTAAATCAAAGCCCATGAATTCGGCCATTTTTTTAGCGAGGTCTGTATTCTCCATTAATCCAGTCGGTTTTGAAGGGCCATAAGAATACAGGAATACGTCTTCCCCTGTATGACCGCCAGTTGTAAAGCCAATGTTGGCACGGTTAGCAAGCAGCTTTGTCATTTCAGCACCTACGTTTTTAGAAGAGGTAAGTTTTGCTGTTTCTTCAGAAGTCAGTTCATCCAGTCCATACAGTGCTGCAACTTCTTTTAGATTGGAATGATCTGGTTTTAACTTACTTAAAGCTCCTTCAACAGTCATCTTCGCTTTCTTTAATGGATCGATATAAGCTGATACGGGTGTTTCCGGGTAGGAGGAGTTCGTGTTTACGTTACCCATTGTAATTCCGCTGTTCCCGTGGTCCGTTACAGCAATGACCATCGTGTTTCCGTCATTTTTTGCAAACTTAAGGGCTTCGTTCACGGCATCATCAAAAGCTAAAGTATCACTAATCATTCCAATCGTGTCGTTTCCGTGAGCAGCCCAGTCAATCTTGCTTCCTTCGACAAATAAGAAGAAGCCATCTTTATCTTTTTTCAAGGTTTTAAGGGCTTTATTGGTCATCTCAGCTAAAGTGGGTTCACTTGGCTTTGTTGTTTTACGATCTAAATCATATGCCAGGGCACTTGGTGCAAAGCTTCCCCAAATTTTATTCGATTTGGAGTTTAACAGCTCGTCACGGGTTTCAACAAAATCATATTTGTCTTCATCGAGCACTTCCAAAAGGTTTTCTCCATCAATTCTTGCATTTTTTGTTTTACCTGGTAAAAGGGATTCCTTGCCCCCTCCCAAAACGACGTCAATCCCCTGATAAACCTGCTGTTCCGCAATATCACCATAATTGCTTCGATGTGTCACGTGAGCGGAGAATCCTGCGGGTGTAGCATGCTGGATTTCAGATGTAGAAATGATGCCAGTAGCCTTTCCGGCTTGTTTCGCACCCTCCAAAACGTTAGCGACTGGTTTATGGGCATTTTTCGGATTAACCGGATCCAGCCCTGGAGAATTAACGATGGCTGGCAGGACACCGACAAATTTATCATTGGATTTATTTCCTGTCGCAAGGGCTGTTGCTGCAGGAGCTGAGTCTGTAATGGCCGATTCAGCAGAATATGTACGCATACCGCCTGAAAGCATTTCATCCATGGCTAGATTACCGCCTTTATACCACCTTGAAAGGGTTGTGGCTCCTGTGCTTGTCCCATCCATCACCATCATGATGACGTTTGTTGGTTCTTTTTTCTTGTTTTTTGCCTGAACATCTTCCTTCATTGTTGAAATACCCAGTGATGAAATGGCTACCGCTCCCGCTAACGTAATTCCTGCTACCTTTTTGCTCATTTTCCCCAAAATGCATACCTCCAAAAATATTATTACTTTTAGGATAAATGCAGTATATTAAGAAATTACTTCAGTTAAGTAAAGAAAGGTTTTTTATCTGTAAATTTTGCTAAAATATTGAAGAAGCGTTAAAAAAGCAGAAGTCTTTAAGACTCTGCTTTTTTAGTATGCTTTTTACCTTTGGAAAAATTCAATCCACTCTTTTTCCGGTCCATATACGTAGAAATAGCGATAACCATTTGGAAGGGTGACGATCTCTTCATCAATCAGCTCGGTGTCATCCAAGCTTTTGATCCGGGCATATTCTTCTTCGATATCATCCACGGTAATGGCAAAATGGTGGATCGTTGCTTCGGATGGCAGTGTGTCGCTATATCCCTGAATCAATTCTAT
Source organism: Peribacillus phoenicis (assembly GCF_047238085.1). Taxonomy (NCBI): domain Bacteria; kingdom Bacillati; phylum Bacillota; class Bacilli; order Caryophanales; family Bacillaceae; genus Peribacillus; species Peribacillus phoenicis. The sequence goes on along the minus strand of NZ_JBDFMF010000001.1, from coordinate 4,608,204 downwards.
TTCTGTTTCGTCCGACTCTTCGTAACCCAGGAATGCCAGTTCGATTACCCCATTAGTATGAGTCATGCGTGCTTTTAATTTTAAATCCAGAACATTTTGATAAAAGGCGATGGATTTTTCAAGATCTTTTACAACAACGCCAACGTGATCGACCCTCTTCACAGCCAAGAAATCTTCCTCCTTCATTAAGTCCAGATTCAATTTGCTAATATTAGTATATATAAGATTATTCGGAATTAAATTACATTTTTATAACCGTTTTTAGATAATTTTTTAAATGATGTTAATAAAGGGAAAGTATTGGTAAATAATGAAAAATGACGAATGGCTTTCGGGATAATACTTTTCTTCCATAATATCTATTGATTGATTCTTTTAATGTAAGAATGAATTTAACATTTTCCAGGGCAAAAATTTGTTTCTAAATGGAATAGTAGATATACTATGGAAACAACTCCATTATTAATGGATATGAGAGGAGAGGTAGTATGGGAAAAATTCGTGAAGGTGAAATTTTCACCCTTACTGATGACAGTGATGAAGGCCATGAAGTTGAGGTTTTAGGTTCATTGGATGTAGAAGGAACGGAATATGTTGCAGTAGGTTTGCTTGAAGATATTGAAGAGGATACAGATGAAGATATCGATATTTTCTTTTTCAGGGTCGAAGGCGAAGGTGAACTGCTCGATATCGAATCGGATGAAGAGTTCGAAAAGGTATCATTGGCGTTTGAAGCGGCATTTGAAGCTAAAGAATGACAAGTTAAAAAGACGGCACATTGTGTGAGGCCTCAGTTTGCAGACAAAAAGGTTTCGGAATGACACCATTCCGAAACCTTTTTGAGTTAAGCGAATGCCTGAAGGCAAATAGTACAAACCCTTAAAAAACTGTAGATAAACTCGACTTTCATCAAGTTTGTCTACAGTCCGAGAGGCACAATATGTGCCGCCTTTTTTATATGTATAAAGAAAGTATTGGCCCCGCCTTCGCCAAATACCATGATAGCCACGCGTGCTATCCAGCCTTACTTAAGTATAGGGTTGTATTATTGATAGGACGTGTATTCCATATGAAGATTTTGTTAATAAACGGAGTATTTTTCCATCCCTGAGGCATAGGATAAAAAAAGTGGAGGTGATGGAATGGCCGTTGTAAAGCACACTGATGCCGATATAGCATTATTGGCAAGATTGCTTAGGGCGGAAGGCGAGGGCGAAGGTGATCAGGGCATGTTGATGATCGGTAATGTGGGGATCAATCGGATTAGGTCGAATTGTTCCGATTTCAAAGGGCTGAGGACGATTCCAGACATGATTTATCAGGAGCATGCCTTTGAAGCTGTACAGAAGGGGTATTTTTATCAGCGGGCAAGGGACAGGGAAAAAAGACTTGCACGCCGCAGTGTAAATGGTGAAAGGATATGGCCCTCGAAATTTAGCCTATGGTACTTCAGGCCACCGGGAGATTGTCCGGCAACCTGGTATAATCAGCCCCTGGTTGGACGTTTCAAGCTTCATTGCTTTTATGAACCAACAGGTACAGAATGTCCAAATATTTATAATACATTTTAAGAAAGAGGCTGAACCTTATGGGGGTTTGGCCTCTTTGTGCATCAATCCTTAACTTGGAAAAATCATATGATAAAACTGGCAAATGATTTACTGATACTGTAAAATTGAGACTGTAAATTTCCGGATAAGAAAGGAATAAAAAAATTGATGAGTAAAAGGCTTATTAATTATGGACAAGGGCAAATGGGGGAACAGCCGGAGGATAATACCGAGAAATTTAAGTCTTTCATGGAGAACAACCCGGACGCCATTTCCATTGTTGATCTGGAAGGAAAGACCCTTCAAGTGAATGCAGCTTTTGAAGAGTTTTTCGGTTGGACGAATGATGAGCTCATAGGCATGCCGTTTCCAATTATTCCTGATTTCTTGAAGGAGTCAGTCAATGAATTGCATGACCAGATTAAGGCAGGGGTACAAAGGAAAGGCTTTGAAACGGTCAGGTTAAGGAAGGATGGCCAGTTAATCGATGTAAGCATTTCCCTGTTCAATATCCGTAATGATGAAAATGAGCCGTGTGCACTCGTTTTCGTTTATCGGGACATCACGAATCAAAAACTTGCTGAAGCTGCCTTGAAGGAAAGTGAGCAAAGGTATCGCAGTTTAGTTGAGGTGTCACCTGAAGCGATTTTTGTACATCGCAATGGGATAATAGAGTATATGAATCCCATGGGGGCAAAAATGCTTGGGATGGATAGTGTGGAAGATATTATCGGTAAATCGGTTTTTCAGTTCGTTCACCTGGAGTCCCGGGAAAGTGTACAAAAAAGAATCGAGATCATGAGGGACGATCATCAGGCGGTTGGTTTACTGGAACAAAAGTTCATTCGACTTGACGGACAAGTATTTTATGGAGAAACACTCGGTCTTCCGATTATATATAAAGGTCAACCGGCCATACAGGTATTTTGCAGGGATATTACGGAGCGTAAAAAGACCGAAGAGCTGCTCTGTAAATCCAATATGTTATCGGCGGTAGGACAGATGGCTGCGGGCATCGCTCATGAAATAAGAAATCCATTAACTACGGTCAAAGGATTTTTACAATTATTAAGGGAAGACCCTGAGCAAAAGGACTATCTTGAAATGATGGTCAGTGAAGTAGAAAAAATCGAAAACCTGGCCAATGAGTTTTTAAGTTTGGCAGAGCCTGAAGCGAAGGTTTGTGAATTCATTCAGCTTAACGATATTTTGGATAGTGTGATTACGTTAGCTGAGTTTCAAGCGATATTGAATGATGTCGAAATCATCAAGGAATATAATACGGATTCGGCATCTGTCTTTGGCGAACCGAATCAGTTAAAACAAGTATTCACGAATGTCGTCAATAATGCTATAGAAGCCATGCCCAATGGCGGCAAACTTCATATACAGTTAAACCATGAAGGTGACTCTGCAGTGATCCGGTTCATTGATCAAGGCTGCGGAATCACAAATGAGCGTATGAAGCATCTAGGCCAGCCTTTTTATAGCACATCTGAAAAAGGAACAGGGTTTGGGCTCATGGTCAGCACTAAAATCATCCATGAGCATAATGGGGAAATTCATTTCAGCAGCGAAGTGGGAGAAGGGACGATTGTAGATATCAGTCTCCCTATCAATGAAAAGTGACGAGAAGCCATGCTCTCGTCACTTTTTGGTTTATAGTTTAACGATCGTTCTGCCTCTTGCTTCCCCTTTTAATAGGGTAGGAAGGACGTCAGGCAATTCTTCAAGTGTAATTTCCTGTTGAACGAGCTGTTCCAAATGCTCTAGTTTAAAGTCGGTGGCAAGCCGATGCCAAACTTTCAATCTTGTATCCATCGGGCAATTGACCGAATCGATCCCAAGTAGATTAACCCCTCTTAGGATGAAAGGAAAGACGGTGGCAGGAAGGCTTGTACCAGCTGTCAATCCACTGACCGCCACAGCCCCGCCATACTTGATTTGGCTAAGGACCGATGCTAACGGTTCACCGCCGACGGGATCTACCGCCCCGCTCCACTTCTGCTTGCCCAGTGCCCGCAGCTTGCCATCATATACCTCTTCTCGCGATACAATGGTCGCCGCACCGATTTTCTTCAAGTATCCATGTTCCGATTCTTTTCCTGTACTCGCCTCAACGGAATAGCCAAGTTTGGAAAGGATCGAGACAGCGAAACTGCCGACCCCGCCAGTTGCACCAGTGACGAGAACGCTCCCTTGCTCAGGGGTGAGGTTATTTTCTTCCAATCGCAGAACCGATAGTGCTGCAGTGAAACCGGCCGTTCCGATGATCATCGCCTCTTTCATTGTAAGGCCATCAGGTAGCGGGACGATCCACTCTGCAGGAACACGGGCAAACTGACTATAGCCTCCTGATTGGGAAACGCCAATCCCGTAGGAGGTCGCAATGACTTCGTCTCCTTCTTTAAAGCGAGAATCCTCAGATGAAACGACAACACCAGCCAAATCAATGCCCGGAACGATCGGATAGCTGCTGACGATGTTACCATTCGGAATGGCTGCAAGGCTATCTTTATAGTTCACACCGGAATAATGAACACGGATGAGCACTTCGCCTTGAGGTAGATCATCAAGTGAAAGTTGCTGAATGTTAACGGTGAATTGATCATCTTGCTTGTTCACGACTAATGCATCAAATTTCTGTATCATGGTTCGTTCCCCCTTATAATAATGAATCTACCCCATTATAAAATAAAAAATAGAGGAATGTATAATGATACAATTCGAAATAAGTAGCGCTTGCTTTTCTTTCTGCTTCTAAAAATGGTACTATTAGATTTGATTCAGTTCATATTAAAGGAGATGTTTTACATGGCTAAAAAAGGATACATACTTATGGCAAATGGGGAAAAAATCGAATTCGACCTTTTCCCGAACGAAGCACCGAACACAGTGGCTAACTTCGAAAACTTGGCAAACACAGGATTTTATAATGGGGTAGTCTTTCACCGTGTAATCCCTGGTTTCGTAAGCCAAGGCGGAGATCCAACAGGTACAGGTGCAGGCGGAAGCGGCACACAAATCAAATGTGAAACAGAAGGAAACCCTCATAAACATGAGGCAGGTAGCCTATCTATGGCACATGCTGGAAAAGACACAGGCTCAAGCCAATTCTTTATCGTGCATGAACCACAACCGCATCTTAACGGTGTTCACACAGTATTCGGTAAAGTGACATCTGGACTTGAAACAGCCAAAGCTATGAAAAATGGCGACAAAATGGAAAAAGTCGAAGTTTTTGACGCTGAATGATGAAAGCGAAAAGAGGGGGCATCATGCTCCCTCTTTTTTTTGCGCTGTTCATGAGCGAAAATATATAAAGTCATTTTGGCATCGTGCTTTCAGTGAAACGATATTTGACCTCTGTCAAGGTTTCTGAAATATCCCATAATCTTTTCGACGTTTCTTCATTATATAAGGTATCGATGATCTCGTCTTTTCTGGGAAAGCCTTTTCTGCTCTTCTTTCCATCGGGTCCGATATACTCCCCGCCTGTCAATGCAGGTTCCGTTGCGGCATAAAGGGTAGGCAATGCTCCCATACTTGCCGGCTGGGTGATGGTTTTGGAAAGAAAGTGCACGAATTTATTTATGGGTTTGCCAGAACCGCGTGACATGAGATTAGTATGGGAAAGGCCCGGATGACAGGCAACACTGATCGGGGTTGCACCATGCTGGTTGAATTTATTCTGTAATTCGCGGGCGAAGAGTAGATTGGCCAGCTTGCTTTGCCCATAGTATTTCATTGGTTTATAACCGTTTTCACCATTTAGATTTTCGAAGTCTATATATCCATTGATGGCGGCCAAGCTGCTCAATGTGACCACACGCGAGTTTGGCGTAGAAAGGATACGCGGAAGAAGGAGGCCTGTCAAAGCAAAATGACCGAGGTGATTGCTGCCGAATTGCAGCTCGAAGCCATCCTTCGTCCTACTGTAGGGCGGAATCATCACACCTGCGTTATTGATGAGGACGGAGAGAGATTCATAGTTTTCCTGAAAGGAATCGGCAAAATGCCGAATGCTGCTCAAATCACTTAAATCCAGCTCCATTACACGTACATTTGCCTTTGGATGGACCGATAAGATTCTATCGACCGCCTTTTCACCCTTTGAAGCATTCCGGACCGCAAGGATGATCTCTGCCCCCTTACCGGCCAGTGCAAAAGCCGTTTCGAAGCCAAGCCCACTATTTGCACCAGTAATCACAATGGTTTGCCCCGATACATCTGCCATTTCTTCGCCATTCCACTTTTCAATCATCCAATCACACCTTTCCACACAGTCTTTACCTATCATATACCCAAATAATTCCTATATGTCACATTCTGTGTGGGGAACAGTGTTCTGTCGTCTATTTTTTTAAAAGATTAGCCGCCCATTAAGTAATCCATTATATTTTTCACGATCAGAATGACGGTTACGATGATAAATAATACTCTTACATATGCCACTCCTTTCTTAATGGCAAATTTAGAACCGGCCAACGCTCCTGCTATCATGGAGATCCCCATTGGTATTCCATAGGAAAAGTTGACGGTATCAAGGAATATGAACATGATCAGTGCCGCCAAATTACTTCCGAAGTTCAAAAATTTTGCATTCCCTGCAGAGTGCAAAAAATCAAATCCAATCATTAAAAAGGCAAACAAAATGAAGGATCCCGTTCCAGCGCCCAAAAAGCCATCATAAAAACCAATGGCAAATATAGCGAACGCAAATAGTGCAGCCTTTTGCCATGTGAGTGTATGGTAAGTCGATTTCTGGCCCCAGTCCTTTTTAAAAAAGGTATAAATGGCAATAGCTATTAATAGAACCAAGATCATTGGCTTTAATAATTCAGGCGAGACGAAATTGACAACCCAAGCCCCTAGCAGGGAACCTATGAAAATCAATGGGAAAAGTTTTGAAACCAATTTAAAATCAACCTTACCTGAGCGAATGAAGGCAATGGTGCTTGTTAAAGACCCCATGGAACTTGCTAACTTATTTGTAGCGATCGCTGCTGACGGGGAAAGTCCTGAAAATAATAAAGCGGGTATCGAAATCAGGCCGCCGCCGCCGACCACGGAATCAATGAATGCTGCCAAAAATCCGAAAAACATCAGCAGCAAAAGTGTTGAAATTTGTATATCTTCCATCCAAGAAGCCTCCGTATCAATGGCATTATGGCTGAAATGCTTGTTTTGCTGAAGCCATAAACCATTTTTGTTAGTCACTATTTAGATAGTAACTAATTGAAGCCGCTCTGTAAATAAGAATATTATGAGTCATTCCAACTGATATCGAATAGATTTCGATAAGACATTTGGTATGATAGGCATATAACTTACTAAAAGCACTAGGAGGTACTATGCAAGATATCATTCAAAAACTACAGTCTCTCGGGTTTAGTCAATATGAAGCAAAGGCTTATGTTTCTTTGGTTCGCCAAGGCCCAACCAGTGCCTATCAAGTAAGCAAGGAATCAGGAATTCCAAGGGCCCGCATCTATGAAATATTAAATGGACTGCAAGAAGAAGGAATCGTCTTAAAAGAGGAAATCAATGACTCGATACAATATTCACCGCTGCCAGTCGATGTTTTTTTGGAATCGGTTCAATCAAAATGGAACAATACCTATCAATCCATAAGCCATACACTAAAGCAATTCGAGAAAATCGAACCGATGTCTGACAATCGTGTAATGACGCTTAAGGGTGAAGGGCACATCCTATCCTTCTGCCGTACTTTGATTCACAAAGCCGAGAAAAGGGTGGTGGTTTCCTTATGGGACGAGATGTATGGCAAACTTGAACAAGAGCTAAAAGGGGTCGCTGGGCATTGCACTCTCAAGGGGATTGCATTTCAGGTTGAAAACCCATTATCAGGGATAGATATACATCGCAAAACAAGCTATGTGGAAAATATCGGAGAAAACAAATGGTTCATCTTATCCATCGATGGCAAGGAGACGATTTACGGCCCTTCTCCCGAAACGAGGGAAACGGCGTTTTACACAGATGATCCCATTCATATCAATTTTCTCGAAAATTACATTTGGCATGATATCCTCGTTAACCGCTTGGTTAAAAAGGATGAAGAAGATGCAGAGAAATGGATTTCAAGTGAAAGAGACCGTTTTTTCTCCCTATAAGATTAAAAAAAAGCTGATAACCCCATATGCAGGGGATATCAGCTTTTTTATTTTTGTACCGAAGTCATTCGGATAAAAGGGTTTTAGGAAATCTAATGGCCGTGGGCAAGCTTGATTTATCTCGATAAGACCTGTAAGACACAATTGTATGATTGTGCGCTTGAACATCCAACTGGAGAACCTGTGTGCTTTTCATTTCCAAATAGTACGTAACGTCTTCTTTTTGTAAATGATAAAAAGAAAAAGGTATACCTAAAAGGGTTTTCCTGATTAGTTTTGTTTCAGGCTGATTGATGATGTGCTCACTCAATTCCACTATCGTAACAGAAGTTGTTCCTGTAATGGCAGTTATTTTTTCTTTTGCATAATCGACTGCATGACTGAAGGTGACGGCAATATTCTTAAAGATTCCGTTCATGGGGGCATCTCCTTTTAATTAGGCTATGTTTGTAGTATGGTACGCGGCTAATGCTTTATTCAAAAAAATCCGCAATGATGATATAGAATTGTCACTTTATGAACATGATTAAGAAGTGTGCAGCGAAATCAATAAAAGGGCTATCAAGGAAGGACAGAGAAAATGTCAATGAAGGTCAAAGCATGAAGAATAAAAAAAATATATATTGGGGCCTTTTCCTCATCGCAATTCTCGCTTTTACAGTGGTGTCCATTCAGTTGAATATGGATGTGGATTCCAGAGCGGAAAAAGGGAAAGAAGCCGGTGCGGATAATCATGAGAGTATAGAAAAATTGCTGAAAAAAATGACGCTTGAAGAAAAAATCGGACAGCTTATGATGGTCGGTTTCAAGGGAACCGAAAAGAGCAGTGAAATTACGGAGCTTATCGAACAAAAACATATAGGGGGCGTCATTTATTTTGACCGTAATATGAAATCCCCTAAACAAGTGGCCAGGTTATCGAATTCGCTTCAGCAAATGGCCGATCAAAGTACCCATTCGCTTCCGTTGATGGTGGCCATCGATCAGGAAGGCGGGGACATCATCAGGATGAAGGAACGGGTATCGCCCCTCCCTGCACAACAGGAGATTGGAAAAAATGCCTCTGTTGAAGACATGTACAAAGTGGCCAAATTGAATGGGACAGAACTGGGCTCCATGGGGATTAACATTAATTTCGCCCCTGTACTTGATCTATCGAAAACGGACAAGCGTTCATTTGGGCAAGATCCGGAAAAGGTGTATCAATACGGAAAGAAAGCCATTCAAGGATTGAACGATGTATCGATAACTGGTGCACTGAAGCACTTTCCTGGAAACGGACGCAGCGAAATCGATCCGCATGTCGAAACATCTTCCGTGGAGGCAAACCAACTTGATCTGGAAAATTCGGATATTTATCCTTTCAAGCAAATCATAAGTGAACTGGATAACCAAAAGTTTTTCGTGATGGTGACCCACATTAAATATCCAGCCTATGATAAAGAAAAACCAGCAAGCCTTTCTAAAATCATCATCGAAGACCTGCTTCGGGGGAAACTCAAATATGAAGGACTTGTCGTTACCGACGATTTGGAAATGGGTGCTGTGAACAAGTATTTCTCCTATGAAGAGATGGGGAAGCAGGCAATCCTTGCAGGAGTTGATTTATTACTTGTCTGTCATGAATATTCCCATGAGCTTGAGGTATATAACGGATTACTGCAAGCAGTAAAAGCAGGGGAAGTTCCAATGGATAGAATTGACGAGTCAGTGAAAAGAGTGCTGACATATAAACTTTACAATATGAAGCAAACGAAAGCTGACCCGGATCAAGCGGAAAAAGTCGTGAAAAATCCCGAAAGCATAAAGTTTATCGAAAGCCTGAGCGAGGATGAATAAAAGCGAAACCGCTCTCTCAAAAGGATGCTTTTGTTTAAATCGGCTGATAGAGGGAATACTATATAGGACTAACTTGAAGGAGGAAACTAACATGCCATCAAACAAAATGCTTGGAACCGTCCTGATAGGAGCAGCCGCATTTTTAATGCGCAATAAGAAAACCCGTGAAAAAACCATGAGTCAAATAAGATCCCTAGCCACACCCGAAACCATTGATAAGGTCAAGAACCAATTCCAATCAATAACCAAAACGAAATCAAGTAACCCATCCGTACGTTAAGGTGAAATGACCCCATTAAGTTATTCTTAATGGGGCTTTTTTTTATTGCTTATATCCTTTTAGTAAAATCCAGCAGTGAATTCATCAAGCCGGTGAAAGGAAAAAGGAAAAGCACTTGTACTTTCGAAAAAACCTTGGACAGGTTTTAAAAAGTACAAGTGCTATCATGAATGATCAATGATCATTCAGCTTCATCTTCACCGTCATTTTCTTTATTGAACCAAAGCGGATCTTCATTATCGACTTCACCATTATAATTAATCAGGATTTCTTCTCCTGCTTTTATGTCGGTGTAAGCAAAGAAATCAAACGTATGATTCTTGAAGTTTATGTCATACGTAGCGTTGGGTGTATAAGAATGATTAAACAGCATGCCATAGCCTAAAAGCATGGCAGTATGGTTTATACCATATTCAAACGCATAATCAGCCAGCAATGTCTTCTCTATGAAAACATGCTCCTCGTTTGGATATGCAATGACAGGTGCCTCATGTAAAAGCTCACCTTTTTTAATATCTCGTGTTGCGAATACGCCTCTATTGAACTCACCATCACTGAGTGTGGAAGTTTTAACTTCAATCATGTTCGTCACCTACTTGTTCTATTCAATATAGTCCAGATCTTCTAAGCTTGACAGTTAATAAGAAGAAAAGCAACTATTTTACGGAATTAATCATTTTTAGCAAACGACAAGATTGTTTTTATTGAGGCTCTCCCCGTACCAAAGGACGGAATTCTTCACATGAAGGCCGAAAAAAGGCGGCGAACTGCTCAAATGATCGGGATAGCCCCGCATAAGAAAAAAACCTCCGCTAGAGGTGGGCTAGGGAGGTGTTTTATATAGGTAAATCTCTTAATTAACACCGACAGCTGTAAAGGCATTTTTGACAGCCGTGACTTCTGCACTGCTTGAACCGTATAAATCAGAAGCCGCTTGTATGATTGCCGCTCTGGCTTGTGAAAAAGTCGACGAGGAAGTTAAATAAGTTGTGTTTGCCCGGTAAAAGATGGTTCCTAGTTTATCGATGCCGATCCCGGATACACTTACGCCATGGTGGGTTCCGCCTGCAGAGATTAAATAAGCTGCCTTATTTATGATTCCGCTGTTCGTGTGGACTCCGCCGTTATCACCCGTTCCCGTATAACGGTTCGAATAATGGTCAGGGTCACCATTCAATGTTGGATTAGCCATCGAGCGGAGTGCATCACCGGAAATGCTAGGTGTGTAAATATCTTCTCCGACCAAATAATCGGCTTTGGCACTTTGATTCTTAAATTCTACAACAGTTCCAAAAATATCAGATATCGCTTCATTCAAAGCACCGGATTCATTTTGATAGGTAAGGTTCGATTCCGAGGAAGTCACGGCATGCGTCAGTTCATGTGCAACGACATCGAGACCCCCGGACAATGGGATGAATGTCGTGCCATCTCCATCACCGTAAACCATTTGGGTGCCATCCCAGAAAGCATTATTGTATCTTGAACCATAATGAACGGTTGATTTCAGGATGGTTCCATTTCCATCATAAGAGTTCCGGCCAAATGTGGATTTGTAATAATCATAGGTTTTACCCGCATAATAATGGGCATCCACCGCAGCTTTATCGGCAGAAGCAGTAAATGCATTTGTTGTGTTGGAAAAGAGTGTACCAGGCAATCTTGAACGGTTATTGGCATTATAAGTGTAGATGCCTTTACCGCGTGTATTGTCCTGTAAATAGTATTGGCCGTTGGATAAGGTAGTGTTCAGCGACACGGTGTTGTTTAGCACACCGGTGCCCGTCCCGACGGAATTGGTCCCTGTCACTTCATCTAGTGTATTATATTTATTCAGGATTTTACCCGTTTTGACTGAAATGAAATAATTATGATTTCCTGGTTCCGGACTTAGGAATTTCAAATTGACTTTATAAACATAATCGGCCTTGCCTTCATTTGCATATACATATAGGTCAGATTCAGGTGATTGTTCGTAAGCAGGGGTGAACCCAAGATCCGCTTCCGCTATTTTGATAGCTTCGGATTCACTGATGCCTTTTTTAGCCTTTTTGCCTAATTTCGTGTTTAGATTGGCTTCAACCGTACCGGACACGACGCTTAATACACCTTTAGCGTCAATCAATACTGCTTGTGTGGAATTCCATACAGGTACGCCTTTATAGGTTTGTTGCAATCTAAGGACGGTATTGCCTAGTTCATCCTTGCTTTCTTTCTGAATCGTGAAGGAGTCCTTTGCCTTTTGCTTTTCTAGCTTGTAAGACTTTTTGTTTTCATCAAAAAAGGTAAGAATGATATTTTCTGCCGTTTGCTTGGATGGGTCCGTAAGTTTCCCAGACTTGAATTCTAGCGAATCCTTATGCTTATTGTACTTTTCAACACTTAACACATTTTTTGCCGCTAAAGCTTCTTGATGGGGAATAGCAGAAAATAATAGACCGATGGATAGTGCAGTTCCTAAAAATACCTTACCTTTCATAACACTCAACTCCTTCATGAGAATACCTCATTTTTACATCGTTTCATATTATTATCAAATGGAGAAAACAGCAAAAAATATGACATTTAAAGGAATAAAATGGAGAAAAATGGATTTTAATAGAAATATTCTTTGAATATATTCTTTTAGTAATATTTGGAATGTATTTAAATTAAACCAAATGAATAAATGTGCAAAAAAACATGGCATAATGTGCAAAAAAACATGGCGTAAAGTGCAAAGAAATTTGTCTATTGAAGGCATTTTTTTTTGATAATTTGTTGAATATTGCGCTTTGTAAATCTGGCATGAAAATTGCATATATTCAGAAAAGGAATTCGAATTGTAAATTAGGTCTATTTGAAAGTCTATGAAATAGGAAAATTTATTAAATGGATTTCCCCATATATGAAAGCGCTTATATAGAAAGGGATGAAAATTTATGATACCAAAACAAGAAAATGACATCTTGCATCCTCCAAAGCAAGAAGAACAAGGATTAAAGCGCGGTTTAAAATCCCGCCATTTAACGATGATTTCCATTGGAGGGGCTATTGGCACCGGGCTGTTCCTCAGCAGCGGGGCAGCCATTCATACAGCTGGGCCAGGCGGAGCATTACTTGCTTATGCCTTAGTTGGGGCAATGGTGTACTTTGTGATGACGAGCTTAGGGGAATTGGCAGCATTCATGCCGACAAGCGGCTCTTTCAGTACCTATGGGTCGAAGTTCGTCGATCCGGCATTTGGATTTGCCTTGGGATGGACGTATTGGTTCAATTGGTCGATGACGATAGCTGCAGAGTTGGCAGCCTCGACAATGATCATGAAATTCTGGTTTCCGAATAGTCCATCATTGTTGTGGAGTTCATCATTCTTGGTGCTCATTTTCCTATTGAACTATTTATCCGTTAAAGGATATGGTGAAGGGGAATACTGGTTTTCCTTCATAAAAGTCACGGCCATCGTTATTTTTATAATCGTCGGGCTGCTAATGATCGTCGGCATTATGGGCGGCGAAGCAGTAGGTTTTAAAAACTTCACCGTCGATGAGGCTCCTTTCCCGGGTGGGTTCATGGGTGTCTTCATTGTATTCATAGCGGCTGGCTTTTCTTTTCAAGGTACTGAAATTGTCGGTGTTGCTGCCGGTGAGAGTGAAGATCCAGCAAGGAATATACCGAAGGCCATTAAAAGTGTATTCTGGAGAATCCTGCTCTTTTACGTATTTGCAATCTTCGTAATAGGACTGCTTATCCCTTATACGAATCCAAGTTTACAAGGTGATAACGTCATGGTAAGTCCATTCACGCTCATTTTTGAAAAAGCTGGAGTGGCCTTTGCTGCTTCGCTTATGAATGCCGTCATTTTAACAGCCGTATTATCTGCAGGTAACTCCAGTCTATATGCATCTACGCGTATGTTATATTCAATGGCAAAAGATGGACAAGCACCGCGTATTTTTGCAAAACTTAATAAACGCGGAGTACCGGTTGCAGGCATGATTTTGACATGTTCCATCGGCATGCTTGCCTTTTTAGCCTCCGTATTCGGTGATGGTAAAGTGTATATTTGGTTAATGAATGCCATTGGAATTACAGGATTCATCTTTTGGCTGGGCATTTCCATCAGCCATTACCGTTTCCGGAAAGCATTCATCGCTCAAGGCCATTCATTGGAGAAGCTGCCATATAAGGCATTATGGTTCCCGATAGGTCCGATATTTGCCATATTAATTGGCATGATCGTCATCCTGTCCCAAAATATCCAAGCCTTTTTCTCAGACCAGATCGATTGGGGCAGTGTTATAGCAGCATACCTGGGAATCCCGCTTTTCCTTGGTCTATGGTTTGGCTATAAACTGATAAGAAAAACTAAATTCGTTAAACTTGATGAAGTCGAATTTGACTTTGACAAAAAATATGAATGAACAACCTTAAAGTAAAATCAGCCGGACAATGCAGTATTGAATTGTCCGGCATTTACTTGTTATGCTCATCATCAAAAAGCTAGGAAGCTGATTCCTAGCTTTTTATTTTTGTTAAATGGAAATTTATACATATTCGATGAGAGGTGTTATATGATAATCGTAATCTCTGCTAAATTGAATGTACAGAACGACGGGGAAAGCTTTTAATATTTTCAATGGAAAGGGAAGGTGCACGGCTGATGACCTTATTGACTCATTTAAAAGTATTGGACTTTTCAACGTTACTGCCAGGCCCATATGCCACTTTGATGCTAGCGGATTTAGGAGCGGATGTATTGAAGGTAGAGAGGCCGGGAGCAAAGGATTCATGGGGTGTGAACCAATATCTTAATAGATCGAAGAAGTCGATCACAATGGATTTAAAACAATCTGAGTCAATCGAATCTGTAAAAAACCTAGTGAAGGAATACGATATCGTCATTGAACAATTCCGTCCAGGTGTCATGGAACGTCTGGGACTGGGGTATGAGGCATTAAAATCGATCAATCCAAAGCTGATTTACTGTTCCATCACGGGCTTCGGCCAGACTGGTCCCTATAAAGACCGACCGGGACATGATATCAATTATATTTCAATTGCAGGCTTATCAGGCTATTCCGGTACGAAAAAGGGCGGACCGGCAAAAAACGGAACCCAAATAGCAGATCTTGCCGGAGGCTCATTGCATGCTGTTATCGGTATATTATCGGCAGTCATTCACAGGGAAAGAACGGGATTCGGCCAAGCCATCGACATCAGCATGACCGACTGCAGTTTTGCCTTGAATGCCATATCCGCACCTTTGAATTTACAAGGGGGCCTCGAGCTTGAACCAGAAAAAATGATGTTAAACGGAGGATCCTTTTATGACTTTTACGAAACGAAAGATGGACGCCATTTTTCGGTAGGGAGCCTTGAGCCCCCATTTCGAAAAGCATTATGCGAAGCAATCGGTGCACCCGAATTGTATGACCTCAGCATGAAAAGCGATGAAGAAAGCGGAATTAGATTTAAAACGGCCATCCGACTGGCTTTCCTTGAAAGAGATTTTCATGAATGGCAGGAAATATTCGCTGATTTCGAGGCCTGTGCAGAACCAGTGCTGACCTTCACCGAAGCGGCCGAACACCCCCAATTGAAGGAAAGGGGAATGATCGTCGAGGTACCTGACGGAAAAGGAAATGTCCAGAAGCAAATCGCCTGCCCAATCAAAACATCGGTTTTCACCCCTGAATATAAACATACAGGCTTGAGGCCAGGACAAAACAACGCAGAAATTCTTCGCACCCCCAATCGCTAAATAAAGATGTAAAGGCTATCACTTTTCCGGAATTTTTGGGAAGGAGGTAGCCTGTTTTATTGAGGAACGGAAAAAGCAGGAGGAGGGATGAAATAATCGATGGAAGGACGAAATAAGCAGGAGATAGGTCGAATTAATCGGTGGAAGGTCGAATAAAGCAGGAGATAGGTCGAATTAATCCATGAAAGGTCTGATTATGCTGGAAACAGCCATGATTAAGGAGAACTAATTATCCTCTTATCACTTGTGGAAAGCAACATATTACTACTGTGAAAATTTACTAGTTATAACTAGTGTGGGCAGGGTATCAGAGTAGCATCCTGTTAAGAAAATTGCTCTAGTAAGGAGGGTTGCTTAAACATGTTTGGTCTCTCTGATATCATTAAATTTCTATTTTCCTTTTTTTTGATCATGCCGATCGTTACGCTGATACATTTGAGCGGGCATATTTTCTTTGTTACGATCTTTGGGGGATCAGAAAAGAAAATCTTGATCGGTTGTGGCAATAAAATTTTCGCCTTTCGGAACATAGAAGTAAGGAAATATTATTTTTGGAATGGGACTTGCGAGTTCAAGGGATTGAAACATGATAATCGATTGACGAATACGCTGATATATTTAGGCGGGTCTATCTTTAATTTAGTCAGCATGCTGATCATATATAGCTTAGTGTATCAGAATATCCTGGACAGCTCGGTAATCTGGTATCAATTTATCTATTTTTCTTTTTATGTTTTGTTTTTCTCCTTGTTTCCGATGTATTTCTCGGACGGGTCGCCTAGTGATGGGAAGGCTGCGGAATTGGCCTTGAGGAACAAGCTGGAAGATAGGGTGACGGATGATATATTTGTGAAGAAAATGGATGATGATGATAGTTGCAAGTAAAAAGGGGACGTGCTGGTGAGCGTTCTTTTTTTGTTGCTTTCCTTAGTACGCAATTACTGAAAAAAGGCATCTGTATACATCCCAAAAGGTTGTATCAGATGCCCGATGAATTAATGGTTAAAATGGATATTCGCGATAGTGTGTTTGAAGGGAAATCCATTTCGTAACAGTGAATTCTTCGACAATCCATGGGCTTCCGAATCTGCCTAAACCACTCATTTTGTTCCCGCCGAATGGTATGTTCGTTCCATCATTAACGGTTTGATCATTGATGTGTGTCATTCCGCTGTCGATTTGTAACCCTAAGCGTTCGCCCTTTTCCAGATCAGAAGTGAAGATAGCCGAACTTAAACCATAAAGGGTGTCATTGGCGATATCAATGGCTTCTTCATCCGTTTCTGTTCGAATGATGGACACGACAGGAGAAAACATTTCTGTTTGTGCGATTTTATCCGAGTTCTGTACATCCCGGAAAATAGTTGGTGTCAGCACATTGCCAATGCGTTTTCCCTCAAGTGCAACATTGACCCCGGCAGCTTTAGTTTCCTCGATGATTTGTTGTACTTTTTCTAATTGACGCTCGTTCACAAGTGGTCCAATGATTGTTTTAGGATCTAATTGGTCACCAAATGGAAGAGCTTTTGCACGTTCAACGAATTTTGTAGTAAAGTCTTCGTAAAGGTCTTTATGCACGATTATGCGGTTAATGCACATGCAAATCTGTCCTTGGTGAATGTACTTCCCGAAGATTGCAGCATCAACGGCACGGTCCACATCTGCATCCGATAATACAATGAAAGGATTATTACCGCCGAGCTCCAGCGCAACTCGTTTTAGGTTTTTCCCTGCAATGGCCCCGATGTGCTGTCCTACAGGAGTAGAGCCTGTGAAGCTGATTAATTTAGGAATCGGGTTTGTCAGCATGCCATCACCGATTTCTTCCAGGTCAGTAAGGATCATATTAAAGACCCCTTTTGGAAGACCGGCATATTCAAATGCTGCAGCGATGATGATTCCTCCAGTAAATCCAACTTGAACGTCCGGTTTATGAACGACTGCATTTCCTAATGCAATGGCTGGTGCGATGGTTCTCATTGACAAGTTCATCGGAAAGTTAAACGGAGATATTGAAGAGATAACTCCTAGTGGCAGACGATGTATATGATTGACTTTATGCTCTATAGCTGACGGAACCTCATGCATTTGATATATTTCATCCACCATGTTAGTAGATTCTTCGACTATTTCCATAGTAAGCTGAAATTCAACGTTTGCTTTAATAAGCGATCCACCTGTTTCACGGGAAATCATTTCAACGATTTCATTCCGGTTTTCCTGCAGGAATTCACCAACTTTAAGCAGGACCTGACGACGTTTTTCGGCTGATGTTTTTGCCCAACCTTTTTGAGCATTTTTTGCTATTTCAAATGATTCTTCGAGCTGTTTTGATGTAGCCAAGCTCACATTTGAAATCACGGCATTATTGTATGGGTTTAAAATATTATATCTGCGTTGACTTAAGCCTTCCATCCATTCCCCATTGATGAAGCTTTTGTTTAGATCCTTGAATTTCTCCATTTTGAACACCCCTTTATGTTGTAAACAAATATATTTTACTGCTGTTTGTATCATATTTAAAATATCTATATAATTAAGTTTATATACGATAAACATATATATCAGAGGTGCCAATATGGATATTAGACAATTACGATATTTTCTCATTCTTGCAGAAGAAGGCCAGGTTTCCCGTGCAGCCAAAAAGTTGAATATGTCACAGCCGCCATTAAGCCAGCAGCTCCGCCTTATGGAAGAAGAATTAGGGACTACTTTACTTGAACGAAAAAGGAACGGTAAAAGTATGGAGTTGACCGAAGCTGGGAGGGTACTTTACGAGAAGGCTAAGGATATGCTTCAATATTTCGAGGACTCCTTGCTCGAAGTGAAGGAAACGGGTGAGGGAATTAAAGGTACACTCTCAGTAGGTTCTGTACTTGCGTATATGTCTTATTTACCTGATAAAATTAATAGTTTCAAGAAAAAATATCCTTCCGTTTCCTTCAAAATATTCGCAGGAGATCCATATGAAATAAGTAATTATTTGGAGAATCAGGATATCGAACTTGCCATTGTTCATTTACCTGTCGAGATGAAGAGTCTTTCCAGTTTGAACTTAGGACAAGTGCCCAATGTTTTTGTTGTACCTGAGGATTGGGACAGCTTCACTTCGAAGGATAGGGTTCATTTAAAGGATATTGAAAACATCCCATTGCTTTTAGTGCATAGGGAAAAAGGACCAGGGATTTACGAGGAAATTATCGAGGAATTTAAAAAGCGGGAAATACAGCTAAATATTTTATGCGAATGCCATGATGTAAATGTTCTGCTCTCTCTGGTTGCCGCTGGAGTTGGGGCGAGTATTGTTCCGAAATCAGCTGTTTCACCCCATATTATAAAAGGAGTGAAAGTGCTGGATATTATCGATTCTTCAATTCAATCGAATATAGCCTTGGTTTTTAGACAAGATCGTTATCTTTCCAAAACGGCAA
This sequence comes from Peribacillus phoenicis, assembly GCF_047238085.1. Classification (NCBI taxonomy): domain Bacteria; kingdom Bacillati; phylum Bacillota; class Bacilli; order Caryophanales; family Bacillaceae; genus Peribacillus; species Peribacillus phoenicis. The sequence continues at coordinate 4,589,221 of NZ_JBDFMF010000001.1, read as the reverse complement.
AACATTTTATTGAGTTGTTTTGAAGAAAAGCTAGGCCTTCCTAATGCCTAGCTTTTACTTTACATTTAAGGATGAATCATTCCCATACTTCTTTTGCTACATCAACGACGAATTTCAGCTTTTCCCATTGCTGTTCTTCGGTTAGCTTGTTGCCGTGATGGGTGGAGGCGAAACCGCATTGCGGGCTTAAGCATAATTGTTCGAGAGGAACGAAGTCTGAAGCTTCCTTGATGCGTACCTTAACTGCTTCCTTGTCTTCGATTTCTCCATTTTTTGAAGTGACGACACCCAGTACGACCTGTGCCCCGCCATTTGGAATGTATTCCAATGGTTTGAAATCCCCTGAGCGTTGATCATCATATTCCAAGAAGAATCCATCTACTTTTTCTTTTGCCAATAAAGTTGGGGCGATATGGGCATAGCTTCCTTCAAACGCCCATGTCGACTGGTAGTTTCCGCGACATAGATGGGTAGTGACGATAAGGTCTTCTGGTTTTCCTTCCAATGCGCCATTAATGACGCGAAGTGCAAGATCAATTAATTGTTCCCTCGTATATTTTCCATCTTTGAACTGGAAATCTGGAGCTGAAAGTCTGGCAATATATACATCATCCAATTGAAGATAACGCACACCTGCTTCATAAAAGGCTTTTAAAGCATGCTGATACGCCTTGATGATATCATTTGCATAATCTTCAATATCAGGGTAGATGTCTTCATTATGAATGCCTGCAGCAAATAATTGATTCGGACTGGGAATGGTTTGTTTGGCAACGGCACGTCCGTTCACGATTTTGTCCAATTCAATGAAATCACGAATGAAGGGATGTTCAGGGTTGAATGAAACCTTCCCGATATTGCGAACATTATATCTCTCTGTTTCCACACCATCGAATGTGAGGCCTTTTTCAGTTACATAACCCTCGATGCCATTTAAATGTTCGAGGAAGTCAAAGTGCCACCATGTTCGTCTGAACTCACCGTCCGTAACGGCCTCTAAACCAACTTCAATTTGTTTATCGACAATCCGTTTGATTTCTTCGGTTTCAATTTCACGAAGCCGCTCTGCTGAAAGGGTACCCTCCCTAAATTGCTTTCTGGCAATATGTAAACGTTCCGGTCTTAATAAACTTCCGACGTGATCGGCCCTGAATGGTGCTTTCGTTAATGTGATTGACATGTTGCATTCCTTCTTTCCTTTTAAAAATAAAAAACCTCTTCTTAAAAATAAGAAGAGGTGTTGGCAACAAAGCTATATACTCTTCTTATCTTCAAGTTTTTACACTTCTGGAATTAGCACAGTACATGAATAGTCTGTTGCTGAGGCATCAAAGGGCCAGTCCCTCCACCTCTCTGGATAAGAGTTGTCTATTAAATTAATTATGACTATACAGGTAGTTTTTATAAAGGTCAAGAGTTGGTGGTTGAATATTTAGAATATACCGTTTATTGATTCACGCTTAAATGTTAACGGCATCAGGTAATCCGGCATATGCTTTGAGTGGGGAGGGAATGCAAGGATGAGTCCATTCAAAAGCGGCATACCGATAACGGTAACTGAATCCATGATAGAGAGAATCATAAAAATGAAATCATATGGTCAGGATATTAAAGTCAAGATTACGCCTAAGCATATTGTGCTTTCCGGAACGATGGAAGTGAAAAAAATGATGTTTAAGAGAGACGTAGCTTTCCGGATTACATTGAAACCGGTTCATGTGGAAAAAAGAACGATTTCATTTGAATTAGTGGAAATGGAACCCATTGACAGGAATTTCATCAACCAAAGGATATTTAACAGACCGCCATTTTTTGAATATGAAAAAAGAGCGATCAAAATGAATGTTAATGCTTGGAGCATCGTGCGAAAAATTCCCATTGGCACAATTAAATCGTATGAACTCGTCGAAGGTGCATTGAAAATGAAACTTTCTTTATGATTTAAGGGGATATTTTACATATATCCTTAGCCGCAATCTATAAAGGGTGTGCCAGGTATGATAGTGTTAAGGTGACATGGTTCATGAAAAAAATGTGTTTGATAAATCAAGCTCTTTAAAATATACTAAATGACTTGAAGTTTTGAGTTTTTCTGGGAATGAGGAGGATAATGATGGATCAGAAGATTTTGCCTGCTTCAGCAAGCATGAAGGATTTTGAAAGATTTCTAGAAAGTTCCTATGAAATAGGTGTGTTTCTTGATTTGCATATCTCACAATTGAAAAATGTAAGTATGATGGCAAAGCAGCATAATAAGAAAATGATTTATCATGTCGATTTGATCCATGGCATAAGAAGTGATGAGTACGCGACAGAATTCATTTGTCAGGAATATAATCCATATGGGCTGATTTCGACTAAATCAAGCGTTATATTGAAGGCGAAGCAAAAGGGGGTCATTGCCATCCAGCGAATCTTTTTAATAGACTCACATGCGCTTGAGAAAAGCTATAAGCTGGTGCAGAAAACCAAGCCGGATTATATCGAAGTATTGCCGGGCGCTATGCCATGGATGATAAAAGAAGTGAAGGAACGATTGCAGACACCGATATTTGCAGGTGGCCTCATACGTACTTCGGATGAAGTCCTGAATGCCCTTGATGCCGGCGCCTCGTCAATCACCACTTCAAAAACTGAATTATGGGATATCGTCTAATAGGGGAAAATTGAAAAAAATTACAGAAAAATAGATTAATTTTTCACAAATTATTGACAGCGTTTTCATAACCTAGTATATTTTACAGTACAAGTTAATATATGTGACGGAGACTAGGAGATTCACAACAGATCTATTCATAATTTTTTTATGAAGATAGTTCTGCTGTGGATCTCCTTTTATTTGTTGGCAAGGTTTAAAAAATTATCAGGGGAGGGGTTTTATCATGACTCCATTTTGGGGAGAAGTGTTAGGCACGATGATATTAGTTTTATTCGGAGCAGGTATTGGGGCAGGTTCATCCTTAAAGGGTTCCTATGCAAAAGATGCCGGCTGGATCGTTATCACGATTGCGTGGGGATTGGCTGTTACCATGGGTGTTTTTGCAGTGGGTTCCATAAGCGGGGCGCATTTAAACCCAGCGGTCACAGTAGGGTTTGCCATTATTGGAGAATTTCCATGGAGTGATGTGCCCGGTTACATCGTTGCCCAGATGATTGGCGCGATTCTCGGCGCAACTCTAGTATTCCTGCACTATTTGCCACACTGGAAAGCTACGGATGATCCAGGGGCGAAGCTTGGTGTATTCGCGACTTCACCTGCAATCCCGCACACATTTTCAAATCTATTAAGTGAGATGATTGGAACTTTCATCCTTATTCTTGGTCTATTATTTATAGGGGCCAATGATTTTACAGAGGGTCTAAACCCATTCGCAGTCGGGTTATTGATTGTCGTGATCGGGATGTCACTTGGGGGAACGACAGGATACGCCATTAACCCGGCCCGCGACCTGGGGCCGCGCATCGCTCACTTTTTGCTGCCGATACCTGGTAAAGGCAATTCCAACTGGGGCTATTCATGGATTCCGGTCGTTGGACCGATTGTAGGGGGTTCACTTGGTGCCGTTTGTTATAAAGCATTCTTTATGGGGGAAATAACGGCAGGATTTTGGTCTGTTATGGGTGCAAGCCTGGTACTATTGATAGTAGCCTATGCTTTTGGTAAAAAACAGTCACATGAATTGGATAGCAGAAATATCGCTAGTTAATTAAAAGGAGGGGCATACACAATGGAAAAATACATTTTATCATTAGATCAAGGAACAACAAGTTCGAGGGCGATTTTATTTAATGAAAAGGGGGAAATCGTCCATTCCTCCCAAAAGGAATTCACACAGCATTTCCCTAAACCAGGCTGGGTCGAGCATAACGCCAATGAGATTTGGGGATCGATCCTGGCGGTGATTGCAGGTGTACTATCTGAATCCGGTGTAAAGCCAGAGCAAATTGCCGGTATCGGGATCACCAATCAGCGTGAAACGGCAGTCGTTTGGGATAAGGAAACAGGTGCCCCTGTCTATAATGCGATTGTATGGCAGTCCAGGCAAACAAGTGGAATCTGTGATGAGTTGAAGGAAAAGGGACTTAATGATTTATTCCGGGATAAAACGGGATTGTTGATAGATGCCTATTTTTCCGGAACGAAAGTGAAATGGATCCTCGATAATGTGGAAGGGGCACGGCAAAAGGCAGATGAAGGCAAGCTGTTATTCGGTACCATCGATACTTGGCTGATTTGGAAACTATCAGGAGGCAAGGCTCATGTAACGGACTATTCCAATGCATCCAGGACATTGATGTACAATATCCATGAACTGAAATGGGATGAAGAACTGCTTGAGATATTGACTGTACCAAAGTCGATGCTGCCGGAAGTGAGGCCTTCCTCTGAGGAATATGCACGTACGATTGAATATCATTTCTTCGGCCAATCGATTCCGATCGCCGGGGCAGCCGGTGATCAGCAGGCAGCATTATTCGGCCAAGCCTGCTTTAATGAAGGAATGGCTAAAAATACGTATGGAACAGGCTGTTTCATGCTCATGAATACAGGAACCAAGGCTGTCAGCTCCGAACACGGACTATTGACGACCCTTGCTTGGGGCTTGAATGGGAAGGTCGAATATGCACTGGAAGGCAGTATATTCGTAGCTGGCTCCGCCATCCAATGGCTGCGCGATGGCCTGCGGATGCTGCATGATGCCAAGGACAGTGAAGCCTATGCAAAACGGGTGGAAAGTACGGATGGAGTATATGTGGTACCGGCCTTTGTAGGACTTGGAACTCCATATTGGGACAGCGAAGTGCGGGGAGCCGTTTTTGGTTTGACGCGCGGCACATCCAAAGAACATTTCATTCGTGCCACACTTGAATCACTTGCGTATCAAACGAAGGATGTCCTTGATGCAATGGAGGCGGATTCAGGAATCGAGCTGCAAACACTAAGAGTGGATGGCGGGGCAGTCAAGAATGACTTCTTGATGCAATTCCAGAGCGACTTATTACGTGTGCCCGTGGAGAGGCCGACCATAAACGAAACTACAGCATTAGGTGCTGCGTACTTAGCCGGCCTTGCTGTCGGGTATTGGAAGGATCAAGAAGAAATCTCCCGGCAATGGGCGGTAGACAAAACCTTTAAACCTTCCATGGAAGAGCAAGAAAGTGAAAAATTATATGAAGGCTGGAAAAAAGCTGTACATGCCGCTATGGCGTTTAAATAAAAAACAAGATGTATTCTTTCTCAAATGAGCTGGAGTATGCTATAATGAAATCAAGTTAATAACTCGGCCGGAGAACAGGAGAGACCATGAATGCGTTATCGTTAATTCGATAATGTGCATTTATGGTCTCTTTTTTTGTTTTTAATGGCAGATTAGGGATATTAATATCTATATAACCTATGCGAACAAATGAACCAATTGAATATTAATGACCGAACTCACGAGTAAATCGTGTGAATTCACGAGTAAAAGTGCAGAATTCACGCGTAAATAGTGCGAATTCACGAGTAAACAGTGTGAATTCACGAGTAAAAGTGCAGAATTCACGCGTAAATAGTGCGAATTCACGAGTAAACAGTGTGAATTCAAGAGTAAACGCAAAATTCATACAAAAAAACAATAGAATGCAATACTTAAAGGAGGAGTCAGTCATGAGGTTTTCAAATATATATCGGAAAGAAACGGTCGAAACTCTGAAAAAAGAGAAATATGATGTGGTTGTCATTGGTGGGGGAATTACCGGTGCAGGGATCGCCCTGGATGCAACGACCCGTGGGATGAAAGTGGCTTTGGTTGAAATGCAGGATTTTGCTGCAGGTACTTCTAGCCGCTCGACAAAACTTGTTCATGGCGGATTGCGGTATTTGAAGCAATTTGAAATAAAAATGGTTGCTGAGGTTGGTAAAGAGCGAGAAATCGTTTATGAGAATGGACCGCATGTGACCACGCCGGAATGGATGCTGTTACCGATGCATAAAGGAGGCACCTTCGGGAAATTCAGTACCTCCATCGGACTTAGGGTATATGATTTCCTTGCGGGGGTTAAAAAATCTGAACGCAGGAAAATGCTTTCGGCGGATGAAACACTAAAACGGGAGCCTCTCGTTAAGAAAGAGGGACTGAAGGGCGGAGGCTACTATGTTGAATATCGGACAGACGATGCACGTCTTACGATTGAAGTCATGAAGGCGGCTGTCGATAAAGGTGCAACACCGATAAATTATACAAAAGTAGAACAATTGTTATATGAAAACGGTAAGGTGAACGGAGTCCAAGTTGCCGATTTGCTTTCAGGTGATGCTTATGAAATATACGCAGACAAAGTCATTAATGCAGCAGGTCCGTGGGTGGATTTCATTCGTGAGAAGGACCAATCGAAACAAGGGAAGACGCTGAAGCTATCCAAGGGTGTTCACGTGGTCATCGACCAATCGAACTTCCCGTTGAAGCAGGCACTTTATTTTGATACGCCTGATGGCCGGATGATTTTTGCCATCCCGAGAGCCGGTAAAGCTTATGTAGGGACCACGGATACTTTTTATGATGGTGATCCTGCAGTGCCGACCGTTACTTCCGATGACCGTGCCTATCTATTAAAGTCCATACATTATATGTTTCCGGAAGTGAACATTACGAATGATGATATCGAATCTAGCTGGGCTGGGGTAAGGCCGTTAATTCTTGAAGAAGGGAAAGATCCTTCTGAGATATCAAGGAAAGATGAAATATGGGAGTCCGATTCTGGACTTATCACGATTGCGGGTGGGAAATTGACCGGTTATCGCAAAATGGCAAAAACGACGGTCGACCTTTTGGCTGGGAAGCTTGCCCAGCAATCCAATAAAACTTACCCAGCCAGCAGCACTAAAGGAATGCCGATTTCCGGAGGGGATGTCGGGGGATCAAGCAACTTCTCCGATTATATCAAGCAACATATTCAAATGGGAGTTGACTCAGGACTCGCTGTAAAGGACTCCAAAGAGATATTGGCCATGTACGGGTCCAACGCACCTGTGTTATTCGATATCGCCAAAAACGAAGGAGCCGGAGGAGCGAGCGGTGGCCTTCCAAAGAAATTGTTCGTACAGCTGAAATACGCAGTGGATCATGAAATGGCCGCAACTCCAGTGGATTTCTTCTTCCGCAGGACGGGGACACTGTTATTCGATATTGATTTAGTCCAAACGCATAAACATGCAGTGATCGATTATATGGCTGGATATTTTGGATGGACGGAATCAACAAAAATAGAGAGAACGAATCAATTGGAACAGGAAATATTGGGTGCGATTAAAGTATCTTGACCTATATGCAAAAAACATGACGCCGGCGGAATCGCTGGCGTTTTTTTGTATTAGGAATGTGATTATCGGGGTATTTGTAAGTGGAAAAATAAAAAACATGTAAGGTTTCCTTACGCGAAAACTATTGTTTAATCCAACAAGATGAAATATAATCATTAAAAGATAAATTAGAATTTTCAAACTATAAAGGGGGAGCTTGATTGTCTGAATTTATTACGGCTTTAAATGGAGTTTTATGGAGTTCACCAGTCATTTATATTTTATTGGGAGTAGGTTTATTATTCTCGATTTTAACCCGTTTTCTGCAAGTGAGGCATATTAAGGAAATGATCCTCTTGATGTTCCAAGGAAAAAGTTCGGAAGCGGGGGTTTCCTCATTCCAGGCTTTATCCATAGCCCTTTCAGGTCGGGTCGGTACAGGTAACATTGCAGGAGTGGCCACGGCTATCGCCTTTGGCGGTCCCGGTGCCGTTTTCTGGATGTGGGCCATAGCCTTCATAGGAGCGGCCAGTGCATTTGTGGAATCCACTTTAGCTCAAATTTATAAAGTCAAACAAGATGGACAATATCGGGGAGGTCCTGCTTATTATATTGAAAAAGGGATAGGGTGGAAGTGGTTTGCTGTCCTTTTTGCATTTGCAGCCCTGATAGCCATGGCCATCCTTATGCCAGGTGTTCAATCCAATTCGATTGCTGCCGGGGTGGAAAATGCATTCGGCATCAAACCGGTATTCACTGGTTTGGCCATCGTCCTTTTACTTGGCTTCATTATATTCGGCGGTGTAAAACGGATAGCTAATGCTGCAACCTTAATCGTGCCTTTCATGGCCCTTGGTTATATATTGCTATCTGTTGTCATCGTTCTAATGAATATCACAGAATTACCAGGAGTCATCTCTTTGATATTCAGAAGTGCCTTCGGGTTGGATTCCGCATTTGGGGGGATCATTGGCATGGCGATAGCTTGGGGAGTGAAACGCGGCGTTTATTCGAATGAGGCCGGCCAAGGGACAGGAGCTCATCCGGCGGCTGCGGCTGAAGTATCACATCCGGCAAAGCAGGGTCTTGTTCAAGCATTCTCGGTTTATATCGACACATTGTTCGTTTGTTCCGCTACGGCCTTCATGATTTTATTTACAGGCATGTATAATACACAAGCGGAAAATGGTTCATATATCGTCAATAATTTGGGAGATGTAACACCTGGTCCAGGGTATACACAAGCGGCAATCGATAGCGTAATCCCAGGTTTTGGTGCTGGCTTTGTTGCAATCGCCCTTTTCTTCTTCGCCTTTACGACGATCATGGCCTACTATTATATCGCTGAAACCAATATCGCCTATTTAATGCGCAACCGGAATGGTAAAACGGCCATGTTCGCCTTGAAGCTCATCATCCTGGCGGCCAGTTTTTACGGATCCGTGCGGACGGCAGAGCTGGCTTGGGCATTAGGTGATGCTGGACTAGGGATTATGGTATGGCTCAATGTCATTGCCATTTTAATTCTTGCTAAACCGGCGCTCATTACGTTAAAGGATTACGAAAAGCAAAAGAAAGCAGGGGTCGATCCGGTTTTCAATCCAAAAGCTTTAGGCATAAAAAACGCCGATTTTTGGGAGCGTGAATACACCGGCGACAAAGAAAATGTTTCTTGAGGGAAAATGCTTTTGAATTAATTAATATAAGAAGATACATGAAAAGCCAGTTCAAGTTATTTGCGAGCTGGTTTTTTATAGTTTTGCGATAACCAGGGGGATGATATGTTAGCTAAATTAGACCAAGAAATTGTGAATATAACCAGTGAAGTAATCGGCCATGATGTGCTTATTACGGATAAAGACGGAATGGTTCTTGCTGTTTACTTAAAGGGTGAATGAATAAAAAGCTTGTCTACTATTAAACAAGCTTTTCCCAATACATTTACCGATTTCGCCAAGATTCAAGCGATGTTTTTTGCCAGCAAATCTATTAATCATTTAAATACTTTTCTAACATATATTTAAATCTTTTTTTATCATAATTATTATACTGATTAGCTATATTACGTATTGGATCTCCTGCGTAAAAACGTTCATATAATTCATGCCTCGACCCTAAAGGGCTCCCCACAAGATCCCACGCTAATTTAAATAGTTTTGTTCTCTTTTCTGCTTCCAGATTCGCTCCTTTATAATATTTTGTCAGCAAATCTGATAAGGGACTTTGAAAATCCTGGACACTTGAGGGAATTTGAATGAATCCTCCTGCTCCTATGAGTTGTAAGATCTCTATGGCACGGGGATAATATTTGGTCCCAAGGTTTCTGGCTGTTTCAATATACGTAAAATTTGGGATGAACGTTTGATATTGATCAAGCTTTCCTTCCCTTTCTGAAGCTATCAATAAAGCTCTGATCGTCTCGACTTGGATGAGTAGTTCTCCTATTTTTTCTTGAACATGCAGATAAACATCGGCCCCTATTGCTTCAGCAATTTCGCAAGCTATAGCCGCAACGAATTCCAGCTTTGTTAATAATCGAACAATTGCTTGATGATATGCTAAGCCATTTGATGCGGAATTTAATTTAATTTGTAACAAAGCATCTGGGTTGTCGTACAATAATACACGTTCCCAAGGGACGAATACATCATCAAAAATTAATAAAGCATCCATCTCGTCGTACCTTGAACTTAGAGGGGAATCTGCTGTTTTGCTTTGATTTGCAGCAAAGGATTCCCGGCAAACCATATGCAATCCGGGAGAGTTGGCCGCAACAATAAGCATATGAGCTATGGATTTTTGTTCTTCTTTCAGATTTGCGAGGGGATAAACGATTATATCATTCGAATATGGTGCTGCAGTACCAATCATTTTGGCTCCACTTAAGAAAACACCATCACTCGTCTTTTTTGTAATTCTTAATAATCCTAGATCATTTATATCTTTGAAACATTGATCGGCACGATTAATTTGAGGATCTCGTTGGACGACACTTAAAAAAAGATTCTTATCTCTTGCTTCTTCATAATAAGCTTTAATTTTATGGGAAAAGTGTGCATCAAACTTTTTATAGTCCTCTCGCGATGCATACCATCCTGTTAATCTTGATCTTGCATAGTCTGATAAACGGCTCATCACACCATCAGTTGTTTGGCTCCAAGTTTCAAAAGCTATCCTCCTCTGCAGTAAATCATCATAAGAGTGTGGAACTAAAAAGGCTGAATGGACGAACTTTTTCGTTTTGGGGCTAGGATAGCTTACCAAGTTTCTCTTTTGCGGATCATCAATCATATTAAATAAATCGGAAATCGTAGTTAATGTACCAATGAAGTTCTCATCGGTTGTGACATCAATTTTTGTTCCATTTAACCAAACACTTCTTCCGTCTTGCAAGCTTTGAATAAATTGATTGCTTTGCGAATTCATAGCATCCTCCTGTGAAACTATGGGAATTTTTTTGTCTGTAAAAATGACATTCCTATATCTATTAGATTATTGCTCATATATTTGAGTGAAAATGAATCTGGGGATTGTTCATGAGGAAGGATAAGTTGTTCCGCCTTTTAATGGTGGAGTGTATATATGAAATGTAATAACAGGTGAAGTGGTGGGATTATACATCATATGGATGGTATCTTCTTTAACAAGGAGGATCTCATTTTGGGAAAACTCCTCGATTCGATCATAAATAGGATAAGATTCTTTGTCTTCTAACTTATATAATACGTTTAGAAAATCTCCAGCCACTACAAAAATGCATCCAATAGACAATCCATGATCATGGATAAAAGTTTTGGCCATACTAGGTAAATGAATAACAATTACTTCGACATTTTCGGAACTGTAAATAACATTTCTTCCGTATTCTAAATCCTTCGGTTCAGTAACATACTTAGAAACTTCATTAAATGTTAGATTTAAAGATTGTACAGCTTGTACTAATTTAACCTCATTATATGAGGGTAAGTTATCGAAAGTGCTTTTGATAGTCTCTAAAAAACCCATTCTTTCTCGGCTCCTTACAAATAAGATAGCGTTCATTTTTTTTTCAATGTCAGGAAGCTTGACTTGTCCCCTTTTTTTGAGGGGGTTAATAGTTAAATTAATCTGAAATCTTTTCGGCTCCTTTCTTTTTAATGATTAACTTGATTCCAAAGTAACATGATTAAATTTGTCGACTTTCTGAAATATAGTATGAATAAATTATTTAAATGTGCATTCCCAATAATGAAATGGACACAAATTTCCACGTATATAATCGTCAATCATTAAATAGCCTGATATAAAGGGTATTGGCTGGGAGTGATCATCATATGAAGATTTCAAGTAAGGGGGAATATGCATTAAGAGCTTTAATAGCTTTAGCAAAGAGCGAAGAAGAACTCATGCAGATTAAAGATATTGCGAATGAGACATTAGTGTCTCCTCAATATCTGGAACAAATTCTATTGCATTTGAAAAGTCACGGTTATGTTAAAAGTAAAAGGGGAGTCCGCGGAGGGTATACTTTAAAGGAATTGCCCAATAAGATTATCATTGGAAATGTAATTCGGGACTTAGAAGGACCGCTTGCCCCTATGAGTTGTGTAAGCATTACAGCATATGAATATTGTCCCCTTGAAGATAATAACTGTTTATTGAAACCTCTTTGGGCACTGATTAGAGATCAAGTGGCAGAATTGCTGGATAATACCACTTTAAAAGATCTTTTGGAAGGAAACTTGTATAAATAGGAACCGATTTCTACTAAACTTAAAAAATGGACCTTTCCATAAGATTATATAAAAACCTAAAACTTGATATGGTAAAAGCGTTAAAGAAGTACAACAATGTATAAGGAGAGAAAAAACTGGCAGACCTAGCCGCGTTTCTTCTCTCCTTCGCTTATTGAATCACCCGAACTCAAAAACGGGGCGTTCTTTAAGATCTCTGCTTTATAAGCTGTAAATCGATGTATAGTTGCATTCTCGAATGAAAGTCATCAAAATCGATTGAGGTGAGATCGGTTATTTGATTCAATCTATATTTCAATGTGTTGGTATGAATGTATAGCTGTTCCGATGTCGGTTTGATCCGGCAATTGTTCAATAGATATATTTCCAGTGTTTGAAGGAGTTTGGTTTGGCTTTCCAGGTCCTTCTTTTGAAGAATCTCTAAATCCGTATTGATATATTTCTTTTTAGTATGATGGTTGGAGATCATTTCGAGGTAACGGAAAATCCCAAGCTTGCTATATTGGAAGGGAAGCTGCTCAGGTTCACCGATGAACTTGGCTGAGTTGATCACTTCCAGGGCTTCGAGATAGGATTTTCTTAATTGAAGAATCGAAGAGTACTCATTTCCGATTCCCGGGAATACCTTTTTGTCGGTGAATTGGGAAAGAACGGTGTTCGTTAAATCATTGGCGCTATCGGTAAGCAGGTCTTTCCCTTTTCCATTGCTGCCAATCAGAACGATGATCTTCAATTGGTTTGTGAATACATGGGTAAAATGATTCAACGCATTGGCGAACAGACTGACTGTATCCGCTAATTCATCGAAATGTTCCGCATCGGATTGAGCTATGGTAAAGACATTGACAAGGAAAGTTTCCGGAATGAGAAGACTCATATTGGCGGCTTCCCATTTTATTTGGTTTTCCGTTTGATAGACTTCGTCAATGACCTTTTGATAAAACTCATTTTTTTCTTCATCTTTTTTCATGTTTATCTGTTTTTTCTGATAAAGGAGCTTGCCGATATGATGGGAAACTTCATGTAAAAACTCCAGATCGGAATCAGTCATCATTTCCGTTTCTTGGACCCAAATGAAGCCGAAGACCTGTCCTTTGTGAACGGCGCTCACAACGACCCTTTGATTTAATCCTATTTCCTCGATTTGTTTCACCCTAAATGGATGCTCCACTGTTTTAAGCTGTTCGACAATGCCCTCATCCATGAATTTTTCCAGAATTGGAATCGGCCAATGCTTTGTGAAGATGGTTTGCCGATTGGCTTGGTCGAAGTGTTCGATATAATAAGAACTATATGCCAGCAATAAAAATTGGTCATTTTCGATGACGACTGGTTTTTTTAAATAAGTGCTGACCATATCCGTTATATCGTTGATGTTTGTGAGAGTCAGAATTTTTTCTAATGACATATATGGCCCCCTGTAGTTTTTTGAAGTGTATGACAACTTAGTTTAATAATACTTTTAAACTAATGATGTGTATAGGGGCAAGAACAAAGAAGGAACGGTATATGAATAAATACCGTTCCTTTTAGGGGTTTTATTATTGTTTTAAAGTTTTTTCGAATTCTTCGAATGTCGCTTCTACTTCTTTTGATGGTTTCGCTGTTAGAAGACTGACCAGGATGATGGCAATCAAGCTTGCGCCAAAACCAGGAATCATTTCATAAAGCGTATCGGATAATCCTGCCATCGACCAGAAAATTACAGTCCCGGCACCAACGATCATCCCGGCTAAAGCGCCCCATCTTGTCATTCGTTTCCAGCAGAGGCTTAGTATGACCAATGGACCGAATGAAGATCCGAATCCAGCCCATGCATAGCCGACAAGTCCAAGGATCGTGTCATTCTGTTCCCAAGAGAGAATGAGCGCTATGACGGATATGGTCAGTACGGAAAGTCTGCCCAGGAAAACAAGCTCTTTATCTGAAGCGGAACGACGGAAGAAAGTTTTGTACATATCCTCCGTTAAAGAGCTGGCCGTAACCAAAAGCTGCGAAGAAATCGTGCTCATGATGGCTGCCAGTATTGCGGAAATCAAGAAACCAGTGATAAGCGGGTGGAATAGTATTTCCCCTAACTCTATAAAAATCGTTTCAGGATCATCTAACTTCAGGTTGTTCTGATGGAAATACGTAATACCGATGAATCCAGTCAGCATGGCACCGATACTGGAGAAAATCATCCAACCCATCCCGATAGTACGGGCTTTCTTGATCTCTTTAATAGAACTGATCGCCATAAAGCGGACAATGATATGCGGCTGTCCGAAGTAACCCAGTCCCCAAGCAAATAATGAGATGATTCCTAAAAAGCTCGTCCCCGTGAAAATATTCAATAGGGCTGGATCAATGGAACGTGGCGTGTCAATCGCAGGACCGAAACCGCCAACATGGAAAAGGGTGACTATCGGTACAAGAACCAAGGCGACAACCATGATGATCCCTTGAACAAAGTCTGTCCAGCTTACTGCCAGGAATCCACCGAATAAAGTATAGGCAACGGTGACGCCTGTTAAGATCCATAGGCCTGTATGGTAATCAAGGCCGAATGTACTTTGGAATAAGACTCCGCCGGATACCATTCCGGAAGAAACGTAAAAGGTAAAGAATACGAGGATAACCAAAGCCGAAATGAGCCTTAAGATCTGTGAGCCCTCGCCAAAACGATTTTCCAGGAAAGCGGGGATCGTAATCGAGTTATTGGCGACTTCCGTATAGGTTCTCAATCTAGGTGCAACATACAGCCAGTTCATATAGGCTCCTATTGTGAGACCGATTACAATCCAGATTGAACTTAGTCCTGTTGCGAACATGGCACCAGGCATACCCATTAAAAGCCAACCGCTCATATCCGCGGCACCGGCGCTTAATGCAGTGACAGCAGGTCCAAGACCCCGGTCGCCCAGCATATAATCATTTAAATTGGAAGTCCTTTTGTAAGCGAAGTAACCGATGAGAAGCATGCCAGCCATGTAAATGCTGATCGAAATTATTAATGCGTAATCCATAAAAGACTCCCTTCGTGATGAAATATATAATTTTTTGTTTTAAAAGAGGAAGCAACCTATTTGTCACTTCCTCCATTTAACTTCATTTTGGTTTCCGTATCCAGAATGGAGGATACGAAAACCATAGGGGTTTCAAATCATCTTCAAATAGCTCAATGGAACATTATCAGAATGTTTCGGATGTTGTTTTTGCTTGCATATGAAGCTGCAAGTAGTCCGGTCCGCCTGCCTTGGAATCAGTTCCTGACATGTTGAACCCGCCGAATGGCTGATAACCTACGATTGCACCAGTACAGCCGCGGTTGAAATACAAGTTCCCGACATGGAATTCTTCGCGTGCTTTTTCCATGTTAAGGCGATTTGTCGTAATGACAGCCCCAGTCAAACCATATTCAGTGTTATTGGCAATCTCAAGTGCTTCGTTAAAGTCCTTCGCTTTTGTGAAGGCAACGACTGGTCCGAAGATTTCTTCTTGCATCAAGCGGGCTTGCGGATCGACATCGGCAACGATTGTCGGTTGAACGAAGTAGCCTTTAGAGCTATCTCCTTCTCCGCCAGTCAGAATGCGTCCTTCTTGGTTCCCGATTTCAATATAGCTCATGATTTTGTCAAAAGCCGCTTGATCGATAACCGGTCCCATGAAATGATTTTCTACAGGATTACCAACTGTAAGTTGTTTTGTTAATTCAACAGCGCGAGCTAATACTTGATCATATACATCTTCAACGATGACAGCACGGGAACAAGCAGAACATTTTTGTCCAGAGAAGCCAAATGCAGATTTCACGATCGATTGAGCCGCCAATTCAAGATCTGCCTCTTTGTCGACAACGATTGTATCTTTTCCGCCCATTTCAGCGATGACACGCTTCAGCCAAATTTGGCCTTCGTTCACTTCTGAAGCACGTTTGTAAATGCGCAGACCTACATCACGTGAACCTGTGAAGGAAATGAAACGTGTTTTAGGATGATCGACCAGGTAGTCGCCGACCTCTGCTCCGCTTCCTGGAACGAAATTCAATACACCTGCTGGAAGGCCTGCTTCAAGCATCACTTCAACGAATTTCGCAGCAACGATAGGAGTAGTAGAAGCTGGTTTCAAAAGGATTGTGTTACCAGTAACGATAGCGGCAACAGCTGTACCTGCCATGATCGCAAATGGGAAGTTCCAAGGAGAAATGATGATGCCGACCCCTAATGGAATATAATCATAGCGGTTGAATTCTCCTGGACGGCTTTGAACAGGCACACCATCTTTAAGAGTCAGCATTTGACGGGCATAGAATTCAAGGAAATCGATCGCTTCCGCTGTATCCGCATCAGCCTCATTCCAAGGTTTTCCCGCTTCTTTCGTCAATAACGCAGAGAATTCATGCTTGCGTCTGCGAATGATGGCAGCTGCTTTGAACAAAACGTCAGCGCGGATTTCCGGCTTCACTTTTTTCCAGCTTTCAAAAGCGGTAACAGCTTCCTGCATGGCTTTTTCAGCAAGATCCCTATTCGCTTTCGATACTCGTCCGATGACCTCTTGCTTATCTGCAGGGTTATATGAAACGATTTTCTCATCGGTCGTCACTTGCTCTGCACCGATATAAAGAGGGTAGTCTTGCCCTAAGTAGCCCTCAACAGTTTGAAGGGCTTCCTGATATGCTTTTTTGTTTTCCTCGTTTGTAAAATCGACAAATGGTTCGTGTTTATATGAAATCATTGATAATCACACCTTTTAATAGATTTTTTGTAGCAATTAATAATGTTGAATGTATATTTAGCTTCTGACCATCCCTTTGAAGGCAAAGGCAATATTGGATGGCCTTTCTGCAAGCCTTCTCATGAAGTATCCATACCAATCCAGACCATATGGTACATAAACGCGCATTTTGTAACCTTGCTTGACCAACTCGTATTGAGTCTTGTTTCTCATGCCATAAAGCATTTGGAATTCGAATTGTGTATTTGGAATGTCAAACTTCTTGGCCAGCTCTTTTGTATATTCGATGATTTTGTCATCATGTGAGGCAATGGCCGTATAATTTCCGTTAAGAAGACTTTGCTTGATCAACTTTTTATAGTTTTCGTCTACATCATCTTTTTCAGGAAAAGCCACCTCGGGAGATTCCTTATAGGCACCCTTTACGAGACGCAGGAATGGCTTATATTGGGCAAGGTCCTCCAAATCTTTCTCTGTGCGGAATAAATATGCTTGCAGAACAGTACTTATGCAGCTGTATTTTTCTTTGAACTGCCTGAAGATATCGATTGTCGCCTGACAGCGAACTTCATCTTCCATATCGATCGTGACCATGACTTTATGTTTTTCGGCTGTATCAAGAATTTTCGTCATATTCTCAATCACGAGTTTATGATCGATATCAAGTCCCAAAGAAGTCATCTTCAGAGAAACCTGTGAATCAAGTTTTTCCCTGCTGATCATTTCGATGGTTTCGATGCATTCTGCCGTACGTTCCAGGGTCACTTCCTTGGAATCAACGAATTCCCCAAGATGGTCGACTGTAACCGACAAGCCGCTATTATTAAGTTGTTTAATGAATTTAATGGAACTTTGGAAATCAGTTCCCCCAATGATCTTTCCAGCAGCAAAATTTCCTCCGCTTTTTTTAGCAATATTATTAAGCAGGTTATTCTTAGATAAAAATAAGAAAAAGTCCCTTGTAATGGCTTCCATATAAAGCGCACCCCCTAAGAAGATGTATTTCTTAAATTAAGCTTAAGGTTTTTCGACAATATTCTCAATGTTCTTAAAAAACAATAATTCTGTCTTTTGTTTGTCGGTTTTGGACAAATGAAAAGGTTTACATATCTCCTTGAATGTTCAGATGAAACGAAGGTTTATCTTTTGACTTAAAGAGAAACGCTAGAGGTAAAGCCTTTATTAGTGAGCGATGATGGTGTAGGCCTTCAATGAATGCGTTTAAAAGTGGCAGCTCGACCATAATCATCCAATGCGTTATAATGAACCTTATTTAACAGAATCGGTCAATGTTCGAAGAAAAAACGATAAATGAAGCTTTCAGACGTAAAATCGGTGAAAAACCGTAAAAATAAGTGCATCGGCAAGCCGGGGAGGATAAGGAATGGATGCTGTACTTGAAGAACTTAGAGAAACATCAGGATTGATAATAGGATTAATAATGGCCCTGATAATAATGGGGCTGATCGGTTATGCCCTTACGAATGTACATGAATCCATTGTGTCACCTGTGGTTCAGTTCATTAAGAAAATGGTTAGTCGAAAATAGCTGAGGCGGAATACATAACCCTTTGTCGCTTTTAAACAATTCCTGCAGGGTTTGTCTAAAAGCGACAAAAGAACCGTTAGCTATAAGCATATTATCCGAGAATGATGAAAATCCCCAGCTTCCATTAGAAGCGGGGGATTTTAACATATGAGCTTTTTCACCTGAACTTTGAAAAGCTGGGGCCGTTGGAATGAAGGTATTTTATTTGAAAGTAATTGCCTTCAAAGTGGGAGGATACGCTTTTGAAGTTAAGGACATGCCCTAATTCCAGCGAAAGGAAAGCTTGGATTAAGGAGAGTATGAACAAGAATTGAATAATACATTTAGCCCCGGCCATAAGCTAGGGCCTTTTTACAAATCAAAGTAGTCATCTGCCTTGGCGCCAGCATCTATACTTCGAACCGCCTTCATGATTTTCTTTAAAACCCCGGCTGACGGCACATACTTAGGGTCGCTGCAAACTCTGCTTATCGTATTGCGTGAGATTCCGGACGCACTTACAAACTCCTCTTGTGTATATCCGTGCTTATCTATTAATTTACCGACCTTGCTCCGCGGCTTTCTCTTCCCGAATCTAAACATTTTGATAACCTCCTAGAATTATTTACTAGCAGTCTCGTCAAACTTTCACAAAAATATACGCATAGTTTCGCAAATATTTGATATACAAACGGTTGGTCGGAACAAACGAGATTTAATAGGGTTCCTGTGGTCTTTCTAAAAAGTTATGACAGGATGTAGGGTGAAGCTCTAATTTATTTGAATTTATTTCCATTTAATTTTAAAAATAAATGGGCATTTGTAAGCTAACGCAGACTGAATAATTTAAGGATATGGTTAATTCTTGTTTAAATTAGGAGGAAATCATGGGTAGAATAGTTCATTTCGAAATTCATGTGAATGACATGGAACGGGCAAAGAAGTTTTATGGAGAGGTATTCGGATGGACATTTCAAGACTGGAGTGATTATGCGGGAGTGCCTTACTATGGAGCAGTAACTGGCGATGAGAAAGAACCTGGGATCGATGGTGCTTTGATGCAGCGTCATAGTGCTCCGCCGGAAACACACCAAGCATTAAATGCATTTGCTTGTACCATGGAAGTGGAAAATTACGATTTAACGGAAGCTAAAATTATTGGGAATGGCGGCAAGGTCGCAATGCCCATATTTGCCCTGCCCGGAATGGCTTGGCAAGGATACTATGTTGATACCGAAGGCAATACTTTTGGATCATCAACCCGATGTGAATGCAAAATAGAGTTGATAATAGGTGAATTAAAATATGAAATCACAAGACACGGCAGCCATGCTTGAAAATGTACGCAATATCTGTCTTGCGCTGCCCGAAGCTGTTGAACATATTGACGGATTCGGTCACAATACTATTAAAATCAATGGAAAATCCTTCGTGATTTCAGGTGAAAGCGAGAAGGGATTCAGCTTGTCGTTCAAGTCAGATCGAGAAACTCAGGAATTATTGCGACAGAAAGAGAATTTTTTCAAAACTCCATATATAGGACATCACGGTTGGGTCTCTATTCAAAATCCGGATAGGGAAGACTGGGATGAATTGACCTATCTGATTCAAGAAGCCTATTTACGTGCGGCACCGAAGCGATTGGTTAAGAAATGCAAAGAGTTGCATAAAAAGTGAAGAAAGGCGGAAAATCTGCCTTTCTTTATTTTTTCATTCTTTTAATCAGCTTTACAGATACTGATGACGAAAATAACGACCTCATCCATACACACATAAGTTAAAATTGCATTGGAGCGACAAAGAAAGTCTTTGTAAAAGGGACTTCGGAATTTGCAAAGAGTGATTGTTGTCTCTCATTAGAGAAAATTTAAAATTAATTTAGAGTGTTTCTACAAAAGATTTATGCTTATATAAAATAAGGGGTCTATCTTCAAAAATCACGAGTATCAATTAAGATTTGATTGACGGAAGGGTGTATGGTTGAAGTGAATGTTGAATCTTTTTTTTCTCAAAACATTAAAGCGGCACTTAAGAATGATCCGCCCGGTGCATGGATGCCAAATCTGCCGGATGATTGTATTCGCTTGAGTTCAGGTTATCCTGATCCTGCTCTCGTTCCTGCTGAGGAGCTCAAGGTAGCTGTAGCCAGACTTCTTGATGAGGAGCAGGATTTGCCGCTCCATTATCTCGGAAGTCCACGAATTCCAAAACTAAAGCAGCAAATCCAGAAAAGATTGGCAGAGCGTGGAATTTGCATTTTGGAAGAACAGCTTTTGATTACATCAGGAGCTTGCCAGGGGATTGATCTCATTGCCCGCATTCTTCTTGATGATAAAGCGGTCGTAGCGGTAGAGTCTCCCACCTATATGGAGGCTTTAGAGATTTTTCAAAACTATACGAAGCAGATTATCAGTATACCTATAGATGAACAGGGGATCCAAACATACCGATTAAAAGAAATGCTGGATGAAAGGAAGTGTACAGGTCTAACCCTCCCGCGTTTTCTTTATACTATCCCAAGCTTTCAAAATCCAACTGGCACGACTATGACAATTGAGCGCCGGAAGCATTTATTGGAGCTTTCCATCGAGTTTGATTTTCTAATTCTAGAGGATGATGCGTACGGAGAATTATCCTTCGATCAAAATCCGGTGCCAATAAAATCTATTGATGAACGCGGGCGGGTCCTCCATGTTGGGTCCTTATCCAAGGTTGTTGCGCCAGGAATGCGGATTGGATGGATAGCGGGAGAAAGTGAATTCATTAAGGCTTTAGAGTGGTTTAAAAAAGATTTAGACCATCCATTTGCTCAAAGTACAATGGCTGTATACTTAGAAAACGCCGATTTTGATAAACGGCTCGACCTACTAAAAGATGTGTATCGTTCTAAATGTAATGCGTTAATCCGTTCGATGGAACAATTTCTTCCAGAATCCGTTTCATGGTATGTACCAGATGGCGGTTACTTTGTATGGGTGAGAATTCCAGGTGTGGATACGTCGCATTTATTATCACAGGCTCTTGCTGAGGGTATTTCATATGTTCCAGGGAAATACTTTTTCTTGGATCAAAACGATGGAACCGAGTTTATCCGGCTTTCGTTCAGTTATGCCAATGAGAAAGAAATATTCGAGGGAATTCGAAGACTAGGACAGCTTATCGCATCTTTTTTGAATAGATTGCCCTGAAGGATTGTTAGTTAATTAATCTATTAGTTATTTCGATGCTTTTATTGAAAAAAATTTGAAAGTGCCTACTTCCTTAAAGGAGGTAGGCACTTTGGGTTAAGCCCACTGCTGAAGCACACAACCTAAAATGTATATATGTAGATTGTGATGATTCATATGATCACTATGAAGTATTTTTTTAAAAGCCAAAGAAAAAAACCCTTGCTACGCAAGGGTTTCGGATATGGAGCATAGCGGGATCGAACCGCTGACCTCTACGCTGCCAGTGTGGACTTGCTCATTTAATGTAGTGTGTTAATTTAACATAAAACCTTATATAACAAGGATTCTAACTTAAACTTTATGCTCCTTTATCAGCATTTAGAACGGTTTTACATCATTTTTTGCATCAAATTTACATCAAAAGTCATTTTACATCCGTTTTCTTGCTGAACAGATTTTCAAATGTATTAGCAGCAGCCTGATCAGCTGAACGTAAAGCATGACCATAAGTGTTCATGGTTATCCGAATATCTGAATGGCCTAACCTTTCAGATATAATTTTAGCATGAACACCCTGGTTAATTAACAGAGTCGCCGAAGTATGTCGGAGATCATGGAGCCTGATGAAACGAACCCCAGCTCTTTTTATAAACCGGCTCCACCACGTAGTCGGTGTTGTTGGATAAAAGTTTGTACCATCTTCGTTGAAAAATAACCAATCTCTATCTTTTACAATCCATTTTTCACCCATTCTAAGACGTTCTTTTCTACAATGAAGCTGATATCGTTTTAATTCATCCACAACCGAGGGTGGTAATGATATTAAGCGTTTTGAGTTCTTTGTTTTTGGTGATTTTATAACAGATCCATTACGCCCCCTTACGACTACTTGTTTAATGTCAATAGTTCCCTCTTTAAAATTAACATTATCCCATTCCAAACCTAAGTTTTCACTTCGCCTTAAGCCTGCAGTTAGGGCAAGTGTTAAGAAGATTTTCCAATGAAAAGGTTCTTTTTCTGCTGCTAAAAGCAATAGTTGAACTTCTTCTTGATCATAAACATTAACTTCTTTTTCAACCAAATCAATGTTCCGTGGTTTTTTTACACTTTTAACCGGATTAGACTTAATGAATTGCCATTCCACTGCTCGTTCAAAAACATTCCTAATTGCAAGATAAGTGTCCTGTTTTGTTCTAGTTGCAAGTGGCTTACTAGGGTCATCAACCCTCTTCATTCCATCGAGTAATGTGATTATGTGCATGGGCATAATCTGGTCTATCCTCATATGTCCGATTGCCGGTAAAATATGATTCTTAAGATGATTGGAATATGTGGACACTGTAGTTTCTGATAATTCCTTTGAGGCATATTTTTTTTGCCATTCTTCAATAAATTGGGCAAATAACATTTTATCTGGGGTAATGTATTCTCCAGCCAATATTTCTTGTTTGAATTTTGCATATTCAAATTCAAGAAATTCTTTCAACTGTTTTGGAGTCATCTTTTGTTCAATTTTAATTGTTTTTGTTCGGCGAATATACTTATTGTCTGCACCTTTCCCTAAGCTAACGGTAAAGAAATATGAGTCTTTACCGCGCGATTGGATATTTGCCAAGATTATTCATCTCCTGCAATTTTATATTTAATTTCCAAATAGGATTTAATACGTTCTTTGTCTCGTTCAGATAGTAAAACACCATTAAAATAAAGGGTTTCTTTTTTTAGAATGTTGCTTAAATCTTCTTTATAAGTTGGATCAAATTTCAAATGATATTCATGCGCAATACGTTGTAATTCTTTTAACAATTCTAATTTAAATTGTACATTCCCTGTATTTTTAAGGGCGTTGGCAATTTCATCAATATATCCTTTCTTGTTAATATCTATTTTTTTGTCGATTTTTAACCAAGGGTATTTAGATAAGAGCTTATCTATAGAAGACCAAAATTCATTCTCTAAAGCCCCGGAAAATGGTGTATTTGTATTGTGAAAAATTAAATGGCAATATTCTTTTAACGATTCATCAGTAGCAGGCAATAACCATTTGAATGATTCTTCTTTAAGTTCATCCTCTAATTCCATTGCTTCTAGTTCTTTTCTTTGTTTAATTTCTTCTGCTGTGTAATATCCTGCTTTCTCAGCCAGTTCAAATTGATCAACACCTAGTGCCTTTGCTAATTTGTTTACTATTTGAATTGATGCCCTTCTTTTACCGGCTTCGATTTGTGATAAATAAGGTTGTGATACTGTTGAAGCTTTTGCAAGATCTGAGATCGTTAATCCAGCTTTTGTTCTTATTTCTTTTATATAATCTCCAAATTTGTCCATCATTAAATTTCCTCCACTTTTTTTCTTTTAATAATAAATTTTATTTAATGCAAAAGCAATATAAAGTATTGCAAAAGAAATAAAAAGATGATAAATTATTGCTATAGTAATAATTTATTGCTAGAGCAATATAACAGGAGGTTATAAAGTGGAAATGAATAAAATTACGCTTACTGTAAAAGAAGCAGCTGAATTAATTGGAGTTAGTACCACTTCGGTTTATACAATGGTTCGAGAAAATCAGATACCACATACTCGAGTAAGATCCAAAATTATCTTTCACAAAGGAATGCTTGAATCATGGTTAAAGGGAGATTTAAAAGTGTTAAACAGGCATGAAAATTTACACCATGCATAGGGAGGGAGAATTGATGAACTGTGAACCAAAAGAAATTTAACTTTAGCAATATACCTGAAGAGTTAAAGCGAACAAATCAATGGGTCCTCTGGAGGATAGAGGAACGGAATGGAAAGAAAACTAAAGTTCCATATCAAGCTGACGGGAATATGGCTCAATCAAATAATAGACGCACCTGGTCTACTTTTCATTCTGTAGTTAACACATATATCAATGGGAATTATGACGGGATTGGGTTTATGTTTTCCAAGGATGATCCTTTCATTGGAATCGATATTGATAAATGTGTTGAAGATGGACAGTTTTCAGATTTGGCTGATGAAATTATCGAAATGATGGATAGCTACACAGAGTTTTCTCCTAGTGTCAAAGGTGTCCACATTATTGTTAAAGGCGATCTGCCAATCGAAAAAGGAACTGGTAAAAAAAGTACAGCACATAACCTTGAAGTATATAGACATGGAAGATATTTCACTTTTACCGGAAATTCAACGAATATCCCCGATATTGTGGAAAGAACAGATGAACTTGGATTGATGTTCAAGAAATACTTTTCAGATGAAGAAAATAAGGTTAAAACCTTTAGAAAATCTACAAGAAACAGCGTTGAAAACTTATCGAGTGCAGAACTATGGGAGAAAATGTTTAGAAGTAAAAATGGTCCCTCTATCCGTGCATTATTTAATGGAGAATTGATTAATGGTGATCATTCTTCCACAGATTTAGCTCTCTGCAATCACCTGGCATTCTGGACGGATAAAGACGCTACTAAGATGGATTCGATGTTTCGGGAATCAAGTTTGATACGTGAAAAGTGGGACAAGCAACATTCTTCAGAGGGCAGTACTTATGGAGAAATGACAATTGGGAATGCTATTCGATCAACCCACAATACAGTTGCTGACTTCGAGCCTAAGTCCTACAAAATTGACATTTCACAGTATCAAGGGTTATCTGCACAGGAAGAAAACATGCCATCATTTATGCGAAGTGATTTAGGCAATGCGGAGAGATTGATTTACAGATACGGAAATAACATTCGATATAATAATCCCTTTAATAAATGGTATTTATGGAATGAAAAGCAGTGGATTGAAGATAACACTAATCAAATAAGAATCTTAGCAAAGCACACAGTAAGAAATATTTATAAAGAAGCTTTGAAGGAAGAAGATGATGCAGCTCGAGCCGCGCTTTCTAAACATGCGATTCAGTCAGAATCCAGATCAAGGATAGAGTCTATGATTTCTTTAGCGGAAGCTGAAGTGCCCATAATACCAGAAGACTTGGATAAAGATATCATGCTGTTCAACTGTAATAACGGGGTTATCAACTTAAAGACAGGTGAATTTTTAGAACACAATCGTGATTTCTTTATGAATAAAATATCCCCCATTAATTATGATTCTAAGGCTAAATGTCCTTTGTGGGAAAAATTCTTAGAAGACATCATGCAGGATGCTGAAGGGAACGTAAAGCACGATTTGATCGAATTTTTACAAAAGGCAATTGGATATTCATTAACAGGAGAAACCAAAGAGCATGCTTTATTTGTTCTGTACGGCAATGGAAGGAATGGAAAAAGCACCTTTCTCGATACTATCAGGCAACTGTTTGGTGATTACGGAACACAAGCAAACAGTGAAAGTTTTACATTGAAAAAAACTGATTCTGTAAGAAGTGATTTGGCTGCATTAAAAGGTTCTAGATTGGTAGTTTCTTCAGAAAGCGAAGAAGGAGCAAAACTTGCCGAGTCATTAGTTAAACAATTGACAGGTGGCGATGCAATACAGGCTAGGTTTCTATATGGGAATCCTTTTGTATATACTCCACAATTTAAGATTTTTCTTATGACAAATCATAAGCCAATAATTCAAAACAATGATGAGGGAATCTGGAGGAGGATAAGGTTAATCCCGTTTACTGTCACAATTCCAAAAGAAAAAATCGATTATGATCTTCCTGATAAATTATTAGCACAGGAAATGCCAGGTATCCTTCGCTGGGCTGTAGAAGGCTGTATAAAGTGGCAAAAAGAAGGACTTGGAAATCCAAAAGAAGTCCAAAATGCTACATCTAGCTATAGGAATGAAATGGATACAATCGGGAATTTTCTCAATGAAAATTGCTTGGAACATGCAAGTGCGAAATCTTACTCTAAAGAGCTGTACCGGCAATATGAGTACTGGTGTGATGATACAGGGGAAGATTGTCTTCAGAAGGTACGATTCTACAAAAAGATTGAAGAACGTGGATTTAAGAAAAAGAAGGATAATCGAGGGTACTTTTTTCAAGGAATTGGGATTAACTACTCTAATACTATTAATTCTTTCTCAACTAATGAAAAAAAGAAAATATAAAGATGAAAAAGTGAAATTAGTGAAAGAAAAAAAGGAAAGTCCTTATAAGAAAAATAGAAAGGAGAAAGTTTCCGGAATCTAATTCATTTTTTCACTTTTTCATCAACACATTCTAATGAGGGGTGAAACAGATGCCTAAAAAATATGATGCACCAGTTCTTTTAGGAATTGAACGAGGTAATGCGGGGTATTTAGCAGTTTGGTGCCCTTATTGTGTAGAATTCCATCTTCATGGTAGAGAAGAAGGACATGTGGTTGCTCATTGCACAAATGAAGATAGTCCATTTAATAAAACCGGTTATTACTTAAAAAAGGTCAAATATAAAGGGAAGAAAATCATTATTGAAAATAACCAACTTAAACAAGGGAGGAAAAATTAATATGAAAAAACCAAAAAAACCAATCGATAATTATGAGCATTTCCGTGAACTTGTAGGGAGTCTGAGAGTGCCAAATTTGGCTGAAAGGGAGATTTACAAACGAATTTTTGATGAGGAAATGTCACAAGAAAATGGCGAACTATCGTGGGCAATCATGCTCGTGTATTTGGCTGGGAAGGCGAAAGGTGCCGGAATGATCACATACGAGGGAATGGATAAAATCGTTGATATGATGAAAAATACCTCCACTACTGAGAATAGTGAAGGCATTGAAAAATTAAATGCATAAATAAGTTTTTTATCCACCTGAATTATATCACGAAGGTGGGATTGTATGAAACAGGAAACTTTATCTTTTGTTGAAATGAAGATCCTGAATGGCGCCGAATATAAGACCCTACAAAGGATGGTAAAGGAGCAATTAAAACTTTACCGTGCATTGAAGGTAAGGCTGCATAACAAGCGAGAATGTGAAGCAGCTGGAGTAGGCCGGTTATTTCCTTCTCTTCGTGAGAATTACATTAAGGATGATTTAAAAGTTAAACAGATTGATAGGGCTTTGACAGACGGATTAGATGCTGTGGAACGTGAAATCATTGAGCTTAAATATCTCCAGTCATCTATTCCTACAGATGTTCAGGTGTACATGAATATGTACCTGGAAAAAACAATCTATTACCAGAAAAAGAAATCAGCTGTTATCTCCATTGCTTATGCACTTGGGATGATATGAAGGCAGTGGAGTTATCTGCTACAGAAAAGAAGGAGATCCGGAAAGCTCTTGAGCAAGTGTTTGAGAGCTATAGGCTTTATCAATTACTGATTGGTTCCAAGGGATATATTGATCAGCAACCATATATGAGGTCTTTCTGTGAAGGGATAGACCAAGCTGTTAGTCGGCTGCCGGCTCGAGAAAAGCATTTGATTATGGAGCGATATCTAAACAACGAGAGTGATTACATAACAGATATAGAGATGTATACGCATCGTATGAATCCATCTATAAGTTCAAGGACATACGGGGTGTATAGAGACAGGGCCATGCTTAAGTTAGCAATCTATTTGAATATAAACACTGGAATTAAACACAGTGCATTCCTTCAAGATGAAGGAGCCTTTTAAGGAGTTGATTGTATGGTCCATTGGGACCGGCAAGGCCGATGTGGAGAGTAAAATACACCGCCCCCCTAAAAAGTTTCACCAATTTTTTTCAACCCGGGGACCGGGGAGGGGGCCCAACTGTCTAAATTTTTGTTTAATTTCTCGCGTATATAGGGGGGGTTAGGCAAGAAAAGTCAATGATGAAGAAGCTTTTAGGTTAGAAAACGATGTAAATAATGCAATAAAAGGTCAAAAAAACATTAAAAATAGTCCAATTATAAGAGCTTTTTTGAATATGTAACTAAAAATGGAGGTTTTAACAAATGGAAAACACGAATTTAATCGATGTAAATCAGTATTTTATTGAATCAGAAAAGGTTATTCAAATTGTGAAGGATCGTGAAGAAGAATTACGCCGTACATTACCAGCGAAATATAAGTTAGAGATTGCTAAAGAATCGTTAGAAAAAGCCGCAACGCGCGAGAGTTATGAGAAACTCCAAAACACGATAAAAAACCTTGAATATGAAATTAAATTTGGTAATAATTCCATTCCAGCTATTCCAGAAGAACATCAAAATAGAATAGCGTTTAATCGTGTACATGAAGAAGAACAAATTGATATAGAGATAGCTAAACAAAAGGAGCTGCTTCTTCAAATTCTAGACGGGTTAGAAAATCCATTGATGAATGTTCTG
This sequence comes from Peribacillus phoenicis, assembly GCF_047238085.1. NCBI lineage: Bacteria > Bacillati > Bacillota > Bacilli > Caryophanales > Bacillaceae > Peribacillus > Peribacillus phoenicis. The sequence continues at coordinate 4,560,567 of NZ_JBDFMF010000001.1, read as the reverse complement.
ACCAATATCGAAAATTTAGAAGTTCGTAAGTTAATTGGTACGAAGGTTGATATTTTGCTTGATGAAAAAATTACAAAAGATCCCCGTATCCATAGCCCATTTAGAAGCGTGAGTTATTTATCTTTTTCGGCAGGAGAGAGAAATTCGAAAAGCGCACGTGAAAAAGGTGAGGAATTATTCAAAGCATTAAAAAAAATAGCAACAGAACCCACAATATCGAGTGGGTTACCAAAACCATCACTTTTTAAAAGAATCTTAGGAGGAAATAAATAATGAGCCATTATGAATTTGAAATAGCAAAAGCAGAAAACCGTACACCATTGTTTTATTATCCATTTAGTGTGAAAGCAAAATCAGATTTAGCGAAAGTGCTATTGGCAAGACATTTCTATAAACAAACCACCAGCTACTATTTATCATTCAGAAACGAACATATGAAATTTTTTAATGAGGAAAATATGAAAAAATTATCTGGAAGATATACATTTCATTATGATGATCCAAAGGAAACTGAAGGAGTACGAATTTCTTTAGTGAAACAAGGAGCGCTTAAGACATTAGCAAAACAGGGAATTGATGGATTCAAACATTTTGACACTGATAAAATAATTCATGCGGTAGCTTTAACGGAAGGAACAGATTTCGAAATTATCATCGGTGAACGTGTGGAAATTGAACAGCCAATAAAATTAACTTTTGATGATATTCCTGATTTAATGGGCATCAATGAAGTTTGATGACATTAAAGGATAGTAAGGAGGGAGATTCTTGAAAAAACTCGTCATCAAATTAAACATAAACGGTAAGAAAAAGAAGTTTAAGGCTCCTAATAATGAAGTGGGTTTCATTGTTATTCAATAAGCCCACCCCATTAAAGAGCAAGCAACTGATTGAGGAGTGAAAACATGGAGAAAATTGAAGGATTATCTATAGGGCTCGGTTTGGATACGTTAAAACTTGATAGCGGATTAACTGATTTGAAAGGAAAATTAAAATTAGTTAATAGCGAAATGAAAGCTAATCTTTCTGCATTTGATCGTGCTGATAAGTCTTTAGAAAAATATGAAACTCGTTTACATGGTCTAAATAAGAAATTGGAAGTCCAAAAGGCTATTACAGATAAAGCCAAAACAAGTTATGAAAAGATGGTCAAGGATCACGGTTTGGGCTCTAAAGAGGCAGACGATGCAGCCAAAAGCTATAACAATGAAGCAGCTGCACTAAATAACTTAGAACGTTATGTAGGTAGTGTTCGAGATGAATTAAAAAAGCTAACAGATGAACAACGATTTGCAGAATCCAGTTGGGGCAGAATGAGCAAAAGGTTAGATGAAACAGGTACAAGATTGACTAGTATAGGTGACAATTTGCTAGGTGTTGGGAAATCAATATCATTGGGGGTTACTGTTCCACTCTCGGTACTTGGCAGTCTTGCTATTAAATCAGCCAGTGACTTTCAAAAATCCCAAGGGAAAATGCAAGCCTCATTAGGATTAACAGCTGATGAAGCTAAGAAAATGAATGGTGCCGCTAAAAATATCTGGGAAACTGGATTTGGTGAAAACATGGAGGAAGCATCCCAAGGAATTATTGATGTTAAGAAAAACCTTCAAACAATTACAGGAAAAGAATTAGAAGCTGTGACTCGCCAAGCCTTTATATTGCGTGACACGTTTGGCTATGACATTCCTGAATCTACAAGGGCAGCTAAGTCCTTAATTGATAACTTTGGTGTAGACGCCGCAAAAGCAATGGATTACATTACTGTTGCTTCTCAAAAAGGCGGAGATTATTCTGAAGAGCTTTTAGATACCATTAGTGAGTATTCAGTTCAGTTTAAGACAGCAGGTATGGATATTGGCGGAATGTTCAACATCCTCATTCAAGGTGCTCAAAATGGGGCCTGGAATCTTGATAAAGTCGGAGATGCTGTAAAAGAGTTTTCCGTTCGTGCAGTTGATGGTTCTAAGACTACTGCAGCAGGATTTTCGACTATAGGATTAAATGCTGATGAAATGGGCAAAAAGTTTGCCGAAGGTGGAGATTCAGCTGAAAAGGCTTTTATGGCTACAGTGGCGGCCTTATCATCTGTGGAAGACCCCCTAGAACAACAACAAGCTGGGGTGGCCTTGTTTGGAACTCAATGGGAAGATGTACAGAAGAATGTCATTGGTGCTCTTAACCCAACAGTGGATATGCTAGGAAATGTAGAAGGAGCTACAAAAAAGGCTGGAGAAGCTTTACAAGATAATTTTAGTGACCGTGCTATCAAGGAATTACGTAATTTAGGTGCTTCACTTATGCCTCTAGGAAATATTCTGTTAGATAAGATTCAACCTGGGTTAGAAGGTGCATCCGAACATATTAAAGAATTTACTGAATGGATGGAGAGTCTTTCACCAGCAGGGAAAAATGCAGTCATAACTATAGGAGCCATAGCATTGGCGGCTGGACCAGTAGCTATTGGATTGGGAGCTGTAGTGAATGGTGTCAGTGCCGTGACAGGGGCATTGGGCAAGGGGATTGGAACTTTAGGTAGGTATCAGGGCTCTCTGACACTGACTAGAAGTTCAACGCATTTAACCAATTTATCTATAGAGGAATGTTCTTCTTGGGAAGATCCTTTCTTCGGAAGTGGAGTGATATCTGTATGACTTTAATAACTGGAGTCCGATTCGATAACTATGTCATAGTAAGTTGCGACAGCTCATATCAACTGGTTTATTACGATATGGAAACGGGTGAGGAAATCGATACCCACTTTAGTAAGCTTGATGAAACAAAAAGCAAGGTGAAGAAATTAACGAATAAAGTGCTATATGGAATGGGTGGGACGGAACAAGGACACGAATTAATTCTTGATAGGGTAGCAGACAAATTACAACCTAATGATGATATAAACAAATGCCGTCAAGTCATTTGGGAAGTGGTACAGGAATTAACTGAAAGTGATTACTATTTTAAATCTATTTTAGAACAGGATAGTATTGGAGGTAATTTAGTGGGGTTTAATCGGGATGGTACATCCTCACAATATGTAATGATGATAGGCAAGGAAACTCCAAACTCATTCGAAAACTTACCTGATAATTTTTCTATGCTAAATCCGTATGGTTTTAAGGAATATATAAGCGGTCACGTTTTTGGTCTGGGAAATCCGCACGGAAAAATGGATTTTAAAACGATATCAAAAACAGTCCAACTTGTACACGGTACCCTTTCATATGTGAATCCTAACTATGTATCGTCAGATTGTACTCTTTACATTATAAAAAAAAGAAAGAAAAAAGGTGAATATCAGTATCAGTTTGAAAAAACAACCGTGGATACTTCCTATTACCAGACGCAACTGCCTAGCCAAAAGGAAGTTGAAGCATGGTTATATCAAAGAATGTAAATGCCAAAAAGGAGCCGATGATATTTTTGGCTCCTTTTTTTATCCTCTATTCAAATTTTTGATGGGTTATCTTCTTCAACAGAATAATTTTGAATGCTCTTTAAAATACTATTAGAGAAGAATTTATTCTGGTCTCCACAATGCCGTAGAGACCAGGCATACATTCTTAGAGATTAACCTCTTGAAAAGGTGGTGATCACTTGGATTTAATAAGGATAATAGAACTTTCTTTCATGATTTTTTTTAGTACAGCAAATCTTGTGCTAACACTCTGCATCTTATTCTTAAAGTAATCTAATCAAGAGGCAATACCCTTTTGCCGAGGTGTGGTGAGACACACTTCGGTTTTTGTTATTGACGCATAATGCGTTATCGCTGTTTTCTTATTGTATGATGTACTCGTTTTGAATATACAAGTAAAATTATATAAAATAATAAGATTTTACTTAGTGTGAGTGTAGAGGATTAAAAAAAGCCCTTCTCTTAGTGAAATGGGCTTTTTAGGAGAAAACTGGATTTCGATTTTTATGATAGTAAAGAATCATTCAAATTGTTTCTTTATTTTCAAATTTCTTTTTTAAATTTTCTTTTTTTAATACAACTAAACCATATTCCTTGTGAAGGTCTATAATCTTATCTTCAATATATGCTTTACTTTCTTCAAAATCATAGTCATCATATTGTAACAAAAGAATTTGAGGTTTTATAATGAACCTTATTTGCAAAGTAAAAATAAAAATAAGTTTAGAGAAACAATAATTGAATGAGACAGAACTAAATGGAATACTTAACATAAAGTCATTGACCATCCTTTCGTCAAGGATTGAACAAAAATCAATAAACTCATGTCCACTAAAAGATTTTTTTGGATATAGTTTTGAATAAATATCATCTATAGCATTTTTTAACGTATATTCATCAGTATTTTTAACAATCATTTTTATTAAGTGGCCGGCGCATTTATAATGCCCAAGCTCGACAGCCTTTATTGAGCATAGGAGATATAATCTTATCATTGATGCTATATCTGTACTCTTATGAACGAACATTAAGTTAACAATATCTGTTAATAACCTAATATCATTTTTGTTAATGGCTTCAAATAAAAACGTCGTATATAATGTGAATACTTCTTCACTAGAAAAAGATCCAGTAGAGTTAACATTAGCTTCCTCAGATAAATCATTTAAACTTCGTAATAAAGCTACATCATCCCAATAATTGCTATCACTAAGAATATTAGTTAATGACTTTACAGATTGTATATAATAATATTGTGTATCTTTCAATGAGGTATTTAAATCATCATAATTAATTATATTTGTTTTTAGATATACTTTATAAAAATTTTCTGTAAACTCGTAGGGACCGACAGTTGCACTTTTGAAAAAAGTTATTATTTTTTCTAAATCTTGGGTTTTTCCGTTTTTTGCAGTATATTCAGCTAATAACTCTATGTTTCTAAGTATACTGTGATAAATCTCAGAGTACTTTTCTAAATTGAGTCCTGTTATATATTCAAAATTGGATCTTGTTGTATTTTTTATAAATGTATCCAACTGATCAATTAACAACTTTAAGCTAGTAGAAAAATCTTTCGGTAGGTTATATTTTATTTTGGATATTAGTATTTGAGATGTAATTTGCATGCAATTATCAACTGTGTTAAGTTGAGAAATTAACTTGCGATTTTGTAGCTTATTATAGAATTTCCATATTTTCATGGCTAATTTGGAATTTTGCATTATTCCATTAGAAAAAAGGTCGTTTGTTTGTTTCTGAATTTGTAGTAGTAGTACAAGTTTTTTATTAGCTTCAGTTAAGTGATTTAAATGAACATCAAATACGTAAAAAATATTAATTGAATTAAATATTTCTAAATATATTTTAATGAGAATAAAAACCCATAGCAGAGTAGAAACTATTAATATGGAATCAAATATAAACGAATTAATGTTAATAAAATGATCAATATACAAAAGTACAGAAATTAAAATAGTTAAAATAATAAAAAATGTGGTTTTTTTATTATTCTTTTTTGAACGTAAGTATGAATATGTAATATCTTTTCTTTCCTTATATGCAAATAAATACAAGGTCAAACTAAGCGGAACTAGGATTTTTAAACCGGTAGGTAGGTGATCTTTTAATAAGGCTGCATTTTCAGAAGTAAAAGATATTAAAGCACTGATAAAAGAAATTAATGAAAAAAGCAAATTGCAACTCCTTTCCAATAAAAATAACGGCCGTTAGACCGTCACAGTGTTAAAATGATTATAAATATCTTTTTTTGGTATTGTTATATTAGTTGATATAAATGGAGGCAAGTCACCGCGAATATCCTTCCAAGGACCTTCTTCATGAGTTTTTTTCTCTAACTCTTTCCCATTATATGACTTATACGTTTCCCAAACAGCATCTAAAACTTTTTTATAGTTTTCTTCAATTTCAGCATCCATGTTTTCAGTACCACTCTTGTTTATCTCCATAAATTTATAATCACTATACAGTCTATAGATTTCAGGTACTACAGGTCCATGTGCCCAAGCCTTTATTTCTTCTTCAAACAAAGGATTACCAAGACCGTGTTTTGCAAGGAAATGACCTTGTGCAAAATAAAGAAGTTTCTGTAATTTTAAGTTAGTGATGTTTTCATTTGTGCCGGGGATACTTTTAAAAATAAAGTATTTAGCTACCTGATTTGGATGTAACATTAAAATCCCCTCCCTTAACTATTTTTTCGACATATAGGGCCTAAATTCCTGCCGATTAAATAACAATAATAAGTTATTGTTATTTAAGAAACAAATAAATTATTACATTATATGTGTAACTTATCAATTAGTTTTTTAAAATATTGAAAAAGTTAGTTTGCCTTAGGATGAAGGGTTAATCATCCGAACTAACTCCGTAATATCATTATCCTCGTTATAAATTACTTCATCTATCCTGAAATATCACTGGCAGCAAACTTAATTTTAATCTGCTGAATCCATTCGTAAGCCGCAATAGCTGCCGTCCAGTCAGGGTCCTTTTTAAAGTCTGACTTTAAGACAAGGAAGCTTCCACTTTGTAAAAAATTTGTTCCTTTTGAATGTAAGTAAAGCTTGATGTTAATGTTCAATCTTCCACCTCATTACCTATCCCACGTTCCATCATTGTCTAAATCTCTATCTGTACCACCTTTGTCATAGTCCCACGTTCCATCTCCATCGGTATCCCGGTCTGTACCTCCTAGATTATAATCCCAAGAGCTGTCGTTATCCAAATCCCTGTCGATCCCACCTTGGTTATAGTCCCATGTAGAATCATTATCTAAATCCCTATCAATGCCGCCTTTATCATAATCCCATGAACCATCATTATCTTCATCACGGTCGGTACCACCATTATGATAATCCCAACTACCATCATTATCTGTATCTCGATCAGTCCCACCAACCGAGTCATCTTCATATGGATCTGTTTCAATGGTTACGTCTGATTCTGATTCATCTTCGGACTCTTCATAAAACTCATAATCAGATTCAGTTTCAATTTCTTCTTCATAAACATCATCTTCTGATAGTTCTTCTTCTAATTCAGATAATTCTTCTTCTAAGAGATCTTCTTCTTCAGTAAACTCATCTTCTTCCGTTATATCCACTTGTTCATCCTCTGGTTCAACCTCAACTTCCACCTCTTGTTCTACATCCTTTTTCTCTTCTACAGGTTCACTTGAACTGCAGGCAGATAATAATAACACGAATAAAATCATAAATCTTTTCATTTATTGCACAACCTTCATTTCATTTTTTTATCCAATTCGCCTTTATATCCATCCCCAATTCTTCTGATGTACAAAATGTCTCCGGGAATGAAGGTAACGATCTATTGTTTATAATCCACTTATCGCAGCTCTGCTGATTTCTACTTTTAATAAAATGAAATTTTCTCTGCTAAAATGACCTTTAATTGAATTCTACAAACTTCACCTCAAATAACTATTCCACTTTCCAATAGAAAATTCCTGTTTATTTTTTTATCTATAAGGGCGCTGGAATTCAGCACCCTGTATATCTATCCGATCGAAACTTTTATCCCTTCTGTTTTTGGAGGAGTTTTTTTTATATCCTGAGTTCTGAAGGCAAAGGAAAGGAAATGCTTAATATTCTGAACTTGAAAGAATTGAACGGCTGAATGCTGCGGTAAAGTGTATCTGGTATCGGTAATCAAAATGATTTTAGGAAACACCTTTTTACCTTCTGGTTGCCAATGTTCATGCTGCCATTCATTACTCATGTAATAAGAGACATAGCGGTTAAACTTTTCATTCATAATCTTTTCGGAATAGATAGAACGTTGAATTTCCACAAAGAACGGAGCACGCTTCCAAATCATGAAAGTATCCGGCTCCATGTATCCTTTTCCGTATTTAGGTTCAACAATGAAATCTTGTGGAGGCTCAATGTTTAATAGAGATTTGTAAAACTCAACGATTTTCAAAAAGTGGGGAATCTTAGCAGAATCTTTCTTTATAGGAGTTGGTGAAGAAAAATAGGTGTAAGGTTGTTGGGCAGCATTCACTTCTATATGTCCATCCCTTCTTAACCTTTTCATAACAGTATTACAGCATGTGACGGGGTTCTTTAATCCGGAAAAGTGAAGGTCGATAATATCATTGCGTGTCATGCACCGGAAACGGTCTAAATCAGCCAGTATATTTTTATCACGTTTTCTCATCAGTCTAACACCCCGAATACATCGTCTTTTTTCGGTTGAGGCTGTTCTGTGGTCCCAAAAGAGGGCAAATCATCTGCCGACTGATACGCCTCCAAAATCTTCTCAACATTATTCTCGTCTAAATAAGGGGCTTGAATCTCTGTTAGTTCATCAAGTTTTAATAAAAACTTACCAGGTTGTTCTTTTTTTATCTTTTCACTACCGGGCGTTTCCCCGATCATAGCATTTCGGAGATCCACAGTTCGGAATCCCATTCTAACTGATAAAAGGCCACGAACATCGGTACTTAGAATTTTGTGTGAGGGACGTTGCATCGATAATATGAGGTAAATTCCGTAAGCTCTGCCCAGTGATGCTATTTGAAGCAAATCAGACATAATGTCATTATCGGTAATCATTACAAACTCATCTACACAAAGTACGATATAGGGTGGTTTTTTGTCTTTAGGAAGCTTGTTAACGTGCCTTACACGATTGTTTTTTAGTAATTCCCCTCGTTTGATTAATTCAGCTTTCAGTGTCCCCAGAATAGGAGCGAAATTCTTCACTTGATAACTGACGCTTTTTACGTGGTCAACTCCTTCGTATACACATAATTCATTTTGTTTAAAGTCGGCCAGGTGGAGATGTAACTCAGAAGGTGAGTAAAACTGTATCAGGGTTGTTAAGATAACGTGCAGGATAGAACTCTTACCGCTCCCTGGTTCGCCATAAATCAGGAGATTAGGGTTATTTGTCGCATCATAAACTTGAATGGCGCCACTGGCATCTTTACCAGCCACGATTGGCATATGATACCCTGCTTCTTTAGTAAAGGCTTCTATCTCTTTATAGTTGTATTCCAACTTAGGTTGAAGAACAGCCGCAAACACCGTAAGGGTGAATTTCTTATTATCGCCTTTCAGTTCAATGCGTTCCCCAAATACTTGTTTAAAACAAAACTCTTTTTTCTTGATTTCCTTGGGATCCATACCAGTTGGGATTGTGAATACATAAGTAAGTTTCGTTTTCTGAATATCTACAGCGTGGATTTTTGGATAGACAAGTCCAGAGTTAGAACTGTAAGAATAATGATTTCCTACTTCACCGTTTCGAAAGGCTTTCATTAAGGAGGCTTTTGCTTGTTGTTTTGCTAACCACATCTTCATATTTTCCACCTCAAAATAAGAATTTTAAATCATTCACCAAAAACCAAATGGCAGCAGCACCGGCTATAGGAAACAATATACGAAGGAAAGCAGATAGAAAGGCGGCTATTGAAACATTCCCTGTGTCAGCTAATGCTTTTTCAATTAGGGCAATTAAGAGGATTCCTGCAGCTATTCCTATAAATATAGGGTCAATCATTGCGGCAGGATTAAGGGGAATAAGGGACAGAACGGGGACGCTCCTTTTAGGAATCGATTTCTTCTTGATTTTCTCTTTATTCATAAAGGCTTTAAAGGGTATTACCTCGGTTCTTAGACCATCGTCCAGGTATTAGGTGTGTCATGTTGTTTTCTTCCTCTCTACAAGGCTTTTTTGTTCGAAAAAAAGTTATTTTCCCCCTCTCGCCTCTCCCCCTATCCACTCGCCTCCCGGCTCCTTCTTAACACTTCTTTTCTTTCTTGTTATATCAACCTGTATCCATTCATTACCTTGATAAGCTTACCTTGATAGATAACTTGGTAAATACTTTGGCTGGCAGCTGCTAACTACCAAATTAGGTACCTTGATAAAGCCTATGTGGAACTGGTTGTCCATGTTTCCTATAAATAAAAAAAATATTACATGTAGGAATTTTAGACGGGCTTATAGAAATACTTCGTCATGGAGGGGAAGGCATGATAGAAAAAGGCTTAGGTAAACCACGTTCGAGGTTCGGTAAATTCATGGATGTTAATTCAATATCACAAAAGGAGCTCTCTAATCAGAGTGGAGTTAGCAATAGTACGATCAGCAGGCTTTGTCTTCCAGAAGAGCATGCACCAAATATGAAAAATGGTATTCGACTTATTAATGCTCTTAATGAGGCTGGATATAAAGTGAGTTATGAGGATTTTTGGGATATGTAAGTTAAAGGGGGGATTTGCTTGAAAATAAAACAAGAATTAATTGTTACTGGAATTTCATTAGATGGTTTTGAAATTCCAGTACCTGAGGGGTTATCTGAAATACTTAATAATGCTGGTGCTTGGGTTTATAAAGAAAAGGTAGAAGAAGATGGTGATAACCCTCTAAAGGATTACGATCGTAAGGTTGTTTTAGAAGATGGGAAATTACGTACCTATCTTACTTATAAAGGTAAAGATAATTTAAATAATTTTTGAATTTACATCAGTTTTACATCAGTAGGATAAATTTTGATTTTTTTAGACATAAAAAAACTCCTAGAACCATTGGGGTTCTAAGAGTTTATAGTATGGAGCATAGCGGGATCGAACCGCTGACCTCTACGCTGCCAGCGTAGCGCTCTCCCAGCTGAGCTAATGCCCCGAATTAAGGTACAATAATTATTTTATCGGATTTTGGCGAAAAGTCAATATAAAATATGAGATTTTTGCAAAAATGATAAAAAAACCGTTTGAGGGTAATCAAACGGTTTTTTTATTATGCATTTTCGATTTCTACTCTTTCAATCTCCTTAAGGTTGGAAACAGTGTAATACACTTCCGATGTTCTGACTTTATGATCGACCAGCACTTTAAGTGTCAAAAGGTGATTGTCATTTGCGACATCTTTGATTCTAAGGTTTTTGATGAATATTTTTTCGTCTTTGATTTTTTTCAATACGACGGCAATGTCATCTTTATTTTGTACGACCAGCTGCAGAAAGATTTCTTTTTGCCGTAACTTCATCGGTCCTAGCCAGGTGACGATTGCGGGCACCAATTCGACACTTATGATCAATAGGATGACGCCTGCAATGGCCTCGAGGAAAAATCCAGCTCCAACGGCGATTCCGATTCCTGCAGCTCCCCAGATGATGGCGGCTGTCGTTAAACCGGATATGCTGTTGTTGTCCCGCCGGAGAATGACGCCAGCACCGATAAAGCCTACGCCAGAAACGATTTGGGCAGCTAGACGCAAGGGATCCATTGTGATATTTACGTCATCGCTCCCTGGGAACTTATAAGCGGATTCCATGGAAACGATCGTTAATAAACAGCTCACGATTGAAATGACCAGGCTTGTTTTTAATCCTACGGGTTTTCGCTTCATTTCTCGCTCGAGTCCGATAATTAGTCCAAGTAGAGCTGAAATTCCCAATTTGATAAGGATTTGCAGTTCCGATTGAGGGTCGAATGTCCATTCCATTTTGTTTCACCACTTCCGAATTATTATCGAAGAATAAGATCGTCTGTTGCCATATACCCGTTTTTCAAAAAAAACTACCCTAATGATTTTAACATAGTAAAATAGAGTTCAATGAAATGTAATTCCATTTGAAAGGAGGAATTTGAGTGCAAATGCCAAAAGTGAATCCCTATGTAGCGTTGGCAATCGGTGTGGCATCCGTATCGTTTTCGGCCATCCTTGTTAAATTGGCCACCGCTCCATCGGGTGTTATCGCTTTTTACCGTTTATTATTTACCGTCTTACTTATGTTGCCGTTTTTCTTGATGAAATACCGTCATGAACTTAAATTCATTGAAAAAAAGGATTGGCTATATTCGATTGTGGCAGGCGTGTTTTTGGCTTTTCATTTTATTTTATGGTTTGAATCGCTTAATTACACGTCGGTCGCGAGTTCAACTGTGCTTGTCACCCTCCAGCCTTTATTCGCTTTTACCGGAGCTTACCTGTTTTTTAAAGAAAGATTTTCAATGAAGGCGATATTGAGCGGCATCATTGCAATAGCAGGCAGCCTCGTCATTAGCTGGGGCGATTTGAGAATTAGCGGTATGGCGCTTTGGGGAGATATTCTTTCGCTTATCGCATGTGCGCTGGTAACCGGTTATTTACTGTTTGGTCAAAATGTTCGAAAACGTATCTCTTCTATAACATATACATTTGTCGTGTATGCAATCAGTGCTGTTGCATTGTTTTTCTATGTGATCTTCAAGGGAGAGGCATTGGCGCCTTACCCTGCTTCCGATTGGGTTTATTTCGTTTTGCTTGCGATTTTCCCGACTTTATTAGGTCATTCTTTATTCAATTGGTTACTAAAGTGGTTAAGCACTTCGACGCTTTCGATGGGAATCTTACTTGAACCGGTGGGGGCTACAATTCTGGCTTACTTCATATTAGATGAACCGATACTCTGGACTCAGGTCCTGGGAGGCACCATCATATTGGGTGGTTTGATGATGTTCTTAAAAGATGAAAAGAAAAGCAAGGTACATGAAGAAGCGCAAGTTTCCGTATAAAAGCAGTAAGTCTCCCGACTTACTGCTTTTATTTAATAGGGGTGAAACAAATAGGTGATCCGTGTGAAAACCAAAGCGAAAGTAAAGCTGAATAAAAACGTCGTACCATTCACCTTGCCTTTTTCTCTGCTGAACTTGATGGCTTCATAATAAGCGGTACTGAATAAGTAAAGGGTCATACTGTAGGAAATGAGTAATCCGATTAATGGCAGATTCATTGCTTCACCTCATGGAAAAAGATATCTATATATGACTATTTGTGTTTCTTTGGAAATATGCTTCGTTTATTCATAAACCATTGAGCTTGGTCCAGAAAGCAGGGATAAGGGTGTGTTGGTGTAAAGGATATATAGAAGAAAATAGGTGAAACGTTTTTTTTTGAAAAAGTTTTAAAAAACGTATTGCAAACATTTTTTGTACATGGTATATTATTTCTTGTCGCTAAGACAGCAACTTAAACAGCTAACAAGCTGTGAAAAACATTTTAAAAAAAGTTGTTGACGAAACGTGACGGAATGTGTTACATTATAGAGGTCGCTCCTGAGAGAAACGACAACAAATTGCTCTTTGAAAACTGAACAAAACAAAGCGCCAACGTTAAATTTTAAGTGAGCACACACTATCAAAAAAGCAAATGAGCAAGTCAAACATTTCTTCGGAGAGTTTGATCCTGGCTCAGGACGAACGCTGGCGGCGTGCCTAATACATGCAAGTCGAGCGAATCGACGGGAGCTTGCTCCCTGAGATTAGCGGCGGACGGGTGAGTAACACGTGGGCAACCTGCCTATAAGACTGGGATAACTTCGGGAAACCGGAGCTAATACCGGATACGTTCTTTTCTCGCATGAGAGAAGATGGAAAGACGGTTTACGCTGTCACTTATAGATGGGCCCGCGGCGCATTAGCTAGTTGGTGAGGTAATGGCTCACCAAGGCGACGATGCGTAGCCGACCTGAGAGGGTGATCGGCCACACTGGGACTGAGACACGGCCCAGACTCCTACGGGAGGCAGCAGTAGGGAATCTTCCGCAATGGACGAAAGTCTGACGGAGCAACGCCGCGTGAACGAAGAAGGCCTTCGGGTCGTAAAGTTCTGTTGTTAGGGAAGAACAAGTACCAGAGTAACTGCTGGTACCTTGACGGTACCTAACCAGAAAGCCACGGCTAACTACGTGCCAGCAGCCGCGGTAATACGTAGGTGGCAAGCGTTGTCCGGAATTATTGGGCGTAAAGCGCGCGCAGGTGGTTCCTTAAGTCTGATGTGAAAGCCCACGGCTCAACCGTGGAGGGTCATTGGAAACTGGGGAACTTGAGTGCAGAAGAGGAAAGTGGAATTCCAAGTGTAGCGGTGAAATGCGTAGAGATTTGGAGGAACACCAGTGGCGAAGGCGACTTTCTGGTCTGTAACTGACACTGAGGCGCGAAAGCGTGGGGAGCAAACAGGATTAGATACCCTGGTAGTCCACGCCGTAAACGATGAGTGCTAAGTGTTAGAGGGTTTCCGCCCTTTAGTGCTGCAGCTAACGCATTAAGCACTCCGCCTGGGGAGTACGGCCGCAAGGCTGAAACTCAAAGGAATTGACGGGGGCCCGCACAAGCGGTGGAGCATGTGGTTTAATTCGAAGCAACGCGAAGAACCTTACCAGGTCTTGACATCCTCTGACAACCCTAGAGATAGGGCTTTCCCCTTCGGGGGACAGAGTGACAGGTGGTGCATGGTTGTCGTCAGCTCGTGTCGTGAGATGTTGGGTTAAGTCCCGCAACGAGCGCAACCCTTGATCTTAGTTGCCAGCATTCAGTTGGGCACTCTAAGGTGACTGCCGGTGACAAACCGGAGGAAGGTGGGGATGACGTCAAATCATCATGCCCCTTATGACCTGGGCTACACACGTGCTACAATGGATGGTACAAAGGGCTGCAAACCTGCGAAGGTAAGCGAATCCCATAAAGCCATTCTCAGTTCGGATTGCAGGCTGCAACTCGCCTGCATGAAGCCGGAATCGCTAGTAATCGCGGATCAGCATGCCGCGGTGAATACGTTCCCGGGCCTTGTACACACCGCCCGTCACACCACGAGAGTTTGTAACACCCGAAGTCGGTGAGGTAACCTTCATGGAGCCAGCCGCCTAAGGTGGGACAGATGATTGGGGTGAAGTCGTAACAAGGTAGCCGTATCGGAAGGTGCGGCTGGATCACCTCCTTTCTAAGGATAATTACGAGAGCGCTTTTGTTTTGTTCAGTTTTGAATGAGTAATTCATTCAAATAGGAAAGACAAGCATCACGATGTGATGGATTCTTTCTGCTTTGTTCCTTGAAAACTAGATAATAGATAGAAGGCAATTAATTTTTTTCAAAGCATCTGTAAGATCTTTTTTAACGGTTAAGTTAGAAAGGGCGCACGGTGGATGCCTTGGCACTAGGAGCCGATGAAGGACGGGACTAACACCGATATGCTTCGGGGAGCTGTAAGTAAGCTTTGATCCGGAGATTTCCGAATGGGGAAACCCACTGTTCGTAATGGAACAGTATCTTTACCTGAATACATAGGGTACTGAAGGCAGACCCGGGGAACTGAAACATCTAAGTACCCGGAGGAAGAGAAAGCAAACGCGATTTCCTGAGTAGCGGCGAGCGAAACGGAATTAGCCCAAACCAAGAGGCTTGCCTCTTGGGGTTGTAGGACACTCAACATGGAGTTACAAAGGAACGGGGTAAATGAAGTGATCTGGAAAGATCCGTCGAAGAAGGTAAAAACCCTGTAGTTGAAACTTCGTTCCCTCCTGAGTGGATCCTGAGTACGGCGGGACACGAGAAATCCCGTCGGAAGCAGGGAGGACCATCTCCCAAGGCTAAATACTCCCTAGTGACCGATAGTGAACCAGTACCGTGAGGGAAAGGTGAAAAGCACCCCGGAAGGGGAGTGAAATAGATCCTGAAACCGTGTGCCTACAAGTAGTCAAAGCCCGTTAATGGGTAATGGCGTGCCTTTTGTAGAATGAACCGGCGAGTTACGATTTCATGCGAGGTTAAGTTGATAAGACGGAGCCGCAGCGAAAGCGAGTCTGAATAGGGCGAATGAGTATGAGGTCGTAGACCCGAAACCAGGTGATCTACCCATGTCCAGGGTGAAGTTCAGGTAACACTGAATGGAGGCCCGAACCCACGCACGTTGAAAAGTGCGGGGATGAGGTGTGGGTAGCGGAGAAATTCCAATCGAACCTGGAGATAGCTGGTTCTCTCCGAAATAGCTTTAGGGCTAGCCTCAAGATGAGAGTATTGGAGGTAGAGCACTGATTGGACTAGGGGCCCCCAACGGGTTACCGAATTCAGTCAAACTCCGAATGCCAAATACTTATTCTTGGGAGTCAGACTGCGAGTGATAAGATCCGTAGTCGAAAGGGAAACAGCCCAGACCACCAGCTAAGGTCCCAAAGTATACGTTAAGTGGAAAAGGATGTGGAGTTGCTTAGACAACCAGGATGTTGGCTTAGAAGCAGCCACCATTTAAAGAGTGCGTAATAGCTCACTGGTCGAGTGACTCCGCGCCGAAAATGTACCGGGGCTAAACGTATCACCGAAGCTGTGGATTGACACCGTATGGTGTCGATGGTAGGAGAGCGTTCTAAGGGCGTTGAAGTCAGACCGGAAGGACTGGTGGAGCGCTTAGAAGTGAGAATGCCGGTATGAGTAGCGAAAGAAGGGTGAGAATCCCTTCCACCGAATGCCTAAGGTTTCCTGAGGAAGGCTCGTCCGCTCAGGGTTAGTCGGGACCTAAGCCGAGGCCGAAAGGCGTAGGCGATGGACAACAGGTTGATATTCCTGTACCACCTATACATCGTTTGAACGATGGGGGGACGCAGAAGGATAGGGTAAGCGCGCTGTTGGATATGCGCGTCCAAGCAGTTAGGCCGGAAACGAGGCAAATCCCGTTTCCATTAAGGCGGAGCTGTGATGGCGAGGGAAATATAGTACCGAAGTTCCTGATTCCACGCTGCCAAGAAAAGCCTCTAGTGAGATGTAAGGTGCCCGTACCGCAAACCGACACAGGTAGGCGAGGAGAGAATCCTAAGGTGTGCGAGAGAACTCTCGTTAAGGAACTCGGCAAAATGACCCCGTAACTTCGGGAGAAGGGGTGCTTTTTAGGGTGAATAGCCCAGAAAAGCCGCAGTGAATAGGCCCAGGCGACTGTTTAGCAAAAACACAGGTCTCTGCGAAGCCGCAAGGCGAAGTATAGGGGCTGACACCTGCCCGGTGCTGGAAGGTTAAGGGGAGAGGTTAGCGCAAGCGAAGCTTTGAACCGAAGCCCCAGTAAACGGCGGCCGTAACTATAACGGTCCTAAGGTAGCGAAATTCCTTGTCGGGTAAGTTCCGACCCGCACGAAAGGTGTAACGATCTGGGCACTGTCTCAACGAGAGACTCGGTGAAATTATAGTACCTGTGAAGATGCAGGTTACCCGCGACAGGACGGAAAGACCCCGTGGAGCTTTACTGCAGCCTGATATTGAATTTTGGTACAGCTTGTACAGGATAGGTAGGAGCCTGAGAAGCCGGAGCGCCAGCTTCGGTGGAGGCGTTGGTGGGATACTACCCTGGCTGTATTGAAATTCTAACCCGCGCCCCTTATCGGGGTGGGAGACAGTGTCAGGTGGGCAGTTTGACTGGGGCGGTCGCCTCCTAAAGAGTAACGGAGGCGCCCAAAGGTTCCCTCAGAATGGTTGGAAATCATTCGTAGAGTGTAAAGGCACAAGGGAGCTTGACTGCGAGACCTACAAGTCGAGCAGGGACGAAAGTCGGGCTTAGTGATCCGGTGGTTCCGCATGGAAGGGCCATCGCTCAACGGATAAAAGCTACCCCGGGGATAACAGGCTTATCTCCCCCAAGAGTCCACATCGACGGGGAGGTTTGGCACCTCGATGTCGGCTCATCGCATCCTGGGGCTGTAGTCGGTCCCAAGGGTTGGGCTGTTCGCCCATTAAAGCGGTACGCGAGCTGGGTTCAGAACGTCGTGAGACAGTTCGGTCCCTATCCGTCGCGGGCGCAGGAAATTTGAGAGGAGCTGTCCTTAGTACGAGAGGACCGGGATGGACGCACCGCTGGTGTACCAGTTGTCTTGCCAAAGGCATAGCTGGGTAGCTACGTGCGGACGGGATAAGTGCTGAAAGCATCTAAGCATGAAGCCCCCCTCAAGATGAGATTTCCCATGGCGCAAGCTAGTAAGATCCCTGAAAGATGATCAGGTTGATAGGTCAGAGGTGGAAGCATGGTGACATGTGGAGCTGACTGATACTAATAGATCGAGGACTTAACCAACGCTTTTTAAAAATGAAATACCTTCTTATTATCTAGTTTTGAAGGAATGAAAATTTCTTCTTGCATTTTCTCAAAAAGACGTTATAATAATATATGTCTTGAAAAAATGTAAACATTGTTTGGTGACGATAGCGAAGAGGTCACACCCGTTCCCATTCCGAACACGGCAGTTAAGCTCTTCAGCGCCGATGGTAGTTGGGGGTTTCCCCCTGTGAGAGTAGGACGTCGCCAAGCAGGTTTTATATGGAGGATTAGCTCAGCTGGGAGAGCATCTGCCTTACAAGCAGAGGGTCGGCGGTTCGATCCCGTCATCCTCCACCATTTTACACCTGCCGGTGTAGCTCAACTGGTAGAGCAACTGACTTGTAATCAGTAGGTTGGGGGTTCAAGTCCTCTTGCCGGCACCATTTTAAGATAGTACAAGCACGAGCCATTAGCTCAGTTGGTAGAGCATCTGACTTTTAATCAGAGGGTCGAAGGTTCGAATCCTTCATGGCTCACCATTTTATATGCGGGTGTGGCGGAATTGGCAGACGCACCAGACTTAGGATCTGGCGCCGCAAGGCGTGGGGGTTCAAGTCCCTTCACCCGCATCTTACATGCGGAAGTAGTTCAGTGGTAGAATACAACCTTGCCAAGGTTGGGGTCGCGGGTTCGAATCCCGTCTTCCGCTCCACTTTTCGTATGTGCCGGGGTGGCGGAACTGGCAGACGCACAGGACTTAAAATCCTGCGGTAGGTGACTACCGTACCGGTTCGATTCCGGTCCTCGGCACCATCTTAATATGCGCCCGTAGCTCAATTGGATAGAGCATCTGACTACGAATCAGAAGGTTGTAGGTTCGACTCCCGCCGGGCGCACCATGTTTATTGCGGGAAGTAGCTCAGCTTGGTAGAGCACTTGGTTTGGGACCAAGGGGTCGCAGGTTCGAATCCTGTCTTCCCGACCACGTGATTTTTAATGAATGGGGCCTTAGCTCAGCTGGGAGAGCGCCTGCCTTGCACGCAGGAGGTCAGCGGTTCGATCCCGCTAGGCTCCACCATTTTTCAATCAGATACTTATATTATATTGGCGGTGTAGCTCAGCTGGCTAGAGCGTACGGTTCATACCCGTGAGGTCGGGGGTTCGATCCCCTCCGCCGCTACCAATAAATATAAGGACCTTTAGCTCAGCTGGTTAGAGCAGACGGCTCATAACCGTCCGGTCGTAGGTTCGAGTCCTACAAGGTCCACCATATTCATTTTTTAATGCCGTGGAGGTATACCCAAGTTCGGCTGAAGGGATCGGTCTTGAAAACCGACAGGGGAGTCAAATCCCGCGGGGGTTCGAATCCCTCTACCTCCTCCATTTTTTTAAAAAAGCAGCAAGTTGTTTTTAAACAACCTTACATAGAGGAAGCGAAAAAACGATATACACGAAAACTTGATGCAAATCGTTTCATTATTACCGTCGCGGGGTGGAGCAGTCCGGTAGCTCGTCGGGCTCATAACCCGAAGGTCGCAGGTTCAAATCCTGTCCCCGCAATTATTAGGTCCCGTGGTGTAGCGGTTAACATGCCTGCCTGTCACGCAGGAGATCGCGGGTTCGATTCCCGTCGGGACCGCCATTTTTTAAATTTAATACAAATGGGGCTCAGTAGCTCAGTCGGTAGAGCAAAGGACTGAAAATCCTTGTGTCGGCGGTTCGATTCCGTCCTGAGCCACCATATCTTTCATATTACGGCGGTTGTGGCGAAGTGGTTAACGCACCTGATTGTGGTTCAGGCATTCGTGGGTTCGATTCCCATCAGTCGCCCCATTTCGCGGGTGTAGTTTAGTGGTAAAACCTCAGCCTTCCAAGCTGATGATGAGGGTTCGATTCCCTTCACCCGCTCCAAATATGGGCCTATAGCTCAGCTGGTTAGAGCGCACGCCTGATAAGCGTGAGGTCGATGGTTCGAGTCCATTTAGGCCCACCATATTCATATTGTTCCGCAGTAGCTCAGTGGTAGAGCATTCGGCTGTTAACCGAACGGTCGTAGGTTCGAGTCCTACCTGCGGAGCCATGGGGAAGTACTCAAGAGGCTGAAGAGGCGCCCCTGCTAAGGGTGTAGGTCGCGCGAGCGGCGCGAGGGTTCAAATCCCTCCTTCTCCGCCATTTGGCCCGTTGGTCAAGCGGTTAAGACACCGCCCTTTCACGGCGGTAACACGGGTTCGAATCCCGTACGGGTCATAACAAAAAAGGAAGCATACATTCATGTATGCTTCTTTTTTTCATTTCTTTTCATTGACATAACTATCTTTTTGTTTATAAGGGATGTCCCCAAGCAGGGAATCGATATTTTCTTCTTCTAATGTATCTTCATATTCCTTTTGCTTTTTGTTCGGTATATCCACCCTATTTTTACCTTCGATATCATTTGCTGCAAATCCTTCATAGTCTTCTGGAAATCCATCCGTTTCATCTTCGGTTTTATAAAGGTCATTATAATTGTCATGATCGCCGGTGTAATCAGATGGCGTTTCGGATGTACCGAATTTGGCGACTTCACCAAAGCTATCCTCTTTATCCACTATTTCATTTCCATGACGGTTTTCAAAATGATCACCCTTGGATGGAATCAATATATCCTCTTCCACTGGTCGCTCTTGTGTATTAGGACCTTCCGGGGCATGCTCGACACAGTAGAGGGTGCTTGGGATCGCTTCAAGCCTCTCGATGGGGATTTCCCTATTGCAGGTTTTACACTGGCCATACGAACCTTCTTCCATTGCTTTTAATGCTTCCTCGATTTTCTCCATTTCTGATTGTGCATGCTCATCGAGTGCTTGATTCCGTTCCATCTCGAATAATTCGGTTCCTAGGTCAGCAGGATGATTATCATAAGATGATAATTCCCCTACGGATTCCGTCTGGCTTTTATCCAGAACGGATTGTTCATCATTTTGAATTCTACTACTTAATTCATTTCTTTCTTGAAGCAGTTCCTTTTTTAATTTTTGCGTTTGATGTTTCGTTGCCATATCCTATTCACTCCTTCTAAAGTCCAAATCTCATTTTATATTGGTAAGATGGTTGTATTATCTATTACCCGAATTGGAGTATAGGAAAACAATATGCATCGGAACATAGAAAAAAGGACTGAGCGGATGAGCTCAGTCCTCGGAGATTATATAAGATAGCTGATGAATAATCCAATGGCCATGAGTAAGCCAAAGAAGGTGTTCGTTTGGGCCGTGGCTTTCATTGCCGGGACCATCGTGATCGGCTGTGTTTTGCCTACGAAGCCTTTGATTGCGGCCATGGCCTTCGGTATGCTAAGGAAGGCAAGGAGAATCCACGCCGTTACGCTTCCGGTAAGGACTAGCCCAACAAGCCATAGATAAGAGAAGGCGAACATTATTGCCATGAATGTCAGGGCGTTTTTCCTGCCCATCACTACAGGCATCGTTTTGCGCCCATGAGCCTTATCTCCATCATGGTCACGTAGGTTATTGGATAAGTTGATCAGCCCAACCAAAATCCCACTTGGAATGGCAATTAAGATGGCTGTTGAAGAAACATCACCGGTTTGAATGAAAAAGGCGATCAAGATTATCAAAAAGCCCATGAACAATCCAGAAAAAAGTTCCCCGAATGGTGTATATGAAATGGGCAGGGGACCGCCTGTATAAAGATAGCCGACAAGCATGCAAACCAGTCCTACTGCAGCAAGCCACCAAGATGATGCGGCACAGATATAGATTCCAATTATCAAGGCGATGGCATACATGCATAGGGCCAAGCTCATGATTAGTTTGGGGGTCATCCCATGACGGACGATCCCGCCGCCGATGCCTACGGATTCCTCCGTATCCAAGCCTCTCTTGAAATCGTAGTATTCATTGAATAAATTGGTTGCAGCTTGAATCAGGATACTGGCAATCATCATGGCAGCGAAGAGTAACCAATTCACTCCATCTTCCAAAAGTGCAATCACAGTTCCAAGTAAGACTGGGACAAAAGCTGCGGTTAGTGTATGTGGACGTATTAACTCCCACCAAATCTTCCAGGTCCGTTTAAGGGGAAGTCCATCGTATTCTGTTTGCATTATTTCTCTCCTCAAAATCATTATTGGTTCTCTCGAAATTATAACAAATATTGAAATGTTGCACAAAAGGTTATCCTAATAAATGCAGGAAAAGTGGGTAAGGGCGATAATTGGAATTCCTGGATGATCCATTTCCAAAATCCAGGGTATTTCTCTACATTCGCTAAGATTCATATAATAAGGAAAAAAGCAGGAAAGAATCGTTCGGTAAAGGGGCGTTTTATTGACATGGGGTTCAAGTGAGGTGTATCTTTAAATAGGTTAAAAAGCTTTTAAAATGTACATTTGGGGGGATTTTTTTGGCTATCTCAGAGGAAACTGAACAGTTTCGGGGACTGGCTTCAGCTATACAAAAGGCGAAGGACTTGAATGATCAAGTTCTATTCAGTCATATTAAGAAGATTAAATGCAACAACCCCCTTTCATTTTATCAAGCTGGAAGAGAACGGTACGCGGGTGAACGCTTTTTCTGGGAGGACCCTGCAAAGGAAATAACCATCACCGGTTTAGGCAATGTTAAGAAACTCAAAGCGGCATCGAATGCCGAACGTTATAGAGAAGTCGAAAAGAGCTGGATCAAACTGCAGAATAATGCTGTCAAAACAGGAGTGACCGATGTAGAAGCGACAGGTCCTTTACTGTTTGGGGGCTTTTCTTTTGATTATGAAACTGACAGTACGCTCCTTTGGAATCAGTTCGGGGACAACCTTTTTTATATACCTGCCTTCATGCTGTCAATAGTGGGGAAACAAGCTTACTTAACGACAAACTTACTTTGTTCGCCTGATGATTCAGAAAAACTCTTCATAGATATGATAAATGAACGGGAAGCTTTCCTTTTCGAAAGCTTGGATGGTAATGGATTGGGTGCAAATTCCCTGGTTATGCAGAGGGAAGTCGAACCTGAGGAATGGAAGCGGACGGTCGCAGAGGCTGTTCAGGAAATCAAGACGACAGATCTCGACAAAATCGTTTTGGCAAGGGAGCTTCGACTTGGTTTTGAACGTTCCATCGATTCAGGGAAAGTGCTTGAACAATTGATTGCTGAGCAGCCGTTGAGTTATATTTTCAGTTTGGAGGCTGGTGGTGACTGTTTTGTCGGTGCCACCCCTGAACGTTTGATTAAGAAACAGGGAAATGAAGTTTTTTCTACCTGTCTTGCTGGATCGATGGGACGAGGGAAAGATGAGCAGGAAGATGTTTGTCTTGGTGAAGAATTGCTTCATGACGAAAAGAATTTACAAGAACATCAATATGTCGTTTCGATGATATCCAATGCCTTTGATTCAGTATGCGAAAAGGTGGTGGTCCCGGCCGGACCGACACTTATGAAAAACCGTCATATCCAGCATTTGTACACACCGGTCCGGGGTATATCAAAGGAAGGTGTCACGATTTTTGAATTTGTCGAGAATCTCCACCCAACACCTGCTATGGGAGGACTTCCCAAAGAAAAGGCCGTTGTCCGAATTCGGGAAATGGAAGGTCTGGAACGTGGCTTTTATGCAGGTCCCTTAGGCTGGGTGGATACGTATGGAAACGGGGAATTCGCTGTTGGGATACGTTCTGCACTAATACAGAATAATGAGGCATCGCTCTTTGCCGGTTGCGGAGTAGTGGAAGATTCGACTCCCGAAAGTGAATACCGGGAAACGGGGATTAAATTCAATCCGATGTTAAGTGCTTTAGGAGGAAATCTTAATGAATGACCGAGATGCATTGACAGCTTATGCTGCTTCATTCGTCGATGAGCTGGCACAAAATAAGGTGAAGCATGTGGTGGTGAGCCCTGGTTCACGATCCACACCCCTGGCTTTGTTGCTGGTGGAACATCCTGATATTGAAATTCATATTAATGTGGATGAGCGTTCGGCTGCTTTTTTTGCCCTTGGTTTGGCTAAGGCCCTAAAAGAACCAGTCGGACTTCTTTGTACGTCAGGTACAGCCGCTGCAAACTATTACCCAGCCGTCATTGAGGCTTTCTATTCAAGAGTGCCGCTTATTGTACTTACCGCTGACCGCCCGCATGAATTGCGTGATGTCGGAGCCCCGCAGGCGATCGATCAGATACACCTTTACGGGAGACATGTAAAATGGTTTGTCGAAATGGCACTTCCTGAAAGCACGGATGGGATGATGCGGTATGCCAGAACGGTCGGTGCAAGGGCAGTGGCAACAGCTGCAGCTGAACCTGCAGGGCCTGTGCATTTGAATTTCCCACTTCGCGAACCATTGATTCCTGATTTGGAGCAAGCAAAGGAGTGCAGGCAAAATAAAATGAAGCCTGCAGTGTTGATTGAAAGTGGAGAACTGTCACTGTCATCATCACAAATAGAAGCGGTTGCAACTACATTGTCACAAGCTAAGCAAGGTATGATTGTATGTGGCGAATTACCTCATCCAGAGATGAAGGAAGCCATCGTCGCATTAGCGGAAAAACTTGCTTTTCCGGTACTGGCTGATCCCCTTTCACAGTTAAGGAGCGGAAGTCATGACAAAGCCGTAATTATTGATTCTTATGATACGTTTCTACGCGATGAAACGGCAAAAGCGGCTTTCAGGCCGGAAGTGATCTTGCGATTCGGGGCAATGCCTGTTTCTAAACCGTTATTGTTATTCATGAAAAAACAAAAACAGGCAATCACTTTGGTCGTCGATGGCGGAGCAGGCTGGCGCGAACCAGCCGGATTGGCGACGAATATGATTTACAGCGAAGAGAAAGATTTTTGTTTGCGAATTTCTGAAAGCATTACTCCCTCTCCTGATGATGAATGGCTTCGGTTATGGCAAACCGTCAACGGAGCGACGAAGGAGGCCTTAGCCTCCGTCAGGGATGAAGCGGAGTTAAGCGAAGGCAAGCTTTTCGCCCTGCTTGCTGATATGATGCCGTTGGAATCGACGTTATTTGTCGGGAATAGTATGCCCATACGCGATTTGGATACTTTCTTTTTGAATAATGGAAAAGGAATCAAAACCATTGCAAATCGTGGGGCGAATGGTATCGATGGTGTCGTTTCCACTGCGCTTGGCGTAAGCACGGTATCAAAAAATACAGTGCTGGCAATCGGGGATTTAAGCTTTTTCCATGATATGAATGGCTTGCTTGCGGCAAAACTTCAAAAACAAAATATCACGATATTGCTGGTTAATAATGATGGCGGCGGCATTTTCTCCTTCTTGCCGCAGGCGAATGAGAGGGAACATTTCGAAACGCTATTCGGCACGCCTCATGGGCTTGATTTTTCCCATACTGCCGAGCTTTATGGCGGTAAATACAACAAGGTCCAAAATTGGGATGAGTTAGAGAATGTATTTACAGAGTCATTCGAAATCCAAGGACTCAAAATCATTGAAGTTCCGACAGAAAGAGAGTCCAATCTACAAAAGCATCGAAATTTGTGGAGCTTTGTTTCCCAGGAAATAAAAATGGTGTTAGACAAGGAAATATCATGAATATTGTCAGTAAGGATGTCAATTATGCTGTTGAAATAACGGGAAATGGAGATCCTCTTGTACTTTTACATGGATTTACGGGAAATCGGGATACATGGAAATTCCTCATTCCGCTACTGAGTGACAGGTATACGCTGATCATGGTTGATATCATCGGTCATGGCATGTCTGCATCACCAGCCGATCATCGAAGGTATGAGATGGAGCGTGTCGCTGAGGATATCAAGTATATTTTGGATGTGTTACATTTCCCGAAAGCCCATATCCTTGGATACTCGATGGGCGGAAGACTCGGATTGGGATTTGCCTGTTTGTTTCCTGAGTATGTTGATACATTGATATTGGAGAGCGCTTCACCGGGCCTTTTAACAGAAGGGGAACGGGAAATCCGTAGGGAAAATGATCGGAAGCTTGCCGAAAGGATACTTGAAAATGGCATGGAAGCGTTTGTACTTCAATGGGAAAACATCCCGCTGTTTGAAAGTCAAAAACGGTTGTCGGCCAAAACCAGGTCGGCCATTCGGGAGCAGCGGTTGGCAAATGACCCTACCGGCCTTTCCAATAGCCTGCTTGGTATGGGGACCGGCAATCAGGCTTCATACTGGGAACAACTGCAAACCCTTGATTTCCCTGTGCTCCTTGTTACCGGTGAGCTTGACCGGAAGTTTTGTCGAATTGCGGACTCGATGAAAAAAAAGCTGAAGCGGGCCGAATGGAAAATAATAAATGATGCGGGACATGCGATTCATGTGGAAGTTGGAGAAAAGTTTGGTAAAATAATAAGTGAGTTTTTAAAGCGAAATAAAAGGAGGAATTAAGATGACGATTCAATGGGAAACAATACGTGAGTATGATGAAATTTTGTATGAAAAATATAACGGGATTGCGAAAGTGTCCATCAATCGACCACATGTACATAATGCATTCACGCCAAAAACGACTGCTGAAATGATTGATGCATTCGCAAGAGCGCGTGATGATTCCAGCATTGGTGTCATTATTTTAACAGGTGTAGGCGGCAAAGCATTCTGTTCAGGCGGAGACCAAAAAGTACGCGGAAATGGCGGATATGTGGGTGAAGATAACATTCCGCGTCTAAATGTTCTTGATCTGCAACGTTTGATTCGCGTAATTCCAAAACCGGTCGTAGCCATGGTTGCAGGATATGCAATTGGCGGCGGTAATGTCTTGAACGTGGTATGTGACTTGACGATTGCTGCTGACAATGCAATTTTCGGACAAACTGGACCGAATGTAGGAAGCTTTGATGCTGGTTATGGTTCTGGCTACCTTGCACGTATCGTGGGTCATAAAAAGGCGCGTGAAATCTGGTACCTATGCCGTCAATACAATGCACAGGAAGCATTGGATATGGGATTGGTCAACACAGTCGTACCATTAGACCAATTAGAAGCGGAAACGGTTAAATGGTGTGAAGAGATGCTTGAGAAGAGCCCTACTGCACTTCGTTTCTTGAAAGCGGCAATGAACGCTGATACGGATGGCCTTGCAGGTCTTCAACAATTGGCTGGTGACGCTACACTTTTATACTATACAACAGAAGAAGCAAAAGAAGGCCGCGACGCATTCAAAGAAAAGCGCACTCCGGACTTTGGGCAATTCCCTCGTTTCCCTTAATGAAACGCGTGAATCGATGAGACTGACAGCTTGGCGGAAAAACGCCGGGCTGTTTTCTATATCAAAATGGAAGAGGGTAAGCAGCAATGGCAGAAGAAAAGTTGCCGAACTGGCTGAAAAATCGGGCGCATCTTTCACCGGGGCGCCCGGCAATCGAGTTTGAAGGTCATACGTATAGCTTTCTTGAACTGCATACATTATCGGAGAAGATGGCTGGTAAGCTGGCAAGCATTGGTCTGGGCTCCGGTGATTCATGCGCGGTTTTGCTCCGTAACCATATTGATGGTGTTGTAGTTATCCATGCACTTTTTTATCTCGGTGTGAAGATTGTGATGCTGAATAATAAGTTAACGGCAAAAGAGCTGTCCTGGCAGATCGAGGATAGTGGGACTACCTATTTGGTTTCAGAAGGTGCCTTCTCCGACAAACTTTCTAATATTGGTGAGATTCTCCCGGAATTGAACCTTAATTTAATGGAAGAATTGCCGGATGAAGCCACGGCGGAGATACTTCAAGAGTTTTACCTTGAGGATACCGCAACGATCATGTATACATCAGGTACGACAGGAAATCCAAAGGGTGTGATCCAAACATTCGGCAACCATTGGTGGAGTGCAGTAGGGTCAGTTCTGAACCTTGGATTGCATGAGGAGGATTCTTGGTATTGTGCGGTTCCGATCTTTCATATTAGCGGTTTATCCATCTTGATGAAAAATGTGATTTATGGCATGAAAGTCGTTTTGGCTGAACGTTTCGATGAACGGGAAGCAAACCGGAGCATCCAGGAAAATGGCGTGACGATCATTTCGGTCGTGACGGCGATGCTGAATAGGATGGTGCAGGATATGAAGGGAACAAGCTATCCAAAATCTTTCCGCTGTTTCCTGTTGGGCGGCGGCCCTGCACCCGTCCATTTGCTTGAGGTATGTAAGGAGAAAGGGATTCCCGTTTATCAAACATATGGGATGACAGAAACATCTTCACAGATTGTGACACTGGCACCGGAATATAGCATGACAAAAATCGGCTCTGCGGGAAAGCCTTTGTTTCCTTCGCAGTTACGGATAGAGAAAGAAGGCACGATGTGTGAACCGGGTGCAGTGGGTGAAATCGTGGTTTCAGGTCCGAATGTCACGAAAGGTTATTTTAATCGGATGGACGCTACACAGCAAGCGATTACCGATGGATGGCTTTATACCGGGGATCTTGGTTATCTTGACGAGGAAGGCTTTTTATATGTGCTTGACCGACGTTCGGATTTAATCATCTCCGGCGGTGAAAATGTCTATCCGGCCGAGATTGAAAACGTCCTCAGTATGCATCCTGATGTTTTCGAAGCGGGAGTGACGGGGACTGACGATGAAAAGTGGGGACAGGTCCCGCTTGCTTTTGTTGTCTTGCATCAAGGTGCAGAGCTTGATGAGAGCGAACTGCTGGAATATTGCAGGGGATATTTAGCATCCTATAAGATTCCCCGGAACGTGATTTTTTGTAATGAGCTTCCCCGTAATGGCGCTAGCAAGCTTCTGAGACGGAAACTGAAGAAGGAGATGGGGGAATGGCAATGAAGTTATCCTCCATTTCCCTAAAGCACATTAAGGCCCCTTTAAAACGGCCATTCAAGACGCATCTCGAAACGGTAAGCGATCGGGAAGTGATAATTGTCGAAGCCATGGATAAGGATGGATTGATTGGATACGGGGAAGCTGTGCCTTTTGCAAGTCCTTGGTATACCGAGGAAACGACCAAAACATGCTTTCATATGTTGGAGGACTTCTTAATCCCGCTAACATTGGCCAGTCAGATCAAGCATCCTGATGAGCTGCCGAACTTATGGAGCGGAATCAAGCGGAATGCAATGGCGAAGTCGGCTTTAGAGCAGGCAATCCTCGATTTATATGCGAAGCAGAAAGGAGTCTACCTTGGACGGCTGTTTGGCGGCGAACGAAGTGAAGTGGCCGCTGGCGTAGTCATTGCATCGAATGATATAGAAGATGCGATGCGCCAGATCGAGGATTTTTCCGGATCCGGTTATCAGCGATATAAAATAAAAATAAATCCTCAAAATGATCTGGAGTTTTTAGCAGAAATCCGTCGGGCCTATCCCGATATCCCGCTCATTGCAGATGCCAATTCAGCGTACACTCTCGATGACATCACACACCTTCAGAAGCTTGATGTGTTTAAGCTGATGATGATTGAGCAGCCGCTGGGGCATGACGACATTGTGGAACATTCATTTTTGCAGAAACAGCTGCAGACACCCATTTGCCTTGATGAAAGCATAAATTCATTTCATGATGCCAAAAGTGCACTGTCGCTCCAGAGCTGTGGGGTCATCAACATTAAGATGGCTAAAGTCGGCGGCTGGATGGAAGCTGTAAGAATCCATGATCTATGCCTGGGAAATGATGTGCCAGTTTGGTGCGGCGGTATGATTGAATTTGGCATTTCACGTGCACATAATATTGCACTTGCCACATTAAAAGGATTCACGATTCCCGGGGATATATCATCTTCATCCCGTTATTGGGATGAAGATATAATATATCCTGAAGTACTTGTCGAAAATGGCATGATCCAAGTTCCCGATAAAGCTGGAATCGGTTTTGCCATCAATGAAAAGCGGCTAAAGGAATTGACTACATATAGTAAACTGTACAAGTGAAACATCAAAGGAGGTGCACGGCCCACCTCTTTTGATCAAATATTAATCCTATCTCCTTTTACTCCCACGGGCTATGTAACTCACCCAATTAGTACTTTATTGGACGGAAACCCCACCCTTTTGGAAAATGATTTTAATAGGATACTAACAAATCAGTTCATTGTTTTTTCTGTTAAAACTCATATTAAATTGAAGAAATTTGCGACCTTCTGCCGAATAACTCGCTAGCCAAGATTACGCTAGATACTTGCTTTGATGAGGCTTGGCAGACTGTCGGCGGAAAGGGAACGAGTGACTGAAATCAACCAGGAACTTTTTTTAATTGTCCAGATTGACAGGATAGATCATAATTTTTTTTCGGAAAATGGGGCTTTGTCTATTTTTTCTTTATTGGATTATTTTGTATAATGAATTTAAAAGAATGGCAACCAAGGGAAAGGGAGGGGAGAGTGTATGAAGAAAAAACCGTACCTTATTGCGGAGATTCTACTAAGAAGGGGCATGCCGGACTATGTCATTAAAGAAGTGACGGCATTGGAAGAGTGTGAGCTGTTTCTTTTGAAGAAAAAGTGGGGCCTATATGACCGGAAGACAGGTGCGTAAAGATGAAAGTAAAAGGGAACCGTTTCGAGCCGGTCCCCATGCGTTTTATGGTTTTTTAAGCCGGTATCTATTGACTGGACGGCCTATGCTGCCATATTGTACGTCAAGCTGAAGGACTTCTTCGCCATGCAAGTATTCAAGATAGCGCCTTGCTGTAACTCTGGCGATTCCAATCCCATCAGCCACTTCTTCTGCAGATAGTGAACCAGGCTGGGTCTTAATGAACTTCGTCACTTGCTCAAGAGTCGCGCCATTCAATCCTTTCGGAACATCATATTTCGGACTCGCTTCAGATTGTGTTTTATTTTGAAAGAGGATTCGGTCGAGCTGATTTTGAGAAATTTGATGGTCAGGTTCAACCTCCATCCGAAAAGCAAAGTATTGCTCCAGAGTATGTTTTAGCCTATCGAATTTAAATGGCTTGATTAAATAGTCAAAAGCCCCGTTCTGTATCATTTTTCGAATCGTTTTCTGATCATTTGCCGCTGAAATGATGATGACATCCACATCCATTTGCTCTTTTCTGATTTGATAAAGCGTATCAACCCCGTTTAAAGATGGCATGAAGATGTCCAAAATGACAAGGTCGGGTTTAGACTGCTTGATTTTTTCCAGCCCTTCAAGCCCATTTGAAGCTGTATCAACGACTTTAAAGGCAGGCAGGCGCTCGATGAACTGTTTGTTGACCTCTTGGACCATTGGGTCGTCTTCAATTAAAAGTACACGAATTTCGTTAGTCATTTTGGTTCTCCTCTATATCGTGCATCGGAAAAGAAAGAAAAAAGCTTGTTCCTTCGTCAGGGCGTGTCGTGAATTTCATTTCGCCGTTCGCTTTTTTTACAATTTGGTCTATTAGATAAAGACCAATTCCTGATCCTTCCGCACCCTTTGTTGTAAAACCATACTCGAATATATCTTTATGAATGTCCTCTGGAATGCCGGGTCCATTATCCTCAAGCACGATTTGACAATGACGGTCATCCTGGTAGATGGATAGATAAACCTGTTTTGTTTCCTCTGAACAATGCTTTAGCGCTGCGAATGAGTTTTCGATCAGGTTTCCGATTATCAAAACAAAATCGTGATGATCCAAATCAGCGGGGAAGCGGTCCAATTTCGTGTGCTTGTCCATGATGAGCTCGATTCCGAGTTCCCTACCCAAGGAGATCTTACTTAATATCAGCCCCACTAAATTATCATCGTGAATGTGCTTCGTTAAAAACCTGGTCAATTCCTCTTGTTCTTCCGTAATCTGAAAAATGTAATGCAGCGCTTCGTCAAGATTGCCTAGCTGGATCAATCCTGCTATCGTATGAAGTTTGTTCATATGTTCATGGTTTTGAACTCGCAGGGCTTCAACGAATGCTTTGACACTAGTCAACTCTTCAGCTAGCTTCGTCACATCGGTGCGATCCTGGAATATGGCCACGGCACCAATCGTTTTATCCGCAATCTTTATTGGTACCCGGTTGCTTACAATATTCCTGTTTTGAACGGAGATTTCCTGATTGAAGATGGGAGATGTCCGGTCAAGCACTTCCGGGAGACGGGTATCATGTATAATATCATTGATATTCTTGCCAATGACCGCACCGTTAATATTGAATATTTGCTTAGCCTTTTCATTGAAAATCGTGATTGTCTGATTATTATCTATGGCGATCACCCCTTCATGCATGGCATTGAAAGCGGCTGTCCTTTCAACTAACATCCGTGAAATTTCATGGGGTTCAAGTTGGAAGGTCTCTTTTTTTATCCTTCTTGCCATGAGCCATGAGCCGCATACACCGAATAGAAGTGTAAGGACCAGGATAATCGCGATTTCGCCTTTCAAGTCCTTGATTAATTCCGGTATCGTAGGCAAGATATTCCCAACCAGTACGACGCCGATTTGCTCTCTATCTCTATCAAGGATCGGGACAAAGGCGCGGACAGAAATGCCAAGTTCACCAGCAGCCTTTGAAAGGTATTCGTGTTCAGCGAACGCAGCGCTTTCGTCGCTGCTGCTAGATGGGGTCCCCAATTGACTGAACACCGGGTGGGAATAGCGTATATGCTGATTGTTGAGTACAACTATATAATCCGCTTGATGGATTTTCCTTAAGTTTTCAATAATCGGATTAAGCTGCGTCCATCCTTCAGGCTCACGGACCAATTTTTGTACTTCAGGGAGTTCGGCGATGGTATGGGCAGTGATCATGGATCGTTTGCCGATTTCATCCTCCCTGACCGAAACGATATTTCCGAATATAAAAATCCCGCCTATTAGTATCGAAAACGCGACGATTACAAATGATAGCAGGGTGATTTTAATTTGAATGGGCATATGAAAGGATTTATCCATTGTTTTTCCTCCATTACTTCTATACTTTATAGTAACAGAATTTCTATCACTTTTCGCTATTTTTCGCGCATTGTATTACGACAGGAAAAAGCTGTGATAGAATAGTGATAATGTGAAGTGAGCGGTGAGGAGTTGTCGGTATGCGTGCATTATGGGGGTACTTCTTATTAATTGGTTTGGGGCTGTTGATAGCCGTGTATATATCGTTTCAATCGTTCTTTACAAGCTTCGGTTTCAATTTGCCGAAGGATGAGGAGCAGGTCGGGATGAAGGATCAAATCGTGATTAAGTTCAGTCATGTCGTTGCCGAAAATACACCTAAAGGGCTAGCGGCGAACCGATTTGCCAAACTGGTCGATGAATATACAGGTCATCGTGTCAAAATTGAAGTTTATCCTAATCAGTCATTATATAGTGATCATGAAGAAATCGAAGCATTACAAGAAAACAAGGTGCAGATGATTGCACCGACTACATCTAAAATTACGAGCATATCAAAGAAATGGATGCTATTGGACCTCCCTTACGTCTTTCCAACGGACGCTGCCTTGCAGGAAGCGTTGAATGGGGAAGTGGGGGAAGAGCTGCTAAAGCAGCTGAATACCATCGATATCGAGGGACTTGCATTTTGGTCGAATAACTATAAACAGATGACAAGCAATAAACCGATACGGCATCCAAGTGATTTTGCCGGAAAGAATTTTAGAATCATGCCAAGTGCAGTATTGGAAAGCCAATTCAAGCATTTTGGGGCGACAACTTCTGAGCTGGAGTTTAATGAAACGTTTAAAAGCCTTGAAATCAATGAAACGGACAGCCAGGAAAATACGATTTCGAATATCTATTCCAAGAAATTATATGAGGTGCAAAAATATTTAACGATCAGTGATCATGGCTATTTAGGGTATGTAGTCATGATAAACAAACAGTTTTGGAACAAACTCCCTTTGGATATTCAGCAGCAAATCCAAA
The DNA here is from genome assembly GCF_047238085.1 of Peribacillus phoenicis. NCBI lineage: Bacteria > Bacillati > Bacillota > Bacilli > Caryophanales > Bacillaceae > Peribacillus > Peribacillus phoenicis. The sequence continues at coordinate 4,527,040 of NZ_JBDFMF010000001.1, read as the reverse complement.
GGGCGATGGATGATACAACGAAATGGCTATGGATCAAATCAAATGAATTAAATCAGGAACAGCTTCGGGAAATCCAGCAAAAATCGAATATCGACATCTATACACTGTCAGATGAAGAAAAGAAAGAATGGATGGATGAGATGACTGTCATTTATCCGGATTTCGAACCAACGATTGGAACCGAATTGATGACGAAAATGGAAAAGATTCGTGAGAAACATTTAAAGGAATAACTAACGTAAGGGAATCCCATTGAAAGGGGTTCCCTTCTTCTTTATCGTTCCCGATAGAATTACTTGTCTGGATTTTGTAAAAAATCAATCATCTCTTCATAATCATATGTTTTTAAAACCAAACCATTTTCATCAAACACGGTGAATGCAGGTTCTTTCTTTAATTCAAGTTTTGGATATTGCTCATTCAATGACTTGTAAGATGCTACAATTTGTAATTGGGCCCACATTGGTGATATTACTCTCTAAATCAAATGTAATTTCTTTACCAACGGCTTGGAGCGAATACTTATGACCCTCACTAGGCAAAAGATTCGGATGAATTATAGCATAATCATCTTTTTCATCCGTGCAAGCAATTAGCATCGATAGGAGTAGAAACGTTAAACTTCCATTTATGATCTTTTTCATATTTTTCCCTCTCTAAGCTTAAATTTAATTATTCCATAAATTGGCTATCGGCAATCAATTTGCTTTGTCTAGAACCGAAACTCCAACTCAAATAAGGGCAGGTATTTTTGCTGAAAGCTGACAAAACGAAAAAGAACTCTTTATAGTACCGAGGTACAAAAAAGAAGCGGATCCAATAGGGATCCGCTTCTTTCTCGTCTATTGCAATGCAGTTTGCAGTGTCTTGATGTTCTTTTCCATTAAACTGAAGTAATCTTCGCCGGCTTCGATATCTTTATCCGTCAACACTGAAAGGTTATGGAGCTCAAGTGATTTCGCTCCCATTTCCTTTTGGATGATTTCGGTTAGTTTAGAACTGATATTCTGTTCAAAGATGACGTAGTTCAAGTCTTCTTCTTCAGCCATGGTTACGATTTTCCCCAGTTCCTTTTGAGAAGGTTCGTTTGATGACGTAAGTCCTGTCACGCCAATTTGTTCCAATCCGTAGCGTTCCTCCCAATACCCATATGCAGAATGGGAAACGATGATTTTATTGGTACGGCCCGACTCGATCGTCGTCTCGAATTTTTCATCAAGTGCCTCAAGCTTTTCGGAAAGCTCATTGAATTGGCTGTTGAAATATTCTTCCTGTTCCGGCATTTTTTTCGTTAATTCGTCCTTGATGGTTTTAGCCATGTCAATGGAATAGACGGGATCTAACCACAAATGCGGATTAACGCCCCCATGGTCATGACCGTCTTCTTCATGTGCATGTTCGTCTTCATGTGCATGTTTCTCTTCGTGTCCATGCTCTTCTTCATCAAGATGAACCGTTTCGCCCACCGCAATTGTGCTGACGCCTTCTTTGCTTAGAATTGGTTCAGCTTTGGTTACAAAGCCTTCAAGATTATAGCCAATATAGAAAAACAGGTCTGACTCAGCCATTTTCACAATATCTTTTTGAGAGGGTTCGAATGAGTGTTCATCCGTTCCGGGAGGATAAACGGTCTCGACATTCACGTACTCCCCGCCAATGGCCTCCGTGAAGTATTGTAAAGGGTAAACCGTCGTATATATATCCAAGGCATCCTTGGTTTCTTCTTTACTCGATTCTCCCTTTGAGTTGCCGCAGGCTGACAGAAATACCGCAGTAACAAGGAAAAGTGAGAGCAATGCTCGAATTTTCATATGAAATGCTCCTTTATAATTCGTATTGATTACGATTTGGATTTTATGTGGTAAAAACGAAATGATTACGATTTGACTTCTGTATGATACAAAAGATTGCAAAAGAAAGCAAGGTTTTTTTCTATTGGTCCTCACTTTTTTCTTTTTTTTCGGGAACAAGGTCAATGCCCCCTGGATGAAACGGATGACATTTAAGAATCCGGATGAGTGCTAACCAGCTTCCTTTTATAGGTCCGAAACGATTGATCGCTTCCAAACCATAATGGGAACAAGTTGGGTAAAAACGGCAGGTGGGCGGTTTTAATGGAGAAATAGAAACTTGGTAAAAACGGATGATTCCCATTAATAATTTTTTCAACACGATGCTTTCAGCTCTTTTCGAGTAATTTGACTATCCTCAATTATAGCATATTTTCTAAATTTCCAATAAGGGTAAAAAAGGAATGAGCATATTGGTAATCCGATTGATATAATGAGAATTAATTTTAAAGGATGAAATATATTGTTATTCAAGGTAAAATAGAGATGACATACAATTAAGGAGTGAATTAAATGCCTTCAGTTGAAAGCTTTGAATTAGATCATAACGCTGTTAAAGCCCCATATGTTAGACATTGCGGTGTCCATAAGGTAGGAACAGACGGTGTTGTTAATAAATTTGATATCCGTTTTTGCCAGCCGAATAAACAAGCGATGAAGCCGGATACGATCCATACCCTGGAACACTTGCTTGCATTCAATATCCGTAAGCATTCCGAGCGCTACGATCACTTTGATATCATCGACATTTCGCCAATGGGATGTCAAACAGGATATTACCTTGTGGTAAGCGGCGAGCCGACAGTGACGGAAATCATCGATGTTCTTGAAGATACATTCAAGGATGCCGTTACAATTACCGAAATTCCTGCTGCAAACGAAAAACAATGCGGCCAAGCAAAATTGCATGATCTTGAAGGAGCTAAGAAATTGATGAATTTCTGGCTTGCACAAGATAAAGAAGATCTTCATAAAGTTTTTGGTTAATAAAAAAAGTTCCTGTCTATTTGTGACAGGAACTTTTTTCATTTTTCGGGTTCTTCTTTTTTTCCCTCATCCTCGGGCAAAGGTTCGACGGGATCCACTGTATGCTTGTAGCTATAACCTTTTCCGATTGTTAGGACCGATAATGCCAATACAATCAGAATCACAATGATGGAGATAACTAAAACCGTAATCATACTTTACAGCTCCTAACGTTCACAATTTAGATTCATTTTAGCATAAGAACCTAGTCAGTTAATGTTTCAATTTTTGAATAGAGGGAAATATAAAGGTATAACCAACTTACGGAGGTAGATATTTATGGCTCAGAAAAAATTAGGAACTTTAGTGAATAAGGAAATTGCAAACTTCAGTGTTCTTTATACGAAAATTCATAATTACCACTGGTTCGTGAATGGACCGCACTTCTTTGAACTTCACCAAAAATTGGAGGAATTATACAAAGAAGTGACATCCAACTATGACGAATTGGCTGAAAGACTATTGGCCATTGGTGAAAAGCCAGTTGCTACCCTTAAAGAGTACATGGAATTAACTACGATCGAAGAAGCGACAGGTAAAGAAAATACAGAAGATATGGTTCAAAGCGTCATCAGTGATTTTGAGAAGCTTTCCGAAGAGTTCCTGGAAATCATCGAAGTTGCCGAACAAGAAGATCCGGTTACGGCTGATATGCTGACAGGCATGAAGAAAAGCTTAAACAAACATGCATGGATGCTGCGAGCGTATTTAGGACATTAAGATTTAGGAAAAGCCCTGCTTCGGTAGGGCTTTTTTTTATGGGGAAAACAATAAAAAAGGCATCCATCAAAAGAGGGACACCTGAAGGTATGTATTAATGAATATTCCTAGGCGGAAAATGTGTAGGTTTCGTGTCGTCCATACTATTTTGAGCGAACTTCCCTTTTAACGTTTCAATAATGTAAAGGCCCATCAAATTGGTCAGTTCTTGATCATCCATCTCTTGAAGCAATTCGAAAATTTCCTTGCGGTCAAGCTGTTCCAGAACCGCAAAAGTAAGCATATCAATATCTTCTTCATCACCAGTCATCTTATCACGGTACATATTGTATAATTCTTCAATTAACTTCAAAACTCTCACCTCACATTTATTAGAAATCCGTTATCTCTTTATATGTAGGTTATCAAAAAAACCTCTGGGTGCATATAAAAATCTTAAGGGATGCTTGGGCTTATTATATGTTTTACCCTTTGAAAGATACTTTAATCTATTATTTAACATCTTTGTTCTTCTGTAAACAAAATTTTCCATTGTATGAAGTCGGGAAATACGTGAAAAATAAGCGTAGGATATATGGAAAGGGTGGATGGATGTGTCTGAAAACAGGAAAAAATATTACATTTGGCTTCCGAATGGGCAGATAACACAAGATAGGGAAAGTTCTCCATGGAATTTCGAAATCGAGGCGACAGATAATGAAATCATAAAATTACGTGAATTATTTGATTATAATTATTCAGTAGGGGAAGAAAATTTTTACCGGGCGCATGTCCCATACCTTCAATATCATTTTGACCGTGAAAATGATAAACAGGATATAACACTCCAAAAAATTTACGAGATGATTTATGCCCTGGGTACTGAAGAAGGAAGACGGCATATAGAAAGCATGGGAATTTTACAGGCAAAACCAGCAGACGATGGCCTCGAATATTGAGGGTCCATCGTTTTTTTGATGGATTCTTGCTGGATAGTGTTTTTTTAAACCCATATAATGAATGATGGGGCATAGCATTATTTCTTATACGGAGAGAAGGGGAAAAATGAAACGTTTTCTTGATAAGAACGGATATAAGGTTGAATTCTCCGAGAATCCTGTATTTGGAGAGTCTTGGCATGTTTTTGTACTTTGCAGATATAAGGGCAGTTGGGTATTGACCAAACACAGAGAACGGGGATTGGAGTTTCCTGGAGGTAAACGGGAAGCAGGGGAATCGATTGAAGAAACAGCCATACGTGAAGTGTATGAAGAAACAGGAGGCTTGGTGGGCCAGCTGCAATTTTTGGGACAATATAAGGTACATCATCCGGTCAAGCCATTTGTTAAATCGATATACTATGCTGCATTGCGTGGGGTAGAAAAGAAACAAAATTACCTGGAAACGGATGGCCCGGTCTTTTTAGAAGCATTGCCGGATATACTCGGTGAGGAGTTTAGCTTCATCATGAAAGATGAGATTGTACCGTTGAGCTTATCAAGATTGGATGAGGGCACTTTGCTGAGAAACGATTGAATCGCCGGTACTCACGAGTAAATGGCCGAAATTCTCGAGTAAAAAGGCAAAATTCACGAGTAAATGGCCGAAATTCACGAGTAAATGGCCTAAACTCACGAGTAAACAGCAGAAATTCACGAGTAAAAAGGCAAAATTCACGAGTAAACCGCCGAGAATACGTGTAAACCGCATGAATTCAAGAGTAAAAGCCTTATTCACGAGTAAATCGCCGAAACTCACGAGTAAACAGCCGAAACTCACGAGTAAACAGCCGAAACTCAACTAAATTCATTTTTCGCCTCTAGCATGAATGAAAAACTGCCGAGGTTTATCGGCAGTTTGGTTAGTCTTTGATTAATTTTCTCTCGAGCAGTTCGACTAGTTGATACATGATTGTGGCAAATACGGCAATGATCATTAAGGCAAGCATTACGAGGGTGAAGTTGAAGACTTGAAAGCCATAAATGATTAGGTAGCCGAGTCCTTTGGCTGAAACAAGGAATTCCCCTACGATGACGCCGACCCAGGAGAGGCCGACATTCACTTTCAATGTTGAGATGATCGTTGGGAAGGAGGCGGGTAATATGGCTTCCCGAAAAGCTTGTGTTCTCGTGGCGCCAAAAGTTTGGAGCACCTTCAGGTAGTTCGGGTCCACTTCGCGAAATGCGGTGTAGACGACGATGGTGGTGATGATGATGGAGATGATCGCCCCCATCGAGATGATGGATGGAAAGCCAGGGCCGAATGCTACGATGATGATGGGACCGAGTGCCACTTTCGGCATGGCATTTAAAATGACGAGATAGGGGTCAAGTGTTTTGGATAATCTTGGCGACCACCATAGCAGGGATGCCAGGATCGTTCCAAGTAGTGTCCCTATGATAAAGCCGAGAACGGTCTCGAATAGGGTCACTCCGGAATGGGATAGCAGTGTTCCATCACCCAATTTCTGTATGAAAAGATGCCACACTTTAGTTGGGGAGCTGAAGATGAGCGGATCGATCACTTCCATTCTGGATAAAAGTTCCCAACTGCTGAAAAAAACGATGAAAATCAGGATCTGATAAAAGCGAATGAGCCTGTTTTCTTTTTTTAATGAGGTTTTATATTGGTTATGAAGCTGTTCAATATTCAAGGCTCTCAAGCTCCTTCCAGATCGTTTGGAATATGGTCGGATACTGTGGATGGTTGCGTGCATGGAAAGGCGTGAGTTCCCGCAGTTCATCGGGCACCTTGAAGGTTTTGTGCACACTTCCCGGGTTCGCGGAAAACAGATAGATGCGGTCACTCATTGCAATGGCTTCACCGATATCATGGGTGACGAGCACAGCTGTCTTTCCGAAGGATTTCAGGGTTTCAAAAACAAGGTCTTCCAGCTTCAACTTCGTTTGGTAATCAAGAGCCGAAAACGGTTCATCAAGCAAAAGGATTTTTGGGTCGACCGCCAGTGTCCGTGCCAGTGCAGCCCTTTGCCTCATTCCTCCCGAGAGTTCGCGCGGATATAATTTTCCGGTGCCTCCCAATCCAACGTCACTTAAAAGTTTCAGCGTTTTTATTCTCTCAAGGCCTTCATCTTTTTTAATCAGTTTCAATCCTAATAATATATTTTCTTCAATCGTCTTCCATGGAAATAGATAATCCTGCTGCAGCATATAGCCGATTGATAGGTCACTGTTGGCTTTCAGCGGTTTGTTTTCGAGCAGGATCTTTCCTGCAGTGGGTGGAAATAGCCCGGCGATGATGGAAAGCAGGGTGGTTTTTCCGCAGCCGCTCGGACCTAGAAAAGAGACGAATTCACCTTTTTCAATGTCGAGGGAAATGTCCGCTAGTGCGGTCGCTGCCGTCTGATTTGAAAAATAAGTATGGTGAATGTCTTGGATTTTTAAAAAGCTCATCTGACATCCTCCTTACCTTTAGCTAAGCTATTTTGTGACTTCTTCAGCAAAATCGGTATTGACCAGCTCTTCATGGCTTATACGTGAAGGCAGCTCGCCTGCTTCATCCATGATGTTTTGCAGATTGTTCCATTCTTCTTCATCAAGGATGGGGTCGGTTGCAAAGGATCCTTGTTCTTTGTAGCGGTTGATAACTGTTTCCATCGTTTCGATATTCGTATCCTCAAAGTACGGCTGAATGACTTCGGCAATTTCGGCAGCATCATTTTCCTGAACCCAATCCTGTGCTTTCTTCAATGCCCTCGTGAATTTTTCGACAGTCTCTTTGTCTTCTTTCAAATAGCTTTCCTTAGCCATATAAACTGTATAGGGAAGATGCCCGGACTCGGTGCCGAAAGAAGCGACGATATAGCCTTTTCCTTCTTTTTCAAACACACTGGCCGTTGGTTCGAACAGTTGAACAAAATCGCCGGTTCCGGAAGCGAAGGCAGTTGCGACATTCGCAAAATCAATGTTCTGGATGAGGTTCAAATCTTTTTTCGGGTCTATGTTATGTTTTTTCAATACGAACTCGCCGGCCATTTGCGGCATCCCGCCTTTTCGCTGGCCCAGGAATGTAGAGTTTTTCAGCATATCCCAATTGAAGTTGTCAATTTTTTCACGTGAAACAAGAAACGTTCCATCCGTCTGTGTTAATTGAGCGAAGTTGATGACGGGGTCGTTCGAACCTTGTGCCTGAACGTAAATCGATGTTTCAGAGCCAACGAGAGCAATATCCGCCCCATCGGACAGAAGCGTGGTCATCGTCTTGTCGCCGCCTGCCGTCGTTTTCAAATCAATGCTGAGACCCTCATCTTTAAAAAATCCTTTTTCAATAGCTACATATTGAGGTGTATAGAAAAGGGAACGGGTTACTTCGGCAACCCTGACCTTCGTTGTTTCCTGTTCCTTGTTGCCGCATGCTCCAAGCGGGATTACCAGCATGCACAGAAGTAAAAATACGACACCTGCTTTACACCATTTTTTCAAAATTCCTTCCTCCTTGATATATAGGTATTTTGCCTACATTATCGTATGAACGGAAGAAAAAAATGTGAATGCCTCGCAGGGGATAAAAACAAGCGGATGTTTTACAATAAGATTAAAGAGAAAGGAGAGTGGAAATTGGAGAACGGAACGATTATTTCAAAACGGCGGTTTCCATCACCGCATCCACGAATCCATCTTTATTCAGTTACGTACATATCACAAGGCCTGAAGGTAAAGGGGTTGCTGGCTGAACCGGTTGATGGCGAAATACATGATGCCTTCTTATATTTACGCGGCGGTATTAAAAATGTCGGCAAGGTGAGGCCCGCTAGGATCGTGCAGTATGCCGTAGAAGGTTTCATCGTTTTTGCCCCTTTTTACCGTGGGAATCAAGGCGGAGAGGGAGATGAGGATTTTGGAGGCGAAGATAGATTCGATGCGATATCAGGATTCAATCTTCTTGAACAGCATCCCAGAGTGAATAAGGATCACATTCATATCCTTGGATTTTCCCGTGGTGGCATCATGGCGCTTTGGACGGGGATATACTGCAGGAATGCAGCGTCGATCGTTACATGGGGTGGAGTGTCGGATATGTTTTTAACATATGTCGAACGTGTCGATATGCGTCGGATGATGAAGCGGGTCATCGGCGGTACACCTAAAAAATGCCCCGATCAATATGAATACCGTACGCCATTGTTTGCGATTGAAGATTTGAATGTACCCGTATTGATCATTCATGGTGAAAAAGATGATAATGTCGCCATTGAACACGCGTACCGGTTGGAAAAAAGGTTGAAAATGCATGACAAAGAGGTCGAAAGCTGGTATTTCCCTCAATTCACACATTACTTCCCACCGGCCGTGAACAGAAAAGTAGTCGAAGATTTAACATCTTGGATGAAAAGTAAAACCGAATAATGATAGAATGAAGTATATACTAAGTATATTGGCAAGGAGGAGATACACATGGGCATGCCTATGGAGCTAAATACCATGATCGTTACAAAAGGGAACGAAACCCGTGAAGAAGAAAACATTTTTCGGCTGTCGAAAGCTGGATACAGATTATACCCTATCGATATTCCAATCGATGTCCGCAAAACCATTCAATCTGACTCAAGCGGAACAGCCGTTATCCAAAAAATTGAATGGACCAGTGAAAAGACCATCATTACGTACCAACTACTATCACTGAACTCTACTAACTAAATAGACAAGCGCTTGCCGGGAATCGTCTTCGCTGCAAGCGCTTTTTTGTATTGTGTGGCAGATTTCGACCAGATGTGCGAAAGATTCGCGATGTACACCAACAATTCGACCGTAACCGCCTATAATTCGCCCCCCGCACCAACAAATTCGACCCACGCATGAACAAATTCGACCGTACACACCCATAATTCGACCCCCGCACCAACAATTCAACCGTAAACGCTTATAATTCGACCTACGCATCAACAAATTCGACCTCTGCACCAATAATCCAACCTAAGTGGTAAAATGGTGGAAAGCGCATGAGGCGGGGGGATTTGATGATTTTGGTGAGTGCTTGTTTAGCGGGTCTTGAGGTAAGATACAATGGTACACATAGCCTGGATGATGGAATTATGGAATTAATGAGGGAGAAAAAGGCTATAGCGGTTTGTCCTGAGTTGCTTGGCGGTTTTTCGACACCGAGGGAGCCTGCTGAGATAGTTGGCGGTGAAGGTGGGGATGTCCTTGATGGAAAAGCGAAGATCATCGAGAAGTCGGGCCGGGATGTAACGGAATTGTACATAAAGGGAGCCAATCTTACGTTATTGAAAGCCCAGGAAGTAGGGGCGACGTTAGTCGTTTTAAAAGAAAATAGTCCATCCTGTGGGAGTGCCCCGATTTATAATGGCGAATTCAAGGGGGAGAAGAAGGTCGGGAATGGCGTGACCGCGGCTTTGCTTAGGCGGCATGGATTCATTGTCATATCAGAGGAAGGGTTATATGAAAAAGAGTAATGGCATTTTAGATAGTGCTTTTGAAAGAAGGGGAATACATGGAGGATATCAATCTCTATACTTTGCTATTTTTAGTACTTGCGGGTTTTATTGCCGCATTCATCGATTCCGTTGTGGGCGGGGGCGGTTTAATTTCCATTCCGGCATTATTGTTCACGGGGATTTCGCCTTCAGCGGCACTTGCCACTAACAAGCTGGCGGGTACCATGGGATCTTTAACGAGTACGATTTCATTCATTCGGGCTGGAAAAGTGGATTTCAAATTCGTCATCAAGCTGTTTCCGATTACCGTGATTGGAGCGGCGTTAGGAGCATACATTGTACATTTCGTTTCCGCAGAGATACTGAAGCCCCTCATTTTGATCTTGCTGGTCATTGTCGCGATTTATACGTTGGTAAAAAAGGATTGGGGTAAAGATGCAAAGTATAAAGGGCTGACAAGGAAGAAAATGATTCTTTTGATAGTCATAATATTTGCGATTGGTTTTTATGATGGTTTTCTTGGACCAGGCACAGGTTCCTTTTTATTATTTTCATTATTGATCATTGGGTTTGATTTTGTCCAGGCTGCAGGGAATGCAAGAATATTGAATTTTGGAAGCAATATTGCCGCACTTATCATTTTTTTATCTATGGGGACCGTCAATTTTGCCTATGGAATCCCGATGGGCCTTGCAATGGTCGCGGGAGCTTTGGTAGGAACGAACTTCGCCATTAAGAAAGGTGCTTCCTATGTCCGTATATTATTCATTTGCGTCACGCTTTTATTGATTGGAAAAAATGTTCTTAATTATTTTCATATTTTTTGATGGAGTGTTCCGCGAATGATTAATATTGAAAATGGCCGGGGATACAAATCGTATTTTCGGCCATTTTACATTCATTTTGTTAAATTCAAATCCCAGTGAATGCCAAATTGATCCTTGACCTTACCATACTTAGCTCCCCAAAAGGTATCTTGCAGTTCCATTAAGGATAATCCTTGTTCACACATAACCTTATATAAATGCTTGATTTCCGAGTCGCTTTCACATTCGAGGACCAACGCAACATTATTCCCGGCTTCAAAGGGATTGCCTGGAAACGTATCGGATACCATGATCAACATATCGCCTTTTTTGATTTTGGCATGCAGGACAAGGTCATTCGCTTCTTCAGGTGTTGGGAAATTAGCTTCCCCGTAGGTTTGCATATCGGTAATCTCTGCATGAAATACCTCTGCATAAAAGGCTAATGCGTCTTTTGCTTGTCCATCGAAGATTAAATAGGGGGTAACTTGATTTTTCATACTAATCCTCCTGTTTCGTGTCATGACTATCAATTCGACGGGGGAATCTAATCCTCCTTTATATTCACGGGGGCTTAGCTGCATTTTAGATTGTGAGTTATGTTCAGTTCCCCATCCAAAAAATTAAAATCAAATTTTCTTATCGAAACAAGCTTCGCAGATGAAACTTCCTTCATTTTTTAAATATGCTTTAATTTCAGTCATCCCTTTACGCTTCGGATAACGCATTCTCACAAGAACGACTTCGTCCCCCTTAATTTCTTTACCACATTTAACACAATTGGGATCTTTCCCGAACATTACAACACCTCCAAGCAGGTTTTAATCTAATACGATTGACTTCAATGATACTTTGATTTACCCAAACTATCACATATGTATTTAACATTTTCAAATCTAAATTGGACTTTGTTTTAATCCTTCGCTAATGAAAATGGAAGCAGCCGTTTCATAATCTGACTGAATAGAAAAAGCCTGCCGCTTTACGTGACAGGCTTTTCTCACTATTTTATTTTTCATAATAGAAGGGGGGATTTCATTCCGCAATGCGTTAATAGGATATCGACAATCCGCTGTGAAGCGAATCCATCTCCATATGGATTGGAAGCTGTCGCCATTTTTTTATAGGTTTCTTCATTTGTAAGTAAGTCTGAGGCTAATTGATAAATTCGTTCTTCCTCAATTCCTGCCAATAAAAGGGTACCAGCATCGATTCCTTCCGGACGTTCTGTTGTATCGCGTAACACAAGGACAGGAACACCAAGTGAGGGAGCTTCTTCTTGCACCCCTCCGGAATCTGTCAATATTAGATGGGCATGCGCCGCAAAATTATGAAAATCAAGTACTTCAAGCGGCTCTATTAAGTGAAGTCTTTCCGTTTCACCAAATATCCGGTAAGCAATTTCACGGACTACTGGGTTTTTATGAAGCGGGAAAACAACTTGGATATCCGTGTGATCTTCCAGCAGCCGTTTGACGGAACGGAATATTTCTTCCATTGGTTTTCCGATATTTTCTCGTCTGTGCGCTGTCATCAATAACATACGATCTCCATTCAAACCAGATAGAATCGGATGTTCATAATCTTTCCGTACTGTTGTTTTCAACGCATCGATTGCCGTATTTCCAGTAATATGGATACAATCACTCTTTTTATTTTCCAAAATTAGATTCTCTGCCGCCTGATTTGTTGGCGCAAAGTGCAAATCAGCCAGGACGCCTGTCAGCTGCCTATTCATTTCTTCAGGATATGGAGAATACTTATTACCAGTCCGGAGACCAGCTTCAACGTGGCCAATCTGTATCTTATTATAGAAAGCTGCCAAGCTTGCGATGAAAGTTGTCGTTGTATCCCCATGAACGAGGACGATATCCGGTTTTATATCTTTCATGAGCGAACTCAATTTTTCAAGCCCTCGAGTTGTTATCTCTTCTAATGTTTGTCTATCCTTCATCATATCCAAATCGTGATCTGGCTTTATTTGAAAACATTGCAAGACTTGGTCGAGCATTTCCCTATGCTGGGCGGTGACCACCACGATGGTTTCTATTTCTTCTGGATGCTTTTTCAGTTCCAAAACGACTGGTGCCATTTTGATAGCCTCTGGTCTTGTACCAAATACGGTCATGACCTTAATACGTTGTTTAGGCATGCTCATTTCCTCCCATTCTGAATGTCTCCCCCATTATAACGGGAAGTTCATGGGAAATATGAAAATGAAACAATAATTAACAGAATTTTTACAATATTAATAAGGACTTTATATTTCTTTAACCTTCAGTTAATATCTGGCATTTACAATATAAAGCATGAAGTAAAGCAAAGCAGAATAGAGGTGATAGGCGAATATGAAAAGCGTCCTGATGATCGTGCAAAACTTTTATCCGGAAATCGGAAGTGCGGGAAATAGAATGAAAAATATATATCTCCATTTGAAAAGAAACGGATTTGAGGTAACGGTCATCACATTGAAGCCGAGTTATCCTAATCAAAGTTTATATCAAGATACAAAGTTTTGGGATGAAGAAAGCATTGAAGAGGATGTCATCAGGATTAAACCGGACAAAGTGAAGAGGTATACAAGCAATATGGGGAAGCGGTTGCTTCATTATCTTGAAGCGATGTGGCTTTTCATTTATACAATCATCCGTCTCGAAAAAAAATATGATTATGTGTTTGCCACGACCCCGCCGATCTTCCCGACATTGGCGGCGTTGATCGCCAAGAAAAAGATGAAGGCGAAACTCATTACCGATGTCAGGGATTTATGGCCGGAATCGTTGATAGGAGTAGGAGTATTTACTAATAAGTGGGTTTTGAAAGTCGCTTTCTTCCTGGAAAGGAAGTTATATCGGCATTCAGATTTCATTATCATCAATAGTCCTGGTTTCAGGGATTATATCGTTGCAAAGGGAGTCAAGGAGGAGGCCATCCAATACATCCCCAATTCGCTTACTGCGGATGAGCTGACTTTAAAGAATTTACTTACACCCGTATCGGAAAAGGTAATCAAGGTCGTTTATGCGGGGAATATCGGACTGGCCCAGGACTTGAAAAAACTGATAGCCGTAGCTGAAAAGCTAAGGGAACATAAACAAATCGAATTCTCGATGATTGGATATGGATATCGGATATCCGAAGTGGAGAAGGAGATAAGCTCTAGAGGGCTGACAAATATTAAGATGATTAATGCGATGAATCGAAGAGTGACTCTTCATGAAGTTTCAACGTCCCATATTGCCTATGTGAGCTTGGTTGAAAAAGAAGTCTTCAATAAGGTGCTGCCTGGTAAAATCATCGATTATATGTGTGTCGGAATACCCATTGTCGGAGATGTGGACGGCAGGGCCAAGAAGATGCTATCAGAGGCGAAATGCGGGTTGGTGGCAGAGAGCAGAAATGTTGATGAAATCTGTCAGCATATATTGACAATGGCCTCAGATCCAGCTCTTCGTGAAGAACTGGGGGAAAACGGTCATCGGTATGCTAAACAACATTTTCAATGGTCTAAAAATATTAAAGGTCTCATCAACGTGATGGAAGCCTCAGGCTGAAAAATCCGGAAGTGGAGGACAACATGGCGAAGAAAGTATGTATGTTCGTGTGGAATCACTTTACGAACGATGCGAGGGTTCTAAGAGAATGCACAGCACTTACTGAAGCGGGTTATGAAGTCGATTTAATTGCCATTCATAATTGGAAAATCGAGGGTTTGGCCAAAAAGGAGAAACACCAAAATGGTTTCTCGGTCACCAGGGTGAATAACCGCTGGGAGGGGCTTCATAAGATTCTCAGGATCGTAGGCAAATTGAAGAAAAAGAAGTTTGAAATCGTTCTATTGGCCTTATTGGTCTGGAATACGTTGTGGAATTTGAACTTGATCAACGGCTGGTTGGGATCGGCAATACTGTTCGGTTCCCTTGCACTCCTAGCGATGGGCACCGTGATTATCACTAAAACGAAGCTGCCGACACTATTAACGAGGAGCTACATTTTTGGTCAAATGATCTATCATGGCCGGAAAAGGAAATATGATTTTTACCATTCGAATGACTTGAATACGCTCTTGCAGGGAGCGATCAGCAGTAAATGGTTGAGAAGGAAAAAGCTGATTTATGACTCACATGAGGTACAAACGAGCAGGACGGGATATAATAGCCGGATTTACGGGATGATGGAGAAATTCCTATTAATGTTCGTTGATGAAATGATTGCTGAAAACCATACGAGAGCTAAGTATAACGAAGACTTATATGGTCTATATCCCAAGGTGGTCCATAACTACCCGATTCCAACCAATCCTGAGGAAAGTACGGCCGTGAATTTGCATGAGCTGCTCGATTTGCCAGAGAATGAACCGATATTGTTATACCAAGGCGGCGTTCAAATGGGAAGAGGGTTAGAGCAATTGGTTGATGCTGTACCGATGATCGAGGGCGGGACGGTAGTTTTTATCGGGGATGGAAGGATCAAGGATGAATTAATGAAAAAAGTAAGCGACATGAATCTGGAGCATCGTGTGAAGTTCCTGCCGAAGGTTCCGGTCGACGAGCTGCTCCATTATACAAAACATGCGTATTTAGGTTTTCAAATATTGAATAATGTCTGCTTTAATCACTACTCCGCTTCTTCAAATAAATTGTTTGAATACATGATGAGCGGTGTTCCTGTGGTTGCCTGCAGCTTTCCTGAAATTCAAAAGGTTGTCGATACGGAAAAAATCGGTGTGTGTGTCGATTCACATGATCCAAAATCAATTGCCGAAGGTGTCAATTACTTATTGAAGCATCCTGAAAAAAGGGCGGAAATGAGCCAAAACTGCCTGAAGGCGCGACAAAAATACAATTGGAAACAAGAGAAGGAAATCTTTATCGAAATCTATCAAACAGCCTAACAAATTTGAGTGTAGCAGAAAAATAGATAGGAGTGGTTTATATGAAACTTTGTACAATCGGACTTGGTTATATAGGACTTCCAACTTCTTTAATGTTTGCGAAACACGGTGTCGATGTTGTCGGCGTGGATATCCATCCTGAGATTATTTCCAATTTGAATAGCGGCAGGCTCCATATCGAAGAACCAGGATTGGAGGAGGTATTGCAAGAAGTGCTTACTACCAATAAGTTCCGGGCTACGTTAAGCCCGGAACATGCGGATGTTTTCATCATCGCGGTACCTACTCCAAATAAAAAGGACATGCATCAATCCTGTGATTTAACTCATGTCATGGATGCAACCTCAAACATTCTTCCTTTTATCAAAAAAGGGAATGTCATCATTATCGAATCGACGATAGCGCCAAGAAGCATGGATGATCATATTAAACCGATGATTGAGAGGACGGGCCTTACCATCGGAAAAGACATTTTCCTCGTTCATTGTCCGGAACGCGTTTTACCTGGAAGGATTCTTGAAGAGTTGGTTCATAATAACCGTATCGTCGGGGGCATCACGGAAACATGCTCATATAAAGGAAGTGTTGTTTACAAAACCTTCGTTCAAGGGGAGATCATTCAGACGGATGCGAAAACGGCTGAAATGTCCAAACTGATGGAAAACACCTTCAGGGATGTCAATATCGCCCTTGCGAATGAGCTGACGAAAATCTGTTTCGAGCTGGACATCAATGTTTTGGATGTCATATCGATGGCAAACAAACACCCTCGTGTCAATATACACCAACCAGGACCAGGAGTTGGCGGCCATTGTTTAGCGGTCGATCCGTATTTCGTCGTTGCAAAGGCACCAGAGCAAGCGAGAATCATTAAATTGGCCCGCGATACCAACGTATCGATGCCTTATTATATCGTTAATTCCGTAAGGATGATGCTAGAGGGGATCCGGAAGCCAAAAGTAGCTGTTTTCGGTCTTGCATACAAAGGAAATGTAGATGATATTCGTGAAAGCCCAGCCATTGATGTCGTCAATATCTTGATGGGGATGGAAAACATGGATGTATCCTTGCATGACCCGCATGTCCAATCTGGAAAGATGCCAGTCGTATCAGTGGAAGACGCTGTAAATGATGCCGACTTGATACTTGTCCTGACCGACCATGATGAATTTAAACAAATGGATTATGATAATCTATCAAATCTCATGAGAAATAAATTGATTTTGGATACACGCAATTGCATTGATGCAACTAAAACAGATGTCCCGGTGGCCAACCTGGGCAATATATATCAATACAAAACGATGTCCATGAAAAAAGCCAGGAATAAAGCGATCATTTAAAAAAAACCTGGACAAAAAAATCCATATTGGAATAAGGATTAAGGGGCGCTGACTATGACAGTGCCCTTTTTCCAATGAAGATAAGGACCATGCAAGAGTTGGTCCTTTCAGACTGTAGAAACGTTCCAGTCGGTTTCAGAAATTCAGCTTCCTTTCCGCCAAACAATCTGGCTGGGGCTTGGCTGGCCAGATATTAGGCCGTTGCCGGCGTTATTCGACCTAGACCGAACTATTGACCTAAGACGCCGTTAATCGACCTCCAGGGCACTATATTCGGCCGTTCACTGCAGTTAATCGACCTCCAGGGCACATTATTCGGCCGTTCACGAATTTATCCGATCTACACCTCACTATTCGGACTCCTCGCTGATGTATCTAGCGGGATCTTGGATAGCCAGTTGCAGGATTGTAGCAAATTTCTGGGGATTCCATTCAAAAAGTAAACCATGAAGGTTAACCAAGTAATGTTTTGAAATCATGGTTCGGGATGAGACATTTCTTGTCGACAAACTGAAAGGACCAAGCAAGAGCTTGGTCCTTTTGTGTACAATTTATTAAGCTGTCGGTCCGCCAAGTTCTTCGATTTCACTTGGAACGCTGCCGAATTTCTTGAAGTTAGCACGGAATTGTGCGGCAAGGTCCGTTGCTGCTTCTTTATAAGCGGCAGGATCTGCCCAAGTCTTGATTGGCTGAAGCACTTCATCAGGAACACCAGGAACATGAAGCGGGATATCCAAGCCGAAGATATCATCTTTGATCGTTTCGATGTTCGCTAATTCACCTTCAAGTGCCGCTTGTACCATTGCACGAGTGTAAGCAAGTTTCATACGGCTTCCAGTTCCGTATGCTCCGCCAGTCCATCCAGTGTTGACAAGGTATACCTTTGCATTGTGCTCGTCAATTTTATCACCAAGCATTTCAGCATAGCGTTGAGCTGGAAGAGGTAAGAATGGAGATCCGAAGCAAGTGGAGAATGTAGCTTCCGGTGAAGTTACGCCTCTTTCAGTACCAGCCAATTTACTAGTGTATCCGCTTAGGAAGTGGAACATTGCCTGTTCTTTGGAAAGCTTGCTGATTGGAGGCAGAACGCCTGAAGCATCAGCTGTTAAGAAAATGATTGTATTTGGATGTCCTGCAATACTTGGGTTCACGATGTTATCGATCGCTTGCATTTGGTAAGCAGCACGAGTGTTTTCAGTCAATGAACTGTCATCATAGTTCGCTTCACGTGTATCCGGATCAACAACAACATTTTCCAATACCGCACCGAAACGGATTGCATCGAAAATTTGTGGTTCTTTTTCACGTGAAAGATTGATCGTTTTCGCATAGCAGCCGCCTTCGATGTTGAATACGCCATTAGAAGACCAGCCGTGCTCGTCATCGCCAATCAGTTTACGGCTAGTGTCTGCTGATAAAGTTGTTTTGCCTGTACCGGACAGTCCGAAGAATAAAGCGACGTCCCCTTCACGTCCTACGTTAGCAGAGCAATGCATTGGAAGGATTCCAGCCTCTGGAAGTAAGTAGTTCATGATCGAGAAGATCGATTTTTTCATTTCTCCTGCATATTCCGTTCCGCCAATCAGGATGGTACGGCGTTCAAATGAAACGATGATGAAAGTTTCGGAAGTGGTTCCGTCCACTTCTGGGTCTGCTTTGAAGTTAGGTGCAGAAAGGATTGTGAATTCAGCTTCGTGACCTCTTAGTTCCTCTTCATTTGGACGGATGAACAAAGTATGGGCGAAAAGGTTATGCCAAGCATATTCATTAACAACACGGATTGGAAGACGAGATGATTCGTCTGCACCAGCGAAACCTTTAAAAACAAAAATCTCTTCTTTTGCTTTTAGGTAGTCAACTACTTTATTATATAGTTTATTGAACACATCTTCGGAAATTGGCTGGTTCACTGAACCCCAATCGATTTTATCTTTAACGGATGCTTCTTCCACGATAAATTTATCTTTAGGTGAACGACCAGTATATTTGCCAGTTTCAGCTTTTACTGCGCCTGTTGATGTTAAAACGCCTTCATTTCTGCTTAATACTTTTTCGACCAATTGAGGAACTGAAAGTTGAGTTTGCACATTGTTTCCTGTTAATAACTGGTGTAACTCATTAGAAACATCTACAGAATTCATATATGAGGTACCTTCCTTTGTTTAAGTTTTTAGATTACAATTAGTATAACACATTCATTTAAATAGTCTATACTATTTCTTCTAATTTGTGATTATTTTCAGTTGGTCGCGTTAATCATTTATTCCGGCAGGAACCGAGTCAGGATTTAACACATATACTTTAATGAAGTCAATTTTATTTTAATAGGAAGTAAGTAAGCAATATATTTCCAATGAAGTCGTTTTTCGTTTGCTTAATACTTATTATTAATGGCAATTTTCAACATTTCTATTCGTATTTTGCATTGTAAACCCTTCTAAGACGCTGTATCAACATGTTTTTCAAATGAACGCCATACTGGGCGGAAATGTTCTTTTTAGAAAAGCATTGACAAATTCCAAGCAGATACGATAATATCTTAAATTGTACGGATTCTCTTATCCCGAGTTGGTGGAGGGACAGGCCCTTTGAAACCCAGCAACCTGCCATATTGAACTTGACTCCAAGATCGATCGCCGAAAATAAAGCGAAGATCTTCAAGGAATAGTGGTGATGGTGCTAACCTGAGCAAGGTAAAAAACCCTTGAACGATAAGAGTGAAAGGATAGAAGACAGAATTTTAAACCTTTCCTCATTTGCCAGGGAAGGTTTTTGTGTTTTTTATAAGTAATTCTGTGTCTATAGTTGAAACTAATGAGGGAAACGAGTTCCGTAAAAAACAGGCTTATGCCTACAACATACTAACTTCCAAGGAGGAAATATGATGTCAAAGAAACGTCTATTTACTTCTGAATCTGTTACAGAGGGCCATCCGGACAAAATTTGTGATCAGATTTCAGATTCCATTTTAGATGCTATCCTAGCTAAGGATGCAAATGCACGTGTTGCGTGTGAAACTAGTGTAACAACAGGTCTTGTACTTGTTGCTGGTGAAATTACAACGTCCGCTTACGTGGATATTCCGCGTATCGTTCGTGATACGATTAAAGGAATTGGCTACACACGTGCGAAATACGGTTTCGATGCTGAAACTTGTGCCGTGTTGAGTTCCATTGATGAGCAGTCTGCCGATATCGCAGCTGGTGTCGATAAAGCATTGGAAGCTCGTGAAGGAAACATGTCTGAGGAAGAAATCGATGCAATCGGTGCAGGGGACCAAGGTCTTATGTTCGGATTTGCTTGTAATGAAACAGAAGAGCTTATGCCGCTTCCGATTTCATTGGCGCATAAACTTTCATTCCGCTTGGCTCAAGTTCGTAAAGATGAAACTCTTGCTTACCTACGCCCTGATGGTAAAACACAGGTAACAGTGGAATATGATGAGAATAACCGTCCCGTACGTGTAGATACGATCGTTATCTCTACACAGCATGATGCAGAAATTACACTTGAACAAATTCAAGCAGATCTAAAAGAACATGTGATCAAAGCTGTCGTTCCAGCTGAATTGATCGATGCTCAAACTAAATACTTCATCAACCCTACTGGCCGTTTCGTAATTGGCGGACCTCAAGGGGATGCTGGTCTTACTGGACGTAAAATCATAGTTGATACTTACGGCGGATACGCTCGTCATGGCGGCGGTGCATTCTCTGGTAAGGATGCTACTAAAGTTGACCGTTCTGCTGCATACGCTGCTCGTTACGTTGCGAAAAACATCGTGGCAGCAGGCCTTGCCGACAAAGCGGAAGTTCAATTGGCATACGCAATTGGTGTGGCAGAGCCTGTATCGATTTCAATTGATACGTTCGGAACTGGTACAGTTAGCGAAGAAGTCCTTGTTGACCTAGTTCGCGCCAACTTCGACCTTCGTCCAGCTGGCATCATCAAAATGCTTGACCTTCGTCGCCCGATCTACAAACAAACAGCTGCATACGGACACTTTGGCCGTACAGATGTCGATCTTCCATGGGAACGTACGGACAAAGCAGAAACATTAAAAGCACAAGCGTAAATCATATAAAAAAGGTGTCCCGCAATTTGCGGGGCACCTTTTTTTGTGGATTAATTTTACCCTCAGCGGGAATAATTCAAGAAATCCCAAAGAAATATAAAATATGTGCAAAACTCGTGAGTTAAGGTCGTTTACAAGTTTGTTTGGGTCATCTACTCGTGAGGTTGAAGCGTTACTCATGAATTTGGAACGTTTACTCGTGAGTTTGAGTACAATACTCGTAACTTTCAGTCAATTCACTTTATTCGTTCCGCCGTTTTATAGTATTGTCCTTTTTCGGCATATTCGCGAACGATGCGTTCCATATCCTGGCGATCTTCTTCGTTGATTTCGCGAATGACTTTAGCTGGGCGTCCGAATGCCAGCATGTTCGGTGGAATGACTTTACCTTGGGGAACGAGACTGCCGGCACCGATGAAGGCCCCTTCGCCGATTTCGGCTTCATCAAGTACAATCGATCCCATGCCGATCAGAGCTCCTTTACGGACTTTACAGCTATGTAAAATGACCTGATGGCCAATGGTTACTTCATCCTCGATGATCAATGGATTATTTGGGCTTTGGTGCAGGACGCTGTTATCCTGTATACTGACTTTTTTCCCGATGATGGTTGGGGATACATCACCGCGAATGACGGAATTGAACCAAATTGATGTTTCGTCGCCAATTTTGACATCACCTGTCACGACAGCATTCTCAGCAATATAAGCGCTTTCGGCGATTTCAGGTTCTTTGCCTTTATACGGATAAATAATCATTTTCAATCATTTCCTTTCCGAAGTGAGTGTTTTTATGTATTATTTTAATATACCGTATGCATATACACTTGGCTATTTATAATAGCAATGTACAACTTGTTAGATTTCTTTTTTGTCGAAAATCACGAATATGGTTATAATTTATATATATTATTTTAACTATCATGGATCGTACACAACAAGTGAAAAGTGAAAGGGGGATTTCGAATGTGGAAATGGGAGACAGAAGGAGACGCAAAGGGCGTCATTGTCATCATTCATGGGGCAATGGAACATCACGGACGTTATAAGTGGGTAACACAAATGTGGCTTTCGGCTGGATACCATGTCGTCATGGGCGACCTTCCTGGGCAGGGTATGACTACTCGCGCCTACCGGGGACATATCGATTCCTTTGATGAGTATTTGGACGAAGTGAAAAGCTGGATAGAAGAGGCTTACGAATATTCGTTGCCGGTCTTTTTACTTGGACACAGCATGGGTGGTTTGATTTCGATACGCCTTCTTCAGGAAGAGGAATGGGACATTGCAGGGGTAATTCTTTCTTCTCCATGCTTGGGCCTCGTGACGAAGCCGCCGAAGTTCCTTACAACCATCTCGCATGGTTTGAACATCGTGATGCCTAAGTTCAGGGTTGAATCTGGATTGACACCTGAAATGGCGACGAGAAGCGCAGAAATCCGTGAATCCGATAGAAACGATACATTATATATCACAAGGGTTTCGGTTCGCTGGTATCGCGAGCTTGCACAGGCTATGAAGGATGCTTTTGAAGAGATTCCTGAATTTCAGGATGTGCCGCTTTTGGTCATGCAGGGTGGAGATGACCGAGTCGTGAACAAGAAGGCGGTTCGTGAGTGGTTTAATTATAACTTGGCCAGTGAAAAGCAATATAAGGAATGGCCGAAGCTATATCATGAAATCTTCAATGAACCAGAGCGTGATGATGTATTTCAATATGCACTGAGTTTTGTTGAAAACCGTTTAAAAATATTAGGGTATGTCGTTTGATCAGTACATACTTCAGGATAAATAAAAAACTGCCGAGGTTAGACCTTCGGCAGTTTTTTTATTTGAATCAGCCTGCGTTTTTAAGCAACTCGTTCGACTTGATCACCGGTGCCCAGAAAGTAACCGGGTACATAAATTGGTTCAAGTGTGTAAGTTCTTTTTTATTGGATAATGCGGTTGATAGAAGATGAATGGATTTGAAGGTTAAGTCATTGGCGAATAGGTCCAAAAGCGTCGCTTTCATATTCATGATCGCTTCATGGTTTTGAGTGGAAATCATTAAATCGAGCTGTGGCAGGAACCTATCAAAATGGTGATCGAATTGTTTGAGGTCCTCCATGGTTTTTTGGTTTTCTGTCAACGAGTTAAGCGAGCTGACAAACTCCCCGTATTGTTCACTTGAATCCCTTTTGATTTTTTCAGATAATATATCCGTCAGTAATGAAGTAGGCAAATGTTCCATTTTCTGCACCCTCTTATCTATTTTCTATCATTATAATCATTATAGACGAAAAATTCAAAATGTTGTGATTGGTAATTCTGCTTCTGCGAGTTGGGATTGAAAAAAACACCGTTCGAACAGAACGGTGTCAGATTTATCATCTCTTTTCAATCGCGACAATGAATGGCGGATTGTTTGATTGGTTGATGAACCCGTATTTCAGGATATGGGCTTTCTGTTGAGGGAAGTTCTGTACATAATCCATCAATGCATCCCGTTCTGCCGATCCCCCTGGATGACCATGGTAAATGACGAGGATGATGATGCCTTCAGGCGCCAGCAGTTCGAATAGCTGTTCAATGGCTGATATCGTCGTATCGGCTTGGGTGATGATTGATTTGTCACCGCCAGGAAGGTAGCCCAGGTTGAATATGGCACCCGTGACCTTTCCGGAATGCTCTTTCCCGATGTATTTGCTCAAATGTTGATGCCCATCGTGAATGAGGGTGCAGCACTCTTGTAAATTCTCGGCCTTTAGTTTCGCCGCTGTGGTTTGGATGGCTTCTTTCTGAATATCAAAACTATAGACATGCCCGTTTTCACCTGTAAGTCCTGCAAGAAAGACCGTATCAAAACTGTTGCCCATCGTGCAATCAATGGTTATATCCCCGGGATGGACCGCTTTTTCAAGCAGAATCCTGGCGAATGGCAAAATTCGGTCAAGTTTCATGATTGTACCTCCGTATGATGATTTTTTCCTTGCCAGCTGTTACGGCGTTTCAATTCGGCATCAATGGCATTCAAGACATCCCATTTATTGACGCTCCACATTGGACCGATCATCAAATCGATCGGACCGTCACCCGTAATGCGGTGAACAATCATTTCTGGGGGGATTATTTCCAGCTGGTCACATACCAGGCTGACATAATCGTCACGGTCAAGAAACTCGAGCAGGCCTTTTTCGTATTGTTTGACCATCGGTGTCCCTTTTAATAAATGAAGTAAATGGATCTTTATCCCCTGCACATCGAGTTTGGCAACTTCCCGGGCTGTTTCCAGCATCATGCCGTAATCTTCCTGAGGAAGGCCATTGATGATATGGGAGCATATGCGGATCCCATGTTTCCGCAGTTTATCGACGCCTTCTTTGTAGCAATCGAAGTCATGGGCACGGTTGATCATCGTCGCGGTCTTTTCATGAACTGTCTGGAGACCCAGCTCCACCCAAAGGTAGGTCCGTTCGTTCAATTCGGCTAAATACTCGACTACATCATCTGGAAGGCAATCCGGACGTGTCGCAATGGAGAGACCGACGACACCCTCCTGGGTCAATACACTTTCATATTTCTCGCGAAGTTCTTCCACTGGGGCATGCGTATTCGTGAACGCTTGGAAATAGGCCATATATTTTCCATCTTTCCATTTGTGATGCATCCGTTCGCTGATCTTCTTAAACTGGACGTCGAGGGGTTCAACCCTGTTGCCCGCAAAGTCACCAGAGCCTGAGGCACTGCAGAAGGTACAGCCGCCATGTGCGACGGTGCCATCACGGTTCGGGCAGTCAAAGCCGCCATCCAGGGCAACTTTAAAAACCTTATGTCCAAAATGTTCCCTCAGGTGGTAATTCCATGTATGATATCGTTTGTTATCCGTTGCATATATAAACGGGTTTGCCTGATTCAAATCAGCAACCTCCTAAATAAATTAAATCGCAACATATATTATACAACATTCTCGCAGCTAGGTCTTTTTTTGAAAAATAAGCGTATACTGTATACTTGAGGGCTAAACATTTTGCTGCTATTCCCAGTATATCTTTGAATGACTATATCCAATCGGGAGCTGATGGACATGACCGGTCAAGTTGAAGAAGCGATTAATCAAATGAAAAAGAAATTAGCCGAAAATAATCAGGTGATCGAAGAAAATGAAGATGGATTCATATACAAAGCCACTTGCACCTTCAATTCACCTGCTTCGGATGAACAAATTCATTCCTTTGAAAAGAAAACCGGACTGCTTCTGCCCGAGGATTATAAGGAGTTTTTAAAAATAACCAATGGATGCCGTCTGTTCGAAACACGAGAATCGGGCGGGGAAAATGATTTATACAGCCTGGATGATATTATTAATTACACATATGAAAATTCCTACGAGGGATGCTATAAAGTGGCCTGCATTTATCAAGATAATATCGTCATTGATGGGGAAGCCGTCGCTAAAGGCGATAAGGAGTATTTAATGGTAAAAGGCCATATCGATGATTTTGAAGAAGGCGAGAAACTCCACATGGGTTTTGCCGAATGGATTGAGCAATTCATTTCCCATCAAGGTGAAAAGTTTTGGGATAAAGGTTGATTGCTCAAAAAAAATGATAATCCACCCGTTATTTGCTCAAACTAGACAAGATGATTCCGAATCATCCAAATGAGACGCGAAGGAGAGGGTTTGAAATGGCAACCAGACAATCCGTCGATCATTTTTTAGAGCAATGTGAAGGTGCTCTCCATTTTGCAGAGTTTGAATTCAACGAGGCCTCACGGCAGGAGCATTATGATGATGAACAATTTCAAAATTCGCAAAGGTATATCGAAGAGGCTTTGACGGATATGGAACGATTGTATGCCAGTTCGAATGACCAGCAACGGGAAATGCTTTCGCGGATGAAGCAGCAGTTGAATCAATTGAGGAATGAAATGACTTTACTGCGACATTAAATGGAAGCAAGGGAGCTATGAATGAATAGCTCCCTTTTTTGCACGATTTTTCTTGAATTCGCATATATAAAGAAAAACCTGTCGATAATGTTTATGTACGGCTATTGCAATTATCGTTGAAATTGACTAGAATGTAATAAAATCCAATATTCTCATAAAGACTATGATGAGGAATAGTAACGGTTTAAACCAGTAAAGAGAGTTGACGGGTGGTGCAAGTCAACCTGGGATGGTCGTGAACTCGCCTTGGAGTCCCGGGTGTGAAGGTGAAAAGTAATGCCTGGCGTTTTAATCCATGTTACGGATATTTTAAGCTGGGCGGATTTTAGCTATCGCCAATGTGGGTGGTACCGCGGGAAGATATACATAATCCTCTCGTCCCTATTTTGGGATGAGGGGTTTTTTATTGTTTTTTTATACGGAAATTAGGAGGAAATCATATGAGTTTTGACCATAGGAGCATAGAAACGAAATGGCAAAAGTATTGGGAAGGCAATAAGACATTCAAGACAGGTGAAGAAAGCGGCAAACGTAAATTCTACGCGCTGGATATGTTCCCATATCCTTCAGGGGCAGGTCTTCATGTGGGGCACCCGGAAGGTTATACGGCAAGCGATATCCTGGCACGGATGAAACGGGCGCAGGGGTATAATGTATTGCATCCGATCGGCTGGGACGCTTTTGGACTTCCGGCAGAGCAATATGCGATCGATACGGGCAATGATCCAGCCGAATTCACGGAGCACAACATCAACACGTTCCGCCGCCAAATCAAAGCCCTAGGTTTTTCTTATGACTGGGATCGCGAAATAAACACGACAGATCCCGACTATTACAAATGGACGCAGTGGATCTTCTTGAAATTATATGAAAAGGGCCTTGCATATATTGATGAAGTTGCCGTTAACTGGTGTCCGGCACTTGGCACGGTATTGGCTAATGAAGAAGTCATCGATGGGAAAAGTGAGCGTGGAGGCCATCCGGTTGAGCGCCGCCCGATGAAACAGTGGATGCTTCGTATCACTGCGTATGCAGACCGCTTGATCGACGATTTGAACGATGTGGATTGGCCGGAAAACATCAAGGATATGCAGCGTAACTGGATTGGCCGTTCCGAGGGAGCGGAGGTTACATTCAATATTGATGGCTTTGATGATACATTCACGGTGTTCACGACTCGTCCGGATACGTTATTCGGTGCAACATATGCAGTATTGGCACCTGAACATCAGTTTGTAGATAAGATTACGTCGGCTGATCAAAGAGCGGCGGTTGAAGCCTATTTAGATGAAGTGAAACATAAAAGCGATTTGGAAAGAACAGACTTGGCCAAGGATAAATCAGGCGTGTTCACGGGGGCTTATGCCATTAACCCGGTAAATGGCGAAAAAATGCCGATCTGGATTGCCGATTACGTGTTGATCAGCTATGGAACAGGTGCAATCATGGCCGTTCCTGCCCATGATGAGCGTGATTATGAATTTGCAGTCAAGTTCGACTTGCCGATCAAGGAAGTCGTAGCTGGCGGAGATGTGACAAGTGAAGCATATACAGGCGATGGTCTTCATGTGAATTCGGAATTCCTTGATGGATTGAATAAAGAAGAAGGCATTTCGACCATGATCAAATGGCTGGAAGAAAAAGAAATCGGTACGAAGAAAATAACATACCGTCTTCGCGACTGGTTATTCAGCCGTCAGCGTTACTGGGGTGAACCGATTCCAATCATTCATTGGGAAGACGGCACGATGTCTGCAGTGAAGGAAGAAGATCTTCCCTTGATTTTACCGAAAGCTACGGATATCAAGCCTTCAGGTACAGGCGAATCACCACTTGCTAACATATCGGAATGGGTGAATGTAACGGATGAAAATGGACGAAAAGGGCGCCGTGAGACAAACACGATGCCACAGTGGGCAGGCAGCAGCTGGTACTTCCTTCGTTATATCGATCCGGACAACAAGGAAGCACTTGCAGATCCTGAAAAATTAAAAGAATGGATGCCGGTCGACATTTATATTGGCGGCGCTGAGCATGCGGTGCTTCACTTGCTTTACGCTCGTTTCTGGCATAAATTCCTGTACGATATCGGTGTCGTGCCAACGAAGGAGCCATTCCAAAACCTATTTAACCAAGGAATGATCCTTGGCGAGAATAATGAAAAAATGAGTAAATCAAAAGGGAATGTCGTGAACCCGGATGATATCGTTGAAAGCCATGGTGCCGATACACTTCGCATGTACGAAATGTTCATGGGGCCATTGGATGCTTCGATTGCTTGGTCCACAAACGGATTGGACGGTTCCCGCCGATTCCTTGACCGCATCTGGCGTTTATTAGTCAATGATGACGGTACGATCACAGATAAGATGACCGAAACGGATGACACGGGCAAGCTTGAAAAAGTCTATCATCAAACGGTTAAAAAAGTGACCGAGAACTATGAGGAATTGAAATTCAATACGGCGATATCACAATTGATGGTATTCATTAATGATGCTTATAAAGCGGAATCGCTTCCTAAAGTATATATCGAAGGCTTCGTAAAGCTGCTTGCACCGGTTGCACCGCACATCGCCGAGGAGCTTTGGTCTAAACTGGGCCATTCCGAGAGCATCACGTACGGAACATGGCCTGCTTTCGACGAAGCGAAGTTAGTGGATAACGAAGTCGAAATCGTCATCCAAATCAACGGAAAAGTCAAAGCGAAATTAATGGTGCCGACTGACACTACGAGAGAAAAACTGGAAGAAATCGCGATGGGTGATGATTCCATCAAAGAACAAATCGATGGAAAAACCATTCGTAAAGTGATTGCCGTACCAGGCAAATTAGTCAATATCGTCGCAAACTAAATAAATCGATTGGAAGCTGTCCCGCATATTTTTACTGCTGGGCAGCTTTTTTTTCGTGGGCAGGCAGAACTAGGGATTAGGTCATGTTAGGATTCTCACCGATTTAAATCTATTAGCGATCAATCTACCAATTGGACATCTACTATCGTCATGAGAGGAGCATCGGAACGCAAATATCTTGCTTAATTGGTTCATGAGAATCATTTTTTAGCTCTATGGCCATATATATCAAGCATTTGACATAAAAAAGGGAAAAAATTGGTTGATAAAATTTTACAGTGTGATAGTTTGGTATAGTACTGTTATTTTTTAACCAATTATTGGAGGGGAAACCGTGAAATTTAAGAATGTGAGTCGAATTACGGCGTGTGTACTTATTTTTACACTGATATTCAGCTTGATGGTTCCGCTAAATTCTCAAGCTGCAGCTGCAACGCCTATTGAAAATGTAAAAACGATTAAAAATGGGGACACTCTGGACGGAAAGTTTGAAAAACCGG
Organism: Peribacillus phoenicis; assembly: GCF_047238085.1. Lineage (NCBI taxonomy): Bacteria > Bacillati > Bacillota > Bacilli > Caryophanales > Bacillaceae > Peribacillus > Peribacillus phoenicis. The sequence continues at coordinate 4,497,646 of NZ_JBDFMF010000001.1, read as the reverse complement.
ATGTCCAATGGTACCAAATCAGTCCCACAACAGAAGAAGTACAAAAGTTTTCCCATATTGAGTTCGAAGTCAATTCGGACAAAGTCTTGAATATCTCCGTATATCAAGATAAAGAAAAAGCAGAAAAGGATGAGAGCAATTATATTGTCTCTTCTTATCCTGATGAAAAAGCTGTAGTCGATTTCCCATATGCTTGGGAAGGAACATATTATGTTAAAGTTGAATATTTCGGCGATACGGATGATGAGGGAAATCCCATCCCGGATGCAAAAAATGTAGCTGAATACTCCATCAATGCTCATTCAGTGACATTGCCGCCATCTGCCGGGGACGAAGGGGAAGAGCTTGAATCTTGCCCGGTTGAACTGAGTGTAAACGATAAGAAAACGGGAGAATCCATGTTGAAAACACTCCGCGTGTTTAGAGATGAAGTTCTCACGAAGTCGTCTGAGGGACGCACCCTTTCCTCTTTATACTATAAAGCTTCGCCATTCCTGGCCCTTCATCTTGCTGGTAATAAAAAAGCCAGGGAAGCCGTCTATGATCATTTAGTCGTCATTAAGGACCTGATTGATGATATTAATGAAAACGGAGCAAGCAGCACCGAAGACATTAACAAAGATCAGCAAAAAGCGATTAAAGAATTGTTCACTATGGCTGCAGATGCCGCACCGGCTGGATTGAAAAAGGATATGGACAGCCTGGCAAAGAAAATCGATCTTGATAATCTTGCAGGTGAGAAAATCGTCGATATCGCAAGCAAAGCGGGAATCGAACTTCCTGCTTCGAAAAATGTAAAGAACAAATATATCGTCAAACTTAAACCTGGGAAGTCATTAAGCGCTGTCCTAAGCGGAAAAGGATATGGAACATTATCGGCACCTAAGCAACAAGAGGTTCTGTATGATGATATGTATGTTGTAGAGTTAAAGAACCAAGCTAAAATGAGCACAGCAGCTCTATCCAGTATCGAAAAACTTCCGGAAGTGGAATATATCGAGCCGGTAAAAACGTACAAAGCACTTTCTGCCGACATACAATCACCGTATCAATGGTCTTTAAATAACGCCGGGGGCGATGAAGGCATAAAGGGAGCGGACATCGATAACGAAAAACTGCAGAACCTTATTAAGAAACGTAATTTAAAAGATACATTGGTAGCGGTTATCGACACAGGTGTCGATGATTCACTGGCGGATTTACAAGGTATTGTTGAAATGAAGGATGGTAAGAATTTCATTGATAAGAAAGAAAAAGCAATCGATGACAATGGCCATGGTACACATGTATCCGGAATCATCGCTGCAAAAGCAGATAATGGTTATTCCATGCAAGGAATCAATCCAGTAGCTAAAATCTTGCCTGTAAAGGTCTTGGACTCTTCAGGATATGGAGATAATGAGAAAATTGCACTAGGCATTAAATATGCCGTGGAACATGGAGCAAAGGTGATAAACCTTAGCTTGGGCGGAGAATATAGCAGGACGATTGAACACGCCTTGAAAGATGCAGCCGCCAAGAATGTAATGGTTGTCGTAGCAAGCGGTAATGATGGGATGGAGGGTCTTTCTTATCCTGCATCATCTAAATACGCCATATCCGTTGGCGCAACCAATGCCCTTGATTTAGTATCCGATTATTCCAATTATGGATCGAAATTGGACATGGTCGCTCCAGGGACAGGAATCCCGAGCCTTGTGCCTAATGGGAATGTTACCTACATGGATGGTACATCAATGGCAGCTCCCCATGTTGCGGCAGCTACAGCTTTGTTATTATCCGGAAACCCTGGGTTGAAAGTGAATGAGGTAAGGGAAATCCTGCATGAGACATCGGAATATGTCGCTTTTGAAGAAGAAGATAATGTAAAAGACCCTTATGAGGACTATCAACCTGAAGATGGAGAAATCATAATACCAGAAGTAGAACTGCCTGTCGGAAAAGATTTAGTATCTGGATATGGAAGGCTGAATGCGTACAGTGCAATTAGTGCAGTGGATTTACAAGCTAAAGTCAATCTTGTGATGGATACGCAAACAAAACTGACTGGTTCAGCTAAAAAAGGTTCAGTAATCGAAGTGAAAAGCGGAAACAAAACGCTCGGTAAAGGAACGGCGGCAGCTAACGGAACGTTCACCGTTACGATTCCGGTTCAAAAAGCTGCGCAGCAGCTTACTGTGAATATCTCTGATTCTTCCAAACTAGCAGTATCTTCAATCAAAGTATTCGTGAATAAGGGTGCAACCCCTAACAAGCCAACTGTTAAAGCTTTAAGTGACAAAGATACGTATGTAACGGGTCAATCGCAAGCGGAAATGAAAATCACGATCAAAAATAGCGCAAAAAAAGTGATTGGTTCAGGTAACACGGACAGCAAAGGGAATTTCAAAGTGAAAATCAGCAAGCAAAAGGCCGGCACTAAACTTTCAGTCACAGCTACAGACTTAGCAAAACGTGAAAGCAAGGCGGCAACCGTGACTGTTCTCGATAAAACAGCTCCAGATGCACCGAAAGTGAATGAAGTAAGCGACAAAGCTACTACCGTAACAGGTAAAGCGGAAATCGGTTCAACCGTTACCGCGAAGCACAGCAATAAAAACATCGGAACGGCAAAAGCTGATGGTAAGGGGAGCTTCTCCATCAAGATCAGTAAGAAAAAAGCAGGCTCCGCATTATACGTCTCAGCAAAAGACAAAGCGGGCAATACAGGAAAAGCAGCAAAAGTAACGGTTAAAGATAAAACGGCTCCAGGTGCACCGAAAGTGAATGAAGTAAACGATAAAGCAACAAAATTAACAGGTAAAGCGGAAATCGGTTCAACCGTTACCGTGAAGTACAGTAATAAAAACATCGGAACGGCAAAAGCTGATGGTAAGGGGAACTTCTCCATCAAAATCAGCAAGAAAAAAGCAGGCTCCGCATTATACGTCTCAGCAAATGACAAAGCGGGCAATACAGGAAAAGCAACAAAAGTAACGGTTAAAAAATCCAAATAAATAGTAGGTGAAGGCCGTTTAACTACATGTTAAACGGCCTTTTTTTGTGTGGAAACGAATTAAAACACCGCTCCTCATCGGCGGTGTTTTTGCTATGAGCGTGCCTTTTTCCGAGCTGTAATGCTAGAAAATGATTTATCATGTGCATTTTCTTCATGATGTCAGATTTGGGATGACCCATTTTAATTCTGAAACTTCACATACTTGCCGTTCATATATCATTAATCTGTTCAAAAATAAATTTCAGGAGAACATATGATGAAAAAAAGAAAGGGAAGAGTAATAGCATTATGTACTATTTTAGCTTGCTCAATCGGGTTAGGAACGCTTTCAGTTGAAGCTGGGAATGAGAATTCGGTATATTCCTTTAAGATTAAGAAAGAGCAAGGCAACGAATATACACGTACAAAGTATCGCCAAACAACTACAGAACGGAATACATGGAAGGTGAGAATGTATCATTCACAAGAAGGTACAAATACTTATACGACTTATTGGTTGGAAAGAAGCGATGGCACGAACGTATCTCCTTCAGTAGATGTGAAAGCTGGTAGCGGCGGTTTAAATAGTGGGCGCAATTATTATATTAAAGGCAATGCAGGTGCCAATGCCACCGAGGTAAGATTAACGGCAGAAAATAATAATTATAGCTCTAGTACCTATACTATAGACGGATATTGGGATGAAGAAACAGGGAGAATGTTACCTTCCCAGTATAAGACTTATTACACCACGGAATATAATAAATAAAAATGTTGAATATGGTGAAGCCACCTTGGATGATTGTTGATTCAAGGTGGCCTTATAAAGGGAGACAAAATGAATAGTTATTATTATCGATTAACAAATAATAAAAAAACAAAGTTCATCGTGTTATGTATTGTGGCGATTGTTATTATTGACATATTTATCTTGATTGGCAATGTTTCAGAATCATGGATCATGCCCCATTTAGCGACCTTTTTGCAGTCAAGTTCATTAGGTCATATGATGCAAATACTACTAATCTGGTTTTTGCCCATTTTTCTATTGATTCTGTGCGCCGACAGCTATATCCAAGACTATAAAACAGGCTACCGATATATCGTAGCGACCAAAAAAGGGCGATATTCTTATTATAAAACCATGTTATTAGGAAATATGTCATTTGCCTTTTTAGTGATGGTTGGTTGCTTGCTATTAAACATGATTATTGCATATTTGGTATTCATGAATGGTGAATTTAATATGGGTTTGGCCCCAGATTTATCGCCGGAAAATCCTTTATATACACTCGCCAACAAAATGCCTGCTGTCACTAATGTGGTTTATATCATCATTTTTGGGTTTTACACTAGTTTATGTGCAGGGATGGCGACTGTTCTTAGTTGGTGTTTCCCGGATATAAAGTATACATATCCGTTAAGCTTTGTTATCTGGTTTTCACAAATTTTAGGACTGAATTATTCACTAGCAATGATCATCCAGCCGTTTAACGAAGTGACCTTGGAAGCTTTCGTTTTTATTTTCTTTAGATCGACCATCCTTTTTTTAGCGGTCATCACAGTCGGGTTCATGTATAAGGTGAAAAGTGATGAAGTCTAATCAAAAAAAAGTGTATGTATCACTGCTGCTTGTTCTGTTATTTGGATGTTTATGGATGTCCTATAATATTCATTATTTAAAAATAAAGCAGCTTGACCCAGCGTATCCATTGATCATTGATGTAAGTGCGAGTGTAGAAGGCTATCTCTCGGTTAAAAATTTATTGATCACATATATTGTTCCTTTGTTACTATTTTATCGTTTTTTTATTGAAGATGAACATCCACACATTATCGTTCGCTTAAAATCAAGAATCGACATGTATCGGAGACGGACCATCCAAGTTTTTATAAGTTCGTTTATCTTTGCGTTCATCATTTTATTGATTAATTTCGCAGCTGTTTTCTTATTCGATAGATTTCACTTTATATCATCAAATTATTGGAACTTATCTCTTCTTAATCTAGCGCTATTAACGTGCATTTATTTCTCGATTGGCCTGCTTTATTATTTCATTTTTGATTATTCCAATTCAATCATAGCGATGGCAGCGACCTTTTGTATCTGTTTTCTCTTATATGTGATGAAGAGTCAGCTGAATATTGATTGGGGCCCTGCCAGTTCCGCAAATGTTATCGATCCTTTATTAAGCAGCGGAATTACAGGATATTATTCGCTAATCATGATTGGAAAAGAATTATTTCTATCTCTCGTGATGGTTTTACTTGGGCTATTCGCGATCGAGAAAAAAGATTTCATGTTTGGTGTTTCTGATGACTAAACGAATCTTCATAACGATGTTGATCGTCATTTTGTTGCAAATTTTCCTATTTGATTATTTCGATGGCTCTAAAGCCGATCTTACGGGATATATGATCGTTAGCGGAGTTCCCATCAGTAATAAATTTGTTGTATTGGGAACATGGTATATGTTCTTTTCTGGATTGAGTTTTTTGTCGTTAGGGTATTTGCGGCAATATATATCCGGTTATGGGGTCTACCTGATGATCAGGGAAAAAAGCAGGGTGAAACTTGGGTTTAGAAGAATCGTGAACTTAATGATCCTTATATCTGGATTATCTATAATTCAACTTCTTTTCTCGATCGTATTCGCTTTTATAAATAATGTCGATCAGGCCTTTTTTTATGATAATTTCCAATCATTGATTTGTATAGCAGGTCTTTATATGATGTCCAATTTTGTCCTGATTTTCATTCAAATGGCACTCGAACTTCATTTTACGGAGGAAGTATCTTTATTGCTGATAAATGTTTATGTGCTTTTTTCGGTTACATTAGGCGGAGTTCTATTATCTACACAAAAGCTGACGTGGATTTTATATTTTTTGCTTCCCAATTTCGGCATGTATGTAAGAAGTGATGTACTTGAAACTGGCGGAATATCAACAGTAAATGCTTATATCGTTTTAAATGTAATGACGATCATTTTAACTGTTTTAACCTATAGACGATTAAAGAAAATCGATTTAATTTAAAGAGGTGCACAATGACAAAAATACGAATTAGCTCTTTACATAAAATGATGAAGAAGAAGACACTTTTGCATGATATCAATTATGAGTTTAACAGCGGGAAAATTTATGGTTTGTATGGAAGGAATGGCTCCGGTAAAACGATGCTGCTTAGAGCGATTGCAGGATTAATCATGCCAAGCTCAGGAGAAATTGCCATAGACGAAAAAATTCTTCATAAAGATATTTCCTTTCCTGCTAATATTAGTGTCATTATTGAAAACACTTCGCTGCTGCACCAATATGACGCTTATACAAATCTGAAAATATTAGCAAAAATCAGGAACATCGCCACTGATGAGGATATTAAACTGAATATAAAAAGAGTCGGCCTGGATCCTGATTCAAAAATGAAGGTTGGAAAATTTTCGTTAGGAATGAAGCAGCGTCTAAGCGTCGCCCAAGCGATATTTGAAAAACCGGACATCTTATTATTGGATGAACCGACAAATGCCATCGATGAAGAAGGTGTTACGCTAGTTTATCGAATCTTGAAGGAAGAAAAAGAGCGCGGCGCCCTCATTCTGTTGACAAGCCATCATAAACAGGACCTGGAGGCATTAGCCGATGAGTATGTAAAGATGGATAATGGAGGAATCGTCCTTGACTCTAAATAAAAGCATAGCCGCGTTAACTTTACTCGTATTGATAAGCGGATTCCTTATTTATAAAGTGTACATTTTTCCATCAGCTATGAGTGCCGCTAATAGAAATACGGAAAATAATACTGCTTCCTATAAGGTGTTGGAGTCACAAAACATCATAGTCGGCAAGGATATCGATCAGGGCTATTATGATATTAAAGCTCTCGATAGTGAAGCGGAGTTTTTTGGCGATAAAATGCATGAAAATGCTGTTTTACATGCAAGACCTTTTTATCTGAATGCGAAAATGTCGATTAAAGGGAAGTTTGAATTCAAGCCTTCTGAATTTAAAAAAGCAGTGAAAAAAAATCAACAAATCATCATGAAAGATCCTGGTCATTATGTGGTCGGTACAGAAATACCAGCGGGGAATTATGTACTATCAAGAACAAGCGATAAAATCGGAGTGTTTGTCGATATTAGACATGGAACAAAATCTGGAAGCTTGCAAACGATTCAATGGGATATCGACGAAAAAGTGAAAAAACCAATCGAGATCGAACTAAAAAAGGGCTATAACGTGTATATCAAAAAAACGGGAAAAGATGGATATATATCGAATGAAGGTGATTTGATATTGGAGGTAAACAATCAGGAAAGTAATTAAGGATATATTAAAGCATTTTCAGCTGAGTATAGATTGGAGGGATCGTCCTTGACCTTAAATAAAAGAATAGCCGCGATTAGTTTATTCATATTAGTAGGCGGATTCCTTATCTATAAAATGTACATTGTTCCATCAGCGATGAGTGCCGCTAATAGAAATACAGAAAATAATGCTGCCTCCTATAAGGTGTTGGAGTCACAAAACATCATTGTCGGAAAGGATATCGATCAGGGCTATTATGATATTAAAGCCCTCGATAATGAAGCGGTAGTTGGTAGCGATAAAATGCACAAAAATGCTGTTTTACATGCAGAGCCATATCATATGAATGTGACATTCTCGATTAAAGGGAAGATTGAATTCAAGCCTTCTGAATTTAAAAAAACAGTGAAAAAAAATCAACAAATCATCATGAAAGATCCTGGTCATTATGTGGTCGGTACAGAAATCCCAGCGGGGAATTATGTACTATCAAGGACAACCGATAAAATCCGAGTATTTGTCGATATAAAAGATGAAACGCAAACCGAAAGCTTGCAAACGATTCCATGGGAAATCGACGAAAAAGTGAAAAAACCAATAGAGATCGAACTGAAAAAGGGCTATAACGTATATATCGATAAAACAGGAAAAGATGGATATATATCAAATGAAGGTGATCTGATATTGGAGGTAAATGATCAGGAAAGTAATTAAGGTTTTAAGACAGAACTAATTCCTATACTCAAATTTTAGGGACCCATATTGGGTCCTATCGCGTTTTCGTGAATTGAAACCAACATGTAACAGGCGACTACACTTCCCTTTTTACAGACGTTGAAAAAATGTTAGCTGTTACTTCATTAAAATGAACACATCTCCATCTTCGATCTGGATGTCCTCACTTAAAGCATGGGTTACTACAGCTCTAATTTTCAGCGGCTTTTTGCTAGGCGTGGGTCAATGATTATATGTGCATTTTCATTTCATGATGTCAGATTTGGTATTTCTCGTTTTAATAATGAAATTTCCCGTTCCCTTCTTTCTTGTAATATATCTGGTATTACAAAAAAGAAGAGGAGAGAAAGAAGATGCAAGAAAAAGCAATGGCAACGTTTCTTACAGTGATAACAATGGTGTGTTGCCATCCTATTGAAACTTTAGAGTTCGCAAAATTATACTCCAAAACCATCTTTGGCTGATTGAACGGTGGATAATAAATGACTCGAACGTCTCAAGGGTAAGCATTCAACGTTATCAATTATCAAGGAATAATTACATGCATGGGGAGTTTTCAGATGAAAGTATGTAGAAGTACCGTAATATTCATTCTGTTTGCGGCCGTTTTCTTTCCGCTCCCATCCATGACAGCGGCAGCAAATCCGGATTGCGAACCAACAACAGGAACGACAATCCAATTATTCGAACACAACAATACCCTGATGGAAACGTCAACATTAGCACCCAACTCTACAACGTCATCCGTAAGATCTGCTATTAATCATGCCGTTCTAAGTGCTTCAAAATTTCCGAAGGATGGGGAAACCGGAAAACGAGGGACCGTTCTCTTATCAAAAGGGAATTTCACGGCGAGTGCCTTTATTGTGATGAAATCTGGAGTTACCTTGGAAGGAACAGTGGAGAATGGAAAGGCTGTCACGACAATCTGTACTGAATCAAGAAGTGACCCTGTTACCATTAAAATAATGGAAAGTCATATGGGCATAAAAAATCTTATTTTGGATGGGAAAAGAAAAACAGAAGATGCCGTAACAGGAGAACCAAGGAAGTATTATTCATCAAGACATAGAGGCATCCAGATTACCGCTATTGATCAAACGAAATCAACGGATGATTTAGTGGGTGATTACCCGATAAATGATAAAGATGGTGACGCGAAACGGCTGAAAAATATCACGATTGAGGATGTTCATATTACGGGATATGAAGGGTATGGCATCTATTTAGAGCATGTGGATGGAGTAACCATCAAAGGATCCGATCCCATTTCTAAAAAAAGCATGAGTATCACGGATATTGGATATGCGGGCATTGGCGGCGTCTCAGCGAATAACGTGACCATAAAGCATGCGACCGTTAGTGATCTTTGGCCAGGAGCAACCGTTGGAAGTGTTCAGCAAAGCTATGGGGTGGCCTTTAGCCATAGGAAAGTCAATACAACAGATGATGCCAAAGCGCAAGCGAAGTTCCCGCCAAGCGATACCATTGTGGTCGATCAGAACGTGGTCGCCAACAACCCGACATGGGAGGGAATCGACACACATTCGGGACAAAACGTATCATTCACGAACAATGTCATCTTAAATACACGTTTCCCCATTGTCGTTGGAGGAATGGAGTATGATAAAGGCAAGATGTCCGCTTACCCGCCTCAAAACATTACGATTTCAGGGAATCGAATTAACAGCCATGGAGTGGGAACCAAGGGTGATTATGATTTTTATGGCATAGAAAAAAATGACACGATTACAGAACGAGGCATAGCCGTTACCGGAGCACAATTTACGGACCTGACCAAAATGGAGATGGGGTTCTTGGACTCGGTAGTGATTAAGGATAATTACGTAAGCGATATCCAAGCCGCTGTAGAGTCACATGGAGGCATCAGCATCCACGTGACAAAAAATGCGACCATTGAAGACAATACCATTGAAAACAGTTTCAACAACGGGATCGTGTTTCTTAGTTCCAACAAGTTCACGAAACTACAAAGAAACAAGATTCACCATGTCGAAAAATCCGAAAATAACTTTATCCAAGCTGGCATTGGCATACGCGGGTCTCATAATAATGGGAACTTTAATAATGACTACACAACCCTGCCATTGACCATGGAAAAAACTCTGATTGAAAATGATCACACATTTGCCGAGGTTGGACGTGAAATTCATTTTCAAGTAGGATCAGTAAATAACTTTTTGAATAATCGGATTTGTATCCCTCCTGACTTAAAAAATCAGGACTGTTTTCCCTTGAAACCAGAATGTGAGGATGACACAACATTGAAGTGTCACCAAAGCGATATTTGAAAAACCGGATATCGATGAGCTCTAAGTCCGAAAATTTGCCAACGATTCAATGGGAAATCGACGAAAAAGTGAAAAAGCCAATTGGAATGAACTGAAAAAAGGCTATAACGTGTATATTAAAAAATGGGTAAGATGGTTGTATATCAAGTGAGGGTGATCTGTTTGGAGCGAAATAAGGGGATTTAATATAAGTCCAATTGAGAAAATATTTGCACAAATTTAAATTCCATGATCGTTTCTTAAAATATTAATATTTATTGCCTTCCGAAATGATAAGGAATCAAGCGCAAAAGCGGATTCCTTATTTCAAATGTATATACCGAGGGCGGGATTTTCGAGGGTCCATATATCCGCCGGTTATTTGATGTCCGAGAGAGCTCGCAATGACTACTGCTGCAAAGAGGAGGATGATTTTCTTCAAATTAATAATCTTCTTTCCGTTTTATTATTTTTAAAGAGTACACCCAAATTCCTCTTCCTTCAACCCCTAAAATATAGAAAAAATCGGCTTCATTAAAATCTTACCCCATATTTTGGACTTGCTCATATACCCAATGACAAACCTTTTTTTGATTCTTCAAATGCCTCATTTATTTTCTCAAAGTCATAGAGTTTAACGATCCACTTTTGCAATAGTATCGTGCTAAAACAAACCTGCCCCTGCATTTGTCAGCTCATTTAGTGAATTCACTTCTTAGTAGATAGACAACATCGTATTCCTTCAACTCGTCCATATGGTCTTCACTATTACCATAAAAATCAGTGGAAAGTGAACGTATGCCTTCATTTCCGCTTGAGTAGCATATACTCGCCAATGCAAGCTTGTCTGTGCTGTTTATTTTGAGTTTGCCAGCACTGCCCCATACGCTGGAATCCATTTCATCAAGGGTTTCAGGATAAGTAACTGTATCCGTACCATCATCGTTTTGAATGCTGACGTTGAACATCGATCGTTTTTGGTCAGCATCCGTTTTGGATATGGTGAAGATGATCGTCCCATTATCTTTGATGGCAGTTGTCATGCGTCCCATTTCAGATTCGACAAGTTTTCCAAATTCATATTTTTCGACCCAGACTGACATCTCCTTGTATGTATCATCAACACTGAAATCGATAAGAAAGGAATGTTCACTTGAATTCTCGAGGATGGCTTTCTCCCTTGCTGTCAGCTCAGGAACTGAAAGGTTATTCTCGGATTTTGGATCATCAGCCTTACAGGCAACTAAAGAAAATGAGAGCAGGGAAAGGATGATGGATAAATAGATCTTTTTCATGATTTTCACCTCTTGAATAATATTAACCTAATTAAAACCAATTCTTATATATTATAACATTATAATGAAAAACGGAATCGGAACGCGGCAAAAAGGCAAGCAATCGGTATGCTTGCCTTTTTTTGCATTTAGAATGGTTGGAAGCAGGATAGAGGTTTCTTTCATAAAGGTAGTTGAAAATCTTGGCATGAGTATCGATGGCTCCATTTAAATGTTTCTTAAATACTTTTCGTAGGGAAGGGGTGGCTGTTTCCGTAATGGCAAGTGCATAACTTTTAATCGATGTTTTGGCAAAGCCTAGCAACTCCCCGGCAACAGCTGCCGATGCGTCATCCCTTGATTCATCTTCATCCCGGTGCGTTTTAGGCGTCAATGGGTAAAACTGCAGCAGCTCCATGATGTTTTGGGTAAGGGTATCGATCGTTTGCTTATAAATCGTTTTTAGAATGGGGTCTTTTATTTTTGGGTAAGCTTTTTTAAATTTAATAAGGGCATTGGACTGGGCGGCGACCAACTCATGAAGCTCGAGTGTTTCATGCCAAGCAAGATGTGAATGGGTGGGGTTGCATGTAAATTCCTCCTGAACGAATAATCTTGATACATTATTCGTTCAGTGGGCTATAGGCAAGTTGTCTAGTGAAGGTATTTATGGGAAGAGCTGTCCAATTTACGATTCCCATTCACAGTTTGTTTTATTGATATTGCTCGAGAACAGAGAAAAACTTTTTGGCAAATTGGTAAAAAAGTTTTTCTGATGGAGCCAAGTCCCTGTTTTTAGGAGTGATGATGCCGACAGTCCGTTTGACTTCGGGTGTATCGATCGGGATCTTGACAGTCAGTCTTGGAATGACTTCATAAAAAGTACTGTCAGGGAGCAGACTGACTCCGATTCCGGCAGAAACGAGCCCTTTTATGGAATCCATGTCTTCACCTTCCGAGGCGATATTAGGTGCGAAACCGGCTGCTTTGCACGCTTCAAGAGCGATAGTGTGAAAGATGTATCCTTTGGGAAACAAGACGAAGGGATCATTTCGTAAATCACTTAGGCGCAGACTCTTTCTTTCAGCCAATGGGTGAGTTATTGGCAGTAAGGCAGATATGTTTTCCGTGAACAGGATATGACCTTCGATATCTGGATCGTTTGTCGGAATAGGTCCAAGGAAGGCTAATCCGATTTCGCGATTTTTGACAGCTTCCTTTAAAGAGGAATAAGATCCCTGTCTTAAGTGGAAGCCGATATTTGGCTGCTCATCTTTAAAAGCGGAAATGACGGTAGGCAGTAAATGGGTGGAAAGGCTGGTCGGAAACCCGATTTTAATGCTTCCGTGTTCAGGGTCTAAAAACTCCTCAATTTGATATTTGGCATATTCTATCGCCTGTATCGCTGTTTTGGCATGGATCAAGAATATTTTACCAATGGGAGTTAACTGGATATTCCGGCCGATTTTCTCGAATAAAAGAACGCCAAGCTCATCTTCCAATCTGGATATTTGCCGGCTGATTGCTGATTGTGCAATATGCAGGTGCTCTGCGGCTTCTGAGACGTGTTCCCTCTCGGCGACTTCAACAAAATAACGTAATTGTCGTAGTTCCATTTATTCATCCTCCTGCCATTCATCTCAAATTGAGATGGATTCTACTAGAATTATATATTGTTTATATCGATTTGAAAACCTAGAATAAATGTAAGTGACATAACGGTGTAAGAATACGATGGGGGCGATTAATATGACATACAATCAAATACCAAAAGCACAAGGGCTCTACCATCCTGAATTTGAACATGATGCATGTGGGATCGGTTTATACGCTCATTTAAAAGGGCTTGCTACACATGACATCGTCAAACAAGGACTGAATATGCTGTGCCAATTAGATCATCGCGGCGGACAAGGCAGCGATCCCCTTACAGGAGATGGCGCAGGATTAATGGTACAGATTCCTGATGAATATTTCAGGCTGGCATGCCCGGAAATGAACTTGCCGGCAAAAGGACGCTATGGTGTAGGCATGCTCTTTTTCTCTAACAATGATGATGAACGGAATGAAATCGAAGCTCGTTTGAATGCATTTATCGAACAAGAGGGCCAAACGTTATTAGGCTGGAGAACGGTTCCTGTTGATGCAACGAAAATCGGGGAGGTCGGCAAGGAGACATGTCCGACGATCCGCCAAGTATTCATCGGGGCAAGCGTAGAGATGACCGATGATTTAGCTTTTGAGCGTAAATTGTTCGTTATCAGAAAACAAGCTGAAAACTGGGCTCGTGAACGCGGCAATCGTTTTTATTTTGCCAGCCTTTCAAGTGCTACGATCGTATACAAAGGATTGTTGACGCCAGAACAGGTGGATGCTTTTTATCTTGATCTTCAACAGGAGTCTTTCGTTTCGGCTTTCGCTTTAGTGCATTCCCGCTTCAGCACGAATACTTTTCCTAGTTGGGAACGGGCACATCCAAACCGTTACCTGATCCATAATGGTGAAATCAATACGCTTAGAGGTAATGTGAATTGGATGAAAGCGCGTGAGCAGCAGTTTGTTTCGGAAGCATTCGGGGATGACCTGCAAAAGGTCCTGCCCATTCTGGATATAGACGGCAGTGATTCCTCGATTCTTGATAATGCACTTGAATTCTTCGTGCTTGCCGGGCGTAAACCAGCACATGCGGCGATGATGCTCATTCCTGAACCATGGACGGAAAATCCGCATATGACGAAGGAAAAGAAGGCATTTTACGAATATCATAGCATGCTCATGGAGCCATGGGATGGTCCGACGGCCATATCCTTTACGAATGGCAAGCAAATCGGTGCCATCCTGGATCGTAATGGTTTAAGGCCGGCAAGGTATTATGTGACTAAAGATGATTACATCATTTTCTCCTCTGAAGTCGGCGTGATCGATGTGGAGCCGGAGAATGTATTATATAAAGATCGTTTAAGCCCAGGCAGAATGCTTTTAATAGATTTAGAGGAAGGCCGTATTGTTTCCGATGAAGAGATCAAGTCGGAAATGGCTCAGGAAAATCCTTACCAGCAATGGCTGGACGAACAGCTTGTTCAATTAAGTGACGAAGAACCTGTGCTCGAAGGGGAGCCATTGAGTGATTTACTATTCAGGCAAAAAGCGTTTGGATACACGTATGAAGATGTCCAAAAATATTTACTGCCGGTCATTAATGAAGGCAAAGATCCGCTGGGCAGCATGGGGAATGACATTCCGTTAGCGGTCTTATCGGATCGCCCGCAATCGCTATTCAACTATTTCAAGCAATCCTTTGCACAGGTAACCAACCCGCCAATCGATTCGCTTCGTGAACAGATCGTCACGTCAACGATGACATTCCTCGGTGCGGAAGGAGATTTGCTGAAACCGGATGAAACGAACAGCCGCCGCATTCAATTGGATTCACCTGTGTTGACGCCAGGTCAAATGCAGCAGTTGAAAGAAAATGCCTATCCTGAATTCAGGAGCAAAGTCATTTATACTTTATTTTCAGAAGATTTAGATTGCGAACTTGATCGCATCTGCCGTGAAGCGGAACAAGCGATCGCTGATGGTGTCAGCCTTTTGATTTTATCTGACAAGGATATGAGCAAGGAAAAAGCTGCGATTCCTTCCCTGCTGGCTGCGAGCGCCCTTCATCAGGAGCTGATTCGTCATGGGAATCGTACGAAAGTGAGCATTATCGTTGAATCGGGGGAAGCAAGGGAGGTCCATCATTATGCGTCCCTGATCGGGTATGGAGTGGATGCGATTTACCCATATCTTGCTTATGAAACATATAAGCAGGCGGTATTGGAAGGCAGTTTGGCCATCAGCTACGAAGAAACGGTGAGGAAATATGTACGCTCGTTGACGGAAGGCATCGTAAAAGTGATGTCGAAAATGGGGATTTCAACGATTCAAAGTTATCGCGGAGCGCAAATTTTCGAAGCGGTCGGAATCGGTGCTGATGTGATTGAACGCTATTTCAGCGGTACGGCATCGCAGCTTAGTGGGATCGATTTGGAAACGATCGCAGATGAAGCGTTGATACGTCATAGGAAAGCTGCAGCTGATTCCCTTGACCAAACTCTTGAAAGCGGAAGTGATTTTCAATGGAGAAAAACAGGGGAACATCATGCTTTCAATCCGAAAACGATCCATACACTGCAATGGGCCTGCCGGAAAGGCGATTATAATTTATTTAAGCAATATTCAAACTTGGCGAATGAAGAGAGACTCGGTTTTTTACGGAATTTATTCTCGTTCGATCAAAAACGCCAAAGTATTTCTATAGATGAAGTGGAATCCGTGGAATCCATCGTCAGCCGATTCAAAACGGGTGCGATGTCATTCGGTTCATTGAGTCAGGAAGCACATGAAACATTAGCGATTGCGATGAACCGTTTAGGCGGAAAAAGCAATAGCGGTGAAGGCGGGGAACACCCTGGCCGTTACCAACTGGATGAAAACGGCGATGACCGCCGCAGCGGAATTAAACAAATTGCGTCCGGTCGTTTTGGAGTGAAAAGCCATTACCTTGTTAATGCTGATGAACTTCAAATCAAAATGGCGCAAGGTGCAAAGCCGGGTGAAGGCGGCCAGCTGCCTGGAAACAAAGTATACCCTTGGGTCGCAGAGGTCCGTGGTTCCACACCGGGTGTCGGCCTGATTTCACCGCCTCCGCATCATGATATCTATTCGATTGAAGATCTGGCACAGCTGATCCATGATTTGAAAAATGCGAACCGTGATGCCAGGATCAGCGTCAAGCTTGTGTCAAAAGCAGGCGTAGGCACGATTGCAGCCGGTGTGGCCAAAGGAGCCGCAGATGTCATCGTTATCAGCGGGTATGATGGCGGTACGGGTGCATCACCAAAAACGAGTATCAAACATACTGGTCTTCCTTGGGAGCTGGGACTTGCGGAAGCACACCAAACATTGATGCTGAATGGCCTGCGCAGCCGTGTAGTCCTTGAAACGGATGGAAAATTAATGACGGGACGCGATGTGGTCATGGCAGCTATCCTTGGAGCGGAAGAATTCGGCTTTGCTACAGCACCGCTTGTGGTTCTTGGCTGTGTGATGATGCGTGCTTGCCATTTGGATACATGTCCTGTCGGGGTAGCTACTCAAAACCCTGAGCTTCGCAGCAAATTCACAGGAGATCCGGATCATGTCGTGAATTTCATGCGCTTCATCGCTGAGGAAGTTCGGGAAACGATGGCTGAGCTTGGTTTTAGAACACTGGAAGAAATGGTCGGCCGCACTGACGTTTTACAAGTGAGCGAGCGGGCACAAAACCATTGGAAAGCGAAGCATCTGGACTTGACGACACTACTTTTTCAACCTGAGGGGATACGTACGTATCAACTTCCTCAAAACCATAAAATAGATGAATCCTTGGATATCCGTGAGATTTTACCTGTTGTGGAGCCTGCTTTAAATGATCAAACCCAGGTGGATGCCAGCTTCCCGATTACAAACGTGAACCGTGTGGTCGGAACGATTGTCGGCAGTGAAGTATCCAAACGCTATGGTGAAGAAGGGTTGCCGGAAGATACGATCACACTTCGTTTTACGGGATCGGCGGGCCAGAGCTTCGGTGCGTTCATTCCAAAAGGGATGTCGATGTATTTGACAGGTGATGTCAATGACTATGTTGGGAAAGGCTTATCTGGCGGAAAAATCATTGTCACGGCACCTTCTGGCAATCAGATCGAGGCCGGGGACAATGTAATTGCCGGAAATATCGCCTTATACGGTGCTACAAGCGGCGAGGCCTACATTAATGGCCGTGCGGGAGAACGATTTGCCGTAAGGAACAGTGGAGTCAATGTCGTCGTTGAAGGAATTGGAGACCATGGCTGTGAGTATATGACAGGAGGACGCGTGGTCATTCTGGGCGACGTCGGCAAAAACTTTGCGGCAGGCATGTCAGGCGGCATCGCTTATGTACTCGCTGATGATGCAGAAGAATTCAAGGCATTATGCAATGGTGAAATGATAGAATTCGAGACACTTGATGATATGGATGATGCAAAAGAGGTAAAAGAAATGCTTTACAGCCACCTTCATTATACAGAAAGTGCCAAAGCATCGTATGTATTGGAGAACTGGGAGGATTTCGCTAAGAAATTCGTAAAAGTCATTCCGAAAGATTACAAACGGATGATCAAAAGCATCAATGAGCAGAAGCGTGCAGGGCTGACGGATGAAGAAGCGATCATGAGTGCTTTTCAAGCAAATGCCGTTCAAGATAAAAAAATCACTAAACAAGCTGTGATGCAGTAAGGAAGGGGAGAGAAAGATGGGAAAAGCAACAGGATTTATGGATTATCCGCGAGAAAAACCAAAAGACCGGAATCCTCTCACTCGTTTAAACGACTGGAGAGAGTATACAGCTCCTTTCTCTGATGAAAAGTTAAGTACACAGGGAGCGCGGTGTATGGACTGCGCCACCCCTTTCTGCCATATGGGCATGGAATTGAACCGAGTCACAACGGGCTGTCCGATTCATAATCTGATTCCGGAATGGAATGATTTGGTGTACCGCGGCAGATGGAAAGAAGCATTGGACCGTTTATCGAAAACGAATAATTTCCCTGAATTCACCGGGCGCGTCTGCCCGGCCCCTTGTGAAGGGTCTTGTACGGTAGCGATAAGCGATCCTGCCGTTACCATCAAGAACATTGAACGGACCATCATCGATAAAGGATTTGAAAATGGCTGGATCACGCCTCGCATCCCTGAAAGCAGGACCGGCAAGAAAATTGCCATCATCGGTTCAGGCCCGGCAGGATTGGCGAGTGCCGACCAGTTGAATCAAGCAGGTCATTCGGTCACGGTTTATGAGCGTTCAGACCGTGCAGGCGGGCTGTTGACATACGGTATCCCTAACATGAAGCTTGAAAAAGATGTCGTTGCACGCCGAATCAAATTATTGACCCAGGAAGGCATCGACTTCATTACCAATACAGAAGTAGGCAAAGATATTTCAGCCGAAGAACTGCAAGATCAATATGATGCAGTCATCCTTTGCACAGGTGCCCAAAAGCAGCGTGACCTGAAAATTGAAGGCCGAGGGGCAACAGGCATTCACCTTGCAATGGATTACTTAACGACTTCGACAAAAAGCCTGTTGGACTCCAATTTTGAAGACGGCAAGTTTTTAGACACTAAGGGGAAGGACGTCATCGTAATCGGCGGCGGGGATACAGGAGCTGACTGTGTTGCAACTGCTCTTCGCCAGGAATGTAAGAGCGTCGTACAATTCGGGAAGCATCCAATCCTTCCGACGGCCCGTACATCTGATAATATGTGGCCAGCCTACCCGAATGTGTTTTCCCTCGATTATGCGTATGAAGAAGCGGAAGCGAAATTCGGTGCAGATCCGCGTCAATATTCAATCCAAACAAAGAAGATTGTAGCCGATGAAAATGGCAACGTTAAAGAATTGCACACAATCTCAATGGAAAAAATCAAAGGCGATGACGGAATGTACATTTTCAGGGAAGTTCCAGGAACTGAAAAAGTATGGCCTGCACAATTCGTTTTCATCGCAATCGGATTTGAAGGAACGGAAATGCCGCTATTAACTCAATTTGGCGTAGAAACAGTAAATCAAAAAATTGATGCCGTTTATGGCGATTACAGAACCAACGTCGAAGGAGTTTTCGCTGCCGGAGATGCAAGGAGAGGGCAAAGCCTCATCGTTTGGGCAATCAATGAAGGCCGTGAAGTGGCAAGAGAAGTGGACCGCTACTTGATGGGCGCATCGGTATTGCCATAATTTTAAAAAAAGAAGTGCCATAATGGTGCTTCTTTTTTTTGTGGTGGGAAATGTGGTACTCACGAGTAAAAAGTTGGAATTCACGAGTAAATGGTGGAAACTCACGAGTAAAACGCCAAAACTCACGAGTAAATGCCCTGAATTCACGAGTAAAACGCTGAAACTCACGAGTAAAGCACAAAACTCAAAAAGTAACTAACCAAAATTTTCAATAATGCAACGGAAAACAACACGCCTAGGGGAATTCCTAAGCGTGTTGTGTATTATTACAAGCTAGATGGCAAGTATTGTTCACAGATGATGATATCCTCGTCTTTTAGGATATAAGGATGTGTTTCCAGCAATATGGTTTTGAGATAGTCTGGCATTCTCTCACTTTTGTACGCACAAATTAATGGGAAAGAAAGCTGATTTACAGCTTCTTCTACTGTTCTTTCAAATTCCTCTATGATGTGCAGCGGCTCTTCCAGGGTTGCCCATTCCACATGTGCCCATGATCGGAAAGAGATTTTATTTTCCACATAGGGCTGTACCATTTTATTAAAGTATTCTTCGATTGCAGGAGGATGATAACTGCCGCTTGAGCAATAGAAATCGAAGTTGTTCACAAAGTGAAGGAGCTCCATTTGATCGTTCGTTAACCGAGTGCTTAGTTCTTTATGAATAATGGAGTAAATACGGTCATTTTCAACAAGAATGACATAATCTCCCGCTGCGATGCCATCTTGGATATAACTTAAAACTTGTTTAATGTAATTTTCCATTTCAGTATAGGAATATAGCACATGAACATTTTTTTGGTCTTCAAACAACTGATTCATTTTGCTTTTCAATATATCAATCCTTCTTTCATGTATCGCTTAAATTATACTTGAATTCTATAAGCAAGACAAAATGAGGATTTTTTAACAAGAACGAAAAGCAATCCTTCGCTTTTGAAGGATTGCTTTTCCGTATTATTTCAGCCGTTCAATCAGATCGGTCATTTTATCCAAAGTGGTTATGTTCTGGTTGCATTTCATACTGTCCAGACAAATATAATTCCCTTTTTTAATGAATGTCCCTTGGATGGTTCCTTTTGTTTCAGACATGAACATCCCTACTTCTTCAAAACGGCTGCATATGGCACAGATCCCTTTTTTGTTGGCAGGTTTAATGGTTCCATGTAATCCGGTGAGTTTATTATGATGGGGTGCAATGATGAATTTCTTTCCGGATCCCACATCATCCCATCCCAGGTATGAAATCTCTCTCAAATCGATGTTTTCCAACAAAGGGGTTTTTAATTTCTTTGCTTTAGGAAATAATTTTTTTATCGTTTTTTCGGTTACTTCTTTAAATGGAATCACAAATGGTTTTACCTGTAAGAGAAAGGCTTCGGCTTGTGCGGGATCTTTAATGGTATCTACTGGATCCAGCAGTTGTTTTTGCTCTTCGTTCAAGTCACTGAATAAGCTTAATACTCTTTCTTTGGCGACTGTTTTCAGGGTGTTGATCACATCCTTATCGTTGGCAGTCGCGTGTCCATTTATGAGAATCTGTGTTTGGGATTTTATGAAGTTATACTGCTCGCTCCTGATAAAAGGTTCCATTTTCTTCACTCCTGTTTCTGTTGCTCGATACTTTTCACAGTATACCGTTTCTCTTTACTTTACAGAAATCGGATCTGCTTTAAAAGGGAGAAAACGAGTAAGAAACATACTCGGCATACGAATAGCACTGATATCATTATCAGTGCTACCCATGCAATCCTATTTAGAATAAACGATTTTCTTGATGGTTTCCGCGGAGAGAAAATGTTCCTCGGCTAATTGATGGATGGTATGCCCGTGTTTGAATGCATATTTTATAGAGGCATTTCTGTCATCGATCAATTCCCTTGATCCCGATCGGGTTCCCCATTTGTGATGGGAAGTTTCAGGTTTAGGGATATATATGGTTTCACCTTGCACATATTTTTGAATTTCAACGATCAGCTTTTCAGGTAAAACGGCCGTCGCTTTTACATATTTCATTTCTGCCAGCCCCTTATTCTTTATTAAGAATGAAATAAGGTGCAAAGCCGAATATTAGAAATGATAAGGCGGGCGATTAAATTTAGCTTAATTCAACCCCATGCAAAGTATCGCCTCCAATACTAGGCTTTGCATGAGACGCTGCAGAAGGTGGCATTAACATTCTTATTGCCATCTTTACACCTCCCCTTTGTGTTTCTGAAGAACACTTATTGTTCTTATTATAAAATATATAAGAGTGGTTGCCAAACTTTTTCCAATGTTAAAGCAGAATCGCCGGGCTGATTGTTTGATAATGTTCTGAGTCCATGAAATAATTTGAATGGAAACCAAACTAACCATTATGGGAGCTGACTTTATGAAAGTATTCGTAGTTGGGGCAAATGGGCAGATCGGTAAACATCTTGTGGATTTATTAAAAGATAGCCCGGAACATAGTGTACGGGCAATGGTTCGCAAAGAAGAACAAAGTAAGTCTTTAGAGAAAAATGGAATTGAATCTGCAGTCGTCAGTTTAACTGGATCTGTGGATGAGATTGCGAATGCGGCAAAAGGCTGTGATGCCATCGTATTCACAGCAGGATCAGGAGGGAGCACCGGTGCTGATCAAACGCTGTTGATTGATCTGGATGGTGCAGTTAAAACGATTGAAGCGGCAGAAAACTTGGGAATCAACCGATTTATCATGGTGAGTGCTTTTCAGGCCAATAATCGCGATAACTGGAATGAGGCCATCAAACCGTATTATGTGGCCAAGCACTATGCGGATAGGGCATTGTTACAAAGCGATTTAAATTATACGATCATTCGGCCTGGCGGTCTGGTGAATGAACCGGGAACGGGCAAAGTGACCGCCGCCGAGGAATTGGAAAGAGGTTCGATTACCCGTGAAGATGTGGCTCGAACGATTCTTGCTTCATTGAACGAAGAAAATACCTATAAGCGTTCATTTGATTTAATCTCTGGCGATACTGCAATCGCGGAAGCATTGAGGAAAATTTAACGAAAAACAAGGGGCAGAGCCACTCAAGTGGGCTCTGCTTATTTAATTCCTTCAATATGCTTGATGACCTTCGCTGGGTTTCCGCCGACAACAACGCCTTCAGGAACATCCTTTGTTACGACGGCTCCTGAGGCGACGACGGAATGACTCCCTATTGTAACGCCAGGATTGATGATGGCCCTTCCGCCAATCCATACATGATCCCCTATCGTAACCGGTTTTCCGTATTCCACTCCAGAACTGCGTTCAAAGGGATCCAGTGGATGTGTGGCGGTATAGATATGCACTCCGGGAGCCAACATGCAGTCCCTGCCAATTTTCACTTCACAAACATCCAAAATGACACAATCAAAATTAGCATAAAAGTTTTCCCCGACAGAAATGTTGTATCCATAGTCACAACGGAAAGTGGGTTCAATATATACATTTAGCCCAGTGGAACCTAAAAGCCGTTTCAGCAGTGCAGTCCGTTCATCTCCTTCGCTTTCCGTTGTCTGATTGTATAACCGGGTCAACTTTCTGGCACTTTCCCTATCTTTTATTAATTCCGGATCAGCGGCCATGTAAGGTTTCCCGCTTACCATTTTTTCTTTTTCAGTATTCATGTTTACTCCTCCTGTTTCTTTGTTTTTTGTATAGTTTAGATAGATATCTGAATATTAAAACATTTTTCCTGCAAAATAAATTGCAGTACTTTTTACTCAACTTTTCTGTTGAATCTAAATGCCTCTCTCGTTTTCTTAAAAAGAAGTAAGAAAAGAAAGATTTTTCCGAATAATGAATGAAATAGCTTTGACAAACGTTCCGCCGGATTTTATAGTAAGAAGAGTTATGGATGATTCATAGTTTCATGAAGGTCCATTTTAACAGATAAGTAGAATGGTTCGAAGTTCATGTCATTTTATTTTAGGAAATTGTGGACAACTCTTTTCTTCGTTAAGATAATCAAAAAACAATGGAGGGCTCTATATGTCACAGAAAGCACCGCTGTCTTTTGTCATTGTAACAGGATTAATGCTTTTTGCTTTATTTTTTGGTGCAGGAAACTTAATTTTCCCTGCCATGCTCGGTCAATCCGCGGGGACCAATTTATGGTCGGCCAGTTTAGGATTCATCATTACTGGTGTTGGACTGCCATTCATTACAATATTGGCCTTTGGTTTTTCAGGCAAAAATGATGTTCAATCGCTTGCAAGCAGGGCACACCCGTTATTCGGCATCATTTTCACAGTCGTTCTTTATTTATCTTTGGGACCGCTGTTCGCGCTTCCCAGAACGGGGAGTGTATCCTACGAAATAGGGATTAAACCTTTCCTATCTAATGATGTCGGTTTTTTACCATTGCTAATATTCACGATCATATACTTTGGGATTGCCTGTTTATTATCCATCAATCCATCAAAAATGCTCGATATCGTCGGAAAAATATTAACGCCTTTATTATTGATTTTCATCGGGATTCTCATTGTGGTCGCAATTATTAACCCAATGGGTGAAATCCAATCACCAGCGGCAAATTATTCAGATAATTCTTTCTTCAAGGGGTTTAAAGAAGGATATTTGACCATGGATACGCTGGCCGGATTTGCATTTGGGATCATCGTCATCAATGCGATCAAAGATAGAGGGATAACATCAAGAAAAGAAGTGTTGGGCTTCTGTCTGAAAGCCGGCTTAATAGCTGCCACCTTGTTGGTGATCGTTTATGCGTCTATAACTTATGTCGGGGCAACAAGTGTGGAAAAACTCGGTCAACTGGGTAATGGCGGAGACGTTTTGGCCCAAGCCTCGAATCATTTTTTTGGACCGGCTGGTGCCGTGTTGTTAGGGTTGATTGTGATCGCTGCTTGCCTGACGACAAGCGTCGGTTTGATAACGGCTTGTGCTACGTATTTCAATAAAATACTGCCTGCCGTATCGTATAAATCATATGTCGTCATCTTCTCCGTTTTCAGTGCGGCTGTTGCCAATGTAGGTTTGACCAAGCTGATTTCCATTACAGTGCCTGTGTTAACGGCGCTTTATCCCGTGGCGATCGTTTTGATTGTTCTTACGTTCTTCCATTCCTTATTCAAAGGGAAATCGGAGGTATATTTAGGAAGCTTATTATTAACGGCCATCATCAGCATAATGGATGGAATAGTGGCATCAGGCATTAAACTGGATGCCGTTTCTGACCTTTTCACTCAATACCTTCCACTATATAGTGTAGGGATAGGGTGGGTGATTCCCGCCATCATTGGCGGTGTATTGGGCTATATGGTATACCTATTGAAAGGTGACCCTAAGGAAGCCTATTAAGGGGTATCATTCTCTAACATCGAATCTTGAAAGGAGCTGTCTTGATGACAGCTCCTTTTCTTAGTGTTTGTTTTTAATGGGAAAGAGCCTTAAAATGTTCAGAAAGGGGTGTAGGAACATAATGATCAATCGATTACCAAAAGAAATAGCGAATATTTTACAAACAAGCAAAAAGAATCCTGCTCAATTTGAGGAATTGATCAGGAGCGGCGGATATCTGCCTCCCGAGATGGAGTTGATGGTGGATGCCATAACGGCCTTGAGTATGGGGAAGAATATCCTTTTGAAGGGTCCGACAGGGGCTGGAAAGACAAAGTTTGCCGAGACTTTATCGAACTTATTCAATCAGCCGATGTTCAGCGTCAACTGCTCAGTCGACTTGGATGCCGAAAGCTTATTGGGCTTCAAGACGCTGGCTTACAAAGAGGAAAAACAAGTGATAGAATTCGTACCTGGACCAGTGACCAATTCGATGAATCACGGTCACTTCCTATATATAGATGAAATCAACATGGCAAAACCGGAAACTCTGCCGCTTATCAATGGTGTGCTTGATTACAGAAGGACGATAACGAATCCCTTCACGAATGAAGTCATAACGGCAAAAGAAGGCTTTAATGTGATTGCTGCAATCAACGAAGGGTATGTCGGGACAGTGCCGCTGAACGAAGCGCTAAAAAATAGGTTTGTCGTCATTGAAGTTCCTTATATTGAAGGAGAGCAGTTAAAGCAATTGATAGAAACCAATACAAAGTTGAAGGACCCAAGAAGTATTGATTTGTTCGTTAAACTGTCGAGTGATTTGATAAATGCCGTGAATCAAGGGAAGGTGGCTGAAGATGCGGCGTCAATTAGGGCTTTGCTTGATGCTTGCGATCTAAGTGTGTTGATCCCGCCGAAACGGGCGATTCTTCGTTCCATTGTGGATAAGTTGGACGAGGAACGGGAGCGTGAGTTCGTGAAGAACTTGGCTGACACATTATTCTAACTAGGAGAATGCCTCATGAAGTATATCAGGTTCAATGATTCAATAATAGATACGGCACTTTTTTTACAGCTTCAGGATCTTTCGACTGTTTTATCCGGCATTCCTGAGCTGGAATTCGAATACAATTATGGATCCTTCATTGATCTGATCGAGAATAAGGTCACTGCCAGCCATTTTTGGGAAAATGGCAATAAGGAAGTGAAGGAAGCGGGGCTGAAAACGGACGTGCTTCTTCGAACGATAGGCACGCTGCATCATACCACAATCCGGAGCATGAAGGAGTACCAGGACAGCATCGGGGAAAGTTCCCTTCCGAAGTTTGCAGCCCAATTATTCGCTTTGCTGGAAGATTTGCGATTGGAAGAATTGGTGAAGAAAGAAAGACCAGGCACGAAAAAATGGTTTTCGGTAAGGGGGGCTTACCTTAAACAATATTTCGAAAGCCAATTGGCGACGAATGTCACAAGAAGTTTTGCACTGGATGAATTATACTGCCTCATATATTTACTGCTTCAATCTGACAGGCCGGATCCGATTTTTCCAAGAGCCAATGTAAGGCAGCTTGAAGAACTGGAGAAACTCAAACCGTTCATCCATTCCGTCTTTGAAGCCACTAAAACCAGTGATATCACGAGGATTTGCGAGCAAATCGTTTTCCGTGTCAACGATGGATACGAGGATACGATGAATGAGTATTTCATCTTCCCCATTGCAAAGGTGGAAAAGTATAAGGCAAATACCTTATTTGATGAACTGACTAGAAATGATGAACTGTTGAACGATGATACAGAAGAGGCAGACGAAGAAAAAAGTGAGTTCATTGATGAGAAATTCTCGACTTGGCACCGGGAGAATAAGAACGGCGAGAGCAATTCGACATTTCTTCAATTTGAATTGGAGCAGGGAACGAAAACAAGTCTGATGGGCGGCGGTGCCCGGGAAGCGGAAGATGCCGACCAAGCACTGGCTTCGATCCAGGGTTCATCAGGGGAAAGTCAACAAAAGGAATACAATCAGCAGGAAACGCTGGAGAAGAAACAAACCAATATGGGCAAAAGTGGTGAACATCCATTTGGTGAAGAAAATAAAGACGTCGTTCAGGTAATCAAGGAAGCAAAAATTCCAACAATAACGGAAGAGAGACGCTACCGTGGGTTTGTTGCGGATATCGAACCGTTTAAGAGAAAACTCTCCAGTACAATTGAAAAAACACTGGAAAATAAAAAGAACGCACCAAGAAAAGATTTGGTTTTTGGCCGTTTATCTAAAAAATTACTGCCGCTTGTATTTGAAGAGAATCCTCGGGTTTTTTATAAAAAGAACCAGGATTCAAATGAAATGGATGCCGTATTCACATTGCTTATCGATTGCTCGGCTTCCATGCATAACAAGATGGATGAAACGAAACGAGGAGTGGTCCTGTTTCATGAAGTACTGAAGAAATTAAAGATCCCCCACTCGATCGTGGGATTTTGGGAAGATGCAAATGAAGTGAGAGAAGGATATCAGCCAAACTACTTCCATGTGATCCAATCCCATTCCGATTCTCTTTATCTAAACTCAGGAGCTAAAATCATGCAGCTTGAACCTGAGGAAGACAACCGGGACGGATACAGTATCAGGGTTGCCGCAATGGAATTGGAAAAAAGACGCGAAAAAAACCGTTTCTTGCTCGTATTTTCCGATGGTGAGCCGGCAGCTGCCGATTATGATCAAAATGGCATTGTCGATACACATCTTGCTGTTTCGGAAGCCAGGAAAAAAGGCATAGAAGTCATCGGCCTGTTTTTAGCCGATGGAGGCATCGATGAAAGTGAAGAAATGACTATGAAAAACATCTATGGAAAAGAACGCCTAATGATTCCAAGCGTAGCGGAATTGCCAGAGCAATTTACACCGTTGTTAAAAAAGCTGCTGCTGAAGACCATTTGAGAAATCAAGTTTCCCGCGAAAAGCAAGATTAGAACGGAAAAAGGTATCCTGATTAGAATAAAGAATAAAACACAGTAAGATTCAATGAGATCTTACTGTGTTTTTTGTTTTCATGTCAGTTATTAGCATTAAGTGAATATATTGGTGGAGACTTGAAAAACAACGAATGCGATTTCTTTTGGCGTATTAGGGTAAACCATAAATGAGGAAGTGATCGTTTTGATGAATTTACTTTTTATGTTGCTTTATCTTATAATCATTATTCTTGTTATTGAAATATCGGTCACCTTGATGAAATTGACTGGATTAAAAAGTACAGTGGCAAGATTTCAGGTTATCTCCATGCTGACGGGTACTGGTTTTACAACTGACGAGTCAAAATCGATTATTGATCATCCCGTTCGAAGGAAAATAAGCATGTTCTTGATTTTATTTGGTGCTTTCTCACTTGCTGTCATCATTTCATCGATTAGTACATTGCTTACAGATGATCTCCGCTTGATGGAGTTAAGCATCATTATAGGGATACTGGTGGTCCTGGTGGTTTTAGTGAAAGCTCCATTCCTGAATAATAGATTATCGAATAAGATGAAAAGTGAAATGTACAATCATTATGAATTATGGGAACACCCGATAGAGGAGGTTCTATTTTTAGAAGAGGAAGACGTCGTCATGGAGATCGATATTTATGAGGATTCCGAATTCATCGATGTCAAAGCATTTGATGTCATTTCAGATGGAGCCGACATCAATATTTTATTTATTGAAAGCGGAGAAGTGAAGATCAGGAAAGGGTTATATGAGTATAAAATTAAATTAGGGGATAACCTCTTTTTATATGGAAATAAAAAAGAGATAGAAGAAACATTTTCTAAAGAAATCGAAGAGATGAAGAAGAAAAAAAGTGCATCGGAGTAAAGGGATCCCAGCCTGAAATTTAAGGCTGGGATATTTTAAAGAAGGGCTTCATTAATGTTTTTTATTCGGTAATTTCTGAGCGGGATTCCCATTGCCTTGACGGCGCATATTGCCTTCTTCCTTTTTTTGCTGCTCTTGAATGCTTTCAACAAACTCCTTTGAACTTTTCATGGAATGTACCTCCTCCGTTATTTTCTTTTTTACTATAACCAGAAGAGGTGGAATTCATGAGTATGCAAAAAAGTAACGGTGGTCATATATGGACTTAAAATGGTTACGAAAGTTTAAAGGTGATAAAGACAGACTAAATAACATAAAAATCATGGCAATAAATAAAAAAAGGCAGCCTCTGGATTGACGTAGTTATGAATGATGTATCCATTACACGACCATTTTCCAGCAACAACTTTTGCACGCCCACTAGCATAGCACCAAACGAAACTCCTCGAAATCATTCATTAATAGCCTTCGAAAATTTCTGTTAAGTTTAACCCGGCTAATTAAACCACCAACGATGCTTTTATATAAAAAGTCCTTCCATTTATTAATAAACAAGCTTTTGCTAAAACGCCAGTTACGTGTCTCAAATTTGGGAATTTGAATTTCAAAGATGAAACTCCATGATGCAATTCAGATGATTTAATTGAATTATAAAAAAACCACGTAGCTTGTTTGGGTTTTAGATTAGGAGGGATTATATGAAAAAATTATTAGCAGTTTTAGTTGGTTTTTTAATATGCTTAACGATTATTCCATCATTTATATTTGCTGCTGAAAATGAAGGGGAAAATGCATTAGATTATTCGACCGAGGATTTATTTGGAACTTTTGATTATAATAATATTGAATCGCCAATATTATTCACCGAAGAACCTAAAGTTGAATATAGAGAGTTAATGCAACCAACTAACGGTAAACTATCGTCTCGATCTAGTATCGGATGGAAGGATCATACAAAAGTTTCAAGCTGGACAGAAAAGAGTAAAGTGTTTTTACGTTGGCATCCAGCTTTTTTCGGTAAAAACTACAATATAAGTTATTATAATTTTTCTAATTCAAGTACCTCGATTTCTGTAGCTTTAGGAGGGGCATATAGGAGTGTTTCAGTTTCATATAGTCCTAAAGGTTCCGGGTACTCAATTAAAGCGAACCCGAAAAAATGGAGTAGACCTGCTATCTATGGAGATTTAATCGCTACCAAATATCGGGTAAAATCATATACAGGCGCTGGAAAACTAATAAGCACAACTTATGTAACGTACTATCATACAACAAAAACTTATATAAAAATTTTGTATTAGGATAAAGGGTTGAGATAAAATTTTTAAAAAATCATCTTTATTTTTTCTAGTTGGCATATTATTAGTTGTTTGTTTTGTTAGCAGTGATAAATTGGGATTATTCGAAGATGTACCACCTTCAATTGTTTGGGAAGGACAATCTTATAGAATTACTGATGAATCTGTTGAAATTCAAGATATAGGAAATAATGCAGGGGAAGTTATTCGAAAAATAAGTAGCAATAGCACTCCTGATAACCATGGAGAATCTAATGTTTTAGAAAAGGGAACAAAAATCTTCGAATCTAAAATACAATTTGAGGATGAAAATTATAAGGAATTAGTCATTCAAATAAATAATAAAGAGTATATAAAAGCGTACCCAATGTTAGGAATTTAATAGCAAGGAAAAAATGTTCTCTTTTTTTAAAAAGTGGACATTTTTTCCTTGCTCATCTTTTTACAAAGATTTCTACAGAGCTACATTTAATAGCCTTCTTCCGCTATTGTTGTATCTCATTAAATGCTAATCTATTCACAACTATTTCAATTTGTCCTGTCTTCCGAAGTACAGCAAATATTCCTCAGATGAAGAACGAGAAAGCCCCTCCTGCTACAAGCCTGTAGATATACAGTCAGGGGGTTTGCTGATGTATAGGTGTTTGTTCCACAAGTGAGTTGATTAGAATGTGAATCAATCGTTTTAAATATCGTTATCTATGTTAGAATACATTACATTAGAATATTTTGAATATTGACAAAAATAGGGTCGGTATCTATAATAATCAATAATAATATCCATGAATAAACGTTTATTGGGGTTTTGCCTATGGAACGGACAATGACTGTCCGAGATTTATGTGAGTTGCATACTCATTTACTGGACAGTGATATTCAAATTCTTGAAAACCTATCAACGAATTTATCATTGATAGCTAATTTGAATAAAGCGAATGTGTTTATTGATTGTCCGGTGCGTGAAGGGAAGCATGCCATTGTCGTGGCAGAGGCATGCGGACATTCCGTGAAATCGGTTTATGATCATCCGGTTGTCGGGAAATTTGCCTATAAGGCTTTTGAACCGGCCGTATTTTATGTATTGCGCACCGGAAAGGACATGTTCGTGAATCGGGCATTGACTCAAGAGGGGGCAATGGTCCAGCAAAGTGTCGTTCCAATCAAGGGGGAATGCGATCGGGTCATCGCCGTTTTAATCATGGAAAAGGTGATTCATGAAGAACCTGAAACGTCAAATCAGTTTGATAGGCAAGATCAACAAAATTCCTTGGTTCCTGAATTTATCGAGGAGTCCATTTTCCTGATTAATAATCAAAATCGACTTGTCTATACGAATCCTTCTGCCATTAATTTAGTATCGGAAATATGCATGACGGAATGTATCTTAGGTGAATCGATTTTCGAATATTTTCCTGACTTTGCCGATGTTCTTGCTTCAAAAGAGGACATTTTAATGAAGGAAATGAACATTGGTAAAAAGATTTTCCAAATAAAGAAATTCCATTTGGGCAACAAGAATTCCAATGAAACGTTCATCATCATCCGTGACCTGACTGAACTGCGGGATAAAGAGAGAGAGCTGATCAGCAAATCAGTAGCCATTCGTGAAATTCATCATAGGGTGAAGAATAATTTGCAGACAGTGGCCAGTTTACTTCGGCTGCAAATGAGGATAGGGGCCCCTGAAGAAATCAAGCCCCATTTATTGGTCAGTCTGAACCGGGTGTTAAGCATCTCGTCGGTTTACGAAATCATTTTGGCAAGCAGTCATGCCGACCATGTGGATCTGCTGGAGCTTATTAGGAAAATAGGCGATATGATTGTTCATACGGAGGATCATACCCGTCAAAGCCTAAGCATCGAATATAGTGGTGGTGAGTTTCATTCCATTGATTCCGACATTGGCATATCTGTCGCGCTGGTGGTGAATGAGCTCATCCATAATTGTGTGAAGCATGCTTTCAAGGAAGGGTCGGAAGGGAAGATTACCGTATGCTTTCATAAGGATGGTCCTGAATTGGAAATTCAAGTAAGAGATGATGGCATCGGGTATTCACCTGCAATGAAACCCTCTTTGGGGCTGGATATCATCCGTATGACGGTGGAAAACGATTTGGATGGGGAGTTTTTGATTCATCGGATTAAAGAAGGTACCCTGGCTTCTGTAAGATTTCCATACAAGAGGTAGGTGGGAGAAGTGGTCAAGAGGATTTTGGTCGTGGAGGATGAATCGATTGTTCTGCTTGATATAACGATCATGCTCAAGGATGCAGGCTTCGATGTGGTTGGACATGCCCGTAATGGCGAGAAGGCAATTGAAATGGCACATGCACTACAGCCGGATCTCGTTTTGATGGATATTAAAATGCCTAAAATGAATGGGCTTAAGGCTAGCGATGTGATATCCAATACCTTTCAGATTCCGGTCCTGCTTTTAACTGCATTCAGCCAGCGTGAATATATCGACGAGGCGAAACGCGCGAATATCGTCGGATATCTTGTTAAGCCAATTACGGAGGCGAATTTGATTCCGGCAGTGGAGATAGCATTGCTGCAAGCTGCCAATACAAAGAAGTATCAGGAACGAAATGCTCAATTAGATGAAACGCTCACAAATCGTAAAGTCATTGAAAAGGCAAAAGGTATTATCATGAAAAGGAAGAATGTAACAGAAGAAATCGCTTACAATAAGATGAGAAGGCTTAGTATGGATAAGCAGCTTTCCATGGAGACGGTGGCACGTCGAATCATTGCAAATGATCAAAAACAAGTAAATAGATGAAGCAATGGCGCTTTGATGGACCAAATTGGTTGTAGGCTTTTCTGCCGAAAAACCTAAGTTTGGGCTATAAGAGGCGTCTTTTTTATACCCTTTTTTATAGTCGATAGGCCAAATCAAATCGGAATTCAGGGGGAATATGTATGGAGATGGTAGGTAAAATCGTTATTTACATCATTATGGTGTGTGCTGTTGTCGGTGCTATTGCATCGATTAAAGACAGTGAGCAAGGCTTGGGGAAACAGTTCATGGAAGGTTTGCATACCGTTGGCCATATATTTATTCCGGCAGCTGGAATCATGGCCTCGATCCCTTATTTATCATGGTTCATCAATACAGTATGCGGCCCGGTTTTCGCTGCGATCGGTGCAGATCCAGCCCTCGCCGCAACAACGATTTTGGCGACGGATATGGGGGGTTACCAATTAGCGGCCGAGCTTAAGGAATCATATGAAGGCTGGATCATGGCGATGATTGTCGGCTTTATGTCTGGGGCAACGATTGTATTCTCGATTCCAATGGGGCTTGCGATGCTGGAGAAGCGTGATCATAAATACATGGCACTTGGTGTCATGTCAGGAATCCTGACGATTCCGATTGGCGCTTTTATCTCAAGCGTGCTGGTGGTGGCAACGAATTCGAAAATCCGTGAAGTGATTTCCACGAATGCGGATTCTACATACGAATTCGCGTTGAGCTATTTGAAAATTGCCCTGAATCTTTCTCCTCTTCTTATTTTTGTAATCTTGCTCGCTTTAGGTCTTTATTTCCTGCCGGATTTGATGATCAAAGGTTTCATGTGGTTTGGAAAAATATTGGATGCCGCAATTAAACTTGTACTCGTGTTTTCAATCGTGGAAATTTTTACCGGACTGTTTTCCAATGTATTTGGTACTTGGGGTTTCCATCCGATCATGGCTGATAAGGCAGACCAGTTCCGTGCCCTGGAAACGGCGGGGTATATCGGGATAATGCTGGCAGGTGCATTTCCAATGATTTACCTGATTCAAAAATATGCAGGCAAGCCTTTGGAAGCGATGGGCGGGAAAATTGGGTTGAGCAAAGCTGGGAGTGCAGGGATATTAGCCACGGTAGCAAATATATTAGCAATGTTCAAGCTTGTTAAAGAAATGCCGCCGAAGGATAAGGTCATAAACATTTCCTTCGCTGTGTGTGCGGCCTTCCTATTAGGCGATCATTTATCATTCACAGCCAACTTTCAGCCCTCCTTAATATTACCGATCATTGTCGGAAAGCTATCTGCCGGAGCGATTGGAATCGGTCTTGCTTACTGGCTGTCCGTTCCGAAAGCTTTGGAATTAGAAGAAAAGGATCGTGCAGCAGGAGTTATCGGCATAAATGAATATAAAACGAAAAACGAGGAAGAAAACAGCAATGAAATCCAAGTGGTATAAAACTGGGGTGTGATTTTAATGAATGAAAAGGTGGAACGAATCATCAGTGCAGGAATTGATATTGGCACCAGTACGACGAAACTTGTTATCAGCGAGCTTTCGCTTAGGAATGTGGCGGGTGGCGGACAGGTGCCAAAAATCGAAATTACCGATAAGGAAATTCTGTATCGAAGTCCCATTTTCAGGACCCCGCTTTTATCCGAGACGGTAATTGATATACCTGCTGTTCAAAGAATGGTGGAAAGTGAATACAAAAAAGCAGGAATCACGATCGAAAGCATACAAACAGGGGCTGTCATCATCACTGGGGAAACGGCAACCAAACAAAATGCAGAAGAAATGGTATACCGGTTATCTAAAGCGGCGGGAGAATTCCTTGTAGCGGCAGCCGGTCCGGATTTGGAGGGAATCATTGCCGCCAAGGGATCTGGCGCCTATCAACATTCCATCAAGACAAGAAAGACTGTAGCGAACATAGACATTGGCGGGGGAACGGCGAATATCGCCGTATACCGTTCTGGCATGCTTTGCGGAACTTGCACACTGCATATAGGAGGCCGTTTGGTGGAGTGGGAGGGAGCAAAGGTGAAGGTTGCTCCTTCAATAGGGAAATGGCTGAAATCAAAGGGGTATTCTCCTTTGAATGGTGATGGGGCAATCATCGCAAATGAAATGACTAGGGTGCTATCGAGGTTTTTGGCTGGTTCATTCACAAAAGAAGATGAACTTCTATTAGTGGGGAGGGAGCCATCTTGGACAGGACGAATCGATGTGTTGATGTTCTCGGGCGGTGTCAGTGATTGCATCTATCATGAAGAACGGGAGGACAAAAGCTTCCGGGATATCGGCATGATGCTTGCGGCCTATATTAAGGGAAATGAAGAACTGGCTGCCTGGGAGTGGGAACAGCCCGTTGAAACGGTTCGGGCGACTGTACTTGGAGCAGGCGCACATACAACTGAAATCAGCGGAGCAACCATCGAGGTGAATGATTCTCATCTGCCAGTTCGTAATATCCCAGTCTATCGGGTCGATTTTCATGGCGTGCTTGAGGATGTAACCGCGAAAATGGCACAAGCTGTTAAGGATGCGATCACAATATACGACGCCTTGCAGGAGGGGCTGAATTTTGCTTTTTATTTAACGAATTTACCTTATCAATCATTTCGGGACATTCACCGGCTCGCAGTCGCTTTTACCGAGGCACTGAAGCAAAAACCGAATTGGCGGCAGCCTCTGATCATTGTCATGGATAGTGATTATGGGAAGGCACTTGGTCAAACCATTCTAGCGAACCAACCGGATCTGCCGGTCATCTGCATTGATCAGACAGAAGTCGAACATGGTGATTATTTGGATATAGGAAGGCTGCTGCGGACAGGGGTCGTTCCGGTTGTAGTAAAAACGCTAACCTTTCACAGTTAGGAAAAGGAGGATTATACGAAATGAAATTATCCACTCAATACTTTGGGGAAATCCATCAATTCAAATCGTTGAAAGAAGTCCTGGCCAAAGCGAATGAAGAGAAATCAGGAGATAGGCTTGCGGGAATTGCAGCAGATTCTGTCCAAGAACGGATTGCGGCGAAAGCGGTGCTTAGCGAATTGACTTTGGCGGACATTAGGAACTATCCCTTGCTCTCCCCGGAAGAGGATGAGGTTTCGCGGATCATAGATGGTCTCATCAATGGAACCATCTATCAATCTGTGAAGAATTGGAGCGTTGCCGAGCTGCGTGAATATATTTTGAGTGACGAAACGACCGGTGAAGATTTAATGCGATTAAGCAGGGGATTGAATAGTGAGATGATTGCTGCGGCGGCCAAGCTAATGTCGAACCTCGACCTTATCCATGCAGCCAATAAAATCGAAGTGCTCACCAAGAATAATAGCACGATCGGCTACAAAGGAACGCTTGCTTCGCGCCTTCAGCCTAACCACCCGACTGACAATGTGGATGGCATGCTCGCTTCTTTAAAAGAGGGCCTCTCCTATGGAATCGGGGATGCACTCATTGGAATCAACCCTGTCGATGATTCGGTCGAAAGCGTAAAGCGGCTGCTTCATGCGACACAGGATGTCAACCAGAAGTGGAACATCCCGACCCAAAATTGTGTGCTTGCACATGTGACCACGCAAATGAAGGCCGTACAGCAGGGGGCACCTGCTGATATGATCTTTCAAAGCATAGCCGGAACGGAAACGGCCAATCGCTCTTTTGGAATTAACGTACAATTGCTCGAAGAAGCTAATGCGATCGCGAAGGCCTATGGGACCGGCACAGGCCCGCAGCATCTTTATTTTGAAACGGGGCAAGGCTCCGAGTTATCGGCTGAAGCGCATTTCGGAATCGATCAGGTGACGCTCGAAGCCAGGAACTATGGATTTGCCCGCTATTTTGATCCGTACATTGTTAATACGGTCGTCGGATTCATCGGTCCTGAATATCTATATAACAGCAAGCAGGTCATCCGCGCCGGGTTAGAAGATCATTTCATGGGAAAAATGCATGGACTGCCGATGGGTGTGGATATTTGCTATACGAATCATATGAAGGCGGATCAAAATGATATTGAGGACTTGGGTGTACTTTTAACCGCGGCTGGTGTGAATTTCATCATCGCAACTCCGATGGGTGATGACTGCATGTTAAACTATCAGTCTTTGAGTTACCACGATATAGCAACTTTGAGGCAAACGATGGATAAGCGGCCTGCCCCATTATTTGAAGCTTGGCTGGAGAAGATGGAGATTATGGAGAACGGAAAATTAACGAAGCGTGCCGGTGATCCAACTATATTTAACCATTAGGAGTGGATGATATGGGAATGAATAATAAGGAAGATTTGGATGCCTTGATAGCGAAAACCCCTGCGCGGATAGGTGTAGGCAGGTCAGGGACCCGGCCGAAAACGGATTCTTGGCTGAAATTCCGTTTTGACCATGCGGCGGCCGTCGATGCTGTATATGGTGAAGTCAGTGATATTCTTTTGAAGCGCTTGAATTTATTCAAGGTGAAAACGAAGGCAGATGATAAGGAAGTCTATTTACGGCGTCCGGATTATGGCAGGAAGCTTTCGGATGAAGCAAAGCGGGTGATAGAAGCAAAATGCATAAAGGCTCCAACGGTTCAAATCATCATTTCCGATGGCTTAAGTGCCAAGGCGATCGAAGAAAATGTGGAAGACGTCTATTTATCTTTCAAACAATCTTTGGCAGTGGCAAGTCTGGATACGGGTACACCTTTTTATATTGAAAAGGGCCGGGTTGCCGTGATGGATGATATCGGTGAAATCCTTGGACCTGAGGTCATTGTCCTGCTGATCGGTGAACGGCCTGGTCTGGTAAGTGCTGAATCATTGAGCGCTTACATTTGCTATAAACCACGTTTGGGCACCATTGAAGCGGAGAGGATGGTCATTTCAAACATTCATAAAGGAGGGATTCCCCCGGTTGAAGCTGGGGCACATCTTGGCACGGTCATTCAAAAGATCCTCAAATACCAAGCGAGCGGCATGTCCCTCGTAAAAAAGGAACATGAAGAAGAAAAGCGTGAAAAACTCGGTTGAACAAACATTGTATAAAAATGGAGGTTTGGAGCAGTTTCATTCCAAACCATGATTAAGACTAGGTTATACTTTATGGTTTTGAACGTTGATTTCCACTTCAGGCACTCGCTTTCCGCGGGCGGTCCGGGAGCCTCCTCGGCGCTCTTTGCGCCTGTGGGGTCTCCCTTAGACGCGCTTTTCCCGCAGGAGTCGCGTACCTTCCATTCCAAACAACTGGATTGATTTTTTTAGAAAAACTGTAGTCTGTTCTCATCCCAAAGCATGATTTTATAACCCTTAATGTTTTTTACTGTAATCCCTTATTGGATTGAAGAAATTTGCGACACTCCTGCCGATTAACTGGCTAGCCGAGACCCCACAGGCGCTTGCGTCGAGGAGGCTTTGCAGACAGTCGGCGGAAAGGGAGCGGATTTCTGAAATCAGCTGGTACGTTTTTAAATAAAAACTGCAGGCAAACTCGATTTATTCGAATTTGCCTGCAGTCTGGGGGAGCGAATCGCTCCTCTATTTACTTGTCCCTAAATTCCATAATCCAAACGGGTTGTAGAAGGGATGGTCTTCTTCATATCTAAAGTCCTGAAGGCCAGTCAATATAAAGTCGGGTGCATCTTGCTGAATGCTAAAGGTTTCGCCATTCTTAAAGAGAGGACGTTCACCTACATGGTAATAATTAAATGTGTTAAGCAGAGCAGCCGCCTCTTTCGGACTCATTGTGTTAAGTGTCACGGCATCCGGAAGACCAAAGGCTTTCATTCCGAATGAACAATAATAGTCTTCCTCTCCGATGATCGTGACAAAATGGGCATATACCGAGAGAATATCCGGGCTATGATGAAGATGCTGCCAATCTTCCTTTGAATGGGCAATTCCTGCCGTTTCTATCTTCACTGCCATTCCGCCTGCCCTTAGGATCGCTGCCCCGGCATCGATCAAATCGATAACAGTTCCGGTATCGGATACATCGGCTATTATATAAACGGTAAAGGTATGGTCATTGATTTCCTCTAATGCATTCTCTGAAAAGGCTTCTTTACTGGCGTAGGAAAAGCTCTCCTTTAATGTGGGTTCATAATCATGGATCTCCGCCTGAAAAGTAATGTTTTTATCACTGTTATGAAAAACATTCCCGGCTAACAGATACCCTTCGCTTTGGGAAGCGACCGTTTGAATCAATTCTGTCCGGTCCTTCCATTTACCGGGTATCCCGATGATGATTTGGTTGTCCTTCATGGATCATCTCTCCTTTCCGATCACTTCATACTATACCACTGCTGATGTTTTCCATAGTATTTCAAAAAAAATAGTGCCAAGCACCGATAAATGCCAGTGAGGGATGTGCAGGACTTTTTCAAAATTATACAATTGATGTATAATATAATCTAGTAAACGTATAGCCTATCTTCGTAGGAATTCCCCTTAGGGTTTTCTCATAGGGCCGTATCTTAATAATCTATTCGTATATATCAATGATGAAAGAGAGTGTTTATAATGGGTCGTAAGTGGAATAACATTAAAGAAAAAAAAGCGTCAAAAGATGCTAATACTAGTCGGATTTATGCTAAGTTCGGACGGGAAATATATGTAGTGGCAAAACAAGGTGAACCAGATCCAGAATCCAATCAAGCATTAAGGGTCGTGCTTGAGCGTGCGAAAACGTACAATGTTCCAAGAGCGATCATTGACCGTGCGATTGAAAAAGCCAAAGGCGGTTCTGAAGAAAACTATGACGAACTTCGTTATGAAGGGTTCGGTCCAAATGGTTCAATGGTCATCGTGGATGCATTGACAAACAACGTGAACCGGACGGCATCTGATGTACGTGCCGCATTTGGGAAAAATGGCGGGAATATGGGTGTCAGCGGATCTGTTGCTTATATGTTCGATGCAACGGCAGTCATCGGGATTGAAGGTAAAACGGCTGATGATGTTCTTGAACTGTTAATGGAAGCGGATGTTGATGTACGTGACATCATTGAAGAAGAAGAAAGTGTCATCGTTTATGCCGAACCTGAACAATTCCATGCTGTACAACAAGCATTCAAGGATGCAGGAATCAGCGATTTTACAGTGGCCGAGCTGACGATGCTTGCACAAAATGACCTAACCCTACCAGAAGATGCACAAGCACAATTCGAAAAAATGATTGATGCACTGGAAGATTTGGAAGATGTTCAACAAGTTTATCATAATGTAGATCTTGGTTAATGAAATGACAAGCAGACCTTTGCTAAATGATCAAAGGCCTGCTTATTTTATTTGAAAGGAAAGAGCCTGTTCCGAATCACGAAACAGGCTCTTTCCTTTTGATTATTCACTTATGGTGATTCCGGAAAGTTCACGGTCCTTCTTTACCTTATCCAATTCCGAAATTGTGACCAGTTGATAACCTTGGTCATGCAGTTGTTTGATGATTTTTCCTGCAGCCTGGGCGCTAGTTTGATAGATATCATGCATTAATATGATTCTGCCATCCTTGGCTTTGCTCATCACCTTGTTTACGATTTTCTTTTCATCGCGTTCTTTCCAATCTTCTGGATCGACATCCCAAAGTGAGACTTTCATATCCTCCATGTATTCCCGCACATTATTGTTAATCGCTCCATATGGGGGACGGACGAGATTTGGCTCAGTACCTGTTGCTTTTTCTACAGCGTCTTGGGTCTTTTCGATTTGATCTTCAATTTTGTTCTTGCTTAAGCGCGTCAGCTGCGGATGATCCCATGAATGGTTGCCGATCTCATTTCCTTGCTGCAGCATTTTTTGCAGAACTTCCGGATAGTGCTGTACGCGGCTTCCAAGTACGAAAAACGTCGCGTGTCCATCATATTTTTTCAGGTCTTCCAGAATGGACATGGTATGACTTGGATGCGGCCCGTCATCGAACGTCAAGGCAATGACCTTTTTTGAAGGGTCGATCCATTCATTTTGCACGGGCAGTTTGGCGACGATATGTTTCGGCTGCCATTCCTTTACACGATCCTCATTCAAATCTTGACTTTGATATGAATCTAGCAAACTATCTTTAAAAAGATCCTTCTTGATGGCTATTGTATGAGTCTTAGTTGAATCATCAGTCTTAACGTAGAATACAAGCGTATTTTTCAAGACTGAAAAAGAATTGAAGTTGGCTGCCTTCAGTTTGTTTTCCTTTTTAATGAGACTGTTTGAAATGCCTTCTTCTTCCTTCTGCGTTAACTCTTCAAAAACAATATCGGATAAAACGGATAAATAATCAGTATCCGTGGCAAAGATGTCTTCTATGGAGAGCTTTTGCTGAGATGGAATATCATAAGTGAAGATCTGGGTTCCAGACTGCTTCTTTCCTTCCACTTGCTCATATTTATCGAAGGAAATCGTAATGGTCTGTTTACTGAAATGGAGGATCGTATAGGTGAGGTTAAGCTCGGAAGCTTTTCCATCGGATGCTTTCCATTTCTTTTCATAATCCTTAATTTCTTTCTTTATGTAGGCTTCTAGCTGTTTGTCGATCTTTTCTAAATGCAGAACGGGCCTGCTGGCTGAATACCCGCCTTTCGTATTATCTTTCACATACGTTTGAATATCGGCTTCTGGGTAATTTTTATCAGTTGTATAGGCCGAAACGGTTCTCTTCTTATCAAAAGCAAGGCTTTTAATGGCTAACCCCATCGTTCCCACAGCAGCTGTTAGACAAAATAGAAAAATAAAGACTTTTTTATAATTTAATTTCCTCATGATGCACTCCACCTCGATAATCATTCTACTATATAGACGCGCCAAAAGCCTTAAAAGTTTGTAAAAAATTTCATTTTTTTATATTAATATATTTCCTTGCTCATTTTCAAACTTTTATGGCTGCACCAACGTCTATTCTTTGTACCTAGGATACGTAATTTAAATGTAAGGAGCTCTATCATGCAATGAAAAATCCAGATATGAATCAATTAATCGCGGCCCGGATAACCGAACGGCAAGAGAATTTGTACAGACTTGCTTTTTACTATGTCAAAAACCAAGAGGATGCCCTTGATATCGTGCAGGAATCAATAAGGAAAGCGCTAGCCTCCAGCAGCAAAATCAAAGACGCTGCATCTATAGATAGTTGGTTATATAAGATCATCGTCAGAACGGCACTGGATGTTTTGCGGAAGAAAAAGAAACTGACCGTCGCCGATGACGAAACAATAGAATACTTACGCAGCGGTGAGGAGGATCACTATCCTGACCTGGATTTGCAAAAGGCCCTGGAAGGACTTTCAGTCAAGTACAAAACGGTAGTCGTCCTCCGTTTCTTTGAGGACCTGAAGTTGGACGAGATAGCGGAAGTGCTGGAAGAGAACGTAAGCACGATCAAAACAAGATTATATAAAGCGCTGCAACTATTGCGGATCAACATGACTGAACAGGAGGAAACGAAAAAATGGAAAAAAAATTAAAAGATCTGCGGGAAGAATATCTTAAAATACCGATACCAAAGGAATTGAATGATGTCGTTCAAGCAGCCTTGAATGAAAAGCCAAGGAAGAGGCCGAGGGTTGGCAGGAATATCCTCGTGTCAGCGGCAGCGGCGCTTCTGATTGTGACAGCTTCCGTAAACATCAGCCCGGCAGCGGCGAAAGCCATGAGTGATATTCCGATAGTCGAGAAGGTCATCAAAGTGATTACCTTCGTCGAATGGAAAGAAGAAGCGAATAATTCCTCGGCAGTAATCAAAACACCTGCTATATCCGGTCTGGAGAATAAACAGCTCGAAGATAGCTTGAATGATAAATACTTATCGGAAAGCAAACAGCTTTATAAGGAATTCACGGACTCCATGTCAAAACTGAAGGAAGGGGAAAAGGGCAATATCTCGGTGGAAAGCGGATATGTGATATTGACGGATAATGAAACGATATTATCCGTACAGCGTTATACGGATACGATTCAGGCTTCCAGTTCCACGGAAAGTCAATTCGATACAGTCGACAAGAAAAACGAAGTGCTATTAACGCTAAATAGCTTATTTAAAGATGATCGCTATCTTCAGGTGATCAGCGAGAACATCAAGGAACAGATGAAGCGACAGATGGCTGAAGATCCGGAAAAGATATATTGGGTCGAAGAAGATGACCTTACTGCATTTAAAGGCATCGATGAAAACCAAAACTTTTATATAAACGAAAATGGCAAGCTAGTCATCGCCTTTAACAGCTACGAAGCTGCACCGGGATATATGGGGGCCGTCGAGTTCATCATCCCGACAAAGGTGCTGTCAGACCTTCTTGTTGGCGATCAATATATCCATTAAAACGGCCTATTGTATCTTATGACGGGCAGAAGGTTTTTAAAACGGTACAATACTCATTAAAAAAGACGAAACAACGTTACTTGATTACAGTAACCTTGGCTCGTCTCTTTTTTGTTCGAATTTCATCTGATCCAGTTCCAGCCTCATTTTTTCTGTCTCCATCAGAAAGTTTTCATGTTTAAGTTTTTCAAGTTCCAATTCAACTTGTAGCATCTTGTGTTTGGTTTTTGACTGTTTTTCGAAATGGCTTGTCAGTATTCCGAGTATAGGGATGGAAAAAATCATTACGACGGTTATGATCCCGAACATTAAGGTGCCTCCTCGTTTTTATATCTATTATACGGTGTATATAACGGTTGTGGTTTGGATTTTGAA
Organism: Peribacillus phoenicis; assembly: GCF_047238085.1. Lineage (NCBI taxonomy): Bacteria > Bacillati > Bacillota > Bacilli > Caryophanales > Bacillaceae > Peribacillus > Peribacillus phoenicis. Next base: position 4,454,402 of record NZ_JBDFMF010000001.1, on the reverse strand, counting down.
AATTTGCCATTTTGATTCTCATTAATAAGTGCATGGCTACCAAAGCAATACCATTAGTGAAGTTAGGGCAATATATCATTGATGGTCGCTTTCTATTAGATTATATGGACTGTTTTTTAGTGCGAAATCCGGACTTTTGCTTGCGTGGTGGAAAGCCACTTCTATTTATTCTGAAATTAATTATTTAAATATACTAAATATTTGTTTACAATAGTAAAAATAAAAGTTATTATACAATAATAAAAGGAGGGCTAGGTATGGCAACGATAAATAAACAGAAAATTGTGGATAGTGTACCTCAAAAAGGTTTTTTTGGAAACCCTAAAGGATTATTCACCCTTTTCTTTACTGAGTTCTGGGAGCGTTTCTCCTATTATGGCATGAGGGCCATTCTTGTTTACTATATGTATTACGAAGTTTCTAAAGGGGGACTTGGCCTTGATGAAACCACAGCCCTTTCCCTTGTATCAATCTACGGATCTTTAGTATATATGTCGGGAATAATTGGCGGATGGCTCGCCGATAGGATTTTCGGGACTTCAAAAGCCGTATTATACGGTGGTATCTTGATCATGCTCGGGCATATTGTCCTTGCTGTACCAGGCAATCTCTCCATGTTCTTTGTTTCCATGGTACTCATTGTTCTGGGTACTGGTTTATTAAAACCGAATGTCTCCAGCATTGTCGGGGAAATTTACGCAGAAAATGATGAACGCCGGGATTCCGGTTTCAGTATATTCTATATGGGTATCAACATGGGTGCATTCCTTTCACCACTAATTGTTGGTTCTGTCATGAACTACAGCTTTCACCTTGGTTTTGGCATAGCCGCAATTGGTATGTTAATCGGACTCATCGTCTTTGTTGCAACAAAGAAAAAGAACCTGGGCCTGGCCGGAACTTTTCCTGCTAATCCATTATCACAGAATGAAAAGAAAAAAGTATTCACTAAATTAGGGATAGCTGCACTGATCATCGCTGCCATCATTGGCATCACTGCTTCTGCAGGCATCTTAACGATTGAAACCTTTATTAATCTTGTAGGTATTCTAGGAATCGTTATTCCGACCCTTTATTTCATTTTCATGTATCGCAGCCCTAAAACAACTTCTGTTGAACGTTCACGCTTGATTGCCTATATTCCTTTGTTTATAGCAGCCGTCATGTTCTGGGCGATTCAAGAGCAAGGTGCAACAATATTGGCAAACTATGCAGACAAAAGGACACAGTTGAATTTTGCTGGAATAGAAATAAACCCGGCATGGTTCCAATCTTTGAACCCTTTGTTCATCATAACCCTTGCACCAGTATTCGCATGGTTATGGATTAAACTAGGAAAGCGTCAGCCGACCATTCCTCAAAAATTCTCAATCGGTTTACTGTTCGCCGGTTTATCATTCCTGGTGATCCTGCTTCCTGTTTATTTCGGTGGATCAGACGCATTAGTCAATCCGCTATGGCTTGTACTTAGCTATTTCCTTGTAGTACTTGGAGAACTTTGTTTATCTCCTGTAGGACTTTCAGCTACTACAAAATTGGCTCCGGCCGCATTCTCGGCACAAACGATGAGCCTGTGGTTCCTGGCAAGTGCAGCAGCACAAGCACTGAACGCACAAATCGTAAGATTCTACACACCTCAAACCGAAATGGCTTATTTTGGAGTGATCGGTATTGCCTCAATGGTCCTTGGACTTGTCCTGATGGCCTTATCACCAAAGATTCAAGGCTACATGAAAGGCATTCGCTAACACTTAGTTAGCAGTAAAAGAAAGATGACCTCTGAATAAAAGGGGTCATCTTTTTTTATTTCGTCCTTGAAATATGATCGATTTTTTTCACGGTTATGATTCAATCCTTTAAATTATTTTTAATATGATTCATAGTGAACACTAAGCTTGGGAAGGGCCCGATATCCGTGATAAAGAAAATACAATATCCTAAAATGAAATAAAACGAAATATGATACTGTTGTCAGGTAAAAAATAAGCGAATATGAAAAAAGAGCATCCTTTATAGGATTGCTCTTTTTCTGGTTGTAAGAACCTTTTCCTTTATTGGGTCAAACACGTCATTTCACCATGGTTTTCTTATTGGTTTTATTCGTTTTAGTCATTGAAATGGTTCTTCTCATTAGTTAAGTTCAGCCTTTTCCAGCTTGGAATCCTGGATATTTGGTCATTCCGCCATCAGCATATAAGGTCATTCCCGTTACATAGCTCGATTCGGAGGAAGCTAACCAAGCGGCACAAGACGCAATTTGTTCCGGTTTTCCGATATATCCCATCGGTATCAGGTCGATGACATCTTGTTTAGCTTTTGGGTCATTGAATTTTTCGGCATTGATGGGTGTGTCGATCGCACCGGGTGAAATATTATTAATGCGAATCCCTTTAGGAGCATATTCAAGTGCAAGGGTTTCTGTCATCATCTTCACTCCGCCCTTACTTGCTGCATAGTGGACAAAATGAGGCCAAGGGATCCGGTCATGAACTGAAGACATGTTAATGATATTCCCCTTAATGCCATGATCGAGCATATAACTGATTGCTTCCCTGCTTGCCAGGAACATCCCGGTTAGATTTACATCGATGACTTTCTGCCAATCTTCAAGAGTCAATTTTTCGCTGGGCACTTCATTTTCAATACCAGCATTGTTGATCATGATATCGATTGTGCCAAAGGTGTCCACAGCGAATGAAAGCAATTTCTTCACATCCGCCTCCTTTGAAACGTCGCCTTGAATGGCTGCGGCTTTCCCGCCTGCCGCTTCAATCGTTTTGATGATTTCCTTATGTTCGCCATTTTCAGTGTGATAATTTAATACGACATGTGCTTTTTCTTTACCGAACCTTTCGGCCATGGCTTTTCCTAACCCTTTTGCCGCCCCAGTGATCACTACCACTTTTTTCTCTAAATCGTCATACATCATTTATCGCTCCTTTGACTATTCTTTTGTAAAGCCGATCATGATTCCGCCAGCAATTACGAGTACACACCCGGTGATGACGAAGACCATTTGCTTTTTGGATTTTTTCTCCCCTAAAAGAAAGATGCCGCCTAAAGTGGAAATGACGATCCCCATTTGGGAAAATGAGAATGCGATGGCAACACCCACTTTTGGATTAGCGAGCAGGAGGCCGATATTACCGACTGCCCACATCATTCCGGTTAGAATATTTCTTCCGGCATATTTATTAAACGGTTTATGTTTGATGGATAGGAGCAGGGCAGCCAGGAACATGCCAATTGCTTGTGGTAGGATTGCCGACCATCCGTCAACTTCATTCCATCTGACGACAATGACATATGTAACATAACCCACCGTTGAAATGGCAAGATATAAAACCCCTTTTTTCATGCTTCCTGCTTTTTTGTTATCACCATCGCCGTAGCTCGTCAGCAAGACACCTGTAATCAAACAGATTATTGCAACTATGCCGATGATGATTGTCATCCTGTCATTCCATTCCCTGAAAATGATAACTGCAAAAAATGTATTTCCTAGAATTTGCAGTCCTGTTGAGATTGGAACGGTTTTCGATACCCCGATTTCCTTGACGCTGTTGAATTGAAATAACTGCCCGAATGCCCAGCCTATCCCGGAAATGATACCGACAATCCACACTGTACTGCTCCATTCCGGCGGATTGATGAAAGACATCATGATGGCAAACAGTAATGAACCGATTGTAATGCCAAGTGTTTGATTATAAGAGTTGCCTCCGAGCTTTTCGGAAACAAGCACTAAGCTGCCCCATGTCAATGCAGGGAGTAGCGCAAAGAGAAAACCTTCCACAAATTTCATCTCCTAAACTAGAAAACAATGTTCTAATGAATATAAAATAGTTAGTTAGTAAGCTATTGAATGTATTTAGAGTTTTCCCTTTACACGGGAAAGAAAACATGGTTTTAATTTACCAATTTGGAATTTTATTTTTCAGGGTGGAAACAATGAAAAAATATGAGGTTTATGGTACTTTTAACTTAAAAACAGTTAGGAGAAATAGTATGACGACACTGAATGAATGGTTTGAAAAGGGGATTCCCGCTAAAGAATTTGTATCTTCGATGAAGGTTCATAAAGAAAACTTACAATCGATTCAGGAGGGTTTTTCCGTTTCAGCAGAGGACCAAGGTTTTTTCGATGAATTAAAGACGAAGGAACTTCGGGCCATTGTCATTACTGAAGACTGGTGCGGAGACGCAATGATGAACATTCCAATCCTGCTGAATATTGCTGAAGCGGCAAATATTGAAACTCGTATGGTTTTACGAGATCAAAATCTAGAACTGATGGATCAATACTTAACGAATGGAACAGCGCGTTCAATTCCCATTTTTATATTTATTGATAAGAATGGTGAAGAAAAAGCTGTTTGGGGACCACGTGCACCAAAAGTACAAGAGTATGTAATGGAGTTAAGGTCAGACCTGCCGGCCAAGGATGATGAACGTTTCGAGGCAGCGCAAAAAGCGGTCATCCAAAAGATAACTGCGGCTTTTGCTGAAGAAAAACAACTATGGGATGAAGTATACAGCAGTATCAAGGAAGCATTGGGAAGCTGCTGACAGCAGGGATATCCCTTTTTAACCCTGGGGTTTCTTCCATAATGAAGGGCTGTTTCAAAACGGAGACTGCAACCATTTTGGTTGGAGAATCTATAGTATTCATGGTTCTTTTAGTCCAAGGTTTGAGAACAGCCTTTTCATTTACTTATGATTCAGGAATGATTGTAACGCCGATTGTTCGAATAGGTGAAACTTGTTTAGCACTCTGATTCGTAGCGTTGTAGTATTTTACCATTAAATCGTTCAATTCATTTTGAAAGTTAATAAAGCTTTCATCATCAAGCTTTAGTTCTAAAAGGGAAAAGGTTGAACCATCTTCAGTGCAATCTCTTTCTTCTAATTTAGTAAGATAGTTTTGATATTGAGTCATAAGAGATAATTGATAATAAGAAAAGTAGTTCACCTTTTTCTCATTAGAATATTTTTTCCATTCTTCCCCGCTAAGTCGCGCTTCTTCTTCATTTAAAACATAGTATTTTTCGGAAACGGATCTCACTTTTTTCTCTTTTACAATGCGGATGACCCCTGAATCAAATAGAACCTGTATATGTCTATATAATGTTGCTTGGGGTACATCTTTAATGATTTTTAACATTTCTAATGGTGTTAAACCATTTTCCCTGTTTCTCATTAAAGCTTGGGTAATTTTCATTCTTACAGGATGCATTAAAATTTCGGCTTTATTAATCATCTTATTCTCCTCACATTGGAAATGAAATAATTTCAATTGTAAATAATTAATGTCTTCATGCTATAAAGCGACTATATTTTTATTGTTATTTATAATGATAATATTATCATTATAAATAACAATAAAACCTCAAACAATATTTTATCAAGAAAAAAGTAGGTGAAAAAAGTAGGTGAAAAATCCCATTTTAAATGTTATCATTACTGATAATGATAATAAAATTTGTTATTAAGGAGTGGTATATATGAAATTGCATTATGGATGGAACGAATTGAAAGATATTGATTTCATGCCTATTCTGCCGATTATTTTACCGGTAATTGCTATTGGGATGATTTTAATCCTTATTGCATTAATTGATTTATACAGAAATCGAAAGACACGGAAAAATGTTTTATTGTGGACACTCATCATTATTTTTGCAAATACTATCGGTCCAATTCTATACTTCGTTATTGGTAGAAAGGACAGTGACAGAATATGAAATTACAGATTAATAATGTCACAAAAAAATTCAAAGAAAAAACAGCGGTCAATAATTTTTCAATGGAATTGCAATCTGGGGAATGTGTTGGATTGATAGGGCCCAATGGGGCTGGTAAGTCGACACTAATAAAAGTCATTGCAGATATTATTGATCCAACTATGGGAGAAGTATTGCTTGACGGTAAGAAAATTTCAAAAATGAAAAAGGAAATAGGCTACTTACCACAATACCCTAACTTCTTTCAATGGATGACTGCCAAAGAAACCCTTACATTCATGGGGCAGCTCTCGGGTATCAAAAAGGAAGAATTATTAAGCGGCATTCCAGAGATATTGTCGAAGGTAGGGTTGAGCGGGGAAGAAAATTCAAAGGTGCGGACTTTTTCAGGCGGAATGAAACAAAGGCTTGGAATTGCACAGGCACTGTTACATAAACCAGCTTTGATTGTCATGGATGAACCGGTTTCGGCATTAGATCCAATCGGCCGGAGAGAAGTGTTAAATATCATAAAAGAGATAAAGAAAGATACGACCATTTTATTATCGACGCATATATTAAGCGATGCAGAAGAGATATGTGAGAGGTTTGTCATTATAAAAAGTGGTGAAAAAATTGAGGACACTACAATGTCTGAATTATTAACCAGGAATAGTGGAAATAAAATCAATGTCGCCATAACCTCTAGAAGTCAAAAATGGATTGAACATGTTAAAAGCTTGAACTTTGTCAAAGGTGTAGAGGTAATGGGAAATAAATTGAAGATAGAAGTGGAAAATATTGATTCAAACAAGAATATGTTACTTGCAAATGCTCTGGAGCATAATGTTGATCTTATAAGGTTCGAAATAGATAACGATACATTGGAAGAGATATTCTTGAAATTGGTGGTGGAAACATGAATAATTTTGCCGTTTTAGCTAAAAAGGAATTTGTTCAGATGGTACGTGAATTTAAAGTGATTTGGCTGCCGCTTGTATTTATATTTTTAGGAATAACTCAACCAGTCGTAAGTTATTATTTACCTTCAATTTTAGAGGCACTGGGCGGGAGCCAAGGGATCACCATTGATCCAAGCATGGCTGCCCAAAAAGGCGGCGAAGTTCTGGCCAGTACTTTAGGGTCTCAATTTGATCAGCTAGGGGTCATGATTATCATCGTTTCCATGATGGGAGTCGTACAATCCGATAAAGCAAATGGTATGCTGGCTTTCATTCTTACAAGGCCCGTGACGGTTGGATCTTATATAAGCGGGAAAATCATTTCCAATTATCTGTTTGTTGCCTGCAGTGTGGCATTGGGATACTTGGTTTCATATTTGTATGTAGTTTTTTTGTTTACGAGTGTTGATTTTGCGGATTTAATAGTGGCTTTACTGTTCTATCTGCTGTGGATCCTATTTATCGTTTCATTCACGACGATGGTCAGTACCATTTTTAATAGCCAGGGTATTATTGCATTAATTTCGATAGTATTTCTCCTCGGCTGTAGAATCATAGTTGGATTAAGTCCCGTAATAGACAATGTGAATCCAGCAAGCATGAGTAAACATGCCATGGAAGTACTGATTTTAGGCACAGTCAATTCACAGGCGATTTGGAGTGCATTAGCTGCACTTGCATTGACGGCAGTAACGATATTGATAACGAACATATGGATTTCAAAAAAGAAATTCAATAACGAATAAGTTGGGTATGAAGAAAAATAAATCGACGAATACAGTTATATCTCCGAAAATAGGAATATATCGGCGAAATCTACAGTTATATCTCCGAAAATAGGAATATATCGGCGAAATCTACAGTTATATCTCCGAAAATAAGAATATATCGACGAATACAGTTATATCGATGATTAAAATGATAAAGGACTGATTTTTTTACTCAGTCCTTTTTAAATATGGGAATGGAAATCGAAATGCCGTTCCGTGTTTTAGAGTCCACAACATTGATGCAGATCAATTATATGAGAAACATCGCGACTATTGTAGTGACTGCCAAACCAATGGTTACCGGCAGCAGGTTCCGGCGGGCAAGTTCAAAGGGACTGACGTTACATATGGCAGCTGCAGGGATCAGTGCCCATGGTATCAGGGTACCTCCGCCAACCCAAATTGCGGTTATCTGCCCGAGTGCGGTCAAGGTTGCGGTTCCGCCTCCGATTGCCGTGCCAAAAAGTTTGGCGACAGATCCCGCTAAAGAAATGCCTGAGAAGCCCGATCCATCCAAGCCAGTGATGGCACCGATGCCCGTTAATGTGACGGCGGCTATTTCTTTCGTTAAAGGAACGGAGGCCGCTAAGGCGGCACCGAGGTCATTGACGATGCCGAGGGATGTTTTCGGTAAGTACTCACCGATGATCTGATTGAATCCAGAATCACCTAAATAGAAGAATGCGGCGATTGGAATGACGGGTCCGAATACTTTGAAGCCAAATTGAAAACCTTGAATCAAATAGGCCGTTGATTTTTCAAGTCCTTGTTGTTTATGTGCGACAAGGGATAAAATCAGCAATATGAAAACAGCAGTACCCCCAACCAATGCCGTTGCATCTCCACCTTGCAACTTCAAAATCGACAATGCCACAACATCCAACAGAAAGGCGATCGGAATGAAAATTGCAAAAAACTTCTTTTGTCCCAGAGTGAGCAGATTTTCACTGATTGTCTGATCTTGGCTGATCCCCTCAGTATCCGCCGCCTTGATTTTTCCCAGCTTCATATCCCGCTTTAAAAGGATAAAGGCGGAGATGGTGGTGACGACCCCCATTGTAATGACAAGGGGTATGCTTGCAGCGATGACATCACCGACTGGTATGGAAGCCGCATCACCCGTAAGTTTAGGTGCAGCCTGAATGATGAAATCCCCTGATAATGCTATTCCGTGACCAAAAAGGTTCATCGCCATTGCCACGCCTAGTGCTAACAAAGGAATCTTTATTTTTATTAAGAGAGTGTGAATTCTTTAATAATGACAGTGGGTGTTTTGCCGGGGGCCCTGTAATAATCGGAGGGAATATCAACTACGATATATTTAAATAGCTCATTAATGAAGCTTTTCTTTTCAAAGTCTGTTGCAGTATTCCAAAGATCAGTGAGGCTTAGTAATAAGTTTAATATAGTGTCCTTATCGAAAACAACTTTTTGTGGTGATAGTCCACTCAGTTGTTCCTTGATTACATCCTCGTTCTTAGTATCGTCTTTCGTCATAGTCAGATATTCCTCTTGGCTGATTACACCATTACCAAGAGCCAATAACCAATTTTTTTTCCTAGTTTTTATAATGGACAGCTCTTTTTCCAGTTCCTTAATTGTATTATCATTGTCCTCTTCTTTAGGAGATTCCAATTCGAAATTACTGGTAAGGCTAAGAAATTTTTCTGCATTATCAGGTGATAAACTTTCTAAGAACACTTTTGTTAATGCATTTTCGGTAAACATAGGTAAGTCACACGTACCTTTATTCTTTTTGGCTATACAAATATAATGTTTTGAACCTCTAGCCTTTTTATAATACCCGGATAGTGAAGATCCACATCTGCCACATCTAAGAACACCTGAAAACGGGTAAGGGGAAGTGGCTTTTTTCCCTTCCTTCGTCCTTTGGTTTCGTAACTGTTGAGTCTGTTCATATAGTTCAAGATCAATGATTGGAAGGTGAGTTAATCCATCACTAGTAATCGAATCCATTTTGGAGTTGTTCGCCCATCTCAACCTACCTGAATATACAGGGTTTTCAAGCATTCTGCTTATGGTTCGGATGTCCTTTTTGACACCAAACTGATTTAAGTACAATACTATCGACCTAATTCCTTTACCAGAGGTGTAGAGATTGAAAATATCCTTAACAAAACGTGCTTCTTCATCATTAATAATAAGTTTTCCTTCCTTTAATCTGTATCCATAGGGAGCGCGGCCTCCATTCCTTTCTCCCAAAGTAGCTTTTTTAACCATGTTAATTACAACACGTTCTGAAATTGTTTCCCGTTCCCATTGAGCAATAGCAGCAACTAGAGTTATGAGAAATCGGCCGATTGCAGTGGTAGTGTCAAAGGGCTCGGTTACAGAACGAATTGCTACTTTATTTTCATCAAACAATTGAAGTAAACTATCCAAATCACTCACAGACCGAACAAGGCGATCCAGTTTATAAAATACAACCACATCAAATTTTCTATCTTCAGTATCTTGAATTAACCTTTGCATGGAAGGTCGCTTTAAATTTTTGGCGCTGACACCTTCTTCTACATAAAAATCATGGACTTCCCAGCCCTGTGATTTTACAAAGTTAAGGATGTTTTCTTTCTGTGAGTCAATACTATATCCTTCTTTGAATTGTTCATCTGTTGAGACACGGGCATAAATAGCTACTCTCAATTATAAAACCTCCTGATTTTAACCAATGCAAACTTTATACATATTTATTTTATTTTTAATTTGCAATAACCTTGATTCACACAGTTCTGGTGTGACTTTAAATAACTCAACCATTTGATCAATTACATAAGGATCTTGAGTATCGATATACTTAAGCATATGAAAGGGGATAGCTGCATATCGCGTAAAATGTTGTGCGTCTCTTTCTTGAAGTTCTCGAAAGGCTTTAGACATCATACTCTGTACACCTGTATGACGTAATAAGTGACAAAGTTCATGAAAAAACATTTCGCGTTGTACTTCAAGTGACTCCCTTGAATCAATTGTGATTCCCTGATACAGGCCAACTATTTCGTAATTACCATATCGCGGTTTTCTATGTAAGAAAATGTGATTCGAACTTGAAATAAATTCTTCGTTTATTTGTTTTGGATGAAAAATTTTAAGCTCTGAATAAAAATTAATAACCCAGTCTTCTAAGGCTGTTGTAGGATATTTTAAATAGGACAATCGTATCACCTCAAAGCAATTATACGAATATATGTTCTGTTTTGCAATAAAAAGAAAATGCCCGATTCGGGCACAAAAACGAAATAATATTTCAGTGTTCTCATAATTTCTATAGATAAAAAGTAAGGTATATTGATATTAAAGTAAGTAATATCAACTCAATTATCCATACTATAGTATATAAGTCCATGGTCTGAAAAATATTATTAATGTTGTACTGTAAATGTCGCTTATGAAATAATTTATTTAATTCTTTATTATCGAATATGTCTCTGTAAATCCTTTTCATAGAATAAAAATATCTTATATTTAATTTTATGTCTTTAAACAATTGTAAACGTGTAATTAATAGATAAATAAATGATATTAAAAGAAAGACCATTGATAAATAGTATTTTTCTAAGGAGAATATTTTTTTGTCGCTATTGTCAGATAAAGAATTAAAGATAAAAATAGAAATAAAATAAGTCAATAGCGTAAGGTTGTTATTCTTAAAGCTGGATATAAAGTATTGAGAAATGTCTTTACTTTTTATTGATAATTCGGTTGTAATTTCTGCAACTTTATTTTTTGTTTCAATATATTTTTCAACATTTTCTTTTAAATAGATGGCATGTGCGGATTGTATTGAATTCAATGTATCAGAAGGTAAAATCCATTTACTTTCTGAATAGGAAAGGTACCTAGAAATGATATTCCTGGCTAAATCCAGTTTGTCATTAGTTTCAGCAGACTCATAAACCCAATTATAAATTGAATAAAAGCTATGAGCCTCTGAAATATTCAGTTTATTAAAATCAGCCGTAACTTCAAGATACTTGTGTCCAATAATACCCATCTGGAAATTTGAGTTGTTAATAATATCAGATGTATTAGATATAAATGAAGCAGCAAAAATTACTTTTAATTTATCAAAAAAAGTAATAATTTTGTTTGAATTTTGATGTTTAATAGCAGTATTATTAAAGTCTTTAGGAATAAAATTATATTTAGAAAAATTCTGTGGATTTGTATAAAGCTGACGGTTTTTAATAATAACATTTCTTTTTACATCATCATGGTTTTCAACTACATTGGATAGTTTATTTTGTGAAGCAAATACAATTAAAGGACTATAAAAGTATAAGTTTCCAATTTCTTCGTTTTGTATCTCAAATCTATTTAGGATTGAAAAATCTAGAGTTTTTTGTAGAATATTCAAAACGTGCATTAATTTTTGTTTGTTTAGATAGTCAAATAATAATTCCAAATCATAGACAGACAACGTAGAATCAGTTTTTTCTTTAGAGACTATATATATTATCTTTATAACGCTTTCTTTATCAATAATTTTATTAATACTATCTAACATAGTCTGTTGTTCTTCTATATTATCTTTTTGGTTAAAATGATACGGCTCGCCATCATTCACATAAATATTTATTGAAATCCTATCACGAACATTAATAAAATGTGAAATGGATGCTAAATCATCCCAATTTATATAGGATTCTATGCTTGATAATTCTAGGGAAAGAGTATAGGATCCAAAATCTTCATGTTTTTTTATTTCAATATCCTTTGTATATTTTTCATATACATCCAATACTCTTTCCACTAAAATTCAATCCTCCTCTTTTAATTTAAATGTATTATAAAGATCCTCATCAATATGTTTAATAATTAGTACCTTTTCACCATATTCATCTTCTTGAGCTAAAATTACATTTTTTAAGTCCTCGATATAATCAGAGGTGCGTAGTTCAATTTTTTCAGTTACTTTGTAACTGCGTTTAAATCTTGCCTTGATTTGTGAAACTACAATATTAAAAGATGTATCAAAATCTTTTTTTTCTGGAAGTTTCTTTAAACTTTCTTTCAATCCTTCGATATTAATTTTATCATTTTCAGGGGAATAATCACCTATAACATACTCTACCATATCATCAAATTTGAATGATGTTTTTGTTTTAAAATATCCAGTTAGGGTATTCCTTAATTCTGTATAATCCCGTTTAGATTGCCTCTTCACGTATGAAGAAAGTACATTATCGATTGCATTGAAAGCATTTAGAGTATTTCTCTCATTTGTATTTAATTCTTTAAGTTCTAGGAAATCATCATACCAAAATGTAGCTATTTTTGGTTTAGAATCCGAAACTATTATATCAATTAGTTGATACTCTTCACCTACTAGCTGAAATGAAATACTACAGGTCTTTTGGGTGGCTTTTTCTTCAGGTAATCCAGCCTTATAAAGAGAATCCTCTAAATTCATAAATATAGCTTGATCTATTTTTGATATTAAAAGGTTAATTTGATTTTCTTTTTTTAGGTAGATAACTACAAGGCTACCTTTCTTTGGAGGATTAATCCCTGGATTTCTTAAAGCTGCTTTTATTTGAGCATCTAATAACTTTTTAGCTAATTGATCAGTTTTAGCTTCGAATATACTATCAAAGTTTTCTGCTTCAGAGTTACTTATAAGACTTTCGACTATCTGGGATAGTTCAGTTGATTCCCTAGAAAATTTAAAACCCCGTTTGTTGGTGGCGGCTAAATCTTGAGCAAATAATTTAGTCGTGAATTTTTGAAAATCTATAGTCTTTATATTCACTTTACTTATGCTGCTGTTTTCATGATCTATTTGGTGGACTGCAAATATTTGTTTTCCTTCGACTGTCATAGTCTTCATGTAAAAACCTCCTATATATCCATTTTATGTATTTAAATCTGTAAAAAAAACGCACATATTAACAATGTGCGTAACAACTTATTTTTGTTCCTCGTTTCGTTCCTTCGCCTTCTGAGCCACCCATTCAAAATGCCTTCTAATTTCGTCCAGATCATCTGGGCTTAAATTTCTCCACTTTTCAATGTCAAAAAAACCAAAATTTTCTATGCCGAATTCTTTTACAAGCTTGTTAATTTCGGAAAGAGAGTCGAAAGGTGAATCCTCTTCCTCATTTTTATATATTGTTTCTTTAATATTATAATCATTAGTTCTTCCAAGGAGATAATCTGTGGATACTCCAAAGTAATCTGCCATTTTTTGCAAGATTTCCATATCAGGTTCGCTTCTTCCATTTTCATAATGGGAATATCTTGCGCGAGAAACACCGATTTTTAAAGCGACTTCTTCCTGAGTTCTCTTGCCTCTAAGCTTTTTTAGTTTACTCCCAATCATTATAGAACACATCCTATAAATGTTTTTATTATCTAATTATAGATACAAAAAGTATCTAAATAAATAAATGATAAAAAATGTATCGAAAACTATTGACGATACAAAACGTATCATTTATACTTCAGGTAACGAGTGATACAAAACGTATCGAGAAAGAGGTGAAATAAATGCGAAAGAGACTTGTAAATGAAAGAAAAAAAAGAAAACTTACTCAAAAACAAGTCGCAGAAACTCTTAATATTTCTTCAATTTATGTAAGAAAAATAGAAAAAGGTGAGAGAAATCCAGGCAGAGAAACAATGCTAAAATTCGAGAAGCTATACGGCATTCAGGATAGGATTCTTTTCGAAGATCTTTTTCAGGAACATGATGATACGAAGGGTATCAAAAGTAGTTCTGCATAAAGTTCATGGTTAGTACTAACGTCCACTTAACATACAATTTTTTAGGATATGAAAAGGAGTGATTCAATGATAAAGATTCCAGCAGAGAAATTAGCGAACGCTGTTAAAAAACATTTGTTACCAGGATTGCTTAGAAGCATATCTGAGCAACAAAAAGATTTAACGGGAGAGGTTAATCAAAAAAGTTCATAACAGGAGGCGATTTGGATTGGAACAAACCAACTTGTTAGGTCCCGGAGAAAAACGCCGCATTCAAATAGGAGTGACACGCCGAGTCTTTGAAATCACCGATGACAGGAAAGAAGCTGCCAGGCTTTTTGAAAAACTGTATCGAGAAATCAAAAATCAGTTCGGCGTGCCTACTTACAAAGATGTAAAGAGCAAGGACCTTCAGTCTGTTATACAGCTCATTGAAAAATGGTCACCTTAATCTTAGCAAGTTTTACCAAGGTGAAGTATTCCAAATTAGCATATAAAGGTGGTGAAAATAAATGAAATTCGGATCTGTTCTGCAAGCGTGTAGGGAACGGGCCGGTCTATCGCAAGAAGAGTTAGCACACCAATTGAACCGTACACAGTCTTGTGTTTCTAAATTTGAGAAAGACCGCAAAGTTCCAGACATGGCAACGTTCATGCAATGGGTTCAGGTGACTAACGCACCTGAGGTCGCAGTAGCTTACCTTTATGGTATGGACGGTATAAATATGATTCATCAACTGTTACCAATGATCGGAGGATTAATGTTATGAGTTTACCTGCTTTTTTACCACGGGATAACAAAAAGGCCATTTCAGAATATCGATGTATTTATTCTTGTTTAGGCCGTATCGAAGAAAAACTATTCAAAGGTGATTTTGAGGAAGTTAAATTATCAATCCAAGATTTATATCGTTCTGTAAACGAAATAGAAAAAATGAATAAACGGAAAGAAAACCATGATCAAATGGTTGAAATTGTGAACATACTTTCATCAAGAGGAATACATATTGAGTTGGTGCTGAGACCACATGAAACTGCCTGATTTGAAGGAAATGGATGATTCAGAAGCAATCCAGTGGTACAAGAAAGAAATCGCTAATTTAGGCAGACAACTAGCTTTTAATACTCCATATTATCGTTCTCTAATAATCTGGAAGGAACAATTGGACAAAAGGGTGGAAGGTAAGAAACAAACTTCAAGACCTGAACAACTATCCTTATTTTGAAATGAAAATATTAGGAGGGAATAAAGTGAAGATTACCGCAGGGGAATGGTTGCAGTTATCTCTTATGCAGAAACACTATTTATTAAAAAACAACACAAAAAAAGAGCAGTGAGCTTCCGACTCAACTACTCAATAACTCAGTATATATCTATTTTAGCAGATAATTTCTGCTGCGGCAAACATTTGTTCTTGCCGTCGGCTCTAAAAGTGAGTATCCATCGAAACAACATACTCATTTTTAGGACGGACGGTACGAATAAAAGTACCGGAAAGGGGATAGCACAAAAAAAAAGCAGAGAACTGAGGGGCTCCCTACTTTTACCGAAGTAAATATTTGATACTCCCATTTTAGCAATCTTTTAATGCTAAATCAAGGGTTTAGGACGGGTAGCAAATGATGAGGCACAACACTATATCGCAATTTTTTAAAAAGGAGGCGAGGTGATAATGGCCAGACCTAAAAAAGAAGGCTTAGATTATTTTCCGTTGGATGTTGATATGGATCAAGACGATAAAATTGCTTTGATTGAAGCAAAACATGGTGTCATAGGATTTGGAATCACGTTGAAACTTCTAATGAAAATCTATAAAGAAGGTTACTTTTATCGCTGGACAGAAAGAGAGCAATTACTCTTTTCTAGCCGAATAAATGTAAACATTAATACCGTTAATGAAATCGTTAATGATTGCATTAACTGGGGACTATTTGACCAAGAAACGTTTGATAGATATGAGATTCTAACATCAAAAGGCATTCAAACACGTTATTTAGAGGCAATTATCAGGAGAAAGTCCGTTACTCTTTACGAAGAATTTTTGCTAATAGATTATCGAGAACATATTGGCTCTAGTAAAATTACCATTTCGCTAGTTAATGCAGACAATAAAGAAGTTAATGTAAACATTAATTCCCAATCAAACATAGTAAATGGTAACATCAATCCCCAAAGTAAAGTAAAGGAAAGTAAAGTAAAGGAAAGTAATAAAAACAATATACCCGAACAAATTGAAAATTTGCGTCTTAGGTATTCCGATAACCAATTAAAGATTATTGATGATTACCTAGAAATGATTCGACATACAAGGGTGAGTGCTAAGATATCTCCTTCTGTGATTTTAGGAATGTATCAAGACTGGGACAAGCATCCAACAGTTTGCGTAGAGTACGGCTTAAAAACTCATACTGAAAATCCTGCTTACCATTCTAAGAAGGAGAATTACACCAGTGGGATCATTCGAAACACGACAGCAGATGAGGCAGCTGATAAGTTATCCAAGACATTGCCGCAATTGAATACGGGTACACACAAAAAACAAAATAGCTTTTTAGCTCTTGTAGAAAAGGGAGGTTAACTCTTGGAGAGAAGGCAGATTGCAGAATTACTAGATTCGATTCAATCTAGTTATCCAGGAAAGTTCGTGGTTCAGGATCCAACTAGTTTACTTGATTCTTGGGAACGAGTTTTGAAAAAACACGATTCTGAAAAGGTCCTGAAAAATTTTGATCGTCACCTTGAATCCAGTGTTTTTCCTCCTACGATTGCTGATCTGGTGAAGAAAAGGTCGTTAGACAGAATGGACTCCATTCCAAGCGTTGATGAAACATTAGAATATCTAAGATTGCTAGAAAGTAAATCGGAAATGAGCGAAGAGGCCACCCGTTCTATCGAGGAATCCAAGGCGCAAATCAGAAAAATACTAGGAAGGTCTTAAATATGGAAGAGCTACTTTTATACAATCTTGAAGCTGAAAAATCATATTTAGGGATTCTACTAATTGAGCCTGGATTAATTAAAGACGGGAAGATAAAACCTTTTCAATTATCACCAGGGAAGAATTTCAATGTCTTATGGACGATACAAGATTTAGATGAGAAAGGGATTCCCATTGATTTTGTTTCGGTCATGGAACGAGTCGGAAGGAAAAACATAGATAAAATTGGTGGACCAGATTATTTAGGTGACTTGGCAGCGTCGGTACCATCCACAGCCAGTTTTACATACTACGAAAAAATACTTCACGAATACTGGCAAAGGCGAGAAGCAATCGTAGTCGCAAATCAAATTAAGGAATCTGCTCTTTCTGGAGATCCTGCTGAGGTTATTCAGACAGGAATCAATGAGTTGATGCGGCTAGAAGATAACTCAACTGACGATGATGACGGGTCAATAAAGGATGATTTAGTTACGGTCTACGATGAGTTAGAAACGCCAAAAGGTGAAATTACCGGTATGCCTACAGGATTTAATGAATTAGATCGAATGACAGCCGGATTACAAAAACAAGACCTTATTGTTATTGCCGCCCGGCCATCTGTTGGGAAAACGGCATTTGCCTTGAATATTGCAGAGGGAGTTGCCAAACAGCAGCAATACGCAGTCGGGATCTTCTCCTTGGAAATGGGCAGAAAACAATTATTAAAAAGAATGCTTTCAAGCAACGGTAGAATCAATGCGCAGCATATCCGAACAAGTAACCTTGTTGATAACGATTGGGGAAAGCTAACTGGTGCAATGGGAGATGTTAGCAACCTTAATCTAAGAATCTTTGATAATCCAGGTGTTACAGTTAATCAAATTTGGGCGAAGGTCCGCAAGATGAAACGGGATTACGAAGGAAAAGACATTCTGGTCATTATTGATTACCTGCAGCTCATTACAGGTTCAGCTAAACATAAAGGGAATCGGATGCAGGAAATTAGTGAAATCAGTCGGATGCTAAAGCATATGGCAAGGGAATTGGATGTATGTGTCATTGCTTTAAGTCAGTTATCCAGGGCGGTTGAACAAAGGCAAGATAAACGGCCTATGATGTCAGATATACGTGAATCAGGCCAAATTGAACAAGATGCGGACGTGATTGGATTTCTGTATCGGGATGATTATTATGATAAGGAATCGGAGAGCAAAAACATTATCGAAATCATTATTGGCAAACAAAGAAATGGTCCCATTGGCACCATATCACTAGCATTCATCAAAGAGTATGGGGTGTTCTTCAATCTGGAGCGCAGATCATGACGGTTAGGGAACTTTATCATGAGTCTGTCAAACACAAGCATACGCCACTCCGTTTGTTGATTGAATTTCTGGTATATGAAAAAAATACAGTGAACTTTAATGACGATGAATCAGTACTCGATCTTTATTTCAAAGAGAATAATAGACCGAGAATGAATGAGTTGTTAAATGAATATCAGAGGAGGATTTATGGGTCGGCTATATGATGCTGTACAAACTCAAAACCAGATGAAACGTAACTTTGTCTTGGATAGGTTGAAAGAACTTGAAGTGGCTCATTCCCAACAAGGACAGCCCATTGAATTACTGGATTATGGTGAATTGAAATATGAGTTAATTTTAGCAGCATATAGAGAAAATGATGCAACAAGTGACGCCAATAAGTGGTTTTAGGAGGAATAGTACATGTCAAAAATTATTGATTTAAATACTTTCGCAGAAGGAGCTCTTTCTGAGCGCTTCAACAATGAATTACAAAGAGTCCTAGAGAATATCGCGGACCCAAATACTGATCCAAAGAAAACTAGGAAACTTACCATGACGGTAGCATTTAATGCTGATGAAAAAAGAGACGTCATTTTTACCAGTGTGTTAGCCAAACTTTCCTTGGCCCCAGCAAAACAAATTGAAGCGAAACTCATTATGGATTTTGATGGGAAGGGGAAAATTACGGGAGCTGAATTAAAATCAGGCATAAAAGGTCAAACATTTATTGACCCTGATGGTGATATTTCAAGCGATCAAGGTGAAAAAATCATCAGTTTTAAAAATACAAATTCAAAATAAAAAAATGGAGGAATGAAAAATGATTAAAGAAGCACTGCAGTACATTATCGGTTTAGGAAATGTAGAGGTAAAACATGAAAATGGTCAAGCGTATTCAACTCAACCATTAAGCCTAATCAAGGAGCCAATCGCTGAAGCCATCCAAGTTCGGAGCCTATCAGGGTTAGTCGAGTATTTGCAGTCTAGTTTTGATGTAAAGGATCAATTAATGATTCATGTTATTAGTCCAACCGAAGTAGTGGTATGCGGGGCATTAAATTCGAATGAAAATCGAAACGAATATATTAGGGCATCAGCTATGATTCCATCATTTACATTTGATCGCTTTTATGAAGTTGAAGATTTTAATATTAAACTCCAATCAACATTCGTAAAAAATGAAGACCGTGACATCGTCTTACAAGTAGTGGGTAACATCAAAGAGGAAGACGTTCGAACGGTTGGTGATAATGGGGTATCGCAAGCTGTAACAGCAAGGACTGGTGTTGCTGCAGTCGGGTTGGTTGAAGTCCCTAATCCAGTCGCAATGAAACCTTATCGAACATTTGTGGAGGTTGAACAACCAGAAAGTGAATTTATTTTCCGCATGCAAAACGGACCTCGATGCGCTTTATTCGAAGCAGATGGTGGAGCTTGGAAAATTGACGCAATGAGAAACATTAAAGACTACTTATTAGTTGCCTTACAGAAGGAATTTGAATCTGGCAAACTAGTAATCATTGCTTAATGACCAGGCGCAATATTCAAAGACAATGGCTGCTTCTCTTCCATTTGGAAGAGGGGCGTCAGGTTTTTGTTTATGACCCATTGCGAAAGAAGGAGTTGGCAAACAAGATCAGGAAAGGGTGGGTTTTAGTAGGGTAGACACATATTGCGAATTAATAAATCTCATGAAATAAGATCAATTATCAATTTACTAACCCAAATTGCAAATAGCACCCATATTAAAATAAAGAGAATGCCAACTAACCAATTCTTTGGTTTTCCGTTTCTTTTCACTTCTTCCGCCTTTTCTCGATTATCCTCTATTACATGAGGTGGTATCAAATTTAAGGCAAGCGAGATTCCTAGAGGAACAAGAATAAGGTCATCTAGATAACCTAAAATAGGAATAAAGTCAGGGATTAAATCAATTGGACTAAATGCATAAGCAACGACACAGATTGCAAAAGCTTTTGCGTACCAAGGAGTTCTGCTGTCTTTGTAAGATAAGTAAAGTACGAATAGATCTTGTTTTAATTTTCTTGCATAGTTTTTTAGTATTGTTAATTTATTTTCTGCTTTCATTGTCAACTAGTCCCCCATTCACTAATTATATTTTATCAAATGGATTAGGTAAAACATAGGGGTTAATGAACAGTACGAATAAACAGTAACCATTAAAGCCTAATAGGCCCTTTCTCTTTTACTCGCCTTGCAGAATTTGATGAAAGGTTTTTGGAATGAATAACTAAAGGGAAGTGACGAGTTGAAAATAAATTCTAAAGAATGGTTAGCGATGACTGAGGTAGACCGTTACATGGAAGTTTACCGTGCTTATGTAAGATGCCAGGGAGGTGTGTCGAATGAGTGAAGTTAAAGTTTGGGTTATGGCTGAAAAGGAACGGTTGGCTTACATTGAAAAACACCCCATTGTACCTTCTAAGGAAAAGCCAAATAAAAGTGGGGCGGCTTTCTCAAATATCGGTGCTTATGGTGAACGAAGAAAAAAATTAAAAGGGGATGGATCACTTGGAAAGAACAATTAAGTCCTTAGATGTAGTTGCCGAAGCCACTAAACCATTTATTTATACCTTTGAGATTGGTAAGGAATTTGGTGGACAAGTTGTGGATGACATTATCGATCACGATGGAGTATTCAAATTATTTAATCGTCAGGACGAGCTTATCGTGGAAATTAATTTACCTGTTGTTAGTGTAGAGTTCGAACATAATGGTCATTGAATTTAATAGAAATGATGGGAAAGATTAACGTAAAAGTCCGTCAAGAGGAGGTGAAATTGTGGGCTACGAAAATAATAATATATTAGTAGATATACAAAAGGAAGTTATCCCCATTAGTGTATGTACTAATTCGAAATGCGAAAAACCAATCTATTTAGGTGATCGAGTTTGGAAAAAAGGTAAAGACCTATATTGTCACCTTAGTTGCTTTGCAAAAACTATAGAAAAGTAAAAAATCCCCGTTTGCCGACGGGGGATTCGAGATTTCTCTATGCATAATCCTATCCTTATTTTAGCATAGGAGGAATCTCAATGAAAGAAGCTGCCAGCTTATCTAGTAAAACTGAGTCCTTTATACAAACAAAACAATTATCCCTGTTTGAAGAAGTCAATGAAAAAGAAGTGCGGAAGACAATAGCAAGAGAACTTAAACATTACAAGGCCCTAAGAATTGCTTTGCAAAACAAATCAGAAATAAAGGAAGAAGGATTGAATCCACTTTTTCCATCTTTCTGCAGTAAAGACAAGGTGAAAGAATTTAAGGTCAGACAAATCAATCGGACCCTCGAACATGCTCTTGATGACGTTGAACGACAAATCATTGAACAGAAATATCTTTCTACTAACAGAGTAAAAGATATAAATCTGTATCTAGATATGGGATTAACTAAAGATCAATATTACATTCATAAAAGACAAGCTATCTTCTTAATCGCTACAGCACTCGGCATCATTTGAGTGCTGTTTTTTTACTTTCCGATAAAAGCACGGCAAAAACACGACAAAACTAGGGACAAAAACATGGACTTTTTTAGGGATAAAGCAGGGGAATTTTTATTTTTCCATGAAAGGTAAGATTTTCTTATCAGGTAAATCACCTGGTGGGAGACGCATCTTTCCCATATCAATGGTGTACTCGGGAGAATCAGTCGATGTTGAAGGTTGCCAGCTATACAGGGGGGACAGCCGGAGTCGATACAGCTGTAGTGCGGTTGATTTGCCACGGGGAACCATTGGTGAAAATCCAATGGGAATGACTGACTGTCGATTTGTACAGCGACCGTTACTGCAATCCTAGCTTTCCTCCTGGGGTATTGATAAGGACGGGATAAATACATATAAGCAATTAGCATAATGAGGTGGTTAGGTTATAGGTATAATGTCATAATTTGGCGAACGATAGTGATTGTTGAATAATCTTCCCTCATCCATAATTAATAGGGCGAAGGAGGTGTTATTGTGAACGTAAATTATTATCATGAAGATAATCTAGTATATAGTACTAAAACAAATGATTTAGCAGGTTTGATTGCTGCTATTGAAAAATCCGAGAGTCTCCACTTTCAACATGATACATATAAACTTGAAAGCTTCTTATTAAACCATTATTTAGAGAACGGGAAGTGGCATGAACAATTTATTGTTTATATTACGAAATAAATAAGAGTTTATGATAAAAAGGAGGACATGCTATGCTAGATCCAGGTACAGTAGGTACAAAAAACTTAGACCCAGGTACAGTGGAATACAAACCACCAATAGGCGGATATACATTTGATCCAGGAGTAGTTACCAGTGAACACTTAGATTCAGGCACAGTTGGATACTAAATAAAGAATGTGAAGGCACTCATTTATTGAGTGCTTTTTATTTTGGAGAAATAAGGTGAATACATGAAAGATTTGAATTGGCTTTTCTTTTGGACTCTATTGGTGATTGTGTATTTGATTGGATGGGGCGTTGGATTTTATGATGGTGTGTAAGAGGTCCTTAATTGAAACTTGAAATGATAAAGGAGTGAGTAGGTATGACTCATAAAGCTACCCAAAAAATCCTATTCATATTTGCAAAGCAGCTATTAGTTATCTAATGAAACGTTATGCCAACAATAATTTCTTTGGGGCTCCCAAGTGTAAAGGATATGGCTAAAGGCGCAAGCTATATTGGGTATCAAGAAGGTGGATATAAGAAGGAAATAAAACCAGTAAAGAAAGGAGATCACTGTACAATAATGATTTCCTTTTTACCCAAAAGAAAATAAGAGTAGGTAAGGAAAGGTGAATATTGTAGAACTCATTGCAAACTAAGCACCATCCAAGAAATTAAGGGGATGTTAAAGGAGCGTAATGAGCTAAAGAAGGTGAAAACTGATGGAGTATGTGCAACCCATACGGGATATGGAGATGGTCGAGACCATCCAGTCCTACTTGAAGGAAAGGAATGAACGGGATTATGTCTTGTTTATGGTGGGAATCACGACGGGCCTTCGAATATCGGACATCTTGCAGTTAAAGGTGGGCGATGTGCAAGGTACACACATTCGGAGAAAGGAAATCAAGACGGGCAAGGGAAGGCGGACACCCATTTCCCCCGAACTTCGGAAAGCATTGGCTCCGTTTATCAAGAATAAGCCAGAGGATGAATGGTTATTCCTCAGTCGGCAAAAGGGACGAGAAGGAAACATTAAACCGATTGACCGCAGCACCGCCTACCGAATCATCAAGGAAGCTGCACGCAAGGCTGGGTTCCGGGATAACTGCGGGACGCATACGATGCGGAAGACCTTTGGGTACATGCATTATAAGAAGTGGGGAAATGTTGCTGCGCTTCAGAAAATCTTCAATCACGATACGGAACTGGTCACCTTCGCCTACATTGGACTGGAGGATGATTTCTTGGATAAGACGATTATGGGACTATACCGATAGCCCATTCGTTTTATCCTTTTTTATGGAGTTTGTAAGGAAAAGAAAAATTTGACCATATTTGACCTTCGTCGATTAAAGGTGATAATATGGTAACAAATGAGGACTTTCATATTAGAGGTGAAGCTATGAAACATTGTATTTATTTAAAGAAAACGGAACCAGAGGTCTCTTTCCAATCAGGAGAACACATTTTTCCTGCAGGTATTGGCGGCATACAAAAGCTCCCGTTAGAATATGTAAGTCATGAATGTAATAATGCCTTTTCCGGAATGGAAGGGCCTTTTATGAGGAGTTCTTTACTTTCACTTCCACGGCAATTTGAAGGCCCGGGAAAAAGAGGTAAATTAAATCCTAACAAAGCAACAAAATCCAATGTACATTTAATCAGTAACACGATTGATCCTACCGCCTTCGAACTAGGGTATACAAGTTTGGGGGTGGCATATAGCTTGCCGCAAGTAAAGATGAATAAGGATGGAAATGCCACAATTATTTTAGGCAGTACGGTTGAAGAAGATGGCACAGAAGAGCTTGATGAATTCAAGAAAAGGTTAGCAACATTTGAAGGTAAATATGTACTCATTGAACATGAACAGTATGATCAAGATGAATTTATTTTGGGCTATTTAGAGGGGAAATGGTTTGTGGCATTAGGAAATAAATCCCTCGAAGAAGAAATTACAAGTTTTATAGAGCGTCTTATCGAAGCTCCTCTAAAGGAAGAATTGAAAACAGAAACTTATCAACCCAAAACACATCAAATCTTAGAGATTAATACAGATGAATATTACAGAGTATGTGCTAAAATCATTTTTAATTATCTAGCCTATGCAAAAGGGCAAGACTTTGCTTTAAGGGATGAATTTAATCCATTGAGAGCCTGGATTGTACACGGTGGGGGAAATAAATTTGCAAACCTGACCGGTGAGGAGAAAGACTTCAAGATTCCTTTTCCAGATCAAGCCCATAAACTTTTTATTGTAAAACACGGGAAATCATTAATAGGTTATATCAGTTTTTATGGCAATGCATTTACAACAATAGTTCAGTTATGCGAGGACTTTGACGGTGTGTTTGAACTGGATGGTTTTATATGTGATTGGAAACAACGAAAGGAATATTCGTTTATTGACTATGCTATAGCCTTAGGATCCAATTAAGTTAAATAAAGTACTTATAAATAGAATTACCAACTGCATCCATCGGGATGCTTTTTTTATGGATGTTGAGTGGACGAACGGAGGAGTTTTGACTATCATTTCGTTTTGGCTGTCTGCACACCTTCTGCGCCTCCGGTGCAACATAATTGGAAGATTGTGCACTAAAAGTATAAATGTTTAATAAATCCTTATGTATCAAGGGATGAAGAGGGCAAAACGACTGCACCAGAATTCTAAGATATGATGTACTGATTGAGATTTGTCACCCACTTGCCACCTAAGAGTGAGAAGAAGTTTTTCTGAAACATTACAAATACATACGAAGAAGTGGCGCGAAGCCTTGGTGTCACTAGGTTTCACTAAACTTTTTTAAAAATAAAAACCTGTCAGAAAAATTTGGGTCCTCCGGGAGATTTATTCTTCCTACGGGTGCATACGACCCCAAAAAGCGTCTAGTTTCTGGGCCAAAAAGGCGATTGCGTTTTCGGATTCGGAAATCTCGGGAAATAATTTTGGGAGGTGGGGAAACCCTTGAAAAATAAGGATTCTTCAACAAATTGGACAATCGTCACAACCCAACAAATTTGCGAAATCATAGGGCTGAAACCACGCAGAATTCAGCAATTGGCGAATGAAGGAGCCTTGGTGAGAGTCGGTCATGGGAAATTTGATTTGCCTCGTTCCGTTGGTGCTTACGTGGATTACCAAGTAAGCCAGGTTAGACCTGCAGGTGATGAGGAAATTGATAATTCCGTCGAGACGGCATTATGGACAAGAGCCCGTAAAGAAAAAACTGAGTTGGAAGTACAGATCATTAAAGGGGAGCTTCATCGTTCCTCGGATGTGGAACGGGTCATGAATGATATGCTACTGGGGTTTAAAGCGAAACTTACTTCTTTGCCAACCAAGATGGCCCCTCAATTAGTAGGTAAAACGGAAATACCGGTTGTGAAGGATCTATTAAAAGAGGCAGTCTATGAAGCTTTGAATGAACTATCAGATTATGATCCTCAAAAATTCTACGATTATAGTACGGATAAGATGTTCTTAGGGGACGAGGAGGAAGAAGATATGCTAGAAACAGAAGGGCCGAAAGCGTATGGCCAGTCAAAAAAGAAAAACTGATACATTCTCTCTTTTTAAGCGACTAGCAAAAGACATATTATCGCCTCCTCCTGATTTGACCGTCTCAGAGTGGGCGGATACCTACCGAAAATTGTCCAGCGAATCATCAGCAGAGCCTGGGCAATGGAGGACAGACCGAGCGCCCTATCAAAGAGAAATCATGGACACCATCACCGACCCGAACTTTGAAGATATCGTAATCATGGCGAGCGCTCAGGTCGGAAAGAGTGAAATTATCTTAAATGCTGTCGGGTATCACATCGATTATGACCCGGCACCAATCTTGATTATCCAGCCGACCGAGCAAAAGGCGAAGGATTTTTCGACCGAACGATTAGCCCCTATGTTACGGGATTCCCCGGCCCTTCGAAATAAAGTGTCTGATGTCAAGACAAGGGACGGAGGAAATACCAAGTTGCAAAAGAGCTTTCCTGGAGGGTACGTCGCATTGGGCGGAGCGAATGCGCCAGCTGGTTTGGCCTCTCGTCCTATTCGGATTTTATTGGCTGATGAAATCGACCGGTTTCCTGCTTCTGCTGGAACCGAGGGGGATCCACTCGACTTGGCAGAAAAGCGGACGAACAACTTTTATAATCGTAAGAAAATCAAGGTTTCCACGCCTACTAATAAAGGATCATCCAGGATTGAAACGGAATTCAACCTCAGCACCAAGGAATATTATCATCTACCGTGTCCATCCTGCGGTGATTATCAGCCTTTGAAATGGGAACAAATCGATTTTGAAACGGAATCCCATCGCTGTAGAGAGTGCGGTTTTTTACACAATGAATATGAATGGAAAGACCAAAAAGGAAAATGGGTGGCCGAGGAGCCAGGTGCGAATATACGTGGTTTTCATTTGAATGAGCTATTGAGTCCTTGGAGTAAGTGGGGAAAAATCATCGATGCTTTCAAAAAGGCTAAAGTAAAAGGACCTGAGGCCATGAAAGTATGGGTCAATACCTCACTTGGAGAAACATGGGAGGAACAAGGGGAGCAGTTGGACGAGGCGGATTTATTCAATCGTCGGGAGGAATATGAAGCAGACATTCCGGAAGAAGTGAAAATATTAACGGCTGCGGTGGATGTGCAGGATGACCGATTCGAAGTGGAAGTGATGGGTTGGGGTGCTGGGAAAGAATCGTGGGGCATTGAGTACCATCAAATATACGGAGATTTGAAACAGCAAAAAATATGGGATGAGCTTGACGAATATTTGTCCAGGACATGGGAAAAATCCGATGGTCGAAAATTTGGCATAGCTTGTACGTGTATGGATAGTGGTGGGCATTTCACCCAAGAAGTTTATACGTTTACTAGACCAAGAGAACCCCGTCGGATTTATGCGATAAAAGGGAAATCCGTACAAATGGGTGAATATGTTCCCCTTATTGCCGGCTACACCCGACCGAAGCCTTCTAAAACCCTCTTGATTCATTTAGGCGTCAATGATGGGAAATCACGGGTGATGTCCAATCTCCAATTAGGTGAATTTGGTCCAAACTATTGCCATTTTCCGAAGGGGCGAGGGTACAATCAGAAGTATTTTGAAGGATTAACAGCGGAACGGCTTGAAACTCGGTATACAAAAGGAGTCCCTTATCAAGTATGGAAAAAGATCCGGGCCCGAAACGAACCACTGGATTTACGAGTGTACAATACAGCAGCACTTGAGATTTTAAACCCGAATTTAGAAAAAGAATATACACTTGCACCGAAGATAAGACGAAAAAAACGTAGAACGGCTTCAAGGGGGATTGAATAGATGAATGGAGTAACTTTAGAAAGAGCACAGCTTCATTTGGAAGCGTGGCTCGATGCAGAACTTGCAGTATCAACCGGTCAGAGCTATAGCATGGGAACACGGCAATTAACACGGGCGAATCTCACAGAAATAAGCAAACAAATTGCTTTTTGGAGAAAAGAAATTAATTCTTTGAGTGGTCAGAGTGGCAAAAGAGTAATGCGATATATTCCTCGTGATCTTTAATAAAAAAGTGTAACGGCTCATTTGCAATGGGGCGTTTTTTTATTGGCAAGTTAACGGCAACTCTAATTTAAAGGAGGTGAAAAATATGAATGTATTCGACCGAATGGTTGCGGTAATTTCCCCTCAAACAGGTTTAAAAAGAGCAAGTGCCCGCAAACAATTGCAAGTTTTGAATCAGGGGTACGGAAACCACGGGGCCAGCACAAAAAAGAAAAGCTTGCTCGGATGGCTAGCTGGCTCTGGTTCGGCCTTGGAGGATATAGAGTATAACGTCGATAAACTTCGGGGAAGGTCCCGTGATTTATATATGGGTGTACCTCTTGCCACTGGGGCGTTGAAAACGATGCGCACCAATGTCATTGGGTCTGGTTTGAAATTGAATGCTCAAATTGATTATGAGTATCTTAATTTGACCACAGATCAAGCAGACCTTTGGGAAACACAAGTGGAAAGAGAGTTTTCCCTTTGGGCTGAATCTCTCCATTGCGATGCCCAACGGATGAATAACTTTTATGAGCTGCAGCAATTAGCGTTCTTATCCTGGCTTGCATCGGGTGATGTATTTGCCTTACTTCCCGTCATTCCTAGAGTGGGGATGCCTTATGACTTGCGGGTGAAATTAATTGAAGCGGACCGTATATGCACACCAAACAAGCAGCTCTTAAATCTGGATCATAAAATTGTAAATGGTGTAGAGGTGTCTCCATTAGGAGAAATTTCCGCCTATCATATCGCCAAGAATCATCCTCATTCCCTTTCCGTTCAGAATAATGAATGGAGCCGGATTCCTAAATTTGGTGCAAAAACGGGGAGACCGAATATTATTCACCTGATGGAATCAGAACGACCTGAACAACGAAGAGGCGTTCCCATTTTGGCGCCCGTTATGGAAAGCTTAAAACAATTATCCCGATATACGGAAGCTGAACTCATGGCAGCCGTCATTTCTGGCATGTATACCGTGTTTGTTACGACGGAAACCAATCAAAAGGGAGATGAATTCGGGTCAGGTATTGCGGACCAGGATTTAATCGATGAGGAAGATGATACTTCTTTGGAGTTAGGCAATGGATCCGTACATTTTCTTGGGGAAAACGAAAAGATTCAAGAGTCGAACCCGGGACGCCCAAACGTGGCATTCGACGGGTTTGTGACGTCCATTTGCCGTCAAATTGGTGCAGCTTTGGAAATTCCCTATGAACTATTGCTGAAAAACTTCACGTCTTCTTATTCAGCAAGTCGGGGAGCGCTTTTGGAGGCTTGGAAAATGTTTCGGATGCGCCGCGATTGGATGGCGAATGATTTTTGCCAACCGATTTACGAGGAATTTTTGGCGGAAGGTATTGCCAAAGGGCGAATTTATGCGCCTGGTTTCTTTACAGATCCATTAGCTAGGAAAGCCTATTCTAATGCGGAATGGAATGGACCAAGCCAAGGTCAGTTGGATCCTCTTAAGGAGGTGAACGCGGCAGAGAAACGGGTGAATAATGGCTTTACCACTCGTACTAGGGAAACCATTGAATTGACGTCAGGTGATTTCTTTAAAAACCACGCTTTACGGGTGAGAGAAGAAAAGGCCAGACGAGAAGGTGGCCTAACTACGGAGGGAACGTCCATCAACCTAGATAAATCTTCAGAAAAAGGCTCGAAAGACGAAAAAGAGGAGGTGGAAGAATGAAAATTAGTGTAAAAGGGCCCATTATTTCAAGCAATGAACAATGGATTTATGATTGGTTTGGAATTGAGGCAACCAGTCCGAAAAAGGTATCGGATCAGTTGAGTAAGCTCAACGGAGAAGACATTGACATTGACATTAACAGTGGCGGCGGTTCGGTATTTGATGCCTCTGAAATTTATGCCTTGTTAAAAGATTACAAAGGCAAAAAAACGGGGAAAATCCTTGGACTTGCGGCAAGTGCAGCTTCTGTCATTGCCATGGCTGCAGATAATCTTTTAATGGCTCCAACTGCGCAAATGATGATTCATAACGCATCAACCCGTTCACAGGGAGATTATCGGGATATGGACCAAACCTCCAGTTTTCTAAAGAACGTGAATCAGACAATCGCGAACGCTTATAACATAAAAAGCGGGAAATCTTATGAGGAATTGTTGAACATGATGGATAAGGAGACCTGGCTAACGCCACAACAGGCCCTGCAGCATCATTTAATTGATGAAATCATGTTCGAGGGTCAAGGCGTTGAATTTGTGGCAAGTGCTGACGGGGGAATGATTCCACAACAGGTCATCGACAAGATCAGAAATGAATTACATGCAAACCCACCCCTTAATCAAGCCGAAATCCCGGCACAGGCAGCGGTTAACCACGGGAATGAACAGGAGGAAAAGGAAACTATGAATCTGGAAGAATTGAAGAATAAACACCCGGAATTATATAACCAAATTAGGAATGAGGGGTATACAGAGGGCGTGAAGGCTGAAAACAGCCGGATTAAATCCATTGAAGATTTACAAATGCCCGGTAACGAAGCCTTAATTAATCAGGCCAAGTTCGAAACCAATGATAGTGCGGAAAGTGTAGCCGTTCAAATCATCAAGGCTGAGAAAAGCCGCGGTCAAAATTACTTACAGAATTTAAAAGAGGATGCGGACCCTATTAATAAGGTCCCTGGTTCACCAGCTCCAGAAGAAGGCGGGGAATCGGATAGTGTGAAAGCTTCGAACTTAGGGGCCAACATTGCGGCATCGATTAATAAAATGAGAGGTGGAATTCGATAATGCCTGAACAATTAGGGAATACACTCGGTTCATTTGAATATGACAATCTATTTGCTGGTGGAGTTCAACCAGTCGTGACAGATTCTATTATCGTGAAATCTGGACAATCTTATGTAAGAGGGAGTGTCTTGGCAAAAGGTGCAGATGGTATCGCGGTCTTAGTTGATTCGGCTTCGGCTACTGCCTCTATTAAAAAACCATTCGGGATTTTGACCGATGATGTGGATGCCACGACTGAAAACGTGCCAACGACCGTCTATTTAACTGGTGAATTTAATCAAGAGGCTCTTGTTTTTGGAGGGACCGATACATTCAATACACATAAAGGTGCACTACGGGATATCGGAATCATTTTAAAGAAAACTCAGAAGGCATAAGGGGGAATATTAATCATGGCAATCAGTCTATATGATACAAGAACACTATTGGCAGCAACGGAAGCCATGCTGCCGGTCAATACATTTTTAAAATCAACTTTTTTTCCAAATGTAAAAACATTCACATCGGAACATGTCGATGTTGATTACGCAAAAGGCCGTAGAAAAATGGCTCCATTCGTTTCACCCCGTCTTCCTGGTCAAGTGATGGAAAGACAAGGATTTAAAACTAAGTCCTTTAAGCCAGCAACCATTAAACCACTAAGAATTATCACAGGGGATGATATTAAAAAACGTTCCTTTGGGGAGAATTTTTATTCTGCCAAAAGTCCAGATGATCGCGCGATTGAAATGATTGCCCGTGATTTATCTGAGATGGATGCAGCTATTACGCGTCGCGAAGAATGGATGGCTGCGCAAATACATTTCACAGGGAAAGTGGATATCTTCGGTGAAGGTGTTCAAGCTGAAATGAATTTTGACTTTACAAATAAAGAAACACTTAGTGGTACAGATTTATGGAGCAATCACTCTGCTTCAGGAACAGAAAGTGATCCCATTGGCGATTTAAAAAGATGGAGAACGCAAATCATTAAAAGTTCGGGTATTAATCCTGACCGAGTGATCATGGCATCCGATGTGGTAGATGCGTTCACGAGTCACCCTGCAGTGGTTAAAGTCATGGATACTCAACGAATCATACTAGGGAAAATCGAACCTCAAACACTACCAGACGGTGTGACGTATATTGGTTCCATTTCCTCTCTTGGTCTTGATTTATACAGTTATGACGAGTGGTACTACGATGAAGAAACACAAACAGATAAACCTATGGTTCCGGCTGGTACCATCTCCCTTGCATCAACAAGGACACGTTCTTCTATTTTATATGGCGCGGTAACGATTGCAGATTCTCAAACTGAAAATTTCGTGACGTATGAAGGTTCACGTATTCCGGATTCTTGGATTCAAAAAAATCCAGCTGCAAGATTCCTGCAGTTGAATAGCAGCCCTTTACCAGTACCAGCCGAAGTCGATTCTTGGTTTGTTGCAAAAGTACTTTAAGGGAGTGATTCATGATGGCTATTGAATTAAACGAAAAGGTTCGGCATAACGGGGAAACATTCCTGGCCGGAGATATCATAGAAAAAATTAAAAAGGTAGAAGCGGAGCGCCTGGTTGATTTGGGAGTCGCTTCTTTTGTTCGTGAAATTTCCTCAGTGACTAAAGATGATGAGCCAGATTCCGGTCAGATCGTTCATTCGGTCAATAATCCTGAAGAGGATTACCAGGCACTGGATGAAGCCTATACACTCGAAGATTTAAAAGAAACAGCTGCAGGTGTAGAAGGTCTAAATTTCAAGGGAACTATCAGCAAAAAGGACCTGATTACCTTGATTATTGAATCTGGTAAGATTGATGACTTCTTTGAGGAAACGGAGTAACATGCCAGCCTTAAAGGATTATCTTTCAACGGATATTCACAATGTGTTTTTCAATATTAGGGAATTTGCTTCAGAAGAGTTAATCGACGGTCAACCAATGCTGG
The DNA here is from genome assembly GCF_047238085.1 of Peribacillus phoenicis. Lineage (NCBI taxonomy): Bacteria > Bacillati > Bacillota > Bacilli > Caryophanales > Bacillaceae > Peribacillus > Peribacillus phoenicis. The sequence goes on along the minus strand of NZ_JBDFMF010000001.1, from coordinate 4,421,597 downwards.
TCATGATCGATGACGAGCAGCTGCAAAAACATAATCTTAAAAGTGGTGGAGAGGGGCTTGCGATGGGCGAGCTCCTTTTTCATGCAAAAAAAGCAGACTTTGTAGAAGATCCCTTTGTTGAAAAGCGGATGATGTTCAATAACAGCCTTTATGAGGTCCTTTATCTCTCAGAAAATGCTGGTGTATATACCATTACCTTGAAGGGGTATCATTCATGAACGATTTTTCCGTAAGTTTAGATAAACGGATGTTAAAGGACGTTCAAGATAAGTTAGGGGCCTTATCGAAAAAGGCCCCTAATGCTATCTCTAGTTCCTTAAACCGTGCCGTGACAAATGTTGCCTCCAATGTCAGTAAGGAAGTTCGAAAGGAATACAACATAAAGTCTGCAGACATTAAGAGTACATTAAGTAAAACAAGGGCTAGTCGGTCCAATTTAAACGCCATTGTAGAATCGAGAGGGGAATTAATTCCCTTGGACAAATTCAAGGTTTCTCCTCGTAATGTACAGCCTAAGAGGAAGAAACCCATCAAAGTTGGCGTGAAAAAGGATGGATTGAAACAAATCCTCCATGCTTTTGTTGCGGATGTAAACGGAATTAAAGTGTTTGAAAGAAAAGGGAAGGCAAGGTTACCAGTTAGAAAACTATTTGGCCCATCCATTCCTCAAATGCTGAAGAATGAGGATATTCGAAAAAACATTGACCGAGAAGGCTCTGAAACCTTCAATCGCCGCCTTGATCATGAAATTAATCGAATCCTGGATAAAGGAAGTGCTTCATCTTGATTCCAATAGACTTACAAGCAGGACTTAAAACCCGATTGGAAGCGGTATTTGCCAATAGAACATTTAAAAATCCCAACAATCAGGATGTGCCACTCAATGTATTCGAACAGCATTTGCCTCAAAAAAAGAAAGAGGACTTAAGCTTGTATCCCTACGTGATTATTCAATTAAACGAAGGAACCCAAGTTACGGACGTTTCTTCTGAAGATATAAAAATCATGTTTATTATTGGAATATTTGATAATGACAGTTCCAATCAAGGATATCGGGAAGTAACGAGGATCATCAATCGCATTACGACCAATCTTACATTAAATCCATTGGTAAATAGAAAATTCGAAATGAATTATCCTATAAAATGGACGATTTATGAGGAAGATGTGGCTCCTTATTTTTTTGGAGGAATAGAAACAACGTGGGCAGTCTCGACTTTCTCACGACAAGATGTGGAGGAATTGATATGACCAAACAAAAAAAAGGCCCAATTAGTGAAGAAATAGAATTAGGGCCAGTGGATAACGAAGAGGAAACGCTGGATACAGCAATCAAAAAAGAAAATACAGAATTGGTTATCTATATTGGCGAAAGCCTAAAGAATGGGAAGCTTGAACAATTCACCGTATTTAATAACGGAATCCCTCAATTCTTAGCGGAGGATATTGAAAAATGCCCTGCAATTAACTCTTTGATTCTACCTATTTCCCAATTAGGAGAATCGAGACGAAAATTGACTATTCAAGGAACAATGGAACATACCTTGAACAGCCAAATCACCCAATATGTTAGGAGTGAAAACTAATGGTATATGAACACGGGATTTCCATTCAAGAGAACGCAACATCCGTCATACCACCGATTCAAACGAGTTCGGGTGTTCAAGTGGTTATTGGAACTGCACCCATTCATTTGGCCTTAGATCCACTAGCTGCCGTTAATAAGCCGATTTTAGCTAGTACATGGGATCAAGCTGTAAAAGGGTTGGGATACAGTGAGAATTTTAAATCCTATAGCCTTTGTGAATCCATGTATGCGTCCTTTAAACTATTTCAAGTGGCACCGATTGTCTTTATTAATGTTTTGGATCCTTCCATACACAAAACGGCTGTAACAGATCAAGCCATTACCCTAACAAAAGATTCAGGCATTATCGACGTTGATGGTGTTCTATTAAGTTCAGTCGTCTTAAAAAGCACGGATGGTGTAAAAACCTTCGTGAAAAATACCGATTACACCATTGCTTTCAATAAAAATAACAGACCTGTAATTTCTGTCATTCCAACGGGAGCTATTGGTGTTGCAGCTGGAGTAAAAGCAACTTTCGACAAGTTGGATCCAACGAAAGTCAACAAAGAGGACATTATCGGTGGGTATAATGCTGCAACGGGTAAATACAGTGGAGCAGAGCTCATCCGTCAAGTCTTCCCTATGTTTGGATTGGTTCCAGGTCTACTCTTAGCACCAGGTTGGAGCCAGTTACCTGAAGTCGCCCTCGTTTTAGATGCAAAGGGAAGAAAAATTAATGGGAATTTTAACTGTATGAATGTATTGGACATTGATAGTAGTGTCGTAAAAAAATACGAAGATGCTGCGGCTTGGAAAGCTAATAATTCCTATACAAGTGAAAAATCCGTTGTTTTATGGCCGAAAACCAAAATTGGAAACTTAATTTTATCTCACAGTGCAGTAATGGCGGCTTCTATGGCCTCTCTAGACGCTTCAAATGAGGATGTCCCATTTGTTTCTCCGTCTAATAAACGTCTTCCGATTTCTGGTACGGTTTTGGCAGATGGTACAGAAGTTTATTTGGAACAAACACAGGCAAATTCCTTAAATGGATCCGGCATTGTGACCGCAATTAATTGGAATGGTTGGAGATCTTGGGGGAATAATACGGCAGCTTATCCAAATACCACAGATCCTAAGGATCGTTTCATTGCAATCAGAAGGGTGTTTGATTGGTGGGGTAATACATTTATTCAAACATACTTTGAACGAGTAGATGATCCCCTCAATTTCCGATTGATTGAAAGTGTCGTAGATAGTGAAAATTTAAGGGCAAACGGCTATCAAGCTAAAGGTCAAATCGCAGGTGCTTCTATTGAATTTAGTGAAGAACTTAATAGTCAATCAGATATTTTAGCAGGGAAAATTACTTTTATACAAAAAATCGCTGCCTTTACACCAGCTGAACATATCGTAAATATTTTGGAATTTGATCCAACAAAATTAACTAACTCAATTTTCGGAGGTGAATAACCATGGGGAATCCAATTCCAGAAAAAGTGGTCAATTATAACGTGTACGATGATACAGAAAAACTTGTGGGGTTAGCTGGTGAGGTTACCCTTCCTAATTTGGAAGCCATGTCTGAAACAGTATCAGGTGCTGGTATTCTGGGGGAATTCGACAGTGTAAACCCTGGTCACTTCGGTTCATTGACCATCGAGATTGCTTTTCGAACGCTTTTTCAAAAATCATTTTCATTAATGAAAAACAGAGGGAAATCTTTAGTATTACGAGCTGCACAGCAAAGTTTTGATGTATCCAATGGAACGATCAGTCACCGAGGGTTAAAAATCACATTAAAATATGCAGCAAAAGGACTTGAACTTGGTAAATTGGCCGTAGGTGCAGCTACAGAATCCAAAAACACTCTGGAGGTTTTATATATTAAGGTTGAAGAAAATGGCAAGACCTTGCTCGAATTAGACAAGCTGAATTTCGTTTATATCGTAGATGGTGAAGACGTCTTGAAGAATATTAAAAAATTAATTTAAGGAGCTGATCGGGAATGAATGCAGAGAAAACAACTGAAAATAAAAAGGTAGAAAATAATAAAGTCGTAGTTTTTAATAAACCGTATCAATTTGAGGGCAATGAATATAAGGAAATCGATCTATCAAAGCTTGAAGACCTTACAGGAGAAGATCTGTTAGAAGCTGACAAACAATTTGCAGCTAGCGGGCAGTTTGCTGTGGTAACTGAAATGAGCATGGGATATTGCTTTATCATCGCAGCCCTGACAATTGGACAACCAATCGAATTTTTTAATAAGTTACCTGCAAAGGAAGTCATGAAGGTTAAAAACCAGGTGATTGGTTTTTTGAACAATTAGGCATCATAGAGCTCAGTAACGGTAAATTCATAAGAAACATAACAGGACGAATGCTGAGAAAATCATGCATTCGTCTTTCTTATGCCACGAATTCAGGTTGGGGGCGCTACATGAGGATGAGTCTGATTGAATTGGGTGAATTCATTGAGGACTTTGAGGAGGCGAGCAAGAAATGAGCAATCAAAAAATGTATGAGATTGCTTTTAGACTTGGCGCTTCCGTAAGTCCTAGTTTGAAAGCGGCAATTGCCAGTACTAATAAGCGTTTATCCAGTCTCAATAACAATTCTAGGTTGCTAGAGAAAAGCATGATAGGTGTTTCAAAATCCGTAACCAAGACAGCAGCATCTACTGTAAAGATGGCTGTTGCTATGTCTGCGGTAAAGGTTGCTTTAGCAGGCGTGACAGCGGCATCAGCTCCTGTCATAGCGGGCGTTGGGGCTTTAGGTGCTTCATTAGCATCGGCAGGAATAGGAGCTGCTGCATTCGGTGCGGTAGCAGCTTCTGCCATTGGAAAAGTAGTAGAAGCCTCAGGAGAAGTTGAAAAAATCGAAGAGAAAATCGCAAAGGCTGACTCAGCAAAAGAACGTATTGCTGCACAAAAGGAACTAGCTGCTGTTTATGCAGGCATGAGTTCTGAACAGAGAGGTGCCTTAAAAAACTTACAGGGCTTCAAATCTTTTTGGGGTGGGTTTGTTAAAGGTTTTGAAAAACCGATCTTTAAAGCGTTTGGGACATCCTTGCAAATCGCTAAAAATGGTTTAAAACTCCTGGGGCCTACCATTCAAAATGTAGCCGGTGTTGTGGTAGAACTGACAGAGAAATTTAATACGGCACTGAAAGGTTCATCCATGAAGGGCTTTTTTGAGTGGCTAACTACAAACGCTGCGGAAAGCCTCTATAATTTCGCTCATGTAGCCGGAAACACCTTAAGTGGGACGATGAGTCTATTCCAGGCTTTTGCTCCATTAGGCGCAAGTATGGAAGAAGGACTAGTCGGAATGACTGCAAGGTTTAAGGAATGGGCAGCAGGATTAAGTAATTCTAAGGGTTTTCAAAATTTCATTGAGTACGCAAAAGCAAATGGTCCCGTTCTTTTAGGTGTAGTAGGGAATATCTTAACAGTTATTAAAAACCTTATAGTGGGCCTTGCCCCATTAGGATCTACTGTACTAAAGGTTGTTGAAAGTATTACAGGATTTATTGCTAAGCTAACATCTACAGGGACTAATATGGATGCTTTTAAAGCAAAAGCACTCGAAATATTTGGGAAGGTGCAGCAGTTTGTTTTGCCTCTCGTATCAAAGGTAGGCTCCTTTGTTTTGAATACGTTCCGGAAGATTTCAGCCTTCTGGAGTGAAAACGGAAGCAGTATAATCTCAGCACTGTCGAAAGTTTTCGGTGTGGCAGGGGCAATTTTTAAGGGACTTGTAAGCGTAGTCCAGACAATCCTCCCCATTATCATGCCAATCGTCAGTAAAATCGTTTCCTTTGCAGGTGGAATTATTAAGCAGCTCGTTGTATTTTGGAATGAAAATGGATCCCAAATTATCCAGGCGGTGCAAAATCTTTTTTCTGGAATCAATAAAATCATTCAATTTTTAGCACCGGTCCTCCTTTTCATCCTTAATTCGGTTTGGAGTAATGTGAAGGGTATTATCCAAGGGGCCTTAAATATCATAATGGGCGCCATAAAGATTTTTTCTGGCTTATTTACTGGAGATTTCTCGAAAATGTGGGAAGGAGTCAAACAACTTTTCTTTGGAGCGATCCAAGTTGTTTGGAATTACGTGAACCTTTTGTTCATAGGAAAGATCTTGGGTGGTATTAAGGCTTTAGCATCAGGGGCTATTACTAAAGTGTCGGGAATGTGGACGTCCATTAAAGAATTTTTCACAGGTGGAGCTACAGCGGTCTGGCAGAAGGTAGTCAATTTAGGTCCGAAACTACAGTCAGGATTTTCTAGTATAAAGGATAAGGCCATTAATTTTGCGAAGGAAATGTGGTCTGGTATAAAAGAGCAGTTTGGAAAAATCGTTGAAGGAGCTAAGGCTCTCCCAGGTAAAATGGGTTCAGGTATAAAAAGTATGGCTGGAAAAGCTCTTGATGGAACTGTTTCTATGGGAAATAGAATGCTAAGAGGCATTGGGAAAATCGTAAATGGCGTAATTGATGGACTCAATTTCATCATGGGTAAAAAGGGTCTTAGTCTTGGGATAACGATTGGTAAATGGGACGTTCCCCAATACGCAAAAGGTACATCGGGCCATCCGGGTGGTCTAGCTATACTTGGAGATGGAAAAGGGGCAAATGCAGGCCCGGAATTGTACCGTACTCCTTCTGGATTTACAGGGTTGAGCCCAGGGACAGACACTCTTATGAACTTACCAAGGGGTACGCACGTTATCCCGGCCAAAGAGACGCGACAAGCTCTAAGTAATATTCCTGCATATGATAGTGGAACGGTTACCAACAGAATACAAACAGCGGGGAAATGGGTAGGTAATGGTACTAAAACAATTGCCAATAAAACAAAATCTGGAGCAAAAAAAGTTAAAGAAACCGCCTTCGATATTTATGAATATATATCGGATCCGGGGAAGTTAATGAATAAATTGCTTGAAAAATATAATGTGACTGTTCCTTCTTTTTCCGGCACCTTCGGTGACATGGCAACAGGTTCATTTAAGATGATAAAAGAGAGTGCCAAAAAATTCTTGAAAAGTAAGCTGGCAGATTTCGGCGGTGGTGGGAATTGGTCTGGCGGTACTGCAGCACCTTCACAAGTAAAATCATGGGTGACTCAAGCATTAAATATGACAGGGACTCCTTTATCTTGGTTACCTGCTATGCTTGTCAAAGCTCAAAAAGAATCTGGTTATAATCCACGGGCAATAAATTTGTGGGATATCAACGCCAAGCGCGGAATACCGAGTAAGGGATTATTCCAAACGATTGATCCAACCTTTAATGCCTATAAAATGGCTGGTATGAACGATATTTATAATCCCATTCATAATGCTGTTGCAGCCATCAGATACATTAAGAGTCGTTATGGAACCGTGTTTAATACTCCAGGTATTAAAAGTATGGCCCGGGGCGGTGCTTACAAAGGGTATTATAAGGGCGGACAAGTTGATTCTTCACAATGGGCTTGGGTTGGCGAGGATGGTCCCGAACTTATGAAGATGCGTGGTGGATCACGTGTATTCAACAATAAGAAAAGCAATTCGATTCTTTCGAGACTGCTTTCATTTGGCAACTCTGAAGGCCAAACCAATCAGCAGAACAATAAGAATAGTGAATCGAACGACCAATTTGTTTTTGCACCGGTCATTCACATAGCAGAACGTACAGATAAAATGGAAATCGAGAATTATGTAAAAACAATTCTCGGTGATCAGTACGAAGAGTTCAAAAAAATGATGAAGAAATTCAAAAAGGATGAAGACCGTATGTCTTTTAACACGTAGGAGGCGATATTTTGAAGACTTATACCACAATTTTGGGGGATACCTTTGACAAAATCGCCTTCGAACTGTTAGGGAGCGAGTATCTTTTCCCCTTACTCCTTGCAGAGAATCAACAATATCGTGAAGTCTTGATGTTTTCTGCCGGAGTTGTCTTGAATATTCCTGAAGTGGAAACAGATGACTATGAAAATATCCCAGAGTGGATGACGGGTGATTTTGTGGATGAGACAGGGGATTATGCAGAGGAAGAAACTGCTGAAGTGGCCTTGGAAGGGGTGGATTCATAATGGATGGAAGGAGAATATCCACGGATATTTTATATGATAATCAGACCATTTCTGTTGATATTGACCCCTTCATTACGGATGTCTCCTTTTCTGACAACTTCAGTGGTCAGGCAGATACTATTTCTCTATCGATTGGTGATCGGGAACGTAAATGGATGAATACATGGATGCCGAAAAAGGGCGCTTCCTTGGAAGCGTCTCTTATTATTTCTTCTGATTGGGGCAGTACCAAATCTTCTAAAAGAAAACTTGGATACTTTGAAATTGATGACATTAATGTGAGTGGCCCACCGAATAAACTGAATATCGGAGGGACTTCCGTTCCTCAATCCAGTTCCCTGAAGGGGCAGCGAAAAAACCGATCATGGGAAAAGACCAATTTCAAACATGTAGCGTCTGATATCGCTAAGAGAAATAAAATGAAATTGTACTTTAGCGCAGAGGAAAACCCTAGCTTTGACCGGGTGGACCAGGAATATGAAACAGATTTAGCCTTTTTAATGAAGCTCTGTAATGATGCAGGCTTCGCTTTAAAGGTAGCCAATAAAAGCATTTCCATTTTCGATGAAGTTAAATTTGAAAAGGAAGCGATTGTGGACACCATTAAACGGACAGATTACCGGGTGAAGGATTATTCAGGGAATGACACATTGAGCAGCATCTATAAATCTTGCAAAGTCTCTCACACCTATACCGTTACCGAAAAAATTCCTAATTCGAAGAAAGAAAGGAAACGGACAAAAACCATTTCCTATACTTTTACTCCATCAAAACCGCCAAAGTCTGACCGGGTTTTGATCGTAAATGAAGAAGTGAAGTCCACTGCAGCTGCTAAGAATTTAGCGAAGAAGAGATTACGGGCAGAAAATAAAAATGGAACCACTTTTTCCATTAAATTAGCTGGTTTCCATTCTTATTATGCTGGTCAAACGGTAAATCTTGCTGAATTTGGAGGATTTGACGGGAAGTATATTATCTTATCCGTTAATGGTAAGACCGGAAACGGTTCAGAAACCGGCCTGGAGCTCAGAAAATGCCTGGAGGGATATTGATGAATTCAACAAAGGAAATAGCGGCTATAGGCCGTGTATCAGCTGTATATCCAGACAGAATGACAGCTAAGGTATTTCGAGAAGATAAGGAAATCGTAACGGCTGAACTGGCCATATTGGATAGAGGGGACAACTATCTTCCATCTGTAGGAGACCCTGTCTGGTGTCTGTTTTTACCTGTGGGGTCATCTGCAGGTTGTATATTGGGTGGAATGTAGGTGAAAAAGAATGGGCAAAATCGGAAGCTTTGCAGGTGTAACATTTGAAGTATCTTCTAAAAAGTTACTGACCTTTGACGAGTTTTCAAGGAGTGGCAGTTCACGTTGGGCTACACATGACGTAAATCTAAGGAAACCAATGCCTGAATTCCTTGGTCCAGGACAAGACAGTCTTTCATTAAAAATTAAATTAAGTGCTTATCATGGGATTAGCCCCACAACAGTATTAAATACATTGCGGTCGTTTAAAGATAAAGGTAAATATGGGTCCTTTATTATTGGAACAAAACCAATTTCATCTAGCTATTGGTATATTGAAGATATTTCAGAGGGATATACCAACATAGATGGTAAAGGGCGGATTTTATCCATAGAAGTCACCTTAACCATTAAAGAATACCCAAAACCAGTGGTTGTAACGGTAAAGAAGAAACCAAAGCCAAAACCGAAAAAGCCGGCTTCTTCAAAAAGGAAAAAGCTTGGAGTCATTACAATTAAAGTTGGCATGTTAAATTGTCGAGCAAAACCATCATTAAAGGGACGAATACTTAAGGTACTTAGAAAAAACCAGAAATATACTGTCTATGGAATTAAGAAAACGGACATCCCCTGGTATGACCTTGGCGGCGGCAAATGGACATCAGCCGTTTCTAAATATACAAGTTTGAAGAAAGGGTGATTGAGTATGTATGAAATAATCCCCTTGAAAGATATCGATTTTGGAGCTACTGGCAACTTAGCAATCTTACAAAATGCGCAATTTGTCCTTTCTACGGTTATGAATACTTGTTTCATGGACCGTGAATTTGGGTGGGAACCCCCTATTGATGATCCAAGCGAACAAGCAAAAGTGCTTATGTCTGCCCAAATTGTTGAAGTCCTAGAAAAAACCATACCTGAAATTTCTGTTGAAGAAGTTTCATTTGACGAAGAGTTTGAGACTGGTAAAATATTTCCCCGCGTAAAGGTGGTGATTAATGATGGAAGCCAGATTTAATTTACCAAATATTGAGTTTGTTGAAGTCGATGCCGAAGAATTGGAGAATATGGCTATCTCAAAGTTCGAAGCATTACAAGGGGTAACGTTAACTGAATCCGATCCTCGAAGAAAATTTATTGCTTCGATTGCCTTTATTGGTACGACATTGGCAAATAATATCGACTTTACCGGAAAACAAAATCTTCTAGCCTATTCAACAGACAACTTTTTGGACCATTTAGGGGTAAAGAAAAATGTATTTCGATTGGAGCCGATAGCAGCAACCACCACTTTTCGATTTGAAGTGGAAAGTCCGGTTGACTTCTCCATTCCAAATGGGACCCGTTTCTCTATCAATGAAATCATTTTCTATACAACTGAAGAAAAAGTCGTGAAATCCGGTACTACTATAGTCGACATTCCTGGTGTATGTGAAGAAGTCGGTACAGTGGGAAATGATTTTTCTCCTGGACAAATAGCAGATTTAGTTGATCCTTTACCTTGGGTTTCGAGAGCATATAATCTAACGAAAACTGAAGGTGGGGTCGATTGGGAAGATGATGATTCCTACGCAGACCGTATTCGTCGTGCAAATTCACAATATAGTACTGCAGGTCCAGAAGATGCCTACCTTTACCATGCAAAATCAGCTAATTCATTAATCATCGACGTTTCCGTTTTTTCGCCTAGCGAGGGAAGAATAATTGTTGTGCCTCTTTTAGAGAATGGGGCAATTCCAGATGATTTGATTATAAATCAGGTATTCGAAAAGCTAAATCATCGTACAGTTAGACCTTTAACTGATCATGTAGTTGTTCAAAAGCCGGAAGAAATTTTTTACGACATTGAAGCTACGTATTATGTATCCTCTGAAAAATCAAATGTACTTCCAGATATACAAAACGCCGTTAACCAAGCGATAGAAGATTATCAAATATGGCAAAAAAGTAAATTGGGTAGAGGAATCGATTCAAGTGAATTAAACGCCAGAATACAGGAAGCAGGGGGGAAAAGAATTTCAATAAACAGTCCCTCTTCTTTTATTCCTCTAACCAAAACGCAAGTCGGAAAAGCAAGGCTGGTCACAGTTACATTTGGGGGAGTTATAAATGATTAAGACCTTAAATAACTTTGAACTTCGAGATTTTATTCCCCCATCTTTAAAAAAGGATACTGAAATAGTGGCTATGGCAGATGCCTTGACACCCATCTTTCAGATGATTTATGAAAAAACTAAACTAATTAAGCAATTTGAAGGGATCCCCGACAATTTATTGGACTTCATCGCGTATGAAGAAATAGTGGATTTCTATGAAACAACAATGTCGGTGGAAGAAAAAAGAGCATTAATAGATAGAGCACAAATCGTCCATCAATTAAAAGGAACACCAGCAGCCATAGAGGAAGTCGCAAGTATATTCTTTAAAAATGCCAGAGTAAGAGAATGGTTTGAATATGGAGGAGATCCATATTATTTCAGAATTGAAACGGATGAAACCTTTAAAAGTGAAGCTGATATCGCCCGGTTGTTTCGCCTTATCGAAACAACCAAAAGAAAGAGCTCTCGTTTAGAGGGGGTTTTGTTTAAAGGGGATGGCGGCTTTCAAATTCAAGCTGTCCGAAACGAAGAAGAAAACAATAATATTCATTTACAGTTGATTTGTGGTGTGGCAGTGGCTGGCAAATGGCCAACTATATCGACACTTGGCCGGATTGTTGAGAGAGAGGTTCAAGTTAAATCCAGTCCTATAGAAAAAAGCAGCAGTACGTATCCATTTACGGCTGCTATTTATGCTGGAGAAACCATACCTTTCTTAAAAGCACCACCAAATGATTTTACCAGCTATTTTGGAGGTTCATTAGACACTTCCCAGGAAGTTATAAAAGTATCTAGTTCATATCCAGTTATTTCGGAAAGCTTAATGCCACAACAACTTTTAACGGGATACGAAAAAAAATATGAACAAGAAGGCCGTTATTATGATCAAAACATTGAAGCTTCCTCTCAATTTACTGCGTTAACCAAATGGAATTATATCTGCGGGACATTCGTTGCAGGAAAGGGGGTTAATTCTTAATGGCTATCAGTACAACTGGACACACCAAGATGAAGAATTGGGTAAAAGGATTAATTAAAGAAGGTCGCTATATTATCAACGGTTCAACCAAGACAACGCCTATTTTTAACATAAATGAAAGTGGTGACATTATCACTTTCTATTTGTACTTTAATGATGAAATTAGTGGTTCTATTACAAAGTTTCAATTAGTGGATCAGGATGGCGCTATTTTTGACGATCAACCTGACAACATTTCTAAATCAGGAATTAACGGATTGCTCGTTGCCTTTAAATATACAATCAAAAGAGTGTAAGGGATGTGAGTTAAATGGTTTATGCAAAAACAGAATGGAAAGATCACGTGGTAGATGCGACAACCGGATCCATTATTCAACAAGGAACACCGGTAAGTGCAACAAATTTAAATAAGATTGAAAAAGGAATAGAAGACGCACACGCCCAGCTGGAAGGGTCAGGAAGAGCAACCCAAACCTTACAGCATGGCGTATCTATCTTAAACGGAAATAACACCGCGCCTGTGGACATTCAGATTGAAGGACGTACGCTTGTTTCTATGGGAAATACCCCCTTAGATCCGTTCAAGAATTATGTACTTGCTGATAAAAAAACAAGGCTGAAATTTACGAATAACACCTATCAAGGCGTGGCTAAGTTTACTGGCGAAAATGGGAAACCGCAAATTACACGAATTGCTAACTTTGAGGGAAAAGTTAGTGGTAGCCCGTTAGAAAATCCACATATTATGAAAAGGACGCAATATGGAGCAATTGGCAATGAAAACACGCTCCTAACTCCTTCAAGTTTTCCAATAGAAAGCGACGGGAATATTTATGGTTTTATAACCAAACTAGATGGAAGCGTAACATCTCTAAGTAATACCAAGAGTGGAAATATGGCACAGCACCTTTTCTCTTTCGATCTCATAGCAGAAGTCGAACGGCAAATGGGACGTATTCCGAGAGCTACTTTTTCAGAAAAAGTGGGCTGGTTACGAACCAATTTTAAAGAAATTAGATTTGTCTGGTATGGTTTTGGAACGAGTCCTACAGGGAACAAAGCAACTTTAAGGATGTGGGGAAATGGAACATACTTCTCTACAGTGATGAGTCATACACAAGGTACCGTACAAAAATTATCTATATCTTCGATACTTTCAAATGCTGTAGGGGACGATGGTTTTGCATCATTTATGGTGAATGGAGAGCCCTCCGATGGTACAATACCTTCCACAATTAACACCGACTATGTGGAATTGGAATTAGAATTAAAGCCAGATGTTGTTTTGCATGATCCTTGTTTACCCTTGTATGAAGTGGCTTCCGATGAATACGCAAAGATTCTAGTTGATTGGAACGATACGGAAGTAATTAACCGTTATCCAAAAGTCCAGGGTGTACAGCATTTACAGAACCCAGTAATTATGGCAGAGGGTGAAAATATGGCCCCTCCCTTTAATGATTGGACAATTCATCCAAACGCTAAAGCTATCTCTCCGTATGAGTTAGAATTAAACTCTACAGGAAGCAATCAGAGTTCCATGGCTTCAAAATTCCCTATAATTGCGGAACAATCCTATATTGCATATATGGATGAAGTGGCGAACGGTGGATTCTATGTTGAATACTTCGATGCTAATAATGCATATATTTCCGGTGTTTATGATAGAACACAACCAACGATTTTAAAACCGCCAGTGAATGCAAAAATGATGACATTAGGTGTTCGGAATACGGGCGGATTTATTGGTAAAGTAACTTTTAAAAACTTGATGTTAACGGTTGGAACGGTAAAGAAACCATTTGTTCCGAGAAACCCTTCATACTTGTATGCACAGACTAAGTTAGGTCAGATTGGTACTGCAAAAGATCGGTTATATAAGGATGGACCGGATTGGAAGTTGAGAAAAGAGATTGAGAAGGACGTTACTTTAGACGGATCTCTGAACTGGTTATTTACAAATGATTATCCCGGATTTAAACAAGTCGGTTGTGGGAATGTGTTTGTAAATGCTAATACAATTGCCTCCACTCATATATTAAATAAGTTTGATGGGAAATCGTTAAGACATGTATCGCCATCTTATATCTATGATGTGGCCGATAAGTTCAATATTGCCAATGATAATAAGTTATATATATCACTTTCTGATACTGAAACAGGTTGGGGAGAAACATATACACCGATAGCTGACGAAATCAAAGCGTACTTTAATGGATGGCAAGCGAAGACCATAGACGGAATAGGAAAACCGACAGCCTGGAAGTCACTAGTTGATGGAGCAGATGCACCTACACAAACCCTTGCTTATGTATCAGCAAACAAGGCCCCAAATTACACACCATATAAATTAAATTATGTATTAGCGTCACCTATTACCGAGGGTGTGACGGATAAAGTCGAGGGGGATATATCCGTAAATGGGCTTACCCAGATAGAAGTTACAAGTGGGGTTATTATAAGGGAAAAAGCAAACTTCCTATTAAACGGGGGAGGAACTTCTTATAACATTAATAACAACGCTATCTCTGGAACAGCTCTAAAACAGAGGGTGTCGAAATTTTTAGGACTTCGAAAGAATGGGATTACTGACAATTCTTACTTTGTTTTAAGGGATACATTCGCAATTGGTAGTGAAAGGATGGGGTTGGATAAGGACAAGTTCGATTCAACAGCCGAATACACCGTAACATACCTGGTCTACGATCGTGATAAATTCACGGCAAATGCGACAAACGTTTCTGCATCCTTTGCCAATAACATTCGTGGCGCTTTAGAAGATACCACAAAAAAGGTTGAAGATACTGCAACGAACGTTAGCATTAACGCCATGTTATTATATGACGTTTTAAAAAGATTGAAAGCTGGTGGCCTGTAATGGATGAATTATTAGATAGAGTTTTGGTAGCAGTCGGAAAGACTCGTGAGGAATATGATCGTGAAGTCGAGGAACAAAAAGGTAAATCCCTAATCAATCAAGACGTTGCTTCCCTTGCTGAAGTAACGGCTTTTTTAATTGTCAATACAGAAACAATGGCCCAAGTTAATGCGGAATTAATGAAAAAAGTTTTCGAAATGGAACAAAGAATGAACGAATTGGAGGGAAACGCAAATGCCTAATTTTTATATTACTGCAGTTAGATACGGGCTTTTATCCATCGAAAAGGTTCCTTCAAATTATCAGAGCGAAGTTCGAACAGCTTTGGGATTACCTGAAGAAGAAACAGAGGAATTCTAAGCACCTATCGAGTAGTGGTACTTTAGAACAGTCGGAACAAACTGTGCGGTATTGAAAACAAAAAGAGAGAAACTCATCTTAATACCTATGAAGATGATAAGATCAATATTTCACTCAGCTACCACAATAGTATGTCAGGACACTTCATACTGAACCGGTGGGCTGAATTTTGATTATTATTAGTTGTATTGACTTTTATTCTTTGTTAATGAAAAATATTCCCAAGAGGCTTGTTTAAGTAAAATAGACACTCCTATATTTTAAATTCTGAAAGGAGATAGGGAATGAGCTTAAGAGGGGAACAATATGAGTCATTTATTAATCAAAATTACCGTAATTTAACAGATGAAGACCTAAATGAAATAAAAGAAGAACTTTTATCTTGGGAGGAGGAATTGTTCCCAAAACTATTAAAAGATGAGGATGTTTCTAGTTATATTACTTGGCAATGGAAAATAAAAGTGACAGATTTTCATCAGCCTTTTTATAAGGCAAAGGCAATATCTAAGTTTCATAAAGATTTGGAAAACAATGAGTTAGGTGCGGTTAAGCTTTGGGATGCATTTAGTTATCATTATGAGGTTGAAGGAGAAATTGATGCTTTGATAATGTTTTATATCCTAGCTTATTGTAACTTTAAGCTCTCCTATAATGATGGAATTATTTTTGATCCTAATGATTTCAATTATGAAGAATTAGAACAAAAGCTGTCATTGAAAGAAAAGGTAATTGAATCGGCGGGAATTGGAGTTGTAGGATCCATACTTGGAATACCGGGTATTGGATTATTAGCTAAGTGGGAGAAGCACGACGAGATAAGAAGACAACAGAAAATATTTCGAGGGGAAATTTATGATTTAAAAGCAAATCCAGCATTTTTAGTAATGAATGTGCCAGAAATTAAAGAACTAAGAGATTCAATGCGTGAGAAGATAGAAGGATTGTAATTTATTAATTACAATTTTCAAGTCGTCCAACAGGGCGGCTTTTTATTTTGTATAAACATCCTAGACATACAGAGATAGAGAGAATTTTATGTTAAAGGGGGTCATGGACATTGGAGGAGATAGGAGTGGACATATGGAAGCAAACCATCCAAAAAGACATCGAAGAACTAAAAAAAGATAATAAGGAATCCAAAGAAAAGATAGTTGAATTAAAAAGGGTTACGGATTTTCACGAAAGAGACATCAAGGATATTAAGGACACTTTGAAGGAAATTAATGAAGATACCAAATGGCTAAAGAGAACTATTACAAACGCTATCGTTACAGCAACTATATCCGCGGTTATTGGCGGTGTAATAGCGATTGTCTTCACTGTTTGGAAAGGATAAGGAGGAATATAGAATGGATAAAGCAAAACAATATGTAGCAATGATAGGCGGTGCACTTGGTGCACTGCTTTTATTTGTTCAATCTTTAGATTTTCAAATTGAATGGTTCAATGAAAATACGATTAATTCATTTATTAACTTTCTAACAGCTGTGATTCCCCTGGGATTTGCTTTGTATGGCGTATATAAGAATCAATATTTGTTGACTAAAAAGTCTCAGAAACAAGAAGAAGTCTTGAAAAAGAATGGATTAAAATAAGCTGCCCATCGGGTGGCTTTTTCTTATGAATTTAAATTAAAAGGAGACGATGGGAAATGAACTTTAATAATCTTCCACAATTAGTCGATAGAAGAGGCAAATTAAAGTCAAAAGGCACTTATTCAAAGCGCACGAAAACAATTACTCACCGTGTATGGCATCATTCGTTAACAAAGAAGGATTTGGCTGGATCTGATGCTGAAAGCTTTGCGAATTACCATGTAAATACTCTGGGATGGCCTGGGTGTGGCTATGCCTTTGTTATAGAGCCTAAGAATATAATTAATACTCCGAATGGTAAAAGGGCTAGGATTGTTTATGCAAATGATATTAACCACCGGACCTACCATGTGGGGAATAGCAATCAATTTTCACTCGGAATCTGTGTTGCTGGGGATTATAGATATGACACTATGGATGAAGCCACAATTGCCAGTATTGCAGAACTTCACGCTGCACTTGTTAAAGATGGTATAGGGAAATATGACAAGGCCCATAATGAAATGCCTGGTTATGATTGGAAAGCATGTTGTGAGTATAACTATAGAAACGCTTTTGATTGGAAAGGTTCAAAAACACCATCCAAACCATCACCGGCTCCCGATGTTTATACAATCCAAGAAGGAGACACATTATGGAGCATTGCGCATAAGGATGGAGTAGGCGGCGTTCAAGTTGAAGATTTAATAAAAGCGAATCCTGGTATCGATCCTACTAAATTAAAAATAGGCCAGAAAATTAACTTTGGAAATGCTAAAGAGGTTATTGCAAAACCTGAAAATAACAAAAAACCTGATGTAAAAGTGGAAGTTACACCAAAGCCTATTGTTCCTTATCCAGGGATCATATTAAAAGAAGGCACAAAAGGGATGAAAGCAATCGATATCAAAAGGGTCCAACGTGCTGCTGGCATGCCTGAAAAGGATGTGGATGGAAAGTACGGTCCCAAAACTACAAAAGCCGTCAAAGTTTATCAGAAGAGGCAAGGTTTAAGCCAAGATGGACGAGTTGGCCCTAACACTTGGAATCGTATGTTTTAAAGGGTTTTGTTACGTGAATGAATAATTTGAAAACGAGTGGATAAAGTATAATTATGTTGCTAACTCCAAATGGTACCTCCGTCATAAAAAGCCCTTCTCTTAGTGAGGGGCTTTTCTTGTTAAAGCTCTGTTAAAGGTGTTTATGTATTTCCTTATGAACTAAAGGGACAGGTTTGTTTAAGTATATTCGATATAAAAATACTCTTTTACTTAGGTTTTACTCAACTAAATCCCCTCTACCTTTGCCATTAAACCAAGTGGTATTCTATTGCTAAATAAGACAAATTAAAGGATAGAAAAAACAAAAAATTTCCTTATCTGTCCTTTTTATCTGAACATATAATCTCAATATTTTTTACAACCAAATTCCTATTATAGATAATTTACTCCATAATGAAGACCATAAAATCTAACATCTGCTCCTCCATGTATCACTACACGTGATTCAATACTCATTCCAGGTTTTAACTCTAAATCTCCATGAAGATATATATTACATGCAAATTTTGGAGATAAATCTCTAACATAAAAAGTTACAGGATCAACTAAATTTGTACCACCAGATGCATGGTCAACTAAGTCTACAGTAAATACAGCATCATCACTCCCCTGCCAGTTTCTAGAATCAAGGAAAAATATTAGTTCGACAAGTGATCCCAGACCTGTTGGTTCAAAATAAGGTCCATAAGATAGATAGTCAGGATTATGGTCCCTTTTTCTCCATTCTCTAAAATACGTTCTACCGATATACCCTTCTGGTATCCCTCCAGTTCTAAATGGAGTTTCATCTCCAAGCCATCTAATTGGAGTTATGCCAAGATTCCTAAGGTTTTTTTCTTCATATTCAAGAGAAAATGTTGGCCGTTTTACTTTCTTAATTGATTCTTGATTCACAATATGCCTCCCTTTTAATGATATTTTTTAGTTTTCGCAAGGAATCCATTGACCTCTCTCTTCATGTTTATAACAGCCTATACCAATCTCATTGGCCCATTCAATACCTTTCAACTCCAAACAAGCAACAATTGTAGCTTTAAATGCTGGCGTTGCTGCATCAGGATCTGCCCAAATGGCTGCAATGATTGCGGCTGTAACAGCTGCTCTTACACACTCCTCTATGTCTCCCACAATATCTTCAATTTTTGGGTGACTAAACCAAGCCCAGCATTGTCCTTCAACCCTACGTTTTTTACAATAACATCCTCTTGAATTACAACCTGTTTTAATATCCTGAGATATTACTGCTACATCTAGATATATATCAATTCTCTCTGCAAGATAAAACTCAGCTTTTCTTTTTAGCATACTATCAACAGTTTCAAGTCGTGTACCATCTGATGCAACTAACTGATTAGGTGTAAGAATCATTTCTGTGAATTCTTCGTATGCTTCTGGGAACAAGCGATACTGTTCCAAGAAATTTGAAACTTGTATTTCCCAGTTGTCTAATCTATTCTCATCCATATAAACACCTCCAGTTATTATTATCAAAAGATTTCTCTTTTTTATTCATCTGCATAAAGGAAGGCCACAATAAGTGGTCTCCTATATCTGTTCAAAAATCAAAATTTCTCTACCCGAACTTAATTGGGGAAGGAATTTTTTTTGTCTTTTGTAAGAACAAACGTTCGTGTATAATAGGTGGAAAGGAGGGATCTTTCTGATGAGTACAATTCGTGATAGAGGTCTCGTTAAATGGCAAGCAGCATTGATAATGCCAGAACATAAAGCTTTAAATAAAAAACTGGGTGAGGTTGATTATTTCTTAAATAAGAAACCTATCCTCGATGAATACCAGGTTGAAGAGTTTGAAAACAATATTAACTATGCGATGGAATATCATTTACCGATAAGATTTAGATTACATAACGAGGGAAATCAACAAAAATTTCATGGTTATTGTGTGTACATACATCCTGTCACGAAAGAATTACGTATTCAGAAGAAAGATAGTTCCTTTGAGTATATTCAGTTTAATGAGATTATTGATGTGATTGTAGAGGATTAAAAAGACCCTTCTCTTAATTGAGAAGGGCTTTTTGTAAAGCCTTCTATTAGTGTGAGGGGATTTTATATTATAAATAGCCAATGTGGAAGTTATTTCAATTATAATTACACTATTGAATCTAAGTCACTAATTTCAACTTTACCCGGACGGGATGTATCGAGATACTTAACTTTGCCATATATCCCTCTTTTTTCATTTTCTATCTTCACTAAAATCACATTCCTATCTCGATTTTTAAGCTTGTTTGGATTCAAAGGATTTATAATGTATTTATTACCTGGTATTAAATCTATTTTTCTAATAAGTTCTCCATTATTTCCAGTGATAGTTAAAATGCTTTTATGTTTAAATTCTTTTATTGAGGAAATCTCCATTTTATTACTCCCACTCTCTTCTGTGAAAAAATTCCGTGTATTTTCCAAAATAATTAATCCTTACTCGAATTGAGTAGGGGGATTATTTTTGTATTACCTTCTTTACTAACTCCGTAATATCAATATCCTCGTTATAAATTACCTCATCTATTCTAAAATCATCACCGGCAGCGAACTTAATTTTAATCTGCTGAATCCATTCATAGGCAGCAATGGCAGCCGTCCAGTCAGGATCCTTTTTAAATTCAGAATTCACAACAGGAAAGCTTCCACTTTGTAAAAACTTAGTTCCTTTTGAATGTAAGTAAACCTTAATATTTATGTTCATAGTTATTCCCTCTATATTCTTGTAATTAGGAATGACGAAAGCCCCTCTCATAAAGGTAAGGGGCAATATATATTATTTCAATTTTACATTATACTTTCCGACTTGTTCAAAAGTAATTTGATCTATCGCTGTAAAAGTAACATCGTGAGTATCATTGTCTAATCCGTAAGCTGCCACGTATTCAACACTTTTTCCAGGTAGTAAAGCGTTTGAACCGGCATTATCTAAATCAACCATTTTGTTGTATGTCTCAATATCATCTTCACTTCCGAACGCATCAAGAAAATGATAATTTTCACTTAAATCAATTCTTGATGTTCCATTCTCTTGCTGAGCCAGTAAACTCATGAGAGTATCATCTGGAATAATATCTTTATCTTTTGTTTTATTTGTAAGTGTAAAAGTGACAAATAACCCAGGATTAGCTTCCATTGGACTTTGGATAATTTTAGTTTCAGATATTGCTAAACTAAAATCTTCAGTTTCAACGGTTCCGTCCTCAAACGTTATGGTTGGCTCAACGGTTTCTACAGTTGCAGATTCAACTGTTGTTTCGTTAGTACTGCTTTTATCTGGACTAACTTCCTTCCCTTCGTCAGCCTTCCCGCAAGCAGTAAGTAAAAACATAACTAATAATAAAACAAATATTTTTTTCATATTTCATCCTCCTCATATAAATCATCGACCTTCACATCTAATAATTTAGCCAACCTAAAGGCTTTTTCAATTGTAGGAAAAGAACGACCACTGATCCAATTAGATAGTTGTGTAGGGGATACTTCAAGTTTACCTGCTATAAATTTCTTTTTAAATCCACTTTTGTCTATACATTCTCCTATTCGACTTTTCATTTTTACACCTCTACAAAGATATTCTCTTCCATTTAAGAAATACCTTTCAAAATATAATTTAACAAAAAATCAAAATTAAATTTAAGGTACAAGTAATATTGGGCGGTGGTCGGAATATTCTTAAGTATATTCTTCAACAGACAGAGAAACGGAAGGATTGGAGGTATGGTTCATGATGCACCAGAGCTTAATTTCATCAACTTCACATTAATTCCAAATAACTACAACTATTTACTCCGTAAATAATAAGGATGGTGAGCAAATGTTAGTTGAAATCGCAAGCACTTTAGCTTTTGGCGGCCTGGCTGGGTATTCTTACGTAAAATCAAACGGAAACAAACCTGTAAAAAGTGACTCAGATAAGATTTTAAAAATATTCAATAATGCTGGATTAAACAAAGGTGGCGAAACAATCCGAATCATCAGGAAAGAAAAAATTGATAACGGCATGATGTACGTATTCCAACTTCCCTTAGGTTTAGGGTCAGAGGATATTTTTAGAAAAAAAAGCGTAATTGAGGATGGATTGAACACTAGGAGCCGGGAGACGGAAATTCACTTCATGGATATTAAAAAACTTAAAGATTTGAAATGGGATACAACGATTTTTAAGCAGCTGAAAAAGGTATTCACCAAAACGAAAATGCTTAATAAAGAAGTTGAAATTGAATATGACGGCATGTTAAAAGTGAAAGTGTTTGAAGGGCCAATGGATGAAAAGATTCCCTGGAATAAAGAAATGCTGGAGCCTGGTACCTGGAAAGTTCTTATAGGGAAGAAACGAACGGAATTCATTTATCACGACTTCGATAAAACGAAGCATTTAATTATAGCTGGTGTTCCTGGATCGGGTAAAAGTGTGGTCATGAAATTGATTATAACTAGTTTGATATTGTCACAGCCTGACAACGTTACATTTTCATTGATTGATTTAAAGGGCGGCCCGGCATTTGCCAGGTTCAAAGATTGCAAACAGGTTCAAAGTTTTGCGGTTGATAACGAAGGAGCTATAGGGGTATTAAAGAAGGTTGAAGAAGATATGGAAAGAGTTTACCGGGATGTATTAATCGCTAAAGGTTACGAGGATATAAGCGAAGCTGGTGTAAAAGAAAGGAACTTCCTGGTCATAGACGAAGCAGCGGACCTGGCCGGGGATAAAGAGGCGGTCGAGATATTAACCAACATAGTCCGTAAAGGTAGAGGGTCCGGGCATTACGTGATTTATGCGACTCAGTATCCTACCGTCCAAACCGTTGCTAGTCAGATAAAAAGAAACATTCCAGCCCGATTAACTTACGTTTTGGATAGTGCCATTGCATCAAATGCGGTACTTGATACCAAAGGCGCTGAAGAGCTTCCGGAAACACCAGGTAGGGGGATTTATAAGATGGCAAAGCAAACGATCTTACAAACTCCTTTTATTAAAAACAGTGAAATAGATAAACAGATTGCGCCTTATATAAATATCAGACCAAGAAAGGAAGGTATAAATGAACAACAGCTTAAAGAAACAAATGAGGATAGAAAGCATTCTTTGGAGTTTAAAACGCTTTGATTATCTAACTCAAACACAAATTCAAGCTATTCATAATTTAAAAGGTGACAGAAACGCAAACCGCATACTAAATAGCATGTCCGATTATATATGCTCATTCCGAAATGGATTAGAAAAAGTTTATTACCTAAATAAAAACGGGCGCGAATATGTGGATCACAATATAATTCGTAAGAAAACACCGAACATAGAACATTTCATTACACGGAATCAGTTATGGATACACCTTAGAAGACCAAAAGAGTGGGAAAATGAGGTGCAAATCAAAGCAGGGGATATTTCCATAGTGTGCGATGCTAAAACGTCACAGAACAACATTCCGGTGTTTGTCGAAGTGGATATATCCCAACCGATGCAAGTTAATAAAGCGAAAATCCAAAAATACAAAAAGCTTCAGTCCGTATCGAAAGATCCTTTTTATGTGGTATGGGTAACGAAATTCCCTGGTCGAAAGAAAAAGTTAATGGAATTATCAGGAGGGTTGAAAGGCCATGTCTATACTGTGGAGGAAATCATATGACATTTTTATTCGGTACTTTATTTAGAATCAGTGTGATTGCTCCCGTTACTTTATTGTCCATACTTTTCTTGTTTACTCTTATGATTATTTTCAAACCCACCCGTTGGTATTGTGTAGGTACGTTATTTGCTTTCTTATTCGTATAATTTGCCAGTTTCAAGATGAACCTCACAAAATAGGAGGTAACAACATGAAAATTGAAGCGATTAAATACAGCGATTATATGGGCGGCCAGAGTTTCCAAGAGCGTAAAACTATGAAAGATATAGGTAGTGTGATAAAGAAGGCAGGAGCTGCCACAGCTGGTGCTATAATGTTAGCAAAAACTCCTTTAGCATTGGCAGCCGTAGAAGCACCACAAGGGTTATCTGTACCTGCAACAACAGTTAGCGGAGCAGTTAAACAGCAAGTCATTCACGCATTTGATCCACTGGTTGATTTGATGATGTCCCTTAGTTTACCTATAGCATCCGTAATAATCACAGGGGCCTCGTTAATGATCCTAATGGGATTCAAAGAAAGAGGTTATCCAATGATGTTTAGTGCTTCAATTGGCTATTGCTTAGTGCAATTAACACCTATGTTCATAAAAATCTTGGCTGGTGTTGGAGGAGCTATTTAGTAAAAACCCTTTCTTAAATTAATTGAGGTTTCCAAAAAAGACAATAACTTGTATTAAAAAGATTCCTTTAGTGGCATTTGGCACGCCAAGGGCTGGTAAACCTGCCCGTAAAGCAACGGGGAGCAGAACGGCACCCAATAAGGCAACGGCAGGTGATGGCCAAAAAAACCAGGATATCATCATCATGACGATTCCGATTACCCAAAAGGCAAGTGTAGGATTTTTAATGAATTTCGCAAACGGTGCAATCATGACATCATTAATGCCCGACTTCGTTAATACCGTGCTCATGGCAACGATGATTGAAATGATTAAAATCGTGGACATTAATTCCGTGATTGCGAAAATGAAGCTGTTGAATATCCCGCTTATCGAAGATGCTAAACTGCCTGTAGCCACTAAAGCCAAAAGGAAAATACCAATTATGCAGATGAGGGTAGTATCACGACGTTTTACCATAAACCCGATTATCAATGCAATGAATACAACATAAATCCAATGGAGTGCCGTTAATTCCATCTCCATGATCCGTCCCCCTCATAAATGTACCTAGTTACAGATTATGAGGGAGGTACGGGGTGGTGAGTTGTTTCATGAATTTAAAGGCTTATCTAATTTTCACTTAGATGTAAATATCGGGTTTTAGAAGAGAATAATTGGTCAGAGTATTTTTTCATTTGGTTTATTGTGTATGGTAACCAACTTAGCCGAAATAGAAAAATGATGCAATAGAATCTGCATAGAACGAAGTTGGACAAGATAGATCTAATTATGATTGATTTAAAGCGAGTGACCTAAGTGGACTGCATTATGAGAAAGATACTATTATAAAATCACTCCTATAATACACCCATTTAATTACTTCGGCATAAAAAAATTCGACCCTAAACATTAAGGAATCGACTTTTTATTAATATAGTCTAAAA
Source organism: Peribacillus phoenicis (assembly GCF_047238085.1). Taxonomy (NCBI): domain Bacteria; kingdom Bacillati; phylum Bacillota; class Bacilli; order Caryophanales; family Bacillaceae; genus Peribacillus; species Peribacillus phoenicis. Next base: position 4,396,552 of record NZ_JBDFMF010000001.1, on the reverse strand, counting down.
AGTGTAGGATTTACTTTAGAAAGACTTACTATTTTTTGTTTAAATCAATATTTAGGAGCTATCTATCGTTAGTAAAAGCAGAATTGTATTTTCATTTGCTTTTTGCGGTAAGGGCCACAATTAATCTAAGTAGCCTAAATTTGAAAGGGCTTCTAAATAATCATGAAAATCTCTATTTTCCAGGTTGCAATCTTCTTTTTCGATTCCCATTAAGACGACTAATCTATGAAATAATCTCTCGCTATTCCCAATTGTTTTGAAATCTTTAATGTAACCATCACTGTCAACTCCTAAAAATATCACCAAATATTCTCCTTCTTGAATAAGAGTATATTCAATTTCTGCATTTGTAGTTTCAGAAGGATCAAGTGTATATTGTTTGAATAATTCTTTTAAACTTCGAAAATCACTTTTTTCTTGATCTGTAAATAAGTTGTGTAGAATTTCAACATTATTAATGATGTAACACTTATTATAAAAATCCAATTCTTTTGGTTCAACCAGAAAAGCCATCTCTTTTTTATCTAGTGATTTAGAAAGATATTCATTTATTAGAACATTTTCTACATCAGAAAATAAAAATTTATTTGGTATCGAACGGTTAAGATATTTCTTGTATAGTTTTTCAATTTCTACATTCATAATTTATATCATCCTTTTAATAATAAAATGAATGGCCACCAGTACGATTATATAAGTGGAAGTGGTGATAATAACCTTCTGCAGAAGTATTTCCTTTTTCTCTTTTAAAAAAACTGTAAAAAATTACAATTTTGCAGCTATGACTAGTTAGGGAACTGACATCTAATTTTTAAAAAATGGTATGGTACAAGAAGTTATTAAATGAAAAAAATGGAGAGTTAATTATGCTATCTGCTTTATACCCTAGTTTAATAATAGTATCGTTATCTATTATGCTATTAATGTTTCCACTTGTAAAAAGACGTATATCTATTTTGAAATTTATGTATTTATTATTGTTTATTATTTATATTTGCACTGTTATTGGAATAACGATATTTCCAATTCCATTTCAACAATATCTTATAGAAACAATGATAGAGGATCAGTTTGGGTTAAAACATAATTTCATTCCATTTAAAATTTTTTATGATGCTATGAGTTATGGTTCTTTAAGTTTTGGTTTAACAATCCTTTTAAAACAAGCAGTTGGTAATATCATTCTTTTTCTTCCGATGGGATTTGTTTTACCAATGATTATTACAAATCTACAAACAATAGGAAAAGTTATATTCATCGGAACCTTAACAAGTTTATCAATTGAACTGTTTCAAGGATTAGCTGGTTTATGGGTTGGTTATAACTATCGTGCTGTCGATATTGATGATTTGATTTTTAATGTGTTAGGAACTGTTATTGGCTTTCTTATATGGAAATTGTTATATGAATTTTTAAATAGAAATGATTTAATAATTGTTTCTAAATAAGTCAGTAACATCTAAATTTTAGCCAGTAAGAAAAGGGAATTAGTATGGGACTACAGTGTCTATTATTAATTTGTTTGATATATGATATCAAATTGGCTTTTTAGTTATTGTAGTTACAATTGGATTTCTTATAAACAGATTCGTGAAAAATTAAGAAAATGAATAGGCGTAATAAATAAGTTTTTTACAACACCTTATATTTAACGGGTTTGAAAGTAGACATTTGACAAAGGTTGAAGAAGTGTTTAAAAAATATTATATCTTTATCAATCCTGAGCCCTTACCCATTTAGAGTAGGGGCCTTTTTAAAAATATTACAAATTAAATAAATTTAACTTATTCCGTAAAAGTAAGAAGTTTGTTGTGAGGAATTGACTATCAGTGTACAGCAATACTCAGATGGTTTAAACAGGGTGGGGAGATAAACACCAATTGTATAAGTGGGTTTTATATTTTTTCATTTGGGTTTTTAATATATTGTATTAATGATGACAGTAATATAAAAATGGCAACGATACTAACTATTATATGTACAAGTATAAATTCTCTTGTTGGATAGTAATTGTCAAAATTAGAAAAAGACCAAAATAAAAGGCTAATTGATAAAAGTATTGTTCCAATGAGTACCTTCAAAGTAAGACCCTCCTTTAATTCAAAAATTTTATATTATAAATAATATAGCACGAAAAAACCGCTTATTTTCCTAATTTATGAAGATGCTTTTTATCCGTTACACTGCCTTTATTCGTGTCTCCACCCATAGTAAGGTATCAGGAAAATATTTTCTTGATATCTCAACTAATAACATGATTGAAGGCTTATCTTCTTTATTTTCAACAATACTTCAAGTATTCTTAACTTGAATAGCAACTACTGTAAATGAGGGATAAGCCGTGAAGCAAATATATAGTGATGTCATACAATTTAGGGGTACACATTATGAGTTTGGATACATGCAAGGGGAGGAATTAAAAGATTCACTAACGGTAAAAAATCGTGAAGATCAGTGGAAGATCAGGCAGCCTCGGTTTACGGTTGAAGAAGAAGAGGTCAAGAAAGCAATTACACAATTCGCCCCTGGAGTTTGGGAAGAATTACTGGGGTTGCAAGAAGCGCTGAAATGGCCAATTGACCGCGTACTGCAAGAGTTTGGTGGATACCGATTGGATTATGTTCGGTCGGGCTGTTCGATCATGACAGGCGATGATTATCTCATTCGCAATTATGATTACCACCCAAAGACCTATGAAGGACGCTATGTCCTATTCCAGCCAACCGATCAAGGGTATTCAAGCATCGGCCCGAGTCAGCGAGGGACTGGTCGGATGGATGGAATGAATGAAAAAGGTTTGGTGATAGGCTATAACTTCATGAATCGCAAGAATCCTGGTGATGGTTTCATTTGCTGCATGATTGGCAGACTGATTGTTGAATCTTGTGCAAACGTTCAAGAAGCGGTCGCGATGTTGAAGGAAATCCCGCATCGTCATTCTTTCACTTACGTCGTTTATGATAAAAGCGGAAGTACCTATATTGTGGAAACCTCCCCGAGAAATGTAGAGGTGCGCACGTCAAATGCCTGTACAAATCACTTTGAAATCATGAAAAATGAAAACCGTAACCATCTTATCGATTCAAAACGCCGATTAGAGATCATCCAAGATCACGAAGGGAAACTTTCATCTGCCTACGATGCTTATAGGTTGTTTAATGATACCAACCAAGGTGTCTTCTCGGATTTATATAGCAGCTGGGCGGGAACGATTCATACATCCGCTTATTTACCTAAGAAAATGAGAGCTTGGATTGCCTTGGGAGGGAACCAGGAGCCGACTTCAATAGATTTTGCAAAATGGCTCGAAGGGGAAGATGTTGAGTTAAAACGAATCAAAGGTGTAATTGATACGGATATTCCCTTCGTGCATATGGATGAGGGAGCGAATTGGTTTCGAAATTGAACGTCTTTAAGTAAATTTGAACCTTGTGTTGTTAACTGGCCCAATCCTTGGATTGGGCTTTTGTTGTTCTATTTTTAGGCAAACCTGGTACTATTTATTAGTGGATGTCACAGTAATATAATATGATGAAGTAACAGATTTTGGATTAGGACAAGAAGCTGGATTTGTGTGCCGTACTTGTACAATGAATAAGGGGATGAGCGAATGTTTTCGACAGCTATTGGTTGGTTTCGGTTTATTACAATAATTGAGGGAATCTCATATGTTTTATTGCTTGCCATTGGTATGCCCATTAAGTACATATTGGATATTGGGGAAGCAACACTCATTTTAGGCAGCATCCATGGTTTCTTATTTGTCGTATTTGGGCTTTTATTACTTTATGTAAGCATCATATCAAAATGGTCCTTTTTAAAAATGGCGATGATTTTCATCGTTTCATTCATTCCATTTGGTAATTTTGTAATCGATCGCAGGCTTCTGAAGCAAAGTTAAATACTTTTACTTTAAAAAAATCCCATAAAAAAACGTCTTGCTATTTAAATGGCAGGCGTTTTTTTTATGGATTTAAGCTTGCTGTAAGGTTGGCACAAAGATGCTGTAAGAATGGGCATGTAAAGTATAAGTATCAACAATACTGAAGAGGTGAAACAAATGGAACCATTATTAAAAGTGAAAAATATAAAAAAAACATATGGTAAATCAAGCGCTGCCTACACAGCGCTGGAAAATATATCTTTTGACATACATGCAGGGGAGTTTGTAGGGATCATGGGACCTTCTGGAGCGGGGAAATCGACGTTACTCAATTTGTTAGCAACCATTGACTCGCCGACTGAAGGGGAAATTTATATGAATGATACGAGCATTCACGATATGAAAGGGGCTGACTTAACGGATTTCAGACGTGATAATCTTGGTTTCATCTTCCAGGATTACAATTTGCTAGACTCATTGACTGTGAAGGAAAATATATTATTACCACTGGCGATTGCGAAAGTTCCAGCGAAAGAAATTACTGCCTTGGTGAATCGTATTGCTAAAGTATTCGGGATTGAAGGTTTATTAGCTAAATATCCATACCAAATCTCCGGTGGGCAAAAGCAAAGAACAGCTGCAGCCAGAGCGCTTGTGACGGAGCCAGCATTGATCCTGGCAGATGAGCCAACAGGTGCACTTGATTCAAAATCAGCAACAGGTCTGCTGGAAAGCTTAAGTGAACTGAATGAAAATAATAATTCCACCATCATGTTGGTGACACATGATGCATATGCCGCAAGCTTCTGCCGGCGGATCATTTTCATCAAGGATGGGACGCTTTCAACAGAAATTTATCGTCGTGGCCAATCACGTAAAGCTTTCTTCCAAGAAATTATGGATGTCCTTGCAACAATTGGAGGTGAGGTAGATGACGTTATTTAGTCTGGCGAGAAAGAATATTGCTCGAAACCTCTCCCAATATTTTTTATATATCGCATCCATGGTATTTAGCATTATCATCTATTTTACATTTGTAACATTAAAATATAGCGACACAGTTGCAGAACAAACGGCTTCATCACAAAAATTAGGTTCATTAATGAGTGGTGCTGCAGTCATCCTGATTTTCTTCGTTGCCATTTTCATTGCCTATTCCAATTCATTCTTCATGAAAAAACGTAAAAAAGAAGTGGCATTATATGCATTGCTTGGCGTACGTAATCGTCAGATTGGTTTTATGCTCTTCTTTGAAAACCTATTGCTAGGCTTGGTTTCATTGGTTGTGGGAATTTTACTTGGATTTCTTTGTTCAAAAGGGTTCATGACAGTTTTGATCTATTTAATGGGCTATGATGTCATCGCACCATTTACTTTTTCGGTATCTGCAGCATTGAACACCTCTATCGTATTTCTGATTATTTTCTTGGTGACATCTTTCCAGGGCTATCGTTTAATTTATCAATTTAAACTAATTGATCTCTTCCATGCATCGAAAAAAGGGGAAGCAGCCCCGAAGCCATCAATGATTGTAGCCATTATGGGAATTTTCCTGATTGTCATGGGTTATTGGTTGGCGATGCAAGATCTTTTTACTTCTAAAGTGTGGGAAAAGGTCGGGTTTTTAATGACAGCACTCATTATATTGACAACAGTTATTGTCGGTACGTTTCTCTTGTTTCATAGCGTGACAGGCTTTGTGTTAGCCGTGATTAAGAAAAATGAAAAATGGCTATGGAAAGGCCTTCATATAATGACGATCTCGCAACTGCTGTATCGCATTCGGGGTAATGCACGTACATTGACCGTAATTGCGGTGTTAAGTGCTACAACTGTAACGGCCGGCGGTGCGGTTTATGGTCTTTATTACAATGCAAATGACCAAGTTATGACCGTTGATCCGAACACCTTCATGTATCAGCTTACGGATGCAAAAAGCGATCAACAAGTGAGCGCTGTATTGTCAGATACAAAGTATGATGAAAATATTGAAGCACTATCTGTCACATTTAATACGAAAGAACTTAGCAAGGGATCAGCATTCGATAGCTCTGATAAAAGGATTTACACGGTTATCGACGAAAAAACATATAACAAATTAGCAGAAGTTCAAGGCAAGGAAGCACTGCTTGTGAATAATGACAAAGCAGTAATTTTAGATATTGGATATGACAAAAGGTTCTCACCTATATATAAGGACAAAACCATCACGACAGAAAACAACACGGCAATCACATTCCAAAGTTTTAAGACACAAACAGTTTTAAATGCGAAAACAGCAGGCATAGCAGTGGTTGTATCGAATGATCAATTTAAATCATTGCAAAAAGAAGGGGAAGCCCTAAGCTATCGTGTTATCGGGGTTGATCAAGCTTCCACTGATTTATCGGGGGAAATTGCAAAACAATTGCCTGAAGAAGCCCTATTTTCCAGTGCCCCTCAAGATTTTCAAACAAGCATTGAAAGTGTAGGCTCATTGCTCTTTATCGGAAGCTTTCTTGGTCTTGTTTTTTTAGCGGCAACAGGCAGTATCATTTACTTTAAAGTTCTAACGGAAGCTGAGGAAGATAAATCACAATACAATATGCTTCATAAAATGGGCGTTAACGCAAAAGAAATGCGGAAATCCACTGCATCACAAGTGTTTGTAATCTTTTTCGTTCCACTTGCAGTGGGGTTATTGCACAGTGCGGTTGCTTTAAAAGCCTTCTCGGGCTTATTGATGATGGACCTGGCAAAACCTGTGTTGATCTGGATGATCGCTTATACGGTCATTTACGGTCTGTATTATATCTTAACGGTAGCTTCCTATAATCGTATTATCACACAAAATAATAAAACAGAAGGATGATCGAGATGAAGAAATTTATTATGGTAGTTGGCATTTTGTTTATACTGGGAGCGGCAGGGGTCTTCGCGCTTACTAAAATAGACTTTAACCGCATGAATGCCGATAATTATTATTTGCAAATTACAGAGGATGGGGTACAACATGAAACCAAACTGGATGATGGTTCAGTGATGACTTACTATTCTTATAAACTGGACGCCAAAAATGCAGATGGTGAAACGATACCCCTTGAATTCACGGCACAAAAAAACCTTCGAAAAGACGCTTACTTAAAGATGTACGTGAAAAATGGTGATGAGGTTTCGTCATATGATGAAGTGAAATTTGAGGATATTCCAAAAAAGGCACGAACAAAATAAATGAAAGAAGGGCTGTCTGTAAATTATGGACAGCCCTTTAAATAATTATAAAAGTATCGTAATTGTGGTTACCTTATTTTCAACGCTAGTCAAATCAAGTTTACCTTTATGAGCCAGAATAATGTCCCTTGCAATGGCCATTCCTAAACCGGTCCCATGTGTACTGGCAGTATTCGTACCTCGATAGTAGCGTTCAAAAACCTGTTCCAAGTCTTTGTCGGGAATACCGCGGCCATTATCGGCAATGGTAATTTTGGTATGAAGTTCCGATTGTGGACCAATATCATCAATTTGTATTTTCACGATTACATTTTCATCATTATGTACGAGCGCATTGTAGATAAAGTTAAAAATCGCCCGTTTCAGTAATTTTTTATCCACTTTATGTGTTGCTTTATCCACATTTGCCTCAAATTCAACCTGTTTATCACCAAATTGTGAATCATTTAAAAGCTCGATCGTCATTTCCCTTATAAACCCAACGATATCAACATCTTCAAATTGCAAAGGAAGTCGTTGGTTGCGCAAACGCATCGTTAAATTGAGATCATCCAACAAATCTTTCATATATACGGACTGTCTATTAATAATGGATGTAAACTCATACAATTCCTGTGGTGTTAATTCAGTGGCATTATCTTTCATCAATTCTGTATACCCATGGATGGAAGCAAGTGGTGTCTTCATGTCATGAGAAACATTGCTAATCCATTCCTCACGCATTTGGTCGAGTTGATCACGTTCCTTTTCATACTGATCCAACTTTATAGATAGTTCATTCATATTGTGAAATACATCCTCATAAACGCCTTTTGGTATACTCATCTTTTTGAAACGTCTTTCGCGAAGCTGCTGTATTCCTTCTATTAAAATGTTAAGTGGTGTCGTTAATCTTTTACCAAATAATAGCCCAATGACTAGGGCGATAATAATATCCACGGTTAAAAACAGTAAAAGTATGATGTTGATGTACTTTAAAATGTGAACATAATTATAGGACATTACATATCGGCCAATTCCTCGATCTTTAACCCCTACAAAATAGCTGAAATCATGAGCTTCGCCGACAAAAACAGTCGTCTCTGCATCAATTTCTTTATACTTATACATTTGGACGATTTCAACAGGAGAATATACGGTTTGCAATTTTTGAGGTGTGTAATAGGCTGCAACTTGTTCACCCTTATCATTCAAAAATTGTATCCAGGCGTTATTGTTCCGCAGTTTTTCCAGTCCTTCTTCATTTACCATCGGTTTGTCATCTATCAGTTCTACATATTGTGAAAAAGATCGGCTAAAGTTTTCCGCAGATTCCTCTTCCGTGTCGAAATGAACAAAGAGTAAGCATAAAAGTAAAATTGTATTTACGATCCCTACGATTACAACAATTGTCACAACGGATCCTAAAAAGCGCCGTGTCAATTTCCACTTCATCTTGTTTCACCCTTTGTTTGTAATTTATAACCAAGTCCTTTAACGGTTATTAAAAAAGAAGGATTTGAAGGATCTGCTTCAATTTTTTCGCGTAAACGGCGAATATGAACCATCACTGTATTATCAGAGCCAAAGTAATCATCGCCCCACACATGTTCAAATAAAGTTTCCTTGCTCAAAATCTGATTTGGGTGATGGATAAAACAGCTCATCAGTCCGATTTCTTTAGCTGTGAGCTCTAGCGTTTTGCCATCCTTTTTCAATTCATTTTCATTTGCACTAAGCTCAAAAGGACCAACTTGAAATTTTTTTGGAGCAGCTTTTTCCTCTGAAAAGCCCGCACGCCTCAGCTGCGCCTTTACCCGATATGCAACTTCCTTCGGACTGAATGGCTTGGTAATATAATCATCCCCGCCAATCGCCAACCCTAAAAGCTTATCAATTTCCTCATCCTTTGCCGACAAAAATAAAATGGGCACATTCGACACTTCCCGAATTTGCTTGCATAAATCATAGCCTTCACCATCTGGCAGCATAATATCTAGCAAGACTAGTGATGGATCGAACTTTTGAAACTTTGCCCACCCATCCGCAATCGTCCCCGCCGTAACAATATTCGGGATACCTTCTTTATGTAAAACCGTCTCCATGAGACGTGCCAAATCTTCTTCATCGTCAATAATTAAAATCCACTGATCATTAGACATTCTTTTACCTCCTAAACATCAATCATACCCTACAGTATAGAGTACCCCTTAACAAAAAATAAGGGGAGGGAAAGTTTTTTAACAAACTCATCCATTATTTTCACGAAATGCCATTACATGAAAAATTAATGTTGAGATCAGGAATCCTGTTGTCTGTTCTGTATTTAGTTAAGGTGGTTTGGGCAAGAAGATCGTGCTTCATACTGATTTGGTAAAGGTTGTATGATAAACTGTTTAAAGTATTGTTAGGAAGATTATGCTAAGTAATATGATTCAGGAATTCATTGCCGTATGCAGCGAATGTGGAAGAGTAAAAGGAGAAAAAAATAATGGAAACAAAAAAGGTGTTACCCGTTCTTTTTTTAGTGATGTTTTTAGTCATGGTCGGATTTGGGATCATCATTCCCGTAATTCCGTTTCTTGCCGAAAAGGTTGGTGGCAGTCCTACTGAGCTTGGACTTTTAATGGCTGTTTATTCATTAATGCAATTATTTTTTGCCCCGGTGTGGGGACGTATATCTGACCGGATAGGACGTAAGCCTGTCATGATAATCGGGATTGCTGGCTTGGCTCTTTCGTTTTTTATCACGGCCTCGGCAGATTCCTTATGGATATTATTTGTAGCAAGGATCATTGGCGGGATTTTGTCATCGGCAAACATGCCAACCGCAATGGCGTATGTGGCTGACATCACGACGCCGGAAGATCGCGGAAAAGGGATGGGAATCATCGGGGCCGCTACAGGGCTTGGTTTCATCTTTGGTCCGGCGATTGGCGGGGTGTTTTCCAAATCAAGTTTGAATTTACCTTTTTACATTGCTGGAATTTCCTCTTTGATTACTTTATTCTTAGTGATTGCGATGCTGAAGGAATCACATACAGTTGAAAAGAGGACCCAGCAGTCAAAAAATAAAGAGTCCATGTGGAAAGCCTTTAGTGGGTCTCTTAAAACCATGTTCTTTCTGCAATTGATCGTCACTCTTTCAATGGCAGGACTCGAAACGACTTTTGCTTATTTTGCAGCCAAAAAGGCTGATATAAGTCTTGTACAATTAGGCTATATCTTTATGATCATGGGGTTTGGGAGTGCGATCGTTCAAGGTGGATTAGTGGGTAGGATGACAAAGAAATATGGGGAAGGCGCGGTCATCCGAATGGGAATCATCGTCTCGGCAGTTGGTTTCATTCTCATCCTGTTTTCTTCCGGGTTCTGGACATCGGCGGTCTTCCTGACGATTTTCGGAGTGGGGAATGGGTTCATCCGGCCGGCAATTTCGGCACTGCTTACCAAAAGTTCCATGACGGGCCATGGCAGTGTCACGGGACTGCTATCTTCCTTCGACTCGTTCGGCAGGATTGCGGGTCCTCCAATCGGCGGTTGGTTATTTTCGATTTCTATTGATTTACCATTTATATCGGGTGCCATCCTTTCCGTTTTTGCTTTGATTCTTTTTCAGTTATACCATGCACGGACACATACTAAACAGGTCCAAGCATCTCATTAATATAATGATGGGCAAAAACCCCCATTTCTAAAAAATGGGGGGGCTGCGAGCGGTGCTTGAATAGCACCGTTTTTTTATTGAATCATATTGAGGAATTTTCGTGTGCGCGCTTCTTTAGGGTTGGTGAAAATCTGCTCGGGTGTTCCCCGCTCCATTATTTTTCCTTCATCCATGAAAATGACTTCATCGGCGACTTCGCGGGCGAAACGCATTTCATGGGTTACCACGATCATTGTCATGCCTTCATCTTTCGTCAGGTCTTTCATGACCTGCAGGACGTCTCCAACTAGTTCGGGATCCAAAGCGGAAGTGGGTTCATCGAATAGCATGACCTTAGGCTCCATGGCCAGTGCCCTTGCAATTCCGACCCGTTGTTGCTGTCCGCCGGACAATTGAAACGGATAAAAATCGATTTTTTCACCTAAGCCCACCTTTGTAAGCAGGGCAGCAGCCGTTTCCTTCGCTTGCTGTTTGGCTATGTTTTTTACAATGATGGGTCCTTCCATTACATTTTCCAATGCTGTTTTGTGGGGGAAGAGGTTATAGCTTTGGAAAACCATCCCTGTCAAACTGCGAAAAGATGTAATCGAATTTTTTCTAACGGGTTTTTTGAAGTCCATTTCCGTTGCATCGATTTCAATCGTCCCGTCCGTTGGCACCTCAAGGAGATTCAAACACCGAAGAAAGGTTGTTTTACCTGAACCGGAAGGACCGATCAATACAATGACTTTACCTTGCTCCACTTCCAAATCGATGCCCTTTAATACTTCAAGGTCACCAAACGATTTATGAAGATTCTTAATGTTGATCATTTTAAAATCTCCTTTAACTACTGCGGTTCTTATTTTGCTACATAACGATTAAGTCTGTCCTCTAAACTTCCTTGAATGAAAGATAGAATGGTACACAAAATCCAATATAAAGCAGCTGCTTCTATGTAAAGTAGTAGAAATTCATAGTTTTTTGCAGCGATTTCTTGAGCTTTACGGAATAATTCCGTTACAAGAATGAGTGAGGCAAGCGATGTATCTTTTAAAAGGCTAATGAACGTATTGGATAATGGGGGAATGGATACCCGTGCAGCTTGAGGCAAAATGATGCGCTTTAAAGCTTGGGTATATGTCATCCCGATTGAATAGCCTGCTTCCCATTGCCCTTTTGGTATGGATAAAATGGCTGCCCGGATAATTTCCGAAGCGTATGCTCCCACATTTAAAGAGAATCCTATAATAGCCGATATGAAAGGATTGATGGTTACACCTAAATTTGGAAGTCCATAGAAAATGATAAATAATTGCACAAGTAAAGGTGTCCCGCGGATGATTGACACATATACACGCGCAATTATTTGAAGAATCCTTATGGAAGATAATCTGGCCAATGCTGTAAGTACAGCAAGAATAAGGCCGAGAACGAATGTGATCAATGTTAGTGGAATCGTATATTGAATAGCTCCCTCTATCATAGGATAGAGGGAGGTTTGAGCGATGGAAACAAGCTGGTTCATACGCTCGGGGTCAGCAAAAATATTACTTAGGAGAAACATCTTCACCAAACCATTTATCCGAGATTTTCGCGTACGTGCCGTCGTCTTGCATTGCTTTAAGTGCTTTGTTTACTTCTTCCACTAATTTGCCGCTGTCTTTTCTGAACATTAAACCACTTGCTACTCCGCTTTCTTCCTCATCAGCCACTTTGATAGGTGCATCCGGGTGTTGCTTTTTATAATCAAGGTACGATAATTTGTCATTGATCGTGGCATCTACACGTTTAGAACCAATAAGCTGTACGGATTGAGAAAATCCTTCAATACCTGTAACTTCAGCACCATGTGATTTGGCTAGATCATTGTAGTTACTCGTTAATGATTGTGCAGAGGTCTTGCCTTTTAAATCATCGAAGGATTTAATATCCGTATTATCTTTGTGTACCAGTAATACCGCTCCTGATTGAATATATGGGTCAGAGAAATCATATTTCTTTTGACGGTCTTCATCGATGCCCACTTGGTTTGCGATCATATCAAAACGTTTTGCATCCAAGCCTGCAAACATGCCGTCCCATTGTGTTTCCTTGAATTCAGCTTTTACTCCAAGGCGTTTTGCCACTTCTTGAGCAATTTCAACATCAAACCCCGTTAGTTTATCTGAATCATCGTGGAATGTGAAAGGAGGGTATGTACCTTCTGTTCCAACAGTTAATACGCCATCTTTTTTGACTTTATCATATAGACTTTCTTGTGAAGAAGATTTATTGCCGGTATCGTTTGCCTCATTTTTTGTATCGGTACCACAAGCGGTAAGTACAACCGTGAAAGCTAACAATAGCGATAAAAGTGCAACCATTTTTTTCATTTGGGTAAACCTCCTAGTAATCTGATAGGGATTGATACTCTGTGATACTATACAAGAAAAGGAAAAAAGTCAATGAAAATAACTTATATCATTAGTGTTAATGAAACTTGGTGAATTATACGGTTTTTCACGCATGGAAGTGAAAATAAAACTAAAAGAAAGGTGTATCGTCATCCAGGGAAGGAACTGAACCGATATCCATTCTAAGGAGACAAAAAACCCCTTATCCACGTCAACTATTAGCTAAGTGGAAGAGGGGCTTTTTGGACTGTCCAGAACTATTTCAGGATTCTTTTTAACTTAGTGTTTACCATGATTTTTATCCTCTACACTGACGAAGATAGGGTTTGAATAGAACCAAAGGTCTTTATAGTTACGTTTGTTTATTTCTGAAAAGCGTGTTTCGTTATCCTCGATTTCAGTCTTTGCATCGATCAGCGGTTCACCGTCCATCGTTTCTCCAGAGACATTTTCCCCTAGATTCGTGCCGCGCAAACGGAAATATTGATCCTTATTTGCTTTGACTTTGTAAGTGATGGCATGAAAACCATCGCGATCGCTTTTCCAGTCTTTACTTGTAAAGCGTTTAACCACTTTTGTCGTATCATTGGTGTCTTTATTATAAGCAGGTGTTCCAGGATCTGCTTTCCCGGTTACTTCCCCGGAAATCAGATCCACGTGATCCACCTTGACCGGGTCCCCGTTATTGTTCTTTTGGGGGCTCTTAAATCGGATGGTAATCTTGACCATCTGTCCTTCCTTCACTTTAAGATCCCCGCCCATATCTGCCTTGTTGTTTCCGTTTTTAGCTTGGAAATTAAGGGCGTCGATCAAGTCACCAAAAACAGAGAAGGATTTCCCTGATCGCATGCCATCAAGGACGGATTGCATCGATGAACCATTTACCCATGTATAATTCTTGGAATATTCACCTGGCCAGTAGCCGCTTGAGTATAGGCGGTTTTCACTGATTTCAAAATGGGAGTCCGAATTGGAAAAGTTCCAGAACTTACGACCTTCCCCAAGAAGCGCATCCCATGCACCTCCTACCTTAGCGAGCATGTAATCGGAACCGCCGTAGGTCCGGTTTTCCGGTGTTGTCAGATTTAAACCGCCTCTATCCGGCTCCATCTGGTTACCTGGCATACCTTCAAATCCGAACATGACATCCGGGGCTATATTGTTGAAGTCGCGAAAATCAGATATGTTGTACACCCTTTTTCTTGATGGGTGGTTCAATATGGCATAACTTGTATTCTTATAATTTTTCTCGAGCCATGCCAATGCTGTTCGAGCGTCCTCGGATGTCTTATTGGCTCTTTGATCCTGTGCTTTCCAGACGGCTACATCATCAGGATCAAACATCTTTTCATCCTGGTTGGTGAACAGGTATTCGAACTGATTGCTAGCTTTCAGACTTTTCGGTGAGCTCGGCTGGTCTCCCAGAATTCCTATGCCGACATGCTCGTATGTGGGCATATCCCATTCGAGGCCTGAAAAGATGACTTTATTTTTAAATTTGCCCTCTTTTTGCAGTTGCTCCATTTTCGGGGCTTGATATTGTATGATTCCCTGAGATAGCGGTATCGGCCCGCCTGGAATCAAATTTCCCTCAGCATCCCTTGAAGACATCCTCAAGTGGTCGGAAATTCCCTTCCAATCCATACCATACTTATCAAATGCGTTATTCAGCAAGCTCTCAAGGCTCTGTGATCCCTCGGCATCATCGGACTGAGTGGTATGGGCATGATATTCCCCCTTCATCCATCTGCCTCCCGGATCTGTCTGATTGTCTTCTGCATCTTTTGCAGCAACCGCGGCTGGAAGACCCTGAAAGAGGATGGCTATGCTTAGAACCGATACTGTGAAAGCCCTGAATTTATTAATCATTTTACTGACACCCTCCATATATTGAAATAATTTTGAACAAGCTAATTTTATTGTAAAAATATTAAGAATCCGTTTGGGGTGAGTATGGTTTATGTAAATGAAATGAACCTTTTGCTTCCATTATCTGATTTTGGCAGTGACACGGCTTTGAAGTTGAAGAGGAAAGAAGGGGGAGGGGCTTGAAACAAAAAAAGGTTGCAGAGATAATTTGCATTCTCTGCAACCTTCGACAACCATTTTGCCATACATATTAATTAGCTTCGAGTAGATTGATATGATCTACAGTTTGATCTTCACCAACAATGAATTGCAGTTCATAAATTCCGGTCTTGTAAATGTAGTTTATTTCATTCGTACTGGAAATGTGGCGTATTTCGTCAGCACTGCCGAGTTGTTTTCCTAAAACTTTAGGAGTGATGCTTCCTAGGTTATGGTCCCGTTCTACATTTGTCCCAAAATATCGGATTTGTGAGATGGTTTTGTCATCGTTATAGGCAAATGCAAATCCTGGATGCCCCATTTCTGCATGGTAATAGTCAAAAGCTTCATCTGGGTTACCTGGCTCAGGGGGAGGACCAAATGCATCATATACTTCTTTTTGGGTGTTTTCATTAATTTTCAAACCCACGGCAGTATAAGGCATTTCCCCTGAAAAAGCTTTGTTGTAGATTTCATGTAAGGTGGTAAGAGCGTGTTCCTTAGCTATGCCAGAAGCGGAATCCATTGTAGATGCAGCCCCAACCGGTTCTGTTGGAAACGATGCACCTGCTCCTAAAAGTGAACCGGTTAGAATAACGGCGCTGACCATTCTGGCCGCCGGTTTTTTTGATAACATTTCTTATCCCTCCTATATCATTACTTTTCCACAATTTTCTAACGTGAAACATGTTCTTGATGATCCACTGGATTGTTTGATTATCGTAGAGCATCAGGCCCGTAGGCGCAAAGGCGCCGTGAGGCTCCCGGACCGCCCGCGGAAAGCGAGTGCTTGGAGCGGAAATCAACATCCAAATTGTACAAGCAAAAAAACTGTAGGCAAACTCGATTTTCATCGAGTTTGCCTACAGTCTGGGTGCTTCATTGTGATGAAACACCCTTTGAAAATGATGCAGTTAATCCCAAACGCTGATTCTGGGAACTCCAGCAGTTCTTAAGTAGTCTAATAATTGACCAGTATGTACAGATTCATGATAAGCGATCCTTAGCAACATATCTCCTAAATCCCTGATATACCCAATATCGGAGCGATCAATTTTAATAGTGGATAAGTCGTCCTCGCAGAAGGATATGATTGTTTCCAAAAAATCACGTCTGTAAGGTTCCGCAAAGTTTAATTCGGCTTCGACAGAGATAAGCGGCTGTTTTTCAAATGGTGATTCATAAACGGGTAAGCTGCCTTGATTTTTAATGGATAAATGATAGTAATGTTCACTATCAAGGACATGTCTAACCATTTCTAAACAGCTCATTGCCTTGTCGTCTGGCTTCCAATGTAGTGTGCCTTTAGGTATTGAAGTCCATAGTTTAATGTTTCTTCTTCTAACCTCTTCCAGATTCAAGATGATAAGTTCTATCGATTTCATAAAGATCCCCCTTTTTGCAGGTATACATTCACTATACACTAATGGAAGGTGGAAATAATGGGATTCATTTGAAAAAATAGAAAATTGAATTAACTATTTGAGGTAGTGAATTTATTGCGTATTCCTACCATTATTTATGAGAGTACAAGGAAAATGCCTATGAATTCCAGCAGAATTTACAGGCGATTTCATTCCCTAGTTTTGTATGGAGGAACACATTGTATTTTCACAATCTATCTTCTTTAATTACGCAAAGAGGGGACAGGTGGCACTTGTTATATAAAGGATTGAATTAGAATGTCATCTTGATAAGTTAAAATTGGTTTAAAGCCAAAGTCTTTAAATTTTTGCAATGCTTCAGGGTTATTTTTGTTTACCAAACCGGACACTGCAAGGATCCCTATTTCTCTCGCATAAGCTACTAATTTCGGTAAAAGGGATTGTAGAATTCCCTTTCCTCTATATTTCTTGTCAAGGACTACATAATTAACATGAGCGACTTTATATAAATAAAGATTATAACAAAGAAACCCCACTACTTTACCTTTATCATTACAAATCACAAGTACCTTATGTGACCTTTGCAAAATTTCATGTACTGTATCAGACGAAACCCGAAAATTACTTACCGTAATATCCGTTAATTTCTTGATATCTTTTTTAGGTTTCCAGTCTCGAAAATACATCATAACTTCTCCTTTTTCTCTATTAAACCAAAATGCGGAAAATCCTATTATTATTTATTAATATGGAAACCCTTTAAAAGATTCCAAAGGGTTTCCATGTTAATCTCAAAAAAGAAATCTCTTAATCCCTTTTGATTTTCTTGATTGAAATAGGTTCCTTGATTGAAGTACCTCTATTATTCTTTAATAAATCTTTTAAGATTCTTTTCAAGGCAGACCTAACACTGCTATTTCCATTTTCGGAATTACCATTACCTGAACCGCCATTATTGGATCCACCATTATTGGATCCGCCATTATTGGATCCACCATTATTGGATTCACCAGTTCTTCTTAGTTTTTTGCTTGACACTGCAATCATCCCTTTGCTTTATAAATTTTCACATTACTAATTTATGTGTAATATTCTTTTTTGCTTGGACAAGTTCACCATTTGTTACATGCGTTATGTATTCGTGATACCAATTAATGTAATAAGGTGGTATAATTGTGAAATAATTCACAAAAAGGACCAAATTGGTTTTAATTGGACCTATTCATTCATAAAAGAAAGCGGGTTGGTTATATGCTGAAGAAAGTGGTTTTAGCTGGCGGGACTGGTTTTGTCGGTCAATACTTTGAAAAGCATTTCAGGAATTTGGGATATGAGGTAAGGATCATCTCCAGGCAAACCCCGCATACTGGCTGGGAAGATATAGAAGGAATAAGGGAAACGATCGATAATTCGGATATGTTAATCAACCTAGCAGGAAAAACGGTCAATTGCCGCTACAATGCCAAGAATAAGAAAGAAATATTGGATTCACGAACCGATACGACTGGAGTGATAGGTAAGGCGATTGAACAATGTGAAAATCCTCCATCATTATGGATAAACTCAAGTACTGCAACGATATACAGGCATGCTGAGGATAAACCAATGACAGAGGGGGATGGTGTAATCGGTTCAGGCTTTTCCGTAGATGTTGCGAAAGCGTGGGAGCGCTCATTTTTCGATTTCCGATTACCCAGGACGAGACAAATCGCTTTACGGATCGCCATTGTATTGGGAGATGGGGGAGTGATGACCCCATATAGGAATTTGGTTAAATTCGGACTGGGAGGTCATCAAGGATCAGGAAATCAGAAATTCAGTTGGATACATATAGAAGATTTATTTAACATTGTCCTTTTTCTAAGAAAGAATCAGGATTTGAGCGGGGTATTCAATTGTTCATCGCCGCATCCAGTTACAAATCGTGAATGGATGGCTCATTTGAGAAAGCTCATGAATATTAGGATGGGACTGCCCTGTCCAACACCCATGCTTGAAATGGGGGCTTTCTTTATGGGTACCGAAACGGAATTGATATTAAAAAGCCGGTGGGTCATACCTGAGAGATTGGAAAAGGCGGGGTATGCATTTAAATTCCCTCATCTTGATGAGGCTCTGGAACAGATATTGATGAATTCTTAAAATACTCGAGATTGATTGCTATAATGATAGATAGAAATCATTAATGGAGGGGAATTGTAGAATGAATATGACTCCATCTGAAAAAGTCGGAAGATTCACAACAGGGATATTTTCAGAGTTGGCGAAACGCAAGCAGGATGCAATGAAACGTGGGCTGGATGTTATCGATTTGAGTGTAGGAAGTCCGGATTTACCACCGCCTGATTTCGTAGTGGATACGCTTGTGAAGTATGCGCAGGATCCCAGTTCCTATGGGTATACGTTAAAAGGTACGCCTGAATTCCATGAGGCAGTCCGTTATTTTTATCGGAAGCGTTATGGAGTGGAGCTGGATGCAGAAAGGGAAGTCCTCCAACTGATGGGATCGCAGGATGGGCTTGCACACTTGGCAACGGCGATGATAAACCCTGGAGATTATGTGCTGGTGCCAGATCCGGGATATCCAATTTATGAAGCGAGTGTAGAGCTTGCCGGCGGAATCATTTATCCGATGCCGCTTACTGCCGAAAATGGATTCCTGCCGCAGCTCAACGGAATTCCGGATGAAATAGTGAAAAAGACTAAGATGATGATCATCAGTTATCCAGGAAATCCTGTCACCGCCCTTGCTGATGAAGCTTTCTTTTCGGAAGTCATATCGTTTGCGAAAAAGAACGAGATCATGGTGGTTCACGATTTTGCTTATTCCGAATTGATTTTTGATGATCATCCCCAAATTAGTTTTATGGCCATTCCTGGTGCCAAGGAAGTGGGGATTGAGTTTAACTCACTTTCCAAAACTTTTAACATGGCCGGCTGCCGCATTGGGTATGCGGTGGGCAATCGAGAGGTGCTGAACATCCTGGGAACGTTGAAATCACACATCGATTATGGGGTTTTTTATCCTATCCAAAAAGCTGCCGAGATGGCGCTAACTTCCAATCTTTCGCTGCTGTCCGAACAGGTTAAGGAATACGAGTCCCGACGTGATGCCTTGATATCAGGTCTTGCGGAAGGGGGCTGGCACGTGCCGAAAACTTCAGCTACCATGTTTATTTGGGCCAGAATTCCTGCTGGCTGGAAATCGTGGGATTTTGCTTATGCATTGATTGAAAAAGCAGGGGTGACGGTCGTTCCAGGCGATGCTTTTGGGAAGCAGGGTGAAGGGTATGTCCGGATTGCCTTGGTCCAGCCGGTCGAGAGATTGACAGAAGCTGCTGAGCGGATCAGAATGTTTTTGCAGGAAAAAATGGAGTGTGAAAAATCTAGCATTTAATATATTCAGGTTATAAATTGGCTCAGCAGTATAAACGGTTTTGGCTGGCAGTATCCATTCCGGGGGAGATTGAGAGAAAAGATTTGCGGACGGTGACTTCCTTTAGAGGCAGAAGCTTATTTAGTAAAGGAAGGAATCAACTGGCACACAAAGGAGTATATAGAGCTTGAGGAAGTTGTTGCTTACTTGTTAAAGTGAGGCGCTCTCTAGTGTTTTTAAAAACTACTTTGAAGTTTGAGAGAAGGTCCATCCACCGATGGGCTTTTTTTTATGTAATGGGAAACTAGAGAGATTTATGGAATTTCCGAACGTAAAAAGGACAAGCCGCATAATATATAGCAAGTCCGCATCCATTTTCGGACTTAATATGATAGAGAGGGGGAAAAGCAATGATCAACTGGAAAGTGCGTCTTAAGAATCCGACGTTTATATTCACGGTACTCCTTCCTGGGCTTTTATTATTGGCGCAGATGGTTGCCGCGTTCATAAACAATTTCATTACCCCTATAGGCTTTACCATTACTGATGATGCATTGAACGGGGCTTTAGGCATCATTAACTTCATAGCGCTTACATTCTTTGGGGTCGGCGGTGTGGTCGATCATACCACTAAAGGTCTAAGCGATAGTGAGAATGCACGACAATACGAGGAGCCTAAGTAATGGGCACTATTCTTTCATCTATTGAAGAGTAGAATATACCAGATAACACCGTAACTTGCTACACAACGGCGTTATCTGGTTATTTGTTTTTTTGCAAAAATGATGATCGCACCAATTAAAAATGATTTTGGTCTGAAAACCGAAATGAAGCATACATTTAAAATTGTGGTTCATTTTCAGTTTAGGGAGGAAAAAGGATGAGTTATAGTTTACCAGTTTCAAAATGGCTTGCAGCCATAGTTTTGATCGGAGCATTATTGACGGTATTCATATTCAGTCCGGCTAATGCTTCAGCCTCTATCAATTATGGCGATGAAGTTGCCGCTTTGGCAAAGAAGCAGGTGGGAAGCAAATATAAATATGGGGGGACGACCCCTAAAGGGTTTGATGCTAGCGGTCTAACCCAGTATGTATATAAAAATGCCGCCACAGAAATGAAGATTCCAAGAACGAGTGCGGACCAGTATAAAACGGGAAAGGCCGTTAAGCAAAAAGATTTAAAAGCGGGCGATTTGGTCTTCTATGCGACAGGTAAGAAAGGGCAGGTCTCTTTTGTAGGAATCTATTATGGAAATGGTACATTTATCGGTACCACCACCAAAGGGGTCAAGGTGGTCAAAATGAGTGATAAGTATTGGAAAGAAAAATATATAGGGGCAAAACGTGTCATTAAGTAACATCTGATATTCATATGAAAAAAGTCCAGCAATAAAAAGAGCATCGAAAAACCGATGCTCTTTTTGCTAGTCATTTCCGGGTTCATTCATTTAATGATGATATCCGTTAAAACAACATTCCCATTACGAACCTTTACGACGGCGACTGAAGGATTGGCCAATGCTTCCTTCTCCATTTCCTTTGCCTTTTCTTCGGATGCGAAATAATTGTCCAGACCGTATCTGATTTGAATGGTTTCAGCATTTTGCAGGTCATATGGGATTTCCAATTCCCCTTTTAGGTAAACGCCTTTGCCGGGTTTTTCTTTCGTTACGTAATCGACAACGTATAGTCCATCCTTATTTTGTTTTAAACGTACATATACCTTTTTAAAATCACCCATATTTCTTGTATGGAACTCGGTTTTAATCGAGTCATCGACTTGTGATGGCTTAACGGATTCAATTTCATATTTCAAAGCCACATAGCTTCCCCTAAACAAATCAGTCGGGTCGACCGGGGCTGTTTTGATCTTGATTACATCTCCTGTCATTGTTGTCCAGACCGGAGGAATCGCCAAGACTAACAGAATCAAGACTGGAATGGAAAATACGATAAGTGGCCGGAATAACGGATTATTCATTGAGCTCCCCTCCTTTTTTTCGTTGATTTTCAAAGAAGAAGCCAAAACCGATAAGCATTATTCCACCGATGATGAATGTAAGCGATTTTGGCAGGAAGTCAAAGGAGTAGATGTAATATCTGAAAATCAGTGCACATATTATCACGATACTGGTCAAACTGCCTTTTAGAATGAGATAAAGCAGAAAAACGAAATAAGCTAAAGGGAACCAGATTGAAAAATCAAAGGTAAGGAAGAGTGCGGTTATACCATGTAAGATATGCCCTTGTATGTGGGTGATGTTTTGTAGTTTGGCTCTTACCGGAATATAGGCAAGTACGATTCCCAGTACAAACAAAATGGAAAGGACAATCGTATTCGAATTTTCAAACTCCAGCTTAGGCACGAATTCCATAAGAAATAAGGCAATTGTATTGATGGCTAAAGCGTTAATGAAAAAGGTCAGATATTTAGGGTAATCGAATTTCTTTAACATAATGTATAAAGCCGGTAGAAATACAAGAATGGCAAGCGGATAAGACGTTTCATCAACGAATATACTTCCGTTAATATAAATGAAAAGCAGGAAAGATGTAAAAAGGAGAACGAAGACATCCTTCAAATAATATCCAATGAATACCGTACCGATCGCCCATAATAAAAAGGAACTATTGAAATTGATGCTGATATTAAACATCTGCTCGATTAAAAAAATCCCTGCACCAAAGATCAGAATACCTGCATAATGCAGACTTCGTGACGTTTTGGGAAAGCGTACCTGCACCTTCACGCCAGCAAAGTTCACTCCGATGAGGCATGCAATGATAAGCAGGAATTTAACCGCTTTACTTAAATAGATCCAGTTACTGGCTACGAAGGTCAATACGCCCAAACCTAAAAGAAGTGCGCCAATGGATAATAGAATAGTGATGAAGCTCAAATTACCTTTTACGTCATAGGAATCTAACATCCTCACTTTCTCTTGCTGGGAGATGACTCCTTCCTTTTCAAGGTAATTAAATTCATGTTCAAGAAACTCGAATTGCTTTTTTGTTATTTCTTTGTTGGCCAAAGTAACTCCTCCTTCCACATTTTACTATTATACATCGTATTCTCTTGCAGCTTTGAATATAATGTTAATTTTCTTCTACCCTTATTGGAATGCATGTAAAACCAAAAAAATATTTATAGTACCTTGCAATGAACAGTACCATGTGGTAAATTATTTACATATGATGTATTGTTCGGTGTTCAGTACTGTTTATTGAACTATACTAAAGAACTCTTGGAAGGAGTGTTGGTGCTATGAATGTGCAATTTAAGAAAGGTGTCCTGGAACTATGTGTCCTGGTCTTATTGGATAAGCAGGATCGCTATGGGTATGAACTTGTACAGAAGATATCGGATCAAATTGAAATATCGGAAGGATCGGTATATCCACTTTTACGACGATTGACGAAGGAAGAGTATTTTACGACATATTTACAAGAATCAACAGAAGGGCCTCCGCGCAAGTATTATACATTAACCGACAAAGGCCGGAGATACCTTCAAGAGTTGTTGACGGAATGGAATGAATTTTCCAATGGGGTCAATCAATTAATTAAGGAAGGTGTGAACCAATGAATAAAGAACAATTTTTAAAACAATTGAATGCTTCTTTAACCAGACTTTCCTTAGAGGAACGGGAAGATATCCTTCAAGATTACGAAGAGTACTTCGAAATTGGAAAGGAAGAAGGAAAGTCAGAGCAGGAAATCTCCAAATCGCTTGGGAATCCTAAACAGATTTCCAAGGAACTGATGGCATCCTATCGTCTTGGTCAGGTCGAACAAACGACTTCTGCAGGTAATGTAATGCGGGCAGTTTGGGCAGTCATTGGTTTGGGATTCTTTAATTTAGTGATCGTTTTGGGGCCATTTATAGCATTGATCGGAGTTGTCATTGCAGGATGGGCTTCGGCGATAGCGTTCATTCTAGCTCCGTTTGGCGTTCTTTTTAACCTTGCGATAGGTAACTTTCAATTATTCGATCTTTTCTTCGCATTGGGACTATGTGGGATTGGCATTTTCATTGCCATGGGAATGTTTGTCGCTACTAGTGCTTTAACTAAAGGGTTCGTTCGCTATTTAAAATTTAACGCTTCTCTTGTGAAAGGCGGTTTGAAAAATGATTAATGTAAAAAAATTATCGATCTTTGCACTTGTATTGTTATTGATCGGAGTAATAGGAAGTATGTTTACGTTTTCCCAAGTGACGAATAAGGAAACTACTACAGAGGAAAAAACGATATCGGAAATCGTAACGGACATTCAGATCGACACTGACAATGCAGCTGTAGAGATCGTTCCAACGAAGGATAAGGAGACCAGGATAGAGTTGGTTTCAAAAGGGATGGATGTTTCCAAGTTGGATTTCACTGCAGATGTGGAAGGGAAGAAGCTTTCGGTACAATTAAAAGATCGACGTACCTTTAGCTTTGGTTTTCATATTCAATCCCTACATTTAAAGGTGTATGTGCCTGATGAATCTTATAAATCCTTTGTCGCCGAATCCGATAATGGAAAATTGCAAATATCAGGATTGAAAAGCGAAAATCTAAAAGTGAAATCTCAAAATGGCCGGGTAGAATTAAATGATATAATAACCGAAAAAGTTGAAGTGAAATCTGCTAATGGAAAAGTAGAGCTTAATAATGTGGAAGGAAAACTGGTTGGGTCATCGAATAACGGTAAAATCACATTGGTCACGAAAGACTTGGATAGGGAGATCGACTTCGAAAGTAATAATGGTAAAATCATGATCAAAACGGAGAAGGAACCGACAAATACAACTTTCGATGTTCATGTTGACAATGGGAGAGTGGATATCCTTGGTAAGTATGAGGGAGATACTGTCATTGGCAAAGGTGAAAATCTAGTGAAATTGGAAACTAATAATGGGAAAATCGAGATAACGAAATAGTCGTGAAGCATGAAAAAGCCGATCCAATTGGAATCGGTTTTTTTCAATTATGCGGTCATTGCTAGAAGCTGTCCCCTTTACTTAAGGAGTAAAGGAAAAACATTTAAAGTTTTTCCTTTTAGAAGTTTTGGAATTATAATAAATAAAGGATAATTATGTTAAAAGTAATGTGTGTAAGTCCGCCATCAAATCTAAAGATTTTAATGAAAATGACTTCAAAAGTATGGGGGCTGTGGAATGAAATTCAATAAATTGTCATTGGATATATTTAAACGTTCGATCTTCACTCGCAAGAAAAGGGAAAAGGACTATCAGAAGAAAGGATTCGAAGTGCAAAAAAAGGTTTTTAATATAGTGGAAAGTTCTCAGGATATTATCTACTGCTACGAAACAAACCCAAGTTCCGAGTTTAGGTACCTAAGTCCATCCATCAATACACTTTTAGGTCAAGGTGTCTTGGAAGAAGCATACAATGACCCTTCCTCCCCTTTCGGAAGGATTCATCCTGATGACTTTGAAATCTTGAATGAAAAGATATATGGTGGGATTGATTATACTAAGCCGGTCATTCAACGCTGGAGAAATATCGAGGGGGATTTTTTGTGGTTCGAGGAATATGCTACACCTATATATGAAAAAGAGCAATTGGTAGCCGTTCAAGGAATCATTCGCAATATCGATGAAAGAGTGAGATTCATACAGGATATTGAGTATCAAATGTCCCATGACCCATTAACGAATATCCATAATCGACAGTTTTTTGATAATATATTTGCCAAATCCAATCTGGATTTTGATACTCCGGTTGCCATGATTCTGTGTGATTTAGATGAGCTGAAATATATGAATGATACGTATGGCCATAAGAAAGGGGATGAATTGATTAAAGAAGCGGCCAATCTATTGAAACGGATTTTCTCGGACATCGCTGTTTTAGCGAGAGTGGGAGGAGATGAGTTTGCCATTCTGCTGATTGATAGAAGCAAGCGAGAAGTGGAATCTCTTTGTGAATTATTAAAGGAAGAAATCCTTTTGCAAAACTCCCTAAAAAAAGGCCCTCACATCAGTATGTCATTCGGGCATGCTTACCGTTCGCATTCAAAAGGAAATATGGATAGTTTATTCATGGAAGCGGATCAAAAAATGTTTCAAGATAAACGGCGAAGAAAAGAACAGAAACTCGTTAGGGCGGGTAGATGAAAGATATAGGGGGAGCCCAGTGTCATACTGGGCTTTTATTTATATATATATATTTAGGTACACGAAATAAATCATTCGCTTATTTTAACCAATTTTAGTAAACTGGCAATGACTATTATAATTAGAAGGTGAAGGGATATGAGGGAAACCTTAGTGGATGAACGGGTAAGAGGGACTGATAAAATCTGGACACGTGATTTCATCATGATCTGTTTGGCAAATATGTGCATCTTCATGGGTTTTCAAATGACGATGCCGACCCTCCCGCTGTTTG
The DNA here is from genome assembly GCF_047238085.1 of Peribacillus phoenicis. Lineage (NCBI taxonomy): Bacteria > Bacillati > Bacillota > Bacilli > Caryophanales > Bacillaceae > Peribacillus > Peribacillus phoenicis. The sequence continues at coordinate 4,370,210 of NZ_JBDFMF010000001.1, read as the reverse complement.
TAGAACAGCTTGGCGGTGACGATCGCCTGGTGGGGGCTGTCCTTGGAATCTTCACTTTTTCGGCCTTGCTCGTTCGGCCAATTGCCGGCAGATTATTGGAGACGAAGGGAAGGCGCATGATTTTTCTTGCCGGTTTAGCCATTTTTGCATTGTCAGTGGGTTCCTTCGGTTTTATGGGGAGCATCGGCTTGTTATTCATGATGCGGATTGTACAGGGCGTCGGCTGGGGATTTTCCTCAACGGCTTCAGGAACGATTGCTTCCGATATAATCCCTGCGAAACGGCGTGGTGAGGGGATGGGGTATTACGGATTATCGGGTAACTTAGCATTGGCATTCGGGCCATCATTGGGTCTTTTTCTAGTTACGGTCCTTCCGTTTCAAGAGTTGTTTTTGATCTGTTCATTATTAGGATTGTTTGCCATCGTTACAGCATCACTTATTCGGTATCAAAAAGGGGAAAGTGATCCTTCCGCGGCTGTCAGGGCCAAAAGGTTTGATATATATGAAAAAAGTGCCCTTCAGCCATCATTGCTCATTTTCTTCATTTCCGTTACATTTGGTGGAATTGCAACCTTCCTTCCCCTGTATACAGCGGAAAAAGGTGTAGATGGAATTCAGTGGTACTTTTTAGTATATGCAATGGCCCTCATGGTCACGAGATTATTCGCAGGTCGATTATATGACCGAAGGGGACATCGAGCCATATTCGTGCCTTCAACAGTACTCATCATGGCTGGGATGCTCCTGCTTGCGTGGATGCCGAGTGAAGCGGTCCTTTACATTGCGGCAGTGCTTTATGGATTCGGATTCGGTTCTGTCCAGCCTGCGCTGCAGGCATGGTCGATTGAAAAGACGGCACCCAATCGGAAGGCGATGGCGAATGCCACATACTTTTCATTTTTCGATCTTGGAGTGGGCATAGGAGCCATCGTGTTCGGGCAGATAGGCTTCCTCTTCGGCTATAGGAGCATCTATATCACGGCAGCCGCCTCGATTTTCATTTCAATGATCGTTTATTTATGCATTATCAGGAGCGAGGATAAAGTAAAATCAATATAGGGACGTTGGATGGCTTCTATGGAAGTCATTCTTTTTTTTGAGTCAGCAGGAACACTCTTGGTGCATTATCCTAAATATTTTAAAAATGGAAAAAGTTTGTTATTATCGAAAAGAGAATATACATAAGATGATAGAAGGTCTATTTGAAGGAAGGGGAAGCTTGGAATGAATGATTCTTCAAACGAAGAAATGACATTAGAAAGAAGGAAGCGTATTTTCCAAGAAGAGCTGGATGTTTTATGGGAAAGGCGGCTCATCCCTAAATCAGAATATATCCGGATTAGCAGGGCATACAATCGGCATTTCCAATTAGCCCTCCATAAACAAAAGCGCTTAGAGCAAGTAAAAAAGAAATCCACCCATGGAACTGAAACGATAATCGGCGAAAGTGCCGATAAGAGGGTTCAGGATAGCCTGATTGAAGAATCTTCATTGCAATTACAGGAATCCAGTGGATTGAACGAATCGAAAATGAAAGATGAGAAGGCCGGGTATGCTCCTAGTGAATCCGTTTTCGAGGAAAGCCTTGAACCTGTCAAGGAAATTACTGATAGGAAACCGGTTATTCAACAGCAGGCCATCAAACGGGAGAAACCGGTAAAACCGGCAAAGCCGAAGAAAACACCTGAGCAAATCAGGGAACGGAATATTTCTGTCATCCTGCTCACTGGGGTCATATTGCTTCTGTTTGGCGGGTTGATTTTAGCAACCACTTCATGGGGGGATCTGAATGCGGTCCTGAAAGTTCTCTTCATTGGAATGATATCCGTCATTTTTGCAGGGATGGCCTTCATCGCTTCGAAGCTGAAAATTAAACAGACCTCTTTTGCATTCCTGACGCTAGCGGGTTTATTCATTCCGATTACGATTTTATCAGCTTCATATTATCGGATTTTTGGAGAGTACCTTTCACTTAATGGTGGGGGGCGGGGGCTTCTGGGGTTTCTTGGGGGATTACTCTGCTTAGCCATTTATTGTAAGATTGCTGACTACTTCAAGTCGAAAATATTCATTTTCATTTCAATATTCACGTTTGGCATTACCTGCTATTTCGGATTGGCTTTTGTGACGCCGACTATCGAGTGGATGTTTTTGACGATTGGCGTTCTTAATTTAATAATATTATGGAATATTGAGCAGTTGAAAAATCAAAAAGCATTAACGTTATTTAAACCATTCATTTTTCAATTTATCCAGTTTAAGATTATCGTGGAGACCTTTGTAATCCTGACGTTATTTTCAAGCAACTTTTTGTATTCGCTAACGTTAATGGTTTTTTCTGTTTTGTTTTTAATTTTTTCGGTCAAATTCCAAAAAAAATATTATGAAATGGCTTTTAGCGCCATTTTCACGTATGGATATATCCATCTTGTTTATAACTCGTTTTTAAGTGAGTACATGATCACTGCATTTGCACTTGTACCAATCATTTTTACTATGCTATCGAAATATCTGGCTAAATCCAAAATGACTAAGCTTTCCAAAAACTTCATGTTCACCAGTTTGATTGGGAGCGGGATCGTTTTCTTATATAGTAACGCGATGGTGTACGAGGAGAACTATGCGCAAATATTCGTCGCGCTCATGTTAGTTTCCGCTCAGCTTACCTATTTTTCCCTTCATTCGAGAAATTCAAGCCTCACGTACCCGGCTGTTGTTATTTTCGACTTAGCGTTACTATATCTTTTCTTTGCATTGCCAGTCTCTTTTTCTACCATCTTAAATCTGATTTTTGTTATTCAGGTCATTCAATATCTTGGAGTATATTTATATAATCGTCACCCAAGGTACAGCCTGTTTAAGAAGAGTATCTTACTTATCTCCCCAATGATCATGTTAGTGATACTGACTATTAAATTCAGCGAAATGGATTGGCTTGCAGTTAGTGCGGCGCTCGCCATGATCTCTGGGCTTTTCTTCATCACATATATAAAAGACGAATCAAAGCATATGAAGGAAAACGCCTTATACGGATTTCCAATCACTTTCGTACTGGCTTTGGTTGCTTTCTATCCATATTTGTTGGAGAGTTTAGAATGGGTTCGGTCAAATATCCCACTCAGCGTCTATTTAATGGGTGTTTCACTGATTTCCATCGGTGCAGCTTACACATTTAAAAAGGGATACCATAAATTCTTTCCTGTTTTTGCATATAGCGGACAGATTCTTTCCTTCCTTTCCTTGATATCGATTCCATTCGATTCACTGAATCCTTTGGAGGCAAGCGGAGTGATTGCCGTAGCTACTGCAATAAACGGCTGGTCCGTCCATATCCATAGGAAGCAAATATTCTGGGTGCCTGTCGTGATTACAAGTGCCAGCTTATATGCTTCACTCTACGATGTTTTTGATTTTGCTTCAATGGTGTTGAGGATTGCGTTCGTGTTGCTCGGCCCCATTATCTTTTTCCTATTAGGAGAATGGCTTGGGAAATATTCGAAAAATGGGAAACTGTGTTTCTTTTACGCAAGTCACCTTGCCAATTTACTGGCGATTCCTGTTGGATATTTGCTCATTATTCATACGGAAAGCTCACCGTTACTATATGTTGCACAACTGTTGATTTATATTTTGAGTGCTTTAAGGGCGCACGTGAAATGGGAAAAATATGTTTTTACGTACCTAGGGTTTTCAGTCCTTTTCCTGCAGGTCCATTTATTTGTCGTAAACATGGAGCAAATGGTATTCATTACATCAATATGCTTGATGATTACAGCAGGACTCATAACCATTCTGTGGGCGTTATCCAATAAGAATTGGAAAGGCATCATGGAGTATTACCTTATTCCATTCATTCATTTAGGGATAAGCATATCCATTTTGGAAACGGCAATCCGGGACTTCCCGCTTAACCGGGAGTTGGTCTGGGTAGGGGTGATGACTGCACAGCTCTTGTTTGCCTGGTATCTCCTCATGCAAAGGAATTGGCGGAACTATGTTGTGGTTCCTCTAGGTCTGGCGTACATCTTCTATAATATGTATGTAAATACATTACCTCTGGTTATGGCGATTATCGTATTGCTTGTATGTATGGCTGTGATGGTGATGGCTAGCAGACGCCTTTTCAAAGGATTGCTCAACCAAGACGGAACGAAGAGAGTCATTGATTATTATCGGATTTTTGGCTTGTTATATCTGTGTACTCTGAATCTGGAAGTGTTTATGAGCGATACAGATTCTGCGATTTTGGGGATTTTTGTTTCCCTGCTGTTGCCGGGCTACTTCATCCTAATGGAAAGATTCACGATCTATAAGAAAGAAAAAAGCATTTACTCGGGAATAGCGGCCATCATCGGCCTTTTCCCGTTCATCAATATCATAGACTATGCCCATACACTCCCAATCGCCACGAGTTTGGCAATTCTTTTTGGCTGTATGGCAGGAATGTTGTTGTTAAGCAGGCTGTATTCCAGCGGATTACTCAAGAAAATTGAATCAAGTATCATCAGCTTTGATCCTTTCAGGATTTATGGTTTATTCTTTTTGATCGATATGAATGCAGAGGTTTTTAATGATACTAAGCATCAGTTACTCCAAGTCTTTGTATCGCTGCTGTTAACCGCTTATTTCATTTTCCTGAGAAGCTTGACAGCGGAAAAGCTAGAAAGGAAAATCTATTCCAATATTGCTGCACTAGTCAGTCTGTATCCCTTCGTAATCATCGTCGGGTATGCCGACAGCTTATCGGTTGTAATGGGATTGTTGTTCCTTTTCGGCTGTATGTCAGGGATGCTGCTTTTGAGCCGGCGTTATTTCGATGGTTTAATCAAAAAGGAAGAAACAGGAATCACCATCGATGCATACAGGATATATGGCCTGCTGTTTTTACTGGCCATGAATCGGGGATTTCCAGTAACTGAAACATTGACCCCGTTACTCGAAGTTTTTGTATCGCTCTTGATCACGGTTTACTTCATCTTGATTGGAAGTTTCACAAAGGATGTAAAAGAAAAGGGCATCTACGTTTGGCTGACGGGAGTTCTCAGTTTGTATCCGTATTGGATCATCATCATGTACGCCGACACATTACAGCCTTTCGTTGGAATGGCAGTCCTTTTTGGGTGTACGGCCATAATGGTACTGATAAGCAGGAAATACTTTAAAGGCTTGCTTGATAAAGGCAGGGAAGGACTTCAATTGGATTTTTACAGAGTCTATGGTCTGCTGTTTCTTCTTGCCATGAACATGGATGTTTTGACGGGGGGACCGGCACATTTCATTTTGGAAATCTTCGCGGCACTTCTGATTCCGGCCTATTTCATTTTGATGAGAAGCACGACGACAGACATGTTGGAAAGGAAATTCCAGTTGGCGGCAGCGATTTTGTTCAGTCTATATCCGTATTGGGTCATTGTCGATCAGCTCACGATCCCTCCTGTACTTGAGGAGGAGGTTAATATTCTGCCGCTGTTCATTGTCAGCACCACTCTGCTGAGGAAAATCCTTGTTAAAGGCAAAATCACACAATATATCGAAAGTGGTATAGTTTCCCTTTTGTTTTTGGCCTTGATCATTGATGCAATGGCAGGAAACACCTTATATGATGCCCTCATTATCGGAACCTTGTCATTGGCAGCAATGCTGTTTGGATTCATGATGAAATACAAATCCTATTTCATCGCTGGAACTGGGACGATTTTATTCAATGTCTATATGAATACCAATTCGATGTGGAGCGAGATGCCATGGTGGCTGTACTTAATCATCGGCGGAGGGCTGCTTATCGGAATTGCATCTTTCTTTGAATGGAAAAAACAAAAAGACAACCGGACTTCCAAGGAGGTTCTTGAGAAAAATAAACAAAGGATCAAGAATTGGTTCAATCGGTGGAATTAATGAATAAGGAAAACGGAATGCGTCAATTGACTTGAAAATTTCCGATGAAGGCGATGCTTACCTTTAACTTGGAGAAAATAGCTCAATTGCACATGTTTAATAATGGACTAAGTGAGCGGGCTTGCAGAGCCCCAATCCCTTAACCTTGGACGATAATTCAAAGGGGTTCGGAATTTATATAAATTTCGAACCCCTTTTGTCTGCAAACTGAGAGCACTTAAAAGCTCTCTTTCTCTTCTTCCACTTTTTTTATTTCCTCTTGCCAATCATGTATTTCTATTTCCCACTGATCTATATTAGTTTGCAAAACATTAATTAAAAATGGTGAAAGGACATTTCTATATTTTTTTAGTTCTTGAATTAATTTCACTCGATCTTCAGTTAAACCTTGTACTAATTTTTTCTTGTTTTCCAAATTTGCATAGACAAAAACTGGTCTGAATTTTCGTATCTCATTATCATGCATATCAGTTGTAACTCCTTTTATATTGAGTAAAAACTAAGCTTCATCAATCCAGTTCATCTAATGGTATAAAAAAACGCTTGGATTTCTCCAAGCGAAAAGCTCAAGACGAACAAGAACTGCATGAAGAACAGCTGGAAGAGGAATCAGAACTGCTGTCATGGGAACCGTTATGGCCACCATGATCGGCATGGCCGGATCCAGAGGAAACTGTGTTCGGTTCATTCCCGAATATATCTTTAAATTCGCTGTCAAAATCATCGGTGCTTGCATAAGTGAAATAGGCAGGAGCTGCGTAGTCAGTCTGATCGTACGTTTTCCGCCAATTCAATTCTGTCATGGGGCGATTTTCTTTAAATTGGGAAGTGAAAGATTCAAAGGTCCGTTCCGCTTGTATACTTGTCGGTTTACGCATATATTTCTCTTTTAACTGCTCCAGCTCCAACGTTTCAAAATCGCGGAGAAGCGTTAGCCCTTTATCATGTTTGAAAAATTTACCCCATTTTTGAATGGAATGGGAGTCCACCGTAAATAGCTGTACATAGTAAAAGTCAAAAAGAGTGCGCTCATCGGGTTTGAAAACAGGTTCTGAATGAGGATGGTGCTGAATGGTCCTACCGATGAAAGCCTGGCAAAACTCATCATATTCCTGTCTATAGTTCAGCATGATATGCCATAACTCATCGATGACTGAATTAAACATTTCAACTTTTCCAAACACAGCAGTCATGATCAAGTAGCGTTTCAATTCACGCCAAGCCTGATTGACCTTTAACTGTGAGTCCCTTGGATGCTTCAGGCGGTATTCAGTATTGACCTTTTCCATATAATTGAAATCAAGTGCTATATTAAGCTTTTCTATCAATGCTTCTGAAACGATTTCCGTTGCATGCAGATCTAAAGTTTCACCATGGTATTTTCGGAATTCATTTTGATAGCGTTCTAATTTAGCCGGTTCACTTAGCCCTTTAACGAAATTGACCAGGAAAACAGCAAAAATTGCCGCAAGAATGACATAAAAGAAGGTCATTTTTGTCCACTCCTCTTAATCTATGGATATATTGCTTTAACATTATCTTACATGTTCTTGGAAGGGATTGTAAGTTTTTTATCTAAAATGTTCCATTGATGGAAATCGATTGAGCTGGTGAGATTGCATGACAATACCCTGAACCGGATAGCGTCCTTTCCTTGGCATGTAAGGGGTTTTCAGTTAAAAATCAAGCGCTTCAAATAATGCCTCATATCTAGTATAGTTAGAGAGGAAAAGGGGTGAAGGCATGTACTTGACAGTAAAAGAGACTGCGGAATATCTATCGATGCCGGAATCTTATATAGAAAGTTTGATCGTTCAAAATAAAATTCGCACCGTTCATGATGGAGAGCAGCATTTGATTTTTAAAGATCAGTTTAATATGCATCTTGAACAGATGGAGAAATATAAGAAGGAATTAGCGGATTATTATAACGAACCCATCCCCGAAGATATCGATGTGAAGGATGAAGATTAGCATCTGCCGATTTGGCAGATGTTGAGTTTGTAGACAAAAGGGGTTCTATCTAAAGTTAAGTTGATTGGAATGGAAGGTGCGAGACTCCTGCGGGAAAAGCGCGTCTAGGGGAGACCCCACAGGCGCAAGCCGAGGAGGCTCCCGGACCGCCCGCGGAAAGCGAGTGCCTGGAGTGGAAATCAACGTCCAAAATCTAAAAACCAATAAAAAACCGTAGACATACTCGATTTTCATTGAGTTTGTCTACGGTCTGGCATCTGCCGATTTGGCAGATGTTTTTTCATGCAGAAATGGCTTGGGATAAAAGATTGAATTTTTCGAAAACATCTTAACGGCTTCTTCAGCATGGGTTTTACTGATCATTCAAATAATTTTGTTGTCAATGGAAGGTAATTGTAGTAGAATTCCTCAATTCCGTGTAAAATGAAAGGTAAAGGAATTATAACGGCAGAACGGTAGTTAGGAGATAGGTAAGTGGTAAAAGAGTATTTGCAAAGCGAAGGTTTTTCAAGGTTAATTACATTAATTGTATTAGTTCTCTTTTTAATAAGCATCGGCAGTATGGTTAATATCGTGTTATTCACATTTGTTTTCACTTTCCTGATGGGAAGGCTGGAGCAATTTATCATGATTCGGCTGAATAAAGTGATGCATATCAACTCTAAGGTTGTTATAAGCTTTTTATATGCAGTCGTCATTTCTTGTTTAGCCATCGTTCTTTATAAATATCTACCGGTCATTACGCTGCAATTCACGGAATTAGTGACACAGATCGTTTTCTTCTTTCAACATCCACCAGATAGTAGGGTCATTCAATATGCCATTAATATAATGAACGAGCTGCGATCGCCGCTCGATCTTCAAACACAGATGAATACACTCTATCTTTATATATCCGATTTCGGTAAACTGGCATTTCAAATTTTCATTTCCATGTTGCTTAGTCTATTTTTCTTATTGGAAAAAGATAAAATCATTCGCTTCACTTCTAAATTCAAGCGGGCCAAATTTAAATCTTTCTTTATAAACTTAAGCCACTTTGGCGTCAAATTCATCAATTCATTCGGAAAGGTGATTGAGGTCCAGTTCTTGATAGCCATCACGAATGCTGTCCTATCTGTAACTTTCTTATGGATTCTTGGCTTCCCGCAGTTGCTCGGTCTAGGGATCATGATTTTCTTCCTGGGTTTGATCCCGGTTGCAGGGGTCATCATCTCCCTCATTCCACTTAGCATGATTGCCTATAGTATCGGCGGCATGCCCAAAGTGATTGCTGTATTGATCATGATTGTTGTGATCCATGCAATTGAAAGCTATATTTTAAATCCGAAATTCATGTCGGCAAAAACAAATCTTCCAACATTTTTCACCTTCATCATCCTATTGTTTTCCGAGCATTTCCTTGGGATATGGGGATTGATCATCGGAATACCGATCTTCATCTTCCTGTTGGATATGTTGGATATTGAAGAGGGGAATAAGGAAGTCCCATAATAATCATTCGAGCAGCGGCCACGCTAATATGGCCGCTGCTTATTTTTGTTCTATTAAACCTTTTGAAAGGTGGCGATATCTGTTTTCAATATAATATCAATTCATTCGAGTAAAGGGTAAAAGGGTCCATCTTTACCGATTGGAGCTTAGCTGCGTTTTTGATTTACCAAGTTAATTGATTAAAATTTTATTTTACTAAAGTTATTTATCGACTTTTTATTGCATAAAAAAACAAATAAACGTATAATATTCTTAAAAGAATATACTGAATGTTCTCTAAAGTTAGATTTATCTGTTTTTTAAAAAAAGAGAGTTTACGAGAGAGAAGAGGGGATTATTTTGAAAAAGGTTTCTTTTTTAGTGTTTGCCATGGTTGCTTCTTTGTTACTAGTCATGACAGGATGCGGGAAGGGTAAGGAAGTCTCGACAACTGGAAAAGAAGAAGAATCCAATGGGAAAACACTCAGGATCGTGACGGACGCCAACTATGCTCCATTTGAATATCTTGAAGGAGATAAGATTGTAGGATTCGATGTTGATTTCATCAATGCCGTTGCAAAAGAAGCGGGTTATGAAATTAAATTGGAAAGTGTTGGCTGGGATCCGATTTTTGTTGAAATCGAAGGTAAGAGAGCGGATGTCGCCATATCTGCGATTACAGTGAATGACGAAAGAAAACAATCTTATGACTTCTCGGTTCCGTATTTCTTATCCACAAACAAGATTCTCGTTCCTGAGGATAGTGATATAAAATCAGGAGATGAATTGAAAGGAAACGTCATTGCCGTTCAGACTGGTACTACCGGACAGGAAGCGGTAGAGAAACTCCTTGGAAAGAATCACAAGGATATCAAAAAGTTCGAAAATAATAACCTGGCCATTCAGGAATTACTAAAAGGCGGAGCTGCGGCAGTCGTGGCTGATAATACGGTTGTTGAAGAATATGTGAAAAATAACCCCGATCAAAAACTTAAAGTTGTTGAAGACAGCAAAAGTTTCAATGAGGAGTTTTATGGTCTTATGTTCCCAAAAGGCAGTGAATTGAAATCGGAATTCGATAAAGCCGTGAATGCCATTTATGAAAATGGGAAATATGCAGAAATTTATAAAGAGTGGTTTGGTACTGATCCAGATATAGAAACATTGAAAGCACAACAATAAAAACAAATGGATAGTAAAAGATTGCGTAACTTTACGTGTGAAGTTACGCAGTTTTTTTGGCCTTAGGAGGGAAACAAAATGAGTTTTCGCTGGGATATTATTTTTGAATATGCTCCTTTCTTATTAAAAGGAACATTGCTTACAATAGGGCTGTCAGTTTCCTCCATCCTCATAGGAACCTTTTTGGGGTTATTTATCGGTTTAGGGAAAATCATGAGAAACAAGGTGTTTGCCTTTCCATTTTACTGTTATGTCACGGTTTTTCGCGGAACACCGCTTTTAGTTCAAATCTTTTTAATCCATTTTGGAATTGTGCCCTTTTTTACCGGGGAAACGAATGCAGTAACCGCCGGTGTCATTGCTTTATCGTTAAATGCAGCCGCATATATTGCCGAAATTTTCCGGGCGGGCATTCAATCCATCGATAAAGGGCAAATGGAAGGTGCCCGTTCATTGGGAATGACTCATGTCCAAACAATGATACATATTGTATTGCCTCAAGCTTTCAAACGGATGATTCCTCCGTTAGGAAATGAGTTCATCGTATTATTGAAGGATTCATCCCTGCTTTGTGTCATTGCTGCCCCGGAATTGATGTATTGGGGGAAAGCGATGGGGAGTCAGTACTTTAAAGTGTGGGAGCCATACTTGGCGTGTGCCTTCATCTATCTATTCCTTACCCTCATTTTAAGTTTCGTATTAAATAGACTCGAAAGAAGGTTGAAAACAGAATGATAAAGGTGGAGAATCTTAAGAAGTCATTTGGCGATAATGATGTATTGAAAAATATCAATGCAATCGTTTCCCCTCGGGAAGTAGTCGTGGTAATTGGTCCTTCTGGGTCGGGAAAATCCACTTTCCTGAGGTGTATCAATCAACTTGAAACGATAACGGGAGGCCATATTTTCATTGAAGGGCTTGATACGACAGACAAGAAGGTCAATATCAATAAAGTCCGGACGGAAGTTGGCATGGTATTTCAGCATTTTAACTTATTTCCACATAAGACTGTTCTTGAGAATATAATGCTTGCGCCTATAAAGGTCCGCAAGATATCCAAAGAACAGGCTTCCCAAAGAGGGATGGAATTGCTTAAGAAAGTCGGACTTGCCGAGAAAGCGAACGCATATCCGGATTCATTATCGGGGGGACAAAAGCAGCGCGTCGCCATTGCCAGGGCGTTGGCGATGGAACCGAAAATCATGCTATTCGACGAGCCTACTTCCGCTCTAGATCCGGAAATGGTCGGCGAAGTCCTTGAGGTCATGAAGCAGCTGGCTAAGGAAGGCATGACCATGGTAGTTGTGACCCATGAGATGGGGTTTGCAAAAGAAGTTGGAGATCGCGTGATTTTCATGGACGAAGGTTATATTATTGAAGAAAATATTCCTAGTGAGATTTTTAATAATCCCCAGCAGGAAAGAACTAAAGCCTTTTTGAGTAAAGTACTTTAATTACATGTAAAGAAAAGAAACCTTCCATTATGGGAGGTTTTTTTCGGAGTATATCTGGGGGCTTCATTTGATGCATGATGCGCCTAAAAGCGATTCAGGGCTTTTACCGAGCACAAGCATGCTGATTTTGGCATATCCAATAATTTTATTTTGGGAGAAGGTCTGTAGTAATACCTGGATATTCGGATCATCCTTTAACTTTTGAACTTCCTCTATATATAATCCGATAACGGAGGGCATAACGAATTCAGGGGTGTATTCGTTAGGGTTTTCATCCATGATTAATGTGCCCATAAATTGATATTTAAATTGAAGAGCCCGTGTTAAAGCAACGACATGGTGCAGTTTATCAAATAGTTCGGGGTATGAATATTTAATTTTCTCCAGAGTTGCTTCTGTTGCCTGTAACTCATCGACACTAGATAAAGTGATCATGAATATCTCCTTTTAAGAATATATGGAATCCACCAGCAATTACCGTGCTTTTTACTTATACTAGTCTAACCCCGCCGTAACGCATTGTAAAATGGTTAGATGTTATCATGTGCATAACCTAAATCTATGATACTGCTTACATAATCATGCTAGATAATTCACTGCTTATGGGACAATGCTTCCCTCGTATATTTCAGCCATTCTTTTGCAGCGAATGAAAGGTAATGGTCCTTACTCCATATCAATCCCAAATTCCAACTAATGGAGGGATTTTTAACCTTGATTGTCTTTACGCGCTCATCATGACGGCATAAACTTTCAGGTAATAGAGCAACGCCAAGTTTACAGTAAACCATTTCCTCAATAAAATCCCAGCGTGAGCTTTCCGTGACGATATGTGGAGAAAAACCAGCTTCATTACAGGATGAAATGATGAGATCTCGAAGGGCGTAATCTTTATTGAATAAGATGAAAGATTCGTTTTCCAGGTCGGCCAAATCAATTTCTTCCACACAAGCATGCGGATGGGAGGGATGAACAATCAAGTTGATGTCTTCTTCCAAAAAAGCAAAATGATGAAAAAGTGCGGTGTTGGTTGGCAGGACTATTACGCCTATATCAATTAAGTCATTTTGAACGGATTCTTCTATTTTCTTTGAACCATCCTCTACTAATTGAAAGGTAATATTAGGATAATCCTCGTGAAAACGGCTAAGTATCCGGGGGAAGAAAGAAGCGTCTATTATCGGCGGAAGGCCGATACGGATATGTCCCTTTTTCAAACCTAATAAATTGTCCATTTCCGTTTCTAAATTGTGAAAGGCCTTATCAATCAATTTTGCCTGCTCTAAGACGACCCTGCCTGCATCGGTCAAGATCAGTTGCTTGCGTGAACGATCAAAAAGCTCAACGCCTAGCTCGGTTTCCAGGTTTTTAATCATCTTGCTGATGGTCGGCTGGGTAATGAATAAATGGTCGGCAGCCCGAGTGAAGCTATTGAAATTGGTTACCTCTATAAAGTATTGCAAATGTTTAATATCCATTGCGTCACCTGTTATCCTCGTTTAAATTAGTTTCATTTTACCTGCAAACGGAAGTGTTTGTAAAACATGATAAGTTTGGAGTTCATGCACGCATAAATAAGCTGGATTCCAAGGGGAACCCAGCCTAGGAAAGGGCTGGCTATAAAGAGTATTTTATTTGACCAGTAAGACAGGAACTGGGGAATGTTGAACGATATAGTGACTCACGCTGCCTAGGAATTCCTTGAAGCCACTCAATCCGCGGCTGCCCATGATGATAAGGTCACAATTCTGGGATTTTGCATGTTCCAATAAAGTCGTGATGGCTGAACCCTCTACGACAAATGTTTGGGATGCATTCGGTATTTCGGATAAAAGCGCTTCCGCTTTTTTAATCACTTCCTTGCCATACTTGAGCATGGATTCTTCAATTTCCTGAAAGGCATTGCCATATATATTTGGCTTGATTGGCAGCGTAACAGCGTGAAGCACCTGGATTTCGATAGCGGGATCCAGCTTCGCTAATTCAATCGCTTTTTCTAAAGATTTAAGTGCCAATTCGGATTCATCATAAGCAACTAATATTTTTGAACATAGCATGGAGCGATCATTCCCTTCTTTAAAGAATATACCCTTAGTATATCAATTTAAATCTTTCATACAGTTTCATATATTATAAATTTTGTGAATAATTATTGAAGTTTACGTTAACGTCAATGTTAAAATGAAGGTAAATAATCCCTTTGCAAAGTGTGGTTTTAACATGTACACCATTTCTGATTTAGCAAAAGAATTCGGATTGACGACAAGGACCCTCCGATATTATGAGGAACTTGGTATGCTTAGACCAAAGCGTACCGAAACGGGAAAAAGGGTTTATGGAAAGAAGGAATATGCACAGCTCAAAATCATAATGCGCGGTAAGAAGTATGGTTTTTCGTTAGTGGAAATAAAGGATATCGTCCTTTTATTCGATAAGGATAGGACAGGCATAAAGCAATTGGAAAAAACGATTGAAACTGCAGGACAGAAGCTAAACGAAATAAATGAACGCATTAAAGAGCTGGATGGGTTGAAGCAAGATTTTGAACAGGTAATCAAAGGCTTTACCGAAACCCTTCATGACTTGAAAGTGAACGATAAAACATGCAAGCGGTGAAATTAATCTTGAAAATAGGTTTTGATGATAGTGAAAGACGAATATATATAATAGAAACAAATGGGGTGAGGATTTGGAAATTCAAGAAACGATTGCAGTTGTGACAGGAGGAGCTTCAGGTCTTGGAGCCGCGACAGTAAGAAACATCATTAAAAAAGGCGGAAAAGCGGTCATATTTGACCTCTCTGAGGAAAAAGGCGCTAAAATGGCTCAGGAATTGGGAGATTCAGTCCTATTTATTAAAACGGATGTAACAAGTGAAGAAAGCGTATCGGTGGCGTTGGATGAAGGGATGAAAAAATTCGGGAGCATCAATACGGTCATCAACTGTGCAGGCATTGCAATTGCAGAGAAGGTCATAGGCAGAAAAGGTACACACGAATTGAAAGCGTTCTCAAAAGTCATTCAAATCAATTTGGTCGGTACGTTTAACGTAATCCGGCTTGCTGCGGAAAAGATGGTCGAAAATGAACCGAACCAAGAGGGGGAGCGTGGGGTCATTATCAATACAGCTTCGGTCGCTGCCTTTGAAGGGCAAATCGGACAAGCCGCATATAGTGCCTCCAAGGGAGGGATTGTTGGTATGACTTTGCCGATTGCAAGGGAGTTAGCCAACAAAGGGATACGTGTCATATCGATTGCACCGGGTCTATTCCATACTCCGATGTTTGATTCGTTACCTGATGAAGCTAGGTCGTCATTAGGGAAAACCGTACCATTCCCATCAAGGCTCGGTTATCCAGAAGAGTACGCTAAACTAACGGAAAGCATCATAACGAATCCAATGCTGAATGGGGAAACCATCAGACTGGATGGGGCCATTAGAATGTCACCCAGGTAAGTTATTAATTCTTTCAGGGCAATCCATTCTAAATTCAGGAAAAGAGCCTCCGACAAAGAATTGGAGAGGAGATAAAACAGATGAAACATCCATACCTAAGTGAAGATCATGAGATTTTCCGTAAGTCATTCCGAAAGTTTTTAGAGAAAGAAGCAGTTCCCCACTATGAACGATGGGAAGAAGAGAGGATCATTCCCCGGTCATTTTGGGTGAAAATGGGGGAACAGGGTTTTTTATGTCCGGACCTAGGAGAAGATTATGGGGGTTCAGGGGTAGATTGGGGCTTTGCCGTCATAATTAATGAGGAATTGGAAAGAGTCGGTTCTGGTTTCATTGGTTTCGGACTTCACAGTGACATCACCGTCCCGTATATTTCCGCATACGGAAATGAGTCGCAGAAACAGCGCTGGCTTCCCAAATGCACGACGGGGGAAATCATTACAGCCATTGCCATGACAGAGCCTGGTACAGGTTCGGATTTGGCCAATATTAAAACGACTGCCATTTTGGATGGAGATCATTACATAGTAAATGGCCAAAAGACATTCATCACGAATGGCATACATTCCGATTTGGTCATCGTTGCCTGTAAAACGGATCCAAATGCCGTTCCGAAACATAAAGGCGTTAGCTTAGTCGTGGTCGAAAGGGATACACCCGGGTTTTCCAGGGGGCGAAAACTGAAGAAGCTTGGTTTGCACAGTCAGGATACAGCGGAGCTCATCTTCGAGGATTGCCGTGTTCCAAAGGAAAACCTGCTTGGTGAAGAAGGCAAAGGGTTTAATTACCTAATGGATAAACTGCAGCAGGAACGACTTGTGGTGGCAATTTGTGCTCAAACCGCATCTGAGGATATGTTGGCCGATACGATTGAGTATGTGAAGGGCAGGGAAGCGTTCGGAAAATCCGTAAGTCAGTTTCAAAATACTCAATTCAAAATCGCGGAAATGGCAACGGAAATCAAAATGGGGCGTGCCTTCCTAGATCAATTGATTGCCAAACATGTGGCTGGTGAACAGATTGTAACGGAAGTTTCGATGGCAAAATGGCGTTTGACGGAGACTGCCAGAAAAATATCCATTGAATGCATGCAGCTCCATGGCGGCTATGGATATATGGAGGAATACAAGATTGCCAGAAGGTATCGGGATGTTCCGGTAGCGAGCATCTATGCCGGGACAAATGAAATCATGAAGAAGATCATCGCTAAGAATATGGGTCTTTAATTCAATAAAAAGGCTGAGAAGGGAAGAGAGTATATGCGGGAAGTGGTTATCGTTGAAGGGATTCGCACGCCAGTAGGCAGAAGGAACGGTGTCTTGAAAGACGTCCGCCCTGATGATCTGGCAGGGGAAGTATTGAAGAAGCTGATTGAAAAGGCGGGCATCGATCCGGCTATTGTCGATGATGTCATTTTAGGCTGTGTTTCACAGTCGGGCGAACAGGCCGGTGATATAGCAAGGGTTGCTGCACTGATTGCCGGATTTCCGATTGAAGTGCCTGGAACGACGATTGACCGTCAATGCGGATCAAGTCAGCAGGCAGTCCACTTCGCTTCCCAGGCCATCTTGTCGGGTGATATGGATGTGGTAGTGGCCGGTGGAGTGGAAAACATGTCACGAGTTCCCATGGGATCTAATTATCAAGGTGCTGTAACAAGCCAAAAGTATATGGACCATTATGAGGTGATCAACCAAGGTTTATCAGCTGAGAGAATCGCCGATAAGTGGGAAATAACACGTGAAGATTGTGATCAGTTTTCCGTGGAGAGTCATGCCAAAGCAATACGTGCTCAAAAAGAAGGACATTTTAACCGTGAAATGATATCAGTATCGGGTACTGATAAAGAAGGAAATCATATCGAAGTTACGGAAGATCAAGGCCCAAGGGGTGGAACTACGCTTGAAGTACTTGCTGGATTGAAACCGGTTTTCCAAGAAGACGGTTTAATCCATGCGGGGAATTCAAGTCAAATAAGTGACGGTGCTGCCGCTTTATTATTGATGGAACGCAGTAAAGCCGAAGAGCTTGGATTGAAACCGCGCTTTAAAGTGCATACACGGGTTGTTGTCGGGTCAGATCCCACCCTGATGCTTACGGGGCCGATTCCGGCTACCCAAAAAGCTTTGGAAAAAGCAGGTCTTACAATTGATGATATCGACATCTTTGAAGTGAATGAGGCTTTCGCGCCTGTACCGATTGCCTGGCTAAAAGAAACGGGGGCAGACCCGAAGAAACTGAATCCAAATGGCGGGGCGATTGCCTTGGGTCATCCTCTTGGCGGCAGCGGGGCCAGATTGATGGTGTCAATGATCCATGAGTTAGAAAGGACGGGCGGCCGTTATGGTCTGCAAACAATGTGTGAAGGCCATGGGATGGCGAATGCGACCATCATTGAAAGATTGGACTGAATCTGGACATTCCATTTATGAATATTCGTAATTCGCACGAAAGTAAAAGCTGAAAAGGGATGAAGCCGACCATCGCAGGCTTTGCCTGAACTCTTCCTGTTGATGGTGGGCCTACTTGAGGAGGAAAATGATATGTCAGTAACGATTAAAAATATCTTTGATCAGACGGTTCAGGAATTCCCCATTAAAGAAGCTATCTACGACGTGAGAAGAAATATCCGCTATACGTACATTCAATGGAATGAGCAGGTGAATAGGTTGGCGGCGGCCCTTCAAGCGGAAGGGGTGCGAAAAGGGGACAGGGTCTCTACGTACCTTTACAACAATGAAGAGCTTGCAACAGCATTCTTTGCCTGTGCAAAAATCGGTGCAATCTTTAATCCAATCAACTTCCGTTTAATGCCGGAAGAGTTGGCCTTCATCTTGAACGACGCTGCTCCAAAGGTTGTTTTATTCGAACACGAATTGGAAGCGAACGTTGCCGCGGTTGAAAAGCGATTTCCGGAAACGGCCTTCTGGTATATTGATGATGATGTGCCTGGATATGCCAAAGGTTACCGCCAGAAAATGGCCAGTATCTCATCAAAGCCAGAAGAAGTGGATGTTCACGAGGATGATATCTATGCCATCATGTATACGAGCGGGACAACCGGACGTCCCAAAGGGGTCATTCACCTTCATAAAGATATGGTCAAACAAGCAGAGATTTTAATAGAGGCAATGAAGTACGAACGCTCTGATATCGGTTTGATTACTGCACCGATGTTTCATTGTGCCGAATTGCACTGTTCCTTTTTACCTCGCGTACAGGTCGGTGCCGCAAATGTCATATTACATCAGTTTAATCCAAAAAAAGCCATGGAACTGATTGAATCCGAGGGGATCACCAAGTTTTTTGCTGCTCCTACGATGTGGAACATGCTCATTCATGAAAACTTGGATGATTATAAATTCCAGAGTTTGAAGCTTGGGCTTTATGGAGCAGCCCCGATGGCTCCCTCACTTGTAAGGGCCTGTCAGGAGAAACTCGGAATCCAGTTCATCCAAGCTTATGGAATGACTGAAATGGGTCCCGCCATCACTCTCCTATTGGAGGAAGATCAAATTAGGAAAGCGGGTTCTGCCGGCAAGGCATGTTCCGGTCATGAAATCATCATTGCCCGTCCGAATGACGAAGGGCCATCGGATCCCGAGGATATGCTGGAGCCTGGGGAAACAGGGGAGATCCTTGTGAAAGGTCCATGTATCATGCAGGGTTACTTTCAAAAAGATAAAGAGACCGAAACGGCGCTTTACAAAGGCTGGTATCATTCCGGTGATATCGGTTTCCTGGATGAGGATGGATATCTGTGGGTCAAGGACCGGGTGGACGACATGATCATTTCTGGAGGGGAAAATATTTATCCACGTGAAGTGGAAGATACATTATATGAGCATCCAGGAGTTCTCGACTGTGCAGTCCTTGGTCAGCCAGATGGTCATTGGGGGGAAATGGTAACGGCCTTCATCGTAGCCAAAGACCCAACGCTGGCGGAATCCGACTTAGAAACTTGGTGTAAGAACAGTGAAACACTGGCGAACTATAAACGTCCAAGAAGATATATCTTCATTAATGAGCTGCCTCGAAACGCAAGTGGGAAGATACAAAAATTCTTGCTTCGTAAACAGTTGGAAGAAAATGCTGATGGAAAGAGTTTGGGGAACCTTCTTTAATGCCGGGGTCAATAGCGATAAAACTACTGACAAGTTAGGGTTGGAAAAGTCATTTGGCATGCGATGATACTTGGAGGGAAGACATTTAATAAAGATCGTAGCAGATAGTTATTATATAAATAATAATCCTGTGGAACAATTCAAGGAGAGAGAATAGTTATCCACAACAATAATGCAGAGTGGTTAGCTTAAAATCGCCTTTATCCACATAATCCACAGGGTTATCCAGAAATAACATTATTTTCATGTTGATAAGGTGATTTATTGCACTTGTTTTTTATCAGTATTTTCAGAATATATCCACAATATACACAGGGCTGTGGATAAGCTATGTAAATAAAGAAAACAAAAGGGGCTGATTTACAGCCCCTTGGTTGGTTTCTCCTGCTTATAAGCGGCGACTATGAGCACGGCGGTCAGCAGCATTTGCCCGGGCTTGTGCCTCGATGTCTTCCTGGTCAGCCAGTTCGGAAGAATATTCAACGTCAAGTCCGTCACTTTTCAGGTTTTTAGGAACCTGAGGAAGTTTCTGTTTGTTCTTATCTCGATTATGGTGTATATTGTTGCGTCCCATGTTAGCGCCCCCTAGAATAAAAATAAGCTGGAGATGAATTCATTAATCATCTCCAGCTTATTTTGTGTTGAGTGGCTGTTCAAAATGTACGGGAAAAAACACCAAACTTAACGACGGGATTTCTTTTCGGTATATCCACCAGCTCGATCTGCTTTTTTAAATTCGCGAGCATAAAGAATCGCTTGTGTACTAGTCAAGTTACTTTTCTCTTTATCGTGTTTTTTGAGCAATTAAATCATCTCCATTCCACTTAATATCCCTATTTTTTCCTAAAATGACCCTTTCATACGTGAGAATCTTCCTTTAAGATATTTTGTAAAGCTTCTTTAAGGGTTGGAAAGGAGAAGGTGAATCCTTCCTCTTTAAGTTTAGTGGGAAGGACATTTTGCCCTTCAAGTACAAGTATGCTCATTTCCCCAAGCAGTTTCTTGAGGAAGAAGGGTGGTACGGGCAACCAATGGGGCCGGTGCAGGACAGCTCCTATGGTTTTTCCGAATGTATCCATCTGAACGGGATTCGGTGCCGTAAAATTGACTGGACCTTCTATCCGAGCATCGTTCATGCAAAAGATGATTGCACGGACCACGTCATGGATATGAATCCAGGAAAGCCACTGATTCCCTTTGCCCATCTTTCCTCCGCCGAATAGTTTATATGGTAGGACCATCATTGGCAGTGCACCGTCTTTTTCTCCAAGAATCACCCCGAATCTTGTCAGGATCAACCTGTTACTATAAGATCGTGATTTAGCCGCTTCATTTTCCCATAGTTGAACAGTACGGGCCAAGAAATCATCACCAATGGATTCAGAGGTTTCGTTAAAGGTTTCATCATCTGAAATACCATAATATCCGATTGCACTTGCATTAATGATGACGGGCACTTTATCGGGCAGTATGGAAAGGATCCGGTTCATCTCTTTGGAAGCTTCGACCCTGCTTTCGACAATCCGGCGTTTTCGTTCAGGTGTCCAACGCCCGCTGTTCAGAGATTCACCTGCAAGGTTAATGAAAACATCGAGCCCCGCCAAGTGCTTTTCCGGCTTTGCGTCCTTGGTCAACAACCAACCGATATATGTCAAATTAGTCTGTTTATTAAATTTTTCGGGATGACGGGTCAAAATATATATATCATGATTTTCTTTTGATAATTCATCAATAAGGGCTGTGCCGACAAAACCGCTTCCACCAGCAATGGCTATTTTCATGAAAACCACTTCCTTTCCCTTTCTTTCCTTCACTTTAACATGCCCATGTTCTTTTTTCATTTTTAGACATGCTATATATAGAAATGGTAAACGTAAAGGGGTAAAGTAGGGGTGGGGGTGGAATTATGCCAAACATAACAAAAATAACAACCCAAAAGAAACGTAAAGATCGTTTTAACATTTTCGTTGACGAAAAATATGCCTTCAGTGTAGATGAAGAAGTGCTATTGAAATTTCATTTGAAAAAGGGTATGGAACTTGATGACCTGCTTTTGGCTGAAATACAATTCCATGATGAAATCCAAAAAGCATTTACCGATGCACTTAATTATTTATCATACCGGATGCGCTCGGAATCGGAAATTCGCCTTTATTTAAAAAAGAAGGAAACGGAAGAGCCGATCATTAAGGAAGCGATACATAAACTTTATAGCTTTAACTATTTAGACGACCTTGAATTTGCCAAGGCTTACGTACGGACCCATGTGAATGGAGGCAATAAAGGGCCCACTACCCTTAAGCTCGAGCTTAAGGAAAAAGGGGTGCAAGAAAAGTTGGTTGTCGAGGCATTGAAGGAATACCCCTATGATATTCAGATTGAACATGCAAGCAAACTTGCTGGAAAAGCGGTCAAAAAGGAAAAAAACATTTCCGAACGAGCTTTAAGGCTGAAGGTTGAACAAACCTTGTTACGGAAAGGCTTCCCTAGAGATGTCATCCATGAAGCACTTGAAGATGTGACGGTTGAAAAGGATGAAGATGAACAATGGGATTCTCTTTGCCACCATGCCGAAAAAATGCAACGTCGATATAAAAACCATGAAGGCTTCGAATATGAACAAAAAATGAAGCAGGCATTATACCGAAAAGGTTTTCCAATAGAATTGATTGAGCGTTATCTTTCCAATGCAGATGGGGATTAAGTGCATTGATAGCCAAATCTCAAAATTTTGTTTAATATAGAGGTAAATTAATATTTCATTTAAGGAGTCATATATATGAGCGACGTAAGATACAGCAAGTTGTCCGCCTATGAACTACAGCAGGAAATTGCAGCGTTGACTGAAAAAGCAAGAAAAGCAGAGCAATTGGGAATGGTTAATGAATTTTCAGTATTGGAACGAAAAGTGACGATGGCCAAGGCCTATTTGTTAAATCCGGATGATTTCAAAAAAGGTGAAATATATCAAATTGACGGAGATCCCGGTGTCTATTTCAAAATTGATTATATGAATGGCGTATTCGCCTGGGGATACCGCTTAGGTGGAAGCGGTAAGGAAGAAGCACTGCCGATTTCAATGTTAAAATAAAAAGGAACCGGGGAAGTACCCGATTCCTTCTGGTGCATCTTTTAATTCGATCGCTCGTTTGATGCTTTCATTCTTTCTTGAGGGTGTGTATTTATACTGCCATCTGCACGCTTTGAAGCATATCTTGCTTTGGCACGAGGCTCGCCTTGGAATTTATTATTGTTTTGGTTGGGGAATCCTTTTTGTTTATTTCGCAAATTTTTCTCCTCCAAGCATCAGATTAAAGACAGAAGCGTTTCCGCTTACTACTAGTATGGGTATGGAACAGTATAGTTCATTCTGTAAAAATATTGGCAATGAGGTGGTTCTAATGAATGATTACCATGAAAGATTAACCAAGATACTGCTTGAGAAAAATGAACACATCACGTATGAGCAAGCTTTGACTTGGGTGGAATTATTATGGGAAGATTTCGAGGCGACCTATGCAAAGGCCGGGCATGAATATGCCGGAGAAGAAATGACATCGCGCGTTGTAAGGACCTGGATTGATAACTACGGTGAGCAATTCCACGAATTCATTGCAAAAAACCCTAAATATCAACAGTTATTAAATCAGCAGAATCGACTGCATTAAAAAAGCTGATTCCAGAGGGGTTCCCTGGAATCAGCTCTTTTTCAATACGCAGTGACTACAAAATAATATTCAATTTCTTCTGCAGTTTCGCTTCGCTAAAGATCCAGCCAGTATAAGAATTCAAGATATTCAATTCGCTGTCTAAATGGACCACTGCCACAAACGGGTAATATCCATTGCTGCGGTATCTTAAATCGATAAAACGGACTTCATAATATTCTTTTATCTGTTCGATTTCAAAGCGGTATACCGGCGAAAAGGACAGAAAGGCTGCCAAGTTGATATCCTTTTTGGCGGCTTCAAGAATTTCACTTTCAGGCAATGGCACTCGATCGAACGTATCTAGAATCGTCACATATCCATTATCAGCCCGTGCCACATAATAATTCTTTTCGGTAATCACCGCAATTTTCCAGCGATGAAAACGCATCGTCGGTGATAATAGAATTTTCCTTGCTCCAGGAATTTGCTTTTTGACCACTTTTTTTATAAAAGCCTGTTCCCTGAACCTGGAAATATAATAAATGACGAGTATTCCGTAAATGGAAAGAAATAAATAGCCTGGAGGAAATCCATAGCCCCATAATATCAGGCCGGCAACATGTATTCCAAAAATGAACGGGTCAAATGTATTGATGACCCCTAAAGCTACCCATTTTGACGAAATCGGCCTAAGAGCCTGGGTCCCATAAGCATTGAATATATCCACGAATACGTGAAGGAAAACGGCTAAAAAGGTCCAAAGCCAAAGATGTAGGTAATTTGCTTCAGGTATGATGGCGAAAAGTGCTCCGCTGATAATCAAGGGCCAAAGTAAAACAGCGGGAATGGAATGCGTGATTCCACGGTGGTTTCGTATATATACAGCGTTATTCCTTAATTTTAAAACAGTGTCAATGTCCGGAGCTTGTGATCCCAATATCGTACCTGCTATGACTGCACTTGCAGTGACTGGGCTCTGCGCAATGACAGGATCTAATGTGGCAAGACCTCCAAGAGCAATTCCCATGACAAAGTGAGTACCTGTATCCAAAAATCTAACCTCCCTGCCACAATTTGAAAAAAATGGTCTTCTTTCATCATACCGTATTTATATATTAACCATCAAATGAATATAATTTAGATTTATTTCCGTGAACCTTTACAAATAAATGAATATGAACATGATATTAAAAAAGAATGGCCTACTATAGGTATTCCCAATTTTGATAAGAGTGTAACATCTTTGGAGGAACTGATGTGAAAGAAATAACGATCCCGACAATAGAAAAAATAAAAATCGATGAATTTCAAAAAGATTTGGTTTCATGGTTTCTCGAAGAACAAAGAGAATTGCCATGGAGGGAAAATAAGGACCCGTACCGTGTTTGGGTTTCTGAAATAATGCTGCAGCAAACGAGAGTGGACACGGTGATTCCTTATTTCAACCGGTTTGTGGAATGGTTCCCTACACTCGAGGATTTTGCCAATGCCGATGAAGAGAAAATCCTAAAAGCATGGGAAGGGCTGGGATATTATTCACGTGTAAGGAATCTGCATAGTGCCGTTCAGGAAGTGAAAGCATCCTATAATGGGATTGTACCGGATGATCCCGAGGAAATAGCCAAATTGAAAGGTGTCGGCCCTTATACAGCTGGTGCGATTCTTAGTATCGCGTACGGTAAGCCGGAGCCAGCCGTTGATGGAAACGTCATGCGTGTTTTATCAAGGATATTGATGATATATGAAGACATAGCAAAGCCAAAGACAAGAAAGACTTTCGAAGCAGCCGTCAGAAAGCTGATCGATCATGAGCATACCTCTGCCTTCAATCAAGCGTTGATGGAACTTGGAGCATTGATTTGTACACCAGGTAAGCCTGCCTGCCTATTATGTCCAGTTCAAAGTCATTGTCTAGCATTTGAAGCTGGGGTTCAGTCGGAATTGCCGGTAAAAATCCAAAAGAAAAAAACGCGGGATGTACCAATTGTAGCTGCCGTTTTAACGAATGAAAAAGGCGAATTTTTAATTCACAAGCGAGCATCAGAAGGATTGCTTGCAAATCTTTGGGAATATCCGAATTTCGAAAACCATTCATCCCTTTTGCATAAGAGGGAATTCTTCGAGAGTCGGTTTCAGGAAATGTATGGCGTCAAACCAGAAATCACTGAATCACTTGTGAGAATTGAACATGTTTTCTCACACCTCGTTTGGAAAGTGGACACGTATATCGGAATGGTCAAAGAAGCAATCAGTGAAGAGACATTAAGAGAACAGCAACTTAAGTGGGTAAGTGAAGCAGAGATGGGTGAGTTAGCATTTCCGGTTTCCCACCAAAAAATGATGAGAGCGTATAAAGAAAAAGAGTGTATTGAATAAAAGATTATAGTCACAAGCATTCGTGGGTTCAATCATATTGCATTCTTTGGGTGCGATTTGAAAATCAGTGGGAACAGGGATATTATGCTAAAAAGAGGATATCCGCTAAGATATCCTCTTCCTTTTGTTGATTATTAAAGCGATATCTGTATAAAATCAATCGTAAATGGTTTTCGTTCCATGGGTATAATCTGCTTCTTGTCTATTAAGTCCGCCTCTATTTTCAATTTCTTTGACGATTTCGCTATGGATACTCTGTCCTTCTTGGTTTAAATAAGGTACCATTTGTTGAAGGGAGTGATGAAAATAGGCAAGTTCACTATTTTCCCAATCCGATTTTTTCATCATCGACAACTCTGTCATATCACGTCCAACATACATAACAGTAACACTCCTTAAAAAAATGATTTTTATTACTCGGTGTTTACTCAGAAAGGATGAATAAACGAATGGAACAAAAAGTGGCACTCGTTACAGGTAGCAGTAAAGGTTTAGGAAGAAGCACGGCAATAAGGCTTGCAGAGGAAGGTTACGACCTCGTTATTAATTATGCCCGGAGCAAGTCGAAAGCATTAGAAGTGGCAGGCGAAATTGAAGCGTTGGGGCGCAAAGCCCTTGTAGTTAAGGCAAATGTCGGTGACGTTGCGAAAGTGAAAAGCATGTTCGAGGAAATCGATGCTTATTATGGACGTTTGGATATTTTCATTAATAATGCTGCCTCTGGAGTGCAGCGCCCATTGATGGAGCTGGAGGAATCCCATTGGAACTGGACCATGGATATCAATACAAAAGCCCTCCTTTTCTGCGCACAGGAAGCGGCGAAATTAATGGAGAGGAACGGCGGAGGGAAAATTGTCAGCATCAGTTCACTGGGATCCATTCGCTATTTAAAAAATTATACAGCTGTTGGAGTTTCCAAAGCTGCGCTTGAAGCCCTGACAAGATATTTAGCGGTCGAACTGGCTGCTAAAAATATTTGTGTCAATGCCGTTTCAGGCGGTGTGATCGATACGGATGCCCTTAAGTCTTTCCCGAATCGGGATGAAATGCTTGCTGAGGCGGCAGATCAGACTCCGGCTGGACGGATGGTCGAGGTGGAAGATATGGTGAATACCATCCTGTTTTTAATTTCCGATGGAGCCAGTATGATTCGTGGACAAACCGTAATAGTTGATGGAGGCATTTCATTGCTTGTTTAATATAACTGGAAAAATTTAAATGTTTTTAGTTGGATAACACTCTTGGATAATGGTTATCTTATTATCTGTGGAGGTGATATCAATGGCTAATAACAAAAATAAATCACAAGCAGGTACTAATGTTCAACAAGTGAGACAACAAAACGCGCAATCTCAACAAGGTCAAGGCCAATTCGGTACAGAGTTTGCTTCTGAAACCAACGCTCAAGAAGTGAGACAACAAAACGCGCAATCTCAGCAAAAAAAAGGTCAAGGTCAAGCACAAGGCCAATTCGGTACAGAGTTTGCTTCTGAAACTAACGTTCAAGAAGTGAAACAACAAAACCAAAAATCTCAAAGCAATAAAAGCCAAGGCTAATCGCCGATGAAAAGCATCCTTCTTTTGAAGGGTGCTTTTTTTTTGCCTTTCATTGGATTCGACAAATGTTTCGTCGTGTTTACATTTTATGTCAAAGGAAAAAAAGGATAAAAATAGAATATACATACTATAGAAAAAATACAGATTAGGAAGGTGCATTCATGGAGGAATTTAACCGGCTTATAAACAACCAGTTGAAAACGATGGATAAGCTTTTACTTTTACAATCCGAAATCGAAAGATGCCAAGATATAGAGAAGCAACTCCTTGCACTGGAAGAGGAGAGTGAAGCGGTCACCATTCAGGAAGAGATTCAACTCAAAAAGCAGGAATTGAAAAGTATCCATGATATGTTCGAGAAGCAAACGGAAGAAGTCATCCGTTATTTTCAGCAAGGACAGGCTGCCATACGATAAATAACCGGCTAATTTCTTAGTTAAAATGGGTGGATGGTCAGACTTTTTCGACTTATTTACACATTTTCACTGGGAGATTAGCCACTTTTGTTTTAAATTTATGAATAAATCGCTATAATATAGGAATATAGGGTAAATGGAAAAAAGTATATATTTTAAATACACACAACAACTGCAAACGGAATAGGGCACAGTACGCTGTCAGGGTGTCTATAGAAAGTAGGGAGAGATAAATGGGGATTGTTCCTGCCGAAGGAGGAAAAATCCAAATCCATAGCTATAAACATAATGGACATATCCATCGTATCTGGGAAGAGACAACCGTTTTAAAAGGGACCCAAAATCTGGTGATAGCAGCGAATGACCGTACTATGGTAACGGAATCAGATGGAAGGACCTGGATTACGAGAGAGCCGGCGATTTGCTATTTTCATTCAAAGTATTGGTTTAATGTTATTGGTATGTTGAGAGAGGACGGGGTTTATTATTATTGCAATATCAGTTCGCCGTTCACATACGATTCGGGAGCATTGAAATACATTGATTATGACCTGGACATTAAAGTATTCCCAGATATGACGTTTAATTTGCTGGATGAGGATGAATATGAAAGGCATCGGAAAGAAATGAATTACCCGGATGCCATCGATTCAATATTGAAACAGAACGTAGACTATTTGATTTATATGATACGCCAGCGAAAAGGACCATTCTCCGCAGAGTTTATTGATAGTTGGTATGAACGCTTTTTAACCTATCGATGATAGAAAAGGCCTGCTGCTTAATTGGCAGGCTTTTTCATTGTGTAACGTATCTACCAACTGTTTCAATCTATCACGATGCAGGAACCTTTAAACCTCCTTTAAAATGTGTTTGAAAGTTAGTGAATGAAATCCTTTTGATACTTAATCATCGAAAAGGAAAATATAATTGAACAGTGCATATAAGATTCCAAATTGACTGGTATGGACTTTTTTCATTTGGATTTAATGATTCAGAAAAGGAGGTATTCCGTGGGGAGCATTAAGAGATATTTGCAATTCGTCAAACCATATAAATGGCAGATAATCGGAACGGTACTGATTGGATTGCTAAAGTTCGCAATTCCGCTACTGCTTCCATTGCTCAGTAAGTATATAGTGGATGACATCATCGGAAATGGTGACCTGTCCAAAGCCGTGAAATCCGAACGCCTTTTATGGGCAATGGCCATCATGATTTTCATTTTCGTTGCAGTTAGACCGCCGATTGAGTATTACAGACAATATTTTGCGCAATGGACCGGAACGAAAATCTTATATGATATTCGTAATGATTTATTTACTCATATACAGAAACTGAGTTTTAAATATTATTCCAATACAAGGGTGGGCGAGGTCATTTCGAGGATGATCACGGATGTGGAACAAACGAAGAACTTTGTTATCACGGGTTTGATGAACCTTTGGCTCGATATAGCAACGATCATCATAGTGATAGTCATCATGTTTACAATGGACGTGAAGTTAACCGTTGTATCGATCATCATGCTTCCTTTTTACGCATTTTCGATTAAGCATTTCTTTGGCAAGCTGAGAACTTATACAAGGATTCGATCCCAAGCGTTAGCTGATGTACAGAGTCACCTTCATGAACGGGTTTCAGGGATGTCAGTCATCAAAAGCTTTGCGATAGAAGACAGGGAACAGGAATTGTTTGCGAAGCAAAACAAGAATTTCCTCGATAAGGCCCTAAAGCATACAAGCTGGAATGCCAAGTCATTTGCCGTCGTGAATACGATCACGGATATTGCCCCCTTGCTCGTAATAGGATTTGCCGGTTATCAGGTCATTCATGAACAATTGTCACTGGGTACCATGGTTGCCTTCGTCGGTTTCATTGACCGGCTTTATAATCCCCTCAGACGTTTAGTTAACTCTTCGACGACAATGACCCAGACATTGGCGTCCATGGACAGGGTTTTTGAGTTTGTGGATGAGAAGTATGATATCGATGACGAACCAGGGGCGAAAGAGCTTAAGCATGTGGAAGGCAGAATAACCTTTCAGGATGTATCGTTTGCTTATGACGAAAAAGAGGCACCCGTTTTGAAACATATAAACTTGGATGTCAAACCAGGGGAAACCATTGCACTTGTCGGGATGAGCGGCGGCGGGAAATCCTCGATCGTCAGTTTGATTTCCCGTTTCTATGATGTGACGGAGGGAAGGGTATTATTGGATGGGACGGATATCCGTAAGTATCAAGTCCGCTCCCTAAGAGATAAAATAGGAATGGTTCTACAGGATAATATCTTATTTAGCGAATCGGTTAAGGCCAACATCCTTATGGGACGACCTGATGCAAGTGATGAAGAAGTATTTGAAGCGGCAAAGGCGGCGAATGCCCATGACTTCATCATGGGTCTGAAAGAAGGATATGAAACGAAAGTCGGGGAGCGGGGAGTTAAATTATCCGGAGGCCAAAAGCAACGGGTGGCCATTGCGAGGGTATTTTTGAAAAACCCGCCAATCCTTGTACTTGATGAAGCCACATCCGCATTGGATTTGGAAAGTGAACACTACATCCAGGAGGCGCTGGATATTTTAGCGAAAGACCGGACAACCATCATCGTGGCCCATCGGTTATCCACCATCACCCATGCCGATCGGATCGTTCATATCGATAATGGGGAAATTACGGAAATGGGAACACACGAAGAACTTATGAAAAAGCAAGGGCATTACTACAACCTATTTCAAGTACAACAATTGGATTCTTAAGAAGAATAGGAAAAACAATATACAAAAGAAGACCATTCCGCTAACGGGAATGGTCTTACTTGTGCATGCACGTTATGAAATCCTTTTTTCATGCAGCGTTTTTTTTCTGTCAGGAAGGAAATGCGGCAGATGCTTTATTCCCTCAGGCAAGGCGATGCCTACGATGATCAAGCACATCCCGAACCATTGCAGTGACGTAACCTGTTCATGCAAAAAGATGACGGAAACGACCATCGCTGAGGGCAGTTCCGCAGCACAAAGAATCGTTCCAAGGCCGACACCCACTTTGGGCAAACTGACAGCAAAGAAAAAGAAAGGAACTAAAACACCCAATGTGCCGAGCAGCAGACCGTAGTACCATAGGTTCGTTTGGACAAGATTCGTCACAAGTGTGACGGGGTTAGTTGTGAATACAGCAGTCAGCATACCACCTGTTGCAATGTAAAACAGCCGTTTCATTGAAGATTCCCCAACTGCGAATTGAGAGTTGCAATACATATATAGCGCAAAAAGCAAGGCAGACAATAGACCGAACAATACGCCTTTTAGGCTTAGGCCGGATAGAGGCTGACCAAAGATCGCGCCTGCCAATAATGTTCCGATGAAGAGAACGAAAATGGCAATGAGTTTATTTTTATCCGGGCGTCTTTTATTTATGAAACTTTCAATGAGGACGCCTATCCAGGTAAATTGAAATAAAAAGACAACGGCAATGGAAGCGGGAAGCTCGGATACGGAAACGGCATATGCCTTTCCGACGAAAGTGGACATCATGCCCGTGATTAAAAGTAATCCGGCACTCTTCCATGAAACTTTATATTTAAACGAAAAAAGAAATAACACGGAGACAATCAGCCAACCGACGAGGTATTGACTGCCGACCAGTTCTCCGGATGAATGGCCATCCATGAATCCAAACTTCATCATGGTGGATAATGTGCCATATGAGATCGAACCGATTAAGACCATTATGGAATACTTCAAAAGTTGCATGTTTTTCACCCCTGTAAAAATAAAAATCGCCACCTGCCAAAAAGGCAAGTGACGAACGAAAAAAGGAAATCCTTTTAAAATTCCGTCTCTCAACAAAAGCTGAGTTTAAAAAAATGTTTGTATTGCATTACCTTAGCTTAAAGTCTTTGTGAATATTTGTCAACCAGGAAAATAAGTTAAGCCTGCAGGTCTATCTTTAAGCTAAAGGCGGTGTGAGAGGCAGGAGATGTTCCTTTCACCCAAAGTAATTGAAAACCCCCAAAAAGGCGAATATGCCGAATGGGGTGAGGTGCTTCAATCGCCATTTTGCCGGAAGTCTTCCAATGTACCACGGTATTCCTCGTCTTTCATTTTTCGAAGATTAGGCTTTTTTTCTGCAGTTGGCTCATCATTTGGCTTTTGATTGTGAAGCTTGGAAAGTGCCAAACGATAATCCTGATCTTTCATTTTCAATTCATCATTGTCTGTTGGGGAGATGATTTCGGTAACGGAATCATCAGCCGAAGAGAAAGCGGACTCTTCCAATGAGTTCTCTTCCTCGACACCCGGCGGCTTACCTTCAGGCGATAAGGCTTTGATATTGTATGTGATCAAGCCCGTAACCGCTAATATGGCAACGATGATAATTAGAATTATGCCCATTGAATCAAGCCTCCTAGAGCTCGTTTATGAATGAACGGGTGACATGGGCTACCCGTTTTCCTAATGCTTCTCCAAGCTGCAAGTCATTTTTGGTGATGTTGTCATCCACACCGGGCGGACAGCTTATCCCTACTCCATAGTAGGAGCCATATAAGGCGTTTTCCGGGACAGTGCCGGGCAAGCCGACAATGATCATGCCTTGATGAAGCATAGGGGTGATTAAGTTCAGCATGGTAGCCTCGAGTCCGCCATGTACGGTGGCCGTCGTACAGAACACAGCACCCACTTTATTGATCAGCGCACCTTCCGCCCATAGATACCCAAGTTTATCGATCCATGTTTTCAAACTCGAACTGATGGTGCCGAAATGACCGGGACAGCCCCAAATGATGGCATCCATTTCTTGGAGCTTATAAACATCCGCCTCGTTCACATGGTCAATGAGAACCTCAGCGCCAGGGACCGCGGCGGCCCCTTGAGCTATTGATTCGGCAAGTGCTTTCGTATGGTTGCCTTCACTGTCGTAAACAACATAGATCTTCATTTTTATTCCCCCATTAATTAAACCGATTTTTTTACTGGTGAAGGAAGCAAAGGTACATCCAAATGTTCTTGTTTAGCTTTTTTCATTGCTTTGTCCTTCCGAACGTCACGCAAAAACAGGGAAAGAACGATACCGGCAATTGCGAAGCCTGTTGCCCAAAAGAATGCATCATTGATTCCCATCACATTTGCTTGACCCTGGATTTGTGAAGAAATCAGGGACATGGCAGTTTCCTGTGCCTGTTCACTAGTTTGATTCATCGAACTCATGATGGATTGAACGATTGTTTGGAAATTCTGAACAAAACCGGAATCACTCGTACTCATTTCCGTTCCTAAAGCAGTTCCATGGAAAGATGCACGGGTTGTATAAATGGTCGTCACGAAGCTCGTACCAATGGCTCCGGTCACTTGTTTCAGCGTATTGCTCATTGCCGTACCATGTGTATTCAAATGCTTAGGAAGCTGATTCATCCCAGCAGTCATGATCGGCATCATCAGTAAAGACATTCCAAGTGCGCGGATGGCATAGATGATGACCAAAGTCGAATAGGTAGTTTCCGTAGTCAATTTAGCGAACTCAAAGGTTGTGACGGCAGTAATCGCTAAACCAATTAGTGCTAATGGACGAGGTCCGATTTTGTCAAATAATGCTCCTGAAATGGGTGACATCACCATCATCACAAGGGCTCCGGGTAACATCAATAGGCCGGATTGAACTGGTGTGAAGCCTCTTAATGTCTGCAAATATATAGGCAATAAGAATATCCCGGTAAACATGGCAACTGTGACGATGGCGGAAATGATATTCGATAATACGAACATGTCATACTTAAATACACGGAAGTCGAGCATAGGTGTTTCCGATTTAAGCTGTTGAACCACAAAAAGCGTCAAAAGGATCAGCCCGATGATGATCGTTCCCAGAACGATGGGATCCGTCCAGCCTTTGGAACCCGCTTCACTGACACCGTATAGTAAGGAAGCAACTCCCAGCAAGGAAAGAGACGCACCCAACAAATCCAATTTGATTTTCTTTGGTTCTGCTACATTACGCATACTTAAAAAGGCGAGTGTCATGACTATCATGCCTAATGGCACCATTGCGTAGAACATGACCCGCCAGCTATATTCCTGAATGACCCAACCAGATAAAGTCGGGCCGATTGCAGGGGCAAACATAATGGCAAGTCCAAAGATTCCCATGCCTTTCCCGCGCATTTCCGGAGGGAAGATGAAAAGAATGATCGTCATGACCAATGGCTGCAGGATCCCGCCGCCAGCCGCCTGAATCAGCCGGCCTGTAAGGATGACTGGGAAATTGGGTGCGATGCCGCAGATGAATGTCCCGACGGTGAATAAAAACATGGCAGCAAGGAATAAAATGCGCGTGCCAAACCGTTCAATTAAAAAAGCGGACAGTGGGATCAAGGCTCCATTCACGAGCATGAATCCAGTTGATAACCATTGAATCGTAGTCGCAGCTACATTGAATTCTGCCATCATCCTGGGCATGGCGACACTAAGCAGGGTTTGATTCAAAATGACCATGAACAAACCTAGCATTAAGATAATTAACATGGGGGCAAACTGCTTCATTCCCTTGTTTTCATTTACTGTGATGGTTTGAGAAGCCATTTAAAGAAAAGCCTCCTTTCTGTATAACTGTGTAGCCATTTTATTTAGTTGAAATTTTCACTTCTGCGTTCATTCCAGGCAGAACTTTATCGGATGGTGCTTTGATGGAAATTTTAACTGGTACTTTTTGAGTGACTTTCGTATAGTTTCCGCTGCTGTTTTGATTGCCCATCACTGAAAAGACGGACGTTGTAGCATAACCGATCTGTTCCAATGTACCTTCGAAGACAGTATCGGGATCTCCATCGATGATAATATCTACGCTGTCACCTTTTTCGATATCCTTTAATTTATTTTCTTCAATATTAGCCGTTATGGACAGATCATCCATATTGATGGTCTGAGCCAGCGTTTGACCCGCTTGAACAAGCTGCTCATCATGCACTTGTGTTTTAACGATAGTACCCTGTGCTGCGGTTTTTACAGCTTCTTTTCCATCTAAAGTGGTTACATTGGCAACATTGTCATCCTTACTTACACTGTCTCCTTCATGTAAGTCCCAATCTGCTAATTTACCGGCAGCGGGGGCAACGATGGTATATAGCTCTCCTGAAACCTTCGCTTCATCCGTTTTAATGAAATTCGTGCTTTCATAATAGTAATAAGCCCCACCGGCTAATACCGCTATGATAATAACCAAACCAATGACATTGATTAAAACTAAACGTCCTCTATTCACTTGT
Source organism: Peribacillus phoenicis (assembly GCF_047238085.1). Lineage (NCBI taxonomy): Bacteria > Bacillati > Bacillota > Bacilli > Caryophanales > Bacillaceae > Peribacillus > Peribacillus phoenicis. The sequence continues at coordinate 4,335,389 of NZ_JBDFMF010000001.1, read as the reverse complement.
TTCGCCTCCAAAAAATATTGATGATGTATTCCTTTTTTCGATACTGTTCACTAGCCAGAAATGACAACGCCTCCTATTCTAATGTTTATTTGTTAAATTAAATAAATATTAACTTTTATAAGTATTAATATTATTAAGTAAAGAGTTTACCAGTTTAATTATTTTTTGTCATGTAATTTATTCGGAAAAATGGTGGGAAATAAATACAGCGAAATAGTAAAAATTTGAATTTTTTTTAGTTTTAAGGATATATGGAAAGTAAAGTTGACATTGGAATGCCATTTAATTAAATTTAAGAGGTAGGATTGTCCTATATAAGGAGTGAGAAGGCTGGAATTTAAATGGGAAGTAACTAATAGTATAGAAATGCAGATTTTTCGGATTAGGAAGAAGCTTAGGGCCATCGTAGCAAAAAATCTTCAGCCTTATGGATTAACATCGCCTCAGTTTTTCATATTATTGATATTGAAAAAAGAGGGGTCGATCAAATCGACCCAGCTGGCTGACTTCTTAACCGTTAAGCCAAGTGCGATTACCGTATTTGTAGATAAGTTGGTCGAAATGGATTATGTAAAAAGGCAGCCTTCTGATAAGGATCGCAGGGTCATCAACCTTGAATTGAAAGAGGCAGGGGAAGCGATTTTGGGGAGAGTCCTTGCGGAGCATAACCAATTGATGGGCAAGAACTTTAATTCATTCTCAGAAGATGAGCTGCAGGATCTTTTGAAGAAATTGGATACGATTGAAAAGGCGGCAGATAAGAACCTTTTGGATGATTGAATGAGGGGCATGCTCTAAATAGAGACGAAAAAAGACGGTTCCTGGGAACCGTCTTTTTTAATCTTCTTCATAGTGGACAGATATTTCGTTATCTTCCTTATGGAAGGACTGGAAGCTGACAATCAGCTTTTCAAGATGTTCCAATTGCTCGTCATATTCTATGACCGCAGAAATCAATGGTACAAGGCGGGCAGAGAGATGGCCTAGGTTATCATGCATTTCGTCCACTTGATTCTGCTGTTCGAAAAAATGGGCGAGCAGCTCTTTACGACTTAAACAATCCTGGTCCCAATCTTCAATCTCCTCGATTGACTTGATTTTTTCGATATGCAGTAATATCAACTGTTCATGCTTGCGGATCAAGGAATCAAGCTGCTGTAAGATGCTCCGTTGGAAATCCTCAGGCATTTGATATACTTCATTCTCGAACTTATGAATTCTCTTCAAGGTTTCAAACGCTTTTTTTGTCGTTATGATCATTTGCCGATAAACGACAAGCTTTCTTGCTTTAGCTACACTGTTTTTCTTGAAATATTCCCGTTCCTCTTTGTACATGGAATAGATATGTTCCAGATCGAGTAACTCCGCCTTCAATCGGCTGATGTCTTTTTTTAATAAAGTGTGTTCTGTAGCATGTCTTGTGCTGATTCTAATCCATTTCAAGATGTCTTCGGTTACATCTGTAATGCGTGTATAAAGCTTTGCTTCATATTTTGGAGGAATGAAAACTAGATTCACGATAAACGAAGAAACGATTCCAAGCAAAACGGATGAGAGACGAATAAAGGCAAAATTCAGGAATTCCCCTTCCTGGCTTTCCATGATGGCGATGACCGTCACGATGGAAAGGACGATCGTTTTATCCATTTTCAATTTTAAATTGATGGTTATGACAACCATTACGGCAAGACCGATCATAAAAATATCATTTCCGAACAACAAAACGAAGGAGACAGCAACCAATGCGCCAATGATATTTCCTTGAATTTGCTCCAGCACCGTTTGATATGAACGGTAAATGGTCGGCTGTATTGCAAAAATTGCAGCAATCCCAGAAAGGACAGGAGCAGGAAGGTTAAGCAGTTCCGAGAGATAAAGCGCTAAAACGATTGCTATTCCTGTTTTGAGAATGCGGGCACCAAACTTCATATATGGGTTAATCCTTTCTTTGTATTGTAATGGATAAGTGGCTCTATTTATATATAGGCTTTTGCTTAAAGTTGTATTCTAACTTATTTGTTAGTACTTTACACGAAAATAAGAAGATGTAAACAAAAAGTAATATACAGGATTTTCCTAAGAGTTACAATAGCTAAAATCAAGTTTAATATATAAAGAAACGATAGGCAATTTCTTGATTGCTTTCAAGTTTGTTTTTCCATCGTTTGAAGACATTCCAGAGGTATATGACTGGAAAAGGCTGATGCTCGCATTAAAGAGCATCAGCCTTTATTAATATATATTTTCGGCATCACTCCGTGGAAACAGCAGGATCCGCCTGTTCTTTAACTGGAACGACCTGAAGGAAGTGCTCTTCAGGATTTTGTAGCAGGGCCTCTAAAGAGGCCGCTTCTTCGGTTTGGCCATGATCTTTCAAGAGGGCCGTGTATTTGCCCAGAAGTTCGGCCACATCCTGCAGGCCTCTTGCGGATAGGGGCTCAATGGAAATCTTTGCACCTTTCGCAACCCGCTTCTTAATGACCTCTTTGGTTAATCCAGATTCAGGCTGTTGCCGTAAATAAACGACACCGCCTGTCATCCCTGCGCAAATCCATGGACCGGGATCTCCCAGAACCAAACCTCTTCCATTTGTCATGTATTCAAAAGCGAATCCCTTAATATTGGAAGTTACCGCAATATTGCCGGTTTCCTTTTTAGGAAGCGGTTGTTTCAATAATCCTCCAATGATTATATCCGCTCCGGAAAGCCGGATTCCTGCCCTGGCATCGGCATCACCTTGGGCAATGAGAAGACCATGCTGTGCACCGTAACCAAATCCCTTGCCTACAGAGCCATTGTAGAACTTTCCATCTTTTCCTGGAGATTTAAAGATGGCAATATTACCGCCAATCGATGTTTTGCCGATACCATCCTGGGCACCGCCATTCACGCTGATTGAAATTCCCTCCGTATTGTATGCCCCGAGTCCATTACCCGGGATGGAACCATCCTGGTAGGATAGGTGGACGGGGGGAAGTTTTTTGTATGATCCGTCCAATCTGCCCCTAACACGGTGACAGGACACCCTGCTGCCGAGTACACGCTGCTCGGAAGTGATCGAGCTATAGCTACGGGATTGCTGCAGATCATCTACATGCGAATCTAGATATTCAGCGCCAACGGCTACCTGCATGGAGCCTTCATTCAGATACGCCGCAGTTTCCTTATGTGAGAACGGTGTTATATCCAAGTTTTTCAATAAATAGGTTAAATCCAATGATTGTTGACCTTTAACTTGTTGCAGTAAATCAGAACGTCCGACGATATCCTGAAGATTCTTCACCCCAAGTGATCCGGTCAAAGATTTGAGTTCTTTTGCAAATGCACTGAACATATTCGTTAATCCCTGAACGGCTAAATCAAATTTTCGTGGAACAAAACGGCGCAGCCCGTGTTCCTTCGCCTGTGCTTCCGATTCAATTTGTGTGGCGATGCCCACATGGCAAGTATCAAGATGACATCCGCGGCACGTTGTACAGCCGACGGCAATCATCGAAAGGGTTCCAAAACCTACACGGTTTGCACCAAGCAGCATTACCTTCAATACATCCATTGAGCTTTTTAACCCACCGTCTGCCCAAATTTCAACATTCTGTCTGATACCTGACTCAAGCAGCGCATTATGGGCGGCTTTCACACCTATCTCTACTGGCAGACCGACATGTGCGAGTGCATGGATCCTGGCAGCACCCGTTCCGCCATCAAAACCGGAAAGCGTTATGATATCGGCCCCCGCTTTTGCGACGCCGACAGCAATCGTACCAATGTTTGGAACGACTGGTACTTTGACGGCAACTTTTGCCTTGTCGTTTGCCGTTTTTAGCTCATGGATCATTTGGGCCAAATCTTCAATTGAGTATATATCATGATTATTGGAAGGGGAGATCAAATCGGAACCGATTGTTGCATTTCGGGCTTCTGCGATTTTCGCTGTGACCTTGGAACCTGGAAGGTGACCGCCTTCACCAGGTTTTGCCCCTTGCCCAATTTTAATTTCCAATAGATTTGAAGAGTTCAATAGTTCTGCATTGACACCGAAACGGCCGGAAGCGATTTGCTGTCCGCGGGATTTCGGGTACTTGCCAAGCATATCCTTTATTTCCCCGCCTTCACCATTCATGCTGATCATGCCTAACCTCTCGGCAGCTTCTGCATAGGCCCGGAAAGCAATCTCATTTTGTGACCCAAAAGACATGGAGGCTATGACGAACGGCAATTCCTGTTCGCCGACCGAAAGACTGACTTCTTCAGAAGGGATGGAAGCATCTGAAGTTTTTAAAGATGTCAAGTGGCGGATCGTCGTAGGATTGGATTCTTCCTGTTCGGTGATCTTTTCGCGATAAGCATCATAGTCCCCGGTTGAAGCAACTTCCCCGATAGACTTCCAAATCCTTGGGAACAAATGGAAGGTTTTGCCCATTCGTTCTTTTTCATTGCCGTAATCTTCTGCACGCTGGATGGCATCTGCCTTGATTTTATCAAAATTATAGTCCAGATCATTGGATCCGAAGAAGTTAGCCACATTTAAATATTTCGCGATTTCCTCATGTAAACCGATGCTTGAGAAAAGTCTTCCATAGCCGCGCAGCTCATGAATGCCAATGGTGGAGATGACTTTCTCAAGACCTTTCGTCAAGGAGTTATATAGATTGGTAACCCCCTTGAGGTCATCCGAAGATAAGGAAAGGAACATATAATAGGGGCTGATTAAGTTGGCCCCAAGACCATAAGAAACGATGATATCATGCAGTGACCTTAGCGATGCTGAACGTAAAAGGATGGAACAATCACGGCGCTTGCCTGTGCGGACCAACGCTTGATCGACGGCTGAAGTGACAAGGTGGGGATCAAGCCAAAGGTTGCCGTTTTGATGGGCAAGGGCATCATCCAGAACGAGCAGCGTTTTTCCTTCATCCACTGCATTGACACTTTGATCCGTAATCCTGGTCAAGGCATCCGTGATGTTTTCATCCTCTTTGAACGTGCTTGAAATGAAGTGCACGAGTTTTTGATCTTGGTTATATTTAATGAACTGATCATAGCTTGGCTGCGATACGATAGATGAGCACTCATAACCCGTTGACCCTTCAATCAATAAGGGAGTCAGCAGCTCCGTAACCTTTCCTGCCTTATTCGCTTCGAAAAGGGAAGGACGTTTTCCGATGATCGTTCTTGTTGAGAAGTGCTCGGTTTCCCGGTCTCGGTCGATCGCAGGGTTGGTTACAACGGCCACACTTTCCTTAATGAAATCAGCAATGTTGGTCCGTTGGGGATTAAGTGCTGCGAGTGGCGCATCATGACCAAGTGAACGAATGGGCTCGGCGCCTTTTTCGGCCATCTGTTCCACTAATTGGACATGCTCCCTTTCCCACCCAAAGGCTTTATACTGACCATTATGAATGGCTTGCGTATTTGTCATGGAGACAACCTTTTCAAACACTTGGGGCTGTAAGCGGACTCGGTCATTGGAAAGGACGAAACGATCATTGAAGAGTTCAAATACTTTATCCTGGTAATCCTTGTAAGTGTACAATTCAATACGGTCGCCGTTCCATTTCAAACCGATTTTTTCCCCTGGCCCCATCGGTTTCGGATCTCCGGTATATTCACTGGAAGGGATGATTCCTGGTTCGGAAGTGAACATATAAGATGATTCCGTTTCAATATTCCATAGTGGGCGCAAGCCTAAAGAGTCGACTGAGAACACGGCTTCATCGCCGAAACGGGAGATGATGCCTGCCGGACCTTGTGCAAAATGACCCCATGCTTCCCTTAAATACGTATATAAGTCTTGTAAGTGCTCGGGATATTCCTTGATTTCATTAATGATTGGCGGGAACATAAGATCGACAGCTTCAAATAAAGAGTAGCCATGACGGCAGATGAAAGTTTCGATCGTTTTGTTTAAATCCTGTGAGTCGCTTCCATCTTTAGCGATGGGAACTCCGATCATTTTCGCTTCATCACGCAATTTGGCGATGGTATTGATTTCGCCATTATGACCAAGTACACTGAAAGGCTGGACCCGGAAGAAGCTTGATAGAGTATTGGTTGAAAAACGATTATGCCCCAGTGTCATGGTGGAGGCAGCCAAAGGGTCGGCAAGATCAAGATAATAGGCAGGGAGTGTATCTCCAGCACCCATCACTTTGTATACCGCATGATGCTGGCTTAAAGATGCAACATGGATGAAATCACTTTTTTCGATGTCGGAAGTCAGCTCAAAAAGAACATTTGAAAGCTCCTGGTTGTTATTGATGGTGGAGGAACAGGCAAATTGCCAGAACACTGGGTCTTCTTGAATGGCAATCGGTCCCAATGCCTCGGAACGGTAGGCTTTATCCGTTTCGAATATCAATGAGAGACCATGTTGGAGCAGTTTCTCCTTGACTTCGATTTTTAAGTCGTTAGCTTCTGTTTTTTTGCTTAAAAATAAATGGCCGACTATGAAGGAATCTTGATCGACGATGCTTGGATCGACATTTACCGCTTCAAGCTTCTTTTTCCAAAGAGCCCGGGGAATATCGATATGGATGCCGGCGCCATCGCCCTCACCATTGATGAAGCCGCAGCGATGGTTCATTTTAACCAGGGCGTCGATACAGGCAAAGATGTTTTCGTTAGTAGGGATCTTCTTTTTTTCGATGCAGGACACGATACCGCAGGCATCATGTTCTTCCTTGTGAAATTCTTTGAATGTAGCAGGTGTCCATTGTTGGGTCATATATGTGGCTTGAATAAGGTTACCCTTATTCTCTGCCTTTCACCTCCTGTAGCATGTGTTTAATGGGGGAAATATTAGTAAACCCGAACAATAGTCCAAGTTTTGATAGATTGAAAGAAAGTGTATAAATGTATCCATATCATATCATTTAAATATTCAGAAATCAATTTTTTATACAATGGAATGGATGCTGTAATTGGTGGGATTTTTGTAAGGAGTGGCTTCAAATGCCAATATTAAAGATTTATTACAGGGAAATAAGAAACCCTCAAGATTGATGAACATCCTGAGGGTGTATAAAAAATGCATAATTATGCTGATTCGATTTATTATATTAGGTTTTTGAATGCATGTTCAACCGCTTTTAAAGTATAAGCGATATCATCATCCGTGTGAGCAATTGTCAAGAACCAGGCTTCGTATTTGGACGGTGCCAAATTGATTCCCTGGTTGAGCATGAGCTTGAAGAACTTAGCGAACATTTCGCCATCCGTATTTTCCGCCTGCTCATAGTTTTCAATTTTTTCTGTCGTGAAATAGATCGTCAACGCTCCTTTAAGGCGGTTGATGGTGATCGGTACATTATATTGGCGGGCTGCTTTCAGGATACCTTCTTCAAGGATTTTCCCCAGCCGGTCCAGCTCGTCATACAGCCCCTCTTCTTTAAGTACTTCTAAGCAAGCTATCCCGGAAAGCATGGAAGCCGGATTTCCTGCCATCGTACCCGCTTGATAGGCTGGTCCCAGCGGTGCCACAGAATCCATGATCTCTTTTTTACCGCCATAGGCACCAATAGGAAGCCCGCCCCCGATGATTTTTCCAAGCGCGGTCAAATCGGGTTGAATTCCCAAAAAGTCCTGTGCCCCTCCGTACATGAAGCGGAACGCTGTGATGACCTCGTCGAAAATGACTAGTGATCCGGCTTCGTGAGATAATGAAATGACTTCTTCCAAAAAGCCGGGGCTTGGTTCCACGATTCCGAAGTTGCCGACGATCGGTTCAACCAGCACGCCAGCAATTTCATTGCCCCATTTATCCAGTGCTTCTTTAAATGGCTCAATATCATTGAAAGGTACCGTGATGACTTCTTGTGCGATGCTTTTGGGAACGCCGGCAGAGTCCGGTGTACCTAAAGTGGACGGGCCGGAGCCTGCAGCGACGAGAACAAGGTCGGAGTGTCCATGGTAACAGCCTGCAAACTTGATGATCTTATCGCGTCCTGTGTAAGCGCGGGCAACGCGGATGGTGGACATGACGGACTCGGTTCCTGAATTGGTGAAGCGGACTTTATCCATGGATGGTATGGCTTCTTTCAACATTTTGGCAAATTTGACTTCATGTTTGGTCGGTGTGCCGTATAAAACGCCCGTTTCTGCTGCTTTAACAATCGCCTCCGTAATATGTGGATGCGCATGACCTGTGATGATCGGGCCATATGCAGCTAAGTAATCGATATATTTATTGCCATCAACATCCCAGAAATAAGCACCTTTGGCATGATCCATCGCCACAGGTGAACCGCCGCCTACAGCTTTGTAAGAACGGGATGGGCTGTTAACCCCGCCAACGATATGTTCCAATGCCTCTTTATGTAAAAGCTCCGAATTACTAAAATCCAATCTTAAAACCTCCTAAATATATAAACATATTTCCCCTTAATCATAGCACTTTTCCGTCCGTAAATCTGGGGTCGAAGGCCGGGAAATGTGATTCATTCACTGGTGGAAGCGCTGAAGCCCTATAAGCATCAGGGTTCCGGGCCTTCATTTTGTTTGCGAAATAGAGTCGGATTTCATAACTCCTGTTATGAAAGTAAGAATGGCCAAGATGGTGTCAGGGTTTTCGATGTCGAAGGATTGGCGGTTCATTTCGCCCTGGGCTTGGTAATAGATTAGCTGCCCGGTTCCTTTCTCTTCATTAATGCGAAGGTGGAAACTGATGGGTGTGCTTTCGATCGACCCGCTGGAATCCCTTTTGATGACCTGGCATAATAATTCACCGTACTCATCTTCATAAAGGAAGTCATATCGAAGGTCGAAAACGACCTTTTCAATTTGGGATAGTAATAATTTTTTGATATTCATAGCATACTCGTCTCCTTTATATATGTATCTGGTACAACGGCCATTTCCTCCCTGAAAATGGTATATGGCATCCAAGCATTTTTATTGTCTAAAAAGGTTGGTTTGGATAAACTAATTCATTAGGACAAGAGATTACGGAGGATGTAACAGGATGAGTGATGCAATTCAAGTGAAACAGCTTCGGAAGGAATTTAAGTCGGCATCAAGCCGTTCAGGGCTAAAGGGTGCCTTCCGGGATTTACTTACCAGAAATTATAAGGTCGTCCCTGCCGTCAATGATATCAATTTTACTGTAAAAAAGGGTGAGATGGTAGCTTATATCGGGGAAAATGGTGCAGGGAAATCGACCACGATCAAAATGCTGACAGGTATTTTGGAACCGACAGCAGGTGAAATCACGGTCAATGGTATGAATCCGCATAAAGAAAGGGAAAAGTTCACTCAGACAATCGGAGTCGTATTCGGTCAGCGCTCACAGCTTTGGTGGGATATTGCAGTTCAAGAATCGTTTAGGCTGTTAAAAAAGGTCTATAAGGTAACGGATGAACAATATGACGATCATATGGAACATGTCATCAAGACGCTTGATATCGGCCCTTTGCTGGACAAACCAGTGCGTAAACTCTCGCTTGGTCAGCGAATGCGCTGCGAGCTTGCGGCAGCCTTGATCCACAATCCGCCTTTGCTGTTCCTGGATGAGCCGACAATTGGACTTGATGTGCTCGTGAAAATGAAGATTCGTGAGTTCCTGAAAGAAATCAATGAGAAATATAATACGACAATCCTTTTGACTACACATGATTTAGGAGATATTGAAGCATTATGTGAGCGTGTAATCATGCTTGATGAAGGACAAATCATCTATGATGGGGAATTGCAGAGTTTGAAAGATAACTGGGCTGAGGAAAAACAGATCCATTTTCAATTCATCGAGCCGATCGCATTGAAGGAATTACAATCATTAGCGCTCCCATTTACCGCTAACTGGGTTTATGATGAGAAAAATCAAACTTACATTGCCTTGTTGAAAGAAGAAAGTGATCATATTTCACAGCTTGTTTCAGCTGTCGTATCTCATTTTAAAATAAAAGACATCAAAATCCATGAAACGTCCATTGAAGAGATCGTTCGCAATATTTACGAAGAAGGCACTGTCTGACTCTCTTATCATTAAGAAACAACGTGTCTATCAAGAAGGGGGAGGGCCATGGGGAAGTATCTTGCCATGATCCGCATGCGTTTTTTAATGATGCTTGCGTATCGAACGGATTATTATACCGGCATTTTAATTTATAGCATTAATATCGGTGCTTATTATTTCTTATGGAATGCGATATATGGAGAAAAAAGCTCCATCGAAGGACTTTCAAGCATGCAGATGACAACCTATGTCGCGGTTGCATGGATGGCGCGCGCTTTTTATTTCAATAATATTGACCGCGAAATCGCCACTGAGATTAAAGACGGCAAGGTTGCCATTGAAATGATAAGGCCTTATAACTATTTAGGCATGAAAACGATGCAAGGGCTTGGGGAAGGGATATTCCGTTTCTTCTTCTTCTCGATTCCGGGGATGCTGCTGGTAGCTTTCATTTTTCCTATCGAATTGCCGCACGAGCCGGCTACGTGGGGGATGTTCGGCATTTCCTTGCTGTTCAGCTTCATCATCAATACACAAATCAACTTATTGACGGGAATCACCACCTTTTTCTTATATAATAATGCCGGATTAATCCGCGCTAAAAGGGTTATCATTGATTTATTTTCCGGTCTGCTGCTGCCCATCAGTTTCTATCCTATATGGGCGCAGGAAGTGATGAAATATTTACCCTTTCAAGGGATCAGCTATGTACCAAGCATGATTTTTACGAATGGGTACAGTTCAGGCGAAATTGGCATGGCGCTTTTACAGCAGTTAATTTGGTGCATCATTCTCATAATACCGATTCAGCTTTTATGGATAGTCGCAAAAAAACAGCTGATTATTCAAGGAGGTTGACGGGATGTTTTATGTATCGATGTTTTTTCAATATGTGAGTCAATATATGAAAACAAGACTGCAATATCGAGCCGATTTCTTCATGGAAATCCTATCTGACCTGCTGAATCAGGTCGTGAATCTAGTATTTATCTTAGTCGTTTTTGGACATACGCAATTTTTAAGCGGATGGAGCCGTGAAGAAATCATATTCATTTATGGATTTTTCCTTATCCCATTCGCCCTTTTTTCAGCCTTTTTCAACATCTGGGATTTTAATGACCGTTATATCGTCAAAGGTGAAATGGACCGGATATTAACAAGACCGATACATAGCCTGTTTCAAGTCATTTTAGAAAGAATCGAGCTTGAAGCGTTATTTGGTGTTGTGACCGGTTTGATCATTATATTCTATTCGGGGATTTCATTGGATCTGCAGCTTGCGTGGTATGATCCGATTCTTTTCATCATTTTTGCTATAGGCGGGGCCCTTGCTTATGCAGCCATATTCGTTGCGATAGCAAGCATTGGTTTCTGGTCGGATGCGAAAACCTCCATCATGCCAATGATGTACAATATCGGGAACTATGGGCGCTATCCTGTTGATATTTATAATAAGGTCATTCGTTTTGTCCTTACATGGGTGCTGCCATTCGCGTTTGTTGGTGTCTATCCGGCATCTTATTTCCTTAGAAAAGAAGAGTGGTATGCATATGCATTTGCCACACCTGTAATTGGGGTAGCCTTTTTCGTGATATCCGTATTCATATGGAATCAGGGAGTGAAGAGGTACCGCGGGGCAGGGAACTGAAAGAAACCCCTTCAACAGCATTCATGTTGAAAAGTAATACTTTAAGGTAACGACGCATATCATATATGTTGATTTAATAGGGTTTGTATAATATGTGCTGTCATATAAAATCGCCAAATTATATAAGGTTCGTTACCTTTTTCGTTACCTTTTTTAGCTCACCTCAATTGGTGGGTTTTTTTATATCTTCGAGTTTAGATAAGACTTCTTTTTCCATTAATTCAGTTACATGGCTGTAAATATAACAATGCAAAAGAAAATGGAGTGTTATCTGATGAAGACATGGTGATGGTTGAAAAGATAGTACATAGTAAAAATTGAAAAGCATGGCTTACCTAAATGTTATTTATTCCTTGTTAAAATTTGGTTAGTGATGGTATAATTCGGGTAAATAATGCATATACTAATACCCCCATATATTTTTTTCTGGAGGTGGTAAATATGCAGAAAAAGGAGAAGAAAAATATGGCTGCTTTAATCCAAGAAGATGTAGAAACTCTAGATTTTATGGATGAAATCAAATCAATTATTAGTGAGACGGTCAATAAAAATAATCTATCTAAAGAAGAAATTGAGAAGGCACTGGACTATAAAAGAAGATGAGTGAAAAAATTTATAAAACAGTAATCGATACAAATGTATTTATTAAAGCCTGGTTTTTTAACGATAGTGAATGTCAAGAAATATTAGACTTAGTGAAGAATAGGAAAATCTATTTAGCTTTTTCGCAAGATAGCATTGGTGAATTAATGTATGTTACAAAAAACTTTGCTAGACAATATTTGAGTTCTGATAAGAAAAAACAAATTGCACTAATTGAAGGTGTAGCTAAATTATTTTTATATGGTAGCTCTGTAAATACTGTGGGTATGGAAGACATACCTGAAGTAAAGGACAAGACTGATCTTATGTTTGTTCATTGTGCAATAGGATATAAAGATTCAGATTTCCTGATTTCTAATGATTTCAAAAGTGGAATGTTTGATGTGGACAGTACATACTCATTCCGAGTTATTAGTTCTAGTGAGTTTCTTGAATTTTTAAATGAATAATAATGAAGAATGAACATTTGGTCACCTTAGTCGGTGGCTTTTGTTTCGTAAAAACAACTATATACATAGAAAAAGCACTCGACCATTTAGGGTTAAGTGCTTTTTATTATTGGGAAAGAATGAGAACAAAAACTAATAATACATTGATCATTGTTTTAGATACTTTGATTGGTGTGTTTGTTTTTATTTTATGAAAGAGCTTTAACATTGGCAACTAGTTCAAGGTGTGACTTGGTGAGAAGGTATTTAAAAAATAGTTTGGATTTTGTAAATATTATGATGGGTTATTACTCAGAATATCTGAATTTTGAAATTAATGATCCATCAGACGTACACAACATTGCGTATTGGTATATCAGAAAAGGTGATATCAAAGTTGGGGGAGAATTGCTTAATACACTTGATATAGACTGGGGTTTTCCTCTTTGAAGGGAAATACGAATGTTACCTTTCAGTTACCTTTTAAATATTTTCAAGAAACAACCACTCCTAAAATTATAAGTAATGGCTTTATATAAAAGTTTGAAATTGTTGTTTATTAACCCCTTCAACAGCATTCATGTTGAAGGGGTTTTTGTTTAGTTGCGTTTATTCTTTCTTTCAATATATCTTGCTTGTGCTTGAACATATTGCTGCTTTTCCTCTTCGGTTTCCGGAATGACCTGTGGTACGTTTGTCGGCTTACCGTCTTCATCAATGGCCAGCATCGTTAAAAAAGCACGGGCCGTAAGCTGTTTCTCACCTGTTAATAGGTTCTCGCGCTCCACTTTCACGAATACCTCCATTGATGTGCGATGGGCACAGGTAACATAAGCTTCAAGGTTGATCGCATCCCCCGTCTTGATGGGGGCCAAAAAATCAAAAGAGTCGCTTGAAGCAGTCACAACGGGTTTTCGACAATGGCGCATAGCTGAAATGCAGGCTATTTTATCAACATAGGCCATTACTTTACCGCCAAAGATGGTATTGTGATGATTTGTATCCGGTGGAAAAACAAGGTCGGTTAAAAAAGTCCGGGACTGCTGTATTGGATGGGCAACGTTCTTTTCAATCATTTGCCTGTTGTTTTTGCTAAAAGGTTTTCACGGACGATTTTTGCTGCTTCGACCATGTTTTTCAAGGAAGCGACGGTTTCCGGGATACCCCTTGTTTTCAGTCCGCAGTCGGGATTGATCCAAAACTGGTCTTTATCCAATACCTTGATCCCACGTTCAATCATATCTACCATTTCTTCCACTGCCGGCACACGCGGGCTATGAATATCATACACACCCAGACCAATGCCTTTTTCATACGTTTTTTCCTCGAATGCGGAAGCAAGCTCCCCATGGCTACGGGATGTTTCGATGGAAATTACATCGGCATCCAGGGAGGAGATGACATCCATGAAACTGTTGAAGTCGCAATAGCACATATGCGTATGAATTTGGGTTGTATCCTCCACGCTTGATGTGGATATCAAGAACGAATTCACAGCCCAGTTCAAATACTCGTCGCGATCGCTTCTTTTCAATGGCAGACCTTCTCTAAGTGCAGGCTCATCAACCTGAATCATTTTGATTCCAGCGGATTCCAATGCAATGACTTCTTTTTCCAAAGCGAGCGCCAGCTGATAGCAAACATTCTCCCTGGAAATATCATCACGAACAAATGACCAGTTCAAAATCGTAACAGGACCTGTAAGCATTCCCTTTACCGTCTTCTTCGTCAGTGATTGTGCATATACACTTTCTCTGACTGTCATCGGTTCGATGAAATGGATGTCGCCGTAGATGACTGGTGGTTTCACACAGCGGGATCCATAGGATTGTACCCAACCCTTTTCTAAAAAGACGAATCCGCCTAACTTATGGCCGAAGTATTCAACCATATCCGTCCGTTCGAATTCCCCGTGAACAAGGACATCCAAACCGATTTCTTCTTGGATTTCAATCCATCTGCCAATTTCTTCGTTAACGAATATTTCATATTGCGAAGCGGTCCATTCTCCTCTTTTGAATTTCCCGCGTGCTTGTTTAACTTCAAATGTTTGCGGAAAGCTGCCGATCGTAGTCGAAGGGAGAAAAGGCAATTTGAAAAATTCCTGTTGTTTTTGGTAACGTTCCTTAAATGGAAGCTGACGGGCGGCGGTCCTGGTTTTAACCTTTTCGACATTGGCTTGTACAGTTCCGTGATTCCGGGCATTTGAACTTGCTAAAGTTTGAAGCGTGAATTTATTGGCATCGACTTTTTCGGCAATTGCTTCAAAGCCTTGATTATTCCCTTTGACCAAGAGTGTGATTTCCTCAAGTTTCTCATCAGCGAAAGCGAGTGCCTCTTTCGCTTCTTTTGAAAGGGCGGTTTCATTACGAACTGTCACCGGGACATGAAGCAGGGAACAAGAGGGCTGAAGCCAGATTTGGTCTTCGGCTACAATTGTCTTAAGAGTCTCGATCAATTGGATTTTTTTCGATAAATCAGAAAGCCAAATGTTTTTTCCGTCAATCACACCTGCAGCAAGCACTTTGTCCTTCGGGAAGCCGAATGCTTCCAGGTTGCTTAGATTCCTCCCTTTGTCATGTACAAAATCAAGACCGATTCCTTGGACTTGTAATTCGATGACTTCTTGGTAATGTTCCACGGCATCAAAGTATGTTTGTAGCATGATGTTCAGGTTTGGTGCTGCTTCATTCAGTTTTTCATAGAGGTAAGTAACAGTTTGCATATCTTCTTTGGAAATCGATGAAACAAGTGAAGGCTCGTCCATTTGAACCCACTTCACGCCTTCTTGCTCCAACTCCCGCAGGATTTGCGTGTATAGGGGAAGCAGGCTCAGGATGATGCCAGGGATATCTTGTTTTTTGAAGCCTTTGGAAAGGGAGATGAAAGTATAAGGACCGATCAATACGGGCTTCGTTTCAATCCCTAGGTTTTCCTTGGCTTCCCGATATGCTGCAAGTGGTTTGTTTTCTGTTAACGTCAGCTGTGGCACCTTTAATTCAGGGACAATATAGTGATAGTTCGTATTGAACCATTTCGTCATTTCGGAAGCTACTTCATCATTGTTTCCGCGAGCCATTGAATAATAAACGGAAAGGGGGACGCTTCCGCTTTCATAGGCTGAATAACGTTCAGGAACAAGACCGAACATGACGGACATATCGAGCATTTGATCATAGCAAGTGAAGTCGTTGACAGGAATGATATCAATGCCTCGCTTCTTCTGTTTTTGTAAGTTGCCTAAACGGATGGCTTTTAGCTGTGCCGTAAATTCTGCTTCATCGATTTTACCGGACCAGTAAGACTCCAATGTACGTTTCCATTCACGATTTTCCCCGATTCGAGGGTAACCCAAACTACTGCTTTTCAATATTCCCATCCTCCTATATTCATTTAATTGAGCAATAAAAAAAGCATTCCTAACCGTCAAAAGAGATGGTTAGAAATGCTTAAAATAAAGAGGCATGCAAAATGCCCCTTAAAATTATAAGGTCCCTAACACCTCCCTATCTCCCGTAGGTTAAAACAGTGTTGTCGAAATAGGCAGGTCTCCTGACTTAGGGATTAACATTAGCGACGGGCCTTCCCGATCTGTGGATCAGTGGCATATTGGATGGCGCTAACACTCCCATTACAGTGGCGGGACCGTGCCGGAATTACACCGGACTTCCCTTTTAATCCTAATTTAAAATTAGGAACCTATTTCCACATATGAAATTTGACAAAACCTGCCTTGATAACTGTTTGCAGGCTAAAAATTTATAAAATAAAAACTATTATAAAAATTTAGACAATCTTAACATATCCGACCAAAAGGGTCAACATGAAAAAAAGATTCAGGAAAAGTATGCGGCTATTAGGTGTGTAGGTGATAAGGGTCTGTTCCTAAAAAAGAATATATTGTTTGGACAGGGAGTATGTATAGAGGAAGTGGCGTTTTGAAATGGGGCGTGGGGGATGACTTTCTACATCTTGATTGCAGGAATCATTTTTTGCATGGTGATGAGCATTCGTACGTTATTTCTTGTTGAGTCGGGAGGAAAGAAGTTTTCTCTGGAGGATATGCTGTGGCTAGGCAATTTATATGCGACGATATTAGTTGGATTTGCACTGATTTATTTATTATACGAACTTCAGAATCATTCGGTGATTCTTGATATGGGCAATCGATTGGATGGCACTTTCTATGAACAGTTGAAGACTTCTTTTTATTTTAGTGCGATGACGATGTTTTCTGTAGGGTATGGAGATATAGCCCCGATTGGCATGGGGAGGATGATAGCTACGATTCAGGCTTTCATCGGTTATACACTGCCGGCAGCGTTCGTGATCCGGACGGTGATTGATTTGGAGCACAAAGATAGGAAGGATAAATGAAAGTTGTGTTTCTTTCGATTATTGGGTACTCTTACCATAATGAAAGAAATGGAGGGTTCAATATGACAGTTAAAATTGGAGAAAAAGCACCTGATTTCAAGCTCCCTGCAAACAATGGTGAAATGGTGTCCCTATCGGATTTTAAGGGGAAATATATTGTTTTATATTTTTATCCAAAAGACATGACGCCAGGCTGCACGACGGAGGCCTGTGATTTCCGGGACCATAATGAGCAATTTGAGGAAATGAACGCTGTCATCATTGGAATCAGCCCAGACCCAGCTGCACGTCATGAAAAATTCATCGAAAAACATGGATTGCCTTTTCTGCTGCTGGCTGATGAAAATCATGAAGCGGCTGAATCATTTGATGTGTGGCAATTGAAAAAGAACTTCGGCAAGGAGTATATGGGCATTGAACGTTCAACTTTCCTGATTGATAAGTCTGGTAAGGTAGTCAAAGAATGGCGTAAAGTAAAAGTCAAAGGCCACGTCGAAGAAGCTCTTGAAACTCTTCGTGACCTCGAAAAATAAGGGACAGGCAGATGAAGGATGAGCGAATAACGAAGCTTGCAGCCAGGCTGATTCATCATTCGATACAATTACAGCCAAAAGAGAGAATCCTCATACGGGGTCATATCAACACGAAACCATTATTGAAAGAGCTGATTGATGAAATTTATAGAGTGGGTGCTTACCCATATGTAGAACTCGAAGACGATGAAATAAGCCGCCACCTGTTACAAGGGAATGTAAAGGAACAACTTGACACCTCTTCGCAATGGGCCTTGAAGAAATATAAGGATATCGATGCGGTCATCATCATCACCGGGGAGGAAAACGATGTGGGAATGACCGATGTTCCCATCGAGAGGCACCGTCTTCAAGGGGAGGCTATGAATTCCCCCACTCTTTTCTATGTAAACAACCGACGTTGGGTCTTGCTTAATTATCCCACCAACGCATTAGCGCAAAAAGCCGGCATGACCTTCGACAGGTACGAAGATTTTCTTTTGAATGTATGCAACATGGATTACGGGAAAATGGAGACGGCCTTGAAACCGTTAAAACAATTGATGGAACGAACTGACAATGTCAGGATCGTCTCGCCAGGAACGGATTTGACCTTCTCCATCAAAGGTATGCCGGCCGTCATATGTGCCGGAAAAAAGAATTTACCGGATGGGGAAGTGTTTACGGCACCCATAAAAGATAGTCTCAATGGAAGGATATCCTTCAACACACCAACAACCTATGAAGGATTCACCTTTAGTGACATAGAATTAAACTTGGAAAAGGGAAAAATCATTAAAGCTACTTCCGATCGTGACTCTGAAATGAACCGAATTCTGAATATTGATGAAGGGTCCCGATTTATCGGGGAGTTTGCAATTGGAATCAATCCATACATATTGGAACCTATGGATGATATCCTGTTCGATGAGAAAATAAGCGGGAGTCTGCACTTGGCTCTTGGACTTGCCTATCAAGAAGCGGATAATGGAAACCGATCATCGATTCATTGGGATATGGTTTTGATTCAGCGGCCCGAATATGGGGGTGGTGACATCTTCTTTGACGACGTCCTGATCAGAAGGGATGGCGTTTTCATTTTGCCTGAATTAGATGCATTAAACCCAAATTCCTTAAAATAAAGCCTTTTTTAATAAGGCTAAGGCTTTTGTCCAACTCAAAAAGGGGACACCTGAATATGCTTTATTAAGGGAATACCTCCTCAGAGAAAGTTGCGCGGGACACATAGAGCCCGTGTTTTTTTATGTTAATTAAAAGGGAGAGATAAACATGTTAATACTTTCAACTGTCATTCCGAATGAAGGCATCCAAAAGAAGATGACGGAAGCTTTTCCTGACTTGGGCTTCATTTATCAAAAAGGATGGACGGGTGGGCCGCTTCGTGAAGCGGAAATCTTAATTACATATGGTGAAGACTTAACTGAAGAAATCATTGAAAAAGCTGCGAACTTGAAATGGATCATGGTCATGAGTGCAGGGATGGAATTAATGCCTTTTAAAGCCATAGAGGAACGGGGAATTCTGGTGACCAACGCAAGAGGCATTCATAAAATCCCGATGGCAGAGTATACGATAGGGATGCTTTTGCAATATGAAAAGAAATTGAAACTGCTTATGAAGAATGAAAAGGAAGAATTGTGGGATAGAAAGATTGAAGTAGGGGAATTGAATGGCAAGACGATGCTCGTTATTGGTGTGGGTGC
Source organism: Peribacillus phoenicis (assembly GCF_047238085.1). Classification (NCBI taxonomy): domain Bacteria; kingdom Bacillati; phylum Bacillota; class Bacilli; order Caryophanales; family Bacillaceae; genus Peribacillus; species Peribacillus phoenicis. Next base: position 4,316,148 of record NZ_JBDFMF010000001.1, on the reverse strand, counting down.
AATTGGAGGGGAAGTGGCTCGTCTTGGGAAAGCCTTTGGGATGACGATGATAGGAGTGAATCGGAGCGGGAAACCAGTGGAATCCATCGATCACCTTTATGCCCTGGATAATTTATTGGAAGCCATACCGGGAGCCGATTATATCGTATCCGTCCTGCCAAGTACGGATGAAACGAAGGGCCTTCTGCAAAAAGAACACTTTGAAGCAATGAAAGAAACTGCAGTATTCGTGAATATTGGCCGCGGCGACCTGATTAATGATGAAATGTTGATCGAAGCGCTGGATGCCGGGGAATTATCTCATGCCATCTTGGATGTATTTGATCCGGAACCTTTAGGAAAAGGGCATCCGTTTTGGAGGATGGAGAATGTTACAGTCACTCCGCATCTTTCAAGTAAAAGCGGAGAATATTTACCAAGAACCTTTGCCATATTCGAAAAAAATATGCGTGAATACCTGAAAGCTGGAAAAGACTTCACCAACGTAATCGACTTATCCAGGGGATACTAAACTCAATGCAAAAATGGGAAAGATTCAATGTGTTCATGAATAAACTTAAAAAGAATGGTTAAGCCATTGAATTATTGACAAATTCAACGCATAAAAGGTACACTATTTATAAACATTATAATTTAAGAATGCATACTTAATGAGAAAAAGAGGTGGATGACGGTGTCTGAAGTTCAGTTAAAAGAAGCGTTGGATTCCTTAAAAGATACCGGTGTAAGAATAACTCCTCAACGCCATGCGATACTTGAGTATTTGATAAGCTCCATGTCCCACCCTACCGCTGATGATATATATAAAGCGCTGGAAGGCAAGTTTCCGAATATGAGTGTGGCAACGGTTTATAACAACCTGCGTGTGTTCCGTGAGGTAGGTTTGGTAAAAGAACTTACGTATGGTGATTCTTCAGCAAGGTTTGATTTTGTGACGACGAATCATTATCATGTAATTTGCCAAACTTGCGGGAAAATTGTGGATTTCGATTATCCTGCATTGGATGAAGTCGAGCATTTCGCAGCACAAGTCACCGGTTTCAATGTTAGTCACCATCGGATGGAAATCTACGGCGACTGTACGGAATGTGCGAAAAAAGAATCGCATTAAAAAAAGTTCCTCCACTTGGTTGGAACTTTTTTTCGTGTTATGAAGAAATGATACAATTGTTAAAGACTTCTGGAATTCAGCTAGCCGAATTCCTTTAGTCATGCAGGCTTTTCCGGTTATATTTTTCGTTGAATTCTTCGCCTTCCAACTTTTTGTCAAGTGTCAATGGTTCTTCACAATGCATGCAAATATCTACACGCCCTAGTATTTTTGTAGGTTTGCTGCAGTTAGGACAGACAACCTGGATCGATTTTGTGGAAAGCATTCCAATCCAAAAATAAACCCCTGTACTTGCGATTATGAATAAAAGGCCCAGCCCCATGAAAATCGTCATGACAACAGGATGCGTTTTGAAGAAAAGCCCAAGGTACATTACGATGAAGCCGATGAAAATCAAACTCAAAGCAAAAGTGCGTATTTTATTGATTTTGCTAGAATATTTAGCCATGGATTGTCCCTCCTAAAATATAACTTTAACTATAACATAAACAATGGATGGAACAAAAAAGAAATAAAGGATACATATTACTTTTGAATTGAGATGGTTTGGGGTAAGGGACATAAGCAGGAATTTGAAGAGTTTTGTCGAAAATCTAAAAAAAAAGGTTTTGGAGGAATTTATGATGGAAGATATCCTTCGCCCGATTTATCAAGAGCGAGCAAGTTTAAAATCTACACTTGGAATCTTGTTAGTAGAAAAAAGGGATGATAATAGCCCGATTACCGATACATTTGACTACATCCTTTTTGTGATTGCAGACGAAGCCGAAGAGGCCGTGTTTTTAAAACATTACACTTACCGGGATAAAAAGGCAGCCTTACATATCGTAAAGGAAGACCAGTTAAAAGAATGGCTTCTATTAGGTACGAACCGCAAAGTGGTTGACTGGATATATAACGGGAAGGTTCTTTTTGACCGGAATGAATATTTGAACCGTTTGAAAACAGAAATCCGGGAGTTCCCCTTCTATGGAAGGAAGTTAAAGATGGGGATGGAGTTTGCGAAGTTAATTCGCAGGTACATGGATGGGAAAAGCTTCTTTGAAAAAGGCCATTATCTGGAGGCATACAACCATATCGTTCATTCCCTGCATCACTTGGCCCGTTTGGAAATAATAGAACAAGGCTTTTATCCGGAGGTTACGGTCTGGAACCAAGTGAAGCATATGGAACCAGAGATCTATAAGTTGTATAAAGAATTGATCAGCAGTGAGGAAACTCTCGAAAAAAGATTGGAGCTTCTTTTCCTTGCGAGCGAATTTCTTATTTATTCGAGGACGAATGCAGGTTCACAGCATTTGGTCGAAATAATGGGGACGAAAGAAGATCCGTGGACGATTGCGGAGCTTATGGAGCATCCGGAAGTTAAGTTTTATTCAGTCGACCTAGGTGTTTTATTGGAATATTTGATAGAGAAGAAGGTAATCGACGTCATCAAAGCGGAGACAAAAGGTCACGAGGTATATCACCGGTTTTATCGGGTGTCAAAAAACTTTTAAAAAAATGTATTTTTATTGTTGACCAATAGTAATATAGGTGTTATATTAATACATGTCGCTGCGGGACATCAGCTTTCGCAGCTTCATCAAAACAAAAAAACTTAAAAAACATGTTGACAACAATGTTGAAAACGTGATAAGATGTAAAAGTCGCTTACGAAGTAAACGGCAACGAAATTGCTCTTTGAAAACTGAACAAAACAAAGCGCCAACGTTAAATTTTAAGTGAGCACACACTATCAAAAAAGCAAATGAGCAAGTCAAACATTTCTTCGGAGAGTTTGATCCTGGCTCAGGACGAACGCTGGCGGCGTGCCTAATACATGCAAGTCGAGCGAATCTACGGGAGCTTGCTCCCTGAGATTAGCGGCGGACGGGTGAGTAACACGTGGGCAACCTGCCTATAAGACTGGGATAACTTCGGGAAACCGGAGCTAATACCGGATACGTTCTTTTCTCGCATGAGAGAAGATGGAAAGACGGTTTACGCTGTCACTTATAGATGGGCCCGCGGCGCATTAGCTAGTTGGTGAGGTAATGGCTCACCAAGGCGACGATGCGTAGCCGACCTGAGAGGGTGATCGGCCACACTGGGACTGAGACACGGCCCAGACTCCTACGGGAGGCAGCAGTAGGGAATCTTCCGCAATGGACGAAAGTCTGACGGAGCAACGCCGCGTGAACGAAGAAGGCCTTCGGGTCGTAAAGTTCTGTTGTTAGGGAAGAACAAGTACCAGAGTAACTGCTGGTACCTTGACGGTACCTAACCAGAAAGCCACGGCTAACTACGTGCCAGCAGCCGCGGTAATACGTAGGTGGCAAGCGTTGTCCGGAATTATTGGGCGTAAAGCGCGCGCAGGTGGTTCCTTAAGTCTGATGTGAAAGCCCACGGCTCAACCGTGGAGGGTCATTGGAAACTGGGGAACTTGAGTGCAGAAGAGGAAAGTGGAATTCCAAGTGTAGCGGTGAAATGCGTAGAGATTTGGAGGAACACCAGTGGCGAAGGCGACTTTCTGGTCTGTAACTGACACTGAGGCG